>NZ_BONP01000067.1 GCF_016862775.1 Cellulomonas phragmiteti | reverse complement strand
CGTGGCGGGCCTACGGGGTCCAGCCCTGGCGCAGCGAGTCCTTCCGGTTCTCCACCGATCCCGAGCTGGTCGCCAAGGTCACCGACGTCGTCGGCCTGTACCTGGCGCCACCGGAGAACGCGGTCGTGCTGTGCGTGGATGAGAAGTCCCAGATCCAGGCGCTGGACCGCACCCAGCCGGTCCTGCCGATGCAGCCGCACCTGATCGAGCGCCGCTCGCACGACTACGTCCGCCACGGCACGTCCACCCTGTTCGCGGCGCTGGAGATCGCCACCGGCAAGGTCACCGCGGCGATGAAGCCCCGTCACCGCCGCCAGGAGTTCCTCGCGTTCCTCAAGCAGGTCGCCCGCGCCTACCCCGACCAGCCTCTGCACCTGGTGATGGACAACTACGCCGCCCACAAGACCCCCGAGGTCCGCGCCTGGCTCGAGGCGAACCCACGGATCATCGTGCACTTCACCCCGACCCACGCCTCGTGGATGAACCTCGTCGAGGTCTGGTTCGGCATCGTCGAACGCCAGGCCATCCGCCGCGGC
>NZ_BONP01000066.1 GCF_016862775.1 Cellulomonas phragmiteti | reverse complement strand
CACGGTCGCGCTGGCCGCCCCGGCCTCGGCGCAGAACGTCAACAGCAACCAGACCGGCACCCACAGCGGGTACTGGTACTCGTTCTGGACCGACGCCCCCGGCACCGTCTCGGCCGTGCTGGGCAACGGCGGCAACTACACGACGTCGTGGCGCAACACCGGCAACTTCGTCATCGGCAAGGGCTGGTCCACCGGCTCGAACCGCGCGGTGTCCTACTCGGGGCAGTTCAACCCCTCGGGCAACGCCTACCTGACCCTGTACGGGTGGACCACCGGACCGCTCGTCGAGTACTACATCGTCGACTCGTGGGGCACGTACCGCCCGACCGGCACCCACAAGGGCACCGTCACCACCGACGGCGGCACCTACGACATCTACGAGACGACCCGGTACAACGCCCCGTCGATCCAGGGCAACCAGACCTTCAAGCAGTTCTGGTCGGTCCGGCAGTCCAAGCGCACCGGCGGCACCATCACGGCCGGCAACCACTTCAGCGCCTGGCAGCGCGCGGGCATGCAGATGGGCAGCCACAACTACATGATCATGGCGACCGAGGGCTACCAGTCCTCCGGCTCGTCGAACATCA
>NZ_BONP01000065.1 GCF_016862775.1 Cellulomonas phragmiteti | reverse complement strand
GGTGGTGCCCGGGGCGCAGGTGTTCGAGGTCGATCCGGGTGCGGGTGTGGTCGAGGTGTCCAACGGCAAGCCGGGTCCTGGTGCGGGGAACCTGGAGACCAAGGCGTCGGTCGATCAGTACGTGTTCGAGGTCCCGGCTGGTGGGTCGCGGGTGCTGGCCGAGTTCCAGCCGGTGGGTGGGGCGTGGAACGGGTCGTGGTCGGTGCTCGATGGTGCTGGTGGGGTCGTGGCCTCGGGGGTGTTGTCGGACTCCCGGAAGTGGCGGTTCGATCAGGAGCTGGCTGCGGGGCAGTACCGGTTGCAGATGGCCTCGCAGAACGAGCGGATCGGGACGTACTCGTTGCGGGTCTACTTCCCGCCGGTCGAGCAGGTCTTCGATCTGGGGGTGGTCCCGGAGACCGCGCCGGTGGTGATCTCCAACGGCAAGCCCGCTGCGGGTGCGGGGAACCTGGAGACGTGGGTCTCGCGTGATGCGTACGAGTTCTGGGTGCCGGCCGGTGGTGAGGTGTTCTTCGATGTGACCTCGTCGAACTCCAACGTGTTGTGGCGGGTCGTGGATGCGGCCGGTGGTGTGGTGGCCGAGGACAAGATGGTCACCGACCGGCGGTTGGCTGCGATGGCCGGGGGGCAGTACCGCCTGGAGACGTGGATCGACCCGGTCCCGCTCGGGGTGAACCAGGCGACCTATGCCCTGGGGTTGTT
>NZ_BONP01000064.1 GCF_016862775.1 Cellulomonas phragmiteti | reverse complement strand
CCCCGCGGGTCGTCCGCCGGAGCCGTTCTGCTCCGCGATGCTGCGTGGCGTGAGGCGCCCGTGCGAGACGGACCCGGTCAGCAGCCGGTGCTTGCGACCTGACCTCGTCCGGCGCAGCGACGCACTGTTCAGCGCGGTCGAACGGCGAGCGTGGCGTGCCGGACGGACCTGCGTGGCACACGGCACGTCGTCGGCGACGCGCAGGCGCGCCGGCCGGGTCGCGGGGGTGGGACCATAGTGCGCAGACGTCTCGATCGAGGAGTACAGATGAACAGCGACGCACCCACCAGCTCGGGTGACCAGGACCGTCCGCGCAAGAACGGGGCGCCCCGTTCTGGCGCGCCGGGCGGAGCCGCGGCGCGGGGTCGTGCTGGAGGCACCGGGCGTCCCGCCACCTCGCGCTCCGGCGGGCCCCGGCAGGGGGAGCGTCGCGGTACGGGCAGCGCACCACGCGGGGGGTTCTCGGCGGGCGGTGCCGGAACGTCGCGCTCGGGGCGCGACGACGGGCGACCGGTGGGCCAGCAACGTCGCTCGCAGGGATCTCCTGACGGCGGGTGGTCCGAGCGCCCCCGTACCGGCGGCGTGCGGCCCACGGCCGGCGGGACTGCTGGTGTCCGCGGGCCGCGCCCCGACCGTCCGTCGGGGACGTGGTCGTCCGAGCGTCGGGAGGACCGGGGCGCTGGGTCGAGTGGCGCGGGGGGGCGCAGCACCCGCGGCTCCGGCTGGTCGTCCGCGGAGGGGCGCCCGCAGGATCGGGACAGGCGCGCACAGGCCGGACCCGCGCGCGGTTCGTCGACGGGCGGACGGCCGACA
>NZ_BONP01000063.1 GCF_016862775.1 Cellulomonas phragmiteti | reverse complement strand
GCTAGGGCGTGTCTCCCATATAGCCGCTGAGGCTGCGGGATGATCCACGGGTGACGTCGTCGAGGTTCGAAGTCTTGTCGGATGAGCAGTGGGCTCGGATCGAGCCGCTGCTGCCGTCGAACGCGGGGCGTCGTGGGCATCCCTTCGGTGATGACCGGCGGGTCGTCGAGGGGATCGCCTACCGGTATCGGACCGGGGTGGCGTGGCGCGATGTTCCGCGTGAGCACTTCGGGCCCTGGCAGACGATCTGGAAGCGGCACCGCCGCTACGCGGCCGACGGCACGTGGGACCGGGTGCTGGCCGGTCTGCTGGCTCAGGCCGACGCGGCGGGCAAGATCGACTGGACGGTCTCGGTGGACGCGACGATCAACCGGGCCCACCAGCACGCCACGAACACCACGCGCCCCGAGCAGGACACAGGGGGCAACGTCGAATCACACGCCCGCCGTTGACGGGTTCGTCCACAGCGCGCTGGGTGGGGCGCGTGAACCTGCAGGTCACGGCATCGGCAGGTCCCGCGGCGGGCTGACCACCAAGATCCACGCCGCGGTGGACGGCAACGGTCGACCACTGGCAGTGGTCGTGACCGGTGGGCAACGCAACGACGGCGCGGTCCTGGCCGCGGTCCTGGCCGACATCCGCGTCCCCCGCGCCGGCGCAGGGCGCCCACGCACCCGCCCCGTCGCGGTCATCGCCGACCGCGCGTACTCCTCGGGAGTGACCCGGCGCATGCTGGCTCGGCGCGGCATCAAGGCCGTCATCCCCCAGAAGCGCGACGAGATCGCCGCCCGCAAACGCCGAGGCCGCCTCGGTGGCCGGGCCCCGCACCTGGACGCCGAGGTCTACAAGAACCGCAACGTCGTCGAACGAGCCTTCGCCCTGGCCAAGCAGTGGCGCGCCATCGCCACCCGCTACGACAAGCTCGCCATCACCTACCGCGCCGCCGTCGTCCTGGCCGCCTGCATCACCTGGTCACGGATATAGGAGACACGCCCTAGCCG
>NZ_BONP01000062.1 GCF_016862775.1 Cellulomonas phragmiteti | reverse complement strand
CGGTCGGCACCGGCAGCGCCGACGGCGGCGGTGGCAACACCGGTGGCGGCGGCAACACCGGCGGCGGTGGCAGCACCGGCGGCAACGACAGCGGCAGCAACACCACCAACGGCTGCACGGTCAACTGGACGCGCGGCGAGGACTGGGGCGACCGGTTCAACGTCACGTACACCGTGTCGGGTCGGTCCAACTGGTCCGTGACGGTCTACCCGAACACCGGCCAGTCGATCCAGAACTCGTGGGGCGCCACCCGCAGCGGCAACACGTTCCGCCAGAACGGCTCGAACAGCTTCGGCGTGACGTACTACAAGGGCTCGCAGAACATCAGCTACATCCCGTGGGGCATCTGCTCCTGACGGCCACGCAGGGGGTGCCGGGCTCGGTCGAGCCCGGCACCCCCTGCCCGCGTCCGCACCCGACGACGACGTCCGGTGCGGGCGCCACCCGCTCCATCCCTCCACCTGAGGAAGTGCCATCCACGTGACCAGCACCCTTCCCACCCGTCGCCGGCGCTCGACGCGCCTGCTCGCGGGCCTGACCGCCGCCGGCGCCGTCCTCGCCGGCGGGCTCGTCCTCGCGCCGTCGGCAGCCGCCGCGGACTGCTCGGCCGGCTACGTCGCGCTGACGTTCGACGACGGCCCCACGGCCGCGACGACGAACCAGGTCATCAACGCCCTGCGGGCGGCCGGCGCCACCGCGACCGTCTTCCCCATCGGCCAGAACGCCCAGAACAACGCCTCGCTCATGCAGGCCTACAAGAACGCCGGCCTGCAGATCGGCAACCACAGCTGGGACCACCCGAACCTCACGACGCTGAGCCAGTCGGCGATCCAGTCGCAGCTCTCGCGCGCCCAGCAGGCCGTGCAGCAGACCGCCGGCGTGACGCCGCAGGTCTTCCGGCCGCCCTACGGCGCCACCAACTCCACGGTGCAGTCGGTCGCCTCCGGGCTGGGTCTGCGCGTGGTGACGTGGGACATCGACACCCAGGACTACAACAACGTCTCGTCCCAGCAGATCCGCCAGGCGGCCGCCCGCGCGACCAACGGGCAGGTCGTCCTCATGCACGACTGGCCGGGCAACACGGTGCAGGCCCTGCCCGGCATCCTGCAGGACCTGCAGTCGCGCAACCTGTGCACCGGGCACATCTCCCCGACCACCGGCCGCGCGGTCGCGCCCGCAGGTGGCGGCAACACCGGTGGTGGCGGCAACACCGGCGGCGGCAACACCGGTGGCGGGACCACCACCTGCACCGCCACCGCGACCAAGGGCC
>NZ_BONP01000061.1 GCF_016862775.1 Cellulomonas phragmiteti | reverse complement strand
GGGCCTTGACCCCTGATGGTGGACACGCGGGTGGTTTCACGCGGCGAGCGTCAGGTTAGCCGCGTGGTGGGCGTTCTCGTAGTCGGTGGGGCTGACGTAGCCGCAGGTGGAGTGCCGGCGGCGGGTGTTGTAGCGGGTGATCCATGCGAAGACCTCGCGGCGGGCCGTGGCCGCGTCGGGCCAGCCCGCGGCGCCGGCGAGGGTCTCGCGTTTGAGGGTCGCGTTGAAGGACTCGGCCATCGCGTTGTCTGCCGAGGTGCCCACGGCGCCCATCGAGCGGGTCACACCCAGTGCGGCGCACACCTGCGCGTAGGCCTTGGCTCGGTACTGGGCTCCGTGGTCGGCGTGGAACACGGCCCCGGCCAGGGTGCCGCGGGTCGCGGCGGCCGCGAGCAGTGCGTCGGTGACCAGGTCGGTGCGCATGTGGTCGGCGATGGACCAGCCGACCAGGCGCCGGGAGAAGCAGTCGATGACGGTGGCCAGGTAGAGGAACCCGTCATCGCCGCAGGGCAGGTAGGTGATGTCACCGACGTACTTGGTGTTCGGCTCGGTCGCGGTGAAGTCCCGCTCGAGCAGGTCCGGCACGAGCGGGGCCTGCGGAGCGGGCACGGTGGTGCGTACGCGGCGTCGCAGCCGGATCCCGGCGATGGCGTGTTCGCGCATGACGCGGGCCACGCGCTTGTGGTTGACCCGCTCGTCGGGGTCGGCGCCGTCGTTGAGCTCGACGGTGATCCGCGGTGCCCCGCACGCGCGATCCTGCACGTGCACCGCGCGGATGCGCGATGCCAGCGCCTGGTCATCGGCCGCTCGCGCGGCGCGAGCCGGCGCGGCGGCCAGCCACTTGTAGAACGAGGACCGGGCCACCCCGATCACCTGGCACAGCCGCTTCACCCCATAGGTGGACTGGTGCTCGGCGACGAACTGGAAGCGGCTCACCAGTTCGTCTCCCCGGCGAAATACTTCGCCGCCGCACGCAGGATCTGCCGCTCGGTGGCCAGCTTGCGCTGCTCGTCCTCCAGCTCGGCGACCCGTGACCTCAGACGTGCGAGCTCCTGCTCGGGGGTCTCATCCGGCGGCGCGGACCTCGCGGGCGGGCGGGACTGCCCGCGGATCGGGACCCCCGCGGCCTTGATCCACGCCGAGAGCGTGGAGTCCATGATCCCCAGGTCCGCCGCGATCCCCGAGACCGTCGCGCTGGGCGTCGAGCGGTACAGCTCGACCGCGTCACGACGGAACTCCGCCGGATACGTCTTCCTTGCCATGAGCAGATCTTCTCGCTTCCTCCGGGCCAGACCCGGGTTCAGCGTGTCCACCTCACGGGGTCAAGCCCCC
>NZ_BONP01000060.1 GCF_016862775.1 Cellulomonas phragmiteti | reverse complement strand
ACCGATGAGCGCCTGGTCGATCGGCCCCGTCCCGGAGTTCGTGATGCTGCCGGTGAACAGGTTCTGGTGCGCCGACCAGCCGTTGACGTTGTCCGGGTTGGTCGACGTCCGGTACGAGAACGCCGGACCGCCCCACTGGTACGCCAGGACCCAGATGTTCTTCGGGGCGAAGTAGAACAGGCTGGGAGCGACCGCCGAGAACGGCATCGCCGTCTGGCTGGCGGCACCCATCTGCGAGTAGTCGGAGAACAGCCCGAACTTCATCGAGCCCCACGACGTCCCCGTGTCGTGCGTCGTGGCGTACACCAGCTGCTGGCCGTTGTACGGCGCGACCGTGAAGTCCTTCAGCGAGACCCAGCCCGAGCGCGGCTGCGCGAGCGGACCGGACGACGACCAGCGGTAGGACGACGGCAGGCTGCAGGTGGGCGACGGCGTGGGCGTGGGCGACGCCGTCGGGGTCGGGGTCGGGGTCGGGGTCGGCGACACCGTCGGCGACGGGGTCGGGGTGGGCGACGTGGTCGGGGTCGGGGTCGGCTGCTGGGTGGGGGTCACCGCACCGTTGCAGCCGGCACCGTTGAGGGCGAACGACGTGGGCACCGGGTTGTCACCGGTGAACCCGCCGTTGAACCCGAAGCCGACCGTGCCGCCGGCCGGGACCGCGGCGTTGTAGTCCGCGTTGCGGACGGTGACCTGCGAGCCGCTCTGCGTCGAGACGCCGTTCCACGCCTGCTGCACGGTCTGGTTGCCCGGGAAGGCGAACGTGAGCGTCCAGCCGTTCAGCGCGGCGCCGTGGTTGGTCACCTTGACGTCGGCGGTGAAGCCACCGGGCCACTGGGAGGTCACCCGGTAGTCGACGGAGCACGCGCCCGTGCCGGGGTTCTGCGTGGGTGCCGGCGTCGGCGTCGGGTCCGGTGTCGGTGTCGGCGTCGGGCTCGGCGTCGGTGTCGGCGTCGGAGTCGGCGTCGGTGTCGGCGTCGGCGTCGGCGTCGGCGTCGGCGTCGGAGTCGGCGTCGGAGTCGGGCTCTGCGTCGTGCCGCCCGGGGTGGCACGGACACCGCCGGCGTTCAGCGCGTCGAGGGTGTAGTTGTACGCAGCCTTCTTGTTGCCGTTGCCGTCGAACAGCAGCGGGGTGTGCTCACGACGCCACGAGTCCGAGTCCTTGACCCCCCAGACCGTGATACCGGTGCAGCGGGCCACGGACAGGCACGCCTGCATGATCCCGCGGAACTGCTCGCCCTGGGAGTTGCCCGAGCCCTGGATGTCCAGCTCGGTGATCTGGACGTCGACACCCAGCGCGGCGAAGTTGCCCAGCGTGGTGTGGTAGTTCGACGGGACGGGGTTGCCGGAGTTGAAGTGCGCCTGGAAGCCCACGCAGTCGATCGGCACACCGCGGGCCTTGAAGTCCCGGACCATGTTGTA
>NZ_BONP01000059.1 GCF_016862775.1 Cellulomonas phragmiteti | reverse complement strand
CGAGCCGCCGAGCTCGCTCACGCGACGGCGCTCAACAGCGCCAACTACTCCGATCCCTCGATGCTCCACGGATGGCGTGAGGATCACGTGGACCGGTTCGCCCGGCGGGCGGCGAGACGTCTCGACGACGGCTCGAGCTACGTCGCATTGGGTCCGGTGCCGTTCACTCCGCTCGCCGTGGAGGTCGATCCGTCAGGCGATGGCGCTGTGGTGCGCGGGTGTGCCGACGACCTCGTCACTCTGCCTGAGCGCGAGGAGGGCTCGGTGCCGTGGCCTCAGGCATACGCGTACCGGGTCGAGCTCGGTGCCGACGGACACCGACGGGTCGCGGGTAGCACCGATGCGCCGGAGCCTTACACGCTTTCAACGGGTGAGTCCCTCACGGACGAGTACTGCGCCGCCATCGAGATCCCACACGGCACGTTCGATCCGCCGCCCGACTTGGAAGCTCTCCAGAAGTTGCGGGGGCGCGACGTCATCACTCCGCCGAAGCCCGGCCCGACCTCAGAGGTCGAGTGACCGAAGCTGCTTGCCTGCTGTCCAGAGGGGATCGCGATGACTGACCTCAAGGTCGACTCCGCCGACGTCGCGGATTTTGCCGCGTCGCTCGACCAGCACGCCGGTGTCGTGGGTGCCGAGTGCTATGCGACCGGCCACACGCTGGGCTCGGGGATAGTGCAGGACGCGCTGGGCAACGTGTCGCTGGTCCTGACGGTCCTCGACCAAGCATTGGCCACGGGGGCTGGTGCGCTGGCGCGAGATTCGCGAGCGAGTGGCGATGCGTGGTCGGCGGCCGACCGCGGGATGTCGATGCGAGCTGTGTGACCGGCTACTCCCTCATGGCTTGGGACTGATCGCCAGCGGCCCGTATGACGCGTCCGCCGGGTGGTGAGCGGCGACGCGAGCGGCGGGCGTCGACCTTGGTGGCGGTCCTCAGGCGGACTCGCCGGGGCGGTCAGCAATCCGGGGGCTTCGGCCTGTCGGTGCACAATCCGTCGACGAGGCGGCTGATGCGTTCCTCGACGCGGAAGGGTGCGCTGGTGGTCGTAGTGAGGGCGACGCCGTCGACGTCGCGCCAGACCGCGGAGCCGTCGACCTGGTCGCGGCCGGTCCACTCGGCGGTGAGGGTGATGGCGCGTTCGGCTTTGGGCCACTCGTACTCGTGGAAGGTGTCGTGGTCCGGGTACGGGTGTCCGGGGGAGCGGGTGGTCAGGGTGTGGCCGTCGCCGAAGCGGACCTTGACCCCACGCGGCAAGCCTGACGCCCGCTGCGCGAAACCACCCGCGTGTCCATGTTGAGGATCCCCCGCACGGTGAAGACCGCGAAGCCGAGCAGGGCGGTCAGTCCGAGGATGCCCAGGCTCCAGCCGAGCGTGGATCCCGCGGTGCGCAGTGGTGGTTCCGGGGGCACGTAGGGCACCGGGACCAGACCGAGGAGCGGTGTCACGAGGTCTCCGTTCGGGTGGCGCGTGGGCCGCTGGAGGGTGAGGCCGCTGGAGCTGCTCAGCAGTCGGGGGGTGTGGGGGTGGTGGTGCAGGGGCCGGCGACGAGGTGGCTGGTGCGTTCTTCGGCGGTGAATGGGGGTGAGGTGGTGGTGGTCGTGG
>NZ_BONP01000058.1 GCF_016862775.1 Cellulomonas phragmiteti | reverse complement strand
CCTGACTTGCACAGGTTCGCGGCTGGTTGCTGTGTTACTGCAGGTCAGCGGGATGGGCGAGGTGGTATCGGGGCACTAATCGGTAGCCTGGGTGGGTGTCGGGGTTCATCCGGAAGGTGAAGACGGCCTCGGGCGCGACCGCGGTGCAGATCGTGGAGAAACGCTCTGGGGTCCGTCGGATCGTGGAGCACGTGGGCTCGGCGCACGATGACCTCGAGCTCGCGGTGCTGGTTCAGGTCGCCCGGGAGCGGTTGTTTGCCGGGCAGCAGGTCCTGGATCTGGGCCTGGACCTCCCGCGGGCCGGCGACGTGCCCGCGGGCACCGACCGAAGCGGGCAGGCCGTAGTGACGGCCACAGCCTCGCAGGTGCTCTGGCAGGTCCTGACCGAGGCCTATGCCCGGTTGGGGTTCGAGGCCCTGGGCGATGACGCGTTCGCCGCGATGGTCCTGGCGCGGTGCGTGGAGCCGGCCTCGAAGCTGGCCACGATCGAGATCCTGAACGATCTGGGGGTCCGCGCACCGCACCGCAACACTTTGTCCGCCTCGCTCAAGCGCGCCACGGCCCGGGACTACCGAGACACCTTGGCCAAGGCGGCCAGGGCGTACTCGCTGGCCAGCGCGGGCACGTCGGCGCTGATCCTCTACGACGTCACGACCTTGCACTTCGAGAACGGCGAGGAAGACGACCTGCGCCGGGTCGGTATGAGCAAAGAGCACCGGGTCGATCCCCAGATCCAGGTCGGGCTCCTGGTCGATCCGGGCGGGTTCCCCCTGGAGATGCACGTCTTCGAGGGGAACAAGGCCGAGACCACGACCTTGATCCCCGTGCTGAGTGCGTTCAGCGAACGGCACGACGTCAGCGACCTGGTCGTGGTCGCCGATGCCGGGATGCTCTCGGCGGGCAACCTCAACGCCATCGAGGACGCCGGGTTCGGCTTCATCGTCGGCTCGAGGATCACCAAGGCCCCCTACGACCTGGCCGAGCACTTCGCCCGGCACGGGAACTACTTCACCGACGGGCAGGTCCTGGAATCGACCCGCCAGATGGGCACCGGCACGGCCGCCAGATCCAGGCGAGTGGTCTACCAGTGGAAGTTCAAGCGCGAGCAGCACGACAACAGGGCGATCAACGCGATGGTGACCAAAGCCGAGAACGTCGCCGACGGTTCACGACCGATGCGCCGCGACCGGTTCGTGAAGATCACAGACGCGACCAAGGGCGTGGACTGGGCGCTGGTCGAACGCGCCCGCCAACTCGCCGGCCTCAAGGGCTACGTCACCAACCTGCCGACCACCACGATGGACGGCGCAGCGGTCATCGCGGCCTACCACGACCTGTGGAAGGTCGAGCAGTCGTTCCGGATGACCAAGTCCGACCTGCGCGCCCGGCCCGTGTTCCACCACCAGCGCGACGCGATCGAGGCGCACCTGACCGTCGTGTTCGCCGCCCTGGCCGTGGCCCGCCACCTGCAAGACGCCACCGACACCACGATCAAGAAGCTCGTACGAACCCTGCGACCACTACGCACCGTGACCATCGCGATCGGCCCGCACACCCTCACCGCAGAACCCCAGATCAACCCCGAGGCCCGCAAGATCCTCGACCGACTACCACCGATCAACGGACCGGGTCACTAAACCTGTGCAACTCAGG
>NZ_BONP01000057.1 GCF_016862775.1 Cellulomonas phragmiteti | reverse complement strand
TGTCGACGACGCGCTGAGACTGACCCTCTGACGACGGATCGGGTCTGACCCCCTCCGGGACGCTGGAGGGGTGATCGCACTGGAGGAGTGGGCGGAGATCCGTCGGCTGCATCGGGCCGAGGGTGTCTCGATCAAGGAGATCGCGCGCCGGTTGGGGTTGGCGCGCAACACGGTCCGGGCCGCGTTGCGGGCTGATGGACCACCGTTGCGGGAGCGCGGCCCGCGCGGGTCGGTGGTCGACGAGGTCGAGCCGCAGATCCGGGCGCTGCTGGCGGAGTTCCCGCGGATGCCGGCGACGGTGATCGCCGAGCGGATCGGGTGGACGCGGTCGTTGACGGTCCTCAAGGACAGGGTCCGTGAGCTGCGTCCGTTGTTCGTTCCGCCGGACCCGGCCGACCGGGTCCAGTACGCACCCGGCGAGGTCGCGCAGTGCGATCTGTGGTTCCCGGCGCACCGGATCCCGGTGGGCGCCGGTCAGGAGCGGGTGCTGCCGGTGCTGGCCATGACGTGCGGGTACTCGCGGGTGACCGACGCGGTGATGATCCCCTCGCGGCGGGCCGGGGACATCCTGGCCGGGATGTGGCAGATCGTCACCGGGTGGGACGCGTGCCCGCGCACGTTGGTCTGGGACCGGGAGGCCGCGATCGGCGGCACGGGCCGCCCGACGATCGAGGCGACGTCGTTCGTCGGGACGATCGGGGTCCGGCTCAAGCTCGCCCCGCCTCGGGACCCGGAGTACAAGGGTCTGGTCGAGCGGCGCAACGGGTACTTCGAGACCTCGTTCCTGCCCGGACGCACGTTCGTCTCCCCGGGCGACTTCAACGCCCAGATGGCGCGCTGGCTGACGACGCGGGCGAACGCTCGCCCCTTGCGCTCGATCGGGAACCTCGCACCGGCCGACCGGTGGGCCAGCGACCGAGCGGCGATGACCGCGCTGCCGCCGACGGCTCCCGCCATCGGACTGAGGCACCGGGTCCGGCTCGCCAAGGACTACTACGTGCGCGTCGACGGCAACGACTACTCGGTCGACCCGCGTGTGATCGGCCGGTTCGTCGAGGTCGCCGCCACGCTGGGCACGATCACGGCCAGATGCGCAGGTCAGGTCGTCGCCGAGCACACCCGCGACTGGGGCACCGGTCGCACGATCACCGACCCCGCCCACCAGGTGGCCGCCAAGGCGCTGCGCGCGGAACTGGCCGCCCGGCGTCAGCAGCGCTCGACACGCACCCACGGTGACGGGCACGTCGTGGCGATCCGCGCGCTGCCGGACTACGACGCGCTGTTCGGCGTCGACTTCGAGCCCCGCCCCGACTCCGGGGCGGTCAACGCTGAAGGGACGTAGATGACCACCACCACCAAGCCCCGACCCGCCCCCGACGGGCTCGCCTCCCAGCTCGCCTACCTGACCAGGGTGCTCAAGACCCCGACGATCGGGCGGACCTGGGAGACCCTGGCCGACCAGGCGCGGGAGGCGAACTGGTCGCACGAGGAGTACCTCGCCGCGGTCCTCGAACGCCAGGTCGCCGACCGGGAGTCGGCCGGAACCACGATGCGGATCCGCACCGCGCACTTCCCGGCGATCAAGACCCTGGAGGACTTCAACCTCGAGCACCTGCCGTCCCTGCGCAAGGACGTGCTGGCGCACCTGGCCACCGCGACGTTCGTGCCCAAGTGCGAGAACGTGATCCTGCTCGGACCGCCCGGACTGGGCAAGACGCACCTGGCCATCGGGCTGGGCATCAAGGCCGCCCAGGCCGGCAGCTCCGTGCTGTTCGACACCGCGACGAACTGGATCGACCGCCTGGCACGCGCTCACCACGCCGGCGCCCTGGAAGCCGAGCTGAAGAAGATCCGCCGCTACAAGCTCATCATCATCGACGAGGTCGGCTACATCCCGTTCGACACCGACGCCGCGAACCTGTTCTTCCAGCTCGTCGCGTCGCGCTACGAGACCGGCTCGATCCTGGTCACCTCGAACCTGCCGTTCGGGCGCTGGGGCGAGGTCTTCGGCGACGAGGTCGTCGCCGCGGCGATGATCGACCGACTCGTCCACCACGCCGAGGTCCTCACCCTGGCCGGAGAGTCCTACCGCACCCGCGCCCGCCGCGAGCTCCTCGCCAAGGACCGCGACAAGTAGACCAAGACGACGACCCAGGGGGGTCAATCCCAATCCGACGCCAGGGGGTCAGTTCCAACCCGTCGTTGACA
>NZ_BONP01000056.1 GCF_016862775.1 Cellulomonas phragmiteti | reverse complement strand
GGTGTTCCCACCCGCGTCATACGAGATCGACCCACCCGCGATCGTCCGCGACACCGGAGAAGCACCCACCGGCGGATCAGTCACCGTCGTCGAGGTCAACCGGTCCGCGTGATCGAAACACGACTCGACCGTGGTCACCACAACCCCGTCGAACACATCCCGCGACGACGTCCGGTTACCGTTCGCCCCCGCCCGCGGGTTCACACCACACCCACCCGCCGCCGCGAACTCGTACGACAACTCATGCCGCGGGATCACCGCACGCACCAACCGCCCCGCACCGTCATACCAGTACAACGACGACCCCGACGCCACCCCACCCTCGGACACCGTCGCCGACAACACCCGACCCGACTGCGACCGCACCACCCGATCCGCCACCGACGAAGACCCCACGAACGACCACACCAGCTCGGCCAACGCACCCGCCGGATCCCGCGCGATCGCCACGCCCGACCCGTTGCCGGCTGCGCCCGCACCCGCGGGGTAGGACACCGAGACGACGTCCCCACCCGGCCCGTAAACCGGCACCGCGACGACCTTGCCCCCGTCGAGCAACCGCACCGCACGACCATCGACGTCGTACTCCACGCTCGAGTCGAACACCTGACCACCGGCCGTCGTGCGCGACGCGCTCGGGCGGCCCGCCCCGTCGTACGCCGTCGTGGTCACCACACCCCACACATCCGTGTACGACACCACCCGCCCCAACAGATCCACCCGCGCGCTCGTCGACCCCGACCCCGGCGCAGCCGACTCCGACCCGGCTTCTGCACCAGCCCGGGCGCGTCACCCCCGACACGCGGCTACTCGGATTTGAATAGGCCGTGACCCCATCGGACTTGCGAAGATCCGCGAAAGAGCAAAATATGCGCGAAGCCAAACGACCTTGCCCTGATTTGCGGGACACTGTCGGCTTTGTGGAACTCGCTACAGACCCTGCAACCGATCGTACGACTCCGCCGCCATAGGGTCACCAAGAGAAGCACCGATTCGGTAGTGCTCTATCGCGCCGTCAAGGTCGCCTTTCTCTTCCAGGAGCGCACCGAGATTCTGGTGCCCGAAGGGATCGCCGGTCTCGATGTCGCGCGCGTACGCCTGCGCAGCCCGATCGCTCTCACCGATATCGTGATAGAGATTCCCGAGGTGGACAAAATGATCCGTTTCACCACGTGCGACCGCCTCCTCGAGCACACGGATTGCTTCGCGTGGACGCCCTGACGAGTCGAGCAATCGCGCGAGCGCTTTCCTTGCCGCCGGGGAATTCTGGGCGTGGCTCCTTAGCCGAGACTCGAGTGCCACGTCGCGGGTCGACTCCCACTCCCATGCCGCCACCTGACCGGCCGCGGAGGGATGCCCGGCAGCTCCTGCAGCTTCAAGCCAGGCAACGGCAGCATGCTCGTCACCCGCCTCTCGAAGAAGGAAGGCGAGCGTTACCATTCCTTCAGTGTCTGCGCACTCCGCCGCCCTATGCAGTGCCGCACGCGCCCCCTCAATATTCCCTGCCTGGAGCAGGGCGTAACCCAAGGGATGCCATGCATGATCCTGGCCATCATCTGTTGCCTGACGAAGATGAGGGACAGCTTCATCCCACGAGTTCGAATCGATCAGAAGCAGGCCGAGGTTAAGCAATGCGTCAGTCTCACCGAGCGCGATCGCCGCCCTGTAGGCGGACGATGCTTCATCAGCACGACCTAGATCCCGCAGTGTGTTACCTAGATTGAACCAGGCCACGGCGTCTCCGAGGCGAGCGGCGCATTGAAAGCAATCGGAAGCCGTTTCTAGATTGCCGGCTTCCGCCATCTCTATCCCCAGATCGATGAGTTCGCCTGTGTTGCTCGACGCAACAGCCGCGTTCCATCGATCACGCATTTCCGGATGCAGGTTGACATATCCTTGAGGATCCATGATCACATCCATCACCGACGTCTCTTGTTTGGATTCTCTTTGAAGTTCGGCTTTTCTCGCCCGCCGTGACTGAGACGATCCTCATGCCTCTGTTTTCCGGACTTGCCATTTGACAAGTCACGATGCGGCTTAGCCGTACGCGCCGATCGAGCCGGCCTTTTTGCGAAGAGCCGTCTCATGTCATCAACAAACCTTGGGGGACGCGTCGTCGGCAAGCGGGGCATTGCGACCGAGCATCCAGCGTACTGACAGGCGCGATGAATATAGAGCGCTAGGACAGCGGCCACGACGGCCGCCCCCAGCATCACGGGTACCGGAATCGCGACATTTCCGTCGAGGTCATACATGTTGATGGGGTCGGTGGGGTAGACGTAGGCATTGTCGACCCCGCCCTCGACGGGGTCGACGGACAGGAACCTGCCCAGTCCTGCGAGGTACACCCGTGCGCCCATCTCGATCGCGGCCAGGTTCCCGGCGTGCT
>NZ_BONP01000055.1 GCF_016862775.1 Cellulomonas phragmiteti | reverse complement strand
TGCTGCGGCTGAAGCTGAACGCCGATCTTGATCTCTCCGCTCACGCCACCCACTCCTTCACACAAAAGCCGCCAACTGAAACTTCGACTGGAAAGTTCTCTAACCCTCTATGCGAGGAGATCCAAGAAGGATAGATCGGGAAGAGTGCCGCTACTCCTCAGCATTCCTGCACGCATCGTCGCGGCAATTACTCGGACTGCTGACGACGAGGCTCGAGGCGCTCCTCGTAGACACGGTCACGAATGCTTCCGATGAGTCTGCTCACGGATCGCAGGTCGGCGCTCATGCGCTCAACATCGAGCAAGACACAACGACCCACAACGTCAACCCCTCCGGGCATCCTCGCCCTGCGAGTCTCGGAGGCTCGATTATCCCAACCAAGTGGGAATCGGAACTCGTCACCTTTGGGATCAATCTCATGCAACTCGGTCAGGAGTCGACCCTCAGGCGAATCTTCCTCGAGGACTGGGTCATCGGGGAACAGCTCGTTGCGCGACAAGAGTTCCACGAGTCGTTCTCGAAGTTCTCGAAGATTGTGTTTAGCGGTACGGACATACCACTTGTCTAGTTCTTGGTATGGAGAATCGACGCACATATTTGCTATATGAATGGCGTCCTTGAGCTGCAACTCAATGGCGTGCCTATACAGGTATAGAATCACCTTGATGAGTGCGTCATCCGTAGAATCCTGCCATCCTCCGGCGAGCCTGGTCGCCGCCTCCTCGAAGGCATGTGCATCAATCCCGTAACTAGCCATGGGCGTCCAGTTGACGACTCCCGCTAGCGCGTGGCCGGGCGCGGGGTCCAGCCACTGATCGATCACGCTTGACTCTCTCTCATTGACCATGGTCCGACCTCCTCGCGATGCCCGATGGTGGCGCGTGCGAGCGCCGGATACTAGTCAGGCCGGATGCAGGAGCCGGTTCTCTTCCACGTATCGCAGACCCGGCCGCGTGACGTATACGACACCATCGCGCAGGTGGACCAAGAAAGCAGACTCCAGATCAGAGAGCAGCTTAGATGCGTACTTGCGGATTCCGACTGGGAGCCAGCTGCGCAGGGTACCAACGTCGGTCGGCTGGCCCGCCCAGTAGAGCAACGCCAGAACATGATCCCGCCTCGGCAGCTTCGCATTGAGGACTGGGCGGCCGTCGATCTCTTCTACGATCGGCGCCGCTCTAGTCACGATGTTGGCGATCATCGCTTGTGCTTCCATTGCAGACACAGCGTGCACCACTCGAACCAATTCAGCCAGTATCCAGTCGAGACAACCAGTCACCAGAGTCGCATCTTGGAGGTTCGGCACGATGCCGCCTCGCAGGTGGCCTGTGTCGCGCTTATTTCGAATGCCATAGATCAATCGGATGGCGCGCGGGACGTGCAAACGAATTCCGTCGTCCAGGCTCGAATAGTTCTCTATTTGATTCAATACGCGCTCGACATGAATCTCTGCGTTTAGTGGGGTGAATGATCCCGAACCGAGGTGCTGAACGAGTCGAACGATGGCCTCGCAGAAGCGTCCGCCGTTCACAGCGGCAGGGCCGTAGTCGCCGAGGAAGAACCTCCGACTGGTCTCTTCGTACTCTTCAAGCATTGCGTGCACGACGTCACTCGGAAGGCCTGCGCCCAAGAAGGACGCCGAAAGCGTCTCCTGAGTGATCATCGAGATGCGAGACGCTCGACGAGTTCTTTGAATGGCGCGTCGAACTTGCCACTCTGCCCTCGAACAGACTTCTCATTCCCCTGACCGACTGATATCGTCCCCGGAACGGCCTCAAGATACTTCGCGAGGTTCCGGGTGGGATCGAAGGCGAACTGAGATGACGCCGCCTCTCGAACCTCCCTAACGGTGACGTTCGGCTTTCCATCCACATAGTACCGAGGCCCGAGGAGGAGTGCAGCGAGGTTGCGACTCTTGTCAGCGATGGACGTCCCGAGGCTCTTTCGGCTTACCGCGATACGTACCGACTCATCCTTCACGTGGTAGACCGAGCGAAGGACATCCTCGGCAACATCCGACTCCTCTGCAAACTTCCGAAAGAACTCGTCCTCGTCGAGGTTCGCTTCGCCCCGTGCAGTATCTGGATTGATCTGCGCAGGAGCGGATGACGGCGGGCGCGGGGCGGGGTTCACGGGCTTACCGTTCCCCGCGCCGACTTCGCGGGTGATCAGCGCCACCGCCTGCTCAAGTGCAACAGCCTGGACATGCTCTGGTAGCCCCGCAGCCTCGACTGCCTGCCACGCCTCTCCGAGAACCTGCTTCGCATCCATGCGTGTCTCCATTGGCCGCCGACCTGCGCTGACATCGTCATGATGTCGCTTGGGATGCCAGTGCGGCAGGGCTTGTGCGACGCGCGGCGGGTGAAATACCGCCGGTCCACGGCGTCGCGCGCTGCCCTTGGGCCGGATTCTCGACGACAGCGTCGGAGACTCAACTAG
>NZ_BONP01000054.1 GCF_016862775.1 Cellulomonas phragmiteti | reverse complement strand
TCGATCGCGCGCTAAACTGGAACGTTTTTACAATCAAGCACGCTGGACCACACCCCTGGAACTACCATAACTGGGTTCTGACCAACATGGAAATAGCGGACGATCTCGCCCAGACAGAACCCACCAGTGAAGCGCGACGTGCCAGGTTCATTGCGGAATTCAAACGACTCGTCGTCGATGTGGTGAAGACTGACCCGACGATCGTACGAGCCGCGTACTGGAAGTGCAGGGACGACTACCGATGGCGATGAACCAGCCGATCACCGACCAGGTCCTGGCCAGCATCCCGTTCTGGGAACTCAGCGCCGACGACGCCAGCGGGCCTGATCACGTGGCAGCCCCTGACGGGCACTCCCGCAGCGACGTCCGGGTTGTCGCCTCTGAAGGCTTCATCGACCCCTGGCCAACCCTGGCATGGAGGTGGGAGAGCGCCAGCGCTTCCCCGTTCGACATCCTGTTCGCGATCGACGGTGTCCGGCTCTACAGCCCGCGGGTCCGCGACGTGATCGACGCCCGCCTCGGCACCGCCGACGACGTCCAGTGGCTGCCGGCGACCGTCCGAACCCCCGCCGGAGATGCGCACCCCTACTGGGTACCGCACCTGGTCACCCACCACGACGTCCTGCACGATCAGGCCAGCACCTGGGGCCCCGACCGCATCCCCATCCGCCACGTCTACTCCCTCACCAAGCTCACCGGTCACGCCTTCACCACCTACGCCATCCCCGGCCGCGCCCACACCACCTACGACGGCAGGCACATCGTTATCGGCTCGCGCGCCAACTCGATGACCTGCGTCATCTCCCAGCAGATCGCCGCACACCTGCACGACCTTGGCATCACCGGCGCACGCCTCACACCCGCACCCATCGCCTAGGACCCCTGCTGGCGGCACGGGACACGTCGACACGCGACAGATGACCAACGGCCTCCGCCCCGAGATCCGGCCGCCCGCACCTGTCAGATGTACGGGACCGTCGGAGTGAGTCATTTTGGGGTACACCCCAACCTGACACTGCTCGCCGCCGCTGAACCGCGTCCGAATAGGGTCAGTGGCGCCGTTTCTTGACGCCTGTCGGTTCCCTTCTTAGAGTCCAACCTGACAGATCGCGGGGTGGAGAGGGCGAGACGATGCGCGTCGGGTACATCCGGGTCAGCACGCTGGACCAGAACACCGTGCGCCAGCTCGACGGCGTCGAGGTGGAGCGGGTGTTCACCGACCGGGCGTCCGGCAAGGACACCGCTCGACCTCAGCTCGACGAGCTCGTCGCGTTCGTCCGCGACGGCGACACGGTCGTCGTGCACTCGATGGACCGTCTGGCCCGCAACCTCGACGACCTGCGCCGGCTCGTACGGACGCTGACCGCCAAGGGCGTGCAGGTCGAGTTCGTCAAGGAGCACCTGACCTTCACCGGCGAGGACTCCCCCATGTCCACCCTGCTGCTGTCGGTCATGGGCGCGTTCGCCGAGTTCGAACGCTCCCTGATCCTCGAGCGCCAGCGCGAGGGCATCGCCGCGGCCAAGCAGCGCGGCGTGTACACCGGGCGCCGACCGGCCCTAACCCCCGAGCGCGCGCAGCAGCTGCGCGACCGCGCCGCCGCCGGCGAGCAGAAGTCCGCGCTCGCCAAGGAGTTCGGCATCAGCCGCGAGACTCTCTACAGCTATCTGCGCGTGGCGTCCGCGCCCGGCTGACCGGCGCCCTAGACCCGACGGGCCTGATGCACGAGTAGGTGACAGTCGGTCTCAGGCGGCGAGTGCGACCTGAGTGGTCATGATGGTCTCGAACTCGATCGGTGTCAGCCGTCCGAGTCGGTGCTGGCGTCGGCGGCGGTGGTAGGTCCTCTCGATCCAGGTGACGATGGCGATCCGTAGGTCCTCGCGGGTGGCCCAGCGATGCCGGTTGAGCACGTTGTTCTGCAGCAGGGAGAAGAAGCTCTCCATGGCGGCGTTGTCGCCGGCGGAGGCGACCTGGCCCATCGACCCGACCAGGTCATGGCGGGCCAGGACGCGGGCCACCTTCCGGCTGCGGAACTGGCTCCCCCTGTCCGAGTGCACCACGCACCCAGCGACGGTCCGACGCCGTTGAACGGCGCTGACCAGCGCGTTCACCGCGATCTGGGACGTCATGCGGTCGCTGATCGAGTAGCCGACGATCCGGTTGGAGAACACGTCCTTGATCGCGCAGAGGTAGACCTTGCCTTCGGCGGTGGGGTGCTCGGTGATGTCCCAGAGCCACAACCGGTTCGGCCCGTCAGCGCGGAACTGGCGCAAGACGAGGTCGTCGTGGGCCGGCGGGCCGGCCTTCTTGGCGCCCCTGGCCCGTGGCTTGCCGAACGCCGACCACCAGCCGTTGCCCGAGCAGATCCGCCAGACGCGCCGGTCACACGCCCGATGCCCGGCGCGAGCGGCCTCGTCGGCAAGGAGTCGATAGCCGAACTCCGGATCGTCGCGGTGGGCGTCGAACAGGACGTTCGCGAGGTGCGCTTCGTCGAGCTCCCGATGCGTGATGGGGGCGGCGAGCCAGCGGTAGTAGGGCTGTCTGGCGAGCTTGAGGACCCGGCACGTCACCGCCACGGGCACCCCGTCGGCAGCGAGCTCGCTCACGAGCGGGTAGAGCCTTTTCCCGGCAGATGAGCCTGCGACAAGTACGCCGCCGCTCGACGCAGCACCTCGTTCTCCTGCTCCAGCAACCGGATCCGCCGGTTCGCCTCACGCAGCTCGGTCGACTCGGTGCGGCTCACGCCGGGTCGCTGACCGTCCTGGACGTCGGCATCACGCAACCAGTTACGCAGACACGACTCGGCGATCCCGAAGTCGGCA
>NZ_BONP01000053.1 GCF_016862775.1 Cellulomonas phragmiteti | reverse complement strand
GCGTTCCTGCTGAACACCGGGGACCAGGAGAACCCCGTCTCGCTCGTGACGATCAGGACCCTGATGGCGACTCTCACAGAGGTGAACCACCGGCTGCTCGTGGCGTCGCAGGCAACGAGCCCCGAGGGCTGAGAGCGCAAGCTACGCCCCGAGGTCGGGGCTGTGTCGTGTCGAGGCGACACAGACGCCGCCACCCTGATGAGAACTCGGCGCCGACACGTTCCCGCGAACTGCCTGGCCTCCACGTCGTCGCTCGCCAAGATCCGCCCGAACCTACCCGTCACGACACCGGTGCGGGCCTCCCGGCCTGGGCTGCTGCGACCGACGAGGACGTGAGACTGATGGGGGACGAGGCCGCACCCCTCGATCCGAGACACAGCGACAACGCGAGGTCGGGCGGACGAGCCGCGTCGAGCTCACAGCACGTCGGCGTCAGGACTCCCCTACCCTGCACCCATGACGCCCGCGCCTGCGCCCCCGACGGCCATTGCCGGGACGGACTGGGCGACCCTCGGCACGATCTTGGGGATCGCGATCGCGATCGCGGCCATCGTGATCGGCGTGTGGGCCACGCGCCGCTGGGGGACCCGCCGCAACCACCTGCGGGTCGACTACCGCGTGCGTCCGCTCCGTCCGTTCCGCATGCAAACCGGACAGGGTGTGGAGGTCATCGAGCCAAACCCCCCTATCCAGTTCGACGTCGAGTTGCGGCTGACGAACCGCGGTCCGCAGGACATCCTGCCGGAGCACTTCGACGGTCGAGAGCTTCGCTTCGGGTTCGCTCCGGGGCGGCTTCATCCCGGGCGGGTCGTGAGCAATCTCGACTCGGGCGTGCTGGTCCTCGACGAGCATCACGCATGTCTCACGCCCACCCGCATCGGCGTAGGAAAGAGCCTGCACTTCATGGTGCGAGTCGTCGACTCACGTCCGGACCTCTGGGTGCGGACGCCTCTGGCGAACGTCCGAGTGAGCAGGCGACGCCACCGCGACGTCGACGCATCTCCTATTGGGGGCTTCACGCTCTCCGGGGCCAACAAGTGGCTCCGCTCACGCGTCTCGGACCTCTGAGATCGGCCACCCGTGGCGCGGCGACCATTGAAGATCATCCTTCGCGCCAAGGCACTGGGCGTGACTCCTGACTGCGGGGTCGGGTGCCCTGCGACAGCCGCTGCGCCGCTGCGCCGCGCAGTGTCGGCGCCCGCGGGAAGGGCTCGTTGCACTGGCCTGCGAGGATCCCGCCACCTTGGTGAGAATCGGGCTACGACAGGTTCCTACGAAGCTGCAGGTCGGAACACCAGGCATCCGTCAAGTACCGCAGGTTCCTACACTTCTCCAGCGCGCTCTATGCAGAGCCGAACTGAAACCCGAGCCATCGACCCGCCCGCTGCCGACGGGCACTCGGCAGAGTTCAGCAGAAGAGGTCCGACGCCGCATCGTCGGCGGAACCAGGGATGATGAGGCTCCTATACCTACCCGCGTCTCGCACGCCCTGGACTACACCCTCGGCGGCGGGGCTCGGCGCTCCGCATCATGGGCTCTGCCTCGCACCAGGGCCGTCCGCTCCCGAGGCAACCGTGCGTAGCCGGAACGCGCCGTCCGACATGACGATGGCACGAGCACGAGCCTGTCCTCGCGTCGCTCCCATTTCGCGCATCCTCTCGCCGATAGGCTGCGAAGGTGCTCAGCATGCGCGAACGCGCGGCCGCCGATCGATCGAAAGTAGGACCCTGTGCCCGTAGCCGATCTCCTGCCCGACGAAGCGATCACGCTCGACCCACCGGCAAACACATCGGGCACAACGTCGTCGGATGCTGACATAGTCGATCGTTATGTCCGAGGCGAAGTCCGGATCGTCACCGATCAGGCACGAACTCAGCTGGCTGAGTTGCCGCTCGTTCTACAGAGTGGACGCTACAAGCTCCAACCAGATTACCAGCGGCGCCATCGTTGGAGCGCCGCAAAGAAGTCGCGACTAATTGAGTCATTCATAATGAACGTACCGGTACCGCCAATTTTCGTCTACGAGTACGAGTACTCGAAGTACGAAGTGATGGACGGGCTCCAGCGACTTACAGCCCTCTGGGATTTCTACCAAGACAAGTTTGAACTCACCGATCTGGAATACTGGCCGGAACTGAACGGGCGGAAGTACTCCGGCCTCCCGCTGCAGTTACGTCAAGCCATTGATCGACGCCACATTTCGAGCATCGTTCTGCTGTACGAAACCGCGAACGATAATGCGGTTGCGCAACATCTCAAGGAACTCGTCTTCGAGCGTATCAATAGCGGTGGAGTCACCCTGAGCGCCCAAGAATCGAGGAACGCGCTCAGCTCCGGTCCCCTCAATTCGGTTCTGCCACGACTGGCCCGCACACCTGAGTTCTGCCGCGCATGGGGCATACCCGAACCACTTCAGGGTATCGACGACCTCGAGCGAGACGAGGTTCTCACAGATTCTCGGTTCCAGAGCATGGATGACGTGGAGATGGTGCTTCGCTTCTTTGCGCACCGCCAGCGCGGCCTCGAAGGCGCCCCCCGAAGGCTGAAGGCGTTTCTCGATCAGTACTGGGAGGTCGCCAATAGGCAGTTGACGAAAGAAACCGTAGAAGCCATCGGAGAAATCTTCAAGCGGACGGTTAGACTCGTCTTTGCGGTCCTCGAAGAGCGCGCTTTCTTTATACGCAGAGAGCGCGGGGGAAGCCGTGGCTGGGTGCCACGACCCACTCTGCTCGCCTACGACTCAGTAATGTCTGCATTTAGCCAACGACTCGACTTTGCCGACGTTCTTGTTAGCCGCAAAGATACGGTTCTCCAAGGTCTGGAGAAGC
>NZ_BONP01000052.1 GCF_016862775.1 Cellulomonas phragmiteti | reverse complement strand
TGCCAGATGTAGCGACCGCCCCAGTGCCCGACGGGTTGCCCCACGCCATGGCGTCGGTACTCGTCGAGCCGCTTCCGCAACCCTCGCGCCCCCTTCGACCCGCCGCCGGCCCTGCCGATGTAGAGCACGATCGCGCTCGCCACCCACGCGTCAGTCAGGCGGTTGAGCTCGACCGACGGGTTCTTGGCCTTGAACCATCCCGCCACGCTCGACTCGAGGAACACGGCGGGCTCCGACGAGTCCCGAACGACGACATACACACCAGGGTGTGTCGGCACGTGCGCATCGGGCAGCCGAGCAAATGGCGCGAACCCCGCCAGGCCCGCGTCGCGCAAACCCTGGAGCGTCCGCTCGCGGATCTCAACCATGTCGCCCCTGTCGTCGAGCCGCGTGGTCACTGCGGTGTGCGAGGGCGCGGCGTCCGGCGTCGTCGTGGCGGGATGAGTCCGAAGATGCGCTCCTCGACCTCGGACGCGCTCAGCCCGTGCGGTGCTCCCCATGCCGTCAAAATGTCGACGTACCGGGCGTAGTCGTCGGTGGATTGCCCCGATCGCGCCGCTGCCGACCGGGCTTTGCGCGACGCAGTCGCCACCGCCAACGACGGCCCGGCCCGGCCCGGCCCCGGACGACGATCCGCTGCGGGACCGGTTCATGCACACCACGTTCGACGGCGCACTGGCGGTGCACGTCGGCGGCGCCGTGCGGTGCGTCCCGGCGACGGACCCCGGTCAGCCACTGACGTCCTACCTCGACGCAGCACTGGGCGGACCGGACCTGCTCGCCGGGCCCATCGCGCGTCAGTTGCTCGAGGTGCTCGCCCCTCGACGAGCTGAGGGTGCGCGCACCCACAGCGTGCTGGCCGGGCGTCCCCTGGTCGCGCGCCTGCTTCACGAATGGGACCCTGAGCGCGCCACCCGCTGCCTGGCCGAGCTCGACGAGCTGGCCGCCGACCCGCGAGACGACATGCGCCGCGCGCCGCTGGTTCACGTGGGGCCGTTCGCGATCGTCATGGTGCCCTCGGGCACGGACGAGGTTCACGCGATGTCGGCCAGCGGTCCGCTGGGACGCTCGCACACCACCATCGACACCGCTCACCTGCTGGCCGCCAACGACACGTGGCTCGGCGACCAGGGCACCGCGACAGCAACGGCGTACGCGCGGCTGCGCGGCACCGGACTGAGTGCCCGCGACGCGCTCGGGACCCTTCCAGCGCTGCTGGCCGATCCTGCGTAGGGGGTTCGCTCGGAGGGGTCGGTTCGGCCGGGCGCCTTCGACCGGCGCCTCCCTGCCCCCTTCCCACTCGGAACCCTCATGACTATGATTCGGGTCATGACGACGACATCGTTGGCGAACGTGAAGGCACACCTGTCTCGCTTCGTCGACTCCGTCCACGACACGCACGAGCGCGTGACCATCACCCGCAACGGCGAGCCGGCGGCGGTCCTGATGTCGCCCGACGACCTCGCGTCCCTTGAGGAGACGATCGCCGTCCTGTCGGACGCCGCAGTCATGGCCGAGGTCCGAGAGGCTGACGCCGCAGTCGCCCGCGGTGACGTCACCCCGCTGGCAGACGTCTTGCGGGCCCGCGCCGCGAACGCGTGAGGTACGAGGTCCAGCTCGCTCCTCCGGCGCGGCGCGCCCTGGCCGGCGGGTTGCCTCCGGCGGTGGCCGCGGCGGTGATCGAGTTCCTCTCTGGTCCGCTGGCGGAGGCGCCGTTCCGCGTCGGCAAGCCCCTACGGAACGAGCTCGAGGGCAAGTGGTCGGCACGACGTGGTGAGTACCGCGTCATCTACACGATCAACGCGCGTGTGGTCACCGTGACCGTGCTGACGATCGCTCATCGCCGCGACGCCTACCGCACGTAGCCGCCCAGCAGCGGGCGCAGCGCCCGCGGCGACCGACAACCCCGTGATCAGGGACAACCCGTTGCGCTTCGCGAGCGGCCTGTGGGATGCGGCGGCCAACCTGTACCGGCTCGGCGCGCGCTACTACGACCCGGGTCTGGGCCGGTTCACGCAGTACGACCCGACCGGCCAGGAGCCCAACCCGTACGCGTACGCGGCAGATAACCCGGCGAACTTCATCGACCCCTCCGGGACGAAGTCGACGCTGTCGTCTCGCCTCGAGCTGGCTTCGGTCCTGCTGACAGGGGTAGGACTGGTGGCGACCGGAGTGGGAGCTCCGCTCGCCGTCGGGCTGGGGATCGGCGCGGCAGCCACCGCGGCCGATGTTGGCTCGAACCTCGCCAGGGGCAACAAGCGCGGAGCGCTGTTCGCCGGTGCGATGGGCGTCGTCGGGATGCGGACCGGCGTGGCAGGACACCTGCTGGGAGCCGGCAAGCTCTCATCGACACTGTACGAAGGCGCCTACGCGGGCATCGGCCTGTGGGGCGGGTCGCTGACATGAGGAGGGGCACTGATCATGGTCGCTGCTGGCAATAGCGGCAACATCCTGCTGGGCGTTGGCACCATCGTGGTCGCGGTTCTCATCGTGCTCGTGGTGAACAAGCTCCGCGGCGGAAGCGGACGCAAGTAGGTCCACCTTCACCGGCGCAACGCCGAGGGGGCCGGCACCGTACGTTGAGTACCGTGCCGGCCCCCGCGGCCGTTCCACTGCTGCTCCCCCACGGCCGATGGCCGCGCTTCGGGTGCCGACGCACGGTGACGCTGATCAGGTGCATCCTTGCCACGGCCTTCCGCGGTCGAGCGCCCCACAGCCCGGCTTCGGCTTATGCCCACGACGTCGCTGAGGCGCGCACGGGCTGACCTCGAACAGCTCGTCGAGCTCATCCGGGACATGCACGAGCGTGTGACCGCCGCCCGCAACGGCAAGCGGACGGCAGACCTGATGTAGCCCGACAGCGTCGCGAACCTCGAGGAGACGATCGCCGCGCTGTCGGACGCAACCGCGACGGTCGAGACCCAGGAGGCCGACGCCGCAGTCGCCCGCGATGAGGCCGGTCCGATGCGGCCCCACTCAGGTTGCCGTCCGGCCGCTAACCAGCCCACGCTCGTCCTCCCCGCCTCGGTCGTGCACTTCAACCTGCGCATGGTCCGCAAGTGGGCCAAGCGCATCGGGTTCCAGAGCGACGACATCCTGCTCGCACGCGACCGCGCCATCGCCGGGTACGAGGAGATCCCCCTCGACGACGACGAGCCGCCCGCGGCGCTGAGCCCGCCCACCGCAGCCTGACCCCGGCGACAACCCAGCCCTCTCGACCAGCCCACGGCCCCAGGCCGGTGGGCCCGTCGTCGTGCCCGGGCACGGTCAGCTGAGCGCTCCGGCCCCAGCACGTGCCCGTCGTCCAGCCACGAACGGCCCGAACGAGCACCGCAGGAACGACGAAACCCCCCGCGGGACGCCCTTCCGAGCCTCTCGCGAGGGGTTCTGTCACTTCAAGGCACTGAGTTCCGTCAGTACCCCCTGGCGGGGTAGTGACACAAC
>NZ_BONP01000051.1 GCF_016862775.1 Cellulomonas phragmiteti | reverse complement strand
GGGTGCGGGCGGAGCAGCGGGAGCCGGCGCAGCGGGTGCGGGCGGAGCAGCGGGAGCGACGACGGCCTCGACGACGGGGGCGACGACGCGGCTCGCCGCCGGGGTGACGACCGTCTCGACCACCGGGTCCACCAGGACGTCGGCGACGCCGGTCACCGCGCCGAGCAGCGAGCCGGGTGCGGAGGAGTCCCCCGCCGCCCGCGGCGACGCGTGCGCCGCGGCACCGCCGCCGAGCGCGGTCCCCGTCAGGACGAGGAGCATGGTGCCGAGCGCGATCAGCAGGCAGCGCACGAGCCGCGCGACGGCTCGCGATCCCTGCTCCCGCACCTGCACCTGCACGTCGACCCCCTGACACCGCTCCGTCGAGATGTCATGACGACGCTAGGTCGAGGTCACGGCGGCGGCAAGCGCTGCTGCGACCGTCGGCGGGCGGCACCGCGCGACCACCTGGGAGAACGTCCTCGCACTTCACCCGCACCCCGGGACACGTCAGGAGCCGTCCGACGCCCGTCGCTGGTGCGGCACCTGGCCGCGCGGCACCACGCAGTGCCGCACGCCGCCGTGACCGACGCCGCGCGCCCGCGGCGGGTGCGCACGCCGGTCCGGCTCGACGACCGGAGCACCCAGGGACGTGCCCGCCTCGAGGGGTGGCCGCTGGGTCGGGATCACGCAGTGCGGTGCGTTGCGCTGCGTCGGCACGACGGGCGTGACGCGGGCGGACGTCACGCGCGGCAGCCGGACCGGACGCGGCGGGCACGTGAGGTGGCGGTAGAGGACCGCCGCACCTCCGGTGGTGACGAGCAGCAGCGCGTGGGGCACCAGGCTGCCGCCGTCGTCGACGAGGACGCCGACGGAGACGAGCACGAGGCCACCGCCGACCAGGATCGTGGGTAGTGCTCGGCGCAGGAACGTGGACACGTCGATCTCCTTGCCTGTGGACCGGCCGCCCCGGAGGGCGAGGGACGTCACGCGCGGCGCGCGTGGCGTCCGGTCAGGCAGGCTGTGCCGGGACGTCGCGCGCAGGCGCGGTGGGGCCGGCGTCGGGGGTGGCGGGCTCGACCACGAGAGATGCGAGGACGGGCTGTGCCACGGCGGACGCCGGCTCGGCGTCCGGGCCGGCGCGCGGCGTGACGGACCCGCTGCCGGGCGCCGCGGTGCCGACGTGCGGCACCGTCGGGGTCGGGGCGGTCGGCCGCCGGGTCGGGGCGGTCGTGACGACCGTCGTGGTGGCGACCGCGACGTGCGACGCGGTGACCTGGTGGCCCGTTGCGACCACGGCCGGGGCGTCGTGCTGCGGGCCGGCCGGGCCAGGGGACGGGTGCCACGGCGTCTGCCCGCCCGCGGGCCGGTCGACGGCGACGGTGGCGACGGCCGTCAGCGCGGCCGCGGCCGGTGGGGTCGCGACGACCGGGGCCGCGGCAGGCGGTGGCGCGGTCGCGGGTGCCGCGGGCCGCGCCGCGGGCCCGTGCGCGCGGGCCGGCTCACGCAGGCCGCGCAGGACCTGCGCGGCCGCGTCGACGGCGAGGCCGGGCGTCGGGGGTGCAGGGGTCGTCGAGGTGACGGTCGTGAGGGTGACGGGCACGACGTCCGGCCGCAGCGCAGCCGTGCGCGGCTCGGCGCCGGCCACTGCGGTGTCGGTCGCGACCGTCGTGGCCGGCCGCACTCGCGCAGGGTCGACGGTCGGGGTCGCGGTGTCGACAACGGTCACCGGCTCGAGCGGGGCGCCGACGTTCTCGGGGTCCGTCGGGTCCACGGGCTCCACCGGGTCCACCGGCTCGACCGGGTCCACGGGCTCCACCGGCTCGACCGGGTCCACGGGGTCGACGGGGTCCACCGGATCCACCGGGTCCACCGGATCCGCGGGCTCCACCGGGTCCGAGGGCACCACCGGGTCCACCGGCTCGCCCGGGACCGCCTCGCCGCCGGGCTCCGTGTCGCCGGCGGGCGCGACCGGACCCGGAAGGGTCGCCGACGGCCCGGCCTCGGCGAGCGCGCGGACCGCGGCGTCGTCGGCGACGGCCGGCAGCCGGTGCTCCGCGGGCACTCCCGCCACGGGCGCGCCCTCGGCCTGCGCGTGCGTGGACGGCGCCGGCACGTCGCCGCGTGCGTCGTGCGCGACGGCCGTGGCCGGCGGCGGGGACAGCTCCTCAGCGGACGCGGGGCTCGCGAGCGCGGTGCCCAGCAGGAGCAGGGCGAGCCCGCCGAGGGCGACGACGAAGGCGCGGACGACCCACGTCCCCGCTCGTCCCCACCGGTGCGCGTGCATCCGCGGTCCCTCCCCGGCGCCCGTCCGCCCTGACGCGCGTGCGCCCAGTATGGTCCCTCATCCCCGCAAAAGCACACGATTCGGCCAACCGGGTGACAGGTGTCCGGGCGTGCCGCCACGCGCCCGGTCGGGCAGGATCGGCGGGTGCGCGGACGTCACGGGCTCGTCGTGGTCCTCCTGGTCGTGCTCACGCTCGCGACGACGCCCGTGGCGGTCGTCGGCACGTGGGCCCGGACGACGCTGCTGGACACCGACGACTGGGTGCGCACGGTCGCCCCTCTCGCGTCCGACCCCCGGGTGCAGGGCGCCGTGGCCGACCGTGTCGCCGACGGCGTCGTGACGGCGCTGCCGCTGGACGACGTGGCGGGGTGGCTGCCGGGGACGCTCGGCGAGGACGCCGCGGCGGGCGTCGAGCGGCGCGTCGGCGACGTCGTCCGGGACCGGTCGGCGAGCGCCGTCGGGTCCGACGTGTTCGTCGCGGCGTGGGTGACGGTCAACCGGACGTTCCACACCCAGCTCGTCGGGGTGCTGCGCGGTGACGCCGACGCGCTCGGTCAGGTCGACGCCGAGGGCCGCCTCGCCCTCGACCTCACGGGCGTCGCGGACACCGTCCGCGCGGCCGTGGTGGCCGTGGGGGTGCCGGAGCGCGTGGTCCCCCGGGTCGAGGTCGCCGTCCCCGTGCTCGACGGCGGCACGACGGCCCGTCTGCAGCAGAGCGTCGGGACGGCCGAGCGCGCCGCGACGTGGGCCCCGTGGGTGGCCGCCGCGGCCGCGGTGGGCGCGGTGGCGCTCGCCCGCCGCCGGGCGCGCGCGCTCGCGTGGGTGGCGGGTGCCGTGGTGCTGGCGGCGGCGGGCGTCCTGGTGGGGCTGCGGGGCATGCGGGCCGCGGTCCTCGCGGGGCCGGCGGCGGCGTTCCTGGGCGACCCGGTGGTCGGGCTCGTCGTCGACCACGTCACGGCGGGGCTGTCGACGGCCGTGTGGTGGCTGGGTGGTACGGGCCTGGTGGTGATGCTGCTCGCCGCGGTCGCCGACGCCCCGCGCGGGACCCCGGCGGGTCCCGCGCCGGGCCTCGGCCTCGCCTGACCGGGCGCGGAGCGACCGCGTCCCGCGTCAGGGACTGCTGAGCACCGCGTCGACGACCACGATGAGCATCGCGCCCGTCGTGGCGAGGAACGCCCGCACCGCCCAGACCAGCGTCCGTGTGTGTTCCCGCACGATGACGCTCCCTTCTGCGCGTCACCGTTGACGCACTGCGCAGACCGTACGACGAGGACGCCCCGAACGCACCACCGGGCGGGGTGAAGTCGCACGTCAGCAGGTGTTTCGCCCGGTTCGCCCGTTCGGTGCGGGGCGGGGGCCGTCCGCGGCCTGCGGCAGGGGCGGGACGACGACGGCGGGTGCCCGGCCGCAGCCGGGCACCC
>NZ_BONP01000050.1 GCF_016862775.1 Cellulomonas phragmiteti | reverse complement strand
CCGTCGCCGGTGAGACGTCGGTGACGAGGTACGGGTTCACCGGCACGGGCGACTCCCCGGATCTGCTGCTCGATGCTGCTGGTGTGGTCACGGCGCGGGTGCTGTCGCTGCCCGGTGGGGTGGTGGTGAACCTGCCGGTGAGTGGGGAGGCGGTGTGGTCGTACCCGAATATCCACGGTGACGTGATCACCACCGCGAACGCCGCCGGCGCGCGTACCGGGGGGTTGTTCTGGTACGACCCGTTCGGTCAGCCGGTCGACCCGGTCACCGGTTTGATCGGCACCGGCGCGGCGGATGATGCGGTGCCGGACAACCTGCCCGGCGAGGGCGATAATGCCTGGGTCGGGCAGCACCAGAAGCTCTACGAACACGCCGGAACCCTGGCCGCCATCGAGATGGGCGCACGCGTCTACCTCGCAGGCCTGGGCAGGTTCCTGTCCGTGGACCCCGTCGAGGGCGGGGTCGACAACGCCTACGTGTATCCGAACGATCCGATCAACAGCTTCGACTTGACAGGTCAGTTCTCGTGGAAGACAGCCGCCACGATCGGCGTAATGGTGGGATGTCTTCTGGTGAACCCTCTCATCTGTGCTGGCGCGAGTCTTGCTCTCGCAGTCGTCAACAACTCGTCCATCGGCGCGAACGGGAAGCTGAATATCAACAAGAAGGGTCTAGCTGTCGACGCGCTGTTCGCGGTCGCGGGGGGTGGTCTCGGGCGCGCCATATCAGGATCCTGGAGGTCTGGTGCTGTCTCGTGGTACTCGCGCGCTGCCCCCCGACATGCGGCCAATGTGCCGCGGCGAGCGGCCAATGTTTGGCGAATCGACCGCGGCGGCACCCGGGCAAACGTGAACATGAACTTTGTGCTTGGGATGAGCGCATACGCTGGTGCTTTCGGCGTGCACCAGGCTCTCAAACCAAGGCCTCGGAAGGCTGTGCGCCGATGAACTGCCCGGCACCCCTTGGAGACGACGTGAGTCGACAGGTGACTCTTGCGCCACCACGGCCCCTGATCGTCGTCGTGACAACTTTGTCAGCACTGGTCACGATCACGCTATTCAGCTGGGGGGCTGTCAGCGATGAAACCCTCTCCAGTCACTTGACTTACGGCACCGTGAACGCTTTCATATGCGTACTCGCTGGGCTTGTGCTGAGCAGTCGCATCTATGCTCAGGGTGAGATGCTGTACGTGGTCAACGTCGTGACGGTCACTGCAGTGCCTCGCGAGGCTATCGCCGAGGTCAACGGGCGGAATGGCGTCTATGTTCTGACCTGGCAGGGCGAGGAGGTCGAATATCTGGCGTACGGGTCGTCGGTACTCCAGATCTTCTTCCCCAGCAGGCGCTACCGGAGAGTCGCTGAGGATATGTGGATCTGGGCCGCTGGCGGTGCTCACTCGGAGCCAAGCCATCGTGGAGTGACGCGCCGCCCGCGGAAGGCTGTGCTTGTGGGTTCTCTGGTCAGTCTGGCTCTGTGGCTTCCCCTGGGACGTCTGGCCTACGAGCACAATGACACCTTGCTCCGGATGCTTGCGAGCCTGTAGCCCGGCGCGATTGCCAATGGCCTCGTGGGGCGGGAGCACGGTGGATCGCACGCTCGGGCGGAGCGATCCATCGACCGTGGGAGAGAACTTCCGGTCTGAGTCTCGGCTCCTGGGGCTCCGCCCGGAGAGAGGTGACACTTCGAGATGCGCGGAGTTCGCTCGAGTGATTCACGGCGCCGGTGTCGCGATCGGAGATCGAGGTCAGACGCGCGTCATCGGCTCGCAGACCCGGGTTGCGGACCCCGGCGATCACGGACTGGCTCGCGGCGGACGGCGGACGGACGCCGTCGCCGGCGAACCAGGTGCAGATCACCTACGACCTCGCCGGGCCGTCGACCACGGCGCCCAAGGCGACGTCCGTGGTGCTGCCGGCGGCGGACGGCGTGACGACCTCGGGTCGTCTGACGACGGGTTTCGCGTACGCCGATGCGTCCACGACGCATGTGGTGCGCACCGGGGTGCCGGGCAATGCGCGCACGGTGACGTTCGACGGGGCGTGGCGCCAGACCTCGGACGTCTCGGCGCTGGGGTTGCGTTCGACGCAGGTGTGGGATCCGGCGAAGGACATGGTGCTGGCGCAGAGTGACCCGGCGGGGCGGACGACCACGACTCTGTACGACGCGCGGGATCGTGCGACGGACACCTTTGGGCCGGCGCCGGCGGAGTGCTTCGGGTCGGATCGGCGGCCTACGGCGGTGTGCGCCTCGCGGGTGGCGCACACGGCCACGGCGTACGACGAGGGCATGCGTGGTCTGAACGTGGCGTACTACGCGGGTGCGGGCCTGGCGGGTCAGCCGAAGGCGTTCGCGCTCGGGCTGGGGACGGGCAGCGCGTCGAAGAACTGGGGTACGGCGATGCCGGACCCGGCGATCACGGCGGCGCCGTGGGGTGCGCGGTTGAACGGCATCCTGACGTTCCCGCAGGCGGGGACGTACTCGCTGACGGCTGGCGCGGATGACCGGGTCAAGGTGTGGATCGATGACGTGCTGGTGGTCAGTCCACCGGATCAGACCACGGTGTCCGGGACGGTGGTGCGGGCGGCGGCCGGTCCGGCGCGGATCCGGGTGGACTACGTGAACATGGGCGCGGGGGCCAGTGTGTCGTTGTCGTGGCAGGGGCCTGGGGTGGTCTCGGGGGTCATCCCGGACACGGCGCTCTCGCCGGACTACGGGTTGGCCACGAGCTCGACGGTGGCCGACGGGGTGCCGGCTTCGGTGCCGGCGGGCACGCCGGGGGTGGCTGCGGAGCAGGTGCCGGTGCAGAGCACGCGGACGGGTTTTGGGGCCAGTCCGTGGTTGGGTCGGGCGTTGACGAGCACGGTGGATCCTGACGGGTTGGCGTCGACGACGACGACGGCGTTCGAGTCAGCGGGGTATGGGCGGCGCACGGGGCGGTGGTTGCCGGCGGCGTCGGCGGCGGGCACGCTCACGGCGGCGTTCGGGACGTCGTACGGGTACTACGGGACCTCCGATGCCCAGCCGGACGTGTGTGGGGTGACTGCGGGGGTCAAGCCTGCGGGGTTGTTGAGCTCGACGACCGATCCGGTGCCGGCCTCGGGTGATCCGGTGGTGACGTCGGTGGTGTACGACCACTACGGGCGGGCCGTGGGGACGCGGTCCTCGGGTGCGCAGGGGTGGACGTGCACGACGTTCGACGCCCGGGGTCGGGCGGAGAAGGTCTCGTACCCGGCGCAGGGTGCGACGGCTGCGCGCACGGTGTCGACGTCGTATGCGGTGGGTGGGGATCCGTTGGTCTCGGCAACCTCGGACTCGGCTGCGCCGGGGTCGGGGACCACGAGCACGCGGGTGGATCTGTTGGGGCGGGTGGTGTCGTACACCGATGTGTGGGGTGTGGTGACCACGACGGCGTACGACGCTGCGGGCCGCCCGAGCTCCTCGCGCACGACGGCCGGTGGTCAGGCGTTCGACTCGAGCGTGGAGTACGACGTCGATGGTCGTGCGGTGCGGTTGCTCGATGGTGGGAAGGTGGTGGCGGTGCCGGTCTACGGGCCGGGCGGGGACGTGATCTCGGTGTCCTACCCGTCGGGTGCGGGCGCGGCCGGCAACGGGTCGGGTGTGGTGATCGCGCGGGATGCGGCGGGTGCGTTGGCCGAGCTGGTGTGGTCGTTCGTGGGGTCGTCGTCGGTGGCGGACAGGGTGGTGCGGTCGCAGTCGGGGCGGGTGCTGTCGGCGACGGTCTCCGACGGGGCGGCCTCTGGGTCGTCGTCGTACTGGTATGACGGTGCGGGCCGGTTGGTGCGTGCGGTCATCCCGCGCCATGACCTGTCCTACTCGTTCGCGCCCGCGGGCGGGTGTGGGGCCAACGCTCGGGCGGGCTTGAACGGGAACCGGACGTCCTCGCGGGATATGTTCGACGGGGTCGCGGTCACCACGGTGGAGTCGTGTTTCGATCATGCGGACCGGTTGACCTCGACCACGGTGACGGATCCGCCGGTGGGTGCCTCCCCGGTCTCGCGGACGGTGGCCGGGGCGTCGATCTCGTACGACGCGGGCGGGAACACCACCGCGCTGGCGGGTCAGATGTTCGCCTACGACCAGGCGAACCGGCACGTGTCCTCCGAGGACGGCGACGGGACGCGGGTGGTCTACGGGCGGGACTCCTCGGATCGGATCGTGGAGCGCACCCAGACCCTCGCCGGCGAGACGTCGGTGACGAGGTACGGGTTCACCGGCACGGGCGACTCTCCGGACCTGCTGCTCGATGCTGCTGGCGCGGTCACGGCGCGGGTGCTGTCCTTGCCGGGTGGGGTGGTGGTGAACCTGCCGGTGACGGGGGAGGCGGTCTGGTCCTACCCGAACATCCACGGCGACGTGATCACCACCGCCAACGCTGCCGGCGCACGCACGGGCGGGTTGTTCTGGTACGACCCGTTCGGTCAGCCCG
>NZ_BONP01000049.1 GCF_016862775.1 Cellulomonas phragmiteti | reverse complement strand
CGCGCCGGGCACCGGGCGCGCGACCGGCGGGTCTGGCGGATCTGCGCCGCCAACGGCTGGTGGTCGGCGTTCGGCAAGAGGCGCACCAAGGGCGGCAAGAGAGCCGACCCGCCAGCCCACGACGACCTCGTCCTGCGCCGGTTCCGCGCTGAGGCGCCGAACCGGTTGTGGCTGTGGGACATCACCGAACACCCCACGGCCGAGGGCAAGATCTACCTCTGCGCGATCAAGGACGTGTTCTCCAACCGGATCATCGGCTACTCGATCAGCGACCGCATGACCTCCCAGATCGCAGTGAACGCCCTGGTCAGCGCAGTGCAGCGACGCCGGAACGTGGCCGGGTGCGTGGTTCACAGCGACCGGGGCAGCCAGTTCCGCAGCCGCAAGGTGGCCCGCGTCCTGGCCGCTCACGACCTGGTCGGGTCGATGGGTCAGGTCGCCTCCGCCGGCGACAACGCCGCCATGGAGAGCTTCTTCTCCCTGCTGCAGAACAACGTCCTGAACCGGCGCCGCTGGGCCACCCGCGAGGACCTGCGGATCGCCATCGTCACCTGGATCGAGCCCACCTACCACCGCCGCCGACGCCAGCACCGGCTCGGACGGCTGACACCGATCGAGTTCGAGACCATCATGACCACTCAGGTCGCACTCGCCGCCTGAGACCACCTGTCACCTACTCGTGCGTCAGCCCCCTACCCTCACCACAGACTTGCAAGAGACCTTCCCCACCGAACCGCTACGCGGCGTCCTGATCTCGCCATCGCTCATCCCCGCCCGCGGCTCGTTCCGCCAACCCGTTGGCGTCCCGGTAGGCGTCGAAGAGAAGGTTGACCACGAGCATCATGGTCAGGATCAGGTAGGTGCCACCGCCGACCATGATCCCGGTCAGGATCCGTGCGACCCAGGGGACAACAACCTCAAGAGACCCCTCCACGGGTGTGCTGATGTTGCCGAGCACAACTGCGATCGCGACCAGCCCGATGGCGACGACAGCCGCAAGCAGAGTGTGGGCGACCACCTCGTCCAGCTTGCGCTGCGCGATCCCCTCGGAAGGCCTCGCTCGCTCAGTGAGCCGCTGACGCCACGCCGCGAACTGCGGGACAATCGCGAAGAGGGCCGCCGCGAGCAACGAGAGGCCCGCGATCAACGAGCCTGAGTCTCGGATCGACCAGTCCAGCCAGATGGAGACGCCGAGCCCCGCTGCAGGCAACACCAGAAGGGTCAGACGTGCAGCCCAGTCGTGCGGCTCTGCGCCCACAACCGTCCGTTGGCGCAGCGAGTCCCACGCCTCCTTCACGAGGGCGGCGGGACTGAATCTGTCGGTCATGTCCCCTCCTCGCCGTCAGCCTGTCACATCCACGTCCACCCCTTCGAGTGCCGCGAGCTCGGCCGCCCGGGTACTCGTGATGTCCTCCCACCGGGCCTCGTCCGGCCTCGACTGAGTCGAGAGGGGGTAGGTGAAGAGGTCTCGCACAGTACTAGGGGTCACCGACACGGTCTGGCTAGCCTGCAGTTGGACCGACGTGTTGTTGAACGCCAGACCGTCCTCACCCAGCTTCGAGGCGTTCAAGGAGAGCGCCGCCATCACGCGGCCAACGGCTCCCTGATTCGTACCTTCGAGCCAAGAGAGGATCTCGTCAGCGAGCTTCTCGTGCATCCCCTCGCCAATATCGAGGATGCTGAGCTTCTTCTCGACGGAACGAAAGCGGCCGCGCTTCGTGACGCTGCCAGCCTGGACTAGATCCACCGTCACCTTCTTAGCTTCGCTAATGAGCTTCCTGAGGTACGCGGCGTCCGAGACCTGGCTCACCCTGAACTTTCGCCAGACGAGGCCCGCCGCCTTCACGTCAGCGTCCGTCTGCGTGATCTCTCCACGCTCCAACGCGGCCGCGATCTCCTCGCGCTCAGCGATGACGTCAACCAGGTCAAGCCAAGCAGCCCAACGGAGGAACAGGTCGATGGGCGTGTAGCGCTTGCAAGTCTCTGCGACCACGAGGCCCGACTCACCAGTCGCGGGGAAGTGGAGGTCGATACGGTACCGACGCCCCGCTGCCCGGTCGCCGATGGTCTCAACATCGTCGCCGACAAGCTCGTCGTGATCACCGATGGTTCCCGCGATCACCTCAACCCGGATACGCCGACCCGTCCGGACGACACCGTCGAGAACGAACACGGGTTCGCCGGCATCAGACTCTGGAATCTGAGTCGAGCCGTCCGCAGCCATGAGGTCAGGCTTGTGCTTCAGCACTCGCCCCACGGCGCTCTTGAGGAGGCGGTAGACGCGCTCCACGTAAGGGTCCCCCAGGTCTTCCATGGACTCGGGCTTGCGCCAACTGTTACCGCGCCCTGTCGCCAGCGTGTAGACCCGGTACCCGTACCGGAAGCTTGTTGCGCCCACCTGCGCTACCCCCAACTGCCGCGATCGCGGCCTGCCGCTTGAACTCTTCACGCACAGTGCCACACGTGCGTTCCCCTCTGCTGCTGCGACGCGGACGGTCGCCCAAACGGATCAGTTCGGACCGACGTCCCGGCGCCGGGTGTCTCGTGATCGGTTCAGTGGAGGCTCGGAACTGACGCTTCGACGGTAGTCGGGCGGTGTTGTGCCGGTAGTGGTTGGCCTCGTGCTCGGCGGGTGGGACGAGTCCTATCTCGCCGTGCAGGCGTCGGTGGTTGAACCAGTCGATGTACTCAGCAACGGCGATCTCGAGGTCGTCGATGCTCTTCCAGGGGCCGCGGTTGCGGACGAGCTCGGCCTTGGACAGGGAGTCGAACGCCTCGGCCAGGGCGTTGTCATACGAGTCGCCGGTCGACCCGATCGAGGCGACGGCGCCGGCTTCGGCCAGGCGCTGGGTGTAGCGAACGGCGACATACTGACTGGGTTCAACGGGTCGTTGCAACACCTGCTCTTTGAAGCGACCGTAGCTGCTTGTCGAGGACTTCGGCCGGTGTTCTCCAGGCGAGGACCTTGCACGGTCTGCTGTTGATCGCTGACTGGACCGCGAGGAGGTCTTCGGCTGACCAGCGGGACAGGTCGGTGCCCTTGGGGAAATACTGGCGCAGCAGGCCGTTGGTGTTCTCGTTCGTGCCGCGCTGCCAGGGGGAACGCGGGTCGGCGAAGTAGACGGCGATCCCCGTGTCGATCTTGAACTGGGCGTGCGCGGACAGCTCCTTGCCGCGGTCCCAGGTAAGAGAGCGCAGCAGTTCGGCCGGCATCACGGCCATCGTCGCCTGCAGCGCGTCCTTCATCGCGATGGCGCCGTAGCCACCGAGCGGTGGCCCGTTCTTGACCGGCGGGACGGTCCCGTAACCCTCCAGGCGCGGCAAGTGGACCAGCAGGGTGTAGCGGCTGGTGCGTTCGACGACGGTGCCGATCGCGGACCGGTTCAACCCGATCACCAGGTCGCCCTCCCAGTGCCCGGGCACGGCCCGGTCCTCGGCTTCGGCCGGCCGCTCGCTGAGGACGACATCGGCGGTGACGTGGCCCTGGGGCCTGTTGCGTGCCCGCTCTCGAGGTTTGCGCAGCGCCCGCCCGGTCCGCAGGCAGGCGACCAGTTCGCGCTTGAGCGCTCCGCGCCCCTGGATGTAGAGCGCCTGGTAGATCGCCTCGTGGCTGATGCGCATGTCCTCATCGTCGGGGAAGTCCACGACCAGACGCCGCGCGATCTGCTGCGGGCTCCAGGCCGTGGCCCACCGCCGGTCCCCGCGGTGCGGCTTGTTCAGCCCCTTCCAGGTCGTCGCCGGCCCGGGCGCGAGCGTCCCGTCGGGCCGGTGCAGCTGCCCGGCGAGCCGGGCTTGGACGTACTCCTGCAGACGAGGGTTAGTGGCGAGCTTGGCCGCCTTGGGCCGCCTGGCGGCGGTCTGCGCCTTCCATTGCGCGACCGTAGCCCGGTACTCGACCTTGCCGGAGCGGGTCGCGGCGTTGCGCCTAAGCTCCCTCGAGATCGTTCCCGGATCACGATCCAGCTCCCGGGCGATCGCTCGGACACCGAACCCTCGGGCCCTCAGCAGTGCGAGTTCCTCGCGCTCGTGAAAAGACAGATAGCGGCCGGTCGGCTCGGCCAGGGGCAATGGCGCCATCCCGCCAGCGTGACGAAACCACCGCGACCCGACCGGCCACGACACACCGACCCCTGCTGCGGCCTCCTCGCTGCTCTTCCCCTTGGCGATCAACCGCCAGAACTCCCGCTCCACGTGCCGGGCCGGGATCGGCCGCCCCGGGGACCGCATCGCCGGTCGCAGAGCTCGGTCCGCCTGCTGCTGCCGTCGCACCATTGGACACCTCCGTGATCACGAGGTGTTGCGACGACCGATTGAATCCGCCCTGGACGCCCTTGTCGCTGTGGTGGGTCAGGCCGGTGACGTCGCGGCCCTCACGATGGCGGGTCCAGATGCCCATCTCCAGCGCGTCCAGGGCCAGGTCGGTGCGCAGCGACTTGGACAGCTGCCAGCCGACCACCCGCCGGGAGAACACGTCGATCACGAAGGCCGCGTAGGCCCAGCCGGAGAACGTCCGGCAGTAGGTGATGTCAGCGACCCACAGCTGGTCCGGGCCGATCGCGGTGAACTGGCGTTGCACCAGGTCCGGACGGGTGTCCACTGCGGCGCCGGGAACCGTGGTGCGCGGGCCCTTGGCGCGGGTGATCCCGCGAAGGCCCGCCGCACGCATCAGTCGGTGGACGGTGCAGCGGGCCACCCGGTGACCTCGGCGGTTCAGCTCGGCTTGGATCTGATC
>NZ_BONP01000048.1 GCF_016862775.1 Cellulomonas phragmiteti | reverse complement strand
AACGACGAAAGGCCCACCCCGTGAGGGGTGGGCCTTTCGTGAATGGTTGTCCGGCGGCGTCCTACTCTCCCACACCCTGGCGGGTGCAGTACCATCGGCGCTGAAGGGCTTAGCTTCCGGGTTCGGAATGGGACCGGGCGTTTCCCCTTCGCTATGACCGCCGTAACACTGTCGAGTTGTCAACGGGAATGAACCGTTGGTTTCTCGGGAACCGCACAGTGGACGCGTAGCAATGAATGAAGTTAGTCAAGTTGTCGGCTTATTAGTACCGGTCAGCTGCGGCAGTCGTTAGTCCTGCCTTCCACGTCCGGCCTATCTACCCAGTGGTCTAGCTGGGAGCCTCTCACCCCGAAGGGCGTGGAAACCTCATCTTGAAGCAGGCTTCCCGCTTAGATGCTTTCAGCGGTTATCCCTTCCGAACGTAGCCAACCAGCCGTGCTCCTGGCGGAACAACTGGCACACCAGAGGTTCGTCCGTCCCGGTCCTCTCGTACTAGGGACAGCCCTTCTCAAGTTTCCTGCGCGCGCAGCGGATAGGGACCGAACTGTCTCACGACGTTCTAAACCCAGCTCGCGTACCGCTTTAATGGGCGAACAGCCCAACCCTTGGGACCTACTCCAGCCCCAGGATGCGACGAGCCGACATCGAGGTGCCAAACCATGCCGTCGATATGGACTCTTGGGCAAGATCAGCCTGTTATCCCCGGGGTACCTTTTATCCGTTGAGCGACGGCGCTTCCACAAGCCACCGCCGGATCACTAGTTCCGACTTTCGTCCCTGCTCGACCTGTCAGTCTCACAGTCAAGCTCCCTTGTGCACTTGCACTCGCCACCTGATTGCCAACCAGGCTGAGGGAACCTTTGAGCGCCTCCGTTACATTTTAGGAGGCAACCGCCCCAGTTAAACTACCCACCAGGCACTGTCCCTGATCCGGATCACGGACCGAGGTTAGATATCCAGAGCGACCAGAGTGGTATTTCAACGTTGACTCCACCGACACTGGCGTGCCGGCTTCACAGTCTCCCACCTATCCTACACAAGCCGCACCGAACACCAATACCAAGCTATAGTAAAGGTCCCGGGGTCTTTCCGTCCTGCTGCGCGTAACGAGCATCTTTACTCGTAGTGCAATTTCGCCGAGTTCGCGGTTGAGACAGCGGAGAAGTCGTTACGCCATTCGTGCAGGTCGGAACTTACCCGACAAGGAATTTCGCTACCTTAGGATGGTTATAGTTACCACCGCCGTTTACTGGGGCTTAAATTCTGAGCTTCGCTCCGAAGAGCTGACCCGTCCTCTTAACCTTCCAGCACCGGGCAGGCGTCAGTCCGTATACATCGTCTTGCGACTTCGCACGGACCTGTGTTTTTAGTAAACAGTCGCTTCTCCCTGGTCTCTGCGGCCCTCCACGCTTCCCCGAGCAAGTCGGTTCACGCTTGAGGCCCCCCTTCTCCCGAAGTTACGGGGGCATTTTGCCGAGTTCCTTAACCACGATTCTCTCGATCGCCTTGGTATTCTCTACCTGACCACCTGAGTCGGTTTGGGGTACGGGCGGCTAGAACCTCGCGTCGAGGCTTTTCTTGGCAGCATAGGATCACCCATTTCCCGCATACGCGGTACCCGTCGGCTCTCAGGCTCACGAGGTGCGGATTTGCCTACACCTCACCCTACGACCTTGGACGTGGACTACCATCGCCACGCTGGGCTACCTTCCTGCGTCACCCCTGTTAATACGCTTACCTACTACCGGTTCGGGTCTCGTGCTCCCCTGCCTCGGTGTCCCGAAGGACGATGAGACAGGCTCGGACGGTTAGCATCACCGGGCTCGGTATGGGCGGTTCTTCGCCGGTACGGGAATATCAACCCGTTGTCCATCGACTACGCCTGTCGGCCTCGCCTTAGGTCCCGACTTACCCAGGGCGGATTAGCCTGGCCCTGGAACCCTTGGTCATTCGGCGGACGGGTTTCTCACCCGTCATTCGCTACTCATGCCTGCATTCTCACTCGTGCCGGCTCCACCGCTGGGTCACCCCGCGGCTTCACTGCCGGCACGACGCTCCCCTACCCATCCACACGACTGAACCACGAAGGCTTGTCACGTGTGTGAATGCCACAGCTTCGGCGGTGTGCTTGAGCCCCGCTACATTGTCGGCGCGGAATCACTTGACCAGTGAGCTATTACGCACTCTTTCAAGGGTGGCTGCTTCTAAGCCAACCTCCTGGTTGTCTGTGCAACTCCACATCCTTTCCCACTTAGCACACGCTTGGGGGCCTTAGCTGGTGGTCTGGGCTGTTTCCCTCTCGACTACGGAGCTTATCCCCCGCAGTCTCACTGCCACGCTCTGGCTTACCGGCATTCGGAGTTTGGCTAACGTCAGTAACCTGGTGGGGCCCATCGGCTATCCAGTAGCTCTACCTCCGGCAAGAAACACGTGACGCTGCACCTAAATGCATTTCGGGGAGAACCAGCTATCACGAAGTTTGATTGGCCTTTCACCCCTAACCACAGGTCATCCCCCAGGTTTTCAACCCTGGTGGGTTCGGGCCTCCACGCGGTCTTACCCGCGCTTCACCCTGCCCATGGCTAGATCACTTCGCTTCGGGTCTAGAGCACGCGACTACGGTCGCCCTATTCGGACTCGCTTTCGCTACGGCTTCCCCACACGGGTTAACCTCGCCACGTACCACTAACTCGCAGGCTCATTCTTCAAAAGGCACGCCGTCACCCCTGCTAGGGAGGCTCCGACGGATTGTATGCACACGGTTTCAGGTACTATTTCACTCCCCTCCCGGGGTACTTTTCACCTTTCCCTCACGGTACTTGTCCGCTATCGGTCACCAGGTAGTATTTAGGCTTACACAGTGGTCTGTGCAGATTCACTCCGGGTTTCTCGGGCCCGGAGCTACTTGGGATCCCCTTCGGGAGGCCGCGTCATTTCGTCTACGGGGGTGACACCCTCTGTGCCGGGCCTTTCAAGACCCTTCGACTATAACGCGGCTTTATGACTCCCTGCGAGGGCGGCAGCCCTCACTGAAAGGTCCCACAACCCCGAACGCGCAACGCCTGCCGGCTATCACACGCGCTCGGTTTGGCCTGATCCGCTTTCGCTCGCCACTACTCACGGAATATCTCTTCCTGCCGGTACTGAGATGTTTCACTTCCCGGCGTTCCCTCCACACACCCTATATATTCAGGTGCGGGTCACACGACATGACTCGTGCGGGGTTTCCCCATTCGGAAATCCTCGGATCACGGTTCGTTTGCCAACTCCCCGAGGCTTATCGCAGGCTACTACGTCCTTCTTCGGCTCCTGGTGCCAAGGCATCCACCCTGTGCACTTAAAAACTTGACCACAAAGATCATTCAAAGATGCTCGCGTCCACTGTGCAGTTCTCAAGCAACCACCGGTGCACCACCTGGCATCCCAGCGCCTACCAGCCGGCACCACCCCGAAGAGCAGCAACAACCAGCGGTTCGACCGGACCAGACGATCCCGACCAAGGCAACACCCACAACGGGCTGTTCCCTCAGGACCCAACAGCGTGCCCAGCCGACCCGCGACGAACCAGCGACTCTCCGTTCCCTCCCCGCAGCAAGCTGCAGGCGTACTTGGAAGCCACCGACCCAACGAGTCGGCCAGTAGTCGATGTTCCACCCGTGAGCACCACCCCCCACACGTACGGCGAGGGCATGGGCCTGGACACCAGCACCACCCCATGACGAGGCGACCTGCTGCCAGATGCTCCTTAGAAAGGAGGTGATCCAGCCGCACCTTCCGGTACGGCTACCTTGTTACGACTTAGTCCTAATCGCCAGTCCCACCTTCGACGACTCCCCCCAAAAGGTTGGGCCATCGGCTTCGGGTGTTACCGACTTTCATGACTTGACGGGCGGTGTGTACAAGGCCCGGGAACGTATTCACCGCAGCGTTGCTGATCTGCGATTACTAGCGACTCCGACTTCATGGGGTCGAGTTGCAGACCCCAATCCGAACTGAGACCGGCTTTTTGGGATTCGCTCCACCTCGCGGTATCGCAGCCCTTTGTACCGGCCATTGTAGCATGCGTGAAGCCCAAGACATAAGGGGCATGATGATTTGACGTCATCCCCACCTTCCTCCGAGTTGACCCCGGCAGTCTCCCATGAGTCCCCGGCATAACCCGCTGGCAACATGGGACGAGGGTTGCGCTCGTTGCGGGACTTAACCCAACATCTCACGACACGAGCTGACGACAACCATGCACCACCTGTACACCGACCTTGCGGGGAGCACATCTCTGCGCTTTTCCGGTGTATGTCAAGCCTTGGTAAGGTTCTTCGCGTTGCATCGAATTAATCCGCATGCTCCGCCGCTTGTGCGGGCCCCCGTCAATTTCTTTGAGTTTTAGCCTTGCGGCCGTACTCCCCAGGCGGGGCACTTAATGCGTTTGCTGCGGCACGGAATCCGTGGAATGGACCCCACACCTAGTGCCCAACGTTTACGGCATGGACTACCAGGGTATCTAATCCTGTTCGCTCCCCATGCTTTCGCTCCTCAGCGTCAGTTGCGGCCCAGTGACCTGCCTTCGCCATCGGTGTTCCTCCTGATATCTGCGCATTCCACCGCTACACCAGGAATTCCAGTCACCCCTACCGCACTCTAGTCTGCCCGTACCCACTGCAAGCCCCAGGTTGAGCCTGAGGTTTTCACAGCAGACGCGACAAACCGCCTACGAGCTCTTTACGCCCAATAATTCCGGACAACGCTTGCGCCCTACGTATTACCGCGGCTGCTGGCACGTAGTTAGCCGGCGCTTCTTCTGCAGGTACCGTCACTTGCGCTTCTTCCCTGCTGAAAGCGGTTTACAACCCGAAGGCCGTCATCCCGCACGCGGCGTCGCTGCATCAGGCTTTCGCCCATTGTGCAATATTCCCCACTGCTGCCTCCCGTAGGAGTCTGGGCCGTGTCTCAGTCCCAGTGTGGCCGGTCGCCCTCTCAGGCCGGCTACCCGTCGTCGCCTTGGTAGGCCATTACCCCACCAACAAGCTGATAGGCCGCGAGCCCATCCCCCACCGATAAATCTTTCCAGACGCTACAGATGCCCGTGCGTCTCGTATCCGGTATTAGACCTCGTTTCCAAGGCTTATCCCAGAGTGAAGGGTAGGTTGCTCACGTGTTACTCACCCGTTCGCCACTGATCAGACCAGCAAGCTGGTCGTCACCGTTCGACTTGCATGTGTTAAGCACGCCGCCAGCGTTCGTCCTGAGCCAGAATCAAACTCTCCGTGAATGTCAAACAGCCACCCACCAACCCGAAGACCGGCGAGCAACAGACACACAAAGAACCCCCGAAGGGGCATCAACTGGCATCACCCCGAACCAGACCCACGGGGTGGACCTGATCCAGGCTCGACACCAAAAATATGGCATCGACTACTTGGCACACTGTTGAGTTCTCAAGGAACAGACGCGCATCC
>NZ_BONP01000047.1 GCF_016862775.1 Cellulomonas phragmiteti | reverse complement strand
CGGGCAGGGGGAGGAGGCGGAAGTCGGCCTCGGTCAGTACGGGCAGCAGGTCGACGCCGCAGCCGCCGCTGTCGATCTGCTGCCAGGGTCCCCAGGGGTCGGTGGGGGTGGTGCGGGCCTGGCGCCACATGGGCAGGACGATGGAGTCGCCGTCCTCGCACTGGCGCAGGACCCCGGCGGTGTTCGCCAGCTCGGGGCAGGTGCCGTCGGACGAGCCGCGGGTCCACTGGCCGGCAGCCTCGCGGCACAGGGGGGCGCGCTCGTAGCGGAAGAGCTGGAGTTGCGGTGGCGTGGTGCGGCTCTCCCGAGCCAGCTGCTCGGCGCGGTCTGCGGAGACGCGCACATGGCCGTCCGTCGCGCGAGCGTCGAAGCCCTCGCCGGCCCAGGCAACCGCACCGGAGCAGATGACCAGCGCCGTAGCGACGACCAGGGTGAAGAGGTGGTTCCTCATTCCGCAGCGATCGGTTCGATCCCGACCGAATCGATGACCCAATCGCCGTTCCACGTCATCGCGAAGTCAAAGTCGTACGTGCCGCCGTCGCTCGTCTGAGTCCCATTGCCCGAGGCGTCGACCTCGATGGTGGGAGGCTGGATCACGCGAAGGCCAGCCTTGTACCACTCGCCCGGTGTCAGTTCGATGCCCTCTGCTGATGTGACCTCGACGGGTGTTCCACCCGTCTTCCCTGAAGCAATGGTCGCCTCAGCGTCCCCGGCGGCATCTAGGCAGAACGTGCAGGTCTCCGCCGACATCTGACGCCACGTGCTCGTGTCGCCTGTCGCGTAGATGTAGGCGTAGAGCGAGATGAAGTAGGTCGCCGCGGCCGCGGCACCGTCGGCGCTCGGAGTCGCCATCGCCTCGGGCCGCTCAGGTGGCACGGTGACGTCGAACGTCGGCGAGGGAGTGGGTGACGGGGTGGGCGTCGTCGTCACCGTCGCCGTCGGCTCCGCCGTCGTGGGGCCGGTGGGACCGTCGGCCGTCGTGCACCCGGACACGACGAGCCCGGCCGAAAGGGCCACAACGGCGACCTGTGCACGCATTCGCATGTCCGGAAGATACTGGTTCGAAGCGGTTGGGCCGGAGGGTCGTCTCGCATCTGTGGACAGCGTCGCTGTTCATCGGGTCGACCTGCTGCAGGATCGCCGATCCGCGACGACGAGTGCTTCGCGAGCGGCGACGACGGCCCCGACCACTGCCGTGGCACGCCCCCATTCGGCGACCTAGCTCGACGCAACGTGGTCGGTGGACGACCGGCACGTGCACGCGGCTGCCCGGTCCGGCAGTTCAGGTCCTCTGGGCGCCCCGGGGGCACTCAGGGTCGTACTCCTCGATGAACGCGACCACGGTCGATGACGGATTGTCATCGGGCGGTAGCGTGTCGTCCTGCGCGTGGCGGAGAGCGAGCGCGCGAGCGCGACCGGCCGCGCCATGTCGCGAGACGAGCAGCGCATCGGCGTCGAGGTGCTTGCCGGTGAAGGCGGCGAGCTTCTGGGCGGCGATGACCATCTCCGCAGTCGAGGTGCCTGGGCGGTTCCAGTCGCGGTCGTGCAGCACGATCCACAGCTCGAAGCAGGGATGGGAGATCGCAAGTCGCACGCCGGAGCGCTGCGCGAGAGCAGTTGCCTCGTCGAGGCGTGGGCGCCTCGACGTCGATGAAGCACCAGACCTCGTCGACCTCGTCCTCCTGCGCGCGCGCCGCTGCTGCGTGCACGAGGGGGTAGGGCACGGCCGTCTCCGTGGCGATCTCGATGCGGACGGACGTCTGCCTGCGCACGGCAGGGAGCCGCTTGAACGCACGGAGCTACTCGGGCTCGGTGATCGAGCCCTCGCAGTACACGACGACGGTGCGCAGCTCGGGTCGCGTCCCAGTGGCTCGCCGCAGCGGTGGGCGGGAGCGCGGTCGACGTCCCCCGTGTCAGCCGACGAGGCCGAGGGCGTGCAGGAGCCCTGCGCGGTCGACGTCCGGGAGCCCGCCGAACCGACCCTTCAGGTAGGCGCTCTCGAGGTTCTGCGAACGTCGCACGCGCTCCCCGGCGAAGTCGGAGAGGGCGCCGAGCCGTGTCGAACCGTCCGCGTCCTTCTCGGTCAGCCACACCTCGTCGCGGTTGAGGCTGTTGAGGAGGGTGGCGTCGTGGGAGGTGAAGAGCAGCTGGGCGTCGTGCGGGTTGGTGGCGCGGTCGCGGAAGAGGCGCAGGAGCTCGACGGAGAGGCTGGGGTGCAGGCTGGCGTCGAGCTCGTCGACGACCACGAGCCCGCCCCTGTCCAGTGCGGTCAGGGTCGGGCCGATGAGGCTGAACCAGGCACGCGTGCCCTCGGACTCGGCCGTGAGCTCGAACGGCACGCGCACGCCGCCGGCGTTGTGGACGAGCTGCGGGCGTCGGCGGCTCCTGGTGCCGCCGTCCGGCATCAGGAGCGGCTCGTCGATGAAGGCGACGTCGTCGATCCCCAGGTCGGCCAGCCGCAGCAGACCCAGGGCGCGCTGCCTCATGTCGGGCTCCACGGCGTCCGTCCCGGTGGCGTCGAACAGGGACTGCTGCTGCGCCTCGACGTCGAAGAGCCGGGCCGTCGACGACGCCCAGGCCGCGGCGGCGAAGGCGCGGGTGCGGTTGCCCTGCGGCCCGCGCAGGCCGAAGGCCTGCATGCGCAGCAGCCGGGACGCGAACGCGCCGACGCGCTCCTCGTCGAACCGGCGCATGGCCGAGAGCGCCAACGTCCGCGGTGTGAGCAGCCCGCGGGCGCCCGCCAGGGAGCCCAGCCCACGGGCCAGGCTCAGGTCCTCGCCGTCCCTCTCGAAGATCCGGCGCCGACGACGCTCCGGGTACTCGAAGAGTGCCTCGTACAGCACGCGGTCCCGGCTCACCTCGAGCTCGTAGTCGACCCGCACCCCGTCGATGGTGGCCTCCACGACGAACCTGGAAGGCCGCGCGCCCCAGGTGCCGAAGGCGAACGGCTCGACCGGGATCTCGTCCTCCCACACGCGCAGCGAGTCCCGCACCGCGTCGCGCAGCCAGCCCAACGCCGCGAGGACGTTGGACTTGCCCGAGGCGTTGGGGCCGTACACGCCGGCGACGGTCAGCAGATGCTCGTCCAGGAGGGGCTGCTCACGCGCGGCCTCGCGGTCGTGGTCGACAGCGACCATCGACAGCGTGACCGCTTCGGCGATGGAGCGGAAGTTCTCGGCCTCGAACCTTACGAGCATGAGCGCGAGCCTACCGATCTGGTGCACTCAGAGGCTCGATATCGTCGAAGATCGACGGGAGAAGCCTTCTGTGTGCACCCGTCGGCATCTTGTGGCGTCTCGGTGCTCGTGGCGACGTCCGGTCGCGACCCGGCGCGCGCGCCGGTCAGCAGGTGACATGTCGATGGCCGAGCCGCTCATGCCCCACCTGCCCGAGACCCAGGAGGAGGTCGCCGCCGCCGACCCCGGCCGCGGCGCCCCCGAGAACGCGCCCGGTACCGGAGTCGGGGGCGAGGACCCTGACGCGCAGGTCGACGACCACAGCGGTCCGACGACCCGCGCCGCCGACACCGCACCCGACGCGGTCAGTGGCGCCGACGACGACGACGCGGAGCCGCCGTTCCGTACACCCGATCCGGACGACGTCAGGCGCCCGGGCGCCTGACGGACCGGGCCGGACCGCCTGCGGGCGGCGACGGCAGAGACCCGTTCCCGGCCGCTCTGCGCCCGCAACGGCCGCCGGCGAGCTCAAAGCTGCCCCTGCCCGGCGCAGTACCGCTCACTCGTCCGCCTCTTCCACGCTGCCGACCGCCACCGATGGCGGCGGGCCGCGCAGCTGTCGCCACTGCTCACGGCGACCGAGGTCGGGCAGATGGATCTCCGCGTTCGGCCAGCCGACGTTCCCCAACCCGTCGTCGGTTGCGTCACCACCCGTAGCACCCGGGGAGGTTCTGGGTCACGTGACGCGGACCTTGCACGCGATCGCGTCGAACATCTCGACGAGGACCTCACGAGCGTCGGGAGGTGGGCTGACGGACGGGCGCGCCGTCCGAGGACCGGGTGTGGATGGTTGCCGTCGGAAGTGCCTCGCGGTCGCTACGGTGTGTCCGGTTCGTCCGGTCGTGTCGGGGGTGGTGTGTGGAGCTCGGGGTGCTCGAGCGTTCGCCGGAGGCGGGTGACGTCGGCGCGGTCGACGACCTGGTCGCCGGGTTCGTGACGCGTGCGGAGCGGTTCGAGTCCCGGGCCGGTGTGGTGCGGGCCGCCGGGCAGCAGCTGGTCTCGGTGTCGGTCGGGGCGTGGGCGTCCGCACTCGGGCAGCGGGCGACGCGGATCGCGGCGGGGTTGGACGACTCGGCCGGTGGGTGCCGGCAGGTGGCGGGGGTGCTGGCCAGGTACGGGGCTGCCCTGCGAGGGCTGGAGCGGCGGGTGATGGTCGCGCGGCACGAGGTGGGCACGGCGCGGATCCGTGCTGTGGCCGCGCGGGAGCGGTACGCGGCTGCTGCACTCGCCGGTGGTGCGGCGAGCGTTCCGTGGGCGTGGAGCGACGTGCCTGCGTTCCCGGCCGTGCCGGCTGCGGCCGGCGAGCTGCGGGTGTGGCAGGCCGCGGTGCAGGACGCCGCTGCTGGGCTGCGGGCGTTCCGTGCGTGCTGCGACGAGCGGGAGGATCTTGACCGCGCTACCGCCGCGCGGCTCGTGGGGATCGACGTGATGACGGCGTACGCGCCCGGGACCGGGGTCGACGCCGTGATCGACGTGCCGCTGGTGCAGGCGGTGGCGTCCGCTGCGGCCGGGACAGTGACCGCGGAGCAGGCGCGGGTGATGGCGGTGTGGTTCGTGGAGACGGCCGAGCGTCTCAGCGGTGATCCCGGGGACGAGACGCTCGCGGCGTTCACCGGCTTCCTGCAGCAGTGGGGTGACGACGCCGAGCTGATGGCTACCGTGTTCGCAGGGGTGGGGGGCATCGGCACGGTCCGGCTGGTGACCTTGCTCGGCGAGCAGATGTTCGTCGGAGCGCCGGAGCGCAACGCCGCACTGGCCGCCGCCGGGAGTGCGGTGCGATCGGCATTGGTATCGGCATCGTCGACGTGGAGTACGTCGGAGGCCGAGGAGTTCGCGGCGGGCATGGTGCAGGAGGCGTTGCGAGTCAGTGGGACGCTGAGCGCGATCGGCTACGTCTTCGCAGACCCGCGCGGATCGCGGATGAGCGCGACCTTCACCATCGCGATGGCCGATGCCCTGGATCGGATCGAGCAAGGCGGCGAGGGCACGTGGCGTGCCGGGCCAGGTTCACCCGGACACATGCTGGACACGGCCGGAATGCTGACGTCAGACGGCGGCGCGCATGACGCGGCTGCGCGCGTCTTCGAGACCCTCGGGGAGTACCCGCAGTCCGCGAGGGACTGGCTGACCGGCGCGGGGCTCGACTGGTCCTCGGAGTTCTCGGCGGACTTCGCTGACGATCGTGTTGAGTACTGGTTCGGCCGCCGAGAGTGGGGGCTGGGCGGTTCTGACGGTTTCGTGGGTATCGCAGCCCTCTGGGCGGGGGTCCAGGCCGAGGCCGGGAACCTGCCGGTGAACGTCCAGATCGCAGCGATCAATGCGTCGGTGCTCGACGAGCTCAGCGGGAACCCCTCGTTGTCTCCGCTCCAAGTCGCGGGTGAAGGGTCGGCCAACCTGGCAAGGGCGCTGGCCGGGCAGCTGCCCGGGCTGGTCGAGGTGGGGTTCGAGCGCGGGTACCCCAAGGACAAGGATGCCGGCTATTGGATCGACGCGACGGTCCCCTACATCGAGGGCACTATCGTCACTGCTCGGGTATCTCGCGACTGGGTGCGTCCGGTGCTCACGGCGGCGGTAGCGGACGATGCCGCTCGGGCCATGCTTCACGCTGCCGCTCTCGAGTACCAGGAACAGATTCTGACCGGGGTCGTGCATGGCCCGGCTTCTGCGTCCGAGGCGCTCGAATCGCTCGTCGCGGTGTGGGGCGGGATCGATGGAGCGACGTACTCGGCGGCCGAGGTGAGGCAGTACCTGTACGACCAGCAAGTGAGCGGCACGCTCAACGTCGGCAAGACCGCCATCGGCATCGGAGCCTCCCTGGCGCCTGGCGGAATGGTGACGGCGGTCGGCGTGGAGATCGGGCTCAGTTACCTTCAGCATCTCGCTGAGGAAGCGCTGACAGGCGGGCCCCTTCCTGAGAGCGCGACCCACTCCGCGGTGCCGAGCAGCGTGGGCTCGCTCGACGAGTTCTTCGCGGTGTCGGTGGAGGAGTACCGCCGGCTCGGACTCTGGGACAAGACGAGCGGGCACGCTGGAGACTTCGACTCCGAAGCGGCGAAGGACATCGCACGTGACCTCGTCTCTGACTACGAGAACGTCGTCAGCGCCATGCGGATGAGCGCCTCGGACCGACTCAAGGGAGATGCAGGGTGAGACCCGAGCCGCTGAGAGCACGTTCAGCCATATCAGGTGGAGGTCTGGCGCTGAGCGTCGCGGTGGCGGTGCTCGCGTGCGGATGCGTGGCGAATGCCGCTCGTCCTGTGGAGACGCCGGCCGTCCGTTGGATCCCCGCGGAACCCGACGGGGACATCGAGACTGATCCTTGGGTGAGGGCTGTT
>NZ_BONP01000046.1 GCF_016862775.1 Cellulomonas phragmiteti | reverse complement strand
CACGGCGCCGGCGCCGGCGTGTGCGGACGACCCACTGCGGAATCGAGTTGGGTCAAGTCCCCGGATGTGGTGTAGCCGCTTGGCGTTATCCTGGTTGATCCGGCGGACAGGGTCACGTCGTCACCCGGCGCGGCTCGATGCGACCTCCACCGCGTGGCTCTACCTTCGGATCGTGCAAAGAAAACGGCATCCCATCGAGAGCAAGGTCACCTCGCTGTCGGCGGTCCTCGTCGCAGGCGGGCTCGCGGCTACGGGCCTGGCCTTGATGTGGCTGTCGGTTCAGCCGTGGGCGGACGGTGCGTGGAGTGCATTCCTGGGCCAGGTAGGCGGGCTGCTCCTTGCCACGGGGCTGCTCACGGTCGCCTGGGACCTGGTTGGTCGCCGTGCCTTCGCGATGGAGGTGCTCGCGAAGGCCAAGCTCTCGGCAGATGTCGTCGAGTCGGGCATCACCCGAGTCACCGACCAGTATCTGGACGACGTCGAGTGGGGTGAGCTGTTCGAGGGGGCTGTCCACGTTGACGTCGTCGTTGCCTACGCGAACACGTGGCGCAACGCTCACCGTCATCGTCTTGAGCGGGTCGCGAAGGCGAGAGGCTCGCGGATCCGTGTCTTCCTGCCCGACCCGGACGACGAGGCAACCGTGGGCAACCTCGCGCAGCGCTTCGCCATGTCACCGGGTGCCGTGGTAGCCAAGATCAACGAGGCCGTCACCGAGTACAGGTCGCTCGCTCAGGCTGGTGGTGGAGCGGTCGAGGTGTACGTCCGGGCCGGTGATGCGCTGTTCAGTGCGTACCGGTTCGACGGGCGAGCGGTGCTCACGCTCTACTCGCACGGGCGGGAGCGTCGGACCTCTGTGCCAACCTGGGTGATGGCAGGTGGTGAGCTGTTCGCGTTCGTGCAAGGTGAGATCGACGCCATCGCCGCTCAGAGCACGATTCGGTAGGAGGCGGCACGGCATGGTTACGATCCGACAAGACGTCGTAGTGCGCCGCGGCGACATCGGCGCCGACTGGCTTGCGCACGCCCGCAGCACCGAAGTGATCGCTTGCGACATCGAGACCACAGGCCTGGACTGGCGTGCAGACCAGATCAGAACGGTCCAGGTTGCTACGCCCGACGCGATCGTCATCGTCCAGGTCACACCCGGAGAGCACCCTGGACTGCTGGTCGAGCTCTTGGAGGACACAAGCGTCACCAAGGTGTTTCACCATGCGCCGTTCGACCTGAGGTTCCTCGTCGCGACCTGGAAGGCAGCGCCGGCAAGAATTGCGTGCACGAAGATCGCCATGAAGATCGTCGAGCCGGGCCTCGAGTCCGACCACTACTCTCTCAAGCCGACGCTTAGCCGCCTACTTGGCGTCAACATCGACAAGACAGAGCAGGTCTCGGACTGGTCCGCGCACGACCTCACGCGTGCCCAACTGGAGTACGCGGCTAACGACGTCCGCTATCTCGTGCCGCTCCTAGCCGAACTTCGATCCCGGGCGGCTGAACGTGGCGCGGCGCACCTGCTCGAGGAGTCCTTCGCCTATCTGCCGACTCGGGCTGCGCTTGATACGCTAGACATTGGTGACGTATTCGCGTACTGACGTACTCTGGGAGTCAGATTCTGTTCAAGGTCGACCGCCTCGTGATGGCCTGCTGTTGATCTGGTCCCGTCGGCCGGAGCGGCGCACATCGCCGAGGATGACGTTCGTAGCGGTGAGCCGCCGCGAGGGCGTGGTCGCTGCGCTGGCGGTGACGGGGATGGTCAACGGGTCCGGCGCGTCGATGTTCGTCGACGCGCTCACAGTGGCCCCCGGGTGGCGGCGTCGGGGGGATCGGATCGGTCCTGATTCTGACCGCGCAGCAGCTGCTGCCGTTGTCCCCGACATTGGTCGCCGGGCACTGCGTCCCCGAGGCGTCAGTGTTCCTCGCCCAGGTCGGCTTCACGGTGCTGCGACCCGGCGTCGCTCTGCCGGCGCCGCTCGGGGACGAGCCGGTGCGGATGGCGACCTCGGGCGACCAGTGCTGGCTCTACCGACAGGGGCCCGTGTAGGTCGTTCGGGTCATCGGTGCCTGACTCCATCCCGTCGGTGCCGGCAGATGCGATGATCCAGCTGTGCGGCACGAGGTGGAGGACGCTGACGAGATCTGCGTGGTGCCCGGCTGGCAGATTCTGCATACCCACGAGTGCCCGCACCTGACTGCCGAAAGCCTGGAGCGGCTGACCACCGCGACGCCCGAGCAGCGCGACGCCTACCCGATGTGCACGTCCTGCCGCGCCGTGCTCGACGGGAGCCGCCGGCAGCGCTTCACGTCGTTCGAGGCGGCGATGGAGGCCTTCCAGGCGCCGCTGGAGAACCGGCCCATGATGCGGGAGGTCGCCGCCGAACTCGAGTTCGACGAGATCTGGATCCCGGCCCCCGGTCCGTACATCGCCGTCGCCGTGCGGCGGGGCGTGCCGGCGGCGGCGTACTTCGCGCGCGGGTACGTCGAGGTCCGCGAGCCCGAGGGCGGGTACCGCGTCGTCGCCCTACCGGTGAACTCCCTGCGCGCAGGCGGAGGATCGGCGGAGCGCCGGCTGGAGTTCGCGGAGCGTGCGACCTGCCAGACGTGCCACATGCAGCTGCCCGCCTCCGGCCGCTGCGACGACTGCGACGTGTAAGCCACGTCGTGCGCTCTCGACGCGCGTTCGATCCATGGACGGTCCTGAGCATGGACGCCGGGGTGTCCAGGCAGCGCAGGTGGCCGGCGAGGGGCGGGCCCTTCCACCGCTGGCTGCCGCGCTCGTCGTGACGACGGGCCAGCGGGGTGAACCGGTAGGCCTCGCGCTCGCGCACGACCCGATCGGTAGCGGATCCGAGATCGACGCCCAATGACTCCGGCAGCGTCTCGCAGCAGGCAGCTGGAGCCATGCCCAGCGGCAATCTGCTCCTGACCAGCACTGCTACCGGCATCGTGAAGGTGTGCCTGGAGCACTCCCGAGGGTGTGCCTGGCCCGGCCGCAACTGGTGCGTCGCTCGAGGTCACGGGGTTTCGGGAACCACCCACAGTGGGGTGGTTCCCGATGGAACCGCCCAGGTGGTACCGAAACTCCCGGTCAGGGTTCTCTGGCCGGGAGTTTCGTGGTTTCGGGGGTCGGTGGGGTGGCTTCGGGGCGCTCGCGGGCGTCGCGAAGCCCTGCCGAGGGTCCCGGCAGGGCTTCTTGGGTCGGCGACGGCCCCCTGGCAACGGGGTGCTCCCGTCAGCGGCGACGACTCGCGGGTGGTCGACGTCACGGATGACGCGAGCGCCGGCAGCACTCTCGACCTCGACTTGGGCGTGATCGCCCCGGGGGACTCGGTCTCCTTCACCCTCTACTACGGTGTCGCTATGACCAAGGCCGATGCGGAAGCGGCCGTGGCTGCCGTGGAGGCCGACGTGTTCTACCTCGCCTATCCGTCATGGCCGGCCCCCGACCAATCAGCGACAGGGATCTTCGCCTACCGAGCCACCACGCCTACCAACGGAGCAACCCCGTGACAGCTCACGCCGCAGCGGCGCGGCAGACCCTGTCAGCTATCGCGCTAGCAGTGACCTGTGCTCTCACGACGACGGGCTGCTTCTACGACGCCCCCCAGCCACAATGGGCCGAGCTGGTGAATGAGCGCACGACGTCGGTCACCCTGACGTTCGACGGCCCGGCCGCACAGCCCCAGGAGATCGCAGCACGCGAAGGTGATGTGGTCCGGTACGAAGGCGAGCCCATCAAGGAGGAGGAGCGCTGCGTCGACGTGGGCGCAACGGTGACCGATACGGCCACCGGCCAGGTCCTGGGTACCGTCGATCCGCCGATCTGCCCCGAGACCCTGATCTACGTCCGTGAGGACGGCACCGTCGAGGTGCGCTGACGGTCCGGCCGCGTCCAGCAGGCCGAGCGCGAGGACGTCCGACTGCATGGCGCGGCGCTGACGGACGGCGCCGCGAGCTCGAGCCCCGGGCACCGGCGGCAAGGTGCATGTCGTTGCCCGAGTGGCGGCGAGTGCAACGGTCGAGCCCTCACAGCAGGGGGGTCTCAACGTGAAGTGCATGGTGCCGTGCTGGAGGCCGACGTTGTGCGCGGCGAGGGTGACGGCCATGAGCAGAGTCGTTGCGACGAGCCGCGGGGACGCGGAAGTGCCCGCGGTTGACGTTGCGGATCTGGTAGCGCAGCTGGGCGCTGAGCCCTTCGATCAGGCTGCGACGGTTGAAGGACAAACTCCCAGCGGGTCGACTGCCAGGCCACGGGGCTGCCGGTCGCGTTCCAGGTCGGTGTCGCGCACCGTGACGGTCTTCCCGCACGCGCACGTGCCACCGCGGACGCACGGTGCGGTCGGCAGGTGGCCTCCTGGGTGGCGGCGCGAGCACCAGCAGCTGACGTTGCGGACCGATCGGCGCCGGCGTGACCCACCGCGGCGAGAATGCCATCAGTCCTCGGCAAGGAGGTCGTGAAGAGCGCGCAACGCCAGCGCGTCCCCACCTGTCACGCCGAGCCGGTACTGCTCCTCGGCTTCGCGGAGCTCGCCGCGGTCCTCGAGCAGTTGCCCGAGGTTCACATGGCAGTGCAGATCCCCGGCCGCAACGCCGGCGCGGTAGGCGGTCTCGGCGGCGGACGCATCGTCGAACTCGTCGCGGTAGAGGTTGCCCAGCGGCAGGAGGCTGTCCGACTCGCCGAGCTTCGCTCCGCGCTCGAGCACGCGGCGTGCTTCGTTCAGCCGACCGGTCGCCGCGAGAAGGTGTGCGAGGTCGGAGCGTGCGGCCGGGAAGTGCTCGGCCCCGGCACGCAGTTGAGGTTCGAGGGTGACGTCGAGCGTGGTGCACCACCGCCAGCACGCGACCACAGCGCCTGCGAACGCGTCTCCTGCAGCTGCGGCCCGCTCCGCCTCGATGAGCGCCACGTCGAACGCGTGCTGCTCGCGGAGCATGAAAGCCAGTGCTATCTGGGCGCCGAGGTCGCCGGCCTCACCCCCGCACGCGTACGCCCACATCGCCCCCGCTACATCATCCTGCTGCTGCAGCACGTGCCCCAGGTTCAGCCAGGCGGCCGTCTCCCCACGCTCCACGGCACACCGGTACGCCACGACCGCCTCGTCCGGGCGCTCCAGGGCAACGAGGGTGTTGCCGAGGTTGAACGCCGCAACAGCGTCGCTCAGGTCCGCTGCGACGCGAAAGCACCGTTCCGCGTCAGCGTCACGGCCCGCCTCCGCCAGGTCGCAGCCGAGGTCCACGAGCTCACCGACGGCACCGCCCGAAAGCAGCCGTGCGAGACGGGCATCGAGGTCCTCCACGCCGCACATTCTGCGTGAGCGCGGGCGACCGGGCCTGAGGCACGAGTCGGTGACACCCACCTGTGGCGTTGCGTGCGCCGCTGGAAGCGCCGTCCTCCGCCGCCGAATGGGGGAGTGTGTCGTACCCGCCTGGGACGGTCCGACTCATGACATCACCAGCGTCCCCGATGCGGGTCCGTGTGCACCGCGGCTGTCACGAGGTGGGCGGGAGCTGTGTCGAGGTGGAAGCCGAAGGCGCCCGGCTGGTCCTCGATGTAGGCCGCCCACTCACTGCGGGTCCCGACGACCTTGCCGCCCTGCCCGACGTCCCTGGGCTCGCGGACGGTTCCGACCCGTCCCTCCTCGGCGTTCTGATCTCGCACGGGCACCTGGATCACTACGGGCTCGTCGACCAGGTGCATTCCTCGGTCCCGGTGTTCGCGGGGCGGGCCGCATCTGCCATCGTCGAGGCGGCACGCTTCTTCTCACCTCGGGGGCCGGCGTTGCGGCCTACGGGCTACCTCGTCGATGGGCAGACCTTCGCGCTCGGACCGTTCCGGGTGACGCCTCACCTCGTGGATCACAGCGCGTTCGACGCCTATGCGGTCGTCGTCGAGGCCGCCGGCCGGCGCCTGATGTACACCGGTGACCTGCGAGGACACGGCCGCAAGCGATCGTTCGCACGCATGCTCGCCGCGCCGCCTGCCGGCATCGATGCCCTCCTCATGGAGGGCACGCACGTCGGCTCCGAGCGCCACGAACCAGTGACGGAGTCGCGCGTCGAGTTCGACCTGGCCGCCACGATCCGATCGACGGCAGGGCTGGCGATGGTCGCGAGCTCTGCGCAGAACATCGACCGGCTCGTCACGGTCTACCGGGCGGCCCGGCGTGCGGGTCGAATCCTGCTCGTCGACCTCTACTCGGCGACAGTGGCGGAGGCGACGGGACGCTCGACGATCCCGCGCCCCGGCTTCCCCGGCCTCGGGGTCTGGATGCCGCGCCGCCAGCGGGTGCAGGTGAAGGAGTCGGGTGAGTTCCACCGGACGGCAGCGGTCCGGCGGTACCGGGTCTTCACCGAGGAGCTCGTCGCTCATCCGGAGCGTTACGTCGTGCTCGGAGGCTCGTCCGCCGCACACGAGCTCCTCCGTGACCGAGCGCTGACGGCGGGCGGCGCCCTCGTGTGGTCGATGTGGTCGGGCTATCTCGCGGACCCGTCGGGCGGCCGCCTGCGCGAGGCCGCACGCAGCGCGGGTGTCCCGCTCGTCGAGCACCACACCTCGGGGCACGCATCGGTGCGAGACCTGGGTCGCCTCGCCGCAGCAGTCAACCCTGGCCGGCTGGTGCCGATACATACGCAAGGCCCTCAGCAGTTCGCTGAGCACTTCGCCAACGCCGCGCCCCAGCAGGACGGCGCCTGGTGGGAGGTCGCCCCGCACCGGGCCCTCGCCAGCTCGTCCGCCGCCAGCAGGAGTCCCCGATGTCCGTGAAGCAGGCCCGCACCGTCTTCGCAGCGAACCATGCCGACCGACTCGCTCAGCAGGTCGACGCCGATGCTCTTCGGCTGACCGGGAGGTACTCCTCGCGCTTCGTCTGGTTCGGGACGGACGACGTGCTGACGCTCGTCGTCGGGGCGCAGGAGGAGGGGAACACCGACCTGGCGTTGGCGATAGGTCTGGCCAGACGTGGTGAACGCGAGCTGCGCCTGGTCCTGCCGCACGGATGGCACGAACCGACCCTGTACCGCTGGGCGCGACTCCGCGACGACCTGCCGCTGCGTGTGTGGACGTACGACGTCCACATGTCGTACGACGTCCTGGCGGATCACG
>NZ_BONP01000045.1 GCF_016862775.1 Cellulomonas phragmiteti | reverse complement strand
CCCTCACGACCACCACATCCGCGCCCTTCACCGCCGAAGAACGCACCAGCCGCCTCGTCTCCGGACCCTGCACCGCCACCCCCACACCCCCCGACTGCTGAACAGACCACACCGCGTCGACATCCCGGTCCGCAAGCCCGAGGTCCGCGTCGCCGGTTGGCTCCCCTTCAGTCGGTCTTGCCGTCCTCGCCCTGCGCTACGTCGACTGGCACATCCACCACTACCGGCAGGACAGGGCCATGGACACAGATGGTGGGAGGCGCGTCACCAAACCGATGCCATCGCGGAGCGTCGCTGGAGCCCCCGGGCGTCGAGCGGGGGACGGCGGTGGACGACCGTGAGGCCGCGGACCGCCGAGCCCACGAGCTCCGACGACATGCGCGAAACCCACTCCGACGCTTATTTACTGTTACAGTAAACAACTGTGAATTCGTCGTCCCGTGCGGCTGACGCACTCTTGCGCGCCCTCCGCAGCGCTTCGGGAGGCCGCTTCGACGCCCGGCCCACCTCGGCGGGCGTCGAGCTCTGCCACGACGGCACGGCGCATCCCCTGCACCCGATCTGGGCCGGGGACGGCTTCCCCGCGGATGTGCGTCAGGCGTTGGGCACCTCGACTCCGGCACCCCCGGACGCCACCCCCGTGGTCGTCGCCCGCCGCCTCTCCGCCGGCAGCCGCACCTTCCTGGCTGAGCGCGGCATGTCCTGGGCCGACGAGGCAGGCGGGCTGGACCTGGCCGCCGGCCCGATCCTCATCCGCATCCCCACGCTGACCCCGCCCACCGAGACCGCTCGGGCCCGGTTCACCGCGGCTGCCGGCGCGGTGGCGGAGCACCTCCTCCACCGGGCCACGTCCGGCGAGACGCTCGTCCCCCTCGTCAGCGACCTGGCCGCAGCGGTCGGCGCATCCCCCGGAGCCATCTCCAGAGCCCTCACCTACTTCGACGCCCAGGGGTGGACGGCCCGCACCGGCGCGCGACGCGGCCCGACATCCCGCCGGGACGTCGTCGAGCGCGGCGCACTGCTCGACGGCTGGGCGACCTGGTACGCGGCACGACCGGACGACGTGGTCACTGCCCACGCCCTGATCCGCGAGCCCGACACCTGGCTCGCCGACGTGCTTGCGCCGGCCTGGCCGCGCGGCTCCTGGGCGGTGACCGGCCTGGTCGCCCTGCAGCATCGTGCGCCACTCGCCACGGCGACGAACCCCGTCGACCTGTACCTCGAGGGCACCGTCTTCGACCTCGACCTGCGTGACGTGCTCGCGGCCGCCGAGCTCACGCCGACGGACACGGGCGCCCGGGTGCGCGTCCTGCGGGCCGACCGGTACACCAGCCCACTCCTGCGCGCGGCGCGCGACGAGGAGGTGCCGCTCGTGAGCGACGTCCGCCTCTACGGCGACCTGCTGCGCCGCGGCGGGGTGCGGGCGGAGGAGTACGCGATGCACCTCCGCGAGCAGCGGATCGGCTTCTGATGCGCACGCACCGCACCCGCGCGCTGGCCGAGGCCGCCCTCGCTCGCCTGGTCGCGCGGCTCGACGGCCGGACCGACGGGCTCGTCGTGATCGGTGGCCTCAATCCCGAGCTGCTCGCCCCCGTGACGGAGGCGCCCCATCAGGGCACGGCTGACATCGACCTCGTGGTGCAGCTCGGGTTCGTCTACGACAGGGACGAGCTCGACCTGCGCTGGTTGGAGTCGGCGCTCGACGCGACGGGCTTCGCACCCGTGGGCGAGTCGCGGGCCTGGCAGTGGGTGACGACGGTCGACGACACCCCCGTGCGGATCGACCTGCTCACCGACGTGCTCGACCACCGCGGCCAGCAGCTCGCCGTCCCGGGTTGCACCCGGATGACCGTCATGAACGTGGCCGGCCCCGCTCCGGCGCTTCAGGACCCCGTGATCAGGAGGGTGGCCGTCACGTCCGGGGACGACCCACCGACGTGGGTCGACGTGCCCTTCGCCAACCTGGGCGCCTACCTGCTCGCCAAGGCCGCGGCGGTCCTCGGTCGCCAGGCCGACCGTGACCCCTACGACCTGGCGTTCGTCGTCCGGCACAACTCCGCGGGGGGCCCGCGCGCGGCTGCCCGAGCAGCGCGAGCGGCGCTCCCTGCCGGCAGGGAGAAGGAGTTCGACGGCGTCCTACGGGCTGCGCTGCGCAGCTCACCGATCCCGACGGACGCGCCGCCCGTCTCTACGCCGGACAACGCGTCGCCGACGGTGATCCCCTGCCCATCGACGTGCTCGCGGCCGACGCGGCAGCAGCGGCACGTCAGTGCCTGGCCGAGCTCGACCGCTCGCCCGCGTCGCCACCCCGACCCGACGACCGCTGACCGCTCGCCGCTGCGTCGACCGCCGGGGCTCACCCGTCACCGGAACGACAGTGCCGAGATCCACGTCCGGTACGGGGGCCTTGGCGGCTTCCTGCTGGCCAAGGCCGCCGGAACCGCGGCGCGGCGCGCCCTCCCGTCGGACCGAGCCCTGTACCTCGCTGCGTCGTTCCGGAGCTGCCTGACCGGGATGATCGACGTGGAGTCGGCGCCGATGCGCGCGTACGCGGAGCAACCCATCCGCGACGGCGTCGCCAACAAGCCGCTCACCATCCGCCTGGACGTCCCAGCCGCGGCCCGCGCGTGCCTCACCGTCTTCGACGCGACCGAGGACCCGCCACACCCGGGCTGACAGCATCATCGGAGCACCCACGCGGCTGGCGACCGACTCGTCTGCGAGCCGCGTCACGGTGACGTCGCCGAGGGTGACGGCGGCGGGACGAGTCCGTCGAGCCCTGACTCCACCAGGGCCGCGAGGTCCGGCGCCGGCTCGAAGCGACCGCTCTTGACGTCGACGCCCTGGCAAAGTTCCTCCGTCAATAGCTCTCCCGTCGGGAGGGTGAACGGGACTTCTCCCGCATCGACGGCAACTATCCGACGCTCACCGTCCTCGTCCATCTCCAGCGTGTAAGTCATCACGGGCGAGAAGGTCCTCGGGAGGCCTGACGGGCGCTGCTCCATCAGCGACACCTCGCCCGCACATCCGGCCACGGAGACCTTGCCACCCTCCGCGGCAGGAACGACCGCAACCGGCTCGAACGGCCTCGGGCCGAGGTAGACGAAAGCGCTGTTGGTGGCCAGTCGCGCCTCGGCCTCGAGGGCGATCCCCTGGACACCGAAGTACGTCCGCCGCGTGTTGAGCGCTGCACTCCCGAAGTCGTTCGCGTTCACTGCCACGGCGAGAGCCGTCTCGGCTTCTCGCACCGCCTGCACCCAAGGATCACTCTCGAAGGGGCCGCTCGGCGGCCCGTCGGGCCAGACGACCGAGGGCGAGGGAGCCGGTGCAGGCGCCTCGTCACTGCAAGCCGCCAGTCCGAGACCTGCTGTCAGGAGCACAACGGCCGAGACTGCTCGTCGGAGCGCCACACGATCCACACGCGACACGATCATCGGCGCACGTCCTGCGACGCGATGTCTCCCCTGATCGAGTTGACGCTGCGCATGTAGTCCGCGGTGTACTGGTTCGCGACCATCCACCGGTCGTCGTGCGAGTCGTCCTTCGACCCTTCTCCGGTCCACACACCAGCCTCCTGGAAGGTCTCGATCGCCTTGAGGAACACGGCGTCGAGGTACTCGCGCCTGCCTACCGCGGGGGACTCCGCGACCACCATGCTCTCCGTGATCTCCTGCCCGGCCCGACCATGAAGCTGGCTGAGTCCCAGATCCACCACGAGAGCGATGTGCGGCGGCATCGGGATGACCCCCGCGAGGCCATCCGCTGCTTTGAACGCAGCGTTCGCGTTCCTGAGCTGCTCCTCTACCGCAGCGAGCGCGACGGCCTCCTGAGCGGTCTGGGTCGCGCCGTCGGCCGCACCCCACGTCAGTGCCAGCCGCTGGAGGACATCGCCCGACGCCGCCGAACCCTCGAGTGCCTGGGCAAGCGCTCCTGCCTGGTAGTCCGTGACGGCCCGCTCAAGAACCACGCGGCCCTCACCCTGGGCACTGGCGACGAGGACCCGACCCAGCTCGGTCGGCGTCACGACCCCCACCGTCACCTCACCCATGTGAGGCACCGCCATCGATCGCCAGGCGCCTGAGCTACCGGTGAGATCGTGTACGAGCGCCATCTCGATCAGACCTGGGAGCTGTGCGGTAGCGGCGGAGGCGAGAGCTTCCGCCCCGGCCTCGCTCACGTGTTCCGGACGCAGCAAGGGATTGCCGCTCACTGCCTTGAAGACACGGCTGTTGAGTGAGGCGACCTGCCCGGCGCTAGCTGGGTCTGTCACGTCGTGCTGCGCACCTGCCCAGGCCGACGCGATCCCGGCAAAGCCGTCGGAGTTCGCGACGGACCAGTCCCTGTCCCGGAACCAGTAGTTGATGCGGTCGAGGTCGAACTCGGTGCCCTCGCTCGGCCACGCCGCCGCCGTCCCCGTGAACCAGTCCCTCGCCGCCTGGGGATAGGTGCCGAGCGTCGCGAAGACCGGCCCGGCCGCGTCCCGGACGGCGTCGCCGGCACCACGCGTGGGGATCTCGGCCAGCAGGTAGCCCAGCGGGCCCACGTCCTGGAGCACCCCGCTCTCGCGTTCGATGCGATCGAGAACATCGGCGATGGCCACCGTGAACGCCATGCTCATCCGCGCGTTCTCCCGGTCAGCGAACAGGTAGCCGACCAGGCTGACCGACCCGTCGCCGACGGTCATCTCGCTCTCCACCTGCGCGGCGAACGTCGTGGCATCCTCGGTCGACCAGACGGTCGACGCCGAGGCGAGACCCCGACGAACCTGGGCAGCGAGGTCCGCGACAGCGCGGTTGTCGACGGGCCGTCCCGGAGTCACCGTGCGACTGAGCGCGCCAAGGAGCCGGAGGGTTCCGTGCCCGCCCACCGCGACGAACAGACCCCCTGTCATCGCAGGATCATCGCCCCACGCCTCGAGGAAGCCGGCAAGGACCTCCCGTGACGCCACGTCCGACGGATCGTCCACGAGCCGGTCGGTCAGCTCGACGAACCACCGGACCACCAGACGCCGCTGGGCACCGTCGAGCGCGCCGCTCACGCTCCCGGCCAGCGCCTGTACGACCGGCACGTCGACGACCGCGTCCACCGCGTCGCTCCACACCCTCAGCTCGTCGGCGGCCGCGGGGACCACAGGGAACGACGGCACGTCCATCCACGACCACGCCGGAACGCCGCCGGCGGCCAACGCTGCCGTCGCGTACCGCTCCTGCGCCGCCATCGCCCGGGTCCGCGCTGCGGCCACGACCTTGCGGCACTCCGCCACCTGCCTCCGTACCACCTGGAGCGCCGCGCCGTACCCCGCCAGGACCTCCGCGACCTGGCGGCACCCACCGGCGGCGTCGTCGAGCCCGGCAGCCAGGCGCGACGCGCGCTCCACGAGCGCGAGCGACCACTCACCGACCACGACCCCACCCAGCGCCGCCCCCGCCGACCGGATGCTCTCCGCCCGCTCTCCGAACCGCTCCGCGCGTGCCACGTACCCCTCGACCAAACCGTCGACAGCGGCGACGTCACCCGCCTCCGGGGTGCGCTCCAGGACACCGAGATCCACGCGCACCCCCTGTGACAGCCAGACGAATCGGGCACACCGTACCGACCGGAGGCGGGGCACCGCCGCGCTCATCCACAGCCCGGCTCCCACCCGTACCCCACGAACTCCCCGCCCTCGTCCCGCCCGTCCAGCACGAACCCCAGCCGCTCGTACAGCGCCCGCGCCCGCGTGTTGCCGCGCTGGGTCTCCAGCCGCACCTCGTGCGCCCCGGCAGCCACGGCCTCGGAGAGCACGTGCCGCACGAGCGCCGCGCCCGTCCCGGTGCCGCGGGCGTGCGGGGAGACGAACAGGTCGTTGAGCGTCCACGTCGTGCGCAGCCGCACCGAGGAGTGCCCGGGGTACACCTGCGTGAACGCGACCGCCTGCCCGTCGTCGTCGACCGCCGCCCACACGAGGGAATCCGCACGCTCCAGACGCCGGCGCAGGAACGCCCGGGCGTCGTCCTCGTCGCCGCGGCGGCCGTAGAACGCGCGGTACGCGACGAACAGCTCGCCCACCTGCGACCTGACCGCCTCGTCGCTGCCTGCCGTCACCGCGATCACCTGCACGACGTCCCCCGTCCCGGCCCGCCCACCGGGCCTGAGGCATCCTCGGCGGCCGCGAGGTGCCGTCGGCCACCCGTCCGCACCCTGGACCGCGCGGCGGCCGGGGCGCTCAAGGCGCAGGCCGCACGCACCGATGTCCCGGGGAGGCCGGGAGCGCCGGCACCGACGGAGGACGCGCATGGGCGAGACGGGCGCGCGCGGAGCCCGCGCGGTGGACGACGCGGCCGGGCGCGGCCTCGACGCCGCGGTGCTGAAGCTCGCGGAGGTCGGCCGCCCGGTCGCTGCGGCGCACGTGCGACGACTTCGCACACGACGCCGCGGGCGTGAGCGGACACCGGCGGACGTCGTGAAGCGCCTGGGGCGCCAGTTCGCGACGTCGGCGGCAGCGGCCGGCGCGACGTCGGGTGCGGTCGCGGGGGCTCGCGGCCCCAGCCTGCCCACCGAGCTGGCCGCCGGCGTCGCCGGTGCGGGTGCTTTCACCTCCGCCGCGACGCTGTACGTGCTCGCCCTGTGCGAGGTCTACGGCATCCCGCCCGACGACCTCGACCGGCGTCGCCGGCTGCTGCGTCTGGTGGTGGTGGGCGGCGACACCCCGCGGGGGCCGGAGGTCGTCGCGGACCAGCTCCCGCCGTCGTGGTCGCGACGGTTCCGCGACGTCGTGCCCGTCCGGTCGCTGGGGTGGGCCGAGACCGTCGTCGTGCCCCACATGGTCACCTCGACGCAGCGTGGCCCGCGGCTGCCGGTCCCCGGCGTCGTGCCCGCCGGGTTCGGGGCGGTCGTCGGTGCCGGCGGCAGCGCGATCATGGCGCAGCTGGTGGTCCACGCCGCCCTGGGGGCGCTCGGGCCGCCACCTGCGGCGTGGCCGGACGCGCCACCGCACGACCCGGCCTGACGCCCGCTCACCCGCCGAGGAACGCCCGCAGCTCCACCCGGCGCCGGCACGCGCGCGACGCGTCGGCGGCCAGCGCGAGGGCCGTCTCGCGGTCGGGGGCGTCGAGCACCCAGAACCCCGCGAGGTACTCGGTGGTCTCGGCGAACGGCCCGTCGGTCCGCAGGCCGCGGCCGTCGCGGTCGTCGACGACGACGGCGTCGCGCGGTGCCACCAGGCCACCGGCGAGCACCCAGTGCCCGTCGGCCTCGAGGCGTGCGTTGAACGCGTCGATCGCGGCGACCTCCTCGGGTGTCGCGGTGCCGGTGGCGTCGTCGATGACGGACAGCAGGTAGCGCATGGCGGACCTCCGGGTCGCGGGGGGCACCGCGGTCGGTGCCCGTTCTCCCTGACGACGCGCGACGGCACCGTTCTTCGACACCTTGCCGGTCACCGGTCGCGGGGTCGGTTCCCCCGTCGGCAGCCCGGGCACCACGACGTACCCGTCGCCGACGCTCCCGAGCACGACCATCCGCTCCCGCTCGGTCGCCCACAACCAGGCGAGGTACGCGCAGACGATCGCGTCGACCTCGTCCTCGAGCCGCTCGAGGACGGCCGCCCGCTGCGCGCCGCGGACCTCCTGGCGCACCTGCGCCCACCGGGCGTTGCCGGCCAGCCCGAGCGTCGGCCCGGCGACCCGCTCGACGTGGTCCAGCAGCTGCAGCCACGCGGCGTGCCGCACGTCGAACCCGCGCCGCGCCTTGCCCTTGTACGGCAGCACCCGGCCGAGCCCGAACAGCACGACCATCGCCGGGTGCGGGTACACCTCGATCGCCACCGACACCCCCGGCCCGGGCTGCACGGCCGGGTCCACGTGCCAGCCGTGGCGGGCGGCGAGGACCTCGGCGCGCGGCGGGTCGAAGTGCGGCCGCGACCTGCTCGACGGGTGCGCGCCGGCGTCGAACCTGCCGAAGTGCCGGGTCACCAGCCGCTCCGCCTCGCGCTGCCCGGTGAGGTTCGGCACGACGAGCGGCGCGTCGATCGCCACGGCGACGTCGTGCCCGCCGGCGTGCTGCTCGACGAGCGCGTCGATCTCGGCATCGGTCACGACGGCCGACGAGTGGACCAGGCGACCGTCCTCGTCGAGCACGGCGACGCCGGTGCGGGCGGTCGTGCCCCACGCGAGGTCCAGGCCGACGTACCGCACCATGGCACCCAGTGTGCCGCCGGACGGGGCGGTCGGTGCTGACGTGCGGAGCGGTCAGCCGCGCGCGTCGGCCGCCACGGCCGTCGCCGTCGGCACCCGGCCCGCCGCCCAGTCGACGAGCGCGGCCGCCGCGGCGTCGTCGAGCGGGGGGAATCCACCGCCGTGGTTCGTGATCGCCCGGCGCACCGCGTGCACGGCAGGCCCGCCGTCGGTGAGCTGCGCCCGGTCCAGCAGCGTGCCGCGCGGCGCCTCGGGGGCGTCCCACGTCGCCGGGACGTACACGTGCGGCACCGCGACCAGCTGCCCCGTCGCGGACCGTGCGGCCGCCAGGCCGTCGCGCTCGAGCAGTCCCAGCAGCGTGCGCGTCGTCGACCGCACCCGCCCCACGGGGTCGATGCGCCGCCGCCCCGCACCCGACCCCTGCCACCACGCCCCGTCCAGGCAGGAGACGTGCCCGCCGGCGACCTCGATCACGGCCAGGCCCACGCCCGGCCACACCACGAGCAGGTCGACCTCGAGCGTCGTCGCACCGTCCTGCAGCACGACGCCCGTCAGCACGTCCGCCCGGGCCGGCAGGTGGCCGCGCAGCGCCTGCCGCACGCGCTGCAGCGCCCCGTCGTCCTCACGGGACACGGGCTGCTCGGGGTGGGTACGCGGCACGACGAGACCTCCTGCGGTGAACGTCCGCTGGAGGCATCGACAGGTCCGCGCCACGGGTCAACCACGTGCACCCGTGTGCGCGAGCGGCAGCACGCCCGGTGCACCCGTTCGGGACGACGAGCACAGGGCAGCTGTCCACAGAGCGGGGCAAACACCACCACGCGATGTGCGGAACCGGTACTTTCCCGGCATGCCCACACGTCGAACAGCCCGACGCCGACTGGCAGCACCTGCGCTGGCGCTCGCACTGGCACTGGCTGTCGCGGGATGCACCGACGACGAGGGCACCGAGCCAAACCCGACGGCCACCGCGTCACCGTCGCCCAGCCCGACACCAACACCGAGCCCGACCCCCGACGCGCGGCAGCCCCCGACGCGTCCGGAGGCGATGGCGACCAACGACGAGGTGGGGGCCGTCGCGGCCGCCGAGTACTTCGTGGTCGATCTCTACAATCACGTCCACGCAAGTCTCGACCTCACCGAGTGGCGCGCGATGTCGGACCCGGAGTGCAGGTTCTGCAGCTCAGTCCTCTCGGACGTCGAGGCGCTGCCCAGCCCACTGATCTTCGACACGAGCACGACGCGAGTCGTCTCCTCGTCGGGCACGACGATCACTGACGGTTCCCGGTACACGGCGACGCTGGTCGTCGAGCAGCCTCAGGAGGCGGACAGCGGCGCCACCTCGACGTACGAGTTCCACTTCGCCATCGCGTGGGCCGACGGGTGGCGCATGCTCGCAGTCGACGTCACCCCGCTCGACCAGTGATCACGGGTCGCGCGGCAGCGGTCTCGTCGCTCGTGCTCACCGCGTTCCTCGTCGCCACTCCTGGAGCGGGGAGCGGGGCGCGGAACACGCCTCCGACGTACTCGGGTCATGTCACCGAGGAGAAGGATGCGGTGCGCCTCAACGTCAGAGACGGGCACACCGAGCAGCAAGCGCACGAGTCCCTCCGAGGAACGTCTGCCTACGAGCTCAAGCAGTACCGTCGCGCGCCGCGGTGCAACGTGTCGAACGCGGTCCCCACCACGCCCCTCAACGGCCCGTGCCCGCCGGCCGAGGGTGCCGCCGGGGTCAACAACTGCGGCGAGGACACGCCGCTCGAACCGCTGTGGATGCGTCAACGAACCCAACCGACGGATCCCTGGCCAGAGGGCGCATGGGGACTGGTGGACAACGGCGGCTGCGGCGTCGACATCCTCCCGGTCATGACGCAGGAGGACTTCCGCAGCCTCCCCCTCCCGGCCCCGACCTTGACCCTGCAGCCGGACCGCGGGTGGGTCCTGATCAACATCGAGACCATCGTGTCCACCGACCCCGCCCC
>NZ_BONP01000044.1 GCF_016862775.1 Cellulomonas phragmiteti | reverse complement strand
GCGACCTGCTTGATCGGAGCATCCCCGCGGCGAGCCACGGCCACGACATCGTCGCGGAACTCCTTGGGATAGGGCCTGGGCACGGTGCACATCCTTCCAGCGGCGCCTGCGGCGCCACAGATGGGTGTCACCTACTCGTGCATCAGGCCCCCTCCCCGAACAGTCAGCCATGCGGAAGCACGGGGAGCTCACCAAGGTGCGAACGACGGACTACAGCACGTCACCCCGGGCTGCGAGCAGGTCTCGTGCCGTCATCCCGGGGTGCAACTCGACGAGCGTGTCCGCCCAGTCCGTCAGGACGACCGTGGAGCCGCCAGCGAAATCCGGAAGGCTGGTAATGACCGAGACGACCTGCGCGAGCGTCTCTGGCGTCCGCCAGTCGATGTCGAGCGCCTCCCCGGCCACGTCCACCTCGACCAGCGCGGCCAGTTCCTCGCCTTCCAGCACGGTGATCTGTCCCGCGGACAGCTCAGAGAGCCGACCGCTCACCCCGGCGAACGTGCTACGCGGCCAGGTCGCGCCCACCACGTCGAAGACGGCTGACGGGTCGAACCGGAAGTCACCGTCCGCGACGGCGACTACGGAGTTGGGCATCTTTCGAACCTCTCACGGGACGAGTCGGACGTAGCCTCGGAGCCCCAGAGCGATCATCCGATCCTCGAAGAACTTCGCCGCTACTGGACTGTTGGTGACGTACTCAATCACGCCGGTGTCCCCCATTCGGCTCGCCGCCTCGGCAAGGCGAAGGAGCCGCTTGTCCATGACGCGTGTTGCGACCTCTTCAAGCTTGCTGCCCACGGCCGGTTCGTAGAACGAGCTCGCCGATCCCGGTGCGACGTACTTGGCGTCACCTACCGCGCCGTACGTCGAGGTGAAGCCGAGGTCGCGGCCTGATGGGCAGGCCAGCGAAGGCCGCGCAGGTCGCGGGTGAGGTCTGGGTGAAGAAAGTCGACGGCGGCTACGTGGCCGGTACCTGGGCGCGCGACGCGGGCGGCAGGGCACGGCGACTGCAGCGGACCCGGACGTCCAAGGCCGCGGCGATGAACGCCGTCAGGGAGGCGGCGCAGACACTGCAGCCTCGCGCCGGCGAAGCCCCGGCGGACGAGCTGCATGGCGAGACGACCATCGGCCGACTCCTGGATGTCTGGCTGACCGAGCGCCTGCCCGACCTGCGCGACCAGAGCATCGTCACGTACCGCCACAACATCGCGGTGGCAGCACGCGCGGGCTTCACCGACCTGACCCTCGACGCGGCCACGACACCCGTGCTCGACCGCCTGCTCAAGGCACTCGCCGCGCAGCGGCCGGGCAACGCCCGCACACTCCGGTCCATCCTGCGCATGGCCCTTTCCCTGGCCGTCCGCCACGGCGCCGTCGACCGCAACGCTGCCGACCACACGGCAGCCATCCCCCGCGGGACCAAGCCGGTCCGCGCGCTCGACGACGACGAGCTGCGCCAGATGCTGGGCATCCTGCGCGGCGTCACCGAGCCGGTCGCGGCAGTCCAGGCCGCCTGCGTCCTACGGGTACAGCTCGCGACGGCGCTGCGAGTGGGCGAGGTCCTTGCGCTCACGTCCGCCGACGTCATGCTGGACGGCCCGATGCCCACGGTCACTGTCGGGGCGACCGTCGTCCCGGCATCGTCCCGCGGCCTCATCCGCCAGCCCATGGCGAAGAGCGCGGCCGGCCACCGTGTCGTGCCGCTGACCCGTGACGGTGTGGCTGCCCTGCGCGAGGCGGCTGCGCTCGGACTGGACCGCGGGCCCGACCGGCTCTGGTTCCCTTCGATGACCAGCGGACGGCTTCGTCAGCCCGGTGCCATCCGCACCGAGCTCACGCGCCTGGTCGAGGGTTCGGACCTGGCGTGGGTGACCACCCATACGATGCGCAAGACGACTGCCACGAGGGTCGCTCGTGCGTACGACGACGCGACCGCCGCCGCGCTCCTCGGCCACAGCGGCACGGCGACCATCCGCGCGTACGTCCAGCGGTCGCACCAGGCCCCGAACATCCGAGACGTGCTCGAAGTCGACGACGCAGAATGACGCAGTTCTTGGAGGGTATGTGGAGGGCCCCGAGTCTCAAATCAGCATTCCTGCTGGTCAGAGGCTCGGGGCCCTTCTCGCGGCGGTAGCGGTGGGATTTGAACCCACGGTGGACTTTCACCCACACACGCTTTCGAGGCGTGCTCCTTAGGCCGCTCGGACACGCTACCTCGGCGGCTCAGAGTACCCGCTCGGGGCCGTCGGACCCAATCCGCTCCGGCGGCGGCCCCGGGTGCGCCCGTCGTACCGTGGGGCGGTGAGCACCCCGCAGGCCGTCCCCGCCACCCGGGGCACGCTCGCGGACGTCGTCGCGCTGCTCGCCGGGTGCCGTCTGACGGTCCTGACGGGCGCGGGGGTCTCGACGGACTCGGGGATCCCCGACTACCGCGGCCCGGACTCCCCGCCGCGCACACCGATGACGTTCCAGCAGTTCGTCGGGGACGCGGCGTTCCGGCGGCACTACTGGGCTCGCAACCACGTGGGGTGGCGGCACGTGCACCGCACGCTGCCGAACCCGGGGCACCGCGCGCTGGCGGCTCTCGAGCAGCGGGGCACCGTGCACGGGGTGATCACGCAGAACGTCGACCTGCTGCACGAGGCCGCGGGATCCCGCAACGTCATCGACCTGCACGGCCGGTACGACCGGGTGGTCTGCCTGCGGTGCCACCGCGTCGTGCCGCGCGCGGCGCTCGCGGACCGGCTGGAGGCGCTCAACCCGGGGTTCGTCGAGCGGGTCGGTCAGGTCGCCGACGTCGAGATCGCCCCCGACGCCGACGCGGTCGTCGAGCAGACCGCCGACTTCCGGGTGCAGGACTGCTGGGGCCCGGACCCCGACGGCGGCGCCGGCCCGTGCGGCGGCGTGCTCAAGCCGGACATCGTGTACTTCGGGGAGAACGTGCCGCGCGAGCGCGTCGAGCGGGCGTACGCGATGGTCGACGCGGGCGACGCGCTGCTCGTCGCCGGGTCGTCGTTGACGGTGCACTCGGGGCGCCGCTTCGTCCGCCACGCCGCGCTGGCCGGCCGGCCCGTGGTCGTCGTCAACCGCGGCGCGACCCGTGGCGACGGGTACGCGACCCTGACGCTCGACGCGGGCACCAGCGAGACCCTCACCGCGCTGGCGGACCGCCTGCCCTGACGCCGCCGGGGCGCGCGGCGCTCGGTGCTCCGTGCTCAGCGGTGGGGGTGGAAGAAGTCGCGCAGCAGCGCCGCCGACTCCTCGGCGCGGACTCCCGGCACGACCTCCACGCGGTGCAGCGCGCGGCGGTCGCGCACCACGTCCCACTGCGAGCCGCACGCACCCGCCTTCTCGTCCCACGCCCCGAGCACGAGGCGCGGCACGCGGGCCTGCAGCACCGCCCCGGCGCACATCAGGCACGGCTCGAGCGTCACGACCAGCGTGCAGCCGTCCAGCCGCCAGCGTCCCAGCGCGGCGGCGGCCGCCCGCAGCGCGACGACCTCGGCGTGGCCCGTCGGGTCGCCGTCCGCCTCGCGGGTGTTCCGCCCCCGGCCGACGACGGCGCCGTCCGGCCCGAGCACGACGGCCCCCACCGGCACGTCGTCGCTCGCGAGCGCGGCCCGCGCCTCCGCGAGCGCCAGGTCCATCGCGGCCTCGTCCGCGGCGGTGGCGCTCGGTGAGGGGGCACCGACGACGACGTGCGGCTGCTCGGCCACGCGCACCTCCCCTCCCGGGCGCCTGCGTCGTGCGACGCACGCCACGCCGCCGCCCGCCGGGTGTCCCGGGCGACCGGGGGCATCCTCGCACTACCCTGACGGTCATGCGCCTGCACGTCGCGGACCACCCGCTCGTCGCCCACAAGCTCTCGGTCCTGCGGGACGCCAACACGCCGAGCCCCACGTTCCGCCAGCTCGTCGACGAGCTGGTGACGCTGCTCGCCTACGAGGCGACGCGCGACGTGCGCACCCGCGAGGTCGAGGTGGTGACCCCGGTCGCCACGACGACCGGGGTCAAGCTGGCGGACCCCAGCCCGATCGTCGTGCCGATCCTGCGCGCCGGGCTCGGCATGCTCGAGGGCATGACGCGCCTGCTGCCGACGGCCGAGGTCGGGTTCCTCGGCCTGCAGCGCGACGAGGAGACCCTCGAGGCGATCACGTACGCGAACCGCCTGCCGGACGACCTCACGGGCCGGCAGTGCTACCTGCTGGACCCGATGCTCGCGACGGGCAACACGCTCGTCGCCTCGATCGACTACCTGCTGCAGCGCGGGGCGCGCGACGTCACCGCCGTCTGCCTCATCGCGGCCCCCGAGGGCATCCGCGTGGTCGAGGAGTTCGTGGGGGACCGCGCGGACGTGCAGGTCGTGGTGGCCGCCGTCGACGAGCGACTGAACGAGAAGGCGTACATCGTGCCGGGGCTCGGCGACGCCGGGGACCGGCTCTACGGCATCGTCTGACAGGCGTCCCACGCGCCGGCCGCCACGCCGGCGAGGTCGGCCCCGGGCCGCTTCCGACGGCCACGGTTGCCCGTGGAAGCGATCCCAGGACCTGAGACGTGCCCGGTAACCCCTTGGGCTCGCACCGCCGCACGTGCCACGATCGTCCGGTGAGTCCCGAGACGTCCCGTGCGCGCGCCCAGCGCCGACGCGCGCATACGTTCGGGTGGTGTCCGCGCCGCTGTCGGTCCTGACCCGACCCCGCCGCCCCTCCCACCGACCGCTGCAGGCCCCGCCGCCGGTCACCCGAACCCGGAGTCACCCATGACCTCACCCGCACGGCTGCGTGGCCGACGCGCCGCCCTCCCGTCCGCACCTCCGCTCGCCCCCGCACCGCCGCTCGCTCCCGCCCCGGGACCGCGAGCGGGGTTCGTGCTCTACGTCAGCCTGCCGGACGACGAGCCGGGCACGCACCGGCCGCGCCCCTCGGCCACCCAGATCGCCGAGACCGCGGACCTCCTGCTCGAGCTCGCGCAGGACGCCCTGCCCGGCGCGGAGACCTACGCCGCGCTGTCCCTCGTGCCGGGAACCGCCGGCGACGTGCGCGACCTGGGCACCCGCCTGCCCCACCTCCGGCTGCTCGACCCGGTGGACGACACCCCGGCGAGCACCCCTGACGTCCTCAGCGGCTCGGGGGACGCCCGCTGAGGACACGCGCTGCCGGGCCGGTGCACGGGATCGGGGGACCCCGTCCGGCCCGGCAGCGCACCTCCCCCGCGGGGGGAGGCTCCCGCTAGCTGGCGGGTGTGCCCGACCCCGGGGGCGCGGTGCGCACGGTGACGACGCCGATGAGGTACTGGTCGCCCCCGGTGCTGGGCGTCAGCGTCCCCACCCCGGACGGCAGCGTGACCTCGGCGAACCCCTTGGCGTCGACACCCAGGGAGTTGGGGTACAGCCAGCCGGTCGCCGTCGAGTCGAAGGCGTTGCTCGAGGACCCGCCGTCGACGACGCGGCTGCCGTCCCAGCGCAGCGGCGTCAGCGGCCCGACGTCGGACAGGGTGAGCCGGTCGCCCGTCGTGCCACGGTCCCCGTCCCATGCGACGACGCCGATGCGGGTCCGCGCACCGGCCTCGCCGACGAACACGAACGCGGGCGCCGCGGTGGCCGTCCCGATCCACGCGCCACCCTGGTGGACGGTCACGGAGGCGACGTCGGCCGTCCCCGGTGCGGCCGTGGTGCCGTGCACGACGACCAGGGACCACCCGGCGTAGTAGCTGGGGTCCCGGTCGGTGCGGCCGGCGCTGACCGCCGCGTCGGCGAGCGTCCACAGGCCGCCTCCCCCACCCGCGACGACCTCGGTCACGTCGAGGGCCGCCTGGTAGTACCGGCGCCCGCTCGAGTCCGGGACCTGGATCACGGAGTCGGCCACCACGTCGGTCCACGTGCCGTCCGGTGCGCGCAGCCGCGCGGTGTCGAGCGGGCCGCTCCACGCGTCGCCGGACCCGCGGACGGCCGACCAGTAGAGGCCCGCCCAGACGACCGGACGGTCGACGGGGAGGTCGAGACGGGTCTGCGACGAGACGGGCACGCTCGCGCGGGGGCCGTCGGGCGGGACCTGGTCGAGCGGGCGCATGTCGAGGCCGTTGTTGTCGCGCTCCCGGTCGACGGCGGCGCACGGCCGGCCCGAGGGGTCCGCGCACAGCAGGAGCGGTGCGCCGACCTCGGTGACCTGCAGGTCGCCGACGCCCGACCACACGGGGGTGAGGTTCGCGGACGCCACGACCATCTGCGTGGTCGTGCCGACCGGCTGCGCACCGGTCGCGGTCACGCGGACGTCGACCGTGCCGCGGACGGCACCGGCCGCCCGGACCCGCAGCTGCACGGGCTCGACCACCCCGGCGGCCAGCTCCCCCAGCGCGCAGGTGACGACGGTGCCCGCAGCCGTGCACGCGCCCGTCCCGCTGCCGACCGTCGCAGGGTCGAGGGAGACCCCCGGCGGGAGGGTCACGGTGGCGCGGACGTCGGCGGCCGCCGCGGCCGGACGCGCGTCGTCCCGCTCCCCCGCGACCCGGACGACGAACGCGAGCGTCCCGCCGTTGAGGACGTCGACGACGGCGGCGGCGTCCGTCACGGAGAGCACGGGCTCGACCGCGGTGAGGGCCACCGTGCTCGCCTGGGCGGGACCGTCGGCGTCCGGGGCGGTGAGGGTGACCGTGACGTCGCCGACGGGCCCGACGGTCCCGACGGGCACGTCCACGGCGGCAGTGAGCGTCCCCGCGGCACCCGGGGCCGGCGTCGCCGAGCAGCTGACCGTGGCACCGCCTGCGGTGCACGCCCAGCCCTCGCCGCGGGCCTGCGCGATCGACGCGCCTGCCGGGGCCGCCAGGGTCAGGGTCGCGCCGGACGCGGGCAGGTCGCCGGTGTTCGCGACGCCGACCGCGAGGTCACGCGACGTGCCGGGGGCGACCTCGAGCGCCGCCGGCACCTCGACGGTCAGGACCGCCGGACGCACCAGCGTGTACGCCAGGTCGCGGGTCTCGGCCGGGCGGTGCGCGGCCGGGGACAACCGCACGGTCGCGGTCCCGGCGCCCGGGGCCGTCCCGCTCGGGCTGCTCAGGGTGAGGACGAGCGTGGAGGTCTCGAACGCCCCCAGGGTGGTGTGGCGGCACACGGTCCAGGTGCCGGCGGCGCGGCCGCACGCCCAGGGCGCCGCGGCGGTGGCGCTGACGCCGGCGGGCAGCTCGACCGCGACGACGGCGGGCTCGCCGCGGTCGACGGCGGTGCCGCCCGCGTTGCGGACGGGCAGGCCGAGCGTGCGGGTGCGGCCGACGACGAGCTGCACCTCACCGGGCATCTGCTCGCCGAACGCCAGGCGCGCCGGTGAGGGGGCGACGTTCACGACGATCGGTGCGGGCTGCCAGGTGCCGCCCGCACCGGAGATCCGCACGCGGACCGCCTCGTCACCGGAGGCCAGGTACGCCTCGTCGACGGCGACCTCGAGGCTGAGGACGGCGTCCTGCCCCGGGGCGAGCTCGCCCAGGGTGCACGTGGCGGCGTCCCCGATCCCGCTCGTGACGCACGACCACGCGGCGGCGTCGGCGCGGGCGAACCCGAACCCGACGCCCGCGGCGGGTCCGCCGACCAGCGTGAGGCCCGGCGGCAGGGCGACGTCCGCGACGAGCGACGCCGCAGGCTGCCCGCCGGCGTTGCTGACGGTGAGCTCGACGGCCTGACCGGCGACCCCGGCGGTGAGGACGATGCCACCCACGGGAGCCGCCACGACGACGTCGGCCGGACGCGGCGTGGGCGCCGGGGTCGGGACGGGCGTCGGGCCGGGGGTCGGCGCGGGTGTGGGCGCGACGGTGGGCTGGGCGGTCGGCGCGACGGTGGGCACGGCGGTGGGCGCGGCCGTCGGTGCCGACGTCGGCGCGGGCGGCGGGGGAACCGCACCCGGTGTCGACCCCGGACGGGCGGCCGGCGTGCGCGTCGTCGACGGCGTGGGGGTGCGCCCCGGACGGGCGGCGTCGTCCCCGCCGCCCGCGGCGGCGTCCGGCGAGGCGGACGGTGCGGTCGGCGACGCCGGGAGCGGCGCCGACGCGCTCGCGCCGGGAGAGGGTGTGGCCGTGGCGGTCTGCGACGCGCCGGACACGTCGGGCGTCGGGTCGGCGACGACGGCGTCCGGCCCCGCGAGCAGCTGCACGGCGCCGACGATCGCGGCGGCGACGACCACGACGGCGGCCACGGCCACGGCGATCGCACCGGCCGAGACGCCCGCGAGCACCCCGGCGGCACCGGCGGCCGCGCTCCCGGTGGCGACGCCGGCGGCGGCCGTCCCCGAGGTGACGGCTCCCGTGCCGGCCGCACCGGCGCCGGCCCCCGCACCGCCGGACGTCGCGCCCGCACCCGTACCGCCCGCCGCCGCCCCGCCCGGCTGGCCCAGGACAGCCGCACCCGCGGCGAGGCCACCACCCACGGGCAGCTCGTGGGCGAGCGCACCGAGCCCGAGCAGCCCCAGGACCAGGGGGGCGACGACGGCGCGCATGCCGTGGTTGACGTCCCCGAGCTCCAGGACCAGCGCCCGGCAGTCGCCGCACTCGTCGAGGTGCTGCTCGACCTGGCGGGTGTCCCGGGCACCCAGGCCCCCGCGCACGTGGGCGCCGAGCTTGCCGGCCACCGCGCGGCAGCCGTCGTCGAGCGGGTCCTGCAGGTGCTGCTGCAGGTACGCCTGCCGCAGGCCCTCGCGCGCACGGTAGGCCAGCGCGGCCGTGCTGTTGGCGGTGAGGCCGATGATCGGGGCGATCTGCGCGGGCGTCAGCCCCTCGACCTCGCTGTGCCACAGGACCTCGCGCCACCGCTCCGGCAGGGAGCGGAACGCCCGGGCCACGACGCTGCGCTCGAACCCGGCGAGCGTGGGCTCCTCGGCGGCCTCGACCGGGGTCGACGCGGTCTCGAGGGTCGCGACGTCGTCGGTCGGCTGGGTGCGGCGGCCCGCGGTGCGGTGCACGGCGGCGACGCGGCGCACGACCGTGAACAGGTACGCGCGGAAGGCGATCTCGGGACCGCCGCCGCCCAGCAGCGCGCGGTGGACGTTGGCGAACGCGTCGGAGACCACGTCCTCCGCGTCGGCGGCGGAGTCGGTGTACTGCCGGGCGACGACGAGCGCGGCGCCGGCGTGCCGCTCGTAGAGGTGGCCGTAGGCCGTGGCGTCACCTTCCCGGGTGGCGCGCAGGAGAGCGGCGTCATCCTCGATGACCCCGTGGCCGCTCCCGCCTGCTGTCACGCCGCGTCCCCGTCAGGTCGCCGTCGGGCCGTCGTCCACCCGGGCGGCCTCGCCGACACAGCCTGCCATATCCGACCGAAGGGATGAACAGGACGCTGCGTCCCGTGTAACCGGCCCCTGCACCCGGTGGGGTGAAGCGCTTGCGCAGGTCGGGGACGCGGACGACGACCCCGCGTGGCACCCCGACCGACCCCCGGCCGGACGGCGCGTGCGCCTGGTCGGGGCGCCGGGTGACCCGCCGCACCGGCCGGGCCGGAGGGGGGCGAGAGGGGCCGATCGGGTGAAAGTGTCGCGAACCGCGTCATGATCCCCCGGTCACGCCCTCCCTTCCTGTGTGACCACCAACATCGGCAAGGACGGGTACGCCCTCCCCGAGGGGCTGCGCGAGCGTTGGCGCGAGGAGAGCGTCGCGTCGGTGTGGCGCCGCCCCTCCGACTGGTACCACCCCGCGGTGGACGCGCTCGCCGTGGCCGTGCTCGCGGACAGCGACACCGCGTCGGCCGCGTTCGAGCTCGGCCGCGCCCGCGGCGAGCACGGTGTGGGCATCGGCGAGGCCCTCGACGACCTGGTCTGCCTCTACCGCTCGACGGGCCGGCCGCTGCCCCCCATGGACGCCGTCCGCGCGCTCAACGAGGGCTGGGCGGACGCGCAGGCGGTCCTGGTCACCACCGGGGCGTGCGTCGACCCCGAGACGGGCCTGCCCACGCAGCAGTACCTCGGGGTGCGGCTCGCCGAGGCGTACCTGGACGCGGAGCAGGAGGACGTCGACCCCGCCCTGCTGCACGGGATCACGGTCGTCGACGCCGCCGCGGGCCACGTCACGGGCATGATGCGCGCCGCGCGGTCCGCCGCCGTCGGCGCTGCGCTGCGCGAGGCCTTCGGCTCGGGCCACCCCATGGCGACCCTCGGCGGCGGCGTCTTCGCGGTCCTCACCCGCACCGACGACGACGTCGAGGGGAGCGTCGCCGACCTGCGGGCGGACATCGCGCGCCGTTGCGCCGACGTCGACGTGCGCGTCTCGGTGCGGCAGCCGGTGCGCGTGTGGGTGGAGCCGCTGCCCGAGACGCACGCCGACGCGCTGCAGCGCCTGGCGCAGCTGGCGCGGCCCGAGCCGTGGACCGGCATCCCCCGCCCGGCGGGCCCGTCCGACGAGCACCGCAGCGGACCGACCGCGGGGCGCCCCGTGCCGGGCGCCGCCGCGCCGGTGGGGACGACGCTGCCGCCCGGCGTGCTCACCGCGGACCTGTGGCCGTACGGCGCCGCGCCGGACGAGGCCCAAGGCCCCGGCCGTCACGCGGCGGACGCGTGGCCCACGGACGACCCCCCGGACCCGGCCGGCCCTGCCTGGTGACGCCCGGGCCGCGGGAGCCGCCGCACCGGATCCCGCGACAGGACGCCCCGAACGGCGTTACGGTCGATCCCATGCACCCCGGTGACGTGGTCCCGCAGGGCTCGGCGCCGCCCGCCGACGTTCCCGGCCCGCTGCTCGCCGAGGGCGCCTCGGCGGACGTGTACGCGCTCGACGACGCGCGCGTGCTGCGCCGGTACCGCGAGGGCCGTGACGCGACGCCCGAGGTGGAGCTGCTGCGCCACGTGCGCGACCACGGCTTCCCGGCGCCCGACGTCATCGACGCCGGCGGCTCCGACATCGTCATGACCCGCCTGCACGGGCCGACGCTGCTGCAGGCGCTGGGCGCGGGCGAGGTCACGCTCGCCGACGCCGCCCAGGTCATGGCCGACCTGCACGGCATGCTGCACGCCGTGCCCGCCCCCGCGTCGTGGCACCTGCCGCAGGACCGCGACTGGCCGCACCTGGGCGGCGGGCCCGTGGTCGTGCACCTCGACCTGCACCCGGGCAACGTCATCCTCACCGAGGACGGCCCGGCGCTCGTCGACTGGGCGAACGCCCGGGCGGGCACCCCGGAGCTCGACGTCGCGGTGACCGCGGTGCTCGTGGCCGAGGTCGCCGTCGACGCGGGCGGCGACTACTCGCAGGCCGCCCGCGCGCTGCTCGCCGCGTTCCTGCACGCGAGCGTCGTCTCCCCCGCCGGGGCCGTCGACGACGCAGCGGCGCTGCGTGCCGTCGCGCCCGTGCTGCTCCCGGGCGAGCGTGAGCTCGTCCCCGAGGCCGCGGCGCTGGTCCGCGCGATGCTCGACCTCACCGCGCAGGGCTGACGCCCGCCGGCCGCGTCAGCGCGCGGAGTAGGTGAGGCAGTCGGCGATGTCGTGGCCGGCGCCGATGCGCACGGACGGCGCGGCGCACTCGAGGTGGGAGTTGTGGGAGCAGTCCTGCCGCTGGCAGGCGCCGACGTGCGACACGACGCGGTCGAGGCCGCCCTTGACGCCCAGCGGGATGAACGTCGCGCACTGCGCGTCGCCCGTGCCACCGATGGTGACGGCCGCGGCGTGGCAGGACGAGTGGTCGTTGTACGAGCAGCCGGCGACCGAGCACTCGGCCACGGCGGGGAGCTCTGCGAGGGTGCTCATGGGGACCTCCGGGGGTGGGACCGGGACGTGCGGTCCCTCGACGCTAACCCCGCCGCCCGGATCGCGCCAGCAAGGCAGGACTGCCTCACCGCAGGTCAGGGCACCTTTTTACGCAACACCGCCGTTGCGCAAACCCCGCCGCGCCCACCTCCGCGAAAAAACTTCCCGCGAGGTGCATCCGGATCCGCACCTCGCAGGGAAGTAGGGGTGTCAGCACGTCCTCGCCCGCCACCGTGCGGGCCCCACGGAAGGACCACCACGATGCGCGCACGACTCGTCTCCGGTACCGCTGCCGGCGCTCTCGCACTCGGTCTCGTCGCCTCGTTCGCGGCGCTCCCGGCGGCTGCGGCCACCGGCAGCTCCGCCAAGCTCTCGGTGCTGCACGGCGTCCCGGACCTCACCGTCGACGTCTGGGTCAACGGCGAGCGGACGCTGGACGACTTCACGCCCGGCACGCTCGCGGGCCCCCTCGAGCTGCCCGCCGGTACGTACACGGTCGCCATCACCGCGGCCGACGCCGCGGACGCCTCGTCGCCGGCGATCGGTCCCGTGGACCTCTCGCTCGCCGCCGGTGGCAACTACACGGCCGTCGCGCACCTCAGCGCGTCCGGTGACCCGACCGCCACGCTGTTCACCAACGACACCAAGGCGACCGCGGCCGGCCAGGGACGCCTCACGGTCCGCCACGTCGCGGCCGCCCCCGGCGTCGACGTGCTCGCCGGCGGCAGCGCCGTCGTGTCGAACCTGACCAACCCGAACGAGCAGACGCTCGACCTGCCGGCCGGCACCGTCTCGGCGTCGGTCGTCGCGGCCGGCACCACCGAGCCCGCGCTGCTCGGCCCGGCGGATGTCCGCGTCACCGAGGGTGCGCTCACGGTCGTCTACGCGTGGGGCTCCGCCGAGGCGGGCAACCTCGCGCTGGCGACGCAGACGGTCTCGGGTCTGCACTCCGGCCCCGCGGGCGTCCAGGCCGGCCAGGTCGGCCTCGCCTCGGAGCGCTCGACGGTGCTGCCGGTCGCGCTGACCATGCTCGTCGCCGCCGGGCTCGCCGGCCTGGCCGTGGCCGGGCGTCAGGTGGCCCAGCGCGCCACGTCGCGTCGCTGACCTCCCCCGTCAGGAGACGCACCGTGAGGCGTGACGTGCCCGGCGACCGACCCGCCCCTGCCGGTCGGCCGCCGGGCGCGCCCGCCGCCCGCCGCCGCGTGCGCACCGCGCGCGCGGCGGCGCTGGTGGCACTGCTCGCCCTGACGGGGGCCTGCGGCTCGGCCTCGGCCGACGCACCCCCGGCGGCGAGCCCGACCGCGTCCGTCGCCTCCCCGACCCCGCCGCCGCCGGGGCCCGCCGTCCCCGACGTCCCCGTCGTGGACGCGAGCCTCG
>NZ_BONP01000043.1 GCF_016862775.1 Cellulomonas phragmiteti | reverse complement strand
TGCTGGGGCTGGAGCTGGACACCGACGCGCACGCCGGCCGTGGAGGTCTCGGTCACGCGCTCACGCTAACGCGCCGTGCCCCGGGCGGCACCGGGCACGTCACTGGTAGGTGACGAGGTCCGGCACCGGCTGCACCTGGTACGTCTGGGCCGGGTCGAGCATGGGGACGTCCTCGTCGTAGAAGTTCTTCCAGCCCCAGTGCACCGGCGGCGCCCCGGCGCGCAGGGCCTGCCACGTGCCCGCCTTGGCGGGCTGGCTGCCCTGACCGTCGACGTGGATGAGCAGCGCGATCTCGTCGTGCGACGTGTCGAGGCGCTCGCGCTCGCCGATCATCCGCAGCGAGAACTGGTGCAGCACGAGCATCTTCTGCGGCAGCCCGCGCTCGCGCGTGAGCTGGGCCAGCCAGGCGGCGGTCGCGTTGACCTCGTCGATGCCCACGGACCCGATCTGGCGCAGGTGCACCTGGTCGGGCGCCAGGCGCCACTCCGGGTCCAGGGCGAGGCCCACGTGCGGCAGTGCGAGCAGCTCGGCGTACAGCTGCGCCTGGGTGACGAAGTCCTGGCGACCCGGCTGCAGGTCCAGCACCACGTACTGGCCGGCCGCCCCCGCGGCCTCGACGAGCGGACGCAGGTCCTCCACGGGCCGCTTGCGGGAGTAGCTGCCGTCGGCCTCCGCGCCGGACGACGCGATCGTCGCGATGATCTCGACCGCGGGCACCACCGTGTCGGTGGTGAGGTCCCGGTACGGCGCCGCGTGCTGCTCCGCGCGCACGATCGTCGAGGGCACGTCCTGCTCCCCCAGCACGCCGAGCGCGCTCGAGCCCGGGGTGCCGTACAGGGCCACGTACTTCTTGCCCGGCTGCTCCGGCACGGACGGGAACACCAGCTGGCCACCCCCGGGGAGCTCCACACCCGTGCGCGCCGTCGCGACGCGCGACGCGAGCCGCTCGGGCGTCCCGAACGTCTCGCCGTACGCCAGCACCGCCGTCGGCGCGGCCTGCGCGACCGCCTGGACGACGGTGGACGTCGACCGCGGGTCGCCGCCCGGCACGTCGAGCAGCCCGACGCCCAGCGCGCGCAACGTCGCGGTCGCGGCGAGCGCGGGCGACCCGTCGGTGAGGGCCAGCACGCCGGTCGCGACCACGGGCCCGGTCGGCGGCAGGGCCGTCGGGTCCTCGGCCGAGGTGGACGTCGTGGCGTCGCCCCCGGTCGGCCCCGCAGTGGGCGACGACGTCCCGGCGTCCGGTCCGCCCCCGGCGGCGTCCGCCCCGGCGGCCAGCAGGACCGCCGGCTCGGGTCCGACGAGGGTCGCGACGACGGCCTGCTCCTGCCCCGGTGCGACGGGCGTCGGCTCCCCGAACCGGTGCCCCGTGGCCCGCGCGAGGACGGCCCCGTCGGCGCCGGCGGGCACGGGCACGAGGGTGACGCCCGGGAGCTGCAGGTCGGTGCCGGGGTCCCCGACGACGAGGGCGTGGGTCGTGCCCAGGCGCGCCAGCTCCGTGGCGACGTCGGCACCCGCCGCGGTCGGCAGCACGGGCGCACCGAGCGCGACCGCCGCGGACGCCGCCGTCAGGGACGCGGCGACGTCGTCGAGCGGGGCGAGCACCACCACGGGGGCGGCGGCGAGCAGCGCGACGGAGGTCGCGAGCGCGACGGCCGGCGCGTCGCCCGCGACGACCGTGGCCGGCGCGACATCGGTGCGGACGGCGGCCGTCAGCGGCTCCGGCGTCGGGGTGGCCGACGGGGTGGCAGCGGGGCGTGCGGCGTCCGGCGTGCCCCAGGAGCACCCGGCGAGCACCGCGAGCGCGACCGCTGCGCCCAGGACCACGGACCGTCGGCGTGTGCCCCGGACGTCCCACCCCATGTGCACGCACCTCCCGCGGTCGGGCGGCAGGTCGCCGCCGGCCGGCGGTCGCCGACGCTCCTGCACTGTAGGCAGGTCCCGGCACCGGCGCCTCCCGCGAACCGGTGCATGACCGGACCAATCGCCCGGCACGGCGCGTCGTCCGCGCGCCCGGCCTGCACGACCGCGCGCGGGAAGGCATCATCCGACGATGGACCAGTCCCCCCGCACGGCGTCCCCCGACGGCACCTCCGCCCACGACCGACCCGGCGTCTACTCCACGCCCGGCGCGAGCTTCGAGCGTGACACCCGCTACCTGCCCGACCGCATCACGGCGGACGGCCGCGACGGCTGGCCGGTCGAGGCGGGGCGCTACCGGCTCGTGGTGTCCCGGGCGTGCCCGTGGGCGAGCCGGGCCGTGGTCGTGCGTCGCCTCCTGGGGCTCGAGGACGCGCTGGGCATGGGGATCTGCGGCCCCACCCACGACGAGCGCTCGTGGACCTTCGACCTCGACCCCGGCGGCGTCGACCCGGTCCTGGGCATCGAGCGGATCCGCGACGCGTACCTGCGGCGCGACCCGCAGTACGCGCGCGGCATCACCGTGCCCGCGATCGTCGACGTGCCGTCCGGCGCGGTCGTGACGAACGACTTCGCCCAGATGACCCTCGACCTGTCGACGCAGTGGACGGCGCACCACCGGCCCGGAGCACCCGAGCTCTACCCCGACGCGCTGCGCGACGAGATCGACGAGGTCGCCGACGAGATCTACCGCGAGGTCAACAACGGGGTGTACCGGTGCGGGTTCGCGGGCTCGCAGGAGGCGTACGACCGCGCCTACGAGCGCCTGTTCACCGGGCTCGACCGCCTCGAGGAGCGGCTGGCGACGCGCCGCTACCTCGTCGGGGACACCATCACCGAGGCCGACGTCCGCCTCTTCACCACGCTCGTGCGGTTCGACGTCGTGTACCACGGGCACTTCAAGTGCAACCGTCACCGGCTGACGGAGATGCCGGCGCTGTGGGCCTACGCCCGCGACCTGTTCCAGACGCCCGGGTTCGGTGACACGGTCGACTTCGTGCACGTCAAGCAGCACTACTACGAGGTCCACCGCGACATCAACCCGTCGGGCATCGTGCCCCGCGGCCCCGAGCTGCAGGGGTGGCTGACGCCGCACGGGCGCGAGGCGCTGGGCGGACGGCCGTTCGGGGACGGCACCCCGCCGGGGCCCGTCCGCGACGAGGAGCGCGTGCCCGCGGCGCACGGGGCGGGCGACCCCGTCGGCTGACCGCCAGCCGCCCGACCTCCCGGTCGGGCCCTGCTAGAACCCGGTCATCCGGTGGTCGTGGCCGAAGCCGGGCAGGAACGTGGGGCCCCGCTGCGCGAGCTCGGTCGCCCACGCGTCGGCCCAGCGCGCGAACGGCAGGTGCGCCAGGCCGTCGTTGGCGAACCGCGGGTCGGCCGTGACCTCGGTCACGCAGAAGTCGGGGATGGCCAGGTCCGTCACGGGGCCGCCGCGCTCGACCTCGGCGACGACGAGCGGGGCGTTCGCACCGGCGAACACGTCGACGACCCAGCCGTCCTCGCCGAGCCACACGGAGTGGCGGACCTTGGCGACCCGGGCACCCCCGCGCCGCACCATCTCGACGCCCACCAGGGGGTCGATCTCCCGCTCCGCCTCGTACCGGGTCCCCCCGTTCATCGGGCCCTTCACCGTGACGGCGCAGAAGTCGACGCGGTCGGCGTACCGCTCCAGGAGCGTCACCTCGTCGAGCCCGACGTCGACGCCCGCGACCGCGGACGCCTGGGCGCGCACGCGCAGCGCGTAGCCCTCGTCGGCCAGGTAGTAGCTCTGGACGATCAGCGCGGGCTCGGCGTCCAGCAGCCCCTCGGGGACGTCGCGTGCGAGGAACCGTCGCTCGAACTCGAAGTCGCCGTTGCCCGTGTCGCTCATGGTCGCCTGCCTGTGCCCGACGGCCCGGGCGGCCGCCTGCGCCCACCGTACCGACCCGGCGTGCCGGGCGGTGGCGGACGTGCCGGGCGCGCCCCTGCGCCACGGCGCCCCGGCCGTGCGGCCCGGGGTGTGAGACAGTGGTCCCGAGAGGCAGCGCGATCGACCGCGCGCCCGCGTCGTGGAGTCCCCCCGGGAATCGTGCGGCGGACCCCGACTTCTTCTGCCCCCGAGAGGCACCATCCTGTGACGACTTTCTCCGACCTCGGCGTGCCCGAGGTGCTGGTCAGCGCGCTCGCCGCCCAGCAGATCACCTCCCCCTTCCCCATCCAGGTCGCGACGCTGCCGGACACCCTGCGCGGCGCCGACGTCCTGGGCCGCGGCCGCACGGGCTCCGGCAAGACGCTCGCGTTCGCCCTGCCCGTCGTCGCGCGGCTCGCCGCGTCCGGCACGCCGCGCCGGGCGCGCCGCCCCCGTGCGCTCGTGCTGTGCCCGACGCGTGAGCTCGCGACGCAGATCGAGGCCACGTTCGCCCCCCTGGCCGCAGCCGCGGGCCTGCGCACCACGACCGTCTTCGGCGGCGTGGCGCAGTCGCGCCAGGTCACCGCCCTCGACCGCGGTGTCGACGTGCTGGTGGCGTGCCCCGGACGGCTCGAGGACCTGCTGCGGCAGAACCTCCTCACGCTCGACGGCGTCGAGATCACCGTGCTGGACGAGGCGGACCACATGGCCGACCTCGGGTTCCTGCCCGTCGTGCGCCGCCTGATGGACCGCACCCCGAAGCGCGGGCAGCGCCTGCTGTTCTCCGCGACGCTCGACAACGGGGTCGGCACGCTCGTCGACCGCTACCTGACGACGCCCGTCGAGCACGCCGTGGACCCCGCCGCGCAGACCGTGGTCGCCAGCACCCACCACGTGCTCGAGGTCGCCGACGCCGCCGCCAAGAAGGCGGTCGTCGAGGCGCTGGCGTCCGGCGCCGGTCGCCGCGTGCTGTTCATGCGGACCAAGCACCACGCCAAGAAGCTCGCCCGCCAGCTCACGCTCGCCGGGATCCCGGCGGTCGACCTGCACGGCAACCTCGGCCAGGGCGCCCGCGAGCGCAACCTCGCCGCGTTCTCCTCCGGTCAGGCCCGGGTGCTCGTCGCCACCGACATCGCGGCGCGCGGCATCCACGTCGACGAGGTCGAGCTGGTCGTGCACGTCGACCCGCCCGCGGAGCACAAGGCGTACCTGCACCGCTCGGGCCGCACGGCCCGCGCCGGGGCCACGGGCACCGTCCTGACCCTCCAGCTGCCCGAGCAGCGTGCCGACGTGCGGGCGATGACCCGCGCCGCCGGCATCAAGGTCACCCCTGTCGCCGTGACGCCGGGTGACCCGCTCGTGCGTCGGCTCGCCGGGGCGCCGGGAACGGTCCCCGCCGACAACGGCGGCACGCCGGCCCCGACGACCGTCGTGGCTGCTCCCGCCACGCAGGACGAGCGCCCGTCCACCTCGGGCCGCGGGCGGTCCGGAGCGGGTGGGCAGCACGCCGGGCGCGGGCAGTCCTCGTCGCGCGGCCGGTCCGGCACGTCGCGCGGTCAGGCCCCCGTCCGGGGGCGGGCCGGCTCCGAGGGCGGCCCCCGTGCCGGCCAGCCCGACACCGGCACGCGCCGGTCCGGCTCGCGCGCCGCGTCGCGCCCGGCGGGCCCGGCGGTCGTGTGGACCTCCGGGGGTCCCGACGCGCGGTCCTCCGACCCGCGCGGCACCTCCGCACCGCAGCAGCGGGCACCGCAGCGCGGCACCGGGCCGACCTCCGGTCGCGACGCGGGTGCGACGCCGACCGACGGCACGGGTGCACCGCGGCGGCGCCGCGGCGGCCGTGGCCGCGGGCGGGCAGGGTCGGCAGCGGGCAGCTCCGCCGCCTGAGCCGGCCCCGACGACGAACGAGCCCGGCCCCCGCTGCTCCTGGTCCGCCAGGAGCGCGGGTGCCGGGCTCGTCGCATGCGGCAGGACCGTCACGGCCGTCGCCACCACGGGCACGGTCGACCCCCAGGTGGGGCGGCGGGCTCACCGTTCGAGGTGGCCCTCGGTGGCCGGGGCACCGTGCGCCGGCACGGCACCTGAGCCGGGCAGCTCGGCCGGCAGCCCGAAGGTCGCGAACAGCTCCGCCCCGAACCAGACCGTCACGTGCCGCACGCCGGCGGCGGTGACCGTCACCTGCTGCACCTGGAAGGCGCGGTGCCGGCCCTCCGCGTCGCGCATGTACATCGCGAACGCGGGCAGCCCGTTCGCGCGCGTCGCCACCATCCGCATGTCGCCCGGCCCCTGGGCGGGGCACCACGAGCCGATGAGCTCGCCCACGGCCTGCGGGCCGGAGTACCACCCGGGGAACGGCGGCATCTCCCAGACGACGTCGGCCGCGAGCAGCTCGACGATCGCCGCCACGTCGTACGCCTCGAACGCCGCGACGTAGCGGGCAAGCAGGGCCTGCTGCCGAGGGTCGGTCGGCTCGAGCGGGGTGACGTGGTGCACGTTCGCCATGTGCGCCCGCGCGCGCTGCAGCGTCGAGTTGACCGCGGCCACCGACAGGTCGAGCGCGTCCGCGACCTCGGCCGCGGACCACGCGAGCACGTCGCGCAGGAGCAGGACGGCGCGCTGCTGCGCGGTGAGGTGCTGCAGGGCGGCCACGAAGGCCAGCCGGACGGAGTCGCGGTGCACGGCCGTCTCGGCCGGGTCGACGGGCGGGCGCGCCCAGACCAGCGCGTCCGGCAGCGGCTCGAGCCACGCGGTGGCCGGGTCCTCGCGGGGCTGGTCGCGGGGATCCGCGGCGGGCGCGCCGAGACCCGTGGGCAGCGGGCGGCGGCGCCGGCCCTCGAGGTGCGTGAGGCACGTATTGGTGGCGATCCGGAACATCCAGGTGCGCAGCGAGGACCGGTTCTCGAACCCGCGCATGGCGCGCCACGCCCGCAGGTACGTCTCCTGCAGCATGTCCTCCGCGTCGTGCACCGACCCGGTCATGCGGTAGCAGTGGGCGAGGATCTCGCGCCGCATCGGCGACAGCCGGGCGGCGAACTCCTCGGACGTCAGGTCGGCGGACCCGGCGCCAGGCGTCGGGACGGACGGCTGTGCGGGTGTGGTCGTCGTCACAGGACGACGGTATCCGCGGCCACCGACATCGCACATCCCCCGATGAGTCGGAGGTCCGGGGCCGGTCGGCACCGGTACCACCCGAACCCCGCCGCACCCTGCAGGAGCGCCCGTGGACCGCATGATCCTCGTCAGCCTCCCCGTCCGCGACGTCGCGGCGTCGCGCGCCTTCTACGACGGGCTCGGGTTCCCGGTCAACGAGATGCTCAGCGACGAGCTGTCGGCGTGCGTCGTGGTCTCCGGGACGATCTGCGTGATGCTGCTCCGCCGGGACCGGTTCGCGACCTGCACGCAGCTGCCCGTGGTCGACGCGCGCACGGGCACCCAGGTCCTGCTGTGCCTCACCGCGTCGTCCCGGGCGGAGGTGGACGCGCTCACGGCGCACGCGATCGCGGGCGGCGGGTCCGAGCCCCGCGCGCCCGTGCAGAGCGGACCCACCTACGCACGCACCGTCGCCGACCCCGACGGGCACGTGTGGGAGATCCTCCACACGCACACCGTCCCCGCCGCGTGACCGTCCGCTGCTGACGCGTGCCAGACTCGCCCCCGTGCCCGCACCCGCCCACGGCTACGCCCCCGACGACCACGCCGCCGGACGCACGCTGCTCGTCGCCGCCGCCTACGTCGTGCTGCGCCGCACGCGCGCCGACGGCGACGAGGTGCTGCTGCAGCGCCGTGCCGGCACCGGGTACATGGACGGCTGGTGGGCCCTGCTCGCCGGTCACGTCGACCCCGGCGAGTCGGTACACGAGGCCGCGGTGCGGGAGGCCGCCGAGGAGGCCGGCGTCACGGTGGCGCCGACGGCGCTGCGCGCGCTGACGACCCTGCACCGGTTCGAGCGCGCAGGACCGCAGGTCGAGCAGCGGGTCGACGTCTTCTTCGAGGTGACGGCGTGGAGCGGCGAGCCGACGGTGCGGGAGCCGGACCGCTCCGACGCGATGGGCTGGTTCCCGCTGGCGGGCCTGCCCGAGGGCGTCGTGCCGCACGAGCGGCTCGTGCTGGACCTGCTGGTTGCGGGCGCGCCGGTGCCCGCGGTCGTCTCGCTGCCCCGGTGAGGCGTCCGGGTGGAAACCTGCCCGCCACCTGCCTGCCGGACCGGGCGCACCCCGCGCGGCGCTAGCGTGACCGCGTGCACCTCGAACCGACCCGCGACGACCTCGCGGCCCTCGTGGCGTCCCGGACCCCGATCGTCGTCCTGGAGACCGAGGACGAGGCCGACGCCGTCGAGCTCGTCCTGCGGGCCGCGTCGCGCCCTCCGGGTGGCCGCGCACCCCATCCGGTCTTCCGGTGGAGCGTCACGGACGGGCTGCGACGCATGGACGTGGACCTCGGCGGGTCCCAGCTGCACAACACCGAGCCTCCGACGCTGCTGCGGTCCATCGTCGACAGCCTGGCACCGGCCGTCTACGTGCTGCTCGACCTGCACCCGTGGTTCGACGACCCGGTCGTCGTCCGCCTGCTGAAGGACGCCGCGCAGCGGCCGCTGGCCATGCGCAGCACGCTGGTGCTCGTCTCGCACGCGCTGAAGCTGCCGCGCGAGGTCGAGCACCTCGCGGTGCGGGTCCCGGTGACCTTCCCCTCACCGGCCGAGCGGGCCGTCATCGTCGACCGCACGGTCGCGGCCTGGTCGAACGTCACCGGACGGGTCCCGCACGTCGACCCCGAGGCCCGCGAGCTGCTCGTGCAGCGCCTCGCCGGCCTGTCGCGCTCGGACGTCGGCCGTCTCGCCCACGGCGCGATCGTCAACGACGGCGCGCTGACGGCGCGCGACGTGCCCGTCGTCGAGCGCGCCCGCTTCGAGGCGCTGTCCGCCGACGGCGTGCTGTCGTACGAGTACGCCACCGTCGCACCGGGCGACGTGGTCGGCCTGGACCGCGTCGTGCGGTGGATGCTGCTGCGGCGACCGGCCATGGACGGCTCGGCACCGCACCTCGACGCCCCGCGCGGCGTGCTGCTCCTCGGCGTGCAGGGCTGCGGCAAGTCGCTGGCCGCCCGGGCGGCCGCGTCCATCCTCGGGGTGCCGCTGCTGCGGCTGGACCTCGCGGGCGTGCACGACAAGTACGTGGGCGAGTCCGAGCGGCGCCTGCGTGACGCTCTCGCCGCGGCGGACGCGCTCGCACCGTGCGTGCTGTGGGTCGACGAGATCGAGAAGGCGGTCGCGAGCAGCGAGTCCGACGGCGGATCGGCGCGGCGCGTCCTCGGGACGCTGCTCACGTGGCTCGCCGACCGCAGCTCGCGGGTGTTCGTCGCCGCGACCGCCAACGACATCTCCGCGCTGCCCCCCGAGCTGGTGCGCAAGGGACGCTTCGACGAGATGTTCTTCGTCGACCTCCCGGACGACGCCGCGCGCGCCGGGCTCGTGCGCCTGCACGCCGGGCGGCGCGGTCTGCAGCTGCGCGACGACGAGACGGACCGGCTCGTGGCGGCCTCGGCGGGGTTCTCCGGGGCGGAGGTCGAGCAGGCCGTCGTCGCGGCGACGTACGCGGCGCACGCCCACGGCCGGGGCCTGGACGCCGCCACGGTCCTGGAGGAGCTGCGCACGACCCGCCCCCTGGCCGTGGTCATGGCCGAGCGCGTCGCCGAGCTGCGGGCCTGGGCCGCGACGCGGACCGTGCCGGCACGCTGAGGCACCGACCTGCCGCGCGCGGCCCGGGACCCGTCAGCCGGTGTTCTGCAGGCCCGCGGCCACGCCGTTCACGGTGAGCAGCAGGAGCCTGCGCAGGTCGTCGGCGGACTGCTGGTCCTGCCCGGTCCGCAGCCCGCGCAGCGCCCGCAGCTGCAGCAGCGACAGCGCGTCGACGTAGGGGCTGCGCAGCTGCACGGCACGGCCGAGGATGCGGCGGCGGGACAGCACGCCGGTGCTCCCCGTCGTCGCGAGCACCCAGTGCCGCGTCCGCCGCATCTCGTCCAGGACGAGCTCGGCCAGGTCGTCACGGTCGCCGAGAGCGAGGTAGCGGGCGGCGATGCGCTCGTCGGTCTTGGCGAGGGACATCTCGACGTTGTCGATGATCGTCGCGAACAGCGGCCACTCGGCGTACGCCGCACGCAGCTCCTCGACGTCGCCGACCGCTGCGAGCGCCGTCCCCAGGCCGTACCACCCGGCCAGGTTGATCCGGGCCTGTGACCACGAGAACACCCACGGGATCGCGCGCAGGTCGTCGAGCGACGACACCGACAGGCCACGGCGGGCCGGCCGCGAGCCGATCGGCAGCAGCCCGAGCTCCTCGAGCGGTGTGACCTGGGCGAACCAGGCCGGGAACCCGTCGGCGCGCACGAGCGCGTGGAAGTGCTCGCGGGAGGTGACGTCCAGGCGGGCGGCGAGGTCCGCGAACCGCGCCGCGGCCTCGTCGTTGCGCTGCACCACGCTCGGGGCGTCGGCGAGCAGGGTCGCCGCGGTGACCTGCTCGATGTGCCGCGTCGCGATGTCCGGGTCGCCGTAGCGGGCGAAGATGACCTCGCCCTGCTCCGTGAGCTTGAAGCGGCCGTCGACGGACCCGGGCGGCTGCGCGAGGACCGCGCGGTTGGCGGGGCCGCCGCCGCGCCCCAGCGCACCGCCCCGACCGTGGAACAGCGTGAGGACGATGTCGTTGCGGCGGGCCCACTCGGCGATCCGGCGCTGCGCGTCGTCGAGCGCCAGGGTCGCGGAGAGCGGACCGACGTCCTTGGACGAGTCGGAGTACCCGAGCATGACCTCGACCCGCCGGCCGTTGGCCGCGAGCCGCTCCTGCACCCGGGGGTGGTCCAGCACGGCGTCGAGGATCTCCACGCTGTTCTGCAGGTCGGCGAAGGTCTCGAACAGCGGGATCGCGTCGATCACCGGCGCGTGCTCCGGCCCGCCGAACGCGAGGTCGGCGAGCCGGTACACCGCGGGCAGGTGGTCGGCCGACTGCGTGAACGACACGATGTAGCGTCGCGCGGCCGCGACGCCGAACCGGCGCTGCACGGTGCCCAGCGCCCGGAACGTGTCGAGCACCTCGACCGTCATGGGCTGCAGGTCGCCGTCGACGCCGTTGGCCTCGATGTCGGCCAGGGCGGCGGCGTGCACCTGCGAGTGCTGGCGCACCTCGAGCTCGGCGAGATGGAAGCCGAAGGTCTGCACCTGCCAGATCAGCCGCTGCAGGTCGCCGTAGGCGGCGCGGCGAGCGCCCGCGGCCACCAGGGAGTCCTGCACGATGCGCAGGTCCGCCTCGAGCTCGTCCGCGTTCGCGTACGCCAGGTCGGCGTCGCGGCGGCGGGTCGCGGCGACGCGCTCGACGATCCCCAGCAGCGCGCGGCGGTGCGGCTCGTTCGGCGCGGACCCCGCGATGCGCGACGTGATCGCGTCCGAGAGCGAGCGCTGGCGCTGCCACAGCGCGCTGAGCTCGGTCGACGCGGGCGTGCCGGCCGCGTCGAGCGTCAGGCCGTCGGCGGTCCGGCGCGCGGAGGCGAGCAGCGCGTCGAGCGCGTGCTCCGAGGCCATCGCCGCCGCGGCGCGGGTGATCTCCGCCGTGACGTTCGGGTTGCCGTCGCGGTCGCCGCCGATCCAGGAGCCCAGGCGGGCGAACGGCGCGACCACCGGTGCCGTGGTGCCGGCCTCGTCCTCGAGGAGCCAGTCGTCGAGGCGGCGGTAGACGGTCGGCAGGACGTCCGCGAGCGTGGCGTCGAAGATCGACAGCACGGTCGCGACCTCGTCGAGGACGGTCGGCTTCTCGGCACGCAGGGGCGACGTGCGCCACAGGGCGTCGATCTCGGCGAGCAGCCGGCGCTCGTTCTCGGCGAGCGTCGTCCCGCCGATGTGGAGGGTGTCGCGCTCGGCGACGAGCTCGGCGACCCGGCGGATCGACCGGGACACCGCCCGGCGACGCGCCTCGGTCGGGTGGGCGGTGAAGACGGGCCGGAACTCCAGGTCCCGCAGCCTCTGCCGCGCCACGTCCTCGCCGACCTCGGCCACCAGCTGCTGGTACGCCGCGGGCAGCGAGTCGTCGGGAGCGAGCTCGTGCGGGGACAGGCGCGACTCACGGTCGCGCAGCACACGCACCCGGTGGTACTCCTCGGCCAGGTTCGCGAGGTGGAAGTAGCACGTGAACGCCCGCGCCACCTGCTCGGCACGCTCGTGGCTGAACCCGGCGACCAGGGCCTCGGCCTCGCCGAGCGCGTGCCCGTCCGGCTCGCTGTGCGACGCGATCGCCAGCTCGCGCAGGCGTTCGACGTCCGCGAGCAGGTCCTCCCCACCGGCCTCGCGCAGCACGCGCCCGAGCAGCTCACCGAGCAGCCGGACGTCGTTGCGCAGGAGCTCCGGTACCTCATGGCTGACGACGCCACGAGGGACGTCCGACCCGATCTCCGCTTCGCTCACGGGAGAAAGGTAGTTGACGCCGGTCCGTGCCCGCCGCGCCGCCCGACCCGTGGGCGGTCCGCACGCCGCGCGCCCGGTCCGTGGGGCCCTCGACGCGCGTGGCATGCTGGGCGCGTGGCCCTGTTCCGACGTCGACCCGAGGTGCCGGCGGACGTCGCCGTGGGGTTCCACGCGGCCGAGGCCCCGGCGATGCAGCGCTCGATCCTGGCGGCGCTGGGACTGGGTGACAACCCCGCGGACGCCGTCGTCCCGGCGCGGCTGCGCGTCGAGCGGGGCGCTGACGACCGGCTCGTCCTCGTGTGGCGCAACGTCATCGTCGGCTTCGTGCCGGCCGAGGCGACCGCGGCGCTGGCGACCGCACTGACGGCGGCCGGCGGGGCCACCCTCGTCGTGCCGGGCGTCGCGCACCGCACCGGGCGGACGTGGCGGCTCTGGGTCGGCGACGTGCCGTCCGCCGGGTTCCCCGACGTCCCCGACGGCCTGGACACCCTGGCCCCGCCCGAGACGACGATCCTCGGCGTCCCGGTCCGCCGCCTCGACGAGCGCCGCTGAGCGGTGCGCGTCACCCGTCCGCACGGGTGAGCGTGAAGTTGTCGCGTCAACCGTCCGACTAGGATGACGACGTGCCCTCCGACGCCCTGTGGCTGACCCCCTCCGAGCTGCGCGCCTGGCTCGGCCTCGTGGCCGTGGCCGAGCTGCTGCCGGCCCAGCTCGACTCGCAGCTGCAGCACGACGCCGGTCTGACGCACTTCGAGTACCAGGTGCTGGCGATGCTCTCCGAGGCGCGCAGCCGGACCCTGCGCATGTCGGACCTCGCCCGCCGGACCAACGCGACCCTCCCCCGCCTGTCCCACGTCGTGCGACGCCTCGAGGACCGCGGGCTCGTCGAGCGCGCGCCCTGCGCCGACGACCGCCGCGCCACCAACGCCCACCTCACGGCCGCGGGCTGGGACCTCGTCGTGCAGACGGCCCCCGGGCACGTCGCGACCGCCCGTGCGCTCGTGGTGGACGCGCTCAGCGCCGAGCAGGTCGCCCAGCTCGAGGACCTGACCCGCACCATGCTGCTGCGGCTCGACCCCGAGGGCCGGCTGACCCCGCCGCTGGACGAGGTCGGTCGCGACGACGAGGGCCGGGACGGCGCGTCGGCGACCTGACGGCGCGAGACCCCGGGCGACGTCGTCGCGCGACATGCGGACGGGGGTGCCGGGGCGGTCGCCCCGGCACCCCCGTCCGGGTGGTGCTACGAGCAGACGCCGGTGGGCGTCCAGCTCACGTTGTTGCTGCCCTTGTAGTA
>NZ_BONP01000042.1 GCF_016862775.1 Cellulomonas phragmiteti | reverse complement strand
ATGCCGACGATCTGCTGGTCGCGTGGTTGCCCACCCCGCAGACGGATCCGGAGGACGTCGAAGCCGCACTGCTGACTCAGTTCGCGGCGCACTACGGACGCCGCCCCTTCGCGAACCGCAAGATGGGCCGTGCGACGCGTCCGTGATCGCGTCCGATCCAGCTCGCGGCAGCGTCCACGCGGGATCGCGCGTTCTTGCAGTTCAGCGCGTTGCGGTGTGAGCGTCGAGACCGAAGTCGTGTGACTGCATGTCCCCGCGGGCTCCCGGACGCGCAGGTCAAGGCAGTTGTGTCACCATCCCGCCGTGGATGTCTCAGGACATCGGCAACGAGCCGGACCCTCAGGGGTCCGGCTCGTTGCGTTGGTGGCGGTTGCTGTTGCAGGGCTGGTTGACGCTGTGACCTGCGGCGCCCCCGATCGGTCTCGTCCTCGCCGCGTGGCCGATGGGATCGCAGATCGGGCCGGCGGCCGGGCGAGCAGCGGTACGATCCGCGCCTGCTCGCACCGTCGGGCATGATGCTCATGATGGTCGTCGCAGCCGTTGTGATCACCGCTTTGGTGATCGGTATGGGCGTCGTCCTGCACCGGACCTTCGCACCCGTGCGGTACGCGCGGTACCTCGCCCGGTGGGCCTACTTCACCGCGGGCCCGTACGGGATCCGGCCGGGGCGGGCGGCGAGGATCGTGCGGGTCCTGACTGCCGGCCTGATGGTCGTGGTGGCGGGCGCGCTCGTGCTCTGCCTCGTGCTCGAGGCCTACCCGGATCCCGCCACGGTCCCGGACTGGTACCTGGTGGCGACACTGGTGTGGTGCGGGGTCGCCGTGCTCACCGCTGTGCTCTCGATCGTCGTGGGCCTCTCCGGGCGGCCGAGGGCCCTGATGATCTCGCAGCTGCGTGGGCTGTCGGTCGACGAGGCCGACGCGTGGGTGCAGCGCACCATGAAGCTGCCCGCCGAGTGGGCCGCGCACGTCGACGGCGAGCCCGCCCCGCGCAAGGGGAGGAGAGTGCGCCCGTGAGGGCCGCGGCGGCACCTGCTACGGAGCCGCCCGGTCCGGGCCCGAGCCGCCCCTCCCGGTCAGTCCCGGCGCCACCGCCTGTCGCGAGCCCTCGTCGAGGTCGAGGGCGCGCGTCGGGGCAGGCGCGGCGGCGGACGTCGAGCGACGTCGACGCGTGCTGCCCAGCAGCACCCCGGCGACCACCAGGGCACCGCAGGCCAGCTCCGTCGGCGACGTGCGCTCGCGCAGCAGCAGCCACGAGGCGCCGATGCCGACGACGGGCACGAGCATCGAGAACGGCGCCACCGTGCTGGACGGGTGCCGGCCCATCAGGGTGGTCCACAGCCCGGAACCGACGAGCGTGGCGACGACGACGGTGAACGCCAGCCCGCCGAGCGCGAGGAGCCCCCGGGTGCTGCCGAGCCCGTGGAACGAACCGGCGATCCGCGCGGGGCCCTCGACGGCGAGAGACAGCGCCAGCAGCGGCAGCGGCGGCACCACGGACATCCAGAGCATGAGCCGGAACGGCTCACCCGGCTGCGCCTGTCCCGCGCGTCGGCTGCCCAGGTTGCCGACGGCCCAGCCGAGACCGCCGCACAGGGTCAGCAGCACCGGGACCACGGCCGCGCCGCCCACCTGACCGGCCCGGTACGCGGCGATCCCGGCGAGGCCGGCGACCGCGAGCAGGACTCCGGCGCCCTGCCGGGCCGTGATCCGCTCACGCAGGAAGGCCGCCGCCAGCAGGACGGTGAACGGGCCTGACGACTGGAGCACCAGGGACGCCAGGCCGGTCGGCATGCCGCTGGACATCGCCAGGTACAGGAACGTGAACTGCAGGACGCCGAACCCCAGGCCGTAGAGCGCGATCCACCGCCAGGGAGCGGCCGGCCGCGGGACCAGCAGGAGCGTCGGCACGGCGATGAGCGCGAACCTGACCGCGACCAGGAAGAACGGCGGGAACTGCTCGAGCGACAGGTGGATCGCCGGGAAGTTCAGCCCCCAGCACACCGCGACGAGAGCGGCGAGGAGGCGGTCGCGAGTGGGCACGTGCCGAGCATGGGCCCTGCCCACCGTGCACCACCATCGAAAAGTACTGACGTGACGATGTAGCGTTGCTGCATGGACGCCCGTGCCCTCGAGACGCTCCGGGCGGTGGGCTCGCAGGGCGGCGTCACCGCCGCCGCGCGGGTGCTGCACCTGACCCCGTCGGCCGTGTCCCAGCAGGTCGCGCTGCTGCAGCGCGAGGTCGGTGTGCCCCTGACCGAGCGCGTCGGCCGCGGGCTGCGGCTGACGCCCGCGGGGGAGGCGCTGGCCGAGGCCGCCCTGGACGTCGCCGTCGCCCTCGAACGGGCGCGGGCGGCGTGCGACAGGTTCCTGACGCGGCCCCAGGGGCTGGTGCGCGTCTCGGCCTTCCAAAGCGCGGCGCTGCTGCTGCTCCCCGCCCTGCTCACCCGCGTGGCCGCCATCGACGGGCTCACGCTCGAGTGCTCGGACGAGGACGTCGCGCAGGACGACTTCGTCGCGCTGACCGACCGGATGGACGTCGTGATCGCCCACCGGCCCGACGAGGAGGCCGGCTGGCCCGGCGGCGACGCGCTGCGCGTCGTGCCCTTGCTGCGCGAGCCGCTCGACGTCGCGGTCCCGCTCGACCACCCGCTGGCGCAGCGGACGCAGGTCGGCCCTGCGGACCTGCGGGACGTGCCCTGGATCGCCGTGCGCGAGGGGTTCCCGGTGGCACGGGTGCTCGCCGGCGTCGGTGCACGGTCCGGCGCGGCACCGCGGATCGTGCACCGGGTGAACGACTTCCACGTGGTCGAGGCGCTCGTCGAGGCCGGCCACGGGGTGTCGCTGCTGCCCCGGTACGCGTTCGGCGGCGGCGCCCGCGTTCGCCTCGTCCCGCTCACCGGCGTGCGGGCCGGACGGCGGATCGACGCGCTGGTGCGCCGGGACCGCGCCGAGCGGCTGGTCGTCCGGCGCGTGCTCGACGAGCTGCGGGCGGTCGCGGCCGCCCTCGACGAGTGACCCGGGAGGCGCGGCATCTGACTCCCGCCTCGGCGACGACGGCTGCTCGGGCGCGTCCCCGACCTGTCCTGGCCTCCCGCATGCCGTGTCAGGGCCCGAGGCTGAGGAGCGAGACGACGTCGACCCCGTCGGGGCGCCGGTACGACGGACCCGTCGCGGTCACGACGGCTAGCGCAGCGGGGGGGCGGCGCATGTGGCGGGCGATGGCCAGCAGGCCGGCCGCTGCGGGATCGACGATCTCGGGCCGCGCCGACAGCTTGACCTCGATACCGATCCACTGGTCGTCGCGGACCACGACCGCGTCGAGCTCTGCCCCTGAGCTCTCCTGGTACGCATGGACGGTGCCGCCGATCGCCTGCGCGTAGATCGACAGGTCACGGAACGCGAGACTCTCGATGTGCTGTCCGAACGCCTCGGGGTCGGCGACGAGCGACCGCGGGGACGCGCCCAGCGCCGCGACCGCGAGCGACGGGTCGACCAGGTGCCGCTTCGGTGACTTGCGCAGCTGCGCGCCCGACCGGAGGTGCTGCCCCCACGCGGTCTGCTCGACCGCGATCCACAGCCGTTGCAGGGCGTCGAGGTAGGAGGTGAGCGTCCTGGTAGCCAGCGACTGCCCGCGGCCGGTGACGTCTGCCTGGAGGGTCTTGTCGGTGACGTAGGTGCCGTTGCTGCGTGCGAGGGCGTAGATCAGGTCATTGACCTTCCGCGGGTCTCGGCGCACCCCGTCGACGGTGACGATGTCGGCCGAGGTGATGGTCCTCAGGTAGTCGCGGTTGGCGTTGAGCGCGTCCCCGAGGTCGCGGTGCAGGTTTGCCGGCCATCCGCCGCGGCACAGGAGCTCGGCGACACCGTGGAGGTCGACGTCGGACCCGGCGCTCGACGCGCGGGCGCCGTCGAACATTCCCGCGAGCGAGACTGCGCCGTCCGATGCCCCTGTCTCGTACAGCGACATGGGAGCCATCCGGATCCGTGCCACACGGCCGGCTCCGGTGTGCCGTGTGAGGTCGTCGGCGGGTGTAGCGGAGCCGGTGAGGATGAACTGCCCGTCCGCCTGGCGCTCGTCCACCTGGTACCGGACGGCATTCCAGACCCCGGGGACGAGTTGCCACTCGTCGACGAGCCGAGGCGCCGGGCCGTCGAGGAGGAGGTTCGGGTCCGCCGCTCCCGCAGCCCGGAGCTGGGGGCTGGCGTCCAGGCGGACGGTCGATGCGGCCTGCTGGCGCCCGGTGGTGGTCTTCCCGCAGGCCTTCGGCCCCTCGAGCAGGACGGCACCGGCAGAGCGCAGGCTGCGTCGCAGTTGCTCGTCGACGAGACGCGGCAGGTACGACGCGGGCATGTGCACTCCGATGCATATATTAGTTGCAGTCCAGTGCAGTGAATATACACGGACCGGACCCCGGCCCGACTGGCCCCTCGCCCGCTCAGAACGGCAGGGGAGCCCGCAGCAGACCCCGTCCGATGTACGTCGCGATCGCGTCGAGCCGGCGCTCCGACGCCGTGCACGCCTCCGGCGTGGCGCCCTGGGACCACACGCGCGTGGCCTCGACCCAGGCGAGGTCGCGGGTGAACGTGACGACGAGGTCGGAGAGCCAGTTCGCGGCGACGTCCCAGGGCGCGCCGTCCGGGCCGGACGACAGGAGCGAGCCCAGCTCCTCGCGCAGCCCGTCCATCTCCTGGTCGAACACGTCGTTGACGAGCAGGTAGTCGTGGTACTGCGAGCCGCGCCTGTCCGCGCCGTCCGGGGGGATCCGGCGCCAGGTGGCGATCAGCGCGTGCGCGAGGTCGTAGTTGATGTGGGCGTTGACGCCGAGCACGGCGAAGTTCACGGGCGGCACCGTCGGGTCGCTGCGGTGGTCGAACAGGACGCGCCACACGCCGGGAGCCCCGTGGACGTCGGCGGCGTAGCGGCGCAGCGCGTCGAAGTAGCGTGCGGCGAACTCCAGGTCGAGGCCCACGAGGAACGGCGACGACGCGAACTCCCCGGCCTCCACCATCTCGCCCACCCGCCGGGTGATGACGACGTACAGCCGCGTGAACGACGCGATGCCGTCCCCGTCGCCGAGCACCGACGTCGCTGCGGCGTGCGCCCCGATGGCCTCCAGGCGCTCGACGACCTCCGGGATCGAGGCCGGCGGGGTCCGTCCGGCCAGCTCGGCCAGCTCCTGCGCGCTGCGTGGTGCGCCCGTGGCGCGGTCCGCCCGGTGGGGCTCGGCACCGTCCACCGCCGCTCCTTCCCCTCGGCAGCCCGGCAGCGGGCCGCGGCCGGGCGGGACCTCACCGATGATCCTCGTCGGGCGCCGACGCGGGAAGGGGGCGGGCGGCGACGGGCCGAGGCCCGCGCGCCCCGCGGGTCAGAGCAGCGTCAGTACCCCGAGGGCGCCGACCGCGACGCCGAGCACGAGCGACACCACGACGAGCACGAGGTGCACCGTGAAGAACCGGGTCGCCCTGCCCTCGGCGTCGCGCGCCCGTGGGTCGGTGCTCACGCGCTGCCAGAACCGCGGCCACACGACGAGGTTCCAGGCGCCGGCAGCGACGAGGACGAGGGACCAGGGCAGGGGGAGCTCCACGAGGCCGATCGTGGCACAGGCCGGCGCGCACGCGTCGACCGTCCGACGGCTGCACCCGCCGGGCCTAGGCTCGCGGCCGTGCCGCCGACCCCGCCGCCCCGATCCCGCACGGTCGTCCTCGGGGCGTGCCGGATCGGGGTCGGGGTCGCGGTCCTGGTGGTGCTCGCCGTGTCGTACGGAGCGCAGCGTGCAGCGGGCCGGGGGGCGGTCGTCGACTTCCTCGGGTACTTCACCCACCTGACCAGCCTGCTCGCGAGCCTGCTGCTCGTGGTGACGGGTGCCCTCCTCGTGGCCGGACGGCGGGTCCCGCCGGGCCTGACCCTGGCACGGGGGGTCGCGGCGGCCTGCCTGCTGGTCGTCGCGGTCGTGTACAACGTCCTCACCCCTGGCGCCGGGGGTGCGGCCCCGTGGATCAGCGCGGTCCTGCACGTCGGGCTCCCGTGCGTCGTCGCGCTGGACTGGCTGCTCGTCGGCGACCGTCCGCCGCTGCCGTGGCGTCGCCTGGGGTGGGTGCTGCCGTACCCGCTGCTGTGGTTGGCGGTGACCCTGGTGCGGGGCGCCACCGACGGCTGGGTCCCGTACGGCTTCCTGCTGCCGGATCGAGGGGTGGGCTCGCTCGCGCGGCACGTCGCGGGTCTGCTCGTGACGCTGCTCGTCGCGGGCGCCCTCGTGTGGGCGGCGAGCCGCACCCGCGGGCGCTGGCTCCGACGCCCGCCCGCGGCTCCCTGAGGCGGGCGCCGACGGGTACGTTCACCCGATGGGTCTGCGACAGCTCGCCTGGCGAGCCTGCTACGAGCTGCTCGGCGCCCGCGTCCGGCAACCGGCGTGGACGTTCATGAACTACGGCTACGCGCCGCTGGACGACGCGGCCCCGCCGCTGGTGCTCGACCCCGCCGACGAGCCGGACCGCTACGGCATCGGGCTGTACGCGCACGTGCTGGACGGCGTCGACGTCGCGGGTGCCGACGTGCTCGAGGTGGGGTCCGGGCGCGGCGGGGGAGTGTCGTGGGTCGCGCGCACGCTCGGCCCGGCGACGACGACGGGCGTGGACCTGGCCGCGTCGGCGGTGGCCCTCAGCCGCCGGGACCGCAGCGGGCCCGGCCTGCGGTTCGTGCAGGGCGACGCGCTCGCGCTGCCGTTCGACGACGCGTCGTTCGACGTCGTCCTCAACGTCGAGTCCTCGCACTGCTACCCGTCGACGGAGCGGTTCGTCGCCGAGGTGCACCGCGTGCTGCGCCCCGGCGGCACGTTCGCGTGGGCGGACTTCCGCCGCGCGGACGACGTGGCGGCCACCCGCGCGCAGCTGCGGTCCAGCGGCCTGGTGCCCGTGCACGAGGACGACGTCACCGCGCAGGTCCTGCACGCGCTGCGGCTGGACGACGCCCGCCGCGCCGAGCTGGTCCGGGCGTGGATCCCGCGCGTCGCTCGGCCCGCCTTCCGCCCGTTCGCCGCGCTGGACGGCTCGTCCACGCACGAGCGCTTCCGCACGGGCAAGACGCGCTACCTCTGCGCCCGGCTCCGACGGTCCACCTGACCGGCCCCCGGGCGGGTCTCAGCGCTCGCGCGGGCGCAGCCGGACGTTCGGCAGCTCGGGGGCGGGCAGCGGCGGGCCGTCGTAGCCCTGCACCTCACCGAACCGCGCCAGCCCGGCGGCGTCGCCCGTGAGGGACGCCTGCCACTGCGCGCGCGCCTCGACGACCTCGTCGTGCGTGCGCCCCACAAAGTTCCACCACATGAGCACGGGCTCCTCGAACGGTGCCCCGCCGAGGAGCACCGCGCGCACGGGCGCGTCGCCGGCCTCGAGGACGAGCACGTCGCGCCCCGGCGGCGCGTAGGCGAGCCACGACCGCTCGACGTCGTGCCCCTCGAACCGCAGCACCCCGGTGTCGACGAGCACCCCGTGCTCGAACGCCGCGTCGACGGGCAGCGTCACGCGCGCGCCCGCCGGGACGTCGACCTGCGCCGCGACGAGCGGCGAGTACGCGCGCGCCGGCGACGCGACGCCGCCCAGCGCCCCCATGAACACGCGCACCACCGTGCCGTCGACGGCGAACGACGGGACGTCCGCGACGTGGTCGAAGGCCCGCTCCCCGTGCCGCGCGGACTCCGGCAGCACGGTCCACAGCTGCACGCCGTGCAGCACGGGCCGGTCGGGGAACAGCGCGGGCGTGGCCTCCTCGCTGTGGCAGATCCCGTCGCCCGCCGTCATGAGGTTGAGCTGCCCGGGCACGACGACCTGCTCGGAGCCGAGCGCGTCGCGGTGCAGCACCGACCCCTCGAACAGCCACGTCACCGTCTGCAGCCCGGTGTGCGGGTGCGGCGGCACGTCCATGCCGCCGGTCGCGGCGACGTCGTCGGGCCCGTAGTGGTCGGCGAAGCAGAACGGCCCCACCAGCGAGCGCGCCTTCGACGGCAGGGTGCGACGCACCGTCATCGCGCGCGGACCACCCAGCGGCACGTCGCGCGGCTCGACGAGCTCCACGTCGGCGGCCGGGCCGGCGACGCACACCTGCTCGACGGGGTGCGGGTCGTGGTTCGTCACGTCGGCCAGGCTACGTGCGGGGCGCCGGGTGCGCGTGGGTAGCGTGGTGGTGTGACCGGCTCGCCCCACCTCGTCGCCGCCGGCGCGTCCTGGGACGACGGCCCGGACGCCGGCGCGTGGATCGCTGCCCGCCTCGGGCCGTTCGGCGCGAGCGTCGGGCACGCCGTCCCGCACGGGTACGACGCGTACGCCGTCGTGCCCGTGCCGTCGCCGGCCGACGACCCGCAGGGGACCGAGGACGCCGCCGCCCTCGCGCGCCTGCTCGACGTGCTCGCGGAGGGCACCGGGGACCAGCCGGTGCACTGCGGCCTGTGGGAGGGCTGGGGGTTCCTGCACGACCACGGGACGGACCCGCGAGACGCGCCCGGCATGGGCACCTCCGTCGTGTGGACCGGTGACGGGCCGCCCGACGCCGCGGAGATGGAGCGAGCCCGGGCCGAGGCCCGCGAGGCCCTGGCCGCAAGGCGCGTGGAGCGCCCGGCCGCCGAGCCGCTCCACCTGCCGCACCGGGCCTACCACCTGTGGACCGGACCGCTGCGGTCCGCGCTCGCGCTGCGCCACGAGGCGGTGCCGTCGCTGGTGTGGCCGGACGACCGCACCTGGTGCGTGGGCGTGCCGATCCACACGCGGGAGATCGCGGTCGCGGCGTCCGCCGACGTCGTCGACGCCCTGGTCGCGGACCTGGGCCTCGGCGCCCGCCGCGCGAGCCCGGACGACCTGCTCGACATCGCCGACTGACCCGATGAGTCCGGGAGTCGGCTCCGGTCGACACCCCTGATCCCCTCGACCCCGGAGGTTCGCATGGCGACCGTCGTGTCCACCCTGTTCATCTCGCTCGACGGCGTCGCCGAGATCGACCCTGACTGGCACTTCCCGTACTTCGACGAGCAGATGGGCGCGGCCGTCGGCGAGGACTACGAGGACGTCGACGTGCTCGTCCTGGGGCGGGTCACGTACGACTCCTTCGTCGGGGCGTGGCCCGAGCGCGAGGCCGCCGGCGGCGAGGACGCCGCCTTCGCGGCCCAGCTCGGGGACGTGCGCAAGCTCGTCGCGACCCGCGGCGACGGCGACCTGGGGTGGCGCAACGTCGAGCGGACGGCCGACGTCGTGGCCGCGGTCCGGTCGCTGCGGGACGACGCGACGCTCGGCAAGGTGCTGGTCGCCGGCTCGATCACGGTGGTCCGCCAGCTCCTCGACGCCGGTGTGCTCGACGAGCTGCGGCTGTTCGTCCACCCGGTCGCGGCCCGCCGCGGCGAGCGGCTGTTCACCGACGCCACCACGATCCAGCCGTTCACCCTGCTGCGGACCGACGTGTTCCCGCGGGGGGTCGTCAAGCACGTCTACGCACCGGGCGAGCTGCCCGCCGCCGCGACGTACGACGACGCCAAGGAGCACCTGCCCGACGCGTGACCCGCGGACCGTGACCGGGTCACCCGTGCGGTCCCGGACGGCGCGCCGTGCCGCGGCCTATCGTGCGGTCATGACCGACGCGAGCCCCGCACCCCGACGCGAGACGCGGCTGCACGCGCTCGCCCGGGGTGTGGCGATCGTGGCGGCGCTGCTCGCGCTCGCGGACGTCGTGCGGTGGGCCAACCGGTGGTACGTCTCGACGATGCTCGCGGACACCCCCGACGGCGGGCTGCCGCTGGTCGCCGCCGCGCACTCCGCCCTCGTGGGTGCCGTGGCCTGGTCGCTCGTGGCGGTCGCGGCCGCGTTCGTCGGCTGGCGGTTCCGCATCGTCGCCGCCCCCTGAGGCGCGGCCGTCCCGCGCCCGCAGCGGCCCCCACGTGCTCACGTCCGCAGCAGCGTCGTGCGCAGGTGCCCGGCGTAGCCGCCGGGCGTGCGGCCCTCGGGCCGGCCGGACGTGCGCACGTCGACCACGTCCGAGGCGACCACGCGTGCGCCCGTCGCCCGCAGCCGCGCCACCAGGTCGACGTCCTCGTGCTCCGCGGCCGGGGCGAACCCGCCCGCGCGCAGGTACGCCGACGCCCGGACCCCCAGGTTCGCGCCGTGCACGTGCCCGTTGGGCCGGCCCGGGACGTGCGTCCGCCGCCACGCCGCCCACTGGGCCGCCGTGAGGTCCGCGGGGTCCGGGTGCACCGTCCCGACGACGACGTCCGCCCCGCAGTCGGCCAGCCGCACGTGCTCGACCAGCCAGTCCGCGCGGACCTCGGAGTCCGCGTCCGTGCCGGCCAGCCACGTGCGGGCCGGGTCGCCGGGTGCGGCGGCGAGCGCGGCGCGCACCCCGGCGCGGCGGGCGGCCCCCACGTCGCCGGCGTCGAGGGTGACGACGCGCACGTCGCCGTGCCGGGCGACGACGTCCGCGCTCGCGTCCCGGCACGCGTCGAGCACCACGACGACGTCGACCGTGCACCCGCCGCGGGCGAGCAGCTCGCGGCGGGCCCTCGCCAGCGCGACCAGGCAGCGCCCGAGGAGCGCCTCCTCGTCCCGCACGGGGACGACGACGGCGACGTGCGCGACGGGCTCCGGCGCGCTCACCGCAGCCCCGTGCGCTCGGCCACGGACCGCGGGTCGCGGCTCCACACGTCGAGCAGCAGGTCGGCCTCGCGGTGCTCGACGAGGTGCGCCAGCCCGGCGTCCTGCGCGGCGCGCGCCAGGGCGCGGTGGACCGCGTCACCGGGCAGCGGGTAGTCCTCGACGGGGTGCCGCCAGTGGCACGCCAGCACGGTGCCGCCGCGTGACAGGCGCGTCAGCAGGTCGGGCAGCGCGACGGTCAGGTCCGCCCAGGACAGGTAGTACCCGACCTCGGAGAGCACGACGAGGTCGAACGGGCCGCCGGGCAGGGCGTCGTCGTCCGTGCCGCCGAGCGCGCCGTGCACGAGCCGCACGTGCGGGGCGTGGGCGAGGCGGGCCCGTGCCGCCGCCAGGGCCGCGTCGGCGACGTCGGTGCCGGTCAGGGCGTCGCAGCGGGCCGCGAGCTCGGCGGTGAGGACGCCGATCGAGCAGCCGACCTCCAGGGCGCGGCCGTACCGCTCGTCGGGCAGGGCCGCCAGCGTCAGAGCCCGCTTGCGCGCCTCGTACGGGCGGTCGGTGAACCCCCACGGGTCCGCGTGCCGGGCGTAGGTCGCGTCGAAGTAGGCGGCCGGCAGGCTCGCGCGGTCCGCGGGTCCGTCGTCGCGGCGCGTCGGCTCCCGCACGACGAACGGCTCGAGGTCACGGTCGAACCCCCGCAGGAACCGCGGGTGCAGCACCGGCACGTCCGCGGGGTGGTCCGACAACGGCTGCACCTGGGTCTCGTGCGCCGCGACCGCGCGCTGCTTGACGACGACCGCGTGGTCGGACAGCGGCAGGGCGCGCAGGTCGTCCCACGGCACCGCCGGGTCGTCGGGCGTCGCCCAGTGCCACAACCACAGCGGCGCCTCGGCCAGCGTGCACCCCAGCTCGTCGGCCAGGTCGGCGCACACCTCGGCGAGCACCCGGTGGTCGCGGTGCGCGTCGCCGCGCCACGTCGTGACGAGCGTGCGCACCGGTGCGCCCGTCGTGAGGATCGCCCGCAGGTCGGCCGTGACCCGGTCGCGCGACTCGCACAGGCCGCCGTCGGGGTGGCCGAGCAGCGTGACGTCCGACGCGGGCGACAGGATCTCGACGGCCGCGCGCACCTCGTCGACGCGGCGGCGGGCCAGGGCGGTGGGGTCGAGCGTCGGCGAGCCGGGGTGCGACGCGGCGCCGTCGGACACCACGACGACGTCCGCGGGGCGGCCCGCGGCGGCGAGCTCGGCGAGCAGACCACCGGCCGTCAGCGTCTCGTCGTCGGGGTGCGCCGCGACGACCACGGTGCGGCCCTCGCGCGGCAGCGGCCACGGCGGCAGCGCGGCGAGCGGCTCGTCCCACACGTGCGGCGGGGTGCCGGGCCCGCGCCCGTCGAACGTCACCACGGCGCGTCGTCCCACCCCGCGAGCTTGGCACCCAGGGACGCGTCGTCGCGCTCGGCGTGCTGCTGGCGCACGTAGACCTGCAGGTCGGCGACGCGCTTGGCGTGCGCGGCGTCCAGCGCGAGGGGCGCGGGGCCCAGGGCGTGGCCGACGCGCGTCAGGACGTCCTCGCAGGTCCGCGCGACCGTGGCGCGGACCCGCTGGGCGACGACCGGCCCCGGGACGCCGGGGTCGAGGTCGCCGTCGACGACGAGCGCGGCCTCCGCGAGCGCCCGGCGCGCGTCCTGCAGGCCGGCGTCCACCGCGCCCAGGTGCATGGCGACGAGCCGGTCGTCGCTCGCCGACGCGCGCGCCCACAGGGCTCGGGCCAGGCCCACCGCGCCGCCGTACCAGCAGGCCGCCACTCCGATCCCGCCCCACCAGAACCCGGGACGCTCGAGGTACCAGCCGGGCCCGCCGACGGCGGTGGCCGGGACGTCGTCGAACGCGACCGGCGTCGAGGGGATCTCCACCAGCCCGCGCGACACCCACGGCTGGTCGACCGGTGCGACGCCCGGGCCGGCGAGGTCGACCGCGAACAGCGCGCGCCCGCCGCCGGGCAGGTGCGCGGTGACCAGCGCGGCGTCGAGACGGTCCGCCAGGGAGCACCAGGGCTTGGTGCCGGTCAGCCGCCAGCCGCCGTCGAGCGGCACCGCGTCCAGCCGCACCCCCGGACCCTCGGCGGCGAACACGCCCCACGTGCGGGCGCCCGTGTCCGGGAGCCCCGCCTGGTCGAGGATCGCCAGGGCGTCCAGGTGCGGCTCGACGGCGCGCGCGACACCCAGGTCGTGCGCGGCGAGGCTCGCGAGCAGCGACCACAGCGCGGCCGTCGTCCCCGTGCCCGGTCGCAGGTCCGCGGGCCAGTGGCGGACGGCCGCGAGCGCCTCGTCGGGGTCGCTCGGGGCGACGTCCGGCAGCCACGGCGTTGACGGGCCGAGCTGCACGGGGGTGGTGATGCGGGCCACGGACGTCCTCGGGGGAGCGGTGCGGGTGGACCAGCCGATCATGACCGGCGACGGTCGCTGCGGCGACCGGAACGCGCTGGGGCGGGTTCGGGACACGTGGTGTCCCGAACTGCGCACACGGACGCCCGCGGGCCGGGCCGTCATCAGCGGGACGTCGCCGAGCGGGTCTGGTGCGGTGCGTCGTGCGCCCGGAGGATGGGGGCATGGGCAGCCCGGGGGCACAGCAGCAGGACGTCGTCGTCATCGGTGCGGGCATGGCCGGACTGCTCGCCGCGGCCGCGCTCGCACGGGACGGCCGCACCGTCACCCTGCTCGACCGCGACGACCTGCCCGACGGCCCCGAGCCGCGCCCGGGGGTGCCGCAGGGCCGGCAGCCGCACCTGCTGCTGCACCGCGGCCTGCGGGCGATCGAGGACCTGCTGCCGGGGTTCGGCGACAACCTGCGCGCCGCCGGTGCCGTGCCCGTCGACACCGGGGACCTCGCGTGGCTGAGCGCCGCGGGCTGGACGCCCACGGTCCGCGAGGTCGAGGTGCTCCTCGCGACGCGTCCGCTGCTCGAGCACCGGCTGCGGCAGTGCGTCCTGGCGCTGCCCGGCGTGCGGGTCGTGGGCAACCAGCGGGTCACCGGGCTGCGCCGCGGCGGGCCCGGCGAGCCCCGCTGGTGGGTGGACGCCGCCACTGCCGGGTGGTCCGACGGGCCCGGCGCCGGCCCGGCGGACGACGCGGGTACCCGGGCCTGGCCCGCCCACCTGGTCGTCGACGCCTCCGGGCGGGCCTCCCGCCTCCCGACGTGGCTCGACGGGCTCGGGCTGCCCGCGGCGCAGGTGGAGGAGCTCGACGCGCGCGTCGGGTACGCGACGGTCCGCGTGCGGCTGCCCGCGGACCGGGTGGGCGCCCGCGGGGTCGTCCTGCTGCAGCTGCCCGGGCAGGGCGGCGGGCTCGCGCTGCCCACCGAGGACGGCTGGTGGACGGTCACCGGCATCGGCGCGGGCGAGCAGCGCCCCCCGCGCGACCTGCCCGGCCTGCGCACCTTCCTCGCCGGGCTGCGGGACGACGCCCTCGCACGCGTCGCCGCCGCGGGGCCCCTCGACGGGGACGTCGCGACCCACCGCCAGACCGGCAACCGCCGCCACCGGTACGACCGCCTGCCCGGGTGGCCGGACGGTCTGCTCGTCGTCGGGGACGCGCTGTTCGCCCTCGACCCGGTGTACGGGCAGGGCATCACCGTCGCCGCGCTCGAGGCGCAGCGGCTGCGCCGCGCCGACGCACGCGAGCCGCTGGGTGGAGACGGCGCGGCCGCGCGCGTCGTGCGGGACTGCGCGCGGCTCGCGGAGCTGCCGTGGCAGATGGCGACCAGCGCGGACCGCGAGCTCGCCGGGCTGCCACGCTCGCGCGCGCCGCTGTCGGTGCTGTCGGGGTGGTGGATCGCCGAGCTGGGGCGCCTGACCGCGCACGGTGACACCGTCGCGCAGGTCGCCATGTCCCGCGTCTACCAGCTCCTGGACCCGCCGACCACCCTGTTCCACCCTCGGCTCGTCGCGCGGTGGCTGCGGGCGCGGGCCCGCGGGTACGGGGCACCGGTGCCCCGGCCCGTCCTGCTGCCGGACGAGGTGCCCGGCGTCGGCGTCGTCGGCGGTGGGCGGTAGCGTCGTCGCCCGTGGGCACCCCGGTCGTGGCGAAGGTCGCCGTCGGCGACGCCGGCCGGCCCGCCCGTGCGGGAGCGGCGTGCCGTCGTACCGCGTGACCGCGTCCGTCGGGCTGCTGCGCCCCGGAACGTCCGCGCCCGACGTGCTGCCGCAGGCCGTCGCCGCGGCCCGGGCGCTGACGACGGTCGAGGCGTTCGACGTCGGCGTGGTGCGCGGGCAGGCGCGCGTGACCGTGCGCTTCCAGGCGGACGACGACCCGGCCGCGCGACGCGTCGGCTGGGCCGTCATCGAGCGCCTCGACGAGCTCGCCGAGACCACCGACGGCCACCTGACCCGCCGCTACGGCAACCGCTGGTACCCCGCGGGCCGACGACCCCGCGCCTGAACCCGCTCGTCCGCCGGTGAGGGCTGGATTGCTCTCTCGCGGGAGG
>NZ_BONP01000041.1 GCF_016862775.1 Cellulomonas phragmiteti | reverse complement strand
CCGCCGCCGCAGGGGCCGGCGCGGCCGGCCGGGCCCGCGGGACGACGGTCCCGGTGCCGACCGCGCCGTCGAGGTCGAGCCCCTCGAGGTCGGCGTCGACCCGCAGCTCGCGGGCGTCGAGCGCCGTCGGCGGCAGCGGCACCACGGGGCCCGGCTCCGGCAGGTCCAGCGCCCCCCAGTCCGGCGCGAGCCCCCGCCGCCACAGCTGCCCCAGGGCCCGCAGCAGCACGGCGTCGTCCCGCTCGTTCTGGTACTCGCGGCGCACCGTCGGGACCACGACCGCGCCGCCGAGGTCCCGCTGCGCCTGCACCGCCAGCGTGCGCAGCTGACCCGGCCCGATCTCCAGGAGCACGCCGGCGCGCTCCGTGGCCGTCCGCAGCGCCGGGCCGAACAGCACCGTCGAGGTCAGGTGCTGCTGCCAGTACCCCGGGTGCGTGAGCTCCTCGCCGGCCCACGTCCCGGTGACGTTGGAGGCCAGCGGCACCTGCGGTGCGCGCAGCCGCAGGCGCGCGAGGACGTCGTCCAGCCCGCGTGCCGCGGTCGCCATCAGCGGCGTGTGCATCGCCTGCGTGACGGGCACCAGCCGCCCCGCCGCGCCCTGCTCGGCGAGCTCGTCGGCCAGCGCCCGCACCGCGTCGGGCTCGCCGGCGACGACGCAGCTGCGCGGCGAGTTCACGGCGGCGAGCCACACACCGGGGCGCAGGTGCGACTCCGGCGGCTCGGACGTCGTCAGCGCCAGCATCGCGCCGGGCTCGGCGGCCTCCAGCAGCCGGGCGCGGGTGACGAGGAGCTCGACGGCGTCCGCCTCGTCCAGGACCCCGGCGACGGTCGCGGCGGACAGCTCCCCCAGGCTGTGCCCGACGACCACGTCGGGGTGCAGCCCGAGGCGCCCGAGGGCCCGCGCGAGCGCCACCTGCACGCTGAACACCGCGGCGTGGACGGCCACGGTGTCGACGCTCGCCGGTCGCACGTCGTCGCGGCGGGACACGAGCCGGCGCACGTCGACGGCGGCACCGCGGCCCGTGGACGGCGTGGTCGACAACCACGCCGCGAGGTCGCGGTCCGCGTGCGCGCCGCATGCGGCGAGCAGGCGGTCGACCTCCGCGGCGAACCCGGGCAGCAGGGTGCGCAGCCCTGCGGCCATCGACGTGTAGTGGTCCCCGATGCCGGGGAACACGAAGCAGACGCCGTCCGTCGGCCGGTCGGACGCCCCCGGGTCCACGAGCAGGTCGTCCGCGACCGCCTGCGGGTCCTCGCCGACGGCGAACCGCCGGTGCGCGAGGTGGCGGCGGCGCTGCTGCGACACCCGGGACGCGGTGGGCACCGGGACGCCGTCGCGCAGCGCCGACGCCCAGCGGCGCGCGGTCTCCTCCGCGGCGGCCGCGGTGCGGCCCGACACCAGCACGATCGACCCCCCGCCGTCGCGGTCCACGGAGTCGACGACCGCGGGCGCCTGCTCGAGGACGACGTGGGCGTTGGTGCCCCCCAGGCCGAAGGAGCTGACGGCCGCGCGCCGCGTCCCCGGCAGCGGCCAGTCCTGCACCGTGCGGCTCAGCGCCAGGGCGCTGCGCTCGCGCGCGAACGGCGCGACCGCGCCGACGTTGATCGTCGGTGGCACGCTCGCGTGCTCCAGGCTCGCCACGACGCGCACGAGCCCCGCGAGCCCGGACGCCTCGCGCAGGTGGCCGAGCCCCGACTTCACGGAGCCGACGAGCGTCGTGCCCTGCGTGCCGTAGACGGCCGCGAGCGCCGACCACTCGGTGGCGTCCCCCAGCGGCGTGCCCGAGCCGTGCGCCTCGACGCTGCCGATCGACGCGGCGTCGACCTCGGCGAAGAGCAGCGCGTCCCGGATCACGGCCTCCTGCGCGCGGGCGCTGACCGACGCGTACCCGCTCTTCCTGCCGTCGTTGTTCACGGCCGAGCCGCGGATCACCGCGCGTACGTGGTCGCCCGCCGCGACCGCGTCCTCGGTGCGGCGCAGGACGACGCCGACGACCCCGTCGCCGGCGACCGCACCGCTCGCGCGGGCCGAGAACGGGCGGCACACGCCGTCGGCCGAGCCGATCGAGCCCGGCAGGTGGAGGTACCCGTGGACGTCCGGCACCCGCACCGCGGCCGCGGCCACGACGGCGACGTCGCACTCGTACGACGCGAGCGACTGGCACGCCTGGTGGACGGCGACCAGGCCCGTGGAGCACGCGGTCTGGACGGTCACCGCCGGCCCGCCGAGGTCGAGCCGGTACGCGACCTTGGTGCTGCTGTGGTCCTTCTCGTTGCCGATCTCGAGCTCGACCTCGTCGACGGGCTCCCCGGTGGCCCGCAGCACCGCGCGCACCAGCTCCTCGTGGCGGTTGCGCCCCACCCCCGCGAAGACCGCGATGCGGTCGCCCGGCGCGGGCACGACCCCGGCGTCGTCGAGCGCCTCGTGCACGATCGTCAGGAGCAGCCGGTGCTGCGGGTCGGTGACGAGCGCGGTGCGCGGTGCCATGCCGAACGTCGCGGGGTCGAAGCCGTACACCCCGTCGATCCGGCCGGACGCGCCGACCCACCGCGCGTCGTCGAGCAGCGCGTCGTCGACGAGGCCCCGCAGCTCGTCGACCTGGCGGCGCGTGATGCAGTCGCGCCCGCCCCGCAGGTTCTCCCAGTACTCCGCCAGGGTCCCGGCCCCCGGCAGGCGCAGCGCCGCCCCGATCACGGCGGTGCCCGTGGGCGCGGCCGTCACGCGGGACCCCCCGGGAGCGGTCCGCGGCGCAGGGCCGCGCGCCGGGCACGCTCGCGGGCGGCACGCTCGACGGCGTGCCCGGCGACCTCCGGCGTCGCCGGGCCGTCCGGTGCGTCGTCCGGCGGGCCGTCCGGTGCACCGCCGAGCATCGCGGCCTGCGCGCGGACCGTCGGGGCGGCCATGAGGCGCGCCGCGTCGACGTCGACCCCGAGCTCGTCCTGCAGCGCGGAGCGCAGGAGCAGCAGCCGCAACGAGTCCCCGCCGACGTCGACGAACACGTCCTCGACCCCGACCTCGTCGAGCTGCAGCACCCGCTGCCAGAGCGTGAGCACCCGCGCCTCCAGCTCGCCGTGCGCCGGCTCGGGCGCGGGCAGCGTCGTCGCCCGCGCACGCTCCGGCAGCCGCAGGGCGACGCGGTCGATCTTGCCGCTCGGCATCTGCGGGAGCCGGGGCACGAACGTGACGTGCCGCGGCACCATCCAGCCGGGCACGTGCCGCGCGAGGTGGTCGCGCAGCTCGCCCTGGGTCACGTCCGCCCCGGGCGTCGCGACGAACGCGACGAGCACGGCCCCCTGCTCGCGGTCCGCGTAGCCGACGACCGCGGCCTCCTCCACGCCCGGGTGGGCGCGGATCCAGTGCTCGACCTCCGTCGGCTCGACCCGCTGCCCCCGCACCTTGACCTGCAGGTCGCGCCGTCCGCAGTACCGCAGCGAGCCGTCGTCGGCGAGGCGCGCGAGGTCCCCGGAGCGGAACAGCGTGGCGACCTGCGGGTCGTCGAACGGGTTGGGCACGAACCGTGCGGCCGTCCCCTCCGCGTTGCCCAGGTAGCCGTCCGCGAGGCCCGGCCCTCCCGCCCAGACCTCGCCGACCGCCCCGGGCGGGACGCGCCGCCCCTGCTCGTCGCACACGTACACGCGCATGTCGAGCGGGACACCGATGTGGGTGACCTCGTCGTCGCCGTCGTCGAGGACCGGCCCCGTGCGGTGCGTGACGTAGTCCGCCTCGGTGAGGGTGAACGTGGTGTGCACCGCGTACCCCAGGCCACGGACCCGGTCCTCCAGGTCCCGGTGCAGCGCCTCACCGCCCACGAACACGTGCCGCAGCGCCGGCAGGTGGGCGAACTCCGCGCGCGCGGCGAGCACGCGCAGCATCGACGGCACGATGCTCAGCACGCTCACGTCGTGGTCCCGCATCAGCTCGACCATGCGCCGGTCGTCCCGCTCACCGCCCAGCGGCACGACGACGCAGGCACCCCCGGTCGCGAGCGGCCAGAACAGCTCCCGCGCGCTGACCGGGAGCTTGAGCAGGTGCCGGTCCTGCGGCCCGAGCCGGTACGTCGCCTGCTCGAGGAACACCCGGCTCGTGTGCAGGCGGTGCGACCGCAGCACCGCCTTGGGCACGCCCGTCGAGCCGGACGTGAACAGGACGTACGCGGGGTCGCGCGGCCCGACGACGACGTCGGGGGCGTCCGTCGGCGGCCGTTGCGCGAGCTCGGCGACCGCCGGCAGCGGGCGCACGTCGGGCGACGGCGGGAGGTGACCGCTCCCCGCACCGGCCAGGACGCGCACCGGCGCACTCACCGCCAGCTGCTGCCGCAGCCGCTCGGTGGGCAGCTCGGGGTCGAGGTACACGTACACCGCGCCGGCCTTGAGGACGGCGAGGACGCCGACGAACAGCTCGAACGACCGCTCGACGCACAGCGCGACCCGGTCGCGCGGGCGCACCCCGTCACCGACGAGGTCGCCGGCCAGGGCCGTCGACAGCGCGTCGAGCTCACCGTAGGTCAGCTCCCCGTCCGGGCCGACGAGCGCCGGCGCGTCGGGCGTGCGCCACGCCTGCAGCCGGAACAGCTCGTGCAACGTCGACCCGGGGTAGTCCGGCAGCCGCGTGGGCGTGCCGCCGTTGAGCGTGCGCGCGCGCGGCGTGAGGATCTCCGCCCGCCCGAGGCCCGACTCCGCCGCACCGTCGACGAGCACCTGCGCGGCGACCTCGAGGTGCTCGAGCACCGAGGTGCACCAGGACGGGGAGAGGGCCGCACCGGCCGTGCCCCGCCCGCCGAGCCGCCCGCCCACCCGGCCGCCGTCGAGCCACACGCACAGGTCGGCCCCCGCGCCCGCGGCCGGGTCGTCCACCACGGCGACCACGGGCAGCGTCGGGTCCGGTGCGGCGGACGACCCGGGGTCCGCGGTCCCGAGGGCGTCGAGCACGCCGTCCCACGTCGCGTCGGCGCCGGCGGCACGCAGCGCCCGCAGGGCCCGCTCCCCGGCGGCCGGGTCCCCGTCGACGACGAGGGCGACGGCGGCACCGTGCCGGTCGAGGACGACCGCGAGCACCGCCGCCAGCACCCTCGACGGCGACGTCCCCGGGCGGGTCGTCAGCAGGCGGTCCCAGGGCGCGGCGCCCGGCTCGGCGGCGGGCACCCGCACGTCCGGTGAGAGGGTCATGAGGTCGGTCCCTTCCGCAGGACGGCGTCGGCCGCGACGATCCCGGTGGCTGCCCCGTAGGTGACGCCGATGATCTTCGAGGAGCTGTCCCCGACGAAGAAGAGCCCCGGTGCGCTGCTCTGCATGTCGCCGTCGAGCTCGATCGACGGGAACACGCGCTCCACGACGGGGGCCGCGACGACGGTGTCGGGACCGACGACGCCGGGCGCGACCTCCTCGAGGCGGTCGGCCATCTCCTCGACGTCGGCGACGCGGTCACGGCCCAGCAGCGGCGCCAGGTCGCCCCAGGTCGCGCGGACCAGGCTCGTCCCGGGCCGCTCGGCGAGCCGACCACGCCGCAGCAGCTCCAGGAGCGGCTGCACCACCGGCAGCCCCTGGCCCGCGGCGGTGATCCGCCGCGCGAACTCCCGGGCGTGGTCCGTGCCACCGACGCCGGCCGGCACGTCGACCGTCGTGACGACCCCGATGTTGGTGCGCGACGTCGGCGTGGTGACGCAGTGCTGACCGTCGAGGACGACCGCGCCCTCGAACGCGTACTGCATGATCCGGCCGCGCTCGCAGACGCAGAAGGTGCGGACCGGTTCGGCCGCCGCGTTGAGGAACGTCAGCTTGGGGTTCTGGCACGGTGCGGTCAGCGGCTCGGCGATCTCGGCCGGGAGCTCCAGGCGCACGCCCACGTCGACCCGGGGCGCCGACGTCGCGACGACGTGGTTGGCCGCCAGCACGGACTCGACCCACGGCAGCCCGAGCTTGCCGACGCCGACGACCACGTGCCGCGCCCGCACGACGCCGGTGGGCGTCCGCACCTCCCACACGCCGTCGGCCCGCCGCTCGACCGTCAGCGCGCGGGTCCCCAGGTGCACGACGGCACCCGCCGCGGTGGCCTGCGCGACCAGCGCGTCGAGCATGCCGATCGCCTCGTCGACCGTGATCGCCTTCGACGGGGCGGCGTCGGCGAGCGCGAACCCCGCCGGTGGCGCCGCGCTCGTCGTCGTGGCCGGGGCGTCGGTGCCCATGTCGACACCGAAGGCGACGAGGTGGTCGTAGACGTCGGCGACGGCGTCGGCCGCGCGCTCGAAGCTGCCGAGCGCCCGCTCGAGGCCCGAGTACGTGCGCACCCGCCCCTGGGCGTCCGCCTCGAGCTTGGACCGCGAGAGCCCGGAGACGTACCCGAGGTTCGTGTCGAAGTGGAACGCCGCCCCGCCGATGCCGGTCAGGCAGTCGCAGCGGTGGCACTGCAGCCGGAACTTCTCGGCCTCGCGGACCGAGCGCCCGGCCATGCGGGCCGAGACCTTCGAGCACAGGCTCGCGCGCATGTCCTGCCCGGCCTCCAGGAGCGCGACCCGCGCACCTCCGGTGGCCAGGCGCCACATCGCGAACAGCCCGGACGGCCCACCGCCGACCACGACGGCGTCGAGCACCTCCTCGTCACGCACGGACACCTCCGACGACCCGGTCCGGGTCCTGCGCGAACGACTCCGCGAGAGGCCTGTAGAACAGGTGCGCGGTCGGGCGTCCCTGCGCCTCGATCCGGCGGACCATCGCGTCGCAGAACACGGGCGTGAGCGCCAGCACCGTGGCCGGGTCCTCACCCGTGAGCTCGGCGTACCCGGTCAGCGCCGCACCGGCGGCGTCGTGGTACGGCGTGCCGCCGTCGCGCATCTGCTCGAACAGCCACGCGAAGCCGTGCTCCCGGTACGCGGGCCACGCGACGAGCGCCGCCGTGAGGACGAGGTTGAGCAGGTCGAGCGCGCAGACGCCGTCGGCCGCGTAGTCCTCCCAGTCGATCAGCGCGGCGCCGTCACCGGCCACCCGGTAGTTCCAGGGGCCCATGTCGCCGTGCACGGGGCCGCGGCCGGCGCGCCGCAGCGCGTCGACCGTCACCGCGGGGTACCGGTCCGCCACGTCCGCGGGGACGTCGAGGCCGCCGCGCCGCAACGGCCCCGCCGTCAGGTGGACCGCCGCACCCGTCACGGCGCCGGCCGTCAGCAGGCGGTGCCAGCCGGCGGCGTCCGCCACGGCCAACGCGTCCGGCAGGTCCCCCTCGCCGACGTACTCCATGACGAACCCGTCGCCGATCCTCGCCACGGTCCGCGGGACCACCGTCGACGTCCCCGCCAGGTGGGTCAGCGCGTCCCACTCCCGGGCCACCATCGCGTCCGCGGGGTCCAGCGCGACCTTCGCGACGTGCACCTGCCGACCGTCGACCGCGGACGAGACGAACAGCCGCCGGCAGTGCTTGCGCTCGCTGCGCGGCACCCAGTGACGGAACGCGAGGTCGCCGCGCACGTCGTGCGGGTGCAGGGTGCGCAGGTCCTCGACGACCCGGGGCAGGAGGTCCGCGACCGGGCGGCTCATACGGCGGCCACGGAGGCCGCGACCGGCAGGGACCCGATGACGCCGCGCAGGACGTCCGCGAACGACGGGCCGCTCAGCATCTCGCGGAGCTCGGCGACGCCGGCCTCCCGCTCCGCGTCCGTCAGCTCCAGGTACGTGCCCAGCCGCGCGTTCATGCCGTCGACGAACCCGGCGTACGCGACGTCGTCGCGGAGCAGCTGCCCGACGCGTCGGTCGATCGCGGCCGTGCCGTGGAAGTCGTCGGCGGGCACCTCGAACCCGGGCACGAGGTCCGTGAACCGCGCACCGTCGCGCCCGAACCGGGTCGCGCCCAGCCCCTGGAGGTTCGCGATGTGCCCCACGTGCTCCTCGGGCAGCGCCAGCGGGAAGCTGCCGACGGCGAGCGCCTCGTGGATGGCCGTCAGCCCGGGCGTCAGCAGGTAGTGGCGGGTCGCGGCCATCGCGGCGATGAACTCCCGCTGCGGCTTGCACTCGAACGTGACGCGGCAGCGTCCCACGGTGAGGTCGCGGCCACGCTCGCCGCCGTACGCGCCGCCACAGACGACGACCCGGCGCAGCTGCGGCCAGGCGCGGACGAGGTCGGGCACCCACCGCTCGATGAGGTGGAGGTACTCGTTGTGGACGTCGAAGTCGAGCAGGAAGTTCTTGAACCCGCCGATGTTGACGAGCAGGTCGATCGGCTCGACCTCGACGTCGGAGCCGTCCACCCCCTCGGCGCCGCCGACCGCGTCGTGGTCGATGATGGCGCCGGAGAGCCGCGGCGCGGCGGCGCCCAGCTGCTCCAGCTCGCGCACCCGCGTCGGGACGCCGGGGAAGTTCTGCGCGACCGACGCGGTCGCGCACAGGTGGGCGGCGTAGATCTGCTCGTGCGGGGTGAGCGCACCCACGTCGTCCTGCCAGCCGACGTACCCGCGGCCCGCGGCCCGGCGGCACACGTCGGCGATCTCCGCCGGCGTGCGCTCGAGCTGCCAGAACGCCAGGAGGCTGTCGACGAGCAGGACGTCCAGCCCCTTGGCGAGCGCCGAGAACGCGAGGTCGGCGTCCATCACCGACACCACCAGGTCGACGGGTCCCACCCGGTCCTGGACGTCCGTGAGGTCACCGTCGTGCTCGATGACCTCGTCGTACGCGTCCGCGTTGCGGTGCGCGAAGTCCGACGCGACGGTCGTGCCCACGAACGTCCGCCGGTGGCCCTCGAGGGCCCTCGAGATCGCCGTCAGCTTCGACACGGGCCCGAACCCGCAGCTCTGTGCCCCCAGAAGTACGCGCATCACATGCTTCCCCTCTCCAGCATCACTGCGTCGAGCACCGCCGCCTCGTCGATGCGGTGGTGGCGGAACAGGCCCTCCTGCTCGGCGACCGGCGCCGGGCCGTGGCCGATGCCGAGGAAGGCCGTCTCCCCCGACCACGACCCGCACAGCGTCAGCGCGGTCTGCGCGCCGATCCCCGACCCGGTGTCGTGCTCCTCGACCGTCACGACGCGGGTCGCGCCGTGCGCGGCCGCCCGGACGGCTGCGGCCGGGAACGGCCACACCTGGACGAGCCGCAGGACCGCCACGGCGACGCCTCGCTCACGTGCCGCACGCGCCGCCGCGAGCGCCGGCGCCACGGTCGCACCCGCGGCGACCACCAGGACGTCGGCCGGCAGCGTGCCGTCGAGCAGGCCGTCGGGGCCGAACCGCTCGTCGCCGGCGTGGACCAGGTGGTTCTCGCGCGGGCCGAGCCGGACGTACGCCGGGCCGGCGCCGCCGACCGCGTCCCGGACCGCCCACCGCGCGTCGTGCACGTCGGCCGGGCTGTAGACGCGGGTCCCGGGCATGGCCGCTACCGCACCCAGGTCCTCCGGCGCGTGGTGGCTCGCCCCCAGCGTCCCGTACGCGACCCCGCCGCCCACCCCGAGGACCGTGACGTCCAGGCCGGGACCGGCGACGTCGACGCGGAGCTGCTCGGCCGCGCGCCGCACGAGGAACGGCGCCATGCCGCACACGACGACCGGTCGGCCGGTCCGGGCGATGCCGGCCGCGACGCCCATCAGATTCGCCTCGGCGATGCCCACGTCGATGGACCGCTCCGGGTGGCGCGCCGCGAACCGCAGCGCCAGGGCGCGGGCGTCGGCGCACAGAACCACGAGGTCCGGGCGCTCGTCACCGAGCTCGGCGAGCGTGCCGGCGACGGCCGTGCGCATGGACCGCACGGGGGCCGCCGTCACCGCGGTCACGGCTCGAGTCCCCGCACCGCGTCGGCGTACCGCGCCTCGTCGAGCGTCGCGGTGTGCCACGCCAGGTCGTGCTCCATGAACGGCACGCCCTTGCCCTTCACGGTCCGCGCGAGGACGACGGCCGGGGCGTCGGCCTGCTCGGCGAGGTCCAGCGCGGAGGCCAGGTCGTCGGCGTCGTGACCGTCGGCCGGCACCACCCGCCAGCCGAACGCCTCCCACTTGCGGTCCAGCGGTGAGGTGTCGAGCACCTCGCGCGTGGGCCCCTCCTGCTGCAGCCCGTTGACGTCGACGACCGCGACCAGGTGCCGCAGCCCGCGGTGCGCCGCGAACATCGCGGCCTCCCACACCGACCCCTCGTCGAGCTCGCCGTCCCCCAGCACGACGTAGACGGGACGCTCCTGCGCGTCGAGCCGGAACGCCTCGGCCATCCCCGCGGCGATCGACAGCCCGTGCCCGAGCGACCCGGTGGCGACGTCGATGCCCGGGAACCCGTCGGCCGGGTGGCCGGGCAGGCCGTGGGCGTCGGTGTACCGGGGGTGGCCGTGCTCGGCCAGCAGGGCGTAGAGGGCCCAGACGGCGTGCCCCTTGCTGAGGACGACGGGGCTGCGCGGCGCGCCCGGGTCGGCGGCGTGCACGCGGCGCAGGACCTCTGCGAGCACGTCCACCACGGACAACGACGAGCCGAGGTGGACCGTCCGCCCGCGGGCGTAGCCCAGGATCCGGCGCCGTGCTGCGGCGGCGCTGCGGAGGGAGGGCACGTCAGACGCGACGGTAGACGGACACGTACTGGGTCGATCTGGCGGTGAACGGCTCCTTGGTCCAGCTGCCGTACCTCGCCGCGAGCGTGAAGCCCGTCAGTCGCGCCATGAGGTCCATCTCGGACGGCCACACGTACCGCAGGAACGCGGGGAACAGCTCGATCTTGCCGTCACGGATGTGGATGTGCTGCTCGAGGATCTGCTGCGTCGACGGGTCGTGGCGGTCCGCCTCGACGATGACGTGGTCCAGCCCGATGTCGTGGACCTGCATCCAGGAGTTGCGACGGAACCGCGTGGGGTCCGGCATGAACGCCTCGACGACGAAGTGGCCCCCGGGCTCGACCACGCCCGCGACGCTCTCGAAGCAGGAGATCTGCTCGTCCTGGCTCTGCAGCGCGTAGATCGTGTTGAGCACGAGGAACGCGAGGCCGTACCTGTCCTCGAGGGTGAAGTCGCTGATGTCCGCCTCGTGGACGACGATCTGCTCGCCGCCGTCCTTGGAGCGCAGCATCTCGATCATCTTCTGCGACGTGTCGATGCCCTCGACGTCGATGCCGCGCGCGGCGAGCGGGATCGCGACGCGCCCGGTGCCGATCGCGAGCTCGAGCACGCGCCCGTCCCCGGCGAGCCCGGACAGGAAGTCCACGGTCTGGTCCGGCTCCGGCCAGGGCAGGGAGTCGTAGATCCCGGACCACCGCGCACCGTACGTGCCCGCGTCCCAGCCCATGCTCATGCTCGCCCCCGCCGCCGTGCCGCCATTGGTCCGGTCATGCCGACCCCGGAGGTGGTCACGAGGAACCTGACCGGGGCAGCCGTGCCAACCTATACGAAGCGGACGGAGAAGCAAGATTCAGTCAGCAGGCACCTGCGGCAGCACCTGCTGGGCGACGATCTCGACGTGATCGAGGTCCCGCATGTCGAGGAACTGCAGGTAGAAGCGCTGGACGCCGACGGCCCGGTAGGCCGCGATCCGCTCCGCGACCTGCGACGGCGTGCCGGTCAGCCCCGTCGCGCGCAGCTCCGCCACCCCGCGCTCCATGCGGTGCGCGCGCTGCGCGACCTGGGCGTCCGACGTGCCGCAGCACACGACGAGCGCAACCGAGCGGACGACCTCGGTCGCGTCGCGCCCCTGCTGCGCGCACGCGGCGGCGACGCGCGCGTACTGCTCGGCCGCCACGTCCGGACGGACGAACCCGATGTTGATCTCGTCCGCGTAGCGTGCCGCGAGCGCGGGCGTCCGCACCGGGCCGCGACCGCCCACGATCACCGGGACCCGGCGCTGCCGGGGCTTGGGCAGCGCCGGCGCCCCCACCAGCGTGTGGTGCTCGCCGGTGAAGTCGAAGCGCTCACCTGCCGGCGTCTCCCACAGGCCGCGCACGATGCGCAGCTGCTCCTCGAGGCGGTCGAACCGCGCCCGGGGGAAGGGGATCCCGTACGCGCGGTGCTCCTCCTCGTACCACCCCGTCCCGATCCCGAGCTCGACCCGCCCGTCCGACATCTCGTCGACCTGCGCCACCTGGATGGCCAGCTGACCGGGGTGCCGGAAGGTCGCGGAGGAGACGAGCGTCCCGAGCCGCAGGCGCCTCGTCTCGCGCGCGAGCCCCGCCAGCGTGACCCACGAGTCGGTCGGGCCGGGCTCGCCGAGCGCCCCCCCGACGGCGAGGTAGTGGTCGGACCGGAAGAAGCCGTCGTAGCCGAGGTCCTCCGCGGCCGTCGCGCACTCCAGCTGGTCACCGTACGTGGCACCCTGCTGCGGCTCCACGAACACCCGGAACGTCATCACGGTCCTCCCCCTGCGTCGGCGCGCCGCCCCCCGGCGACGCGGTACGTCGTCCCTGCCGGTCGCTGCATCAGCACCACCGCGAACCCCGGTCGGTCCGTGGCGGCGACCTCCTCGAAGCCCCACGACCGGTAGACGTCGTCGAGGTGCGGGTTGGACGCCCGGTGGTCGAGCCGCAGCCAGGTCGCGCCGGCGGCACGGGCCCGGTCGCCGACCCACTCGACCAGCGCGCGCCCCAGGCCCGTCCCGGACGCCCGCCGGTCGACCATCAGCCCGTGCACGTACAGCGCGGGCGCGTCGTCGTCGCCCCAGTACTCGGGGTCGGTGGCGACGACGCGGACGGTGCCGCGCAGCCCGGCCGCGTCGCGCACCACCCACCACTGCCCGTCGTCGACCTGCGCCGCGATCCGCTCCACGGGCAGGGAGCCGACGGGCCACTGGTCGATGCCGCGCGCGGCCATCCAGTCCTCCAGCGACCGCCGCAGCGCGTGGATCGCGGGCACGTCGGCGGCGGCCGCCCGCTCGGGTCGCACGTCCGCGGCCGGTGGCGGGGCCGACGTCACGCGCCCTCCAGGACGTCGCGCAGCCGCGCGAGGTCCGCCCGCACCAGGCCCTCGTCGCGGGCGAGCTCGGCGTCCGTCATGCCCGGCGCGCGGCGCAGCGTGAACACCACGTCGCAGGCGTCCGGCCCGTCGGCGATCGCGCGCACGGGGACGTGCACGACGAGACCCGCCGGGGTCACCACCTCGTGGTCGAGGACCCCGAGGTCGTTGCGCGGGGCGAACGTGACGCGCGCGCGGCCCTGCGGCGTCAGGACGAACCACTGCCCGTCGACCTCCTCGACCTGCGTCCCGAGGCCCGGGGCCCAGCGCGGCAGGTTCGCCGGGTCGGAGACGAACGCGTAGACGTCGGCGACCGGGCGGGTGATCCGCACGCCGAGGTGCAGGCTGTCGGTGCTCATGCGCCCGATGCTGCCACGCGGCTCCCGCACCGGCCGCGCGGTCGGTGTCCTCCCGCGGGCGGACCGGCGGACCGGCCCGACGACACCGGAGGCGGACTCGCCCGTCGGCTCCCGACGCCTACGGTCGGGGGGCCGACCGGGGTCGGCGCACCGAGGAGAGGAGGACGAGGGTGGTCGTGTGGCTGGAGGCGATGTGGCGGCAGACGCCGTACCTGCCCGCCGGGACGGTATTCACGCTGCTGGTCGTGGTCCTGCTGGCGCGTCCCCTCGCGCGGCGCCTGCGGCTGCCCGCGGCCGGCGTCGCCGCGTGGCTCGCCGCCCTGGGCGCGCTGGCCTCGCTGACGCTGACCCCGCGCACGGCGTGGCGCCCGGTCACCGAGCGCGTCTGCGCCCTCGACTCGTGGGCGCCGCTCGACCTGCACAGCATCCTGGTGCTCGACCAGCGCGCGGCGAACCTCGCGCTGCTCGTCCCCCTCGCGGTGCTGTCCGCCCTCCCACGCGACCGGCGGGTCCTGGGTGCCGCGCTCGGGTTCGCGGTCGCGCTGCCGTTCCTCGTCGAGGGGTGGCAGTACGCCCTGCCGGGCCTGGGGCGCGTGTGCGACTCGAACGACCTGGTGGACAACCTGCTCGGCGTCGCGCTGGGCGCGGCGGCCGGGCTCGTCGTGCGGGCCGCCCGGCGCGGGCCGGACCGCGGCGACGACGCGCCGCGACCCGACCGCCCGCGCCACGACGTCCCGCACGACAGCCCGACCCCCGCCGGGCGCTGAGCTCAGCCGCCGGCGACGTGCTCCGCGAGGAACGCGTCGACCGCCGCGTGGTAGGCGTCGGGCTGGTCGCGGCGCACGCAGTGCCCCGCCCCCGGGACGACGACGGTCCGGACCAGCGGGTTGTCGAACCCGTCCGCCCGGGGGGCCATCGGCGCGTCGGGGGGCAGCACGAGCAGCGTGGGCACCGTCAGCGCGTCGAACGCCTCCTCCCACGCCGCGTCGCCGAGGAACAGGCCGACGCGCAGGTACTCCTGGTCCACGAGGGGCCGGCCCTGCGCCCACGCCTCGATCTCGGTGTCGCTCCACGGGGTCTCGCGGCGCATGCGCGCGACCTCCGCGTCGCGGTCCGCGATGATCGCCTGCGTCGCCCCGAGCATCATCGCCGCGAACCCCGGGTCGGGCGTGCGCGCACCCGTCGGCCTCGCCGGGTCCTCGACGACCAGGGCCCGCACCTTCGCGGGGCGGGCGAGCGCCGCGCGCAGGGCCAGCAGCCCGCCCAGCGAGTGCCCGACGAGCGCGACCGGGCCGGGCTGGGCGTCGAGCAGCGCGAGGACGTCGGCGAGCATGACCTCCGGCGCGTCGGGCAGCTGCTCGGGGGTGAAGCGCGGCGACGTGCCGTGCCCGCGCAGGTCGGGCGCGACGACGTCGTACGCGTCGCCCCAGTGCGCGAGCAGGTCCGGCCACGCGGTGCCGGAGTCGGTGACGCCGTGCAGCAGGACGACGGTGGGCGCGGCGGGGTCGCCGGAGCGGTGGACCGTCAGCTCGACGGGCGGCAAGCCGGCCATCAGGCGAGCACCAGACGGACCGTCGTGTACGACCGGGCGGGCAGGTCGACCTCGAGGCCCCTCGGGTGGCGCCGCACGCCGTCGTGCGCGACGGGCGCGACCGCGTCCGGGTGCTCGGGGGTGTTGTGGGTCTGGATCGTCGGCGCGGTCAGGACGCGCGCCTCGAACCCGGTGACCTCACGTCCGCGCAGGTCCAGGACGATCGACGTGGGCGCGTCGGCGTCGAGGTTCGACAGCGACACCAGCGCGGTGCCGTCCTTGGTGGACGCGGACATCGACAGCAGCGGCACGTCCGCGCCGTCCGTCGCCCGCGTGGGGATCTCGCCCTTGACGTGCACGGCGAGCGACGAGGCGTCGTGGTGCCCGGTGTTCATCTCGAACACGTGGTACGTCGGGGTCAGGACGAGCGCACCGGAGTCCGGGTCGGTGAGGATCATCGCCTGCAGCACGTTGACGGTCTGCGCGATGTTCGCCATCGAGACGCGCTGGGCGTACCGGTGGAAGATGTCGAGGTGCACGGACGCGACGAGCGCGTCGCGCAGGGTGTTCTGCTGGTGCAGGAACCCGGGGTTGGTGCCCTCCTGGACCTCCCACCACGTGCCCCACTCGTCGATGACCAGGCCGATGCGCTGCTCCGGGTCGTAGGCGTCCATGACGTTGGCGTGGCCGCGCAGGATCTCCCCCATGCGGTGCGCGCGCCGCATGGTGACGTACCAGTCCTCGACGTCGAAGTCCGTCGCGTGCCCCTTGACGCTCCAGTCGCCGGACATCGTGTAGTAGTGCAGCGAGATGGCCTGGAAGAAGCCGCGCGGGTCGCAGCCGCAGCCCAGCTTCTGCGACACCTTCATGAGCGCCTCGGTCCACGCGTAGTCGTCCGCGTTGGCGCCCGCCGCGATCTTGTAGAGCGTGTTGCCGCCGTGGTTGCGCGCGTAGGTCGCGTACTGGCGGGCGAGGTCCGCGTAGTGCTCGCCGGTCATGTTGCCGCCGCAGCCCCACGGCTCGTTGCCGAGACCGAAGTAGGGCAGCTTCCACGGCTCCTCGCGCCCGTGCGAGCGGCGCAGGGCGGCCATCGGGGAGTCGTCGGCGCGCGTCACGTACTCGACCCACTCGCTCATCTCGCGCACGGTGCCCGAGCCGACGTTGCCGGTGATGTACGGCTCGGCGCCGAGCATCTCGCACAGGTCGAGGAACTCGTGGGTGCCGAAGGCGTTGTCCTCGACGACGTCGCCCCAGTGGGAGTTGACCATGCGGGGGCGCTGGTCGCGCGGGCCGATGCCGTCGCGCCAGTGGTAGTCGTCGGCGAAGCACCCGCCGGGCCAGCGCAGGTTCGGGATCCGCAGCGCGCGCAGCGCCTCGACGACGTCGCTGCGGATGCCGCGCACGTTCGGGACCGGGGAGTCCTCGCCCACCCAGAAGCCGCCGTAGATGCAGCGCCCGAGGTGCTCGGCGAAGTGGCCGTAGACGTGGCGGCTGATCGTGGGCCCGGGCAGGTCGAGGTCGATGACGGCGGTCAGGGAAGACACGAGGGTCCCTTCGGTGATCGGTGCCGGGCGTCAACGCTGACGCTCCGGGCAGGCGGTCCGCCGGTGTGCGTGCGGAGCGCGCGACGACGAGGCGCTCGGGGCCGACCGGGCGCGCGGAACCTCGTCGTCGAGTCTCCGTGTTTATCGTTACACGCGGCGCAGTCCGACCTTCGGGTACACACACGGAAAAGTCAAGCGATTCCCTGCCCCGCGGGCCGCTGACGTCCGTAGGGTATCGACATGCCCACTCTCAAGGACGTCGCCAAGGCGTCCGGCGTCTCCGTCATGACGGTCTCGAACGTCGTCAACGGACGCCCCCGGGTCAGCGAGGCCACCCGGCTGCGCGTGCTGGCGGCCGTCGACGAGCTGGGCTACCAGGTCAACCTCACGGCGCGCAGCCTGCGCGCGGGACGCAGCGGGACCATCGCGCTGTCCATCCCCCGGGTCGACCACCCGTACTTCGCCGAGCTCGCCGCCGCCGTCACCGACGCCCTGCTGCCGAGCGGGCGGCACCTCGTCGTCGAGCAGACGGGCGCCAGCCGCGAGGGCGAGCTGAGCGCGCTCTCGCAGGCGCGCCTGCAGATGTACGACGGTGTCCTGCTGTCCGTCGTCGGCCTCAAGGACTCCGAGGTCGCGCGGCTCAACGGCGACATGCCGCTGGTGCTGCTGGGCGAGAAGCCGATGCCGTCGCAGCGCGACCACGTCATGCTCGGCAACGTCGAGGGCGCGCGGCTCGCGACCGCCCACCTCATCGAGCGCGGCGCCCGGCGCATCGCGATCGTCGGCGGCACGCTGGACCCCGCCAACGCCGGCATGGTCGGCATGCGCAGCGCCGGCTGGCGGGCCGCGCACACCGAGGCGGGGCTGGTGCCCGACGACCGCCTCGTCCTCCCGCCCGCGCACTTCGCCATGGCGGAGAGCCGGGAGATGATCCGCAGCGCGATCGCCGACGGCCTGCAGATCGACGGCGTGTTCGCCGTGACCGACCAGGTCGCGATCGGCGTCATGGCCGGCCTGCACGACTGCGGGCTGCGCATCCCCGACGACGTGCAGGTGGTCGGGTTCGACGACCTGGACGTCAGCGAGCACCTGGTGCCGGGGCTGACCACCGTCGACCCGCGCGTGGACCTCGTCGTCGCCGAGTCGCTGCGGCTGCTGGACCGCCGGATGTCGGGCGAGGAGGTCGAGGCGGAGCACCTCGTCATGCCGGTGCGGCTGGTGGTGCGCGGGACGACGCGCTGACGCCCCGTCAGGCGCAGTAGTCGCAGGTGCCCGTCCCGGCCAGGGTCATGTGGCACGTCGGGCACACGGGCGCGACGCGCTCCGGCTCGGAGCTCGAGCGACGGGGCTTGACCGCGGGCGCGCGGCGCTGCGGCGCCCGCTGCGCACGGGCCGGCGCGGCGACGGGCCCACCGCCGGGCTGCGTCACGTCGAAGCCGCGCTTGCGCATGATCGCCGCCGCGCTGGACAGGCTGCCGTGCAGGTCGTCCGGTGTGGCCAGCCGGCCCGTGGCGAAGCGGTGCGCGACGCCGACGACCGCGGGCAGGTCGTACACCTGCCCCTCGTGCACCAGCGTCCACTCCCCCTGCGGCACGAAGCCGTAGACCGCGAGGAAGTCGTCACCGCCGCGGCGGTCGTACTCCTCGATCGCCTGGAGGACGTGCTGACGCGCTACGGACGAGAAGGTGGCCACGCTCACGAGCCTACGTGGCGTCGCAGGGGCCGGGTGCCGGGGTCTGGCGCCGGGAGGCCGCACGCCCGACGGCGGGCGCGGTCCCCAGGGACCGC
>NZ_BONP01000040.1 GCF_016862775.1 Cellulomonas phragmiteti | reverse complement strand
CCCCCGCCGGTGCACGTACCGGCGGGCGGCACCCCTGCGGCACCCCTGCCGCAGGTCGCACGGCCCTGACGGCCGGGCACGGCCACCCCTCCGGCCGTGCCCGGCCGTCGCACGTCGGCGACCAGCCGCGGCGGACGGCCGCGTGCGGGCACGCGGCCGGCGTCGGGGAGAATGTGCGACGTGACGTCGACCCGTGGCACCCGTCTCCCCCGCGTCCGCGCCTCCGAGCTCGTCGGGCGCGGCTGGCTCAACACCGGCGGCAAGGACGTGACCCTCGCGGACCTGCGCGGCAAGGTCGTGATCCTCGACTTCTGGACGTTCTGCTGCATCAACTGCCTGCACGTCCTGGACGAGCTGCGGGAGATCGAGGAGCGGCACCGCGACGTCCTGGTCATCATCGGCGTGCACTCGCCCAAGTTCGTCCACGAGGCGGACCCGGTGGCGCTCGCGGCGGCCGTCGAGCGGTACGAGGTGCACCACCCGGTGCTCGACGACCCGGACCTCGTCACGTGGCAGGCGTTCACGGCCCGCGCGTGGCCGACGCTCGTCGTCATCGACCCCGAGGGGTACATCGTCGCGCAGATGGCCGGCGAGGGGCACGCGCACGCGGTCGAGACGCTCGTGCGGGACCTCGTCGCCGAGCATGAGGCCGCGGGCACGTTGCACCGCGGCGACGGCCCCTACGTCGCGCCGCAGCCGCAGCCGACGACCCTGCGGTTCCCCGCCGAGGCCGTCGAGCTGCCGGGCGGGACGTTCCTGGTCGCCGACGCGGGGCACCACGCGCTCACCGAGGTCGCGGCCGACGGGCAGACGCTCGTGCGGCGCATCGGCTCCGGCGAGCGCGGCCTGGTCGACGGCGGCGCGGACGAGGCGCGGTTCAGCGAGCCGAACGGCCTGTGCCTCGTCCCCGACGAGCTGCGCGAGCGCCTCGGCTACGACGTGCTGGTCGCCGACACCGTCAACCACGCGCTGCGCGGCGTGCGCCTGGCCGACGGGCACGTCACGACCGTCGCCGGCACCGGTGAGCAGTACATGGTCGGGGCGGTGGACAACGTCGCGCCGCTCGACGGCGGCACGTCGAACCCCGTCGAGCAGGGCGTCGGCGACCGGTGGCCGGCGCGGCAGGTCAAGCTGTCCTCGCCGTGGGCGGTCGCGTGGTCCCCGCAGCTCGCGGAGTTCGTCGTCGCGATGGCCGGCCACCACACGCTGTGGGCGTTCGACGGCGAGCAGGGCGTGGTCCGCCACCTCGCCGGGACGATGAACGAGGGCCTGGTCGACGGCGCCCCCGCGGACTCGTGGTTCGCGCAGCCGTCGGGGCTGTCGGTCGACGCGGCCGGCCGCCTCTGGCTCGCGGACGCCGAGACCTCGGCGCTGCGGTGGCTCGACCCGGCGGACGGGTCGGTGCACAGCGTGGTCGGCACGGGCCTGTTCGACTTCGGCCACCGCGACGGCCCCGCCGACCAGGCGCTGTTCCAGCACCCGCTGGGCGTCGCCGCGCTGCCCGACGGGTCCGTGCTGGTCGCCGACACCTACAACGGCGCGCTGCGCCGCTGGGTGCCCGCCGAGGGCGACGGCCCCGGCACCGTGTCGACGCTCGCGACGGACCTCGCCGAGCCGAGCGGGCTCCTCCTGCCCGCGGGGGACGCCGACCACGTGCTCGTCGTCGAGTCCGCCGCGCACCGCCTGACCCGCGTCGCGCTCCCGGAGGGTGCCGGCACGCAGGTCGACGGTGGCGCGCACCGCACGCAGCGTCCCGTCACGCAGATCGGCGCCGACATCGCGCTCGAGGTCGTGTTCCACCCCGCGGCCGGGCAGAAGCTCGACGACCGGTGGGGCCCGTCGACGTCGCTGCAGGTCTCGGCCACGCCGCCCGGCCTGCTGCTCGACGGGGGCGGCGACGACGTCGCGCTGACCCGGACGCTGCGGCTGGACCCGTCCGTGGGGGAGGGCGTCCTGCACGTCACGGCCCGCGCCGCGAGCTGCGACGCCGACCCGGCCATCGAGCACCCCGCGTGCCACCTCGCCGCGCAGGACTGGGGGGTCCCGGTGCGCGTGGTCGAGGGCACCGACGCCACCCTCGTCCTCCCGCTGCACGGCTGAGGCATCCTGTCGAACGGCAGCGAGAAGCACGGAAGGTTCCAGCGGTGCACCGGCCGCCTCGACGTCACCACGGCTCGGCGAGGCGCAGGCTGACCGCTCGGCCTGGGGGGACGGTCACATGGACAACACCTGGACATCGCCGCACGGCCTTGTCCATGTGCCCTGTCCGTGTGGCGAATCTCCAGGGCGTCGTCCAACAGCTGGTCTCGATGTTCGGTTTACTGCTCTTGTCGCAATCCAGCGGAACCGGTATGTTTCCCGAACATGAGCCTCGTGTCCTCGCAACGGACGGCTCCTGAGTCCGAGCGGCAGATCCTCGATCTCTGTGTCGACCAGATCGTCCACCAGCTGCCGCCGACGTGGCTGGCTTCGCCGCTGGACAGCACCGGACGATCCGGGCCGGCGGATGCGGACGTGCAGGTGCGTGCCCCCGACGGCGCCGAGCTGATCCTGCACGTCGAGGCTCGCCGGATCGTCGAGAGTCGGGATGTCGCTGGGGTCATCGAGAAGCTCGAGGCGACGTCACAGCGACGGTCGGGCGGTGTCGGTGTCGTTGCCGCTCGCTACCTCGGGCCGACCGTGCGGAACCGCCTGCGCGCTGCTCAGGTCTCCCATGTGGACGCCACAGGGAACCTGTGGATCGTCGCGTCCAGCCCGGGCCTCTTCCTGCGTGCGCAGGGTGCCGAGTCGGATCCGTGGCGCGGACCCGGACGGCCACGCGGGACGCTCAAGGGCGCAGCCCCGGCCAAGGTGGTGCGCGCGTTGCTCGACTTCCGGCGGGCATGGAAGATCCGCGAGCTCGTCGAGGTGTCAGGTGCCTCGGTCGGGGCCACGTACCGCGTGCTCGAGTACCTGGAGGCCGAGGACCTCGTCGACCGAGGCAGCCGAGGTGTCGTCGAGGTGAGGTCCTGGCGTCCGCTGACCGAGGCATGGGCACGCGACTACGACTTCTTCCGCGCCGGCGCCGTGTCGACGTACCTCGCACCCCGCGGGCTTCCCTGGCTCCTGCAGCGCATGGCCGACACGAACGGCCCCCGCTACGCGGTCACGGGCGGTCTGGCGGTGCCGGCAGACGCTCGCCACGCGCAGTCACGCGCCGCCATGATCTACGTCGAGGACGCGCCCCGCGCTCGCGACCTGTGGGACCTGCGCCACGCCGAGTCCGGGCAGAACGTGCTCCTGTGCGAGGCAGCCGACTCCGTCGCTTTCCAACGGTCCAGGCCCACCATCGACCCTGCCCTCGGCACCGACGCCTCGGTCGTGCTCGCGAGGCCGACGCAGGTAGCCGTCGACCTCATGGGCAGCCCAGGACGCGGGCCGGAGGAAGCCCGGGTCCTTCTCGACTGGATGGAGCGCCATGAGTCGGCCTGGCGAGACTGACACGTTCATGGTCGAGGTCCGGGCCGCCCTCCTCGACGCGCTGGACGCCCTCGGCCCTCACCTGCCAGACGTCGTGGTCATCGGTGCGCAGGCGGTGTATCTCCACACGGGCGCCGCCGACGTCGCCATCGCGGAGTACACGAAGGACGCGGACCTGGCGATCGACCCCCGTGCGCTCGCCGACGACCCGCGGGTGGAGGCGGCGATGGAGGCTGCGCGGTTCGTCCGCAGCCCCGACGGCCAGCCCGGCTCGTGGTTGAGCCCCGGAGGCATCCCGGTGGACCTCATGGTCCCGGAGGCCCTGGCGGGACCCAGGTCGCGTGGAGCGCGAGGTGCTCGGATCCCCCCGCACCACCGCCGCGCGACGCCGGGCAGTCGGGCTCGAGGCTGTGGTCGTCGACGCCGCGCCCCGGACGATCACCGCGCTCGGGGAGGCGGACGACAGGGCCATCACCGTGCGCGTCGCGGGCCCGGCCGCACTGATCGTGGCGAAGGTCCACAAGATCACCGAACGGGCCGCCACACCGCACCGGCTCGTCGACAAGGACGCCCACGACGTCTACCGCCTCCTGCGTGCCGTGCCCACAGACGTCCTCCGTGACGCCTTTCAAGGACTGCTGGCCCATCCGCTGAGTGCACCCGTGACCGCGACCGCGATCACGGAGATCAGGCGTCTGTTCGCCGGGCCAGATCACCTGGGGGCGGTGATGGCGGGCCGCGCGGAGGAGGGCGTCGGTCACCCTGCCGAGGTGGCGGCCTCCGTCGCGTTCCTGGCCGCAGACCTCGTCGAGTCGCTCGCCGCAACGCCCGAGACAGAGGGGGCGTCATGACCGCCGTCCACATCGAAGAGCGCTTCGAGGACGCCCCGTCGAGGCCTGCATGCTCGCTGCGGGCTGGCACCGGGGCTCGTCGCACGACTAACGCCCGGACGTCGGTGTGGACGTCGCCCAGCTGTTCGCCTTCATCCACGCACGCAACCGACGGCGTGGGCCAAGGTGCTCGGCCACCACGGCGGCGAGGAGGCGACCGCCCGCACCGCGCGGCGAACGGTTGAGCGTCACGCGGCAGCTGCGCTACTCCGCGACGACCGGTGACGAGCTCGTCCTCGTCCTCGTCGTCACCGGCATGCCCACGGCGACCGCGGAACTCGAGAATCCGCTGACCCGGCGGGACGTCGAGCACGCCAAGCGCCGGTATCGCGAGGACCGGTCCGCCAAGGAGCTGCTCTTCGCCCGGTGGGCCCTCGACCGGGTCGTCAGGCTCAGGTCGCCCCGACGTCCAGGATCGCGATCGCCACGAGCGCGCGCAGCGCCGTCTGGACCTGGCGTCCCGTGGAGGCCGCGGCGGCGACCGCGATCTCGACGACCCACTCGTCGCGCTCGACGGTGAGCACCCGCGTCTCCGAGGAGTCGGCGGGGCTGCCGCCCCGGGCGACCGTCGTGAACGTCTGCGACCCGGGCATGCGCTCGCGCACGGCCCACGAGTCGCCGCCGAGCGTCTCGGTGGCTGCGGCGGCGAACGCGCACAGCCGCGGCACGACCGCCGGGGCCGCGGCGCCGATCGCGACGGCGCCGCTGGACGTCAGCCGCTCCACGGCCTGCACCGGGTCGGCGATGGGGGGCGTCGTGCGGGCGCGCGCCCGGGCCCGGCGCCGCTTGGCCTGGTACTGGGCCTGGTCGGCGCGGCGGAAGAGGTGCCGCGCCTCCACCGAGCCCATGACGGCGGTCGACGCGATCCCGTAGGAGATCGCCGCGCCGTGCGGCAGCGGGAACTTCGCGACGGTCGTCGACATGGTGGTCGCGACGACCTCCCGCGGCTGGTCGACGGTCACCAGGCAGAACTCGTCGCCGCCGATGCGTGCGGCCGTCGCGCCGGGGATCGCGTCGGCCGCGCGGCGCAGGACGTCCGCGACCGCGCGCAGCAGGTCGTCGCCCGCGTCGTGGCCCAGCTCGTCGTTGACGCGCTTGAGCCCGTCGACGTCGCACATGACGACGCACGTCTCGCGGCCCGAGCCGAGCGCGGCCTCCGCCGCCTGGTCCGCGGTGCGCCGGTTGGCCAGGCCCGTGAGGGGGTCGTCGGCGATCATGTGGCGCATCTGCTGCTCGAGGTCGACGCGGGCGATCGCACCGGCGGCCAGGGCGGCGAGGACCTCCGCGGTCGCCACGTCGTCGACGTGGAAGAGGGGTGAGTCGTAGTCGCGGACCACCGTGACCTGGCCCCACACGGCGTCGTTGACGACGACCGGGGACGTCAGCGCCGACGCCGCGCCCACCTCGCGCAGCAGCTCGACCTCGACGCGGTCGCCCGCGGACGTGTCGCCGGGGCGCACCGAGCGGCCCTGGGCGTCGAACGCGTGCGCGACCCAGCTCTCCCGGTTGCGCAGCAGGGCGCGCAGCGCCGGGCGCTCGTCCGCGCGGTACGTGGTGCTGAGGAACTGGTGCCAGCGGGGGTCGTTGCTGGGCGGTTCGAGGTGCACGACCCGGCAGGTCTCCTGCGTGATCCGGGCGACCGCGCAGGCGTCCGCACCGAGCACGTCGACGGCGGTCTGGGCAGCCGCCTCGACGACCTCCTCGATGTGCCGGCAGGCGTCGAACCGGTGCGCGGCGACCGCGAGTCCGCGCACGCCACCGAGGTCCGCAGCCGAGAGACCACCCCGGTGCGCACCCTTGGCGGTCGTGCTCCTGCGCGTCACGCTGCCCATCATCGGGCCTGGACCCCCGATCCGCCGAGTGCGGTTCATGAGAGGTCGGTGAGATCACTCGTCCGCGTGGCGCCGCGCCACCCGCCCGTGGCGGGGCGTCTCGCGTGCTGGAAACGTTTAGCCGGGTTGTTCGTCCCTGGTGCGCTCCGCACGCTGAGCGCACACCGCACCAGCAGGTGCCCCGCCCCCTGCGGCGACCGACGCCGCTCGCGCGAGAGGGAACCCCCCCACATGCCCCGACAGAGCACCACCCGCCGCACGCTGAGCGGCGCCGCCGTCACGGCGCTCGCCGCGACAGCCCTGGTCGCCATCCCCACCGCCGCACAGGCGCACGGCGGCCTGACCAACCCCCCGACGCGCACGTACGTCTGCTACACCGACGGCCTGGCCGGCGGGCAGGCCGCGGGCGAGGCGGGCAACATGCGGCCGACGAACCCGGCCTGCGTCAACGCCTTCGCCGACGGCAACTACTCGTTCTACAACTGGTACGGCAACCTGCTCGGCACCATCGCCGGTCGCCACGAGACCATCGCCGACGGCAAGCTCTGCGGCCCGGACTCGCGCTTCGGCGCGTACAACACGCCGTCCTCGGCGTGGCCGACGACGCGGGTCACCCCCGGCCAGACGATGACGTTCCAGTACGCCGCCGTGGCCCAGCACCCCGGGTACTTCACGACGTGGATCACCAAGGACGGCTGGAACCAGAGCCAGCCGATCGGGTGGGACGACCTCGAGCCGGCGCCGTTCGACCGCGTCCTCGACCCGCCGATCCGTGCCGGTGGCCCCGCGGGCCCCGAGTACTGGTGGAACGTGAAGCTGCCGTCGAACAAGTCCGGCAAGCACGTGCTCTTCAACATCTGGGAGCGCACCGACAGCCCCGAGTCGTTCTACAACTGCGTGGACGTCGACTTCGGTGGCGGCGGCAACGTGACCCCGTCGCCGACCCCGTCGGCCACCCCGACGCCGACGCCCACCCCGTCGGCCACCCCGACGCCGTCGCCCACGCCGTCGGTGTCCCCGACCCCGACGCCGACCCCGACGCCCAGCGTCAGCCCGACCCCGTCGCCGACGGTGCCGGCCGACTCGGTCTGCGAGATCGAGGTCGACACGTCGAGCTCGTGGCCCGGCGGCTTCCAGGGCAACGTCACCGTGTTCAACGCGACCATGGAGCCGGTCAACGGCTGGGAGGTGAGCTGGAAGTTCACCAACGGTGAGTCGGTGCAGCAGGCCTGGAGCGCCGTCGCCTCGCAGTCCGGCTCGACCGTCACGGTGAAGAACGCCGCCTGGAACTCGACCATCGGGCACCACAACGCGGTGACCTTCGGCTTCATCGGGTCGGGCACGCCGCAGGCCGTGAGCGGTGCCACGCTCAACGGCAACGCCTGCATCGTCCGCTGACGCCCGTCCGCTGACACACCGACGCGCTCGCACCCCCCGGGGTGCGGGCGCGTCGGTCGTGCGGGCTCAGCCCTGCGCGGTCACCGGGCCGGACCGGCGCACGTGCACGTGCACGCCGTGCACGCTGCTGGGCACGTCCGCGCTGCGGGCACGGACCGCGTCGTCCTGGACGCGCACCAGCAGGCCGTAGCCGTCCGCCTCGGGGGTGATCCCGATCGCCGTCACGCCCGCGCGCCCGGCGAGGGCGGCCTTCAGCTCGTCCTTGGCCCGGCGGGCCTCCTCGAGGTCGGCCACTGCGCACCTCCCGTGACCCCGGGTGCGCGGGCCGGCGCCCGCGTCAGGCGAGCAGCGTCGCGTCGAGCGCCCCGAGGACGACATCGATGGGGTTGACGTACGTCAGCCCGCGCCCATTGTCACCCCCGGTCTCCGAGCCGGCAAAGAGCAGGCCCAGCGCGACCCCGTCCTCGCGGTAGACGAGCGACCCGGAGTCGCCGCCGCGGGAGAACGGGCCGGTGCCGGTGCCCTCGATCTCGATCTGGTCGTCGAACCGCAGGTTGCCCAGGTCGTCGCCGTAGCCGACGACCACGTCGTCCAGCTCGATCGCGGTCACGCGGCCCGCCGTGACGGACGTCGTCCGCCCGATCTTGCCGACGACCTCGCCGCCGAGCGCCCGGGCGGTCGTGGTGATCCGACCCACCGGGTACGTCGCGTCGACGTCCTGGTCGTCGAGCAGCGCGAGGGCGGCGTCGACGGTCGCGGTGCGCCCCGCGGTCAGCGGCACGAACGCCCCGAGGGTCCCCACCCGGTCCGCGGGGGCCCGCCCGCCGTCCGCGGGCCCGGGCTGCAGCACCACGTCCCCGGGGCGCGACGAGGCCGACCCCACGAGCACGTGGTGGTTGGACAGGGCGTGCAGCACGCCCGCGACCTGCACGAACGCACCGAGCGTGCCGGCGGTGACGTCGACGTGGGCGAGGGAGACACCGGGCCGCAGGGGCCGCGCGCGGCCCGTCTCGCCCAGCGCCTGCGCGGTGACGACGGGCGGCCGCGGGCCGGGCACGGCAGCACCCGCGGTGCCGACGGCCGCACCCGCGCCCGTCCCGGCGAGCGGGCGGATCGGACCGGTGTGCCGCAGGTCGACGGACGTCCCGACCTCACCGATCTCGGCGGCCACCCGCCGGGCGATCGAGCGCACGTCGGGGGAGCCGAGCCGGTAGCGCAGGGCCACGGCGTACCCGCCGTCCGCGCACGGCGCCAGGCCCACGGACAGGGGTGCGCCCCCGGCCGGCGTCGTCGAGGGACGCACCGTGCCCTCCGCGAGCGTGAGTGCCACCGCCAGCGCGTGCGCCTTGGCCTCGCGTGCCTCGTCGTGGTCCATGCGGCCCCCTTCGTCGTCGCCCCCTGGTGCCGCCGCCGTGCTGCGGCGTGCGGTCGTCCATTGTGTCCGGGACGTCCGACATGCGCCGCCCGGGCTCGCCGGGCGGGGTGTCCCGGTGCACGACGACGCCCCGCCCGGTGGTCCGTGGCGAGGCGTCGAGGGTGGGGCGCGGCGGTCGTCAGACCGTCGGCGGCACCTGCGGGTTGTCGTGACGCTCGACGACCTCGCGGTGCGTGGTGTTGGTGCGCTGCGCGTTGAACGCGATCGCGAGGATGAGCGCCAGCACACCGGCGCCCATGCAGATGTAGCCGATGACCGTGAGGTCGACGCCCTCGATGCGGTCCGAGATCCCGAACGAGAGGATCGCCCCGATCACCAGGAGTGCGATGCCGCCACCGATGCCCATGTCGCTCCTTCGTCGTGCTGTCCGGGCGAGCCTCCGTGGCCCACCTGGGAGGCGAGTCTGGTCCCGGCCGGGGCATCCCGCACGTCGAACGGTCCTCGCCTGGGCCGTCCGGGGCACCCGTCGAGCCGGGTAGGTTCGGCGTCATGGGCTGGCGGACCGTCTCGACGCGCGTGGTCTACGAGAACCCCTGGATCACCGTGCGGGAGGACGACGCGGTGGCCCCCGACGGCCGCCCGGCGCTGTACGGGGTGGTCGAGCTGCGCCCGTCGGTGTTCGTCGTCGCGCTGACCGACGACGACGAGGTCGTGCTCGTCACCACCGACCGCTACACCACGGGACCCGCGTCGGTCGAGGTGCCGGCCGGCGGCACGGACGGCCAGGACCCGCTGGTCGCGGCGCAGCGCGAGCTGGCGGAGGAGGCGGGCCTGGTCGCCCGCGACTGGACCCCGGTGGGCACCATGAACGCGCTCAACGGGATCGCGCGGGCGGTCGAGCACGTCTTCGTCGCGCGGGGCCTGACGCCCGTCGCGGACGCGGGCGCGACGGTCGACGAGCAGGCCGCCGAGGGGATCACGGCCGTGCGGACCGTGCCCTTCGCGGACGCCCTGGCGATGGTGCGCACGGGGGAGATCAGCGACGGCGAGACGGTCGCGGCGCTCGCGTACGCCGCCCTGCACCTGGGGCGCCTGGTCTGACGTCGTGGCCTGTCCGGGCCTCAGCGCGCCGGCGGCGCCGTCGAGCCGCGCACGACGAGCGAGGTCGCCAGCTCGATGTGGTGCGCGTCCGGCACCCGCCCTGCGGCCATCGCCAGCACCGTGCGCAGCGCGACGCGCCCGATGTCGTCCAGCGGCTGGTGGACGCTCGTGAGCGGCGGGGTGGTCCACGCGGCGACGTACGTGTCGTCGTACCCGACGACCGACAGGTCCCGGGGCACGACGAGGCCCCGCAGGCGCGCGGCCTCGAGCACGCCGAGGGCCTGCGCGTCGCTGCTGGCGACCACGGCGGTGGGCGGGTCGGGCAGGCGCAGCAGCGCGTCGGCGGCCTGCAGCGCGGCGTCGCGGTCGAACGCGACGTGCCGGACGAGCGCGGGGTCGAGGGGCACGCCGGCGCGCTGGCACGCCGACCGGTAGCCGTCGACGCGCGCGACCGCGCTGATCGACTCCTCCGGCCCGCCGACCATCGCGATGCGCGTGTGGCCCAGGGCCAGCAGGTGCTCGGTCGCGGTGCGCCCACCGGTCCAGTTGGTGGAGCCGACGGACACCAGCTCCGGCGTCGTGAGGTGCAGCGGGTCGATGACGACCACGGGCAGCCGGGCGCGCGCGATGCTCGCGTACGTCGTGCCGGTGACCTGGCCGGTCACGACGATGGCGCCGGTGCGCCGGGCGGCGACCAGGCGCCGCGTCCACGTCGACGGCGGCTCGGGCCGGTCACCGCCGCCGCGCCGCAGGCGGGAGACGGTGACGTCGACGTCGGCCTCCTCGGCGGCCAGGGTGACGCCGCGCAGCACCTCCATGGCGTACGGGTTGTCGAGCTTGTCGACGAGGAGCTCGACCGTGCGGCGGACGTCGACGTACCGGGCGCCCGGGGCGCGGTAGCCGAGCTCGGCGACGGCCGCCTCGACGCGCTCGCGGGTGGCGGCGGCGACGTCGTGCCGGTTGAGGACCTTCGACGCGGTGGCGATCGACACGCCGGCGCGCTCGGCGACGGCGGTGAGCGTCGGACGCGGCTGGGCTGCAGGCATCGGGTCCTCTCCTGGTCGTCGCGAAACTAACCCCGCGGGACCGAAGAACTCAAGACACGTGGTGGTGCCCGGGGGTGGCCCCGCCGCAGGTCCGCTGCCGTTGACACGGCTCCGGACGAAAACTAGCGTGAAAGACGCACCCGACGGGCCGAAAAGTTTTCGGCGACCCGGGCAGCGGCTCGGCGTCGAGCGGCGGCCCGGCGCCACGGCCGCGACCCCCTGTCGACGAGGCGAAGAGGTTCTCCGCGCATGAGCACGCCCGACACCCGCCCCACCAGCGAGCAGTGGCCGATCGCGGCCGCGATGCTCCCGTTCCCCGCGTCGCAGGACGCCCCGGGGGACGCCTGGGTCGACCACCTCGCCGAGGTGGCCTACGAGGGCTTCACCGAGGTCGACCTGACGGACTCGTGGGTCCGGGTCGGTGACCTGACGCCCGCGCGCGTGGACGAGCTGCGCGACGCGCTGCGCGTCGTCGGCCTGGACCCCGTGGCGCTGTCCGCGATCCGCCGCTCGGTGATCGACCCGGTCGCGGGCGACGACAACCTCGCGTACTCGCACCGCACCATCGACGCCGCCGCGGCGCTGGGGGTCCGCGTGGTCAGCGTCGGGCTGCACCGCCCGCTGCTGCCCGCGCAGCGCGAGGCGTTCTGGTTCTGGACCGAGCAGGGACCCGTGGACGCCAACGACGTCGAGACCTGGGACCTCGCCGTCCACCGGCTGCGCGAGCTGGGCCGGCACGCCGCCGAGGTCGGCGTCGCGCTGTCGCTCGAGATGTACGAGGACACGCTGCTGGGCAGCGCCGCGTCGGCCGTGCGCCTGGTCAACGACATCGCCGACGACAACGTCGGGCTCAACCCGGACCTGGGCAACCTCTTCCGGCTGCACGGCCCGGTCGAGGACTTCCAGGCCGCGGTCGAGGCGTGCCTGCCCGTGTCCAACTACTGGCACGTCAAGAGCTACTTCCGCGACGAGGACCGCGAGGCCGGCACGTACGTCGCGCTGCCCGCCCCCATGGAGATGGGGTCGGTGAGCTACCGCACGGCGATCCGCACGGCCGTCGAGGCCGGGTTCACCGGCCCGTTCTGCGTCGAGCACTACGGCGGCGACGGGCTGTCGGTCGCCGCGCGCAACGCGCGCTACCTGCGTCGGATGCTGGCGGTGGCGACCGGCGAGGCGCGCGCGTCCGTGCTGCGCGCGGCCGGAGGTGACCGGTGAGCGCCCGCGTCGCCGTCCTCGGGCTCGGTGCGATGGGCCTGCCGATGGCGACCGCGCTCGCCCGCTCGTTCGACGTCGTCGGGTTCGACGTCGCACCGGAGCGCGTCGCCCTGGCCGTCGGGGCGGGGGCCAGCGCCGCCGGCACGGTCGCCGAGGCGTGCCGCGGCACCGAGGTCGTCGTCGTGGGCGTGCGGGACGGGGCGCAGCTCGACGCGCTGGTCCTGGGCGCCGGCGGCGTGGCCGACTCGCTGGCGGCCGGGGCCGTGGTCGTCGTCACCTCGACGGTGGGCGAGGCGGCTGTGCGGTCCGTCGCGGACGCGCTCGCCGCCCGCGGCATCCGCTGCGTCGACGCGCCCGTGTCGGGCGGGCCCGTGCGCGCGGGCACCGGCGACCTGCTGATCATGGTCGGGGCGGACGACGACGCGCTGGCCGCCGCCCGCCCGGTGCTCGACGCGCTGTCGTCGTCGCTCACGGTCGTGGGCGGCGTCGGGGCGGGGCAGCAGCTCAAGACCGTCAACCAGCTGCTGTGCGGCATCCACACCGCCGCGGCGTCCGAGGCGCTCGCGCTCGCGCACCGCCTGGGCCTCGACCTCGACGCGTGCATCGAGGTCCTGTCCCAGGGCGCCGCCGCGTCGTTCATGCTCGCCGACCGCGGCCCGCGCATCGCGCAGCAGCTCCGCGGTGAGGAGCCCCCGCTGCGCTCGCGCCTCGACGTCATCGGCAAGGACATGGGCATCGTCGGGGACCTCACCCGGCAGCTCAAGGTCGCGACGCCCGTCGCCGCGGCCGCCGAGCAGCTGTACCGGGCCGTGTCCGCCGCCGGCCTCGACGCCGCCGACGACTCGGTCGTCGCGACGACGCTCACCCGGGAGCAGGCGTGGTGAGGCCCCTGGCCGACGACCCGGCCCGGTTCGTCGACGACGCGATCGAGGGGTTCGTCGACCTGTACGCCGACCAGGTGCGGCGCGTGCCGGGCGGCGTGGTGCGGGCGGTGCCGGCGCCGCGGTCGCAGGTCGCGGTCGTCGTCGGCGGGGGGTCGGGGCACTACCCGGCGTTCTGCGGGCTCGTCGGGCCGGGCTACGCCGACGGCGCCGTCGTGGGCAACGTCTTCACGTCCCCGTCGACCGCCGACGCCGTCTCGGTGGGCGCCGCCGCGGCCGGTGACGCGGGCGTCGTCCTGCTCACCGGCAACTACGCGGGCGACGTCATGAACTTCACGCTCGCGCGCGAGGAGCTGCGGGCGCGCGGCATCCCGTGCGAGTTCCTCGTCGTCACCGACGACGTCGCGTCGGCACCCGTCGACGAGGTGTCACGGCGACGCGGCATCGCGGGCGACCACGTCGTGTTCAAGGCCGCAGGGGCCGCGGCCGCGGAGGGCGCGTCGTTCGACGAGGTCGTTGCGGCCGTCCGGCACGCCAACGACCGCACCCGCACGCTCGGCGTCGCGTTCGACGGCTGCACGCTGCCGGGCGCCGACGCTCCGCTGTTCACCGTGCCCGAGGGCACCGTGGGCCTGGGCGTCGGCATCCACGGCGAGCCGGGGATCGGTGAGGTGCCGGCGTGCACGGCGAGCGAGCTCGCGACGCTGCTCGTCGACCGGCTCCTGGAGGAGCGCCCGGCAGGTTCCGGGGGCCGCGTGGGCGTGGTGCTCAACGGGCTGGGGCGCACCAAGTACGAGGAGCTGTTCGTGCTGTGGCGTGCCGTCCGGGCGCGCCTCGACGCCGCCGGCCTGCAGGCCGTGCAGCCCGACGTCGGCGAGCTCGTCACCAGCCTCGACATGTCCGGGTGCTCGCTCACGCTCGTGTGGCTCGACGACGACCTCGAGCGGTGGTGGTGCGCCCCGGCGCACACCCCCGCGTACCGGCGGGGTGTGGTGGGCGGGTCGGGTGTGTCGGATCGCCCTGCCCCCGCGGACGCGTCAGGTGCGGGAGTGGCGGGCGCAGGTGCGTCGGGCGGCCCCGGCACGGGTGCGTCGGACGAGGGCCGCGCCGGCGAGGGGCCGACGGGCGCGAGCGCGTCGGAGCGGGGGACGTCCGGCTCGACGACGTCCGGCTCGACGACGTCCGGGGCCACGGCGCGGGTCGTCGACGCGGTCGACGCCGCCGAGGCGCCGGTCGTCGTGGCGGCGCTGGGACGCGTCGCCGCGGTGCTGCGTGACCTGGAGGAGGAGCTGGGCCGGCTGGACGCCGTCGCGGGAGACGGCGACCACGGCCGCGGGATGCTGCGCGGGGCGTCGGCCGCGGCGGAGGCTGCGTCGACGGCTGCCGAGGCGGGGCACGGTGCGGTCGCGTGCCTGCGGGAGGCCGGGCGCGCGTGGGCCGACCGGGCCGGCGGCACCTCCGGCGTGCTGTGGGGTGCGGGCATCGGAGCCGCGGCGCACGCCCTGGCCGCGCGGCCGGCCGCCGACCCGGCGACGCGCGCCGCGGCGGCCGTCCGCGCCGGCGTCGCGGCCGTCGTCGCGCTCGGCGGGGCCACGGTGGGCGACAAGACGATGGTGGACGCGGCCGAGCCGTTCGCGGCCGCGCTCGAGCGGGCCGCCGCCGGTGGGGAGCCGTCGGCCGCCGCCTGGGACGCCGCGCTCGTCGACGCGCGGGCGGCCGCGCAGGCCACCGCCGACCTGCGGCCCCGGCTGGGCCGCGCGCGCCCGCTCGCCGAGCGCAGCGTGGGCACGCCCGACCCGGGCGCCGTGTCGTTCGTCGAGATCCTCGCGGCCGTCCGGTCCGTCGTGGTGCCCGAGACCCAGCAGGCAGAGGAGACGTCATGAGCGTGGCGAGGATCGTGGTCGGCGCGGACGACGCGGGGCTGGCGTACAAGGACGTGCTGGCGGACCTGCTGCGTGCGGACCCGCGCGTCGAGGTCGTCGAGGACGTCGGCGTGCACGCCGGGGAGGACACCGCCTACCCGCACGTCGCCGTCGCGGCGGCGCGGCGCGTGGCCGACGGCAGCGCCGACCGCGCGCTGCTCGTCTGCGGCACGGGCCTGGGCATGGCGATCGCCGCCAACAAGGTGCCGGGCGTGCGCGCGGTGACGGCCCACGACGCGTTCTCCGTGCAGCGCTCGGTGCTGTCCAACGACGCCCAGGTGCTGTGCCTGGGGCAGCGCGTCATCGGCGTGGAGCTCGCCAAGACGCTGGTCCGCGAGTGGCTGGACCACGAGTTCGACCCCACGTCGCAGTCGGCCGCCAAGGTCGACGCCATCACCTCCTACGAGCCCGACCCCACCCCCTGACCCCCACCCCCAGACCCCCACCCCCAGCCCGTGAGAGTGCAATCCAGCCCTGTGCGCCACCCCGGGGTTGCGTGACCCCCACCCCTCAGGCGTGAGAGAGCAATCCAGCTCCCTGCGCCACCCCGGGGTTGCGTGACCCCCCACCCCCAAGGCCGTGAGAGTGCAATCCAGCCGCGCCCACCCTCAGGCGTGAGAGAGCAATCCCGCTCCCTGCGCCCACGCCCTCAGGCGTGAGAGAGCAATCCGGTCGACCTCCCGGCGTCGGCCGGACGGACCGCCACTGGTGCTGGTGAGGTGCGGCACCATCGCGGGGAGCGCGGGCCTGCGCGTGCGAACATGGTCGTGGGCACGCGGTAGCGCGGGTCCCCGGACGAGGGGCGCCGTACCCGGAGAGCGACAAGACGGCAGCCGCGGAGGTCTGCCGTGTCCGCCACGTCCGTCGCCTGGGTCGTGCTCGTCGTGTCCGGGGTGCTGGAGGCCGTCTGGGCCACCGCGCTCGGCCGGTCCGAGGGCCTTACCCGTCTTGGGCCGACCGTCGTCTTCGGTGTCGCCCTGCTCGCCTCGATGGGCGGGCTGGCCTACGCGATGCGCGTGCTGCCCACCGGCACCTCGTACGCGGTGTGGGTCGGCATCGGTGCGTCCTTGGCCGTCGCCTACGCCATGGCGACGGGCGCCGAGCCCGCGAGCCTCGTCAAGGTCCTGCTGATCCTCGGCATCGTCGGCTGCGTCATCGGCCTCAAGCTCGCCCACTGACCCACCCGGTCGCGAGAGCGCCATCCAGCCCGCCCCCCGGGTCGTGAGAGCGCAATCCAGCCGGTCCCGGGTCGTGAGAGCGCACTACAGCCCGTTCCCCGGGTGGTGAGAGCGCAATCCAGCCGGTCCCGGGTCGTGAGAGCGCAATCCAGCACGCTCACGACGAGTCGAGTGTGCGACCGCGTCGCAGGGAGGTGACTGGATTGCTCTCTCGTCGCGGGGGGGAGGGTCGGATTGCTCTCTCGCCGACCCCGGGGATGGGGCTGGGTTGCTCTCTCGCGACCCGGGGATGGGGCTGGGTTGCTCTCTCGCGACCCGGGGATGGGGGTGGGTTGCTCTCTCGCGACCTGGGGACGGGCTGGATTGCTCTCTCGCCGGGGCGGGGGTGGGGAGGTCAGGCGCTGGCGGGGGTGGGGGCGAACTGGGTGCGGTACAGGTCCGCGTACAGGCCGCTGCGCGCCAGGAGGTCGGTGTGCGTGCCGAGCTCCACGACGCGTCCGGCGTCGACGACGGCGATGAGGTCGGCCTGCCGCACGGTCGACAGGCGGTGGGCGATGACGAGCGACGTCCGGCCCACCAGTGCCTCGTCGAGCGCGGCCTGCACCGCGGCCTCCGACTCGGAGTCGAGGTGCGCGGTGGCCTCGTCGAGCACGACGACGTCGGGAGCCTTGAGCAGCAACCGGGCGATCGCGAGGCGCTGGCGCTCCCCGCCGGACAGGCGGTAGCCGCGGTCGCCGACGACGGTGTGGATGCCGTCCGGCAGCGAGGCGACGAGGTCGCCGACGTGCGCGGCCCGCAGCGCACGCTCGATGTCGTCGTCGGTGGCGTCGGGGCGGGCGAAGCGCAGGTTGCCCGCGATGGTGTCGTGGAACAGGTGCGCCTCCTGGCTGACGATGCCCACGGTGTCGCGCAGCGAGGCGGTGGTGACGTCGCGCAGGTCGACGCCGGCGATGCGGACGGCGCCGCGCGTCGGGTCGTACATGCGGGTGACGAGCTGCGAGATCGTCGTCTTGCCGGCACCGGACGGGCCGACCAGCGCGACCATCGACCCGGCCGGGACGTGGAAGGTGACGTCGTGCAGGGTGTCGGCGACGGCGTCGCGGCTCAGGGTGGCGACGGACTCGAGCGAGGCGAGCGAGACCTCGTCGGCGGACGGGTAGCGGAACCCGACGTGGTCGAGGTCGAGGCTCGCGCCGCGGGCCGCGACGGCGGCGCGCAGGTCCGACGCGTCCGGCTTCTCGGCCACCGACGGCTCGAGGTCGAGGACCTCGAGCACCCGCTCGAACGACACGAGGGCCGTCATGACGTCGACCTGCACGTTGGACATCGCGGTGAGCGGGCCGTACAGGCGCCCGAGGTACGCGGCCAGCGCGACGACGACGCCCACGGTGAGCTCGCCCTGGATGGCCAGGAGACCGCCGACGCCGTAGACGACGGCGGTGGCGACGGCGGCCACGGTGGTCAGGCCGATGCGGAACCACGTCGAGTACAGCGCGCGCCGGACGCCGATGTCGCGGACCCGGCCGGTCTGGTCGGCGTAGGCGGCGGACTCGCGGGCGGGGTCGCCGAAGATCTTGACGAGGTGCGCGCCGGCGACGTTGAACCGCTCGGTCATGGTCTGCGAGGCCTCGGCGTTGAGCTCGTACGACTCGCGTGTGATCGCGGCGATCTTGCGACCGAACCACCGGGCGGGCAGGACGAACACCGGCACCAGGACGAGCGAGAGCAGCGTGAGCTGCCAGGACATCGACAGCATCGCCGCCAGGACGAAGACGACGGTCAGCGCGTTGCTGACGACGTTGGACAGCGTGGACGTGAACGCCTGCTGCGCGCCGAGGACGTCGCCGTTGAGGCGCTGCACGAGCGCGCCGGTCTTGGCGCGGCTGAAGAACGCCAGCGGCATGCGCTGGACGTGGTCGAAGACGGCGGTGCGCAGGTCGTGGATCAGGCCCTCGCCGATGCGGGCGGACACCCAGCGCTCGGCGACGCCGAGGACCGCGGACACGACCGCGAGCCCGGCCACGACGAGGGCGATCGTGACGACGGTGCGGGTGTCGCCGGTGGCGATGCCGTCGTCGATGAGGCGCTGGAACAGCCAGGGGGTGAGGGCGCCGGCGGCGGCGCCGAGCGCGATGAGGACGAGGAAGACCGCGAGCTGGGCGCGGTAGGGGCGGGCGAAGGTGAGGATGCGGCGCAGCGTGCCGGTCGCGAGGCGTCGGCGTGCGACGTCGCGGTCCTGGCTGAAGCCGCGCATCCCGCGGCCGCCGGGCATGGGTCCGGGGTGGGTCAAGGGGACCTCCAGGGGTCGGAGGGCGCGGGTCGAGCCGCGCAACATGCTGAGGTTACCTCACGATGAGCAACGATCACCTCGCGTTTGTTCCCGGGTAGCCTCGGGACGTGCAGACGGACGACCCGACCGACGGCCGGTCCCCGCGCGACGCTGCGCCGACCGACCCTCCGAACCCCACGGTGCGGCACTGCGCGCCCGCGCGCGACCCACGCGACCCGGCGCGCGCCCCCCAACCGCCCGAGGAGCTGCTCGAGCTCCTGCACGACGTCCTGCGCGCCGTCCGCCGCGACGCCGCCGAGCGGCTGGGGCAGGACATCACCCCCGGGCAGCTGCGGATGCTGCGGACGCTCGACCGCTGCGGCCGGCCGGTGCGGCTCGGTGAGCTCGCCGCGGTCCTCGACGTCGCGCCGCGGTCCGTGACGTCCAAGGTCGACCACGCCGAGGCCGACGGCTGGATCCGGCGCGTCCCCGACCCCCGCGACCGGCGGGCGACGCTCGTCGAGCTCACGGAGCAGGGGCACGACCTGCTCGACCGCGTCTCGGCCCAGCGGCACGAGGGGGTGCGGGCGCGCCTGGAGGTGCTGGAGCCCGCCGAGCAGCGCGTGCTGCTCGACCTGCTGCGGCGGGTGGCCGCCGCGCACTGACTCCCCGCGGGGCCGGGTGCGGGCATCGGCCCGCGGTGCCAGCATCGGGACCATGAGTGACGACACCTTCGGCACGATCCCGCCCGGCGAGCGCGTGTCCGGCGGCGCACCGCGGCTGCGCGCCACGGCGATCACCATCAGCACGGCCCGTCCGCACGAGGCCGCCCAGTTCTACGCGCGCCTGCTCGGCGGCCGCATCACCGAGCTGGAGTCCCCGGCGCCCGGCGACCCGACCGGCATCACCTGGGCGCAGGTCGCGCCGCCCCAGGGCGAGGCCGGGCTGACCATCAACCTCGAGCACGAGCGCGAGTGGAGCCCTCCGGTCTGGCCCGCCCGGGCCGGGGAGCAGCGGTCCACGCAGCACCTCGACATCGAGGTCGACGACCTGCCGGCCGCCATCGCGTGGGCGCTGGAGTGCGGGGCGCAGGAGGCGACGACCCAGCTGCAGGACGAGGTGCACGTGATGCTCGACCCGGACGGCCACCCGTTCTGCCTGTTCCGGTGACACCTGGCCGTCCGCGGGCGTCACGGCGCGACGTCCTCGGTCTCGGTGTCCTCGCCCTGGTCGCCGCCTGCACCCCGAGCACGGACGACGGGTCGCCGTCCCGGCCGGCCACGTCTCCGCGGACGCCGTCGCCGCCGTCGCCGTCCGGCACGTCGGCGTCCACGGTCGCGCCCCTCGACCTGTCGGCCGCGCTCGCGGACGTCGAGGCCCGTCACGGCGTCCGGATGGGCGTGCACGCGGTCGACACCGCGCAGGGCCGCACGGTGAGCGCGCGCGCCGACGAGCGCTTCGCGTTCTGCTCGACGTTCAAGCCGCTGGCGGCCGCCGCCGTGCTGTCGTCCCGCGGCGTCGGCGGCCTGGAGGACGTCGTGCCGGTCACGGCCGAGGACCTGGTGACGTACTCGCTGGTCGCCGAGACCCGGGTCGGCGGCGGCATGACGTGGCGCGAGCTCGGCGACGCTGCCGTGCGGTACAGCGACAACACCGCGGCCAACCTGCTGCTGCGCGGGGCCGGCGGCCCGCAGGGGCTGACGACGTGGCTGCGGGGCATCGGCGACGACGTCACGCGCAGCGACCGCTGGGAGCCGCACCTCAACGACACCCGCCCCGGCGACGAGCGCGACACCAGCACGCCGCGCACGCTCGTCGGCACCTACGCGGCGCTGGTCGTCGGGGACGTCCTCGCCGCACCCGAGCGCGCCGTGCTCACCGACTGGCTGGTGCGCAACACCACGGGCGACGCGCTGGTGCGGTCGGCGGCACGTCCCGGGTGGGTCGTCGGGGACAAGACGGGATCCGGCGCGTACGGCACGCGCAACGACGTCGCCGTCGTGTGGCCGGGCGCGCCCGGGACCCCCGCCGCCGCGCCGATCGTGCTCGCGATCTGCACCGACCGCCCGGCACCGGACGCGCGGAGCGACGACGCGCCTCTCGCCGAGGCCGCACGTGTCGTCCTCGACGCGCTCGTGGGGGCGCGGACGGCGTGACCGGCACCGAGCGACATGTCGGCCCGCCTGGACCGCCTTGACGCGCTCGTCGGCGAGGACCCCTGACGTGGTCGACCGGCGACCGGTGCCATGTGGCGACCTGATACCGCTGCGCGGTCGGGTTCGGGTTCTCCGGGCTCGGCACGTGCCATGCGGCCTTTCCCTCCTGGGCGTCAGCGTCGAAATGCGGCGAAGAGCCGTGAATCGCCCCCAAGCATCACGCCATGTCGCTATGCTTCCGGGAGAATCGGGCCCGGCCTTCAAGCGGGGAACGACGAGTTCGACTGCTAGGGGGCAGCGACGAGTGAGACGTCGAGTGTTGCAAGCGCTCTGCCTCATGGTGTGCGCCAGCGTCACGGGGTGCACCGTCGGGTCCCCAGGGGCGAACACCTCGGAGTCGCTGGACGATGAAGGGCCCCTGACTGCCATGTTGGTGGAGATCAACTCGGCAAGAGCCCGTGAAGCATCGGAAACCGGGATGCGTATTCAGGAGTCCATTGCTGCGTGCATGAAGACCCAGGGCTTTGAGTACGTCCCCGTCGACCCCGACGCCGTCCCACGATGGCAGAACGTTGAAGCAGTGCAGGCCGTTGGGACTCGCGACTACGCCGAAAAGTACGGCTATGGCTTGGCCGAGAGTGTGCTCAATCCCGGCGTGCTCTTGAATGACGACTGGATCGACGAGAACGCCGGCATCTTCAACACGCTGAGTGATGAGGCTCGCCTGAGCTACCTCGCGACTCTCGAGGGGAAGGCGGCCGACCCTGTTCCTGTGGGCGAGCCGGCCGATGTGCTCGGCTGGGCCGAGCGCGGCTGTCGCGGAGCGGCCGAGAACGACGTGCTTAATGCCGCCTCGTCGACGGACGATGCTTCTCTGCAGGCCGCCCAAGATGCTGCCGCACTGGCAGCTGAGCGCGCCGCGACAGATCCCGCCACGAGCGACGCCACGCTTCAGTGGGCCCAGTGCCTCGAAGACGCGGGCTATTCCGGCTACGAAAGCGTGGCGGATCCTCGGAGCGATCTCGCCAACCAGATGTTCGCCATCGTACAGTTCCCCAACGAGGGCTCCAATGAGCCTCCAAAAGTTCGCGACCGAGAAGCGCTGAGAAAATTCGCCGATCGGGAGATAGAACTGGCTGTCGCAGACTATGAGTGCCAGCAGTCCTCCGGTTACGAGAGGGCTTTCCGGGCGGCTCGAGTCAAATACGAGAAAGAATACATTGCGGCCCATGAGGACGAACTGCAGGAACTAATGTCGTCGATCGAGTAACTCGACTCGTTGTCCCGCCACCACCCAAGACTCGGGGACACTTCCGTCTCCGAAATCCAAGCAGGACCAAGCGCAGGGGGATTTACGCATGAATCAGAAGCGCGCACGAATGGCAGTCGCAGGGATCGCTGCTCTGCTCTTCGTCGGAGTAGTTGCGGCACCGGCCTACGCCGCCACAGCAAGCATCTCCGATTCGAACAACACCAACACGTCGTGGAAGCACTACGCCACACAGCGCACGCTCGCGACTTCCGCACCAGCGTTCGACCCGGCGAACTCTGAAGCGGACGGCTCGCTTCTCCACCAGACGCAGTCCATCTATGTTCTGAACATGAAGCTGCGAAACGCCAACGGGGCCGACCTCACCTCTTCGGTGCAGTGGAACAACGTCAGGACCTCGAAGAGCCTGGCGACCGGTCTCGCTCGCGGCACTATCTTCACGGTCTCGGTCTGCTGCAAGTCCTCAAGCAGCAGCGACACGTACTGGAGCGGGACCCTTACCTACTGAGGGCGCATTCTGTGAGTTCCCGTCCCAGATTTCACGCACTAGTTGCCGCCTCTGCGGCAACGATCTTGGCCTCTTGTGCACCGGTCCCAGACAGCGTTCCTGCTGATCAGGACCAAGATCGTCAAGTGAGCGACACATCGTCCGATGTTCCTCTGGCCGAAATGCTCTCGGAGTATCACACTGAGATCGAGGCACTTGAGTTCCCTCCAGGTTGGACCGATCCAGGCCCTGGAGAGTGGGAGACTCAGACTAGCGAGAATGGCGGAGAAATCACGCATGTCTTCGAGCCTGGGTTCGGAGAAGTGACCGCTCAGTCTCGATGGGTATGCGCCTGGCAGAGCTTCTGGGTCGACTCTGGCGGGACGGAACTGGCAACTCGCGAAGTCGTTACTAGACTCGCGGGCCTTGAGCAAATGGTCTATTGGGAATACTCGGACGAGGCTACAAGACAGCGCCGTCGAGAAATTCTAGAAGCCATTCGCTCTGGCAATTCCGAGGCGGTTTCGCAGGAGACTCAGCTCAACTGCCTTTCCTCCGAGCCGGGCTCTTGAGTTTTGCTACGGTGCTTTCGGCGGACTGCCATTCCGCCGAAAGCACCGTAGTTCCGTGGTGGCGGTCCAGCACTGGTCTTTGCGCACAGTCTCGGCACGGCGGGGGCG
>NZ_BONP01000039.1 GCF_016862775.1 Cellulomonas phragmiteti | reverse complement strand
GGTGGACGAGTTGTTCAGGTAGTGCGCCGCCATCGCGGTACCGAAGTACCGGTTGGTCTCGGCAGCAGCCGCCTGCAACGTGCTGCCCGCCGCCTGCGCCGGCAGCACGGTGAGCACCCCCGTCAGCGTGATGGCGGCGACCGAGGTCGCGGCGACGAGCACCCGACGGGCCCGTCGCGATGTGTTCTGCATGCGTCACCCTCTCTGCGGAACCCGCCCGGGGCGGGTGAACGGACGGCTGTCGTCGACGTCCCGACCGACGGTCGGACGGCGCACCCGATCGCCGAGCGGTCGTCCGTGCGCCTGCCTGCGATGCCGACCCCGCGGGGCGGACGCCGTCGGCCACCACGCGCGACCGGGGAGCGATATGTCCGAAACAGCCGTGTGCACGTTCACAATCGCACGCGTGTCCGTGACATCGAAGGGCTTGCGTCACGGCAAAACGTTTAACGATCCACCACGTCACCCGGGCACACGGTGACTGTGCCGCCGGATCCGCGCCGACGGGTCCCCACGGCACGCCACCCCCCGCTAGCATCGACGCCCGTCCGCCGGACGACGCACGCGCGCGACGCACGAGGGGCGGTGGTCGTCGATGACGCACGGGTCCGGGCGCGCGCGGCGCCCGTCGATCACCGACGTCGCCCGGGACGCCGGCGTCTCCGTGGGGACCGTGTCGAACGTGCTCAACCGCCCGGGGCAGGTCGCACCCGCCACCCGGCGACGGGTCCAGGCCGTCATCGACGCGATCGGCTTCGTCCCCAACGCCTCGGCACGGCACCTGCGGTCCGGCAGCATCCGCACCGTCGGCGCGATCCTGCTCGACATCGGCAACCCGTTCTTCACCGAGATCGCCCGGGGGATCGAGGACCGCATCTCACCCGACGGGTACACGCTCCTGCTGTCGTCCTCCGACGAGGACCCGGCGCGCGAGTCCCGCTACCTGCGCCTGCACGAGGAGCACGGCGTGCACGGCCTGCTCGTCAGCCCGTCGGGCGAGGGGCTCGACGCGGTCCGCGCCGCCCGGGACCGCGGCGTGCCGGTCGTCCTGCTCGACACCCCGCGCACCGCCACCGACATCTCCAGCGTGGGGGTCGACGACGTCCGCGGCGCCGGCCTGGCGATCGAGCACCTGCTGGCGCTGGGCCACCGGCGGATCGGCTTCGTCAACGGCCCGGACAGCATCCGCGCGTGCCGCGACCGGCGTGCCGGAGCCGTCGCCACCCTCACCGCCGCCGGCCTGGACCCGGCCGGGTCGCTCGTCGAGGTGGCCGTGCCGTCCCTCGACGTCGACGCCGGCGACCTCGGGATGCGCCGGCTGCTCGCCACCGCGCCGGACCGGCGCCCGACCGCCACCTTCTGCGTCAACGACCTCACCGCCGCCGGGGCCCTGCAGGCGCTGCGTCGCGCGGGCGTCCCGGTGCCCGCCGGGATGGCGGTCCTCGGGTACGACGACATCCAGATGGCGAGCATGCTCACGGTGCCGCTCACGTCGGTCCGCCAGCCGACGCACACCCTCGGCTGGACGGCCGCCGACCTGCTGCTGCGCGAGGCGGCCGACGGCCGCGTCGACGGGCCCCGGCATGTCCTGTTCCAGCCCGACCTCGTCGTGCGCGAGAGCACGGGGGCCCCGGGCACGGGACGGGCGGGGGCCGTCAGCCGGCGACCGTGAACCCCGCGCGCAGCAGGTCGCGGTCGCGCGACGACCGGCCCACGAGCAGCTCGAACTCGCCCGGCTCGACGACGCGCCGCCCCTCCGCGTCGACGATGGTGCACTCGGCCACGGGCAGCTCGAGGTCGACGACGACGGTCTCCCCCGGCGGCACGTCGACGTGCCGGTACGCCTTGAGCTCCTTGTCGGCCCACGTCAGGGACGTGACGAGGTCGCTGACGTAGACCTGCACGACCTCGTGCGAGGGGCGCGTGCCGGTGTTGGTCACGGTGACCTGGGCCCGCACGACGTCGTCGCGGCCGAGCACGGGGGTCGCCACCGTGAGGCCGGTGTACTCGACCGTCGAGTAGGACAGCCCCTCACCGAACGCGAACGCCGGGTCCTGGGTGAGGTCCGCGTACCGGTTGCCGTGCTGCCCGCGCAGCCCGTTGTAGTAGACGGGCTGCTGCCCCACGTGCCGCGCGAACGTCAGCGGCAGCCGGCCGGCCGGGTCGATGGTGCCGAGCAGCAGCTCGGCGATCGCGCGCCCGCCGCGCATCCCCGGGTTGGCGGCCCACACGATCGCGTCGGCGGACAGCGCCGAGTCCGGCAGCACGAGCGGCTTGGAGGCGATGAGGACCACCGTCATCGGGGTGCCCGTCGCGGCGAGCGCGTCGAGCAGCGCGACCTGCCCGCCGACGAGCTCGAGCGTCGCGGTCGAGCGCGTCTCGCCCATGAGGCCGATGGTGTCCCCCACGACGGCGACGACGTGGTCGGCCGCCTCGGCGGCCGCGACGGCCTCGGCGACGAGCGCGGCGTCGGGCTCGGCGGGGTGCATGATCGGCATCCGCGGCTGGCCGTCGGGGTGGAACGCGCCCTCCGGGTCGGGCCCGAGCGTGCCGATGGCGGCACCGCGCGCGTGGGTGAGCTCCCAGCCGTCCGGCAGCAGGCCGAGCAGCCCGTCGAGGACCGTCTCGGTCATCTCGCGCGGGTGCCCCTCCTCGCGCATCCAGTCGACCTGGCCGGAGCGGCCGGCCCAGTCCCCGAGCTGGGCGTCGACGTCGTCGGCGTTGGGGCCGACCAGCGCGATGCGCAGCGGCGGCGGCGTGGACCCGTCGGCGGCGGTGGCCTGCCCGTCGATCCCGGACACCAGGCCGCCGCCCAGCGGCAGGACGCCCGAGTTCTGCAGCAGCACCAGCGAGCGGCGGGTGACCTGCAGGTTGACGTCCTGGTGGTCGTCGGAGCCGATGACCTCGGCCTGGCGGACCGGGTCGGGGCGGCGCGGGTCCTCGAAGAGCCCGAGCTCGAACTTGATCGTGAGGATGCGGGCCACGGCCGCGTCGAGCTGGGACTCGTCGACGAGGCCGTGGGCGACGGCCTGCTGCGCGCCCTCGAAGAACCCGGGCGTCGTCATGACCATGTCGTTGCCGGCGTCGATCGCCCGCGCGGCGGCGTGCTCGTGGTCGGGGGCGATCTTCTGCTCCCAGATCATGCGGCCGACGTTGTCCCAGTCGGTGACGAGCGTGCCGGTCCAGCCCCACTCGCCGCGCAGCACGTCCTGCAGCAGCCAGCGGTTGACGACGATCGGCACCCCGTCCATCGACTGGTAGCCGATCATGAACGTGCGGGCACCCTCGCGTGCGACGCGCTCGAAGGGGGGCAGGAACCACGAGCGCAGCTTGCGCCGGGAGATGTCGGCCTCGGACGCGTCGCGCCCGCCCTGCGTCTCGGAGTACCCGGCGAAGTGCTTGGCGCACGCGAGGACCGCCGTCGGGTCGTCCAGGCCGTCGCCCTGGTAGCCGCGCACCATCGCCGCGGCGAGCTCGCCGATGAGGAACGGGTCCTCCCCGAACGTCTCGGTGACGCGCCCCCAGCGCAGGTCGCGGGTGATGCAGACGACCGGGGAGAACGTCCAGTGCAGGCCGGTGGCCGCCACCTCCACGGCGGTGACGCGCGCCATCGCCTCGGCCGCGTCCGGGTCCCACGACGCGGCCACGGCGAGCTGCGTGGGGAAGATCGTCGCGCCGCGCCAGAACGAGTAGCCGTGGATGGCGTCGTCGGCGACCAGCAGCGGGATGCGCAGGCGCGTGCGCTCGACCGCGTCGAACGCCTCGAGCACGCGCTGCGGCGAGGCGTGCAGGATCGACCCCACGTGCCGCTCGAGGACCAGGTCCTCGACGCCCGGCTGGGCGTCGAGCTGCAGCATCTGCCCCACCTTCTCGGGCAGCGTCATGCGGCTCAGCAGGTCCGCCACACGCTCCGGTACGGGCAGCGACGGGTCCTGGTAGGGGAGCGTGTCCACGAAGGGGTCCTCTAGACGTTCGGTTCGGTGCGACCAGCCGCACGACGCTAACGCAGGTGGCGCCGGGCGCGGTAACCGTCGCCCGCGCAGCGCCGCACCGGGCCGCGCTGGGCCGCCCGTGGTACGCGTCGTCGCACGTCACCCGATCGCCCTGGTATCTCACCCCGGGTGGCACCCCCCTGTGTCGGTAGGCGCCGATAGCGTCCGGACCGACCCGGCCTGGCCCGCGGTCGGCCGGGTCGCGGGGACCCGGGCGTCGGGGGACGAGCAGCGGAGGACGACATGGGCGAGACGGGTGCCACACCGGTGCTGACGTCGGCGGACTGCGTGCTGGTGCACACGTCCGCGACCGTCGCGACGACGGTGCACCGGGAGGGGGCGCACCTGGTCGTGCACTTCCTGCAGCTGTCGGGGGTGACGCGCTGGACGTGGCCCTGCGAGATCGTCGCGGCCGCCCTGCGGACCCCGGGCGTGGTCCGGGGCGACGACGCGGTCGAAGTCGTCGTCGACCCCGACACCGCGGACCTCGTCGTGACGCTCGACGGCGCGGACGGGACGGCGCTGCTCGCGGTACCCGGCGACGCCGTGCGGACGGCCCTCGCGCGCTGACGCCGCGCGTGTCGGTGGTCGGTCGTAGCGTGGCGGGACCACCTGACACAGGAGCCGACGATGCCGCTGCGCTGGTACACGACCGTCATCGAGTCCCGCGACCCCCATGCCCTGGCCCGCTGGTGGGCCGCCGCGCTCGGGTGGGACTACCTGGACCTCGCGGAGGACGAGGCCGTGGTGGTGCCGTCGTGGGCCGCGGACCTGGTGACCTCGACCCCGTTCGAGCGGGTCCCGCCCGGCCTGTGCTTCGTCGCGGTCGAGCACGACAAGACCACCAAGAACCGCCTGCACCTCGACCTCGCGCCGCACACCTCGGACGACCGCGACGCCGAGATCGCGCGGCTGATCGACCTCGGCGCCTCGCGCGTCGACGTCGGACAGGGCCCGGACGTCTCCTGGGACGTGCTGGCCGACCCGGACGGCAACGAGTTCTGCGTGCTGTCCAGCCGCGACAGGTGACGGCGGTGTCGGTGGGCCGCGCGAGGATGAGCCGTGGCCGCCTCCGTCCTGCTGACCCGTGACGCCCGCGCGCGCACGGTCACGCTGACGTCGCTCGACGCCGCAGCGGTCCCGCAGGGCAGCCGCGTCGTCGACGAGGCGACGCTCGCGCAGGTCGTGGCGCAGGTCGAGGCCGACGAGCACCCCCGCTGGGTGTGGGACGACACCCGCCGCTGGTACCCGGCGCTGCTCGCCGCGGACGTGCGCGTCGACCGCTGCCACGACCTGCGGCTGTGCCACGCCGTCCTGCGGCACGCCGCCGCGGCGGCCGGGTCCCGGCTGCAATGCGCCCCCGCCGGGCCGTTCGACGCGCCACCGCCCGACGCGACCCCGGCCCACGAGCCCGACCTGCTCGACGCGCTGGCCGACACGGGCGACGCCCCCGACCCCGGTCCCGCGGCGCCCGGCGGCACCGAACCCGACGCCCTGCTCACCGAGCTGCGCGACCAGCTCGACGCGGTCGCCGGGTCGACGCAGCCGGGACGGTTGCGCCTGCTGCTCGCCGCGGAGTCCGGCGGTGCGCTCGTCGCCGCGGAGATGCAGCACGACGGGCTGCCCTGGGACCCCGTCCGGCACGACGAGCTGCTCACCGAGCTCCTCGGGCCCCGGCCCGTCGGGGGCGGGCGTCCGCGTCGTCTCGAGGAGCTGGCCGCCACGATCCGCGACCTGCTCTCCGACCCGCGCCTCAACCCCGACTCCCAGCCCCACCTGCTGGCCGCGCTGCGCCGCCAGGGGTTCTCGCTGGCGTCCACGAGCAAGTGGGAGGTCCGCGAGCTCGACCACCCCGTCGTCGAGCCGCTGCTGGAGTACAAGCGGCTCTCGCGCCTGCTCAGCGCGAACGGCTGGGCGTGGCTCGACGCCTGGGTGCGCGACCGGCGGTTCCGCCCCACCTACGTCGTCGGCGGGGTGGTCACCGGGCGCTGGGCGACCGACGGCGGCGGGGCGCTCCAGCTGCCCGCGTCGCTGCGGGGTGCCGCCCGGGCCGACCCGGGGTGGCGGCTCGTCGTGGCGGACGCCGCGCAGCTCGAGCCGCGCGTCCTCGCCGCGATGTCGGGCGACCGCGCCATGGCCGAGGCCGCACGCGGGTCCGACCTGTACCAGCGGATCGCGGACGCCGGAACGGTGCCCACGCGCCGGGACGCGAAGTACGCGCTCCTGGGGGCGATCTACGGGGCGACCACGGGCACCGCGGGCATGCTGATGCCGCGCCTGGCCCGCGCGTACCCGCAGGCGGTCGCGCTGGTGGAGGCCGCGGCGCGCGCCGGGGAGCGCGGCGAGCCGGTCTCGACGTGGCTGGGCCGCACGTCGCCGCCCGCGAGCGCCGCGTTCCTCGACCGGATCGGTGCGGCGGGCGCGGAGGGCGCCGACGCGCAGGACGTGCGCGACGCCCGGCGCGGGGCACGGGACCGCGGCCGGTTCACGCGCAACTTCGTCGTCCAGGGGACGGCCGCCGAGTGGGCGCTGTGCTGGCTCGCGTCGCTGCGCCGACGGCTGCGCGACATCGGCGACGGCCGCGCGCACCTGGTCTTCTTCCTGCACGACGAGGTCGTGGTGCACTCCCCCGCCGACGACGCGCAGGCCGTCGCGCAGGCCGTGCGGGACGCCGCGGACGAGGCCGGGCGGCTGCTGTTCGGGTCGGCGCCGGTGGAGTTCGCGCTCGACCTGGCGGTCGTGGAGTCGTACGCGGACGCCTGACGCCGCCGTGAGCCGGCCGTGTGGACGGGTGCCGCCGCGCGGACGCACCTACGATGCCCGCACGCCCCCGACTCCCTGGAGACTCCGTGCTGCTCGTCGCCGTGGCCGCCCTGGCGGTGCTCGGCGCGGCCGTGTGCCGGCGGCTCGACGCCCCGAGCGCACGGCCCGCGGTGGCGACCACCACGCTCGTGGGGCTCGCCGGCGGGCTGGTCGCGTGGGTCGTGGTCGCCGCCGCGAGCCCTGCGCGCGCACCGTCGTGGCTCGTGCTCGTGGCGGTCGCCGCCGCCGGGGCGGGCGCGGTGCTCGCCACCGCGCGCGCGGTGCCCCGGGTGCGCGCCCGGCTGCCGGAGCGTGACGGGACCACGCTCCTCGACCGCGCGGACGGCTGGGCGCGGCGGCACCCGCTGACGGTGGGCGGGCGCGAGCCGCTCCCGTTCGTGCTGCGGTGCGTGCGCCGCGTCATCGACGTGCGCGTCACGGGGCTCGCCGCCGAGATGACGTACTACGCGCTGATCTCGGTGCTGCCGCTGACCTCGGCCCTGGGGGCGAGCCTGGGCTACCTCGAGCGGTTCACCGACGCCGGCCGGGTCGCCGAGGTGGAGGACGGCGTCGTGGACGCCGTCTCGGCGGTGCTGGCCGACGACGTCGCGCAGGAGGCGCTGGTCCCGCTGGTGCGCAGCCTGCTGCGCGAGGAGCGGACGGGCTTCGCGGTCGGCTCCCTGCTGCTGGCGCTCTTCCTGGCGAGCCGGATGTTCCGGGCCGCGATCCGCGCGCTGGACGACGCGTACACCGTGCCCGAGCGACGAGGGCTGCTCGCGCAGGGCGTGCTGGGCCTGGCGCTGGCGCTCGGTGCGCTCGTCACGCTCGTCACCGTGCTCGTGCTCGTGGTCGTCGGCCCGCTGCTCGGCGGCGGCGAGCAGATCGCCGACCGGCTGGGCCTGGGGGACGCGTTCGGCACGACGTGGGCGCTCGCACGCTGGCCGGTCGCGATGGCCGTGGCGATCGCGTACCTCACGCTGCTGTACCGCTACGGGCCGCACCAGCCGCGCGGCACGACGTGGCGCCGGGCCGTGCCCGGGGCCGTGGTCGGGGCGGTCGGTCTGCTGCTGGTCGCGGCCGGCTTCACCGCGTACCTGCGGGTCGCGGGGCCGTCCGGGCCGCAGGTCGACGGTCAGGAGGCCGTGCAGGTGGCGGCGCAGGTGCTCGGGGTGGTCCTGGCGGCGGTGCTCTGGCTGTGGCTGTCGGCGATCGTCATCCTCACCGGGGGCGTCGTCAACGCCGAGCTCGACGACCGCCCGGCCGTGCGGCGCGACGGGGACGCCGACAGCGACGCAGACGGCGACAGTGACGGAGACGGACCGGTCGACGAGGACCGGGCCGTGCCCGGCGCACCGACCGCGGGGCGCTAGGCGGGCGCGACCGGGTTCACCGGGGCGGCGGGTCCGCCGCGGGGGCCGACTCGCGCACCACGAGGCGCGTCGGCAGGAGCAGCGAGCTGGGGGCCTCGCCGTCGACGACGGCGAGGAGGATCCGCGCCATCTCGTACCCGAGGGCGCGGATCGGCTGCTGGACGGTCGTCAGCGCGGGCTGGGTCAGCTGCGCGATCGGCAGGTCGTCGAAGCCCACGACCGCGACGTCCTGCGGGACCCGGCGCCCGTGCAGGTGCAGGGTCTGCAGCGCGCCGGCGGCCATGTTGTCGGAGGCTGCCGCGACCGCGTCGAGCGTCGGGTCGCGGAGCAGGAGCCGCTCCATCGCCCGGGCGCCGCCGTCCCACGTGAAGTCGGCGTGCTCGACGAGCGTGGGGTCCAGGCGCGCGACGGACAGCGCGTCGGTGACCCCGTCGAGGCGGGCGACGGCCGCGTGGGAGTCGACGGGTCCGGCGATCGTGGCGACGCGGCGGCGCCCGAGGCCGACGAGGTGCTCGACCGCCGCCCGACCACCGCCCCGGTTGTCGACGTCGACGTACCGGTCGGGCTGGCCGTGCAGCGGCCGCCCCCCGTAGACCGCGGGCAGCCCGGAGTCCTCGACCATGCGCTGCAGCGGGTCGTCGCCGCGCAGCGCGACGACCATCACGCCGTCGGCCCGGGGCCGGTGCAGCATGCGCCGCACGCGGTCGTGGCCGCGCTCGGGGTGGCACAGGAGGAGCTTGAGGTCGAGCTCGGTGTCCTCGAGCGCCTGCGTGATGCCGACGATCACCTGACCGAAGAACGGGTCGCCGAACAGCTCGGCGTTGTCGTGGGAGGCGGCCAGCACGACCGCCCCGACCTTCTGGCGGGCGAGCGCCTGCGCCGTCACGTTGGGCACGTACCCCAGCTCGCGCACGGCGCGCTCGACGGCGCGGCGCGTCGCAGGGCTGACGTGGATGGTGTTGTTGATCGCGCGGGACGCCGCGGACCGCGAGACGCCGGCGCGCTCCGCCACCTCGTCGAGGGTCGGGGCCCGCCCCGTCCGCCCTGTCATGGATGCCCCCTGCCGGCGCTCTGGTGGGCGCGAGGCTACCACCGGGCCGTGCGGGGCGTGCAGCGCTCCCGGGCCGGGCGGACGCCGGGGCGCTCACCCGTCGGGGCGATGACCAGGCGACCCACCTTGACACCACGACGTGCGCCACGGACCATCGACGCAGTGACTGGAAGCGCGTCCAGTTCCAGAGCGACCCGCCGCGACGACGCGGCGGACGACCGGGCCGATGACGAAGGAGTCCAGGGCCACGAGCCCGCCCCGCCGCCGTGGAAGCGCTACCAGCCCGCCTGTCACGCACCGCGCCCCCGCGCCCGTCACCCCCGGAGACACAGTGGTCCCCTCACCCGCCCCCCGCCCCCCGCGGCACACCCGGTGGCTGGCCGGCACGACGGCCTGCGCCGTCATCGCCGTGCAGGCCGTCGCGTCGAGCGCCGCCGGCGCCCCGCTGAGCACGACCCACGACTTCGCCGACGGCGACACCCAGGGGTGGTTCTCCTACGCGAACTCCGGCACGGTGACCTCGTCGGCCGCCACCGGTGAGCTCTGCGCGGTCGTCGAGGGCGGCACCAACCCCTGGGACGTCGCCCTCCAGCACGACGACGTGACCTTCGACCGCGACACGACGTACACCGTCTCGTTCGACGCGCACGCGAGCGCACCGGTCACCGTCCCGCTGCAGGGCGGGCTGGGGTACCCCGCCGCGTTCGGCCACCAGGTCGTGCTCGACGGCACGTCGACGCCGCAGCGGGTCGAGCTGACGTTCACCCCGGCGGACTGGCCGACGCGCCCCGGGATGCCGGACTCCCCGGCGGCCGAGGGCTGGACCACCGGCACCGGCCAGGTCTCGTTCCAGCTCGGCGGGCAGGCCGCCCCGTACACCTTCTGCGTCGACAACTTCTCGATGACGTCGGGCACGCGCATCGTCCACTCGTTCGCCGGCGGCGACCTCGGGCCCTTCGACCTCTACGACGCCGCCGGGGGCGGCACGGCCCGCGCGGGTGAGGACGGGTCGAGCGCCTGCATCGACCTGCGCGGCGGGTACGCCAACCCCTACGACGCCGGCCTCGAGGGCAAGTACGTCGACGTCGTCGAGGGCCGCAACTACGTCCTGGAGCTCACCGCGTACGCCAGCGACGCGGCGCGGATCAACGTCCTCGTGGGGCAGTACGGCGACCCGTGGCACCGCGTGCTCGACGCCGACGCGGCGCTGACGACGACGCCGCAGACGTTCACGTACCCGTTCCGCGCCGATGCGACCTTCAGCTCCGACCCGGCGAGCGCGTACGGCCGGATCCACCTCGAGCTCGGTCGCCGCACGGCGCCGTACACCTTCTGCATCTCCGCGATCTCGCTCGTGGAGACCACCGAGGCCCCGCCGCCGTACGAGCCCGACACGGGCTCGCCGGTGCGCGTCAACCAGGTCGGCTACCTGCCCGAGGGCCCCAAGCGGGCGACCCTGGTCACCGCCGCCACCGAGCCCCTCGCCTGGGAGCTCGTCTCCGGCTCCACCGTGGCCGCGACCGGCACGACCACGCCCCGCGGCGTGGACCCCACCGCCGGCGTGAACGTGCACGAGATCGAGTTCGACGAGGTCACCACCCCCGGCACGTACACGCTGCGCGCGGACAGCGCGACGAGCCACCCCTTCGACATCGGCGCCGACCTCTACCAGCAGCTGCGGTACGACGCGCTGAACTACTTCTACCCGGCGCGCAGCGGCATCGCGATCGACGGCGCGATCATGGGCGACGAGGCCTACAGCCGGGCCGCGGGCCACGTCGGCCACCCCGGCGACGCGACCCCCAACCAGGGCGACCACGCGGTCCCCTGCATCACCCCGGCCGAGGCGCAGAACCTCTACGGCGACTGGACGTGCGACTACACGCTCGACGTCGTCGGCGGCTGGTACGACGCGGGCGACCACGGCAAGTACGTCGTCAACGGTGGGATCGCCGTGGCGCAGGTGATGAGCACCTACGAGCGCACGCTGTACGCCCCCACCGGTGACGCCGCCGCACTCGGCGACGGCAGCCTGGACATCCCGCTCGACGAGCAGGACAACGGCGTCCCGGACCCGCTGGACGAGGCCCGCTGGGAGCTGGAGTGGATGCTGCGCATGCAGGTCCCCGCCGGTGAGCCGCTGGCCGGGATGGTCCACCACAAGGTCCACGACGTCGACTGGACGGGTCTGCCCCTGCTGCCGGCGGACAGCCCGCAGGAGCGCCGTCTGCACCGCCCGTCGACCGCGGCGACGCTCAACCTCGCCGCCGTCGCCGCGCAGGGCGCCCGCCTCTGGGAGCCGTACGACGCCGACTTCGCCGCCGAGCTGCTCGCCGCGGCCCGGACGGCCTACGCGGCGGCCGTGGCCACGCCGGACCTCATCGCACCGCCCCCGAACTCCGACCCCAGCCCCGGAGGCGGCCCGTACGACGACACCGACGTCAGCGACGAGTTCTACTGGGCCGCCGCCGAGCTGTTCCTCACCACCGGTGAGCAGGAGTTCGCCGACGCGGTGCTGGCCAGCGAGCACCACACCGCGGACATCTTCTCCGCGGGGGGCATGTACTGGGGCGAGGTCGCCGCGCTGGGCCGCATGGGCCTGGCCGTGGTCGAGTCGCAGATCCCCGGCCGCACCGCGATCCGGCAGTCCGTCGTGGACGGTGCCGAGGTGTACCTGGCCCGGCAGGCCGCGCAGCCGTTCGGCACCGCCTACGCGGGCAACGACGACGGCGTGTACGAGTGGGGGTCGAACTCGGCGGTCCTCAACAACCAGGTCGTCCTCGGCACCGCGTTCGACCTCACGAGCGACCAGCGGTTCGCGGACGCGGTCGTCGAGTCGATGGACTACCTGCTGGGCCGCAACGCGCTCAACCTCTCGTACGTCACCGGCTACGGCGACGTGTACGCGGAGAACCAGCACAGCCGGTGGTTCGCGCACTCCCTGACCGAGTCGCTCCCGAACCCGCCGGCCGGGTCCGTCGCCGGAGGCCCCAACTCCGACGTGGGCACGTGGGACCCCGTCATCAGCGGCCTGTACGGCCCGGACCGCATGTGCGCGCCGCAGCTCTGCTACGTCGACCACATCCAGTCGTGGTCGACCAACGAGATCACGGTGAACTGGAACTCCGCGCTGTCGTGGGTGGCGTCCTTCGTCGCCGACCAGCAGGCGGGCGACCGGTCCGCGGCGGGGACGGTCGCGTGGGTCGTCACGGACCCGTCCGACGTGTCGGCCGCCGAGGGCACGCCGGCGGTCCTCACGGTCGGGGCGACGGGCTCCCCCGCGCCGTCGGTGCAGTGGCAGCGGTGGGTCGACGGGGCGTGGACCGACGTCGCGGGCGCCACGGACGCGACCCTGACGCTCACCGCCGGCACGGCCGACGACGGCGCCCGGTTCCGTGCGCGGGTCGCCAACACCTTCGGTGCGGCGTGGTCCGAGGCGGCGACGCTCACGGTGACGGCGGCCGCCGCGCCGGGTGCCACCCCGGGTGCCGGCGCCGTGCCGGGCGGAGCCGGTGCGCCGGTGGCCGGGGCGACCGACGGCGCGCCGCGCGTCGCCGGGGCCGGGCCGCTGGCCGCCACCGGGGCGCACGCGGGTGCGCTCCTCGGGATCGTGCTCCTGCTGCTGGTCGCAGGGGCCGGGGCGGTGGCGCTGCGGCGCCGGGCGCGGCTGCAGGGCTGACGCCCGCCGCTCCCGACCCCGCGCGTCCGCCCACGGCGCTCCGGTGACCGTCCCCCGGTCACCGGAGCGCCGCGCGTCGCGAGCCGTCCGGCGGGCGCTGCTCTCAGCCGAGCAGGCCCGGCGGGCGGTACGCGAACTCCCGGTCCGCGTCGGTGATGGCGCGCAGCACCCGCGCGGGCACCCCGCCGACGACGACGCCCGGCGGCACGTCCTTCGTCACGACGCTGCCCGCACCGACGATCGAGCCCGCACCGACGGTCACGCCGGGCAGGACGACGACGTGCGCCCCGAGCCACACGTCGTCCTCGATCGTCACCGGTGCCGAGAACTGCGACATGCCGGAGCGCAGCTCGGGGTGCACGGGGTGACCGGTCACCGTGATCGTCACGTTCGGCGCGATCATCACGCGCGAGCCGATGCGCACCTCGATGTCGTCGACGAGGGTGAAGCCCACGTTGACGAACACGTCGTCCCCGAACGTCACGTTGTACCCGTAGGACACCTGCAGCGGGGCCTCCACCCACACCCGCTCCCCCATGGCACCGAACAGCTCGCGCAGCAGCGCCTGGCGCGCGGGGACGTCGGTCGGGTTGGTCATGTTGAAGCGCCAGGTCAGCTCCTTGGCGCGCTGCCGCTCCGCGACGAGCGCCTCCAGCCCCGGCCCCTCGTCGTCGTACAGCTCCTGCGCCCGCATCCTGCGGCGGACCTCGTGCTCGTCCATGCGTCCCCTCGCCTCGTCCGGCCCCGCCGACGGGGCCCGGGCCACCCTACGGTCGGCGGCGCACCGATGTCGGGGACAGCCGTCCCACCACCCCCCTAGGGTGGCGGCGTGAGCAGCCACGAGCCCGCCCCGCCCGCCACGCCGCCGGGCGCCGTCCCCGCGCAGTGGGTCCCGGCCCGTCGTGCGGCGCCGGCCCGGGACGTCCTGGCGATCCTCGCCGTGGCGCTGCTGGGGGCGACGGCGCTGGGCGCCGTCGCGCTGATGCTCGTCCAGGTGGGCGTGGGCGCGGGCGTCGTCGGCGCCGTGCTGGCGGTCGTGCCCCTGACCGTCGTGCTGGCTGGGGTGCGCTGGCTCGACCGCTGGGAGCCGGAGCCGCGCGGCGCCCTGCTGTTCGGGCTGCTGTGGGGCGCGGGCGTCGCGGTGCTGGTCTCGCTCGTCGTCAACGACCTGACGCTGTACACGGTCGCGCAGGCCACGGGCGACCTCGACGCCGGGCTGGTCGCGGCGACGCTGGTGTCCGCGCCCGTGATCGAGGAGATCGCGAAGGGCGCGGGTGTGCTCGCGCTGTTCCTGGCACGGCGACGGTACTTCGACGGTGTCGTGGACGGGATCGTCTACGGGGGCGTCGTCGCGGCGGGGTTCGCCTTCACCGAGAACATCCTCTACTTCGGCCAGGCGGGACCGGCCCTGGCCGAGACCTTCGTGCTGCGGGGCCTGGCCACGCCGTTCGCGCACCTGCTCTTCACCGCCTGCACGGGCGCGGCACTGGGGCTGGCGGCGCGCTCGCGGAGCCCCCACGCCGCGTGGTGGCTGTTCCCGCTCGGCCTGCTGGGCGCGATGGTGGGGCACGCGGCGTGGAACGCGACCGGGCTGTTCGCCGGCGAGGCGTACCTCGGGGTGTTCGCCGTGGTGCAGGTCCCGCTGTTCGCCGGGGTCGTGGGCCTCGCCTTCTGGCTGCGCCGTCAGGAGGCCGCCGTCATCCGGCACCGCCTGACGGAGTACGCGGTGGCCGGCTGGTTCGCCCCGCACGAGGTCGAGATGCTCGCGTCGCTGCCGCGCCGGAGCACCGCCGTCGGCTGGGCGACGCGGGCGGGAGGCCCCGAGGCCGGCGAGGCGATGCGCCGGTTCCAGCGTGACGCGACGACCCTGGCCTTCCGCCGGCACCTCGCCGCCGTGGGCCGCACGGACCTGCACCGGCACGCCGAGACGGAGCGCGAGCTGCTCGGCGCCGTCACGGCCGACCGCCACCGCGTGCTGTCGGCGGCCGCGGGCCGCTGACGGGTCGAGGGGTCGGGCGTCGGCGAGGGGTCGGTCAGCCCAGGGTCCACGTCTCGAGCCGGCCGCACAGCCCGTAGCGGCGCGGCACCGGGTCGGACTCGCGCCGCTCGGCACGGCCCGTCTGCAGGTGGGGCGCCGCACCGCGCATGAGCCCCTCCAGCACGGCGGCGGTCGCGTCGTTCTCGGCGAACGCCGTGCGCCCCCACAGGTCCTGCCACCGCGGCACCGAGGGCCGCACCAGCCGCACGGCGGCCTCGAAGAACGGGTGCAGGGCCGCCCGCGGGCCGACGCGGTCGGCGGCGTCGCGCAGCTGGGCGTAGCCCTGCAGCGCGAGGTCCCGCCGTGCCCGGGCGGCCTGGGCGACCTGCTCGTCGGTCACGTCGGCGTGCGCGCCGGCGCCGGGCAGCGTCGCGGCGTCGCGGTACGTGGCGGTGTCGGTGAGCGCCGCCGGCGGGAACGTCATGACCGCGTCGCCGGCCTCGGGCAGCCCGGCGTTGGCCATGACGACGAGCACCTCGAGGTCGCCGTCGTTGACGGTCCGGTGGATGACGCCCGGCTCGACGGTCACGACGACGCCGGGGCGCAGCGGGTGCTCGGCGTAGCCGTCGGGGCCCAGGGTGTGCAGCGCGCCCGTGCCGGCCAGCACGACGTACGCCTCGCTCGACGCGACGTGCACGTGCGGGGTGCCGCTCCCGGCACGCCCGACCCCGTCGGGCGCGGGCCAGTCGTACACGCGCAGCCGGCTGACGGACACACCCCCGGGAAGATTGGTCATGCGTCCAGCATGCCGCCACCGGGCGCGTCGGGCCCAACCGGAGGGCCAGGATCACCCGCGTCCTCCTCGCCCGCCGACGCGACCGGGGGGAGGCCGGGGGGCGCTATGCTCATGCGGTCTACAACGTTGTGCACCCCCGGAGCCCCTGATGAACGCGCACGCCACCGTCCTGCTGCACCCCGACTTCCGCACCGGGACGATCGACCGCCGGCTCTTCGGCTCGTTCGTCGAGCACCTCGGGCGCGCGGTCTACACGGGCATCTACGAGCCCGACCACGCGAGCGCCGACGAGCACGGGTTCCGCCGCGACGTCGCCGACCTGACCCGCCAGCTCGGCGTGACGATGGTCCGCTACCCCGGCGGCAACTTCGTCTCCAACTACGTGTGGGAGGACGGCGTCGGGCCCGTCGAGCAGCGCAAGCCGTTCATCGACCTCGCCTGGCGGACCGTCGAGCCCAACGTCATCGGCACCGACGAGTTCCTGCAGTGGGCCGAGCGCGAGGGCATCGAGCCGATGATGGCCGTGAACCTCGGCACCCGGGGCGTCGCCGCGGCCGCGGCGCTCGTCGAGTACTGCAACGGCGTGGCCGGCTCCCGCTGGGCCGACCTGCGCATCGCCCACGGCCGCGTGGAGCCCTACGGCGTGCGGCTGTGGTGCCTGGGCAACGAGATGGACGGCCCGTGGCAGATCGGCCACAAGGACGCGCACGAGTACGGCCGGCTCGCCGCCGAGGCCGGCAAGGCGATGAAGCTCGTCGACCCCTCCATCGAGCTCGTGGTCTGCGGGTCGTCGGGCATGCAGATGGAGACGTTCGGCGAGTGGGAGCAGACCGTCCTGTCGTACACCTACGACCTGGTCGACCACATCTCGATGCACGCCTACTACGAGGAGCTCGACGGCGACCGCGCCTCGTTCCTCGGCTCGGCCACGGGCATGGACCGCTTCATCCGGCGCGTCGTCGCGTCCGTCGACGCGGTCGGGGCGCGCAAGCGGTCCGACAAGACCGTCACCATCTCGTTCGACGAGTGGAACATCTGGTACCTCAAGTCGCGGTTCCCCGGCGAGACCAACCTGCCGCTGCAGCACGCGCCCGCCCGCATCATCGAGGACGTCTACTCCGCGCTGGACGCCGTCGTGCTCGGCGACCTCATGGTCACCCTGCTCAACCACGCGGACCGCGTGCCGCTCGCGTGCCTCGCGCAGCTGGTCAACGTCATCGCCCCGATCATGACCGAGCCGGGCGGCGCCGCCTGGACCCAGCCGACCTACCACCCGTTCGCGACCACCGCGCGCCTCGCCCGGGGCGACGTGCTCGACGTCCGCGTGTCGGGCCCCACCCTGTCGACCGCCGAGCACGGCGACGTCCCGGGCGTGACGGCCGCGGTGACGTGGGCCGGCGAGCGCGAGTCCGGCGAGCTCGGCGTGTTCCTCGTCAACCGCACCGACGCGCCGGTCGACGTCGAGCTGCGTCACCCCGGCGTCGCGCTCACGCTCGGCGGCGGGGTGCAGGTCACGGCCGACCACGAGCCGGCGGTCCACGGCCCGGAGCACGCGGCGAAGGTCGCGGTGGAGCACGTCACGACCCTGGACGCGGCACCGGTCGTCACGACCGCGCCGGGCACGACGACGGTCCGCCTCGCCCCGGAGTCCTGGACCGGGCTCAGCGGCTCGGCCTCCCTGGCCTGAGGTCGCGGGGCGGTCGTCGGACCGGCTCCGGAACGGCTCTCGGACCGACTCTCGGGCCGGGGCTCAGGTCGGCTCGGAGAGCCGGTCGACGAGGGTCGGCAACCAGGTCGCGGCCTGCTCGCGCGCGCGGGCGGCGGGCTGCGGGTCGCCGGAGAGGTCGGCGGTGCTGAGGTCGGCCAGGTAGCCGGCCGCCAGCACCCGCAGCACCTGGCGGGCCGGCAGCACGAGGCGGCGGCGCAGCATCGGCAGCAGGCGCTCCATCTCGTCGGCGACCTCGTCGGTCATCTGCCGGTCGAGGTCGTGGTGGTGCCGCGCGATCTCGGGCTGCCGCATCGCGAGCAGCGTCAGCTCGGCGTTGATCACCCGCCACCGCCGGTCGTCCGAGAGGCGCCCGAGCAGGACGTCGAGGAACCGGGCGAGCGCGTCGATGTCGAGCGTGCCGCACTGCACGCACTCCTGCTGGGCGACCGCCAGCGCACCGCGCAGCTCGTGCAGCCGACGCTCGTGCTCCCGCGCGGCCAGGGCGAGCAGCAGCGCGTACTTGCTGTCGAAGTTGGAGTAGAACGCGCCGCGGGTGAAGCCGGCGTGCTCGCAGACGGCCTCGATGGACGTCGCGTCGACGCCCTCGTCGGCGAACAGGTCGAACGCCGCGTCGAGCAGCCGCTCGCGCGTGTGGCGGCGGCGACGCGAGACGGTGGCGTCGCCGTCGACGGCCGGACCGCGCTCGCTCATGCTCCACCCTCCCTCGACGTCGGGCAGCAGCCTAGCGCTTCCGATACAGTCCCGTATCGCATACAGTCCTGTATCGATGTCGCGCAGCGCGCGGCCCGGACGCCGTCGTCCTCCTCCGCCCCCCCGATCCTGGAGCACCTGTGTCCTCTGCGCTCTACCGCCTCGGCCGGACCGCGTACGCGCGCCGGCGCGCCGTGATCGGCGCCTGGCTGGCGCTGCTGGTCCTCGTCGGAGCTGGCGCCGGGCTGCTGGGCGGCACCCTCGACAACTCCGTGACCATCCCCGGCACCGAGTCGCAGGCCGCGCTCGACCGTCTCACCGCCACGTTCCCCGAGGCCGCGGGCACCACCGCCCAGGTCCTCGTCGTGGGCGAGGACGGCGCCCGGGTCGACGACCCCGCGGTCGTAGCCGCCGTCGACGCGGCGGTCGCCGAGTTCAGCGACGTCGACGTCGTCACCTCGGCCCTCTCGCCGTTCGACACCGAGACCCCCGGCGCGTCGGCCGTCAGCGACGACGGCCAGGCCGCGCTGATGACCCTGTCGATCGAGGGCGAGGGCGTGGCCATCGGCGACGACGTCAAGGACGGGCTGCGGGACATCGCCGCCGACCTCGACGCGGCCCTGCCCGACGGGTACGAGGCCACCATCGGCGGCCAGCTCTACTCCCAGGAGTTCCCCGGGCTGACGATCGCCGAGGTGCTCGGCGTCGTCGTCGCCTTCATCGTGCTCGTCGTCACGCTCGGCTCGTTCGCCGCCGCGGGCATGCCGCTGCTCAACGCCCTGCTCGGGGTCGGCCTGTCGACGCTGCTCATCCTCGTCGCCGCGGCGTTCACCTCCGTCACCAGCACCACGCCGCTGCTGTCCCTCATGCTCGGCCTGGCCGTCGGGATCGACTACGCCCTGTTCATCGTGTCCCGCCACCGGGAGCTGCTCGCGACCGGCCTGCCCCCCGACGAGGCCGCGGCCCGCGCCAACGCGACCGCCGGCTCGGCCGTCATCTTCGCCGGGCTCACGGTGATGATCGCCCTGGTCGGCCTCGGCGTCGCCGGCATCCCCTTCCTCACCACCATGGGCGTCGCCGGCGCCGCGGCGGTCGGCGTCGCGGTGCTCGTGTCCATCTCGCTCGTGCCCGCCATGCTCGGCGTGGCCGGTGCGCGGCTCGCGCCGCGCCCGTCGCGTCGTGCCCGCCGTGCGGCGGCCGCCGCCCCGCCCGCCGCCGCGCCCGCCACCGCCCCGCCCGCCGCCGACGCGCGCGCCACGGCACCGGCCGACGAGCAGGGCGACACGTGGGACCTGCCCGCGCACCACAACCGGTTCTTCGCCGGGTGGGTCCGGCTCGCGACCGCCCGGCCGTGGGTCACCGTCGTGCTGACCGTCGGCGGGCTCGTCGCGCTGGCGCTGCCCGCGCTCGACCTGCGCCTGGCACTGCCCGACGCCGGCGTGCAGCCCGCCGGGACGTCGCAGCGCATCACGTACGACCGGATCAGCGAGCACTTCGGCCCCGGCGCCAACGGCCCGCTCGTCATCACCGGCAGCATCGTCACCAGCGACGACCCCCTGCAGCTCATGGCCGACGTCGCCGACGAGCTGCGCCGGCTGCCCGGCGTCGAGGACGTCCCGCTCGCCACCCCCAACGCGTCCATCGACACCGGCATCGTGCAGGTCGTCCCCACGACCGGCCCGACCGACCCCGCGACCGCCGAGCTCGTGCGGGCCATCCGCGACCTGCGCCCGCAGCTGCTCGAGGAGTACGGGTTCGACCTGGCCGTCACCGGCTTCACGGCCGTCGGCATCGACGTGTCCGCCAAGCTCGGAGCCGCGCTGCTGCCGTTCGCGGTGTTCGTGGTCGGCCTGTCGCTCGTGCTGCTGACGATGGTGTTCCGCTCGATCGCCGTCCCCCTCAAGGCGACCCTCGGCTACCTGCTGTCCGTGGCCGCGGCGTTCGGCGTCGTGACGGCCGTCTTCGAGCACGGCGTGGGCGCCGACCTGCTCCACGTCTCGCGGCTCGGCCCGATCATCTCGTTCATGCCCATCGTCCTCATGGGCGTGCTCTTCGGCCTGGCCATGGACTACGAGGTCTTCCTCGTGTCCCGCATCCGCGAGGACTACGTGCACTCCGGCCGGGCGCGGCAGTCCATCGCCACCGGGTTCGTCGGCTCGGCCAAGGTCGTCACGGCCGCGGCCGTCATCATGGTCGCCGTCTTCTTCGCGTTCGTCCCCGAGGGCGACATCAACATCAAACCCATCGCGCTCGGCCTGGCCGTCGGCGTCGCGGTCGACGCGTTCGTCGTCCGCATGACGCTCGTGCCGGCCGTCCTGCAGATCCTCGGCGACCGCGCCTGGTGGATCCCGCGGCGCCTGGACCGCGTACTGCCGTCGTTCGACGTCGAGGGCGAGGCCCTGCACCGCGAGCTCGGCCTGGCGTCGTGGCCGGGGGACGCCCAGGTCGTGGTCGCCGCCCGCGACCTGCGCCTCGCGGCCGGGGACGGCAGCGACGTCGTCTCGCTCGCGGTGCGACGCGGGGACGCGCTCGTCGTCCACGCCGACGACCCGGGACTCGTCGCCGGGCTGCTGCTCACCGTCGCCGGGCGGCTCGCGCCCGCCGGGGGCGACCTCAAGGTCGACGGCTACCTGCTGCCCGTCCGGGCCGCGGCCGTCCGCCGCCGCGTCGGGTACGTCGACCTGCGCACCGAGGGCGTCGGCGCGCTCGACGCCGCCGTCGCCGAGCGGCCCACGGTCCTCGCGGTCGACCGCACCGACCTCGTCACCGACCCGCACGAGCGCGCGCACGTCGCCACCACCCTCGCCCGGGCCGCCGAGCGGGGCACCACGCTCCTGCTCGGCGTCGTCGGCACGACCGCCGCCGACGACCTGCTGCCCGCCGGCACCGCCGTGACCACGCTCGCGCCCCGCACCGGCGCCGTCGCGTGAGCGCGCAGGAAGGAACCCCGATGTCCCGCACCTCCCCGAGCCGCCCGCCCGTGCGGCGGTGGCCCGCCGTCGTCGTCGCGCTGGCCGCGCCCCTCGCCCTGGTCGTCGTGCTGCTCGCCGCGTCGTGGGCGCCGTCCGACGCGCTGGCGCGCGTGCAGGCCGCCGTCGTCAACCACGACGAGCCCGTGACGCTGGAGGGGCAGTACACGCCCCTGGGCCGGCAGCTCGCCGGTGCGCTCGTCGAGGGCTCGCAGGTCGACGCGAACTACGAGTGGGTCGTCACCGACGCGTCCGACGCGACCGCCGGCCTGGCCGACGGCACGTACGCCGCCGTCGTCACCATCCCGGAGAACTTCTCGGCCGCCGCGACGTCGTTCGCCGCCGGCGACGGCACCGCCGAGCAGGCCACCGTCGAGATCACCTCGCCCCCCGGCGCCACGGCCGTCGACCAGGCCGTCGCGTCCACGGTGACCGCGACCGCCACCCGCGTCCTCGGCAGCCAGCTCACCAGCACGTACATCGAGAACGTCCTCGTCGGCTTCTCGACCCTGAGCGACCAGCTCGGGGAGGCGGCCGACGGCGCGACGCAGCTGGCCGACGGCGTCGGGCAGCTCGCCGCGGGCACGTCGCAGCTCGCCACGGGCGCCGACGGGCTCGCGGGCGGCGCGGCGGAGCTGGCCGACGGCGCCACGGCGCTGCGCAGCGGCTCGTACGACCTCGCGACGGGGACCGGCCAGCTCGCCGGCGGCGCCCGGACCCTGGCGGGCGGCGCGCAGCAGCTCGCCGCCGGCGCCGGCCAGTCCGCCGCCGGGGCGCGGCAGCTCGCCCAGGGCGCGACCGACCTCACGACCGGTACGTCGCAGCTCGCGGCCGGGCTGGCGCAGACGTCGGCGGGCATCGCGGACCCGGCGGCCGGTCTGCCGGCGCTCGCGGCCGGCGCGCAGCAGCTGGCCGACGGGGTCGCGGCGTCCCGCGCGGAGCTCGACGAGCTCCTGCCCCTGGCGCAGGGCGGTCTCGCGCAGGTCGAGCAGGGGCTCGGGGCCGCGGGGTGCGACGCGAGCGCCCCGACCGCGGACTGCCTCCCGCTGTTCGTCCAGCAGGGCGTGCTGCAGTCGCAGATCGCGACGCTGCAGGAGCAGGCGGCGGGCCTGGACGAGCTCGCGGCCGGGACCGCCCAGCTCGCGCAGGGCGTCGGCCTCGCCGTGAACGGCACCGGCACCCCGCAGAACCCCGGCCTCGTGGTCGGCCTGCAGCAGCTCGCCGGCGGTGCCGCGCAGCTCGACAGCGGGGCCCGGCAGCTCGCCGGCGGCGCCGGTGCGCTGGCCGACGGCCTCACGCAGCTGGCCGACGGCACGTCCGGGCTCGCGGACGGGGCGTCGACGCTCGCGGGGGGCGCGACCCAGCTCGCCGGCGGGTCGTCGCAGCTCGCGGCCGGGGTCGCCCGGTTCGACGGTGGTGTCGGCCAGCTCGCCGGCGGCGCCGCGCAGCTCGCCGACGGCGTGCGGCAGACGGACGACGGGGCCGCACAGCTCGCCGCCGGGTCCGCGGAGCTCGGGACCGGCCTCGGGCAGGCCGTCGAGCAGCTGCCGACCACGCCCGAGGACGAGCGCGCGAACCTCGCGCGGGTCGTGACCGCACCGGTCGCCGCGCCGACGTCGGCGGTGTCCGCGCCCCTGGGCCTGGTCTCGACGCTCGTCGCCGTGTCGCTGTGGGTGGGGGCGCTCGTGCTCTTCCTCGTGCTCCGGCCGCTGCCGGTGCGCGTCGCGGGCTCCACCCGGTCGGCGCTCGGCCTGGCCGCCGGAGCCCTGGCCCTGCCGGCCACGGTGTCGCTGGTCGCCGGTGCCGCGGTCGGCGCCCTCGCGGGCGGGATCACCGACCAGGGCGCCGGGCGCACCCTGGGGCTGGCGGCTGTGGCCGCGGTCGCCGCGGTCGCGCTGGCCGCGTTCCACCAGGCGGTCGCCGCGTGGTTCGGCACCCCGGGTCGCATCGTGGCCCTGGTCGCGGGCTTCGCGTTCCTCGTCGCCGGTCTCGCCGCGACTGTCCCCGGGTGGGTCGGCGCCACGGTGGGCTGGCTGCCGCTCGCCCCGACGGCGCACGCGCTCGGGTCCGTCGTCGGCGAGTCCCCCGCCTCCCTCCTGGGAGCGGTCGTCGCCCTCGGGCTCTGGGCCGTCGCGAGCCTCCTGGCGACGGTCGGCGCCGCCGCCCGCGCCCGCCAGGCCGTCGGCACCCGCACGGTCGCCGCCTACGCCTGACCCCACCCCCGCGAGAGGGGGCCACATCGCCCCCTCACC
>NZ_BONP01000038.1 GCF_016862775.1 Cellulomonas phragmiteti | reverse complement strand
CCGTCGTCCCGCGGGCCCGGCCGGCCGCGCCGGCCCCTGCGGCGGCGGCCCCGGCGGGGGCTTCCGCGGCCGCGGCGTCCCCGGTGCAGGACGCGCTGGGCGCGGCGTGGTCGCGCGTGCTGGGGGTCGCCGCCGCTCCCGGCGACGACTTCTTCGACCTCGGGGGCGACTCGATGATGAGCGTCCGCCTCATCCGGGAGCTGGAGCAGCGTCTCGGACGGCACGTGCCCGCGGTCGTGCTCTTCGAGGAGTCGCGGCTCGACCGCATGGCCGACCGCATCGCACGGTGGATCGGGGAGACGGGGGACGCACGTGGCTGAGACGGCAGCGGTGGTGCAGGCGCAGGGGACGGACCCGGGGGACGTGGGCCCCGTCGGGGTCGTCGGCGCCGGCGTCATGGGCGTGAGCCTGGTCCACGCCCTGCTGGCGGCGGGCCTCGACGTCGTGCTCCACGACCGCGACCCGGGGGCGCTGGACGCCGCTCCCGGCCGGGTGCGGTCCGCCCGACGCGTGGCCCGGCTGTCCCGCGGGCGGGCAGGGGCCGAGCAGGAGGGCGCGCTGCGCGTGGTCGGCGACCTCGCGGAGCTCGCCGGCTGCGGCCTCGTCGTCGAGAACGTCACCGAGGACGAGCAGGTCAAGGAGCAGGTGCACCGGGACCTCGACCGCGTGCTCGACGGGCGCACGGTCGTCGCGGTCAACACGTCCGCGGTGCCGATCACCCCGCTGGCCGTCCTCGGTGCGCATCCCGACCGCGTGCTCGGGGCGCACTTCATGAACCCGGTGGCGACGTCGCAGATGGTGGAGGTCGTGCGCACGGCCCACACGTCGGACCGCGCCCTCGGGGTCCTCACGGGCGTGCTGGACCGCCTCGGCATCGCCATGACGGTCGTCGAGGACGTCCCCGGCTTCGTCATCAACCGCTGCCTGATGATGTTCGTCAACGAGGCCGCGGCGCTGCTCGACGACGGGGTCGCGACGCCCGCGCAGGTCGACCGCCTCTTCCGCGGGTGCCTGGGGCACCGCACGGGCCCGTTGCGCACCGCCGACGTCATCGGCATCGACACGATCGTCGACACGCTGCACGTTCTCGCCGCGCACCACGGACCGGAGCGCTTCACGCCGTCGCGGCGGCTCGTCGCGATGCTCGAGGCCGGCGAGCTCGGCCGCAAGTCCGGCAAGGGGTTCTACCACTACGAGGAGGACTGGACATGACCGCGCAGGACGTCACCCGGCACGGCCCCGGCACCGGACCCGAGGAGATCCGGGCGGTGGTGCTCCGGTACCTGGCGCGGTACGTCGACGACGTCGCGGTGCTCGACCGGGAGCGGCTCATCAGCGACGGCTGGCTCGACTCCCTCGCGGCCATCGGCCTCGTCGCGCACCTGGAGCGCAGCTTCGGCCTCGAGGTGGGCGACGAGGACCTGGAGCTCACCAACTTCGACTCGCTGGACGCCGTCACCGCCCTGGTCGTGCGGAAGCTCGCCGGATGAGCGGGCCCGACCTCGCGCAGGCCCGCCGGCTCGCCGACCAGCTGCTGCAGCCCGACCCGGGGCCGGCCCTCGGGACGCTGGTCGCCACCCGCCACGGCGGGCTGGGGCTGAGCCACGCGCTGCACGGCGAGGTGTGCCGGCTCGTGGCCGAGACGTCCCCGTCGCGGCAGGCCCTCCTCACCGTGCACGCGATGGTGTGCCGTGCCGTCGGCCGGTGGGGCAGCGAGGAGCTGCGCGACCGCCGCCTGCCGGACCTCGCGACGGGCCGGACCGTGGCCGCGTTCGCGCTCTCCGAGGAGAACGCGGGCAGCGACGTGCGGAGCCTGGCGATCGAGTGCCGTCCCACGGACGACGGCTGGGAGCTCACCGGCGAGAAGCAGTGGATCACGTACGGCCTGGAGGCCGACGTGCTCCTCGTGTTCGCCGGGACCGAGCGCGGCCCGCTCGCGGCGCTGGTCGACACGTCGGCACCGGGCGTGGAGGTCCGCGCCTGCCCCCGCACGAGCGGCTTCGCCGAGGCGCGGCTCGCCAGCGTCCGGTTCGACCGGTGCCGCGTGCCGCACGACCAGGTCGTCGGCCGTGTCGGCTCCGGCCTCGCGCACGTCGCCGCCGACGCGCTGACCCTCGGCCGGCTCAGCATCGCGTTCGCGTCGTGGGGCCTGGCCCGGGCGGCGCTGCGCGCCGCGACGCAGCGCGCGGTGGGACGCCACCAGTTCGGTGGGCCGCTGCACGAGCGCCAGCTGGTCCGGGGCCTGCTCGCGGACGCCTCGGTGGCCGTCGACGCGGCGCAGGAGCTCTGCCGGCGGGCCGCGCGGTCGATCGACGAGGCCGGTGAGTGGCTGCAGCACGACGTGCTGACGGCCAAGCTGGCGGCGAGCCGGGCGGCCGCCACGGCTGCGGCGACGGCGGCGCAGCTGCACGGGGCCGCCGGGCTGCTGGAGGGCTCGCCCGTCGACGTCATGGTGCGCGACGCGCGGGTGTACGAGGTCATCGAGGGCAACACCCAGCTCCTGCAGGACCTCGTCGCGGGCCAGGTCCTGGCACGGCACCGCAGCGGGGAGGACCTGTGAGCGCCGCGCCGCCGCCCACGCCCACGCCTGCGCCGACGCCTGCGCCGACGCCCGCACCGACCGTGAAGTGCGTCGTGTGGGACCTCGACGACACCCTGTGGGAGGGCGTGCTCGCCGAGGGCGGCGGGACGGCCCTGCGACCGGGAGTGCGCGACGTCCTGGAAGGGCTGGACCAGCGCGGTGTCCTCAGCTCGGTCGCGAGCAAGAACGCGCCGGGGCCCGCCCTGGCCCGCCTCGCCGAGCTCGGCGTCGTGTCGTACCTCGTCGCCCCGCAGATCGCGTGGGACCCCAAGTCGGTGCTCGTGGGGCGGATCGCCGAGGAGCTCGACATCGGCGCCGACACCCTGATGCTCCTCGACGACTCGCCGTTCGAGCTCGCCGAGGTCCGGGCGGAGCGCCCCGAGGTGCGCTGCGTCGACGCGGCCGAGCTGGCGGGGCTGCTCGACCGGCCGGAGCTGGACGTCCCGGTCACCGCGGAGGGCCGCAGGCGTCGGCGGCTGTACCAGGACGGTGCCCGCCGCCGTGCGTACGAGGAGTCGTTCGCCGGTCCGCGCGTCGAGTTCCTGCGGTCGCTGCAGATGCGGCTGTCGGTGTGGCCGACGCGGCCCGAGGACCTCGACCGGGCCGCGGAGCTGACGCAGCGCACCCACCAGCTCAACACCACGGGGCTGACGTTCGACCGCACGGAGCTCGCGCGGCTGATCGACGACCCGGGCAGCCTCGTGCTGTCGATCGGGCTCGTCGACCGGTTCGGGGACTACGGCGTCGTGGGGCTGGTCCTGCTGGCCCTCGAGCCCGCCGCGTGGCGCGTGCGGCTGTTCCTCATGTCCTGCCGCGTCATGGGCCGCAACGTCGGCGGCGTCGTCGTCGCGCTGCTCGGCCGCCACGCGCGGGAGCAGGGCGCCGACCTCACCGCCGACTTCCTGCCGAACGACGTGAACCGGCAGATGTACATGGTGTACCGGCTCAGCGGCTTCACCGACGACGGCGCGGACGGGGCAGTGCGCCGGCTGCGGCTGCGCCCCGACGCCCCCCTCGTCGTGCCCGACCACCTGGCGGTGCAGGCACGGATCCCCGTCCCCGACAGACCACTGGAGCGATGAGCATGGACGCCTTCACGGACCACTGGGTCGAGCGGTTCTCCGACGTGTACGACGAGGAGCGGCTCAGCGAGATCTGCTGGGTGACAGGGTCGGTCAACCCCGCGGTGCAGGGCCTGGTCATCGACCAGGTCGTGCCGCGCGGGTCGCGGCTCGTCGACCTCGGGTGCGGGCCGGGGGTGCACGCGGTGTTCTTCGCGCAGCACGGCATGGACGTCACGGCGGTCGACCGCTCGACGGCCGCCCTGGCGCGCGGGCGGGAGCTCGCCGCGTTCTACGGCGCCGAGGTGACGTTCCTCGAGGGCGACATCCTCGACGTCCCGGTGGCCGACGCGTCCGCGGACGTCGTCCACGACTCGTTCGTCTACCACAACGTGCGTCCCGAGGTGCGTGAGCGCTACGTCGCCGAGGTCGCCCGCGTGGTGCGGCCCGGAGGGCTGGCGGTGCTGACCGAGTTCTCCGACCGGATGACGCCCGGCACGGGACCGCTGCGTCTCACGTCCGACGACATGCTGCTGCCCTGGCTCGAGCACTTCGAGGTCGACGAGCTGCGGCGCTTCCGCAGCCTGCCGACCGAGAAGCGGCCCGACCAGTGGCACTGGCTCGCCGTGTACCGGAGGCGGGGCGCGTGAGCGCAGCCGCGCCGGCCCCGCGCGGCCGGTTCGCCGGGCGCCGCGTGCTGGTGACGGGCGGGGGCCGGGGCATCGGCCGGGCGTGCGCCCTGGCCTTCGCGCGCGAGGGTGCGAGCGTCGCGATCTGCAGCCGCACCAGCGACGAGCTCGCGTCCACCGCTGCGCAGGTCGAGCAGGTCGGTGGCGTGCCCGCGGTGCGGGTGACGCTCGACGTGGGCGTCGAGGAGCATGTCGTCCGCGGCGTCGCGGACGTCGAGTCCCGCCTGGGTCCGCTGGACGTGCTGGTGAACTGCGCGGGCGTGTTCTCGATGGGGCCGACCGAGGACGTCACGCAGGCCGCCGTCCGCGAGGCGCTGGACACCAACGTGCTGGGGACGATCCTCGTGTCCCGGGAGGTCGGCCGCGGCATGCTCGAGCGCGGCGCCGGTCGCATCGTGAACTTCGCGTCGCTGCTCTCGTTCACGGCCTTCCCCGGGCGCACCGCCTACGCCGCGAGCAAGGGCGCCGTCCTGCAGGTCACGCGGTCCCTGGCCGTCGAGTGGGCGGCCCGCGGCCTGACCGTCAACGCCGTCGCGCCGGGGATGATCCGCATCGGCACCCCGCACCCCGCCGTCGTCGCGGGCGACCTCAGCGAGGACGCGATCGTGGCGCGCATCCCCATGCGACGCCGCGGCGTGCCGGAGGACGTGACCGGCGCGGTGCTCTTCCTGGCGTCGGACGACGCCGGCTACATCACCGGGCAGACGATCGCCGTCGACGGCGGCTGGCTCAGCTACGGCTACCTCTAGCGCACGGACCAGGAGGACCACGTGACACGACACGCGATCATCGGCTGCGGCCGGGTGGCGGCCAACCACGTCGACGGCTTCGGCAGGGTCGACGGCTGGCAGGTCACCACGGCCTGCGACCGCACGGACGACGTCCACGCGTTCGCGCGCGCGCACGGCATCCCGCGTGCCACGCAGGACGTCGGCGAGGTCCTGGCGGACGCCGCGGTCACGAGCGTGTCCGTCGCCGTCGACCACGCGACGCACGCGACGATCGTCGAGGCCGCGCTGGGCGCGGGCAAGCACGTGCTGGTCGAGAAGCCGTTCGGCCTCGACCCGGCGCGCGCGCGGCAGCTCGCGGGGCTCGCCGCGGCGCAGGGGCTCACGTTGTCGGTCGTCTCGCAGCACCGGTACGACCCGGTCGTGCTGGCCGTCCGCGACTGGCTCGCGCGCGGGCTGCTCGGCGAGGTGGTGTGCGTGACCGCGTCGCTGCAGGCGCACCGGGAGCCGGAGTACTACACCGGCTCGTACTGGCGCGGCACCCTGCGCGGCGAGGGCGGCTCGGCCCTGGTCAACCAGGGGTACCACTGCCTCGACACGGTGCGTTGGCTCGTGGGGGACCTCACGGTCCGCTCGGCGTCCTGGCGGACCGTCGCGCTCGGCGACGTCATCGAGACGGAGGACACGATCTCGGCGCTGCTGGCGACCACCGGTGGCGCGCCGGTGACGTTGTCGGTGACCGTCGCGAGCCCGACGCAGTGGTGCACCCGCATCGAGGTGGTCGGCACCGCCGGCAGCGTGGCCTTCGACATCGACCACCCCGGGCGGCTGCTGCGCTGGGAGGGGCCGCCCGCGCTGGACGCCGAGGCGACCGCCGAGAGCCGCCGCAGCCTGGACGCCGACCCGCCCGGGCCGGCGTACTACGGCGTCTCGCACCGCCGGCAGATCGCCGACTTCTGCGACGCGGTCGCCACCGGGCGGTCCATGCTGTTCACACCGACCGAGTCGCTGGGCACCCTCGAGACCATCACCGCGCTGTACGCCCACGCGGGGGGTGCGCGATGAGGAAGGTCCTGCCCGTCGAGCGTCCCCTGGCGTACGCGTTCCAGTTCTACGCGTTCCCGCTCGCGATCCTCCAGCCGCACCCGCGCTCGCGGGACTGGGTGCTGAGCAACTACGTGCAGACCGCGTTCGACACCGCGCCCGGGTCCCCGGTGCCGTACTGCTTCTACCTGCACGACCACACCGCGTCGCCGTGGCTGCGGACGCAGCGGTTCACGCGGGAGTGGCTGGGCCGGCGCGGTGAGCGGATCGACGACCTCGTGCGCGACGCGGTCGCCGACGGGTGGTACGTGTACCTCACCGTCAACGAGCGCTACGTCGAGCACCGCCGCGCCCACGTCGAGGACGTCGACTACCCCCACGACGTCCTGGTCCACGGCTGCGACGACGACGACGACACCTTCGTGCTCCTGGGGTACGACGACGAGCAGATGTTCCGCTCGACGAGCCTGCCGCAGGAGTCCCTGTGCACGGCGTTCGAGGCGATGGGGCCGCGCCCGTTCCACGACACCGGGGTCGTGCTCTACCGCTACGACGACACCGCGACGTACGACCTCGACCCGGGGTTCGTGGCGGACGTCGTCGAGGAGTACCTGCGGGGCACGGACACCTCGCGCCGCCACCAGGACGCCGCGCCCCGCATGGACCGGGTGTGGGGGGCGCCGGGTCTGGTCCCCCTCGCGGCGAGCCTCGAGGCGTACGCCCGCGGCGAGCAGGACTTCGACATCCTCGGCCTGCAGGTCCTGTGGGAGCACAAGCGGCTGATGGTCGCGCGCGCGGAGCGCTGCGGCGAGCTGGGCGGCGACGTCACCGCGCTGGTGCCCGAGCTGCGGCGGCTCGAGCGGCTGACGTGGACGCTGCGCACGATGATGCTCGAGACCGTCGACGGCGACCGGGCGGCGTTCGGCCGGGACGCGGTCCGGCTGGTCGAGCAGGTCGCGGCGCAGGAGCAGCAGGTCCTGGCGGACCTGGTCGGAGAGCTGCGTGCGGCCTCGGTCGGCGCGCAGCGGAAGGAGGTGACGGTGTGATCACCGTCCGGAACCTGGTGCGGACCTTCGAGGTCACGCAGCGTGCCCCCGGGCTGCAGGGCGCGCTGCGCTCGGTCGTCCGCCGCGAGACCCGGTCGATCACCGCGGTCGACGACATCACGTTCGAGGCGCACAGCGGGCAGGTGCTCGGGGTCCTGGGCCCCAACGGGGCGGGCAAGACCACGGCGCTCAAGTGCATCGCGGGCCTGCTGACGCCCACGTCGGGCGTCGTGGAGGTGCTGGGTCACGAGCCCGCGCGCCGCTCGCCCGACTTCCTGCGCAGGCTCGGGTTCGTGATGGGCCAGCGCTGGCAGCTGCACATCGACCTGCCCGTGTGGGAGTCGTTCGAGCTGCACCGGGTCATGTACGGCATCGGACGCGTGTCGTTCGTCGAGGCCCGCGACGAGCTGGTCGACATGCTGGGCCTCGAGCCGTACGTCATGCAGCAGGCCCGCAAGCTGAGCCTCGGGCAGCGCATGCGGTGCGAGTTCGCCGCCGCGCTGCTGCACCGTCCGTCCGTGGTGCTCCTCGACGAGCCGACCCTCGGGCTGGACTTCGAGTCGCAGGTGCAGATCCGGCGGTTCGTCGCCGAGTACGTCCGGCGCAGCGGCGCGTGCGTCCTGCTCACGTCGCACTACCTCGCGGACATCGACGCCCTGTGCGAGGACGTGCTCGCGATCTCGCAGGGGCGCCTGACGTACCGCGGGTCGCTGCGGGCGATCCAGGAGATGGCCGACGACTCCAAGCGCGTGCGGGCCAGGCTCGCGCAGCCGCTGCAGGCGGGCACCCTCGCGCGCCTCGGCAGCGACGTCACCGTCGTGGACCACTCGGCGACGCAGCTGGTGCTCACCATGCCGCACGGGCGTGCCGGTGCCGTCGTGCAGGAGCTCGAGCGGGTCGGTGCCGTCACCGACATCACGATGGGCGCGCCGCCGCTCGAGGAGTCGCTCTCGCGCCTGTACCGCGGCTCGAGCCTGTCGTGACGCCCCCGTCACCGCCGGCGCCCCTCGCGCCGTCCGTCCCGGGGCCCCCGGCCGCCGACGAGACCGCCGTCCGCGGCGCCGTGCACGTCGTGCGCTCCGGGGTCGCCCTGCTGCGCGCGGAGGTCCAGGCGCGCAGCGCGTACCGCGCCCAGATCTTGCTCGGGTCGCTGGGCTGGGTGGTGCCGCTGGCGTTCCTCGCCCTGTGGCGCGACGCCGCCGCCGACGGCCCGGTGGGTGGCATCACCGCCGCGGGCTTCACGACGTACTTCGCGGTGCTGCTCGCGATGTCCAACCTGTGGCTCACCGGGACCGTCGTGTTCGCGACCGCCGGCCGGGTCCACAGCGGGCAGCTCTCGGCGATGCTGCTGCGCCCGGCGCCGCCGCTGCTCGTGCCCGTCGCGGAGGGCCTGGCGACCAACGTGTTCCGTCTGCCGGTCGTCCTCGTCGGGGTGCCGGTCCTGGTGCTCCTGGGCGGCGGTGCGGTGACGTCCGACCCCGCCGACTGGCTGCTGGCGCCCGCCGTCGGGGTCGTCGGCATCGTCGCGGTCACGTACGTGGCGTCGCTCGTCGCGTGCGTCGCGTTCTGGATGACGAAGGCCCAGGGCGTCATGGGTCTCGTCATCGGGCTGGAGTGGGTGCTCGGCGGCATGGTCGCGCCCGTCGCGCTGATGCCCGGGCCGCTGCCCGCGCTGCTCGTGCACCAGCCCTTCTGGTATGCCGGCGGAGCGCCCGCGGAGATCCTCGCGGGGATCGGCGACCACGGACCCACGGTGCTCCTCGAGGCGCTCGCGTGGGTCCTCGTGCTGCACCTGCTGCTGCGCGTCGTGTGGCGGCGGGGGCTGCGACGGTACGAGGCGGTGGGCTCGTGACGGGCGCGGGGGGTGCGACGACCGACGTGTGGGAGGGCCCGCCCGTCGGGTCGGCGCGGCACGCCGCCGTCGTCGTGCGGGCGGCCTGGAAGTCGTCCCTCGCCGGCTCGGCCGAGTACCGCGGGGACCTCGTCGTGGGCACGCTGGTCTCGATCGTGTGGCTGGCCGTCTCGGCGGTCCCGGCCGTGGTGGTGTCCCTGAACTCCGCGGGCGCCGGCGGGTGGACCCTGCCGCGCCTCATGTGCCTGCTCGGGGTCTGGTACCTCATGGACGCGGTCATGTGGATCGTCGTGATGCCGAACGTCGGGCAGTGGGGGGAGCAGGTGCGCTCCGGCACACTGGACGGCGTGCTGCTGCGCCCCGTGCACTCGCTGGTGCTGTGCTCCTTCCGGGTCGTCGGCGTGCAGGACGTGCCCAAGGTGCTGCTCGCGCTGGCGCTCGTCGTGACGTCCCTCGTGCTGGGCGGCGGCCCGCCGTCGGTGCTCGCCCTCCTGGCCGGCGCGGTGTGCGTGGCGTGCGGGCTCGTGCTGCTGTGGGCGCTCGCGGTGCTGACGTCGTACAAGGTGCTCTCGCACGTGCAGTGGGACGCGTCGTTCCTGCTGCACGCGGGCCTGAACCTCGGCCGGGTGCCGATCCCGCTGTACGGCGACGTCCTGCGGGTCGTCCTCACGTGGGTGGTGCCGGTCGCGTTCCTCACGACCGTCCCGGCGCAGGTCCTGTTCGGGATGGTGCCGTGGTGGACCGTGGGTGCGGCGCTCGGGTTCGCGGCCGCGTCGGTCGTCGTGGTCGTGGTGCTGTGGAACCGCGAGCTGCGGCGCTACGCCGGGGCGATGGGGTGAGCGCCGTGCCGACGGACGACCGGGTCGTCCTCATGTGCGGCCCCGCCGGGTCGGGCAAGTCGACCTACGCGCGGCGCCTCGAGGCCGAGGGGTACGTGCGACTGTCGTTCGACGAGACCGCGTGGCAGCTGGGCCACCGCAGCCACCCGGTGCCGCGGGACGTGGCGGACGAGGTCCACGACCTGCTGCGCCGCCGGGTCCTGGACGTCCTGGCGGCCGGCGGACGCGTCGTCGTCGACACGTCGTTCTGGTCGCGCGAGTCGCGTGAGCGCTACCGCACGTTCCTCGCGCCGCACGGCGTCGCGCCGCTCGTGCTCTACCTGGACACCCCCGTCGCGACGATGCTGCAGCGGCTCGAGAGCCGCAACGACGGGCACGGCGACGACGTGCGGGTCCCCCCCGAGACGGCGTTGGCGTACATCGAGGGCTTCGAGGTGCCGACGCCCGACGAGGGTCCGCTCCGCGTGGTCCACGGATGACCGGGCCCGACGGACCGGTGCTCGACGAGGGCCGTCTGCGGGCTGCGGTCGAGGAGGTCCTCGTCGAGCACGGGCCGGGGTCGCCGGGCCCGCACGCCGTGCCGGACCTGCGGGACCAGCTCCTCGAGCACCTCGGCGGGCTGGGGTTCGCGTGGCAGGAGTCCGTGCAGGTCGACGACGTCGTGCACACGTTCGACCTGCTCGGCGTCGCCGCGGACCACCCGACCCGCACGACGGCGCAGTCGTTCCTGCTCGGTGACGGCCGGGTCCTGCGCAGCCACACGACCTCGTCGGTGCTGCGTGCCCTGGCGGCGGAACCGGGGTGCCCCCGGCGCCGCCTGGTCGTCGGCGGCCCGTGCTACCGCAACGTGCGGCCGGGCCCCCGGTTCGTCACGTTCTTCCACCAGGTCGAGATGTGCGCGGTCGGGCCGGAGATCGGCTTCGGAGATGTCAAGGGGCTGGCGCTGTCGACGGTCGCCGAGCTGCTCGGCCCGCACGCTGCGTCCGCGCTGCGTCCGCGCGCGCTGCCGTACGTGGCGCCGGGGCTCGCGGTCGACGTGGTCTGCACGCCCTGCGACGGCCGGGGGTGCGGCCTGTGCGGCGGCCGCGGACAGCTCGAGGTGATGGCCGGCGGGCTGCTGCGGGACGAGATCGCCCGGGACGTCGACGTGCCGGCGGCGTCCCGGGTCGCGCTGCTCGCGGTGTCGCTCGAGCGCGTCCTCGCGGTCCGGCACGGGGTCGCGGACATCCGTCCCTTCATCGCCGACGACCCGCCCGTCGTCGCGCCGTACCGGTAGGCCGGCGTGCGTGTGCCCCTGTCGTGGCTCAACGACCTCCTCGTCGAGCCCGTGAGCGCGCGGGTCGCGGCCGAGGCGCTCGGCGACGCGGGCCTCACGGTCTCCCGCGTCGAGGGGGTCGGCGCCGCGAGCCCGCACGTCGTCGTCGGCGAGGTCGTGTCGGTCGACGCGGACGGTGCGGTGGTCCGGGTCCCCACGTGCGAGCCCGTGCGGGTGCCCGCGTCCGTCGGGCCCCTGCGGCCGGGCGCGCGCGTCGCCGTCGCCATGGCCGGGGCCCTCCTCCCGGACGACGCGCCGTCCGGCACGGTGCGTGTGCCGCGGTCGGGTGCGGGCGCCGTCCTGCGTGTGGGCGAGGTGTGCCGCGCCCGGGACCTGGGCGGGGACGGCGGTGCCGCGGTACCGCTGCCGCCGGACGCGTCGCTCGGTGCGCCGGTGGCCCCGCTGCTGCCCGCGGCGGCGGGCGACACCGTGCTGACCCTGCGCGTGCCCGGGCACCTGCCCCACGCACGGTCGCTGGCCGGGCTCGCGGCCGAGGTCGCTGCCCGTGCCGGGACGTCCGTGGTGCCGGACGAGGACCCGCCGGCGTCGGGTCTCCGCGCCGCGCCGCTCGCGGTCGCGACGGCCGACGTCGAGGCAGCCGCCGTGCTGGTGCCGGAGCCCGCGCCCGGCGCCGTGGACCCGCAGGTCCGCCGTCGGCTGCAGCTCGCGGGCCTGCGCCCGGACGGGCCGCTGGTCGCCGCTGTCCGGGCGGTCGCCTACCGCACGGGGGTGCGGATCACCCTGCACCCGTCGTCGCCAGGGCCGCTGCGGCTCGCCGTCCACGCCGACGGCCCCCCGGGGTCGGGCCCGCACCACGTCGACGGGGTCCGCCCACCGGTGCCCGGCGAGCCGCCCACGTGGGTCGTGGTCGCGACTGCCGTGCGCGGTGCGCGCCCCGGCCCCGCGGCGGCGCTGCGCGAGGTCTGCCACGCCGTGGGTGCCGACCCGGTGCACGCGGCTGCCGGCGGCGGACCCGACGGGCCCCGGCGGGTCCTCGTGCTCGACCTGGCGGCGACCGCCCGGCGCACCGGTCTGACGCTCGGTGCCGACGAGGTCGCCCGGCTCGTCGCGCGCGTCGACGCCCGCGCGGAGCCGGACGACGACGGGCGGGTGCGCGTCACGGTGCCGCCGAGCCGTCCCGACCTGCGGGACGAGGTCGCGCTCGCGGACGAGCTGGTGAGGCTCGCGGGTGTCGGGGACGTCGTGGCGTCGTGGCCCGCACCGCTGCACCGCCGGCCCGAGGCGCCCCGGCGCACCCTGGAGCAGCGGGTGCGGCGCGCCCTGCTCGGCGAGGGCCGCCAGGAGCTGGTGACGTCGCTCGTGACGCGGGCCGACGCCCCGACGGGGGAGGACGACGTGCCCCTGGTCCCGGGCGACGGTCCGCGTGCCGCGGTGCGGTCCGACCTGGCCGTCGACCTGGCGCGCCGGGCGGCGGCCCGCCCCGACGGCGGCCGCGTCCGGGTGTTCGAGGTCGGGGGCGTCGTGTCCCGCGACGGTCGCGAGCGGCGTGTCGCCGCGATCGCGTCCCGTGGCCCGGCGGCAGGAGGTGACCCGGCGGAGCTGCTGCGCGACGTCGCACGGGCGGTCCGCGCGGTCGTCGACGCGGCAGGTGCCGGCCGGGACGTTGCGCTGCTCCCGGCGGACGGCGCGGCACCCGGGGGCGTCGTCGTGGTCGTGCGGGGCCGACCCGTGGGACGTGCCGGTCTCCAGCACGTCGTGCGGCGCGCGCACCGCACGACCGTCGCGGCCGCCGAGCTGGACCTCGACGAGCTCGTGGCGGCCTCGGCGGCGCCCCGCGGCCGGGCCCCGGCCGTCCCGGTCCGCCGGTCGGGACCGCACCCGGCGCTCACCCGGGACCTCACCCTCGACGTGCCCGGCGGCGGGCCCTCCGCGCTCGAGCTGCTGGACGTGCTCCGGGCGGCCGCCCCGCTGGTCACGGACGTGCGCGTCGTGGACTCCCACGTCCGGGACGACCACGGGGTCACGCGCTGCCTCACGTTCCGCCTCACCCTGGCGTCGCCGTGGCGGGACGTCACGCGCGCCGAGGGGAACGCGGTGGTCGCCCACGCCGTCACGGTCTGCGAGGGACGGGGTGCCCGCGTGCGGCGGTGAGCCCCGCGCTGCGGTGGACCCCGCGCTGCGGTGAACCCCGACGGGCCCCGTCTCGTCTACCTCCTGAGGGCCCGGAGGCGGGCACGGGACCGAGAGGGGCGCACGGATGCAGCAGCGGACGAAGGTGTGGGCGGGGATCGGTGCCGGGGTCGTGGTGCTCGGGGTGGTGGCCGTGGTCGTCGGGCCGGGGCTCTACGCGGACTGGGCCAACAGCAACGCCGACGCGGCGCCGACGCTGCAGGCCGACGCGACCGGTACGGGCGTCGAGGCGACGGACGGCACGTGGACGGTGGGTGAGGGCTCGTTCGCGGGGTACCGCCTGGACGAGGTGCTGCGGGGCCAGGACGTGACCGTCACCGGGCGCACCGAGCAGGTGACGGGCACGGTCACGGTCGAGGACGGCCGCCTCACCGCGGCGGACGTCGAGGTCGACATGGCGAGCATCACCACGGACCAGCCGCCGCGCGACGGGTACTTCCGGGACCAGGCCCTGCAGGTCGCCATGTACCCGACGGCGACGTTCACGCTGACCGAGCCGGCGGACGTCGGCGGGGCCACGAGCGTGCAGCTCACGGGTGACCTGACGATCCGCGACGTCACGCGCGCGGTGACGGTCGACGCGCAGGTCGCCGCGAGCGGTGGCACCGTGCAGGTGGTGGGGTCGGTGCCGGTGACCTTCGCCGACTACGGCGTCGAGGCGCCCGACCTGGGCTTCGTGACCGTCGAGGACACGGGGTCGGTCGAGTTCGACCTGCGCCTGACGGCGCCCTGACCGGTCCGGCGACGAGGTGGTGGGTGACGTGGTCGGTGAGGCGGTGGGTGAGTCGGTGGGTGACGCCGACGAGCTGCTGCGCGCCACCCACGCCACGCACGCCGCCGCGCTGCACCGGTACGTCGTGCGGCTGACGGACCCGGCGCGTGCCCCCGACGTCGTGCAGGAGACCCTGCTGCGCGCGTGGCGGCACCCCGAGGTGCTGACGCGCCCCGAGGCGTCGGTGCGGGCGTGGCTGTTCACGGTCGCACGCCGCCTCGTCGTCGACGACGCCCGCAGCGCCCACCGCCGCCACGAGCTGCCGTCCGACGCCCCGCCCGACGCGGTGACCGCCGACGGGACGCAGGCCGTGCTGGACCGGTGGCTCGTGGCCGACGCGCTCGACGCGCTGTCGCCCGACCACCGCGCCGTCGTCGTCGGCGCGTACTACGGCGGGCGCACGGTCGCGGAGCTCGCCGCCGAGCACGGTGTGCCGCCGGGCACCGTCAAGTCGCGGCTGCACTACGCGCTGCGTGCCCTGCGCCTCGCGCTGCAGGAGAGGGGAGTGACGTCATGAGCACCGACCCGTACCGCGACTGGGACGCGGCGTACGTCCTGGGTGCCCTCGCGCCGGGCGAGCGCCGCGAGTTCGAGGAGCACCTGGCGGCGTGCGACGCGTGCCGCGCGGCGGTGGGCGAGCTCGCGGGGATGCCCGCGCTGCTGGGGATGGTGCCGCAGGAGCAGGTCGACGCGGCCGGTGACGAGCGGGACGGGCCGGCCGACGTCGTGCCGCTGGCGCGCGTCGCGGCCGCGGCCCACCGGCGGCGTGCGCGCGGCCGGGTCGCGCTCGCGGGCGTGGCGGCGGCCCTGGTCGTGCTGGCGGGTGCGACGGGCGCGGCGGTGACGGCGGCGACGGCGGCCCGCCCGGCGGTGGTCGCGGCCGACGCGCGGACGGTCGCGCTCGCCCCCGTCGCCGGGTCGGGGGTCAGCGCGGACCTGACGCTGGCGCCCGTCGCGTGGGGCACGCGGCTGGACTGGTCGTGCGCGTACGAGGCGGCCGAGCTGCCCGAGGGCGTCTACACCCTCGTGCTCGTCGACGCCGCCGGCGAGCGGTCGGTGGTCGCGACGTGGACGAGCACGGGCGAGCGGGCCGCGGCGGGCCTCGGGGCGTCGTCGGCGCTGCCGCTCGAGGGGATCGCGCGCGTCGAGCTGGGTGTGGTGGGCCTGGACCGGCCGCTCGCGGTCGGCGAGGTGGCGACCGCCTGACGGGGCCCCGTCAGGTCGCGTCGGGGTCGTCGGGGTCGCCGTCGATCGGGGGGAGCGTCACGCCGCAGGCGTCGGTGACGTGCCGGGCGACGTCGGTCAGGGCGGCCACCTGGGCGGGGGTCAGGCCGTCGAAGACGCGGCGGCGCACCTCGGCGGCGTGGCCGGGGGCGGTCGCGACGACCTTGTCCCAGCCGTCGTCGGTGAGGGTGGCGAGCGTCGTGCGGCCGTCGGTGGGCTCGGGGTGGCGGCGCACCCACCCGCGGGCCTCGAGGCGCGCGACGATGCGCGACAGGTGGGACAGGCTGACGTCGGCGCGGGCGGCGAGGTCGCGCATGCGGCGGGTGCGGCGCGTGGCCATCGAGAGCCAGGAGAGCACCTGGTACTCCGTGAGCGAGAGGCCGGCGTCGCGCTGCAGCTGGGTGTCGAGCGCGTGGGGCAGGTGCACGGTGAGCGAGACGAGCGCGATCCACGCGTGGGTCTCGTCGCGGGTGAGCCAGCGCGTGTCGTCGTCCACCATGCGACCACATTACTTGACACGGGAAGTGATGGCGGGTGAACATCGCTTGCCGCGGAAAGTAACGCGTCCGCGGCGTGCCGACGCCCGTCGGCCCCGACCGCAGGGAGCCCGCCATGACCCCACCCCTCCGCCTCCTCCTCGTCGTCGGCAGCGTGCGCGACGGCCGTCGAGGCCCGGCGGTCGCCGACTGGGTGCGTCGGCGCCTCGCGGGCCGCGACGGCATCGAGCTCGACGTCGTCGACCTGCTCGACCTCGACCTGCCCGCGTCGGCCGACGGCTCCGGGGACACCGAGGCGTGGCGCGACCGCGTCGCCGCGGCCGACGCGTTCGTCGTCGTGACCCCCGAGTACAACCACGGCTACCCCGGCCCCCTCAAGACCGCGATCGACGCCGTCACCGACGGCTGGCACGGCAAGACCGTCGCGTTCGTGTCCTACGGCGGCACCGCCGGCGGCGCCCGCGCGGTCGAGCAGCTGCGGCCCGTCTTCGCCGAGCTGCACGCGCACACCGTCCGCGAGCAGGTGCTGCTGCCCCACGTGTGGGAGCTGCTCGACGCCGACGGCGTGCTCGACGCCCCGCGCGCCGAGGGCGCCGTCACGGCGATGCTCGACCAGGTCGTCTGGTGGGGCACGGCGCTGCGCTCGGCGCGGGCGGTCGGGGCACCCGTCTGACGCCGGTCCCGGTCCGCGTGCCGCGCGTCGCCGCCGCCCCGGGCGAGGTCAGGCGGGCAGCACGCGGGTCGGCACGGCCGTCTCGAGCGCGCCGTCGACGCCGCGCTCGACGCGGAACGCCTGCCCGCCCGGCGCCTCGGTCACCGCCTCGACGAGCACGCCGTCGCGCCACAGCAGCGCGACACCGTCGTCCGCCGCGTACCCGGCGGGCAGCTCGCCGGACCCCACCCACCTCAGGTAGGACTCACGGCGCCCCGGCTCGCCGCGGTAGTGCGGGCACGCCGACCCGGGCAGCAGGCCCAGGCCGTCGCGCAGGGGGGCGTACGGGCCGAACGAGTCGGTGCTGGACGCCTCGTACCAGCAGTTCATCCCCGCCGAGATGCCGGCGAGCACCGTCCCGCGGCGCGCGGCCTCCGTCAGCAGCTCGGGCAGGCCGTGCAGGCGCCAGACCGCCAGGAGGTTCGCGGTCGACCCGCCGCCGACGTACACGACGTCCTGCTCGAGGACCTCGTCGAGCCGGTCCAGCGGGACCGCCCCGTCGGGCCCGTTGCCGAAGAGCGCGAGGACGGACGTGCGCGCCCGCCCCTCGAACGCGGCGAGGAACCTCTCGACGTACGACGCCGCGTCGCCGCTCGCGGTCCCGACGAAGCACACGCGCGGGGTGTCGGCGCCGGTGAGCGTCAGCAGGAGCTCGTCCAGCGAGCCCGCGCCGGCGACCTCCGGCATCGAGAACCCGCCGCCGCCCATCGTCAGGACCGTCCCGTGCCGCATCGTCATGGCCCACGACCGTAGCCACGCACCGCCGCCGCGTCGTGCCCATTCCTCCCGGACGTCCGGTCCCACCGGGTACCGTGGACCGGTCGCGAGGTCACCGGCCCCGCGCGTCACCGGCCCCGCGCGTCACCCCGCGGCGGTCGCCCGAGCAGGCCCACGCGGGTGGGCGCCGCCCGCACCCACGGAGGACCGATGACCTACGAGCTCGCGCTGTTCGACCTCGACGACACCCTCGCGCCGTCGAAGAGCAAGGTCCACCCCGAGATCGTCGACATGGTCGTCGCGCTCACCCGCGTCGCGCAGGTCGGCATCATCTCCGGCGGCCGGTTCGAGCAGTTCGACGCCCAGCTCCTCTCCTCGATCGAGGACCCCGCGGCGCTGGCGCGCCTGCACGTCCTGCCGACCTGTGGCACCCGCTACCTGGTGCACGACGGCGGGCAGTGGGCCGAGATCTACAGCGAGCCCCTGACCGACGACGAGTCCGCCCGCGCCGCGGCCGCGGTCGAGGAGTCGGCCCGCGCGCTGGGCCTGTGGGAGGAGAGCACCTGGGGCGACCGCATCGAGCTGCGCGGCAGCCAGGTGACGTTTTCCGCGCTCGGCCAGGAGGCCCCGGTCGACGCGAAGGCGGCGTGGGACCCGGACGGCGCCAAGAAGGAGCGGCTGCGCGCGGCCGTCGCCGAGCAGCTCCCCGACCTCGAGGTGCGCTCCGGCGGCTCGACGTCCGTGGACATCACCCGCAAGGGCATCGACAAGGCCTACGGCGTCAACCGCCTGCTGGAGCGGCTCGGGCTCGAGCCGGCGCAGGCCGTGTTCTTCGGTGACCGCCTCGACGAGGGCGGCAACGACTACCCCGTCATCTCGACCGGCGTCCCGTGCGTCGCCGTGGAGGGCTGGGAGGACACCCCCGGCAAGGTCCGCGCGACCCTCCCGGAGGCGTTCGCCTGACCCGCGCACCACGAGGAGCGTGAGGGGTTGCCGTCGCAGGACGACGGCAACTCCTCACGTTCTCCCGCCCGTCGCGGGGTGCCGGGTGCCCGGGTCAGGAGACCTTGCCGCGCAGGAGGCGGTGCCAGTAGACCTGGGGCTCGAGGTACCGGTCGAACAGGTAGAGGGACCGGCGCGGCCGCCCCAGGTCGGGGAACGGGACGGTCGGCTCCTCGTGCCCGTCGCGGTCGTGCTCGGCGAGCAGCAGCTCCCGCCGTGACGTGGTGACCGGCGCGATCGTGTAGCCGTCGTAGTGGCGCAGTGGCGCGCCGACGCGAGCGGCCGGGATGTTGTGCGCGACGACCGGCACCTGCTTGCGCAGCGCACCCCCCGACGGCGACGTGTCGACCGTGGCGACGTCGCCCAGCGCCCACACGTGCCGGTGGGTGCGGTGGCGCAGGGTCCGCGGGTCCACGTCGACGAACCCGTCGGAGCCGTCCGACGCCAGCCCGCTGCCGGCGACCCACTCCGGTGCCCGGTGCGGGGGTGCCACGTACAGCGCGTCGTAGGGCAGGTGCTCGGCGCCGTCCGGGGTGCGCAGCTGCACGCTGCGGCCCGCGGCGTCGACGCGCTCGAGCGCCACCCGGGTGCGCACGTGCACGCCGTAGCCGGCGGCGGCCTCGCGCAGCTGCTGGTCGGCGCGCGCCATGCCGGCCAGGCGCGAGCCCTCGACGACCAGGTCGATCGTGATCGCGTCCAGCACGCCCGTCGCGCGCCAGTGGTCGGCGGCGAGGAACAGCGGCTTGAGCCCCACGGGCGAGCACGGCACGTGCCGGTCGGCGATCGCGAACACGGCGCGTCCCGACGTCAGGCCCGCGAGCATCTGCCACGTCTGCGGCGCGTGCTCCGGCAGGTAGCTCGTCGAGGCGTGCGGCGTCGCGACGGCGTCGCGCAGGCCGGGCACGGCGTCCCAGTCCACCTGTGAGCCGGGGCACAGCACGAGGTCGCCGTACCCCACCTGCTCGCCGCCGGCGAGGTGCACGACGGACGCGACGGGGTCGACGGACGTCACGCGGTCGGGGTACCAGTGCACCCCCCGCGGCACGACCTCGATCTGCGGCCGGCGCAGGTCGTCGAGCGTCGCGGCACCGCCGGCGACGTACGACAGCAGCGGCCGGTAGTGGTGGACGTGGTTCGGCTCGACGAGGGCGACGTCGGGGCACCCGCCGCGCAGCAGCTTGGCCGCGAGCGAGATGCCGGCGTTGCCGCCTCCGACGACGACGACGCGGTGGCGCGGAGCATTCATGGGCGCACGCTTCCCTCAGACCTCGACGACGGGATCCGGCCACGCTAGGCGCCGGGTCGCCGGCGCGCGCGCCGAGGCGGTCGGCGGTGACGGCGCACGGGCCGTGAACAGGGGGCCCGCGCTCGGCGGACTGCCGGTGACAGCCGCGTGACCTGCGTGAACACTCGCCGAACGGTCCGGCAACGGCGCTGCCCATGGGCGATTCGCCGGGTTGCGTCCGCCTAGTTTCGTGTCCGGTCCGGCCCCACCCCCGGGGCCGACGACGACGGCCGCGACCCGGCCCGTCGTCCACCGCGGCGCGTTCCCCCGACGCGCCCGACCGCCCGGAGACCCATGACCGCCGTCCTCGCCCCACCGGCCGGCGCGGGCCCGACCCGCCGCCCCGCGCCGCCGCCGAGCCCTGCGCCCGGCAGCGCGGCACGCGCCCGCCGACGCCGCGCGCTCGCCTGGTTCGCGCTGCTCGCCGGCCCGAACGTCGCGCTGCTGGTGCTGTTCGTCTACAAGCCGCTGGTCGAGAGCTTCTACCTGTCGACCATGCAGTGGAACCTCGGCTCGCCCGTCGCGCGGTTCGTGGGCCTGGGCAACTACGTCGAGTGGTTCACGGCCGACTCCACCGCCCGCGTGCTGACGACCACCGCCGTGTTCACGCTGACGACGGTCGGCGGGGCGCTCGTGCTGGGGCTGGGCCTGGCGCTGCTGCTCGACCGCCGCCTGCCGGGCCGCGGGCTGGCGCGCACGGTCGCGTTCGCGCCGTACGTGCTGTCCGGGTACGCGGTCGGCATCCTGTGGCTGTTCATCTTCGACCCCCGGTACGGGCTGATGTCGGCCGTCCTGCGCGGCTTCGGGGTCGCGTCGCCGCAGTGGTACACGGTCGAGCCGTGGCCGCTGGTCATGATCATCGTCGTCTACCTGTGGAAGCACCTCGGGTACGTCGCGCTGATCTACCTGGCCGGTCTGCAGGGCGTCCCGCAGGACCTGCGCGACGCCGCCGCCCTCGACGGCGCGTCGCCCGGCCGGACCCTGCGGTCGGTCGTGCTGCCGCTGCTCGCGCCGACCACGTTCTTCCTGCTGGTGACGATGATGCTGGCGTCGCTGCAGTCGTTCGACGTGATCCGGTCGATGACCCAGGGCGGCCCTCTCGGCTCCACGACGACGCTGATGTACCAGATCTACACCGAGGGCTTCGTCAACGGACGCGCCGGGTACGCCTCGGCCGGCGCGACGATCCTGTTCCTGCTGCTCCTGGCGGTGACCGCGGTCCAGCTGCGGTTCCTCGAGCGGAAGGTGCACTACGCATGAGCGCGCCCACCCGCCCCGCCGCAGCACCCGCACCCGCGTCGCGCCGGAGCCCGGGGCGCGTGCTCGCGCTCGACGCCGCGGGCCTGATGACGCTCGCCGCCGCGACCCTCGTCCTGGGTGCCCCCCTGCTGTGGATGCTGCTCGCGAGCCTCAAGCGCCCCGACGAGCTGTACGCGCTGCCCCTGCAGTGGCTGCCCGACGCGCTCGACCTGGGCAACTACGCGCAGGCCGCCCGGACCATCCCGCTCGGCACGCTCTTCGCCAACAGCGTCGGGCTGACGGTCGTCGGGTCGGGGCTCAAGGTCGCGCTCGGCCTGTGCTGCGCGTACGCCCTGGTGTTCCTCGACGTGCCGTTCCGGCGGACCGTGTTCGTCGTCGTCATCGCGGCCCTGATGATCCCGCCGCAGATCACGATCATCCCCAACTACACGTTCGTCGCGAGCCTCGGCTGGCTCAACACGTACCAGGGGATCCTCGTGCCCGGCCTGGCCAGCGCGTTCGGCACCTTCCTGTTCCGCCAGCACTTCCTCACCCTGCCGCGCTCGGTGCTGGAGGCCGCCGACCTGGACGGTGCCGGGCACTGGCGGCGGCTGTGGCGGTTCGTCGTGCCCATGTCCCTGCCGACGATCGCGGCGGTCACGCTCGTGTCCGTCGTCAACGAGTGGAACGACTACCTGTGGCCGTTCCTCGTCGTCGACGACCCCCGCAAGATGACGCTGCCCGTGGGCCTCACGCTGCTGCAGAACGTCGAGGGCATGACGGCCTGGGGCGTGCTGCTCGCGGCGACGACCGTGGTGACCCTGCCCGTGCTCGTCGTGTTCCTCGTCCTGCAGCGCCGGCTCGTGGCCGGCCTCACCGCGGGCGCCGTCACCGGCTGACCCGCACCCCGACCCCCGACCACCGGGCCGCTGCCTGCGGCTCCGGCCCCCGGCACGCCCACCGCCCGGTGGCGTGCACCCCCGCACCGCACCGAGGAGACCGTCGTGTCCCACCGTTCCCACCGCCGCCGCAGCCTCGCGGCGTCCGCACTCGTCGCCGTCGGCGCGCTCGGCCTGGCCGCCTGCACGACGCCCACGATCGCGACCGGCGACGCCGCCGAGACGGCCGCCTCCGACGCGGTCGACTGGTCGAGCGTCGAGCCCGCCTCGCAGATCACCTGGTGGAGCAACCACCCCGGCTCGTCCAAGGCCGTCGAGGAGGAGCTCATCGCGCGCTTCGAGGAGGCGCACCCGGAGATCGACGTCGAGCTCGTCACCGCCGGCGCCAACTACGACGAGGTGGCGCAGCGCTTCCAGGCCGCGTCGCAGACGTCCGAGCTGCCCGACGTCGTCATCTCCTCCGACGTGTGGTGGTTCCGCTACCACCTCAACGACCAGATCCTGGCGCTCGACGACGTCCTCGAGCACCTCGACGGCGACACCGACGACTTCGTCAGCGCCTTCTACGCCGACTACGAGTACGAGGGGCAGCACTGGGCCGTGCCGTACGCGCGCTCGACGCCGCTCTTCTACTACAACAAGGACAAGTGGGCGGCCGCCGGCCTGCCCGACCGCGGCCCCGAGACGTGGGCCGAGCTGCAGGAGTGGTCGACCTCGCTCACCGCGCAGGTGCCCGCGGACTCGAAGCCGCTGGGCATGTCGACCGGGCCGTCGTGGTCCGCGTGGTGGTTCGAGAACATGATCTGGGGCCACGGCGGGCAGTACTCCGACGAGTGGACGACGACGCTGGACGCCCCCGAGGCGGTCGCCGGCGGGCAGTTCCTGCACGACCTGTTCCACGGGGACGCCGCGTACGCGACGGTCTCGGAGGACTCGACCGCGGACTTCGCGGCCGGTGTGGTCGCCGCGACGATCGGCTCGACGGGGTCGCTCAAGGGCATCCTGGACGCCGCGTCCTTCGAGGTCGGGACGGCGTTCCTGCCCGACGGCCCCGACGGTGGCGGCGTGCCCACCGGTGGCACCGGCCTGGCGATCCCGGCGTCCAAGACCCCCGAGGAGCAGCTCGCGGCGGCGATGTTCCTGCAGTTCATCACCAGCACCGAGCAGACCGCGTACTTCTCGCAGAACACCGGGTACATGCCGGTGCGCACGTCCGCGATCGAGTCGCCCGAGATGACGGCGGTGTACGAGGCCACGCCCCAGTTCCGCACGGCGGTCGACCAGCTCTCCGCCAAGGCGCGCTCGCAGGACTGGATCCGCGTGTTCGTCCCCAGCGCCGACCAGATCCTCACCGAGGGCATTGAGCAGATCGTGCTGCGCGGGACGGACCCGGCCACCGCGTGGGGGTCCATCGCGCCGAAGATCGAGACGGCCTACCGTGAGAACGTGGAGCCGTACCTGTGACGAGGGTCGTCGCGCACCGCGGGAGCTCGTGGGTCGCGCCGCAGAACACGCTCGCGGCCTTCGAGGCCGCGGCCCGTGCCGGCGCGGACTCGATCGAGCTCGACGTGCAGCTCACGGCGGACGGGCACGTCGTGGTGATCCACGACGACACGCTCGACGCGACGACCGACGGTTCCGGCTGGCTCAAGGACACGACCCTCGCGCAGGTGCGTGAGCTCGACGCCGGTGCGTGGTTCTCGTCCGCGTACGCCGGGCAGCGCGTGCCGCTGCTCGACGAGGTCGTCGACCTGCTGCTGCGGCACCCGTCGGTGGACCTGCTGTGCGAGGTCAAGGGGGAGTGGACCGCCGAGGAGGCGGCCCGCGTCACCGGTCCGCTGCGGGCGGCGGGCCTGGCCGACCGGGTGGTCGTGCAGAGCTTCTGGCCCGGGACGGTCCGGTCCCTGCGGGAGGCGGACCCGGCCCTGCGCCGCGGCCTGCTGCTCGCGGGGGTCGACGCGGACACGCTCGACCTGTGCGCGTCGCTCGACGTGGTCATGGCCAACCCGCACGGCCTGCTGCTGCAGCAGGACCCGGGGCTGGTCGCGCGGCTGCACGACGCGGACCTGCGGGTGGCGGTGTGGACCCTCGACGAGCCCACGCACTGGTCGGCCGCGGTCGACCTGGGCGTCGACGAGATCATCACCGACCGCCCGGACCGCCTGGCCGGCTGGCTGGCGGCCCGCCGGCCCTGACGCGCCTGCGCCGCTGGTGTGAGGGGTTGCCGTCGCCCGACGACGGCAACCCCTCACACCGCGTCCCGGCCGGGCTGGATC
>NZ_BONP01000037.1 GCF_016862775.1 Cellulomonas phragmiteti | reverse complement strand
AGTCGCCGAGATGCTCGGGGTGGGAGTCGCAGGCTCGGCCTGGGCGGCGACGGCGCTGCCGCCGAGCGCGAGCACGGACAACGCCACGATCGTGGCGGCCCTGCGCAGGGGGGTGGGGGACACGAGGCTGCTCCTTCGTGCTCGCCCCCTCGGGGGCGGGCGGTGACGTGGATCGCACTGCTCCCCGGAGGCTAGGGGCACGCCGCGACGCCGGTCATCCGCCAGAAATCGCCTGCACCACGCAGCCCCGGAGGAAGCGGACGGCGCAGACGAGTGAACTTGCCGGGCGGCTGCGCGGCAGCGGCCGGCGCGCGCACGCCGCGGCCCCGCCGTTCACGACGTGTCGTGAACGGCGGGGCCGGGTGGTGCAGGGCGTCAGCGCGCGGCGAGCGGCTGCGAGTGCCAAATCCGGTCGATGTAGTCCCACATCGCCCGGTCGGAGGAGAAGTAGCCGGACCGCGCGACGTTGAGGATCGCGGAGCGGGTCCACGCCTCGGTGTCGCGGTAGGCGGCGTCGACCCGGTCCTGCGCGTCGAGGTACGCCTGGAAGTCCGCCAGGACGAGGAACCGGTCCTCGTGCAGCAGGTTCGACACGATGGGCTCGAAGACCGTGCGGTCGCCGCCGGCGAAGGCGCCGGACGCGATGCGGTCGATCGCGCGCCGCAGCGTCGGGTTCTCCTCGTAGTACGACGAGGGGTGGTACCCGGCCGTGACGAGCGCGTCGACCTCGGGCTCGACGAGACCGAAGAGGAAGAAGTTCTCGTCGCCGACGAGCTCGCGGATCTCGACGTTCGCGCCGTCGTCGGTGCCGATCGTGAGGGCGCCGTTGAGGGCGAACTTCATGTTGCCGGTGCCCGAGGCCTCCTTGCCGGCCAGCGAGATCTGCTCGGAGAGGTCAGCGGCCGGGATGAGCGTCTCGGCGAGGGTCACGTTGTAGTTCGGCGGGAAGACGACCGTGAGCGCGCCCTTGACCCGGGGGTCGTCGTTGACGACGCGCCCCACGTGGTTGATGAGCGCGATCGTCTGCTTGGCCATCTTGTAGCCCGGTGCGGCCTTGGCACCGAACGCGAACACCCGCGGCGGGATCGACGTGGGGTCGAGCTCGCCGCTGATGATGCGCTCGTACAGGGACACGATGTGCAGCACCTTGAGCGTCTGGCGCTTGTACTCGTGCAGCCGCTTGACCATGACGTCGAGCATCGCGTCGCCGGGCAGCGTGATGCCGTCGCGGCGCTGCAGCAGCGCGCTGAGCCGCTGCTTGTTGTGTGCCTTGACCGCGCGGAACTTCTCGCGGAACTCGGCGTCGTCGGCCAGCGGCTCCATCTCCCGCAGCCGGGCGAGGTCGGTGAGCCAGCCCGGGCCGATCGCGTCGGTGATGAGCTCGGACAGCGCCGGGTTCGCCAGCCGCACGAACCGCCGGGGCGTGACCCCGTTGGTGACGTTGGTGAACTTGTCGGGCCAGTACTCCGAGAAGTCGGGCAGCACCTTGTCGCGCAGCAGCTGCGAGTGCAGGGCGGCCACACCGTTGACCTTCGCGCCCGCGACCGTGGCCAGGAACGCCATGCGCACGGACCGCTCCGGGTACTCCGCGATGATCGACATGCGGCGCAGGCGCAGCTCGTCACCGGGGTAGCGCTGGGCGACCTCGGCGAGGAAGTCGTCGTTGATGCGGTAGATGATCTCGAGGTGGCGCGGCAGCAGCTTGCCGAGCAGCGCGACGGGCCAGACCTCGAGCGCCTCGGGCAGCAGCGTGTGGCACGTGTACGCGAAGCACTTCTGCGTGACGGCCCAGGCCTCGTCCCAGTCCCACTTCTTCTCGTCGACCAGGATCCGCATGAGCTCGGGGACCGCGATCACCGGGTGCGTGTCGTTGAGCTGGAAGATGATGCGGTCCGGCAGGTTGTGCAGGTCGAAGTCGGCCGGGAGCACGTTGTCGACGAAGTCCCGGATCGAGCAGGCGACGAAGAAGTACTGCTGCTGCAGCCGCAGCTCCTTGCCCTGGGGCGTGGAGTCCTCGGGGTACAGGACCTTGGAGATGTTCTCGGCGAACGTCTGCGCCCGCACGGCGTCGACGTACTCGCCGGAGTTGAAGATCGCGAGGTCGAAGGCCTTGGTGGCGCGGGCGCTCCACAGGCGCAGGGTGTTGACCCGCCCGTTCTGGTAGCCGGGGACCATGTAGTTGTAGGGCACGCCGAGGACGTCCCACGCGGGCACCCAGCGCGTGCGCTCGACGCCGTCGTCGTCCGTGTACCGCTCGGTGCTGCCGCCGAAGTGCACGGTCACCGCGGCCTCGGGGTGCGGGAACTCCCAGGGGGCGCCGAGGGTGAGCCACGTGTCGGCCTGCTCGACCTGGAAGCCGTCGACGAACGTCTGGCGGAAGATCCCGTACTCGTAGCGGATGCCGTACCCGATGCACGGGACGCTCATCGTCGCCAGGGAGTCCACGAAGCACGCGGCGAGGCGCCCGAGACCGCCGTTGCCGAGTCCGGGCTCGACCTCCTGCTCACGCAGCGTCGACAGCTCGATGCCGAGCGAGGCGAGGCCCTCCTCGACGATCTCGGTCATGTCGGTGGCGATCAGGGCGTTGTCGAGCTGACGTCCGAGCAGGTATTCGGCCGACAGGTACGCGACCGACTTGGCCTGCGCGTCGCGCTGGCGGCGCACCGTCTCCAGCCAGCGCGCCATGAGGTACTCCCGCACGGTGCGCGCGAGCGCGAGGTACTCGTCGTTGACGCTGGCCCGTTCGAGGGTGACGCCCTGCCCGAAGTGCAGCTCGCGGAGGAACTCCTTGACGAAGCCCTCGACGGAGTGCTGCGGGGCCGTCACCGGCGCGGTGCTGTTGGCACGGTTCTCAGTCACTTGCGCAACGGTAGTTGCCCGGTGCCGGTGAAACCAGGCCGGGGGGCCCAGCCGCTCCCCCGCGCACCTCTCGGACCGCGTGTTTCCCGGCGTGTCCTGCGACACCTCTCACGTGCCTCTCACCAGCCGGGCCGGCCCTGACCCCGGGCGGCGGGCCGTGCTCGGTCCCGGTCCCGGTCCCGGTCAGCGCGAGGTCTGCCGGTACCGCGCGGTGGCCAGCGGGGCGAACACCACGAGGATGACGACGACGCACAGCAGCGTGTAGAGCACGGGGTTCTGCATGGACCAGGCGTCGGGCACCGGGGCCGCGGGGTTGGTGTTGCCGAACAGCTCGCGGCACGCCTGCGTGAGCGTCGAGACCGGGTTCCACTCGACGATCCGCTGCAGCGGCGCCGGGAACGAGTCGAGCGGCACGAACGCGTTGGACACGAACGTCAGCGGCATGATGACGATGAACGACGCGTTGTTGATGACCTCGACGCTGGGCACGAGCACCCCGACGAGCGCCATGATCCAGCTGACCGCGTAGGAGAAGGCCAGCAGCAGCCCGAACGCGGCGACCGCGTCGAGGAACGACCCGCGCACCCGCCACCCGACGAGCAGCCCGGTCAGCGCCATGATCGCCAGCGAGAGCACGTTGTAGACGACGTCGGACAGGGTCCGGCCCGCGAGCACCGCCGACTGCGACATCGGCAGCGAGCGGAACCGGTCGATGATCCCCTTCTGCATGTCCTCCGCGATGCCCGCCCCCGTGAACGTCGCCCCGAACACGACGGTCTGGGCGAAGATCCCCGGGATGAGGAACTCGCGGTAGCTCACACCGTCCCCGGGGTCGATCGCCCCGCCGAACACGTACGCGAACAGCAGCACGAACATGATCGGGGAGATGAGGACGGCCACGAGGATCTCGGGGACGCGCAGGATCTTGATGAGGTTGCGCTTGGCGACGACGTGCGTGTCGACCAGCGTGCGGGTCAGCGAGCTCATCGGGCCACCTCCGGCATGGCGTCGTCCTCGGCGGGACGACCGGTCAGGGTGAGGAACACGTCGTCCAGGGTCGGTCGCCGCAGGCCGGCCTCGAGCACGGCGACGCCGTCGGCGTCGAGCCGGTCGAGCACGGCGCGCAGCGCACGGGTGCCGTCGAGCACGGCGACCGACAGCGCGCGCCCGTCGCCGTCGGACCGCACCTCGTCGCCCGCAGCCACCGCGTCCAGGGCGGCACGGGCCGCCGCGGACCCGCCGGCGTCCGCCAGCAGCACCTCGACCCGCTCGCCGCCGACCTGGGCCTTGAGCTGGTCGGCGGTCCCGCGCGCGATCGCCCGGCCGTGGTCGATGACCACGATGTCGTCCGCGAGCCGGTCGGCCTCCTCCAGGTACTGCGTCGTCAGCAGCAGGGTCGTGCCCGCGCGCACCAGGTCGGTGATGACCTCCCACATCTGCAGCCGGCTGCGCGGGTCCAGGCCCGTCGTCGGCTCGTCGAGCACCACCACGGCGGGCTCGGCGACCAGCGCGCACGCCAGGTCGAGGCGTCGGCGCATGCCGCCGGAGTACGTCTTGGCGGGCCGCCCGCCCGCGTCGGCGAGGTCGAAGCCGCCGAGCAGCGCGTCCGCGCGGGCCCGCGCACGCCGCCGCGGGAACCCGTAGAGCCGCCCGATCATCTCGAGGTTCTCGGCGCCCGTGAGGTTCTCGTCGACCGCGGCGTTCTGGCCGGAGAGCCCGATGCGCCGGCGCACCTGCTCCGGCGCGCGCAGCACGTCCGCGCCCGCGACGGTCGCCGTGCCCGCGTCGGGGCGCAGCAGCGTGGTGAGGATGCGGACCGCGGTCGTCTTGCCCGCACCGTTGGGGCCCAGCAGGCCCAGCACGGTGCCCTCCGGCACCTCGAGGTCCAGACCGCGCAGGGCCTCGACCTCGCCGTAGCGCTTCACCAGCCCGTGCGCCGTGATGGTCGCCGTCATCGCGCTCTCCGCCCGTCGTCACCCGTGAGCACCTCGCCCGAGCGCGATCCTCCACCCGACCACCGACACCCGCAGCGCAAACGGCGTGACACCGCCGCGGGGTGGGGACACCATGGCCACACCCCGATGAGTCCGGCCGCGCCGGCGGGTCTACCTCGCGACCACCCCGACCCCCGCAGAGGCCCCCATGACGACCCCCTCCGAGACGGCCCCCACCGACCGACCGCGCTGGCGGCGCGACGTCGGCGTGTTCCTCACCGGCCAGACGTTCTCCCTGCTCGGGTCGATGCTCGTGCAGTACGCGATCATGTGGCACCTCACGCTCGAGACGCGCTCGGGCACGGTCATGGCGGTCTACGCGGTCGTCGGGTTCCTCCCGCAGGCGGTGGTGTCGGTCTTCGGCGGGGTGTGGGCCGACCGGCTCGACCGCCGCGCGCTCGTCATCGGCGCCGACGCGACCATCGCCGCGACCACGCTCGCCCTGGCGCTGCTCATGCTGTCGGGGTACGACGACCTGTGGCTGCTGTACGTGGCGGCGGCGATCCGCTCGGCGGGCGCCGGCATCCAGACGCCGGCGGTGGGTGCGCTGCTGCCGCAGATCGTCCCGGCCGACAAGCTCATGCGCGTCAACGGCATCAACGCCACGATCCAGTCCGGGATGATGCTCGTCGCGCCCGCGCTGGCCGCCGGCCTGTACGCGTGGGCGTCGATCGAGGCCATCTTCTTCGTCGACGTCGTGACCGCGCTCATCGGTATCGGGCTGCTGCTGCTCGTGCCCGTGCCGCGCCTGGTGCGCAGCGACCAGCAGTCGGGCGTGCGCGGCTACCTCGCGGACCTCGCCGACGGCGTCCGGTACGTGGCGACGACGCCGTTCGTGCGGTGGGTCCTGGCGATGTGGGGCGTCGTGTTCGTGCTCATCGTCGCGCCGTCGTTCCTCACGCCGCTGATGGTGGTCCGCTCGTTCGGCGACGAGGTGTGGAAGCTGACGGTCAACGAGCTGGCCTTCAGCGTCGGCATGACCCTCGGCGGCGTCGTCGTGGCCTGGTGGGGCGGCCTGCGCAACCGCGTGCACATGGTCGTCGCGACGACCGCGGTGTTCGCCGTGCTGAACGTCGGCCTGGGCCTGTCCCCGAACATGTGGGTGTTCTTCGGGTTCATGTTCCTCGTGGGCCTGGGCGTGCCGTTCTTCTCGACGCCGACGATGACGGTGCTGCAGGAGAAGGTCGAGCCCGAGCGCCTGGGTCGGGTGTTCGGGTTCGTCGGCATCGTCATGGCCGTCGCGATGCCGCTGGGCATGGCCGTGTTCGGGCCGCTCGCCGACCGGTACTCGGTGGAGTCCCTGCTGGTCGCCGCGGGTGCGGCGCTCATGCTCGTCGTGGTCGCCGGCGTCGCGCTGCCGTCGGGGCGGCGCGCCATGGCCGAGGCCGCGTCGACGGATCCACCGGCCGCCGACGAGCCGGCGGACGTCACCACCGACGAGGAGCCGGCACGTCGGGGGTGACGTGCCGGCCCGTCGTCGGGGTGTCGTCAGCCCGCCAGGCGCGCCCGGACCAGGGCGCTGAGCGCCTTGCCGTCGGCGCGGCCCTGCGCGCGGGCGCCCGCCTCCCTCATGACGGTGCCCATGTCCTTGAGGGTCGACGCCCCGGTGTCGGCGAGGACGGCGTCGACCAGCGCCGCGAGCTCGTCGTCGGTCAGGCGCGTGGGGAGGTACTCGTCGACGACGTCCGCCTCGGCCGCCTCCGTCGCGGCACGCTCGGGGGCACCGGCGTCGGTGTAGATCTGCGCGGACTCGCGGCGCTTCTTGGACTCGCGGGCCAGGACCGCCAGGACCTCGTCCTCGGTGAGCTCGCGCTCGGCCGCACCGGCCTTGGCCTCGTGCCGCACGGCGCCGATGAGCTGGCGCAGGGTGCTGGTGCGCAGGGTGTCGCGCGCCTTGAGGGACGTGGTGAGGTCGGCGGTCAGCCGGTCGAGGGTGCTCATGGGTCCATCCTCGCGACGCCGGGCCGCCGACGCCCGTTGTTTGCGGCGCGCGCGCCGCCGTCGGGTCCCGCGGGACGCACCCGGCTCACCAGGACGCGGCGACGACGTCCGTGAGCTCGGCCGCCGTGAGGGTGACCGGGTTGCCGCGGGTGGAGGACGCCGCGAGCGCGTCGGCGACCGCGTCCGGGACGTCGGCGGCGGCCAGCCCGAGCGCGCCCAGGCCGGGGACGTGCAGGGCGGCGACGAGGTCCGTCAGCCACGCGACGGCGTCGTCGGCCCGCGCACCCGGCCGCCCGGTGAGCGCGACCGCGGCCTCGTCGTACCGGACCAGGCCCGGCCCGCGGGGGTCCGACCGCCGCAGCGCGGCGACGTTCGCGGCCGTCGTCGCGGCCAGCACCGCCGCGCACACCTGCCCGTGCGGGGCGCCCAGCCGCCCGCCCAGCGCCGCGGCGAGCCCGTGCACGGCCCCGAGCCTCGCGTTGGCGAGCGCCATCCCCGACAGCAGCGCCGCGACGCTCAGGTCGGTGCGCGCGTCGACGTCGTCGCCGTGCTCGACGGCCCGCTGCAGGCTGCGCCCGGCACGGACCAGGCCGTCGCGGGCGAGCGGGTCGGTCAGGGGCGTCGCGTGCGGCGTCGTGAACGCCTCGAGGCACTGCGTGAGGGCGTCGGCCCCCGACGCCGCCGTGAGGTCCGGTGGGCAGCCGAGCGTGAGCAGCGGGTCGACCACCGCGACCGCAGGCAGCATCGCGCGACCCCGCAGGCTCGCCTTGACGCCGCGCTCCGGCACCCGGACGGGCGCGTTCGCGGTGGCCTCCGCACCGGTGCCGGCCGTCGTGGGCACGGCCACGACGGGCAGCGCACCGCCCGGCAGGGGCAGCCCGCGCCCGACGACCTCCAGGTGGTCCAGCACGTCCGTGCCGCCGGGTGCCAGCACCGCGACGCACTTGGCCAGGTCGACGACCGACCCGCCGCCCCAGCCGATGACGACGTCGGGGCGGACGTCCCGGGCGACGTCGACCGCCGCGCGCACCGCCTCGACGTCCGGCTCGCCCCGGTGCCGGTGGACGACGGCCCCGTCGAGCGCGCCGACGTCCGCGGAGCGCCCGGCGACGACCAGCACGCGCGACCCCAGGTCCGCCACGACGTCCGGGAGCTGCGCGGCCGCGCCCGTCCCGACGACGATGCGACCCGCGGTGGCGAACGTGCTGGTGGCGAGGGTGTCCATGGGTCGAGGCTAGGCCCGGACGCCGCAGGGCCCCGCGGTCGTCACGTGACCGCGGGACCCTGCGCCGGTGGCCGGCGACCTGTCAGAGGACCCAGCGCTGGTTCGCGCCGCCGTGGCAGGTCCAGATGATGACGCGCTGCCCGTCGCTCAGCGGCAGGCCGCCCTTGGCGTCGAGGCACTTGCCGGACTGCGGGTTGCGCAGCGCGCCGGTCGACGCATCGAACCGCCACTGCTGCGCCTTGGTGCCGTTGCAGGCCCACAGCTGGACCTGCGTCCCGGCGCGGGTGGCGCCGCCGGCGACGTCGAGGCACTTGCCGAGCGCGCGCACGGTGCCGTCCGCGCCGCGGGTCCAGTCCTGCGCGACGTTGCGGTTGCAGTGCACGATCTGGATCGGGTTGCCGTCGTGGGTCTTGGCCCAGGGGACGTCGAGGCAGAGGGTGCCGTCGGCGCGGATCGTGCCGGAGCCGGTCGGCAGGGGGCCGGGGGTGGGCTTCGGGGTGGGCGTCGGTGTCGGGGTCGGCGTCGCCGGGCGCGTCGGGGTGGCCGACGGCTGGGGTGCCGGCGGCGTCGACGGCCGCGGGGTGGCCGAGGGCGTGGGGGTCACGGGCGTCGGCGCCGCCGTGGGACGCGGGGGCGTGGTCGGCGTCGGCGACACGGTCGGGTTCGCGCCGTTGTCCACCACCCGGATCCAGTCGACCTTCATCTGCTGCGGGAACGACGTGGTCGCGTCGGGGTACCCGGGCCACTCGCCGCCGACGGCGACGTTGAGCAGCAGGTAGAACGGCGCGTCGAACAGCCAGGGGTTGGCGCCGACGTCGGACCGCGTGACGCGGTGGTACTGCTGCCCGTCGACCAGCCACGTGATCTCGCCGGGCTTCCAGTCGATCGCGTAGGTGTGGAACGCGTCGGCGAAGTCCTGGTTCTGCGGGTGCCGGTACGCGCCGCTGATCCCGCCGGCACCGAGGTAGCCGGGCCCGTGGACGGTTCCGTAGACGTAGTTCGGCTCCTTGCCGACGTACTCCATGATGTCGATCTCGCCGGTGGCGGGCCACGTCGCGTTGTTGTCGCCGAGCATCCAGAACGCGGGCCAGATCCCCTGCCCCTTCGGCAGCTTGATGCGGGCCTCGATGCGGCCGTACGTCAGGGCGACCTTGCCCTTGGTGGTCAGCCGCGCGGACGTGTACGAGCCGTCGGCCTGCTTGCGGGCGGTGAGGACGAGGTTGCCCTCGCCGTCGAGCGCCGAGTTGTCGCGGGACGTCGTGTAGTTCTGCAGCTCGGCGTTGCCCCAGCCGTTGGCGCCGGTGTCGAAGCGCCACTGGGTGGTGTCGGGGGACGTGCCGGCGGGTCCGTCGAACTCCTGGGACCACAGGACGTCGCCGACGGCCGCGGGGGCGGGACCGCCGGTCAGGGCTGCTGCGGGGGACGCCGCGGCTGCGGCGGCCAGGACGGGGGTGGTGAGCACGACGGCCGCGAGGGCTGCGGAGAGCAGCCGGGTGCGACCGGGACGGGTGCGGGGGGACATCGAGCCTCCTAGGTCCGGCTCCGCGAGGAACCGGCGGTCGGCGTGGCGACGCCTGCCGAGCAGGTCCCCGTCGTTCCCCCCGACCCGCGTCGATGCCGACGCCACCACTGACTGACCGATCTGTCAGCGGAGCCTCGACCGTAGTATCGGACGAATCGGACAGTCAAGCGCCGGTCAAGCACGCACGCCCGTGCCGCCGCGCCCCCCGCGACCGGCGTCGGCGAGGGCCGTCAGCCGGCGGGGTACGGCTGCGCGCGCAGCAGCCGCGCGAGGTGGGCCGCGTTGCGGGCGGCCGTGGCCGTGGTCCCGGCGGTCGGCTCGGGCGTCTCGTCGAGGTCCTGGTAGTCGGTGCCCTCCATCGCGCGTCCCACCCAGTACGTGACGCCGGCCGCCGGGATCGTGAACCCGACGTCGTCGAGCGCCTGGAACAGCTCGGCGCTGGTGTGGTGGGCCCCGTCCTCGTTGCCGACGACCGCGACCACCGCGACCTTGCCGTACGTGAGGAGGCGGCCCTCGTCGTCCGTCTCCGAGAGCTCGGCGTCCAGCCGCTCCAGCGCCCGCTTGGTCACCGAGGACGGCTGCCCCAGCCAGATCGGGGTGGCCAGCACGAGGATGTCGGCGGCGAGCACCTTCGCGCGGATCGCCGGCCAGGCGTCGCCCTCCCCCATGTCCGCCTGGACGCCCGGTCGCACGTCGTGGTCGACGAGCCGCACGAGCTCGCCGGTGACGTCGTGCTCCGCGAGCGCGTCGAGGACCTGCCGCGCCAGCAGCTCGCTGCTGGACCGGGCGGGCGAGGGCGTCAGGGTCCCGACGAGGGCGAGGGCGGTGAGCTGCATCTGCCCAGCGTCGCAAGCGCGCGTCGGGTGCGCGACCGGAACCCGACGGCCGGGGTCGACCTCAGGCCCGGTCGTGGAGCGTGACGTGGTAGCCGTCGGGGTCGGCGAAGGTGAACGTCAGGCCGAAGGGGCCGTCGACGGGTGCGGACACGATGCGGTGGCCGGCGGCGGCGAGCGAGTCGTGGACGGACCGGACGTCCGTGGCGTGCAGCCAGAGGGCGACGCCGGCGCCCGGCCGGGTCGCGCCGTCGAGGCCGGCACCCGGCACCACGTCCCGCAGGGCGAACGCGATCGGCGCCGTCCGGAAGACCACGGCGTGGGGAGGGCCGTCCGGTGAGCGGACGAGGCCGAGGTGGTGCTCGTAGAACGCCCGCGACGCGTCGAGGTCGCGCACCTGCAGCGAGATGAAGTCGAGCCCGGTGACCGGCATGGTGCCGCCTTCCTTCGTGTCAGTTATCTGACACTCAGCGTATGTCAGAATGCTGACATGAGGCAAGACGGCGTCGGCATCGACCTGGAGACGTCCCTCGGGTACCTGCTCAAGGAGACGGCGAGCGCCCTGCGCTCCGCACTGGAGGACGTGCTGCGCCCGCTCGGCATGAACGTCACGCACTACGCGTGCCTCGAGCTGCTGGCGCAACGCCCGGGCCTGTCGAGCTCGGAGCTCGCGCGCGGCGCGTTCGTGACGAGGCAGACCATGCACGTCCTGCTGCAGGCCCTCGAGCGCGCGGGTCAGGTGACCCGACCCGCCGAAGCCCCCACCGGCCGGAGCCTGCCCGTCGAGCTCACGCCGGACGGTCGACGGCTGCTGGAGCAGGCGTCCGCCGCCGTGCGGGGCGTCGAGGTGCGGATGCTGTCGGGCCTCACGACCGCGGAGCAGGCAGCCGCGTCCGCGGCCCTGCGCGCGATGGTCCGGTCGCTGCGCGACGGAGCCTGAACGCGCCCGCCGGCCCGGACGGACGACGGCGGGACGTGTCCGGGAGGGGTGGACACGCCCCGCCGCACGGGGACCGACGGGCCGAGGACTCAGAAGACCCAGCGCTGGTTCGTCGCGCCGTGGCAGGTCCAGACCACGAGCTTCTGCCCGTCGTACATCGGGTTGCCGCCGTCGGCGTCGAGGCACTTGCCCGCCCCGACGTTGCGCAGCGTGCGCGCCGACGCGTCGTACGTCCACTTCTGCGCCGCCGTGCCGTTGCACGTCCACAGCTGCACGCGCGTGCCGTCGGCCGTGCCGCCGCCGGAGACGTCGAGGCAGCGCCCCAGCGCACGGATCGTGCCGTCGGCCCCGCGCGTCCACTGCTGGGCGGCGTTGCCGTTGCACGCGACGATCTGCACCGGGTTGCCGTCGTACGACTGGCCCCACGGGACGTCCAGGCAGTAGGTGCCGTTGGCGCGCAGGGTGCCCGTGCCCGTGGGCAGCGCACCGCCGGTGCCGCCGCCTCCGGTGCCGCCGCCCGTGCCGCCACCCGTGGCGCCGTTGTCGGTGACGCGGATCCAGTCGACCTTCATCTGCTGCGGGAACGTCGTCGAGCCGTCGGGGTAGCCCGGCCACTGCCCGCCGACCGCGACGTTGAGGATGAGGAAGAACGGCTGGTCGAAGACCCAGGCGTTCGAGCCGACGCTCGCGCGCGTCACGCGGTGGTACTGGCGACCGTCGACGTACCAGGTGATCTCACCGGGCTTCCAGTCGATCGCGAAGTCGTGGAACGTGTCGGCGTACGACCAGCCCTGCGGGTGCATGGCGGAGCCGGTGATGCCGGCGCCCCCCGAGTACCCCGGCCCGTGGACCGTGCCGTGCACGATGTGCGGCTCCTTGCCGACATTCTCCATGATGTCGATCTCGCCGGCCGCCGGCCACGACGTCCCGGGGAACTGGCCGCCGAGCATCCAGAACGCCGGCCAGATGCCCTGACCCCGCGGGATCTGGATGCGCGCCTCGATGCGCCCGTACCGCAGCTCGACCTTGTCGTTGGTCTGCAGCCGCGCCGACGTGTAGGAGCCGTCGGCCTCGCGGCGTGCGGTGATGACCAGGTTGCCGTTGCCGTCGAGCGCGGAGTTGGCGCGCGAGGTCGTGTAGTTCTGCAGCTCGGCGTTGCCCCAGCCGTTCGCGCCCGTGTCGTAGGACCAGACCGCGGGGTCGGGCGCGGAGCCGGCGGCCCCGTTGAACTCCTGCGACCACACGACGTCACCGACGGCGGCGGGTGCGGGCCCGGCCGGCAGGGCGGCGGCGGGCGCCGCGGCTGCGGCCGTGCCGACGAGGACGAGGGTCGCGAGCAGCGCGGCGGATCGGGTCGCGGTGCGGCGGGCGGGTGGGTGCATGGACGGCCTCCAGGGTCGGCCGACCCTGACGGGCCGGCGGTCGCGCAGGTGGTGCCGTCGCGCAGGCCCTCGCGCTCCCCCGGCCCGACGTCGTCGTCGACGCCACCAGTTGCTTACTGATCGGTAAGCGCTGCCGACGGTAGCGACCCCGACGACCCGTGGTCAAGAGGTGTGTGACGGTGCGTCACACGCCTCTCGTCGCCCGACACCGCTCGCGCTCGACGAGCGACACCGCGGCCCAGCGGCGCCCGTCGACGACGACGAACCCCGCGTCCGCGAGGTCCTGCAGGTGGGCCAGGACGACGCCCGGCGGCAGGTCGCAGCGGCGCGCCAGGGTGCCGACGCCGGACGGGCCGTGCTGGGCGAGCTCGAGCAGGACGCGCGCGCGCCGCGCACCGGCGTCCTCGGGAAGGTCGCGCAGCTCGCCGGGCGGGACGCCCGGGCGCGCGGAGGTGGTCGGGCGCGACAGCGCCACGGAGGTGGTCATGGGTGGATCAGATCCTTCACGCGCACCGGTGACGGCGCGCACAGACGTGTGGCGTGCCCGGCGGCGCTGCGCCGCGGGCGTCGCCGCGGCGCGCAGGTGCGCGGGTCGCGGACGGGCGCAGGTCGGCACCACCACCCGACATCGGGGGCGGACCGGGCGCGCCGTGGCGCGACCCTGCCGGAGCCTGCTGGACGTGACACGAGCCCGGCACCCACAGCGCCGGGCTCGTGACCGAACTGCGCGCCCGAAGGGACTCGAACCCCCAACCTTCTGATCCGTAGTCAGATGCTCTATCCATTGAGCTACGGGCGCATGACCCTCGCGGGCCGTCGAGAACGATACAGGCACCAGGGGCCGGACCCCAAACGCGATCCGTGCGGCGTCGGCCACAGGCCGCCGGGGTCGGCGAGGACCCGCTCGCTTCACTACCCGTCAGTAAGGGGCCGTTCGGGCTGCGCGTCACCCGCCCACGCTCGGCCGACCGGGTGGCACGTCATGCCGTCCGCGTCCGCGAGTGCGCAAGTGTGTCACCGTGACCACTCGCTGCGGGTCCGAGGACGTCCCCGCACGTCACGAGCGCGAGGGAGGGCACGGTGGCCGGTCGTCACGACCGCGGCGGGGCCGACGCGCCGTGCGCGGGCAGCCGGGCTGTGACATGAGCGTGCGTGAGGTCCACGACGCCCTGCACGGGTGGGCCGCCCGCCTGGTGTCGATCGGCGCCCTCGTCGTCACGCGCCTGCGCCCCGGGCTCACCTGGGCCGAGGCGCAGGACCTCGCGCACCTGCACGGCTACGACCTCACCGAGGAGGTCGCCGCGCTGTGGACGTGGCGCGACGGCGTGGGAGCGCGACCCGGCCGGACGCCCGCGCACCTGGCGCCCGGCCAGGACTTCGCGTCGCTGGACGAGAGCTTGCGCCGCTCGCGCGAGTACCTCGAGGCGTCGCGCGCCGAGGAGCGTGCCGGCACCGCCACCGGGACGGTGTGGCAGCCGCACTGGGTGGTGGCCGTCCACGGGCACGCGTCCCCCCTCGTCCTGGACGGCCACCGCCCCGGCCCGGACACGTTCCGCCACGACCCGCAGGCGGACCCGCTGGTCGTCGCCCGCTCCACGCTCCCCCAGCGCATCGCCCGCTGGCACGACATGCTCGACACCGGCACGTGGCGGATCGCCCGCGACGGCACCTGGGACGTGGACCTGTCCCACCTCACCGAGGCCGCGCACGCACCCCGCACGGAGGTCACCTAGGGTGCGGGGGCACGCCCTAGCTCGGCCGCAGCTGCTCCGCGGGGACGATCTGCCACGGCTGCGACTCGCTCCACCAGCGCAGCTGGATCGTCGCGTCGCCGCGGTTGTCGTAGTACTCGAGCCGGATCGGTACCGCCTGCCCGGCCCGCAGCGTGACCGTGCCGGTGTGCACCGTCTCGGCGTGGTCGTTCCACTGGTTGATGATGCGGCGCCCGTCGACCCAGAGGCGGACGCCGTCGTCGCTCGTCGTCGCGAACCGGTACAGCTGGGAGTACCGCGGGACCAGCGTGCCCTCCCACCGCACGGAGAACGTGTCCGGCCCGATGCCGGCGACCGGCGCCCCGGAGCCCCAGCGGAAGTCCACGGTGGGGTCGACGCGTGTGACGCGGGTGCCGGTGAAGTCCATGTTGTCGAAGTACGTGCCCCGCAGCCCGCGCTGGGTCGACGACGCGGTGAGCGTCGCCGTGAGGGTCGCGGCGCTGGCCGGGGTGGTCCACGTACGGGTCGCCGCGGTTGAGCCGTCGGACCACCGGTCGAGCACGTAGGGCACGCCCTGCGCGTCGGTCTGGGCCGGGACCGCGAGCTGCAGGCCGTAGCCCGCCCACGAGGTCACGGTGGTCGGACCGGTGATCGTCTCGCCGTTGACCGTCAGCGTGCGACCCGCCGGTGACGTGCCGAGCGTGACGGCGACGGTGCGCGGCTGGAGGTCGCGCGTGAGCGTCGTCGCGACCCCCTGCGAGTCCGTCGCGGTCAGGATCACCCGCAGGTAGCTGTTGCCCGCCGCGGCGAGGTCCTCGGGACCGGGCGCCGTGAAGGTCGTGCCCGTCCCGGTGACCGGGCCGAGGAACGGGTGGGTGTGCTGGTCGTGGACGCGGATGACGGTCCAGCTGAGCCGCGAACCGGCCAGGACGCCGTCCTGCGCGTCCGTCGCCGAGCCGGACAACCGGATGGTGTCGCCGACCGTGAACGTGGCCCCGGCGGCCGGCGACGTGATCGTCACGACGGGCGCCGTGTTGCCCGAGCTGATCCGCACCGTGACGGGCGCGGACGTCGCGCCCGCCGCGTCGCGGACCCGCAGGGTCGCGGTCCAGTTGCCGGTGGCGTACGTGTGCCGGACCGTCGGGGTCGTCGTGGTCGCGTCGGCCGTGCCGTCCCCGAAGCTCCACAGGTACGTGAGGGCGTCACCGTCGGGGTCGCTGCTGCTGGACCCGTCGAGCGTCGTGGTCAGCGGCGCCGCGCCCGTCGCCGGGCTCGCCGTGACGACCGCCGTCGGCGGGCGGTTCGCGGTGCCCGAGTACGCGATGCGCCGGATCTCGCCGCCGTTGGAGTACGTCGTGTAGTACAGCGCCTGGCCCCCGGCGTGCGGCCCGAACTCGAGATGGACCGCCCCACCGAGACCGGTGGCGAAGTTGGTCTGCACACCGCCCGACAGCATCATGATCCGGCCGCACACGTAGTCGGCGAACAGGTAGGCGTCGTCCGCGACGGGCCACACGCCGTTCGGCACGAACGCGCCGCCGGTGATCGAGCCGCAGCCCGCCGAGCGGTTGTAGGAGTGGACCGGGTCGGTCATGCCGGCGGGCAGCGGGCCGCCGCAGTTCGCCGCGGACCCCGTCTGCGCGCAGGGCCCCTCGCGCACGGGCCACCCGTAGTCGACACCGGGAGTCCCGAGGTTGACCTCCTCCCACGCGTTCTGCCCGACGTCGTTGACGTGGAACACCGTGCCGGCGGCGTCGGGGTCGAACGCGAAGCGGAACGGGTTGCGCAGGCCCCACGCGAACGTCTCCCGGCAGATCGTCCCCGCGGGTGCCGGGGCGAGCCGACAGCTGGCGGTCCCGGCACCCGTGAACGGGTTGCCGGGAGCCGGGGCGCCCGTCGTGCGGTCGACGCGCAGGACCTTGCCGTTGAGGGTGTGGCGGTCCCGCGACGCGTCGTTGTTGCCGGCGCACCCGCTGTCACCCGCGTAGTCGCAGCCGCTGTCGCCCGTCGTGACGTAGAGGTAGCCGTCCTTGCCGACGTGCACGTCGCCCGCGTTGTGGTTGCCCTCCGAGGAGTAGATGCCGTCGAGCAGGATCGTCTCGCTCGCCGGGTCGACCGTGTTGTCGTCGCGCAGGACGAAGCGCGAGACCCGGTTGGTCGGGGCGCCCGCGGGGTTGGCGCGCTGGCTCGTCGGGCACGCGGAGCTCGTGCCGCGCGCCGTGTAGAACAGGTAGATCGCGCGCGTCGAGGGGTCCGGGTCGACCGCGACGCCGAGCAGCCCGCGCTCCGCGTTGGTGCACAGCCGGCCCGCGAGGTCGAGCGCCGGCGTCGTGAGCAGCACGCCGTCCGGGGTGCGGACCCGCAGCCGCCCCGGCTGCTGCGCGATGAGCATGCGCCCGTCCGCGGTGAACGCCAGCGCGGTAGGGCTCGCGACGTTCGCGACCGCCGCGTCCGTGAACCCCGCCGGGACGGTGGCCGCGACCGCCGGTGGCGACGCCACCACCGTCAGCCCTGCCGCGACCAGCGCACCCACCACGACCTGCACGACCCGACGCATGCGACGCATCGAGGGCCCCCGTCCTCGTCGACGTCCTGTGAGGGTCCGAGCATGCAGGCACGGGGGACCGGACGCAACGGGTGAAACGGACCGTCCACGATCCGGTCGCTCCGGCGTGAGTCACCCTGGGACCGTGCGCACCCCCGACCTGCGCGTCCGCTTCGCCGTGGACGACGCCGCCCTGACCCACCTGCACGCCCGCGCGTTCGGCTCCCCCGCCCCCGACGGGGTCACCCCGTGGGCCGCGCGCCTCGAGCGGCACAGCGTGACGTGGGTCGGGGCGTTCGCCGACGACGACCTCGTGGGATTCGTCCACGCGTGCTGGGACGGCGGTGCGCACGCGTTCCTGCTCGACGCCGTCGTCGACCCCGCCCACCAGGGGCAGGGGACCGGGCGCCGGCTCGTCGAGCGGCTCGTCGACGAGGTCCGGGCCGCGGGCTGCGCGTGGCTGCACGTCGACTGCGAGCCGCACCTGGCGTCGTTCTACCGGGCGTGCGGGTTCGGGCCGACGGCGGCCGGACTGCTGCGGCTGTGACGAGCAGGGCGGGGGCGTCCGGGTGATGCAGGTGCCCGCGCCGTCGCGGCGTCGGTGCCCGCCCCTAGACTCCGCGCCGTGACGACCCGGACCTTCGCCCAGTCCTCCCACCTGGGCGCCGACGGCCTCGTGCTCGGCCTCGCGCCGGCCCTGACCCCCACGGGTCTCGACGCGGACCCGAGCTTCTGCCACGGGTTCGCGACGCACCCGCAGGTGCTGGCACGTGGCCTGGTCACCCTGGCCGACGTCACCGCGACCCGGTACGTCCAGTACACCCCGACCAGCCTGCGGGACCCCGTGCTCACGGCACACGGCGACCGGCTGCGCGCCGAGTGCTTCTCGGCGTGCAACAGCGTGTACGCGCGGCTCGACCTGCTGCCCGACGCGTTCGACTCCGGCACGCTCGGCCGCGGCACGACGAACGTCGACATCGGGCCGACCACGCGCGCCGCCCTCACGCACGTCGGCCGGGACCGGCTGCTGCACCTCGACGTCGGGCACGCCGGCATGACCGTGTCCGCCCCCGAGGTCACGACCGTCGAGCGCCCCGTCGAGATGCCGGGGCGCTGGGTGCGCGCGCTGGGGAACGTCGCCGAGCTGCACCACGGCCTGCCGCACGCGTTCACCGTCGGCGCGGCCGGGGCCCGCGCGTTCGTCGCCGCGCTCCCGCCCGCCACGGCCGCGGGACGCTCCGGCTGGCTCGTCGCGGCACGGGACGCGGTCCGGGTCGCCGCGCGCCCGACGCCCGGGGGCGTGCACGTCACCGGGCTGCACCGGCTCAGCGCCGCGAAGCGCCTGCTCACGCACGTGACAGGCCTGGCCGTGCACGGCACCGGTGCGCCCGGGCCGGTGGTCGTCGAGCTCGCGCTGCCCGGTGCCCGCCTCGTCCTGGGCCTGACCGACGAGGCGTGGCGCGGCCACTCTGGCGAGGGGTCGCTGCTGTCGGCGCTCGCCGGCGCGACCGTCGTCGAGGACGCCGACCTGGTGGCCGCGCTGCTCGCGTTCGAGCCCGTCGTGGACGTGCCGCGCCTCGCGCGTGGCGCGGCGCTCGACGAGCCGCGGGTGCGGGCCGCGCTCGCCGTCCTCGCCGCCGACGGGCGCATCGGCTGGGACGTGCACGACGCCGCGTGGTTCCACCGCGAGCTCCCGCACGACCCGGCGCGCGTCGAGAAGGACAACCCGCGGCTCGTGGGCGCACGGCGGCTCGTGGACGACGGCGGCGTGGCGCCCGACGGCGACGGCTGGTCGGTGCGCCGCCGCACGGGTGACGGCGCGCCGGCGTACCGCGTGACCCGCGACGGGGACGCCGACCGCTGCACCTGCCCGTGGTACCTGCGGCACGGCACCGGGCGGGGCCCGTGCGCCCACGTGCTCGCCGTCCGCATCGTGACCGAGGAGAGCTCGTGAGCATGCCCCCCGCCCTGGCCGCGGCCGTCGAGGTGTTCCGGGAGCTCGGCTGGGCCGATGCCGCCCCCGAGGACGTCGAGCACCTGCCGCTGGGCACACCGGAGCAGCAGCAGGTCGCCCGGGCGGGCCTGGCAACGGGCGACTGGGGGGAGTACGGGCAGCTCGACGCGCGCACCTACGGCTGGACCAGCCACGTCGGCGTCGACGAGGCGGTGCTCGCGCTGTTCGCCGTGCGGGTCGGGGTCGACGCGGCACGCGCGGTGCGCGTCGTGCGCGGCGCGGGCATCGACGACGAGCTCCTCACCCGCGTGCTCGCCGAGCGCGGTCCCCGGTTCGCCCGCGCCCTGCTCGGCGCCGCGTACCGCCCGGTCCGCCGACCGTGGGAGCACTCGACGACGGCGCTGGCCGGACCCGTCGTGCGCCTGGTCGACCTGCACGACCTGCCGGTTCCCGACGACGTGGAGTACCTGCGGGACTGGGTGGTCTACGCGGCGGGCACGCTCACCGGCGAGAGCGGCGACCTGTACCCGTCGGAGCGCGGCTGGGCACCGCCGCCCGTGGTCGCACGGCGCCTGCGGGAGCACGTGCGCGCGGCCGTGACCTGCGGGGTGCCGGCGACGGGCCCGCTCGGCACGGTCCTGCCCGCGGCGGTCGCGCAGGGCCTGCTCGACCGGGACGAGGCAGTCGGGCTCGCCCTCGCGGCCCTCGACGCCGCGCAGCGCCCCGGGGACCGCAAGGTCTGGGCGCAGCTGCTGACCGGACCGCTGGCCCTGACCGACGCGGAGGTCGTCGCGCACGCCGACGCACTCGTGCCGGTCCTCGCGCACGGCGACGCGGCGGTGATCTCCGCGTTCGCCCCGGCGCTCGTCGCGGGCGTCGACGACGACACGCTCGCGGACGTCCTGATCGTGGCCCTCCCGGTCCGCACCCGGGCCGTGCTGCGCACCCTCCTGACCGCCGCCGCCGCGCGACCCCGCCCGCACGACGCCACCTGCGACGTCGTCGCGCCGCTCGTCACCCCGCACGCCTCCAGCCCGGACCGGGCGCTGGCCCGCGCCGCCGCGGCGCTCACCGCGGCGTGGGACCTGAGGGCCGACGAACCGGCGGACCTCGACGATCCCGACGCCACCCCGCCCGACCGGTGGCGCGCCACTCCCCCGGTGTGGCAGGTCCCGTGGTTCGAGGTCGGCGAGGTCAGCGGCGCCGCTCTGACGGCTGCGGCCGCCGTGCTCACCGGGCGCCCCGACGAGGGGTTCGACGTCGAGGTCGACCGCTTCCTCGCGCTGGCCAACGCACTGGCCCGCACGGACCGTGACGCCGCGCGGACCGCGCTCGGGGGCGTACGCGCCACGTCCGCGCCCGGCCTGGCGTCGGTGGCCGCGTGGGTGGCGGGGACGGACGGGCCGTGGCTGGACCGCCCGGCGAGCCACCACCGGTCGGCGACGGTCCACGACCCGCTGGCCGCGCGCGAAGCGTCGGTCGTGCAGCGCCTCGGCGAGGTGCCCGTCCTGCTGTCGACGCCGACGTGGGTCGACCTGCGGATCGACCCCGCGGACCTCGTCACGCGGCTGCGCGCGTACGCCGCCTCGGACGCCGTGGCGTCCGAGGCGGACGTGCTCCTCGCGGCGACCCGCTGCGACCTCACGCTCGCGACCGACGCCGTGGTGGCTGCCCTCGCGTCGCTGCCGGTACCCGTGGTGCTGCAGTCCGGAGCGCCGGCCGCGTTCACCGCTGGGCCGGCACTGGCCACGTACCTGCGCGACCCGGTCCGTGAGCCCGCCCTGGTGCTGGGCGAGTGGCGGCAGTGGACGCCCGAGGAGGCGCCCCTGCCGGCGTCGCTGGCGCGGTTCCCGGAGCGCCTCGCCACGGACCGCTGGGCCCCGCGCGCGGACCTGGCGGTGTTCCCGACGTGGGGCGACGCCGCGTCGACCGGTGTCGAGGGCTACCCGACGCCCGGCACCGGCCTGGTCCTGCGGCAGCTCGCGCGGCGCGCGACCCCGCTGACCCCCGGCCTCGCGGTCAACCTCCTGGGCGCGCAGCGCGGTCTGCACCCCCGCGCCGCCGCGGACGGCACGGCCGCAGTGCACGAGGCGTGGGAGCGAGGACTGCTGCGCCCCGGCGCCGCCGACGTCCGCCTGCTCGACTGGACGGAGACGTCGTCGAACCTCGCGGCCTTCGCGCGGGTGTGTGCGCAGCTCGCCGACGAGGGGCTGCTGTCGGTGGTGTGGCCGCTGCTCGACGACCTGCTGCAGGTCTCGCTGCGGGCGTCGCGCCTGCTCGCCGGGACGGCCGAGGTCGCCGAGGCCGTGCGGGCGCTGCTGCCGGACGTCCGGGCCGCGGTCGCGCAGGGCGTCGCACCGGCGTCGGCGCTCGACCTGCCCGGCACGCGCGCCCTCTCGGCCCGCGGCGGCTCGTCCCGGGCGGTCGTCGCGGCCCGGGCGGTGGCCACGGACGTGCCGGCGCCGACGGTACCCGCCGCGGCGCCGCCCGCCGCGCCGCCGGGCCGTCCCTTCGACGAGGTGTGGCCCGCCGGCGCCGGCACCGTGCCGGCCGTCGTCGACGGCGCGTTCCTCACCGTGCTCCCGGCACCCGGCTCCCGGATGCCCCCCGTGCTCGAGGTCGCCCTGCCCGACGGCGGCACCTACCACGTCGCCAAGTCGTGGTTCTACGACCTCGAGCACGAGGGCCAGTGCCAGGCCCGGTCGCTGTCCGCGGACGCGTCGGCACGCACCGACGCCTGGCTGCGGTGGGACACGTCGACCGGTCGGCTGGTCGTCTCACCGCACCGCAACTGGCGCGACGGCCGCGACGGCCCCCTGCCGGGCGGGGACGTGCCACCACTGACGACGTCGATGGTCGCCGCGCTGCTGCTCGCGCTGTGCCAGGACGACCCGCCGACGTACTACGTCGAGTCCGTCCTGCGGGAGGGCCCCGTGGGGTCGGCCGCGGTGGCGCACGCGATGCGCGCGCTGGTGCCGTCGCCCCACGTCAGCCCGGCACGCATGGCCCGGCTGGTCGACACGGACCCCACGACCCTGCCCGTCCTGTGGCCGGTCCTGGTCGAGTCCGTCCGCTACGCGGCCACGCTCGACGGCTCGCCGCCGCGCTGGCTGAACCGCGTGCTCGACGTCGCCGTGCACCACGCCGCCACCCTGCGCGAGGCGGCGCAGCGCGGCCTGCTGCCCACCGACGCCGCCGCCTGGCCGGGGCTGGGCGACCTCGCCGCCACGGCACGGTCGGCGACGGTCCGACGCAAGGCCGCGACCCTCGTCGAGCAGCTGGGGACGACCCCGGACGCACGACAGCCCGGACCCTGACGGGCCCGGGCTGTCGGCGGTGTCCTGCGACAACCGCCACGCGGAGACGGTGGGATTTGAACCCACGGAAGGGTTGACCCCTTCACGGCCTTAGCAGGGCCGCGCACTAGACCTGGCTATGCGACGTCTCCAGGACGTTGCACAGGGTACCGGGCGCCCGTCGTCCGGCCAAAGCGGAGGGCAGCGCCGCAGGTCAGTGCTCGAATCCCCACTCCCGGTCGGTGCACATGCGCGCCACCGCGAGCCCCACGGCCAGCGCCGTGACGACCAGCGCCGCGGACACCCCGTAGGTCAGCGCCTGCGGCACGTCGCCGTTGCTCAGGTAGTACACGGCGCGGTAGGCGGGCACGCCGGGCACCATGATCGTGACGGCCGGCACGTACACGGTGATCCGCGGGATGTTGAGCCGTGGCGCGATCCACGCGGCGAGCAGCCCGACGAGGAACGCCGCGACCGCCGCCGCGGCCTGCGGCGGCCACTCGAGCAGGACGACGGCCTCGATGCGCAGCAGGTTCGGCAGCGTCGCGACGCCCGCAGCGACGAGCGCCATGCGCCAGGGGCTGTTGAACATGAGCGCAAACCCCAGGACGCCGACGAACGACGCGAGCAGCCGCAGCAGCGTCATCGCCGCCGGGTCCAGCGCGAGCTCGCGCGGCGGGTCGGGGCTCAGCCCGACGACGATCGACACGGCCCACACGGCGAACGCCGCGGACACGAAGATCATCAGCGCCCACGTCAGACGCGCCACCCCGGCGGAGAAGTCGAGCTTGGCGAGGTCGAGCGCGCCGGTGGCCAGCGGGAAGCCCGGCACGAGGAACAGGGCGGCGGCCACGTACCCGGCCTCGTGGATCTCGACCGTCAGACCGAGCGAGTGCAGCGCCTGCACGAACCCGAGGTACGACAGGCTCGCCAGGCTCGCCGCCAGCATCGTGACGCCGAACTGGTTGAACCCGCGGTGCAGCATGACGCGCCGCAGCCCCTGCCCGAGGCCCGCGCCGATGAACGCGCCGACGACCTCGATGGGCCCGCCGTTGTTGAGGAACGCGAACGCGGCGCACGCCACCGCGGCCCACAGGGCGTTGAGCGCGACGGGGTACAGCGGCGGCTTCGCGGCGATCCGGTCGACCTCGGTGGTGACCTCGTCGACCGTGACGGGCGCACGCGCCTCGACGCGTTGCGCGAGCAGCTCGAGCTCGGCGAGCCGGTCGGTGTTGACGCCGACCGTGCGGACCTCGGTGACCTCCGTGCGGAACGACCGGCCGCGGTGCGACGTCGTCGTGATCTCCGTGAGCGTGACGTGCGCCTGGTGGCGGTCGATGCCGAGCGCCGCGGCGACCCGTGCCATCGACGCCTTCACGCGGTAGGAGCCGGTGCCCGACGCGAGGCTGAGCCGGCCGACGCGCAGCACCGCCCCCGAGCGGCGGATCAGCTCGAGCTCGTCGTCGTCCGGTTCGGTGGGCACGGCCCCATCATGGCCGGACACGCCGACGGGGGGCAGGACGTCGGCCCTACGCGGGCTGTCGACCTCGCCACACCCGCGGTGCACGTGCGCGGCGCGGGCGCGGGGCGCGCCGCGAGGACGCGGCTACGGGAGGTCGGCGGCCGCCCGGGCCTCCTGCTCACGGGCGCGCTCGGCGGCGGCCTGCGCACGGTCGAGGTCCCGGCGCGCCGCCCGGACGGCCTTCTCCTGCTCGCGCGCGCGGGTGCGGGTCGCCACGAGCGCCTCGTCGGCTCGCGGCAGCGCGGCCCGGGCCTCGGCGAGCCGACGCCGCACGTCCGCGAGCGCACGGACCAGCTCCTCCTCCGCCGCGTACGCGTCCGCGGACGTCCGCTCGGCCTCCTCGAGCGCGCGGACGGCGGCCTGCTCGGCCGCGGCCGCGTCGTCGTGGCGGGTGCGCAGGCGCTCGAGCTCGGACTCGGCCGCCTCCCGGGCGGCGGCGGCCTGCTCGTGACGGCGGCGCAGGCGCTCCTGCTCGCGCTCGCGGCGTGCGCGTTCCCGCGCCTCGGCTGCGTCGGCGCCGTCCGCGGTGCCCGCCGCGCGACGGGCCCGGCCCGCGGGCGCGTCGCCCGACGGCGTCGCCCGCCGCCCCGCCCCGCCGGGCGCGCGGGGCCGGCCGGCACCGGGCTCCCCCGCCGACGCCCCTCGCTCGGCGCCGCCCGCGTCGGCTCCGCTCGGGTCCGCGGCGCCCGCGTCGGCGTCGCCGGGTCCCGTGCGGCGCGGTCCGGCTCCGGCGGTGTCGGCGTCCACGGACCCGAATCCGACGTGCTCGGTGCCGTGCGTGAGCGTCCCCGCGGCGACGGCGTCGGCGACCGCCGGGTCGGCGAGCGCGGCGGTGAGCGTGCGCTCGACCTCCTGCGCGGCGGCGGTCGACAGCTTCTGCCCGGCGTCGACGGCCAGGCGCCGGGCCCGCGCGACGAGCCCGGACACCAGCGCGCGCCGCTGCCTGCCCAGGTCGCGCAGCGCCGGCCCGTCGAGGGACCGCTCGGCGTCCCGCATCCCCTCGCCCAGGTCGCGCAGCGCGCCCGCGAGCGCGGGGTCGTCCCTGACCAGCAGGTTCACCGCCCACGCCGCGACGGTGGGCTTGCGCAGCGACGCGATCCGCCCGGCGAGGTCCTTGTCCTTGGCTGCCTTCGCCGCCCGGACGGCGGCGTCCCGGCGCGCGACGAAGTCGTCCAGCGCCCCGCCGTAGAGCTCGTCGACGACCTCGTCCATCCCACCCACGCCCCCACCCTGCCCGCGACCCCCCGCTCCAGCCCCCCAACACACCGCGACAGAGCAATCCAGCCACCCCCACCTCCCGCGAC
>NZ_BONP01000036.1 GCF_016862775.1 Cellulomonas phragmiteti | reverse complement strand
GGGCTGGATCGCACTCTCAAGCCCAGGGGGAGGCCGGCCGGCAACCACCACGTGGGCTGGATCGCACTCTCACGCCCAAGGGAGGCGGGCGGGGGCCCATCACGCGGGCTGGATCGCACTCTCACGCCCAGGGGGAGGCGGGCCGGGAACCATCACGCGGGCTGGATCGCACTCTCACGCCCAAGGGGAGGCCGGCGGGCGCACATGGCGCGGGCTGGATCGCACTCTCACGCCCAAGGGGGGTGAGAGTGCGATCCAGCCGTGGGTGGGTCAGCCGGCGGAGGTCGACGCCGCGATGGACGTCGCGGGGGTGCCGTGCTGGATCTCGACGCGGCGCGGCTTGGCCTCCTCGGCCACCGGGACCGTGAGGGTCAGCACGCCGTCGGTGTAGGTCGCGCTGATCTGGTCGAGCGCGAGGCCGCGGCCCACCGTGAGCTGGCGGGCGTACGTGCCGACGGGCCGCTCCTTGGCCAGCCACTGCACGTCGTGCTCGGTGCGCGGGCTGCGCTGCGCGCGGATCGTCAGGGTGCGGTCGTCCACGCTGACGTCGATGGTGCCCGGGTCGGCACCCGGCAGGTCGACGTGCAGGACGTAGTGGTCGCCGTCGCGGTACAGGTCCATCGGCATGGTGGCCGACGCGCGGTCGGACGCCAGGACCTGCGCGAGCACGCGGTCCATCTCCTGGAACGGGTCGAAACGAGTAGCCACGCCCCATCACCTCCTCGACATGGGCCCGGTCCTCCCGGTGCCCGGTGCTGCCCCGACGGGCTTCGCCGCCGGGTGGCTACACGTCAAGAATTAGCACTCTGCCCCCGAGAGTGCCAAGTGCGGACGGGGCGTCGTTCGCACTGGGCGAACGCGCGCGCGACGCCTCAGGCCGGACGGCCCGTCGGGCGCCGGTCGTCGCGGGCGAAGGTGGCGACGAAGTCGACGAGACCCTCGACGATGCGGACGTCGGCGTCGAGCCAGGGCACGTCGAGCCACTGGCCTGCGGGCAGCCACCGGAGCTCGTCGTGCTCGACGAGCGGCTCGGGCCCACCCTCCAGCACCTCGGCGAACCACAGGCGCATGACGTACTCGTCCGACAGCTGCCACGCGCCGCCGTCGGGCCCGAGGAGCTCGACACCGAGCCCCACGCGCACCCCCAGCTCCTCGCGGAGCTCGCGGTGCAGGGCGTCCTCGGGCGTCTCGCCGTCCTCGACCTTGCCCCCGGGGAACTCCCAGCGCCCGGCGAGGCTGGCCGGGGTGGCCCGGCGTGCCGCGAGCAGGAGCCGGGGGTCGTCGAGATCGTCGACCACGGCCGCCGCCACGACCAGCACAGGAGTCATGGGTCGAGTGTGCCAGCCGTCTGTCACGGCCGGGTCACGACGCTGTGGCCGGCCGACGACGGCACACGCACGGCCGGGGAGGTCCGGCCGGACGCGCACGTCGGGCTGCTGGTGGTACCGGTGCGGAGGGATCCCACCCGCCCCTCCGCGGGGCGGAGGACGTCAGCGGATGCCGTGCGCCTCGGCCCACGCGACCGCCTCGGCGCGCGTGGACACGCCGATCTTGCGGTACACGCTGCGCACCTGGGACTTCACGGTGTTGCGGGTGACGAACAGCCGTGTCGCGATCTCCTCGAGAGTGACGTCCTCGGTCAGCTCGGCGAGCACGACCCGCTCCCGACGCGTCAGCGCGTGGGCCCCCGCGATGTGCGGGTTCACGCTCGTGTCCAGCATGCTCATGGTGTCCTCCGGTGGGCGGCGGGCCCGGACTCTCCGGCCCCGCGTGGGCTGCGTACCGGATGAGAGCGGCGCGCGTCGTGGGTATGACGCGGCTTTCGCCGATTTCTCTGTTCCACCGTGAGATCCCCCCCGCGGTGCCGAACGCTGCACCTGTCATGACGTCCTCGCCGGCCGCCTGATACATCAGCGGTGGAGAAGCCGTCCCCAGCAGAGTGCGCCACGTTCACCCGTTCGGGCAAGCACCCTTACGCATGGACGGTCGTCCAGTAACTCACCCGATCGGACCAGCACACAGGTGCCATCACCCACCCGAACGGCTCAGGGGTTGAGCGCGCCGTACTCCTCGGCCGACAGCAGGGCGCCCGTGGCCGTCGCGTCGACGCGCAGCAGCCAGCCCGCGCCGTACGGGTCGGAGTTGACGAGCGACGGGTCGTCGACCGCGTCCTGGTTGACCTCGACGACGGTGCCCGACACCGGGGAGAACAGCTCGGAGACCGACTTGGTCGACTCGATCTCGCCGATCACCGCACCCGCCTCGATCGTGGAGCCGACCGCGGGCAGCTCGACGAAGACGATGTCGCCGAGGGCGTCGGCCGCCACGGCGGTGATCCCCACGGTCGTGGGCGACGACGCGTCGACCCACTCGTGCTCGGCGGTGTACTGCAGGGTCGTTGGCAGCTCGGCGGCCATGGGTGCTCCTGTCGGGTCGGGGTGGTGCGGGACGTGCGGACCGGCGTCCGGCGGGTGGTGCGGACGGTCACCGAGGACGACGGTAGAAGGGAAGCGGCACGACGCGCACGGGTTCGCGCCGACCGCGCACGTCGACCGCGAGCTCGGTGCCCTCGGCGCTCACCTCGGGCGTCACGTACGCCATGGCGACGGGGTGGCCGAGCGTCGGCGACGGCGCCCCGGAGGTGACCGTGCCGACGACGGCCGCGTCCGGCTGCGTCGAGGCGTGCACCGCGTACCCGTGCCGCGCGGCCCGGCGGCCCAGGCCCTGCAGGCCGACGAGGACCCGCGCGGGGGCGCTGTGCGCCCGTGCGGCGAGCGCCTCGCGCCCGACGAACGGCAGGGGCGCGCCGTCGGCGTCGACCTTGTCGAGCTTGACGACGCGGCCGAGGCCCGCGTCGTGCGGGGTCGTCGTGCGGTCCAGCTCGTTGCCGTACAGCGGCATGCCCGCCTCGAGGCGCAGGGAGTCGCGTGCGGACAGGCCCGCGGGGACGATCCCGTGCCCGGCGCCGGCGGTCAGCAGCGCGCGCCACAGCCCGGGCGCCGCGGTCGTGTCGACGAAGAACTCGAACCCGTCCTCACCGGTGTACCCGGTGCGCGCGACGAGCACGGGTGCACCGTCGAACCGCATCGGCAGGCACGCGTAGTACCGCAGGGTCGCCGGCGTGACGTCGGTCGGCCCGTCGGGGTCGGCCGCCAGCCCGGTGAGCGCCTCGACCACCGCGAGCGCGTGCGGCCCCTGCACCGCGACGAGCGCGGTCACGGCCGAGCGGTCGGCGACCTCGACGTCCGCGCCCGCGGTGGCGGCCCGCTCGCGCAGCTCCGCCAGCACGACGTCGTGGTTCGACGCGTTCGCCACGACGAGGTACACGTCCTGGCCCGTGCGGTACACGACGAGGTCGTCGATCACGCCGCCGTCGGGCTGCACGATCATCGTGTAGCGCGCGCCGAGCACCCGCAGCGCCGAGAGGTTGCCGACCAGCGCGCGGTCGAGGAACGCGCCCGCGGCGGCGCCCGACACCTCGATCTCGCCCATGTGCGAGAGGTCGAACAGCCCGGCGGCCGTGCGGACGGCCGTGTGCTCGGCCAGGTCGGAGGTGTACCGCAGCGGCATCTGCCACCCGGCGAACGAGGTCAGCGCGGCGCCCAGGGCGACGTGCTCGTCGTGCAGGGGGGAGAGCGTGTCGGTCATCGGGGCTCCCGGGGTCGGGTGGGCGTCGGGGGCGGTGGCGGTCATCGGACGTCGTCCTCGTACGCCTCGACGGGCGGGCACGAGCAGACGAGCTGACGGTCGCCGCGCGCGCCGTCGATGCGGCGCACGGGCGGCCAGTACTTGCCGGCCCGCAGGGACGCGACGGGGAACGCGGCCTGCTCGCGGCCGTAGGGGTGCTCCCACACGTCGGCGCTGACGGACGCCGCGGTGTGCGGGGCCTGGCGCAGCGGCGAGCTCTCGAGCGGCCAGCGGCCGTCGGCCACGTCGGCGATCTCGGCGCGGATCGCGACGAGCGCGTCGACGAACCGGTCGAGCTCGGCCAGGTCCTCGCTCTCGGTGGGCTCGACCATGAGCGTGCCCGCGACCGGGAACGACAGCGTCGGGGCGTGGAAGCCGTAGTCCATGAGGCGCTTGGCGACGTCCTCGGCGGTGACGCCCGTGGCCTTGGTGAGCGGGCGCAGGTCGAGGATGCACTCGTGCGCCACCAGCCCGGCGGGGCCGGCGTAGAGCACGGGGAAGTGCTCGCGCAGGCGTGTGGCCAGGTAGTTCGCGGCGAGCACGGCCGTCTCGGTGGCGCGTCGCAGGCCGTCGGGGCCCATGAGCGCGACGTACGCCCAGGAGATCGGCAGGATCCCGGCCGAGCCCCAGGGTGCCGCCGAGACCGGTGCGACCACCGAGCCGGCGGCGCCCGGCGTCGGGTCGCCCGGCAGGTACGGGGCGAGGTGCGCCGCGACCGCGACGGGCCCGACGCCCGGGCCGCCGCCGCCGTGCGGGATGCAGAAGGTCTTGTGCAGGTTGAGGTGCGAGACGTCGCCGCCCAGCTCGGCGGGCCGGGCGAGCCCGACGAGCGCGTTGAGGTTGGCGCCGTCGATGTACACCTGGCCGCCGGCCGCGTGGACGAGGTCGCACACCTCGCGGACGTGGGCCTCGTAGACGCCGTGCGTGGAGGGGTAGGTGATCATGATCGCCGCGACGCGGGGGCCGTGCTGGTCGAGCTTGGCGCGCAGGTCGGCGAGGTCGACCTCACCGTCCTCGGCCGTCGCGACGACGACGACCCTGAGGCCCGCGAGCGCCGCGGACGCCGCGTTGGTGCCGTGCGCCGAGGCGGGGATGAGGCAGATGTCGCGGTGCTCGGCACCCTCGGCGCGCGTCGCCTCGTGGTACGCGTGGATGGCGAGCAGGCCGGCGAGCTCGCCCTGCGAGCCGGCGTTGGGCTGCACGCTCACGGCCGCGTAGCCCGTGATCTCGGCCAGCCAGTCCTGCAGCTCGGTGACGAGCGCGGCGTACCCCTGCGTCTGGTCCGCGGGCGCGTACGGGTGGACGTCGGCGAACTCGGGCCAGGAGATCGGCTCCATCTCGGCCGTCGCGTTGAGCTTCATGGTGCACGAGCCCAGCGGGATCATCGTGCGGTCCAGGGCGAGGTCCTTGTCGGACAGCCGGCGCAGGTAGCGCAGCATCGCCGTCTCGGAACGATTCACGTGGAACACCGGGTGCGTGAGGTAGTCCGTGGCCCGTGCGAGGTGCGCGGGGACGTCGGTCGGGCGCGGGCCGACGAACCCGACGTCGTACGTGCCGTCGTCGGACGGCACGAGGCTCGTCGTCCCCGCGTCCGCGAACGCGAGCACGACCTCGAGCAGGTCCTCACCGCGCGTGGTCTCGTCGCACGCGACCTGCACGTGGTCGTCGTCGGGGGCCCAGACGTTGATGCCGCGCGCCGCCGCGGCCGCGACGACCGCGCGGGCGCGGCCCGGGACGCGCGTGCGGACGGTGTCGAAGACGTGCTCGTGGACGACCTCGACGTCGACCTCGCGCAGCACGCCCGCCAGGCAGACGGCTGCGCCGTGGACGTGGCGCGCGATCGCCGCGAGCCCGTCGGGCCCGTGGTAGACGGCGTACATCGACGCGACGATCGCCAGCAGCGCCTGCGCGGTGCAGATGTTGCTCGTCGCCTTCTCGCGGCGGATGTGCTGCTCGCGGGTCTGCAGCGCGAGGCGGTACGCCGGCGCGCCGTCGGCGTCGACCGAGACACCGACCAGCCGCCCGGGCAGCGTGCGCGCCAGGCCCTGGCGCACCGCCATGAACGCGGCGTGCGGGCCGCCGCCGAACAGCGGGACGCCGAAGCGCTGCGCCGAGCCGACCGCGACGTCCGCGCCGAGCTCGCCGGGCGTGGTCACGAGCGTGAGCGCCAGCAGGTCCGCGGCGACCGTCACCAGCGCGCCGCGCTCCTTGGCGGCGGCGACCAGCGGGCGCAGGTCGCGCAGCGCTCCCGACGCCCCGACCTGCTGCACGACGACGCCCACGAGCGGCCCGTCGACGTCCGGCAGGCCGTCGGTGAGGTCGGCGACGACGACCGGCAGCCCGACCGCCTCAGCACGCCCACGCGCGACCGCGAGCGACTGGCCGAACAGCTCGGCGTCGAGCACGACCGTGCCCGTCGTCGCCCGCGACGCGCGCCACATCAGCGCGACCGCCTCGGCGACCGCCGTCGCCTCGTCGAGCAGGGACGCGTTGGCCACGTCGAGGCCCGTGAGGTCGCCGACGACGGTCTGGAAGTTCAGCAGCGCCTCGAGCCGGCCCTGCGAGATCTCCGGCTGGTACGGCGTGTACGCCGTGTACCAGGCGGGGGACTCGAGCACGTTGCGGCGGATCACCGCGGGCGTGACCGTGCCGGAGTAGCCCTGGCCGATCATGGGCCGCAGCACCCGGTTGCGCCCCGCGATCGCCCGCAGCGCCGCGAGGACCTCCTCCTCCGAGCGGGCCGCGGGCAGGTCCAGCGGGCGGTCGGTGCGGATCGCGGCGGGCACGGCCGCGTCGACCAGCGCGTCGAGGTCGTCGTACCCGAGGGTGGCGAGCATGCGGGCCGTCTCGTCCCCGCGGGGGCCGATGTGCCGGTCGGCGAAGCCCTCGGCGGCGGGCGAGCGCGGCGCGGGCGTGGCGCGCGACGGGGCGGGGGCGGGCGTGGCCGGGGCGACGGACGGCACGGCAGGCACGGCGAGATCGGTCACGAGCTGCTCCACGGGGATCGTCCGGACGTGGCGGTGCACGGCCGGGACGGGCAGGGGCTCCCCGCTCTGTCATCCACCCCGCACGGGGCGACCTGAGAGTTTTGCCGGTCCGCCATGAGCCTGGTCCGCCGGGCGGACGTGGCTCCGGGGCGCGCCGGCTTGCACCGTCGGTGGGCGGCCGGACCTTGCCGGCGCCGCTTTCCAGAGTTGCCTGGCCGTGGCGGTACGGGTGCCTGAGAGTTTCCCGGGGAGGGTTGCTCCTTCGGCGTCCCGCGCTGCCGCCCTCGCGGGCGGCCGACGGGAGCTCTCCCGCCGCGGTTCGAGCAGCGTGTTCAGTTGTGCTGGATCTGCGGCCCAGCGTACGGCACGGGCGTGCTCGCGCGGGGGTGCTGCGGGTCGCGGGATCGTCCGGGCGGACGCGCGCGAGACCGGGCCCAGGTCACCCATGGAGGCCCATGACCGACCGGAGCCCGGTCTCGCGGACCCGGCGTCCCGCACCGCGGGACGCCGGTCAGCCGACGCTCGCCGTCGCGTCGCCCGTGGCCGTGACGGTCGCGGCGAACTCTGCCGCGGCCTGCGCGGTCCAGTGGACCTCTGCCGGGACCTGCACGTAGAGGTACCGGCCGTCGCCCTGCGCCACGAAGACGCCGTGGGTACCGTCCGGACCGTCGGCCCCCAGCATCGGGTAGACGCTGACCACCTCGCCGTCGACCGTGACGGTCGGCGCGGTCCCCAGGTCGTCGGGCACCGAGCCCGGGGCGAGCAGCGTCGCCACGATGCGTCCCGTGTACACCGCGGGGTCCTCGCCGCTGTCACCCTCGGCGGCCAGGACGAGGTCACCCGGCGTCGAGGCCAGCACGCGCCAGCCCTCCGGCACGACGTCGAGGACGAACCCGTCCGGCTGCTCGCCGACGAACGCGACGAGCGGCACGGCGGCCGCGGGCGGTGTCGACGTCAGCGGCACGGCCAGGGCCAGGCCGACCGCGAGCACGGCGGTGACACCCGCCCCCGCGGCCCGCCGGGACCGCAGCCGCCGCGCCCGGTGACCGCGCGCCAGGTCGTCGTCGAGGACCTCGGCCGTCGGGGTCGCGTCGATCCCGGCGGCGGCCCGGGTCATCAGGTCGGTCAGGTTGCTCATGCCACGCTCCTCGGTGCGGGGGCGGCCACGAGGGCCGGCGTCGGGTGGGTGCGGTGCTGCGGGTCGGGCCGGTGGGGGTCGGGGGGCGCAGGCGTGCCGTCGCGGAGCAGCGGTCCCAGGCGGGCGCGCAGCTTGTCGATCGCGCGTGCGGTCTGGCTCTTGACCGTGCCCTGCGTGCAGCGCAGCGCGCGGGCCGTCTCCCGGACGTCCAGGTCGTGGAAGTAGCGCAGCACCACGGTCGCGCGCATGCGGTCCGGCAGCTCACGCAGCGCGTCGTAGAGCAGCAGCGTGTCCGGGTCGGTCGCGCCGAGGGACACCGCGCCGTCGGGCAGCTCGCCCCGCAGGTCCTCCCGCCGGCGGCCCCTCGAGCGCATCTCGTCGGTGAACGCGTTGACCAGGGCGCGCCGCACGTAGGCCTGCCGGTCGTCCGCGGCCCGCACGCGCGGCCAGGCCAGGTAGAGCTTGGTCAGCGCGTTCTGCACCACGTCCTGCGCGGTGTGCGTGTCACCCGCGGTGAGCAGCGTGGCGGTGCGCACCAGGCCCTGCCGGTGCTGCTGCGCCCAGCTGCGGAACTCGTCGTCTCGTGTCATGGATCGTCCCTTCGCCTCATACCCCGATGACGTCGGCGGGACCCCGGACGGTTGCACGAGCGCGAGGATCGGGGCCAGATCCTGAGACCCGGCCACACGACGAGCCAGGAGGGTTGACGTTAAACCTCCCGACCCGACAGCATTCGGACAGTCCGCTCCTGCAGCGTTGCAGACCGGCGGGCACGTCGTGGGCGTCGTGGACGCGCACGGCGCCGCCAGGGGGATCTGCAGCACCGTCCCGGCCTCGACGACGAGGACGGGACCTGACGTCCCCCTGCCGGTCGACGACCGAGGAGGGGTATCGATGGGGATGACTCGCAGGGGGCCGGGCGGCGCGTACCGCGCGCAGCACCGCACGACAGCCGTGGTCGCAGGGGCCGCGCTCGCACTGGGAACGGCGGCAGCGATGGCACCACCGGCAGCGGCCGACGGGCCCGCACCCGACCCGTGGGTCTCGGTGACCCCCGAGGGGTACCACCGGTTCACGGTGCCGCAGGCGGAGGCGGAGCGGATCCTCGGCTCACGCCCGGCGCAGGTGGAGCTGCAGGGCAACATCGGACCGAACGGCACGTGGTCCGACCTGGCCATGGACCCCAGCGGCACGGACTACCCGACGCAGGTCGGGATCCTCGAGCCCGGCCTGTACTACTACACGTACACGGCGACGTGGCCGGACCGCACCAAGAAGTCGTTCAAGGAGCCCACGAGCCCCGTGGCGGTCACGTCGAGGCCGACGTGGAACACGCTGTTCGTGCCCGGGCCGTCGGTGCAGTGGATGACCGACATCCCCGGCGGTGGCGAGGTCGCCGAGCTGGCGTACGACAGCCCCGTCAGCGGCGACGCGCGCACCACGCTCGTGTGGACCCCGCCCGGGTACGACGCCGCACGTGAGGCCGCCTACCCCGTGCTGTACCTGCTCGCCGACGGCGCGCAGTCGGCGCGCGAGTGGGCCGAGCTGGGCCGGGTGCCGCAGGTGCTCGACAACCTCGCGGCCGCCGGGCAGGTCGAGCCGATGGTCGTCGTCATGGCGCAGGTCGGCGGGGCCGACCCGCGCGCGGAGCTGCTCGACGGCGTCGTCGCGGCGGCGCGCGACGGCTACCACGTCGCCGACGACGCGGCCGGGCAGGCCGTGGCCGGCATCGGCGACGGCGCGCACCACGCGCTGACCGTCCTGCGCACCGACCCGGGCACGTTCAGCGAGGTCGGGTCCTTCTCCGGCCGCCTGACCGGCTCGATCAGCGCGACGACGGCCCGGGAGATCAACGCGGGCACCGACCGGCTGCGGGTCTACGTCGGCAACGTCCTCGACCCGGCCTACAACGCGACGCACGCGCTGCTGCGCACGCTGGAGCGCGCGGGCGTCGAGCACGAGTTCGACGGGGTCGACCCCGACTCCGGCGGCACGTGGGACACGTGGCGCGAGGGCTTCCGCGACTTCGCGTCCCGCGTGTTCCGGGACGGCGCGGGCCACGGTCCGCGCGCCGGGCACCGTCCGCTGGACGCGCCGTACACGCCGCCGGCCCCCGGCTCGATCACGACGCCGCACGTCGACGACGACGGCATCGTCACCTTCGAGACCGGCACGCAGTGGGCCGACGCGAAGGACGTGACCGTGTGGGCCAACTGGGCCCCCAACGGTGCCTGGTTCCGGATCCCGATGACCAAGGTCGGCGACCGCTGGCGCCTGGCGATGGGTCCGCTCGACGGCTTCTACTACTACCGGTACGTCGTCGACGGGGTCGACATGAAGGACCCCGCGGACACGGTCAACACCCTCACGGGCGTCAGCCCGCTGTTCGTCCCGGGCGAGAACGACCGGATGCTCGGCGACCTGCCCGCGGGCGACCGCGGTGAGCTGTCGGTGCTGTCGTACGACAGCGCCGTCGCGGGCGAGGAGCGCAAGGCGTACGTCTGGACGCCGAAGGGCTATGACCCGAACCGCGCCGAGCCCTACCCCGTGCTGTACCTCAACCACGGCGGCGGGCAGAACTACGGCGACTGGGTCGAGGTGGGCCGCGCGCCGCAGATCCTCGACCACTACATCAAGGACGGCGGGATCGTCCCGATGGTCGTCGTCATGGGCAACGGCAACGTCCCGAACTTCCCCGCCGAGCTGCTCGACAACCTGGCACCGGCCGCCCGCGCGCAGTACAACATCGCGGACGACGCCGCGGGTCAGGCCATCGCCGGGCTGTCGATGGGGGCGATGAACACGCTCAACACGTGGCTGACCCGCCCCGGGCAGTTCGGGTGGATGGGCGCGTTCTCCGGCGGGCTGTTCTTCAACACCCCGCAGTTCGACCCCGCCGCGGTCAACGCCGAGACCCGGCTGGCCCGCGTCTACACCGGTGACGTCACCGACTTCACCTACCAGCACACGATGAACCTGCTGGACCTGCTGGAGGCCAACGGCATCACGCACGAGTTCGCCGGCGTCACGCAGGGCCCGCACGGGTTCGACGTGTGGTCGAAGAACCTCGTCGACCTGCTGCCGCGGCTGTTCCGCGACCCGGCGACGACCGAGGGCATCGAGCTGCGGGCCGTGGTGCCCGAGGGGCAGGACGGCGTCCTGGCGCTGTCCGTGGCCGACGACGGCTCGGGCGTGACCCTCGAGGGGCCGCAGCACACCGGCACCGCGCTGCGGTTCCGTGGTCAGCTGCCCACGGTCACGGTGACGGACTCCCGTACGGTCGCGCAGGCCGGGGTCAGCGGCTGGGCCGTCACGGGGCAGGGGTACGCGTTCGAGTCCGACACCCGCCTGCTCGGTGCGCAGCACCTGGGGTGGACGCCGCGGCTCGGGTCGCCGCGTGCCGGGCTCGTCGCCGGCGAGCCGCGCGCGACCGCGCTCAGCGGTGGTGAGGGCCTCGTGGTCCCGGGCCGGCTCGCGTCGGCGACCTCCGAGGGGCGGTCCGGCTCGACGACGATCGGTGCGGACCTCGTGCTGGACGTCCCGGTCGACACCGCGCCGGGCAGCTACGCCGGCACGCTGACCCTCTCGCTGTTCCCCGTCGACTGACCCGACGGACCGCGCTCGGACGTCGGCGGCCCCGGCCCACGGGACCGCCGACGTCCGAGCCCACCCCACCCCCACCCCACCCGCGAGAGTGCGATCCAGCCGGACGCTCGCGGCACAGCACTCCCGTCACCCGGGTCGGAGGACCTCGACCGTGCGCACCCTGCTCCGTCCCACCCTCGCCGCCGCCGTGGTCGCGCTCGCCGCGTCCCTGGTCGCGGCCCCTGTCGCCACCGGCGCACCGCCCGCCGCCGCGGCCGTCGACGACGCGCCCGGCACCACCGTCACGTGGACCGTCCAGCCGGCCACCGCCGACGGCCCGGACGGGCGGCTGTCGCTGCGGCACGTCATCGACCCCGGGGCGTCGGTCACCGACCACGTCACGGTGAGCAACCTGGGTGACGGGCCTGCCACGTTCGCCGTGTACGCGGGCGACGGCATCGTGTCCGACGCCGGGTACTTCGACCTGCCGCCCGCCGGCCCCCCGCAGGACGGCGGTGCGTGGGTGGCGCTGGACCCGCCCGCGGGCGCCGAGACGCTCGACGACGGGCGGCTGCGCCTCACGCTCGAGGCGGGTGCGGCCGTCACCGTCCCCCTGACGATCACGGTGCCCGCCGACGCGACGCCAGGAGACCACCCCGCCGGGGTCGTCGCCGAGCTCGTCGCCGGGGACACGGTCCGGCTCGCCGCCCGCACCGGGGTGCGGCTGCACCTGCGCGTGGCCGGGGAGGTCACGGCCGCGCTCGTCCCCGAGCAGGTCACCGCGCGGTGGGAGCCGTCGTGGAACCCGTTCGCGCCGGGCACGGTCCACGTCCGGTACGTCGTGCGCAACGCCGGGGACGTGCGGCTCGGCGCACGCGCCGCCACGACCCTCGCCGGGCCGGCCGGGCTCGCCGCTGCCGCGCACACCGCCGAGCTGCGCGAGGTGCTGCCCGGGCAGTCCGCGACGGTCGAGGCGACGCTGCCGGTGTGGCCCCTGGGCCGCGCGTCCGGGCACGTCGACGTCCGGCCGTGGGTCGTCGGCGAGGACGTCGTGGACGCGGCGATGCGCACCGCGTCCGCCGACGTCGCCGTGTGGACGGTGCCGTGGTCGCAGCTCGGGCTGCTGCTGGTGCTCGCCGCGGGCGTCGTGCTCACCCGGTGGCTGCGCCGCCGCTCGGCGCGGGGTGTGCAGGAGCGGATCGACGCCGCCCTGGCCGCGGCGGGCGTGCCCCGCGAGCCGTCCGACGCGACGGGAGCCCGCGCTCCCGTGCGGTGACGCGCCCGTGCGGGCGCGTGGTCCGCGGCACGCGGCTCCTCCACGGTCGTGCGGACGTGCACCACGGGACGGCGCGGCCCGCCGTGCGGCGACACCCCGCGCGAGGTGGTCAGATGAGGGCATGGAATTCCGCTACCTCGGCAGCTCCGGCCTCAAGATCTCGGAGATCACGTACGGCAACTGGCTCACGCACGGCTCGCAGGTCGAGAACGAGACCGCGACCGCCTGCGTCCGCGCGGCGCTCGACGTCGGCATCTCGACGTTCGACACCGCGGACGTCTACGCGAACACCAAGGCCGAGACCGTCCTCGGCGAGGCGCTCAAGGGCGAGCGGCGCGAGTCGCTCGAGATCTTCACCAAGGTCTACTGGCCCACCGGCCCGGCCGGCAAGAACGACGTCGGCCTGTCCCGCAAGCACATCATGGAGTCGATCAACGGCTCGCTGCAGCGCCTGCAGACCGACTACGTCGACCTCTACCAGGCGCACCGCTACGACACCGAGACCCCGCTCGAGGAGACGATGCAGGCGTTCGCCGACGTCGTCCGCCAGGGCAAGGCCCTGTACATCGGCGTCTCGGAGTGGACCGCGGACCAGCTGCGCGCCGGCCACGCGCTGGCGACCGAGCTCGGCGTGCAGCTCATCTCGAGCCAGCCGCAGTACTCGATGCTGTGGCGCGTCATCGAGGACGAGGTCGTGCCCGCCTCGCGCGAGCTCGGCGTCTCGCAGATCGTCTGGTCGCCCGTCGCCCAGGGCGTGCTCACCGGCAAGTACAAGCCGGGCGAGCAGCCGCCGGCCGGGTCGCGCGCCACGGACGAGAAGGGCGGCGCGAACATGATCAAGCGGTTCATGAACGACGACGTCCTGGCCCGCGTCCAGGCGCTGCAGCCCGTCGCCGACGAGCTGGGCCTGTCGATGGCGCAGCTCGCGATCGCGTGGGTCCTGCAGAACGACAACGTCGCCGCCGCGCTCATCGGCGCGTCGCGGCCCGAGCAGGTCCACGAGAACGTCAAGGCCGCGGGCGTGCGCATCCCGGCCGAGGCGATGACGCGGATCGACGAGGCCCTCGGCGACGTCGTCGAGCGCGACGCCCGCATGACGGCGGAGACGGCGCCGAAGAAGCGCCCCGTCTGACGCGAGCGCACCTCGGCACGGAGGGCCGGCCCGTCGTCGCGACGTGGCCGGCCCTCCGTGCGTCCGGCCCGGGCGCGCCCGCCTCGGACACCATGGAGGCCTCAGGCCCGCGGGTGCAGCCGGGCGGTCTCGCGCGCGGTGATCTCGACCGAGGCGGTGAGGTGCCGCTCGAGGAAGTCCAGCTCGGCGTCGGTGTAGCCCGCGTACAGCTCCTGGAACGCCTCGCCGATGCCGGCGTAGGCGTTCTCGCTCGCCGCCAGCGCCGCCAGGTCGACGGTGACGACGACCTTGCGGCGGTCGTCGGGGTCCGCTGCCCGCGACACCAGCCCGCGGCGCACGAGACGGTCGACGATCCCCGTCACCGCGCCGGACGTGACGTGCAGCGCCCGGGTCAGCGCCCCGGCGGTCTGCGGACCGTTCCTCAGCAGGATGCTCAGCGCGCGCATCTCCGTGATGCCCAGGCCGTACGAGGCCGCGGCCGCCTGCTGGAACATCGCGGTCTGGGTGGCGTCGGCCTCCGACAGCAGGGCGAGGCGCTCGAGACGCTCGGCACGGTCCACGGGACCATCTTGGCAGGCAAGTATCTTAGTTACTAAGATACTTCCATGATCACCTCGGCGGACGGCACCACCGTGCGCGTGCACTCGATCGGCGCCGGTCCCGGGCTCGTCGTCGTGCACGGCGCCATGCAGAGCGGGACGAGCCAGCTCGAGCTCGCCCGCCTCCTGGCCGACACCCGCACCGTGCACCTGCTCGACCGCCGCGGCCGGGACAGGTCCGTGACCGGCCCGCAGACGCCGATCGAGGTGGCGGACCTGCGCGCGGTCCTGGCGCAGACCGGCGCCCACGACGTGCTCGGCATCAGCTCGGGCGCGATCGTCGCCGCACGGGCCGCCCTCGCCGGGGACGAGGTCCGTCGCCTCGCCCTGTTCGAGCCCCCGCTGCCGGTCGGCGGCTCGATGCGGCTGGACGTGCTCCCGCGGTTCGAGGCCGCGCTGGACTCCGGCGACCTCGCACGGGCCATGGCGATCGCCATGCGCGTCGCCGAGATGGGCCCGCCGTGGATGTTCCGGCTGCCGACCGCACTCCTGGCCGCCGCGGCGCGCCGCATGCTCGCGGCCGACGACCGGGCACCGGCCACCGAGGGTCGGGTCCCCGTGCGCGAGCTGGCGCACGCCCTGCGGGCGGACTTCGCGATCGTCCGCGAGAACGCCGACCGGCTCGAGGAGCTCGCCGCGATCGGCGTGCCGACGCTCCTGCTCGTCGGGACCGCGACCCGCCCGTACCTGCGGACCGCCGTCGACCGCCTCACCGAGGTCGTCCCCGGGGCGCGGCGGGTCGAGCTGGTCGGCCTGCACCACGCCGCGACCCAGAACCGTGCGGAGCGGGGACGCCCCGACCTCGTCGCACCCGTCCTGCGGGAGTTCTTCGCGGTCTGACGTGGGCACGACCGTGCCGGGAGGTCCTCAGCCGTAGGGCGGCTGGATGACCGTCGCGTCGCTCGTCGCGCCCGCGGCACGCGCCGCCTCGACCGTGGCCTCGACGTCCGCCAGCGCGCCCTCGACCAGCAGCGGCTCGCCGACGTCGGTCCGCCCCGACCAGCGCACCGCGGCCGACGGGGGCGGCGTGAACGCGACCCCGCGCGGCACGTGCACGACGGCGGCGGCCCGCACCCCCAGGTCGTCGGCGCGGCGCACCTGGACCGAGCGCACCTGGGGCAGCCGGTCGAGCGTGCGGGCCAGCAGCCGGGCGCGCCGCTCGCTCGCGCGGAAGGTCACCACGACCAGGCCGGCGTCGTCGTGCACGTCGCCCGTGGCCATCGAGCCGACGTTGACGCCGCGGGTCGAGAAGACGCCGGCGAGCGCCGAGATGCTGCCCGTGCGGTGCTCGGCCCGGACCCAGCCGACCCACCGGGTGTCGTCGTCGCTCATCGCGCCGCCCCCGCCCGGTCGCCGGAGGTCCACGGCGCCGCGGCCGCGGTGATCGCCGCACCGGCCTGCGCGAGCCGCGCGTCCTCGTCCGCGGGCAGCGGGTCCAGCAGGACGCGGCCCCACCCCTCGGGGCCCAGGACGACGGGCACCCCGAGGACCCCGTGCGCGGGCGCGCCGCCGACGGTCACCTCCCCCGCGAGGGCCACCTGACCGGCGACGACGATGTCGCGCCCGTCGAGGACCGTCTCGAGCAGGTCGACGGTCGCCGACGCCGTGCCCGCGGCCGTCTTGGCTCCCGACTGGTGCGTCATCCACGGCCGGGCGACGACCCGCAGGTCCGGTGGCCAGGTGTCGATCAGCGCGAACGCGGCCGCCATGTCCTGCGACGCCAGGGCCGTGAGCCGGGCCTTGGCCTCGGCGATCTCCGCGGGGAACGTCGCGAGCGTCCGCGGGCCCCGCAGCCGGGCGACGGCCCGCTCCCGCTCGGCGACGTCGAGCCCGCTGATGCGCACGGTCGACCACAGCGGCACCGCGTCGTCGCCGTGCTGCCCGCCGACGAACCCGCCCACGCGGTGCCGCCGCACGCCCAGCTGCACGGCGATCTCGCGCCGGAACCGCAGCGTGTCGAGCCACGCCCCCATGCCGATGACGCGGTGCCGGCCCAGCCGCTGCGCCATCACCGCTACACCCAGCTCGACCGGGTTGGACACCACGACGACGACCTCGCTGCCCGACCCGTGCGTCGCCAGCGCGTCGGCGTACGCACGGAAGACTCCCGCGTTCTGCTCGGCCAGCCCGGCGCGGCTCGGCGGTGCGCCGTCGCTGCGCGGCGCGATGGTGCGGCCCGCGGCCACGACCACCACGTCGGCGACGACGTCGGCCGGGTCCAGCGCGACGTCCAGGACCGGTGCGTGCTCGTCGTACGCGTCGATCAGGTCGGCCCGCAGCCCGTGCACGGCCCGCGCCGACGACCCGTCTGGCCGCCCCACGAGCTGCAGCCGCGACGTCGTCGGCAGCACCTGCCGCTCGACGAGCTGCGTGCAGACCTGCCGCCCCACGTCCCCTGTCGCACCCAGCACCGCCACGTCCATGACCGTGAGGCTACGGGCGCCACGTGACGCGCAGGTTGCGCCGCTCCTGGCGCCGGGCCGGACGGGCGAGCGGCCCGGTCAGCCCTCGGGGAACATCGTCGCGACGACGACGGACACGAAGATCAGCGTCACCGGCAGCAGCAGACCGAACCGCCACCACCAGTGCACGTCCGTGCGGCCGTCGGGGTCCAGGGCGCGGCCGTCCTCGTCGGGGATCGGCTGCTGCGCCCAGCCCGCCTCGGTCGCAGTCGCCAGCAGGTAGCCCTTGGGCCACGAGATGCGGAACAGCCAGAACAGGTGGAAGTACGCCCAGAGGCGCACGAGGGTGCGGCCCGGGTCGAGGTCGGCGGTCTTGGGGCGTCGGCCCCAGCCGAAGAAGATCACGTGGTGTCCCGGGTGCTCGGTGCGATGGGTCGCCCGCAGCCTAGGGGTGCGACGGGCCGCGCACGTCCGGTCCGGCAGGTCCCACCCGTCCGGCGCAGCGGCGACGGCGGCTCACAGGCCCGGGACCCGCATCCGGAGCACCTCCTGGGTCCGGTCGGCGAGCCAGCGCGCGTAGGGCACGAGGTCCACGTCGACCCCGGCCCACGTCGTGGCGGTCGCCAGGCTCTGCCGCGAGCTCTCCCCGTGCGGGTCCACGTCGTCGGGGTCGGCGGCGATGCTGCCGTCCAGGTGCAGCTTGATGCCGACGGAGTGCTCGACCCACAGCGCGGTCCGCTCCTCCTGGTCGGCGTCGTCCGGGACGTCGTGCGCGCGGGTGACGAAGACGCACGCGCACCACCGCGCCGGCAGGTCGGCGGTGGCCCGCAGGTGCTGCAGGTTCGCGCCCGTCACGGTCAGCGGCGCCGGCAGCGTCACCGGCGGCTCCTCGGTGTCCGCGACCAGCGACGCCACCGCGAAGACGACGTCGCCGAGCGCGTCCTGGGGCGAGATCCCTGGCCCCACCTCGATGTCGTCGGTCGCCACGGGATCGGTGCTGCCGCGGTCCGGCACGAGGCGGAAGCCGTGCCCGTTCTCGTCGACGACGACGCCGAGGACCCCGCCGGCGCGCAGCCGGATCTCCCCCTCCACGGCGTGGGCGACCGGACCGGGGCGCAGGTGCACGCTCCCGGCCACCCCCGCGCGCCGCAGGACCGTGAGTGCGGGCTGGGCGCGGTCGAGGACTCGGCGCACCTCCCGCGTCCAGGTCATCGCGGACACGAACTGGCCGCCGATCACGTCGACCGTCAAGGCCGTCCCGCCGCCGAGCTCGTCGGCGGAGGGGGTGTGGTCGCGCCGGAACAGTCGCATGGCTCTCCTGTCGTGCGGGGTCCGGCGCACCCTACGGGTCGACATGGAGCCCGCGTCGACACGTCCCGACGCGCACGTCCCGACGCGCACGTCCCGTGCCGTCACGTGAGGATGGTGCGATGACGCCTGCCACCCGGACCCCGCTCCCGCACGTCCGTGCCACGGGACCGCGCGCGTGAGCGCCGGCATCGTCGTCCTCGGCGCGACCGGCGACCTCACCGCGCGGTACATCCTCCCCGGGCTCGCCCGCGTCGTCCCGTCGGTACCCGGCGGCATCCGCCTGGTCGGGGTCGCCCACGACGACCTCGACGACGACGGCTTCCGTGCCCTCGTCCGCGAGAACGTCGCCCGGCACGCGCCCGGCGACCCGGACCCCGCGGTGGCCGCCCTGGTCGACGACGGGGTCTGGCTGCACGGCGACGTCACCGACCCGGCGGCGCTGCAGCGGGCGCTCGACGCGTGCGAGATCACCGACGCCGACCCCCTGGTGCTGTACCTGGCGCTGCCGCACGTGCTGTTCCTGCCCGTCGTGCAGGCGCTGGCGGACGTCGAGCTGCCCGACGGGCTGCGCATCGTCATCGAGAAGCCGTTCGGCGAGGACCTGGCCGGTGCGGTCGCGCTCAACGCCGCCCTGGCCGACCTGCTGCCCGAGGACCAGGTGTTCCGCGTCGACCACTTCCTCGCCAAGCAGACCGTCCTCAACCTCATCGGCCTGCGGTTCGCGAACCGCGTCCTCGAGCCGCTGTGGAGCAGCACGCACGTGGAGTCCGTCGACATCGTCTTCGACGAGACGGTCGACGCGCAGGGGCGTGCGTCGTACTACGACCGGTCCGGGGCCCTGCGCGACATGGTCCAGAACCACCTGCTGCAGCTGCTGACGTACGTGGCCATGGAGCCGCCGACGTCCGTGGCGCCGGCCGACCTCGCCGCGCGCAAGGCCGACGTGCTGCGGGCCGTGCGGCCCCTCGACCGTGAGGGCGTCGCGCGTTGGACCCGGCGCGGGCGGTACACCGCCGGGACGGTCGGCGCGCCCGACGCGCCCCGCGACGTCGCGGCGTACACGTCCGCGCCGGGCGTCGACCCCGACCGCGGCACCGAGACGTACGCCGAGGTCACGCTGCACGTCGACACGTGGCGGTGGTCCGGCGTGCCGTTCCGGCTGCGCACCGGCAAGGCGCTGGCCGCCGACCGCCGGGAGATCGTCGTGCGGTTCCGCGAGGTGCCGCTGCAGGTGTTCGAGGGTGCCGCGCCGACGCGCAACGAGCTGCGCCTGCAGCTCGACCCGGACCGGATGTCCCTCGACCTCAACGTCAACGGCATCGGCGACCCGTTCGCGCTGGAGACCGTCACGCTGGACACCGAGCTCGCCCAGCAGGACCCCACCCCGTACGGGCAGCTGCTGCTCGCCGTGATCGACGGTGACACGCGGTTGTCGGCGCGTGCGGCCGAGGCGGAGGAGGGCTGGCGCATCGTCGAGCCGATCCTCGAGGCGTGGGCGGCCGACGCGGCCCCCCTCGAGGAGTACCCGGCCGGCAGCGACGGCCCGCCGCGGAGGGCGGGTTAGGCTGCCGGCGTCCCCGGCAGAGGGAGGGACCGTGCGCGATCGCGCCAGACGCACCCGGACCATCGCCGTCGTCGTGGTGGCCGCGCTCATCGGCACCAGCCTGCTCGGTGCGCTCGCCGCGCTGGGCGGCGGGGGGCGCACGACCGTCGAGATCCCGCGGCAGGGCCCGTGGACGGTGAGCGTGGCCGGTGACCTGCGCCGGGTCCCCGCGTGCACCCAGGACCCCGTGGTCGTCGACGGCTACCTGAGCGCTGACGAGCCGTCGAGCGGCGGCAGCCTCGTGCTGGCCGCCGACGCGCAGGTCGAGGACGTCGAGCGGGTCGTCACGTGCGTCGCCCGCGGCATCGACCCGAGCCGCATCACGGTGCTGACGACCCCGCAGGCCTGAGCACGGGTCGCACCATCGACCACACGGCCGGCCCGTCCGGGACGTCGGCACGCGCGACGACGACGAACCCGTGCCGCTCGTACAGGCCGACGTTGCGCGGGTCCGACGTGTCGAGCACGACCGGGACGTCACCGACGTCGGCGAGCGCGGCCGCCACCAGCCGCGACCCGAGCCCGGCGCCCCGCGCGGCCGGCAGCACCCCGAGGGCCGCCAACGTCCACGCACCGGGCGGCGGGGGCGGCGGCTCGGCGGCGCCCAGGCGCTCCAGGCGGTCGCCGTGCAGCGCGGCGACGGCGTGCCACGTCGCGTCGTCGGGCGGCGGGGCGTCGACGGGCACGAGCGCGACGACGCCGTTCAGGGCCTCGTCGACCAGCACGACGCCGTGCCGCACCGCGTGCGTGAGGTACAGGGCCTGCAGCTCGGTCAGGCGGGCGGCGCGGTCGTCCGGCGGCACCACCCAGTCCGTCCAGGGGTAGCCCGCGAACGCCGCGGCGAGGACGTGCGCGGCCCGGGGCACGTCGTCCGCGACCGCCCGCCGGACGGCCGTCACAGCGTGCCCTGCCACGCGACGATCCGCTCCGCCGCCTCCGCGACCACCTGCGGGGACGACGCGAACGACAGCCGCACCCAGTCCCGCCCGCCCACGGGGTCGAAGTCCGTGCCGGGGGTGATCGCCACGCCCGCCTCGTCGAGCAGGCGGGCGCAGTACGTCACGGCGTCCAGCCCGGTGCGCGACACGTCGCCGTACAGGTAGAACGCGCCGTCCGCGGGCGCGACGGGGTCCCACCCCAGGTCGGGCAGGCGGTCCAGCAGCAGCCGGCGCGAGTCGGCGTACCGCTCGACGTTGGCGCGCGCGGCGGCCATGCCGTCGGCGCTGAACGCCGCGACGCCCGCGTGCTGCGCGAGCGCCGGCGGGCACAGCGCCACGTTGCCGGCGAGTGCGTCGACGGGTCCGACGAGGTCGTCGGGCAGGACGAGCCAGCCGAGGCGCCAGCCCGTCATCGCCCAGTACTTGGAGAACGAGTTGACGACGACGGCACCGGTGCCCAGGTACTGCGCGGCGGTCGCGGTCGCCGGCGTGGTGCCCGCCGCGTCCGCGTACGTGATGCCGTGGTAGATCTCGTCACTGACCAGGCGCACGCCGTGCTCGCCGCACCAGGCGGCGAGGGCCGCGAGCTCGTCGGGCTCGATCATGGTGCCCGTGGGGTTGGCGGGCGACGCGACGACGAGCCCGTCGACGGGCCGGTCCAGCGCCTCGAGCTGCGCGACGGTCGGCTGGTAGCGCTGCTCCGGGCCGCACGGCAGGTCGACGACCTCGCAGCCCAGCGCGGTGAGGATGTTCGCGTACGCGGGGTACCCGGGACGGGCGAGGGCCACGCGGTCGCCGACGTCGAACGCCGCGAGGAACGCGAGCATGAACCCGCCGGACGAGCCGGTGGTGACCGCGACGCGCGCCGGGTCGACGTCCACGCCGTACGTGTCGCCGTAGTGCGCGGCGATCGACGCGCGCAGCCCGGGCGCCCCGAGCGACTCGGTGTACCCGAGGTCACCGGACGTCAGCAGCTCGATCGCGCGCTGCCGGACCACGTCCGACGCCCCGGTCGACGGCTCCCCCGCGCACAGGTTGAGCACGTGCTCCCCGGCGGCGCGGCGCGCGTTGGCGGCGGCGAGGATCTCCATGACGGCGAACGGGGGGACGTGCGCGCGGGCGGCGACCTTCATGGGGTCAGTCTGCCGCTCCCCCCGCGGGCCGTCCGGTCCTGCGCCTCGACCGCCCGCACGAGGGCCGCCACGAGCAGCACGAGGGCGGCGGCGACGAACGCCTCGAGATGGTGGGGCGGCTGCGCGAACATCCCCTCGGTCCGGGGCAGCCGGTCCAGCACCGACACGGTCGCGATCCAGGGCACGAGCGGAGCGACGTACGCGCCGAGGACGACGCACCCCGCGACGACGGCGACGCGACGCGCGTCGCCGGCCACCAGGGCACGGCCCTGGGCGAGGCGCCGCAGCACCGGCAGCAGCGCCAGCGCCGCGACGAGCAGCGCGACGCCCCGGACCAGGACGTCCGCGCGGGAGAGCACCCGCTCGACGACGCCCGCGTCCAGGACGTGCAGGCTCAGGATGCCCTGCGGGTGCGAGCGGTGGTCCCGGTTCGGCAGCCCGCCGGTGGGCGGCCCGTCGACACCCAGACCCTCGGCAGGGCCGTTCTCGAAGCGCAGCTCGACCGACACCGCGACCCCGTCGTTGCTCACGATCCGTACCGGCACCTCGACGGCACCGAACGAGGCGGTCGTCGCCCCGACGACGTTCACGACCCCCACGAGAACCCCGACCACCCCGACGACCACGAGCAGCGGACCGAGGGCGGCGGCGAGCCGGCGACCGCCAGGGCCGAGCCGGATCACCGGGTCGCCTCGGCGAGCGGTCGGCGCGCGACCGTCAGCACGTGCGTGTCCGGCCACGCGACCGGCTCGCCCGTCGCCGGGTCGCGCAGGGCCGCGCCGACGCGCAGCCGGTTCTCGACGAGCCAGTCGTTGCGCCACGGGCCGCTGCCGGGGTCGAGCTCGAAGCCCGCGTCCGTCAGCAGGTCCGCCCAGTCGTCACCGGTCAGGTCGCAGAAGCGCTCGTGGCACTCGGAGAGCCAGGAGTCGGTGTAGTCGCGCGTGTACAGGTACTCCATGGCCGTGCGCAGGGACGTGCGCGCGACGCTGCGGTCCGGCCCGCGCTCGACCCACTCGAGCGTGACGTCGGCGCCGGACAGCGCGGGGAAGTCGTGCGCGAACTGCACCAGGCGCGCGGCGGGCGACAGGGCGGCGACGTGGGCGGCCGCGTCGGCGCGGGCCATCCCGGTGAGGTCCCGCGCCGCCACGTCGGCGTCCCCGTCGAGCACCAGGTCGACGACCCGCTCCGGGTCCGCCGGGCCGAGCACGTCGGAGTTGATCCAGACGCCCCCGGGTCGCGTCTGCTCGAAGATGCGCCGCGCGAGCAGCTCGAGGTCCGCGCGCCCGGCGCCGTAGCTGGAGATCTCGTGCGTCAGCGCGACGGTCGTCGTGGTGTCGACCGACCGCTGCGGGAACACCGGGCCCAGCAGCAGGTTGCGCTGCGCGAAGAAGACGTTGGGGTTGGCGAACACGCCCTGCGCGCGGCGGTGCTCGGCCTCGGCGACCAGGTGCCGGGACACGTCGACGCCGTACAGGTCGGACTCCGCCAGCCGCGGGTCCCGGGCCGCGCGCTCCAGCAGGCCGCCGGCCGCGCAGCCCAGGTCGACCACCCGCCCCGGGCGCACGTGCGGCGCGACCTGCGCCCACTTGCGGTCCGACGCGTCGTCGAACGCGGCCGTGTACGTCGCGTAGTCACGCGTGGCGGTGAGGTCGCCGTCGTCCTGCACGGTGGGGTCGGTGTGGACGAGCCGGACCTGCGCGTCCAGCCGGTACCGCTCGTAGAACGCGACCGCGTCGGGGTGCGCGAGGGTGCGCCACGCGTCGTCGCCCGCGACCATCCGCTCCAGCACGACCCACGGCCGGTCCGGGTCGCCGGGAGCGCCGTCCTCGACGGTCGCGACGCGGAAGCCGTCGTCCGCGTACATCGCCGCGACCTCCGGCGTCGAGCAGGCCACGACCGTGTCGTGCGGCGTCAGCGGCTCGCCCAGGACGAGCTCAGCCGTCGCCAGGACGGTGTGCGCGAACCGTGGGCTGGGAGGCACGTCGGCCACCGGCACGACGAGCGAGGGCAGCCCGGCGCGGGTCGTCACCGCCTCGATCATCGCCTCCCGGCGGTGGGCCGGGACGGGGTTGCGGCGCGTGCCGCTGTGCGTGGCGGACGTCAGCGCCCACACGACGCGCGCGTCGGGGGCGCAGGTCACCGGTGCGCCGGCGGCGTCGCGGACCCGGCCGGCCAGCAGGTCGGTGAGGTAGGCGACCTGGAACGCGGTGACCAGGTGGTGGCGGCCGGGGAACAGGACGTGGCGGATCGCGTCGGGCACGCGAGCACGGTGCCACACCCGGGGCGCGACCCCCACCCCGGGCGACGCGGTCAGTCGGTGAGGCCGTTGCGGTAGTCGAGGGCGCTGCGGACGTGCGCGACGATGCCGTCGACGGCGGCCTCGACCTCCGCGAGGGTGGTCTCGAAGCCCTCCTCGGGCCCGTACCAGGGGTCGTCGACGTCGAGCACGTGCTCGGGCTGCCCGGACTCGACGGGCGCGGCCGGGTCGAAGCTGCGGAACATGCGGATGCGCGCCCGCGCGGCCGGGTCGCCGCCCGCGAGCCGGCGCAGCGCGCGGGCGTGTGCGGCGGTCATCGGCAGCACCAGGTCGCGCTCCTGCAGGTGCGAGGCCCGGGTCTGACGGGCGCGGTGGCCCTCCCCGGTCGGGTAGCCGTGGCGACGGAGCACGGCGCGCGCCCGCCAGTCGACGGGGTTGCCGCGCTCCTCGTCGCTGAGGCCCGTGGAGTCGACCTCGACCTGGTCGCCGAGGCCGGCGGCGGCGAGGCGCTCGCGCAGGACGATCTCGGCCATCGGGGAGCGGCAGATGTTCCCGGTGCAGACGGTCATCACGCGGTAAGGAAGAGCCACGCGAACATCCTTGCAGGTCAGGAGTCATCGTTATCATTTCGTGATGAGTATCACCAGGCCCCGGCGGCTCTTCCATCCCTTGGTGTGACAGGGGGCCGCATGCCGGAGATGTCCGGTTAGGGTCGTCCCGTGCTGACCTCGACACGGAAGGGCGTCGCGACTCTCGCGTGCGCCGCGGTCCTCGCCCTCGCCGGCTGCGAACCCGGGCCCGGTATCGCCGGCCCCCGACCTCCGGCGCCACCGGCCGCACCGTCGGCGACCCCGACGAGCGCACCACCGCCCGTCGCCGCCGAGCCCTCGACGCCCGAGCCGTCCCCGGCACCGGACGAGCCGTCGCCCGCACCGGACGAGCCGGCGGCCACGCCCACAGCCACGCCGGCGGCCACGCCCACGGTCGTGCCGACCCCCACCCCCACCCGCAGCGCGGCACCTCGCCCCACGACGAGCCCGTCCGCCACCGCCGC
>NZ_BONP01000035.1 GCF_016862775.1 Cellulomonas phragmiteti | reverse complement strand
CCCTCGTCGCGGGGTGACTCGCACAGAGAAAGGTGCGCCCTACCTAGCCTCAGGCCAGCGACAGGAAGAGCTTCTCCAGCTTCGCCACGTCGAGCGTCTCCTGCTCCGAGCCCGGCTCGCGGGTCATGCACTGCCGCATGCCGGTCGCGATGATCGCGAACCCCGCGCGGTCGAGGGCGCGGGAGACCGCGGAGAGCTGCGTGACGACGTCCTCGCAGTCCCGGCCCTCCTCGAGCATGCGGATCACGCCGGCCAGCTGCCCCTGGGCGCGCTTGAGGCGGTGGGTGACCTTGGTCATCTCGTCCGGGTCGAGCTCCATGGCGCTGCTCCTTGTCGTGGTACGCCAGGACGATACCCCGGCGGGTACCGCCGGGCCGGGTGCCGTCACCGGCGGCAGGTGCAGCGCGCGGCCGGCGGCAGGGACGCCATGACGTCGTCGGCGTGCATGCCGCAGCCGTCCCAGGTGGTGCGTCCGCAGGTCGCGCACGGGGTGGGGTAGCACATGTCGGTCTCCGATCTGGTGGGGGGAGGGCTGATCAGGCTGCGACGTCGGGTCGCAGGGCCTCGAGGGTGAGCCAGCCGCCGGACAGGTTGCGGGCGTCGATGCCGGCGCCCCGCAGGATGCGGGTCGCCAGGTAGGAGCGGACCCCGCTCGCGCAGTGCACGCTGACGGGCCGTCCGGCGGCCGCGTCCCGGACCTCGTCGAGGCGCGTGCGCAGCTCGGTGTGCGGGACGTGCAGGGAGGCGGGCAGGTGTGCGACGGCGCGCTCGGCCGCGGACCTGACGTCCAGGACCAGCGAGGTGGCCAGGACCTCGTCGAGATCGGCCGCCTGCCACTGGGGCATGGTGCCGTCGAGTGCGTTCTGCGCCACGAACCCCAGCATGTTGACGGGGTCCTTGGCCGAGCCGTACGGCGGGGCGTACGCGAGCTCGAGCTCCGCGAGGTCGTCCGCGGTCATGCCGGCGCGCAGCGCCGTGGCCAGGACGTCGATGCGCTTGTCCACGCCGTCGCGGCCCACGCCCTGCGCGCCGAGCAGGCGGCCGTCCGGGGCGAACGACGCGACGAGGTGCACGGACTCGGCGCCCGGGAAGTACCCCGCGTGGTGCTTCGGGTGCACGTGGACGACCTCGTGCTCGATGCCCGCGCGCGTCAGCACGGCCTGGCTCGCGCCGGTGACGGCGGCCGTGAGGCCGAAGACGCGGACGATCGCGGTGCCCTGTACGGGCGCCTGCGGGGTCGTGCGGTGCCCCAGCATCGAGTCCGCCGCGCGGCGGCCCTGCCGGTTCGCGGGCCCGGCCAGCGGCACGGGGCCGGCGTCGCCCGTGACGGCGTGCCGGACCTCGATGGCGTCGCCGACGGCCCAGACGTGCGGGTCGGACGTGCGGTGGTCGTCGTCGACGCGGATCGCGCCGCGCGGCGAGAGCTCCAGCCCGGCGTCGCGTGCCAGGTCGCTCGCGGGGCGCACGCCCACGTTGACCACGACGAGGTCGGCGGGCAGCGTGCGCGCGTCGGACAGCGTCACCGTGACGGTGCCCTCGGGCGCGCCGTCGGTCACGGCGGTGACGGACGTGCCCAGGTGCAGGCCGACGCCGTGCGCCCGCAGCTCCTGGGCGAGCAGCGGGGCGAGCTCGGCGTCCAGCGGGGGCAGCACGTGGTCGGCGAGCTCGACGAGCTCGACCTCGAGCCCGCGCGCGACGAGGGCCTCGACCGCCTCGAGGCCGATGAAGCCGGCGCCGACGACGACGGCGCGCGCTACCCGCCCGGAGGCGGACGCCGCGGCGAGGACCGTGTCGACGCGGCCGCGCAGGGCGTCGACGTCGGGCACGGTGCGCAGCGCGTGCACCGCCGGGTGGTCGAGACCGGTGATCGGCGGGCGGACCGCGACCGCGCCGGGCGCGAGCAGCAGGGCGTCGTACTCCTCGTCGTAGGTGCCGTCGGCCGTGGCGACCGTGACGGTGCGCGCGGCGGTGTCGACGGCCGTCACGCGGTGCCCGGTGCGGACGTCGAGGTCCAGGGCGGCACGCAGGCTCTCGGCGGTGTGCAGCAGCAGGTCGGAGCGCTCGGCGATCTCGCCGGACAGGTGGTAGGGCAGCCCGCAGTTGGCGAACGAGACGTACGGGGACTGCTCGAGCACGACGATCCGTGCGTCCTCGTCCAGGCGCCGTGCGCGCGCGGCCGCGCTCATGCCGCCGGCGACGCCGCCGACGATCACGAGGCGGCGCGCCGGGGCGTGCGGCGGCGCGGCGGAGGTGCTCGGCGTGGTCGTCATGGCCTCAACATACCCCCGGGGGTATCTGGACCTCAAGTCGCGCGTCAGGTCGTCAGCTCGATGCCCACCTGGACGGCGTCCAGCTCGGCGAGCGCCCGGTCCAGCGTCGACGACGGGAACGTGCCCAGGTCGCGCAGGTGCAGCAGCTCGTCGCGCTGCGTCGTGAGCACCTGGACGCGCAGCCGCAGGTCGGCGGCGCGGTCGCGCGCGTGCATCTCCGCGTCCTCCTCGGCCGACACGTCGAGCTCCGCGACACGTGCCCGCTCCCGCTCGACCACCGCCGCGGGGTACGGGGTGCCGTCGGGCTGGCGCAGGGCCGGGTCCTCCAGCCGCTCGAGCGCCGCCCGGTGCAGCTCGACGCGCAGCGCGGCCAGCGCGTCCGCGTCGTCCTCCTCGCGACCCGTCAGGCCCAGCCGTCGCGTGACCCACGGCAGCGTGGCGCCCTGCACGAGGAGCGTGCCCGCCGCCACGACGAAGGCGACGAGCACCAGCAACGACCGCTGCGGGGTGTCCGACGGCAGCGACTGCGCCGCGGCGAGCGTGACGACGCCGCGCATGCCGGCCCACACCAGCACCACGCCCTCGCGGGCGCCGAACCGCTCCGCGGTGAGGTAGTCGATGTCGGCGATCCGACGACGGACGCGCCGCCCGACCTCGGCGGTCCCCGCGGCCGACGTCCGCCGGCGCCGCGGGCCGTGCGGCGGGTCCACCGGCCTGCCCGCGTCGAGCCGGGCCTGGGCGTCCTCCAGCCAGTCGCGCACCTGCGGGTCGCGCGCGGCCCGCCGGCCCAGCTCCCACACCGACCACCCGACGAACACCGACCGCACCGCGACCACCAGCGTGGCCGTGAGCGCGCCGAGGCCCAGCGCCACCGCGACGCTGCCGTGCGCGTCCTGCACGTCCTGGACGAGCGCGACCACCTCCAGCCCCATGAGCAGGAAGACCGCGCCCTCGAGCAGCAGCTCGATCGTGCGCCACACCGCGTGCTCCGTCATGCGGTCGCGGGCCCGCAGCGCCCGCGGTGCCGCGTGCCCCGTCACGAGCCCGGCCGTCACGGCGGCGACCAGCCCGGACGCGCCCAGGTGCTCGGCGGGCAGGAACGCGACGAACGGCACGACGAACGAGATCGCGACGTTCGACGTCGTCTGCGTCAGGCGTCCGCGCGCCCACACGTGCAGGCGTCCCACGACGTACCCGACGGCCACCGCCACGACGACCGCGAACACGAAGTCGCCCGCGACGCCCCACAGCGACACGGTCCCGGCCGTCGCGACGATCGCGGAGCGCAGCAGCACGAGCGCCGAGGCGTCGTTGAGGAGCGACTCGCCCTCCAGGACGGTGACGATGCGCGGCGAGACGCCGGCCTTGCGCACGATCGACGTCGCGACGGCGTCCGTCGGGCTCACGATCGCGCCGATGGCGATGCCCGTCGCCAGCCCGATGTCCGGCAGCAGGTGGTCGAGCACGACCCCGACGACGACCGCCGAGACGACGACGAGCACGACGGAGAACGCCGAGATCGTGCGGAAGTCCCGCCGGAAGTCCATGGTCGGCATGGTCGTGGCCGACGAGTACAGCAGCGGGGGCAGCACGACGCCCAGGACCCACTCGGGGGAGACCTCGATCGCCGGGACGACCGGCAGGACGCTGACGCCCACGCCGATGAGCACGAGCAGCAGCGGCGCCGCGACGCCGACGCGTGGCGCCCACGACGTCACGGCGACGATCACCAGCACGGCGAGGACGGCGGGCACGAGCAGGTCCATGCGTCACCTCGGATCGGCGCGGGGCACGGTGCCCCCGGGACCGAACCTACGACCGAGGCGTTCGCCGCGCGTGCGCGCCCGCGCGGACCTACGCTCGGTGGCTCCGGCGACGTGGCCCGGTGGGGCGCCGCTCGTCGTGCCCCGCCGGTCGCTCGCCCGCCCTCGTACGACCACACGACCACCGGCCGGAGGCGGCCGGTGCGAAGGAGGACACCCATGAAGGGCAAGCTCGCGTTCGTCGTCGGCACCGGGGTCGGGTACCTGCTGGGCACCCGGGCCGGTCGGCAGCAGTTCGAGAAGATCAAGACCTGGGCGTCGGGCACGTGGCACGACCCGCGCGTCCAGGGGTACGTCCAGGACGCCGAGCACGCGGCCGCGGACTTCGCGAAGACCCAGGGCGGTGCCCTGAAGGACAAGGCGGTCTCGACCGCCAAGGCGAAGTTCTCGGGCGGCGACTCGTCCGGCGAGGCGGCGGACACGGCGACGTGGGAGCCGGCCGACGGGCCGCTCGTCGACGCCGACGACGCCAACCCCGACACCTCCCGGCTCTGACCCCTGCGGCGGGGCCGAGGCGCGCGCCCCGGCCCCGCGCGGGCCGGTCGGTGGGCGGGGTCCGGCTCGACCCCGCGGGATGGCAGGGTGGGTGTGTGGACGTGGAGCATCTGGTCGTCATGGGCGTGTCCGGGACCGGCAAGTCGACGGTGGGCCAGACGCTGGCCGACCGCCTGGGCCGGCCGTTCCTCGAGGGGGACGCGCTGCACCCCCCGGGCAACGTCGCCAAGATGAGCGCGGGCACCCCGCTGGTCGACGACGACCGGTGGCCGTGGCTGCGGGCCGTGCGCGCCGCGATGGACGAGCACGCCGCGGCCGGGACGTCGACGGTCGTCGCCTGCTCGGCGCTGCGCGGCGCCTACCGCGAGGTGCTGCGCGAGGCGCAGGGCCGCGTGCGGTTCGTGCTGCTCGACGTGCCCGTCGAGGCGCTGCGCGAGCGCATCGTCCACCGCGCCGGCCACTGGATGCCACCGAGCCTGCTGGAGTCGCAGCTCGCGACCCTCGAGCCCCTGCGCCCGGACGAGGACGGGGTGACCGTCCCGGTCGTCGGCCCGCCCGACGTCGTCGTGAGCGACGCCCTGGCCGCCCTGACCGCCTGAGGCTCACCGTCGCACGCCCGGCACCGGGGCGGGTGGTTGCCCCGAGCAACGTAGGGTGCTGCGGTGCGTGGGCTCCTCGTCGACCTGACCCCGGTGCGGACCAGCCCGGCGTTCCGCCGGCTGTGGCTGGGCCTGTCCGTCGCGAACCTCGGTGCGCAGCTCACGGTCGTCGCCGTGGGCCTGCAGGTGTACGCGCTGACGGCGTCGACGCTCGCCGTCGGCGTCCTGGGCCTGTGCGCGCTGGTCCCGCTCGTCGTGTTCGGGCTGTACGGCGGCGCGCTCGTCGACCACTACGACCGCCGGACCGTGGCACTCGTGGCGTCGGTCGTGTCCTGGGCCGCGGTGCTCGCGCTCGTCGTCCAGGCCGCGGCCGGCACCGCGCACGTCGGGGTGCTGTACGCGCTGGTGGCCGTCCAGTCGGCCGCCGGGGCCGTCAACGCGCCCGCCCGGGCAGCGATCGTCCCGCGCCTGCTCGAGCCGCGGCTGATGCCCGCGGCCAACGCCCTGCAGACGATGGGCTGGAACGTCGCCCTCACGCTCGGCCCGCTGGCGGGCGCCGCGCTCGTCGCGGGCATCGGCTACGTGTGGGCGTACGCGGTCGACGCGGTCCTGTTCACGTTCGCCCTCGCGGCGCTGCTGCGCCTGCCGCCCGTGCCGCCCGAGCCGTCGGAGCACCGCCGCGCACGCCTGGGGCTCGGGTCCGTCGTGGACGGCCTGCGGTACCTGGGGACGCAGCCGAACGTCCGGATGACGTTCCTCGTCGACGTCGTCGCCATGGTCACCGCGATGCCGCGCGTGCTCTTCCCCGCCGTCGGCGTGCTGTACCTCGGCGGTGGCGAGACGACGACGGGGGTGCTGACGGCGGCCATCGCCGTCGGCGGCATCCTGGCCGGCCTGTTCTCCGGTGGGCTGGCGCGCGTGCGCTGGCAGGGCCGCGTCATCGCCGGGGCGATCGCGGCGTGGGGTCTGTCGATCGTCGCGTTCGGCGTCGTGCTCGTCGCCGCGGGCCGCACGACGCCCGACGGCGTGCTGCCCGTCGCGCTGGCGCTCGCCGTGCTGACGCTCGCCCTGGCCGGGGCGTCCGACGCGGTGTCGTCGGTGTTCCGCCAGACGATCCTGCAGACGGCGACGCCCGACGACATGCGCGGCCGGCTGCAGGGCGTGTTCGTCGTCGTCGTCGCCGGCGGGCCGCGGCTGGGGGAGCTGGCGCTGGGCGCGCTGTCGACGCGCGTCGGCGAGGGCGGGGCGGCCGTGATCGGCGGCGTGACGTGCGTCGTCCTGCTGGCGCTGCTGGTGCGCGCGCAGCGCACGTTCTGGCACTACGACGCGCGGCACCCGACGCCGTAGGACGTCGCACGACACCGGCGGTCAGGAGTCCAGCGCGTCCAGCGTCCACGCCAGCAGCTCGCCCGACGTCCGCCGGTACCAGTCGCCGAAGTCGCCCGCGTACGCCCGGGGGACGCACTCGACGTGCAGGATCGCGCTCATGTACAGGCGGTAGAGCAGGAACCGGACGCGCGCGCCGGAGCTCTCCAGGTCCAGGGGGGCGACCTGCTCGTGGCCGGCCCGCAGCCCCGGGGCGACGTCGCCGCGGCCGAACTGGTCGGCGCCGACCAGCTCCATCAGCGGGTCAGCCCACAGTGCCCGCTCGGGGTCGATGACGCCGACGAGGGCGCCGTCCGCGGCGACGAAGAGGTTGCCCGGCCACAGGTCCCCGTGCACGAGGACGGGCGTGGTGACCTGGGCCAGCGCGTCGTGGTGCCGTGCCAGGACGCGCCGGACGTCACCGGGTCGCAGGTCCACGCCCCAGCGCCCGGCGTCGTGCAGGACGGCCTCGACCATGCGTCCGAACGCCTCCGGCCACGTGTCGCCGTGCAACCGGCTGCCCGCCGGGTCGGCCGCACCGCCGGGCGCGTCCACCGCACCGACGTACCCGAACCGGTCGCCGGTGACCGTGTGCAGCCGGGCGATGAACGCCCCGAGGTCGCGCTGCGCCCGCGCCGCGCGGGGGTCCTCGGCGACCGGCCCGAACCCCGCGTCCTGCCACGGCACCCCGTCCAGGTGCTCCGCGACGACGACGTCCCCCGGCAGGTCGGCGCCCGACTCGTCGAACCGCAGCAGCCGCGGCATCAGCAGGTCGGGGCGGTCCGCGACCCGCCCGTACACCAGGGCCTCGGAGCGCACGAGGCGGTGCTCGTACGTCAGGAGGGTCCCGGTCGTGGTCGGTGCGGTCTTCACGACGACGCGCGAACCGTCCGCGAGCGTGACGCGGTGCGTCGTCGCGAACAGCCCGCCGGTGAGCCGAACGGCCTCGACGAGGGTCCCGAGAGGTGCGACGACCCGGGCGAGGCGGTCGAGCAGGTCGTCCGGCACGTGACCTGCCGGTGCGGTGCTCATCCTGCCGGGCCCGGCCGCCCGGCGGTGCGGTCGGTCGCGAGCTCGCACGCGGCGACGGTGGCGCCCGCGGTCGCGCTGGGCGGCTCGTCCTCGACCGACACGGCGTCGCGCTCGGCGCCGTCGGCGCGGGCCTCGCCGGCGGCGCGGCGGAGCGCGGCCTGCCGGCGCATCGACGGCAGGGCGACGAGGGTCGCGACGAGCGCGGCGGCACCGGAGGCGACGACCACGAGGAAGCCGGCGTGGGACCCGCCGGCGTCGATCCGGCTGCCGGCGACCGAGGCGCCGACGGACACCCCGATGCTCAACCCGGTGCCGACCCAGGTCAGGCCCTCGGTGAGCCTCCCGGGCGGGACCAGCTCGGCCACGAGCGCGTTGCCGTTGATGATCGACGGCGCGATGGCGAAGCCGGCGACGAACATGGCGGCCGCCAGGACCCACAGGCTCTGCGCGAGGAAGAACGCGCAGACCCCGACGGCGAGCGCCACCACGCCGATCGCGAACCGCCGGTGCAGCGGGGAGACCCAGTGCCGGGCCCCGTACAGCAGCCCCGAGATGAGCGACCCGAGCGCGAAGACCGCGAGGATGACGCCGGCGAGCTCCTTGCGGCCGGACTCCTCGGCGAACGCGACGGTCGCGACGTCGGTGGCGCCGAAGATCGACCCGATCGCGACGAACACCAGGATGATGACGACCATGCCGGGGCGCCGCAGCACGGTGCCCCGCGGGCGCGGCTCGTGGGCGGGGGCGACCGGCGGCTCGGTGCGCCGCAGGGCGAGGAAGGCGAGCCCTCCGACGACCATCGCGACGATCGGCACGACGAGCCCGGCGGCGGGCGACACGCTCGTGGCCAGCAGCGTCGCGGCGACGGGGCCGATCACGAACACGAGCTCGTCGAGCGCCGACTCCAGGGAGTAGGCCGTGTGCACGCGTCGCGGGTCGTCGCCGAGGGCGTGGTTCCAGCGGGCGCGCACGAGTGACCCGAACGACCCGATCGTGGCGCCCACGAGCACGGCCGTGACGTACAGCCAGACCGTGGGGGCGCGCAGGGTCGCGGCCACCACGAGCGCGGTGAGGCTCACCGCGGACACGACGACGGCGGGTCGCATGACGCGCGCCTGGCCGTGGCGGTCGACGAGGCGGGCGATCTGCGGGGCGCCGATCGCCTGGGCGATGACGACGGCGGCGGACACGCGCCCGGCGAGGCCGTAGGACTCGTAGAGGGCGGAGACCATGAGGACGATGCCGATGCCGACCATCGACATGGGCAGGCGTGCGACGACCCCGGTGGCGGAGAACGCGAACGCGCCCGGACGCGCGAGCACGTCCCGGTAGGGCTGGAGCATGGCACCACTGTCGCATCCGTCGGCGACATCGCCCGACGGCGGTGCGCGGGTCGCGGCGGGAGGCCGCGGAGGCGGTCGGCCCGGTGTGAGATGAGCGTCACATCGAGTGTTGACAGCAGTCGTGACCGGCGTCGCCGCTGACCTGCGCGGTGACCCGATTTGTCGCCCACGACCTGGACAAATGTCCGATGAGTCGTTTCAATCCCGTTGGTGCGAACGGGTTTCGCATTCCCCCGACGGGGTTGCACAGTGGGACCACCGACGACGCGCCGCACACCAGCGGCGCTCAGCAACCGGCGCAGGACGAGGACGGGTCGCACCCGTCCCGGCGCCACCGCTCCCTCGGGAACCGCGGCCCCACCGGCCGCCCGCCGGACCCCCGTCCGGTCGTCCCGCTGCATCGCCGACGGCGTCGGGCAGCTCGTCCCCCCGTCAGGTCTGCACAGGAGAACCGTGTTCATCTTCATCCTGCAGCTCCGGCACATGTTCGAGGGCCAGAACGAGATCTACCTGTTCGCCGTCTTCTCGACCATCGTCTGGGCACTCTGGATCCTCAAGGTGGTGCTCTCGCGGCGCTACCGCCCGTTCACCGCCCCGCACCGGATCAGCACGAGCGTCGTCGTCCCCGTGGTCGACGAGCCGCTCGACCTCTTCCGGGACGTCCTGCACCGCATCGTCGAGCAGCAGCCCGACGAGGTCATCGTCGTCATCAACGGCGCGCCCAACCCGGGGCTCGAGGCCGTGTGCGACGAGTTCGGTCCCGTCGTGCAGCGCGTCCACACCCCGATCCCGGGCAAGCGCAACGCCGTCAAGATCGGCACCCAGATGTCGCGCGGCGACGTCACCGTGCTCGTCGACTCCGACACCGTGTGGACCGACGGCACGCTCGACGAGCTCGTCAAGCCGTTCGCCGACGCGTCGGTGGGCGGCGTCACGACGCGTCAGCGCATCCTCGAGCCCACCCGCTCGTGGATCACCCGCTGGGCGGACTGGCTCGAGAACACCCGCGCGCTCTACTCGATGCCCGCGCAGTCCGTGCTGGGGCAGGTGGGCTGCCTGCCCGGACGCACCATCGCGTTCCGCCGGCACATCCTCATGCAGGTCATGGACAAGTTCATGACCGAGAAGTTCCTCGGCGTGTTCCTCGAGGTGTCGGACGACCGCACCCTGACGAACCTCACGCTCAAGGCCGGCTACCGGACCGTGTACCAGCACACCAGCCTCGTCTACACCGACGCCCCGCTGGAGCTGCGCAAGCTCTACAAGCAGCAGCTGCGCTGGTCGCGCGGCAGCCAGTACAACACCCTGCGCATGCTGCCGTGGATGCTCGGCCACGCGCCCGTGCTGGCGATCTTCTTCCTCGTCGACATCATCCTGCCGTTCCTGCTCTTCGGGACCGTCGTCGGCTGGATCTACCGCGCGGTCTCCGGCACCGGCATCAACCTCTACCAGGCGATCCTGCAGACGACGACGGGCGTGCAGGGCGTCGCCTGGGTCGTCGGCCTCATGGTCGTGTCGTCCGTGCTGTCCATGGCGATCCGCCAGATCCGGCACCTGCAGGAGAAGCCCTCGGACTTCCTGCGGCTGCCCGTCTTCATCATCGTCTCGACCCTGTTCCTCATGCCCATCCGGATCATCGGGTTCTTCCGCATGGCGCACGTCGCCGGCTGGGGCACCCGGGCCGGTGCGTACGTCGCCGGGCAGAAGGACGCCTCCGACGACGACCTCATGGCCGAGCTCGAGGGCACCGCGCCCGGCTCCGCCCCCGTGGACGTCGTCGACCGGCCCGGGGTGCCCACGCAGGCCGGGCCCGCCGTGCCGCGCACGTCCGTGCTGCCCGGTGCGCAGCCGGCCGCGGGCGGCCGCGTGGCGCTGCGCACCGGGACCCGGGCCCGCGCGCAGGTGCAGGCCACCCCGGCGGCGCGCCGCCGCAACCCCCTCGTCCTCGTCCCCTACCTGATCGGGATCCTCATGTTCGCCCTCATGGCGGTGACCTATGTCTGAGCACACCTCGACCCACTGGTGGACCCTCAGCGGCCGCCTCGGACTCGTCGGCAAGCTGTCGGCCTTCGTCCTCGCCCTCGCGCTGGGCGTGGTCACCGGCCTCGTCTGGCTGTCGCCCTCGGGTGCGACACCCGGCCCCCTGAGGACGGAGGCCGAGAAGCAGCTCGAGCAGGAGAACGCCGACCTCGCGGCGGTCCTCGCCGACCGTGACGACGAGATCGCGAACCTGCGGGCCTCCCAGGAGAAGGCCGCCGCCGAGCGGGCCGCCGGCGCCGCCAGCGGCCAGGAGAAGGCCGCTGCCGAGAAGGCCGCCGCCGCGCAGAAGGCGGAGGCCGACAAGGCCGCCGGGCGGCAGCAGGGCCAGGAGAAGGCCGCTGCCGAGAAGGCCGCCGCCGCCGCGCGCGGCTCCGCCAAGGCCGCCGCCGAGCGTGCCGCCGCGCAGGCCCGGACCGACCAGAAGGCCGCGCTCGAGCGTCAGCTCGCCGAGGCCCGGGGTGCCGCCGAGGGCGCGGCGATCCGGGAGGCCACCGCGCGCTCCCAGGTGGAGTTCGCCCGTGCGGCCGCGGCCGCACGCGCCGAGGCCGCCCTGCCGGTCCGGCCGACGGCACCGGCCCGGGACGCACTCCTGCGCCCGGCCGACCGGTACTTCGGCCTCTACACGGCCCAGTCGCCGTTCTCGTGGGCCGAGCACGACGAGGTCGCGGCGACCGTCGGCGTCGAGCCGGACCTCGCCGGGTACTTCCAGGGCTGGGACACCCCGTTCCGTCCCGACGCGGTCACCCGCTCCTGGACCAAGGGCGTGCTGCCCATGGTCACGTGGGAGTCGCGGCCCATGGTGGCGTCCAACGGCCAGCCGAACGCCCCCGAGTACTCGCTGCCCCGCATCATCGACGGCGAGTTCGACGACTACCTGCGGCAGTACGCGCGGGACGTCGCCGAGCTCGGTCTGCCGGTCGCCATCCGGCTGAACCACGAGATGAACGGGTCCTGGTACCCCTGGTCGGAGCAGGGCATCAACGGGGCCCAGGTCAACGGCAACAACCGCGGCGACTTCGTCCGCATGTGGCGGCACGTGCACGAGATCTTCGAGGCCGAGGGCGCCAACGAGTACGCCCTGTGGGTCTGGGCCCCGAACATCGTCAACCGCCTGCCCAAGCTCAACCAGCCGCTCGCGTACACGCAGAGCCTGTACCCGGGTGACGCGTACGTCGACTGGGTCGGGCTGACCGGGTACTACCGCCCGCCGTACGACGCGGCGCAGACGCCCACCTTCGCGTGGACGTTCGACGCCTCGCTGGACCAGCTGCGTGCCATCACCGACAAGCCGATCATCCTCGCGGAGATCGGGGCGTCGGAGGCCGGCGGCAACAAGCCGGCCTGGGTGCGCGACCTGTTCCGCGCCCTCGCGCAGCCGCAGAACGCCGACGTCATCGGGTTCGTGTGGTTCCACCACACCGTCACGACGATCAGCGAGGGGCAGCGCGTCACCAACGACTGGCGCATCACCTCGCGCGACGACTCCCGGCAGGCGTTCGTCGACGGCATCGCCGACCCCTCCGCCGGCTTCGTCCCCGGCCCCTGACCCTCCTCACGCGAAGAAGAGACAGATGAGCACCCAGCGCACCACCCGGACCGCCCGCGCGGCGGCCACCACCCCGTCCGCGCCGCGGATCACCGTGTTCGGCACCGGCTACCTCGGCGCGACCCACGCCGTCGCGATGGCCGAGCTCGGGTTCGACGTCGTCGGCGTCGACGTCGACCAGTCCAAGGTCGACGCCCTCGCCGCCGGCAAGGTCCCGTTCTTCGAGCCCGGGCTGCCCGAGCTGCTCGAGAAGAACCTCGCCACCGGCCGCCTGCGGTTCACGACCGACGCCGCCTCGGCGGTCGCGGGCGCCGACGTGCACTTCGTGTGCGTCGGGACCCCGCAGCAGCGCACGTCGCACGCGGCGAACCTCGCGTACGTCGAGGACGCCACGCGCGTCATCGCGCAGCACCTCACCACCGACGCCGTCATCGTCGGCAAGTCGACCGTCCCGGTCGGCACCGCCGCCCGGCTGCGGGGGCTCGTCGCCGCGACGGCCCCGGCCGGTCTGGACGTCGAGCTCGTCTGGAACCCCGAGTTCCTGCGCGAGGGCAAGGCCGTCGGCGACACCCTGCACCCCGACCGCATCGTGCTCGGGGGCGCCTCGCCGCAGGCGGAGGCCGTGCTGCGCACCGTGTACGCGGCCCCCATCGCGGAGGGCTCGCCGGTCGTCCTGACCGACCTGCCGACCGCGGAGCTCGTCAAGGTCAGCGCCAACGCGTTCCTCGCGACCAAGATCTCGTTCATCAACGCGATCGCGGGCGTCTGCGAGGCCGCCGGGGCCGACGTCACGGTCCTGGCCGACGCGCTGGGGCACGACGTGCGCATCGGGCGGCAGTTCCTCGACGCCGGGCTGGGGTTCGGTGGCGGCTGCCTGCCCAAGGACATCCGGGCGCTCATGCACCGGGCCAACGAGCTCGGCGCGTACCGCGCGAGCGCGCTGCTGCAGCAGGTCGACGAGATCAACATGGGGCAGCGCGAGCGCGTCGTCGACCTCGCCCTCGAGGCGTGCGGCGGCTCGGTGCTCAACAAGCGCGTCGGCGTCCTCGGGGCGGCGTTCAAGCCGCTGACGGACGACGTGCGCGACTCGCCGGCCCTCAACGTCGCCGCCGCGCTGCACCTGCGCGGGGCGCAGGTCACGGTCTTCGACCCGGAGGCCGGCGACACCGCGCGCCGCGCCTTCCCGACCCTCGGCTACGGCACGAGCGTCGACGAGGCCGTGGAGGAGTGCGACGTGCTGCTCGTCCTCACCGAGTGGGACCAGTTCGTCGGTGCCGACCCGCAGCGCCTCGCGGGCCTGGCCCGGCACGCCCGCGTCATCGACGCGCGCGGCAAGCTCCCCGCGGCCGAGTGGCGCGCCGCGGGCTGGGAGTTCACGGGTCTGGGCCGTCTGACGGCCTGACCCCGCGGAGCCGCGGGCCGGTCGCCCGCCCCGCAGGGCGACCGGTCCGCTTCCGGGTGCGCGAGACTGCGATCCAGCCGCGCGCCCACCCCGAGGTGCCCCACCCACCCCCGAGGTACCCCACCCCCGAGCGTGAGAGTGCAATCCAGCCGCGCGCCCACCCCGTGTGCCCCACCCCGGGGTGTTCAACCCCGGCGTGAGAGTGCAATCCAGCCGCGCGACCACCCCGTGTGCCCCACCCCGGGCGTGAGAGTGCAATCCAGCCCGCCTGCCATCACAGGGGTGGGCTGGATTGCTCTCTCACGCCTTGGGTGGGCGGCTGGATTGCTCTCTCACGCCCCTGGGCGGCTGGATTCTGCTCTCGCGCCCCTTGGGGCGGCTGGATTGCTCTCTCGCGCCCTTGGGGGGGCGGCTGGATTGCTCTCTCGCGCCCTTGGGTGGGCGGGGGAGGGGTGTCGGGTCAGGCCTGGAGGGCCTGGGAGACGACGTCCTTGGCGGCCTCCTGCACCTGGGCGAGGTGCTCGGGGGAGACGAAGGACTCGGCGTAGATCTTGTAGACGTCCTCGGTGCCCGACGGCCGCGCGGCGAACCACGCGTTCTGCGTGGTCACCTTCAGGCCCCCGATGGCCGCGTCGTTGCCCGGCGCGCGCGTCAGCCTCGCGGTGATCGGCTCGCCGGCCAGCTCGGTCGCGGTCACCTGCTCCGGGGACAGCGCCGCGAGCGTCGCCTTCTGCTCGCGCGTGGCGACCGCGTCGACCCGCGCGTACGACGACGCCCCGAACCGCTCGACCAGCTCGGCGTGGTGCTGCGACGGGCTCCTGCCCGTCGTGGCGAGGATCTCCGAGGCCAGCAGCGCCGGCAGGATGCCGTCCTTGTCCGTCGTCCACACCGTGCCGTCCTTCCGCAGGAACGACGCCCCCGCGGACTCCTCCCCGCCGAACCCGACGGACCCGTCGATGAGCCCGGGCACGAACCACTTGAACCCGACCGGCACCTCCAGCAGGCGGCGGCCCAGCGACGCGGCGACGCGGTCGATGAGCGAGGACGACACGAGCGTCTTGCCGATCGCGGTGCCCGCCGGCCAGCCGGGGCGCGCCCCGCCGTACAGGTACGCGATCGCGACCGCCAGGTAGTGGTTGGGGTTCATCAGCCCGGCATCGGGCGTGACGATGCCGTGGCGGTCGGCGTCCGCGTCGTTGCCCGTGGCGATGTCGAACGGTGTGCTGCCGTCCGCGCCCGGCTGCATCCGCTGCAGCAGCGAGGCCATCGCGTATGGCGACGAGCAGTCCATGCGGATCTTGCCGTCCCAGTCGAGCGTCATGAACCCCCACCGGGGGTCGACCTCGGGGTTGACGACCGTCAGGTCGAGCCCGTAGCGCTCGCCGATCGCGCCCCAGTACTCCACGGCGGCACCGCCGAGCGGGTCGGCGCCGATCCGCACGCCCGCGCTGCGGATCGCGTCCAGGTCGAGGACGTTCTGCAGGTCGTCGACGTACGCCGTGAGGTAGTCGTGCTTGCGCGTGGTGTCCGCCGCGAGCGCCTGCTGGATGCTCACGCGGGGCACGTCGTGCCAGCCCGTGCGCAGGATCTCGTTGGCGCGGTCCGCGATCCAGCCCGTCGCCTCGGAGCCCGCGGGGCCGCCGTGCGGCGGGTTGTACTTGAAGCCGCCGTCGCGCGGCGGGTTGTGCGACGGGGTCACGACGATGCCGTCGGCCAGGCCCGGCCCCTGCGTCCGCACGCCCGCGGCCGTCGCGGCGCCGTTGTGCGTGAGGATCGCGAGCGACACCGCCGGGGTCGGGGTGTACGAGTCGCGGGCGTCGACGTGCACCTCGACGCCCGCCGCGGCGAGCACCTCCAGGGCCGTCGTGAACGCGGGCGCGGACAGCGCGTGCGTGTCGCGTCCGATGAACAGGGGGCCGTCGGTGCCCTGGCGGCGCCGGTACTCGACGATGGCGGCGGTGATCGCCACGATGTGCGCCTCGTTGAACGCGCCGTCGAGGGACGAGCCGCGGTGGCCGGACGTGCCGAACGCGACCCGCTGCGCCGGGTCGTCGAGGTCGGGCCGGCGGTCGTGGTACGCGGAGAGCAGGAGGTCGAGGTCGACGAGGTCGGAAGGCTGGGCGGGGGTGCCGGCGCGCGGATCCATACGGGTGATCCTCCCGCAGCCGACCCCCGCCGCGCACGTGCTCGGCCGCACGTCTCATGGGTCGGTAGGGTGCACGTATGGCCAAGAACACGCCCGACTTCGTGCTGCGCCCGTTCGAGGGGCTCCCCGGTGAGCCGGACTGGGTCGCGCTGCGCGAGCTCGTGCCCGCGGCGACCGCGACCGCCCGCACCACCGCCGAGCACGGCGCCCGCGACGTGGTCGTCACCACCGTGCTGCCCAACAGCTGGGCCGCGCTGCACCGGACCGACGGGGTCGTGCTCGTCGCGCTGCAGACCGGCACCAGCTCCGGGGACGCGAGCCGCGACGTCGCCACCGCGCTGCTCCTGGCGCTCGACGCCGAGCCCGGCACGGCGATCGAGACCATCGGCCTGCCGACCCCGGGCCCGCGCCTGCAGGACGTGCTCGACCTGAGCGTGCCCTTCGAGGTCACCGTGCAGGAGAGCTTCTCCTACTGGCTCGACCCGAGCACCGACGTCACCCCCGACCTGCAGGCCGCCCTCGAGGAGGCCGACGCCGGGATCGTCGACACCCGCCGCGTCGCCGCCGCCGAGTCCGCGTACTGGTGCCGCATGGGCGCCCGCGAGTACCTGCGCTGGGCGCAGCCGGCCGACGAGCAGGTCGTGCTCGACGGCCTGTCCCGGCTGCACGCCCGCCGCGAGTCCGGGTTCGACGGCGCCAAGTTCATCGGCTACTTCCGCGCCGCCGGCATCGTCGTGCCCGTGTGGGAGCTGGCGCGCGGCTCGGAGGCCGAGGACATCGAGACGCCGGTCGCCGACTTCGCCCCCCGGCTCGCGGCCGCGATGGCCGACGAGACGCCCCTCGACGCGAACGCCCGCCGGGCGCGCGCCGGTCTCGTGGCCCGGCAGGTGACGCTGCGCTGAGGCGTGACGGGTGCGGGGTGGGACGTCTCACCCCGCACTCGTGAGGCGACCTGTCACCTGCGGTCGATAGGGTGGGGCCCGTGACCAGCACGGGGAGCGAGGCCGTCGGACGGGTGGCCCATGCGACCCCTGACGCGGCCGCGCCCGGTCCGTCCGCCGCGACCGTCGAGCGCGCCGCCCGCGCCGCACGCGGGCACAAGCAGCGCCAGCGCGTCGCGGTCATCATCCCGGCCAAGGACGAGTCCCGGCGCATCGCCGCGACGGTGCGCTCGGCGCGCGCGATCCCGCACGTCGACCTCGTGCTCGTCGTCGACGACGGGTCCGAGGACAACACGCAGCACGTCGCGCGCGAGGCCGGCGCGGTCGTCGTGCGGCACTCCCACAACCGCGGCAAGGCCGCCGCGATGGAGACGGGCGCCGCGGTCGTCGCGATGCGCGACGCCCCGGACCGGCCGCCCCGGCACCTGCTGTTCATCGACGGCGACCTGGCCGACACGGCCGTCAACACCGCGCCGCTCGTGCCGCCCGTCCTGGAGGGCATCGCGGACCTGACCATCGCGCTCCTGCCGCCGCAGCCCGGTGCCGGCGGGCGCGGGATCGTCGTGGGGGCCGCCCGCCGCGCGATCGCGTCGATGACGGGGTGGACGCCCACGCAGCCGCTGTCCGGCATGCGCTGCCTGACCCGCGAGGCGTTCGAGGCCGCGACGCCGCTGGCGCGCGGCTGGGGCGTCGAGGCGGGCATGACGATCGACCTGCTGCGCCTGGGGTTCCGGGTGCTGGAGGTGCCGTGCGAGCTGCGGCACCGGCCGTCGGGCACGGACCTCAAGGGGCAGCTGCACCGCGCGGCGCAGTACCGCGACGTGCAGCTCGCGGTGAACGCGCGCCGGGCGCGCGCCGCGGCGTCGAACGTCAGGCAGACGATCTCGCCGCGGGAGCAGCGCCCGGGTCGCTGACCCCGCTGCCGTCGTCGGCCGGTGCGCCGAGGCGCCACTGTGCCGCCGCGGCCACGAGGCACGGCACCGCCAGCGCGATGCCCGTGGCGGGCACCACGATGCCCGAGTCGTTCATGAGGAACCCGATGGTCAGCGCCGCGCCCGTCGCGGCGACCGCGGGCCGCAGCAGCGGCACCGCGCTCTGCAGGCCGGCGAGCGGGGAGCCCGCCCCGAGCAGCCCGCCCCGGCGGGCCCGCGGCCCCGCCAGCACCAGCCACGTCAGGGCGACCCCGCCGATCGCGGGCACCAGGTAGCGCCACGACGTCAGCACCCGCAGGTTCACCGACACCTTGCGCCACACGACGTCCCACAGCCCGCCCTCGAGCACGGTGTCGAGGAACCGTCCCAGGTGGGTGCGGTCAGCGGCGGGGCGCATCCAGTCGAGCAGGGCGAACCCCAGGACCACGGCGGCCCCGACCACCCCGACGAGCAGCACGAACCGCCAGGACACCCGGCGCCCGCTGACCGCGACGGCGACCATGGCGAACGCCAGGATGATCGACGGCGGGCCGCCGAAGTCCGCCCCCCACGCCGGTGCGCCGTTGACCACGACGAGGACGACCCCGAGGACCACGACGGCCGCGACGGCGAGCCGGCGGCGCCCGGCGCGCAGCAGCCGGTCCGCGAGCACCACCGCGAGCAGCACCCCGCCGGCGGTGATGAGCGCGAACGCCTGGTTGCTCATGCCGTAGAACCGCGCGGCCATGATCCGGTGCGCGCCCATGGGCGAGTCGATGACGAGGGTCGAGCCCGTGACCGCGTCGACGGCCAGGGTGACGACCGTGACCCCGGCGACGAGGCCGGCGGGGCCCAGCACGTGCCGGCGCCACGGACCCGCGAGCGCCGCGGCGGTGATCACCGCGATCCACCCCAGGAGCGCGAGCCAGAACCCGGTGACCGGCCGGTCGGCGCGCCACCACGGCACGAGGCCGACGAGGAACGACGCCACGGGCGTGGCTCCGAGCGCCAGCGCACCGACCTGCAGCACGCGCAGCGCGGGGCGCAGCGGTCGGCGGTCGGCGCGTCCCCGGGTGACCAGCACGATCGCGGCGGCGACGAACAGCACGGCCTGCGCGAGGACCAGACGGGCGGAGAACGACCCCGAGACGCGGGTGATCGACGCGGCCTCCTGCTGCACGTCGAGGAGCCGGGCGACGCGCGCGCTGCCGGTGGCGGCCCCGGGCGCCGGGACGATCTGCGCACCGGGCAGCGCGGGGGCCTCGTCCTGCAGCTCGAGCAGCGTCAGCAGCGTCGGTGTCACGTCGGTGACCTGCACGACGCCGGGCTGGCGGGTCGACCCGGAGGTGAGCTGGCTCGCGGCGTACGGCTCGCCGAGCGGCCGCGGCCCGGTGGCGACGGCCACCTGCAGGGCGGCGCGACCGGAGTCCGCCAGCGACACCAGCAGGACCGTGGCGTCGTACCCGGCCAGGCCGTCGAGGACCGCGTCGACGCGCGCGTCGACGGTGACGGCCTGCTGCGCGCGCGTCGGCTCGACGATGGCGCCCGAGTCGGGCAGGTCGTCGTCGGCGCCGCCCAGGCCGGGCAGCTCGGACTCCGGCACCGCGGTGGGTGCGGCCGTCGGCAGGCGGGCGACGGTCGCGTAGCCGGGGTTGCGGATGACGCCCGCGTCGACGACGAGCAGGTCGGAGGAGTCGGCGGCGCCGCGGACGGCCCGCGCGAGCGCCCGCGGCTCGACGGGGACCCGCAGGTGGGTGCCGACGGGCCGCCCGTCGGAGCCGGCGAGGGCGACGGCCGCGCCGGGGCCGATCCCGGTCGCCTCGGTGCCGGTGGCGGCGAGCAGGTCGCCCAGCATGCCGGGGCGGGCGCCGTAGGACTCGGCGGCCGCGGACGCCAGGTAGTCGGCCCAGCCGGGGACCTCGCCCGTCTCGCCGGGGTCGCGCAGCGTGCGGCACGAGCCGTCCTCGGCCTCGAGGTCGGCCGACCGGTTGCCGGCGGAGACGGCGAGCCAGCCGTCGGCCGGGCAGGAGCGGGCCCGCACCGAGCGCGCCGCGACCGTCGCGACGGCCCCCTCGCGCGACAGGCCCCACAGCGCGGGCGTCGTCAGCGTCCCGAGGTCGTCCCAGCGCAGACCGGTGACGCCGACCAGGACGACAGGTCCGGGCACCCGCTCGGGGACGGCGGGGTCGAGCGCCTGGGCGGGTGCGCCCAGCAGCACCGCGAGCGCGGCGAGCAGGGCAGCGGCGAGCGCGCGCAGGGACCGGGGCACCGCCCCAGGGTACGGGCGCGCACTAGGCTCGGCGGGGCCGTGTGCGCGGCCCCGCCGCGCGCGGTCCCCGTCGTGGGCCGGTCGGGGCGGCGACGTCGACGGGCCGGGCGGCCCGGGCGGGGAGGGTCGGTGACCGTGCTGCGCTACGCGTACCTGGGGCCTGCGGGCACGTTCACGGAGGAGGCGCTGCGGCAGGTCGCGTCGCCCGACGAGGCCGTCTACCTGCCGCAGACGGACGTCGGGTCGGCCATCGCCGCCGTGCGCTCCGGTGCTGCGGACCGGGCGGTCGTGGCGATCGAGTCGACCGCCGAGGGCGGCGTCACCGCGACGCTCGACTCGCTGGCCACCGGTGCGCCTCTCGTGCTGCTGCGCGAGGTGCTGGTCCCCGTGCAGTTCACGCTGGTCGCGCCCGCCGGGGTGCCCCTGGGCGGCGTGCGGCGCATCGCGGCCCACCCGCACGCGTGGGTGCAGTGCCGGCGCTGGCTCGCGGCGCACCTGCCCGCCGCCGTGCACGTCCCGGCGACGAGCAACACCGCACCCGCCGCGCTGCTGGCCGAGGCGGCCGGGGACGCGGCGGCGGTGGCGGCGCTGCCGTTCGACGCCGCCCTCGTGCCGCCCGCGGCCGTGGGCACGTACGGGCTCGAGCCGCTCGCGGAGCGGGTCGCCGACAACCCGTCGGCGCTGACGCGCTTCGTCGTCGTGGGCCCGCCGGGACCTGTGCCCCCGCCGACGGGCGCCGACAAGACGACGCTCGTCGTGCACCTGCCCGACAACGAGGCGGGGGCGCTGCTCGCGATGCTCGAGCAGTTCGCCGTGCGGGGCGTCAACCTGTCCCGCATCGAGTCCCGGCCCATCGGGGACGCGCTCGGACGCTACTCGTTCTCGATCGACGCCGAGGGGCACGTGACCGACGAGCGCATGGGGGAGGTCCTCATGGGGCTGCACCGCCGGTGCCCGTACGTGCGGTTCCTGGGGTCGTACCCGCGGGCCGACGCGGTCGCGCCGCTGGTGCACCTGGGCACGTCGGACCAGGACTTCGTCGAGGCACGGGCGTGGCTGGCGCGGCTGCGCGGCGGCGACCCCGCCTGACGCGCGGGTCGGGCGGGCCCGGGGGGCCCCGGCGTCAGCGTGCGACGCGCACGACCAGGGCGCCGGGGTCGACGCGGGCCGTGATCTCGCTCGAGCGGCCGACGATGTCGCCGTCGACCTGGACGTGCTCGCCCCCGGGCACGACGATCTTGACCTTGCGGGCGCGCGCGTGGTCGATGCGCCCGATCTTCGCGGCCGACTCGTTGCGCACGCCGATGCCCTGCAGCACGACCTCGCCGAACAGCTGCGCCCAGCCGGCGATCCCCCCGCGGGTGTCGATCGACGCGATGTCGAGCACGCCGTCGTCGAGGACCGCGTCGGGCAGCAGCGTGATGCCGCCGGGCAGCTTGCCGCAGTTGCCGATGAGCAGGCTGCGCGAGCGCAGCTGCTGCACGGGCCGGTCGTCCAGCGTGAGGCGGATCCGCAGCCGCCGGCCGTGCAGGTGGCGCACACCGGCCATGAAGTAGGCGATCCACCCGACCTTCGCCTTGAGCTGGTCGTCGGTGTCGGCGACCATCGCGGCGTCGAACCCGAGCCCGGCGATGACGAGGAAGATGTGGTCGCGGGGGATGTCGGTGTCGGCGGGCAGGTCGTCGGCGGCCTCGGCGATGTCGTCGTCGACCTGCGACTCCCACCGCTCGACCCGCAGCCAGCCCACGTCGATCCGCTTGTCGGTGCCGTCCAGCGCGAGCTGCAGCGCCGCGAGGGGGTCGCTGATCGGCACGTCGAGGTTGCGGGCCAGCAGGTTGCCCGTGCCCAGCGGCATCAGGCCCATGGGCACGTCCGTCCCGGCGAGGGCCTCGGCGACCGCGCGGACGGTGCCGTCGCCGCCGACGGCGACGACGAGGTCCGCCCCGGCCTCGACGGCCGACCGCGCCTGACCCACGCCCGGGTCCTCGACGGTCGTCTCGAGCCACATCGGCTCCGGCAGGTACTGCTCCGCGGCGGCCTTGCGGACGGCCGCGCGCAGCTGCGCGACGTCGGGCTTCGACGGGTTGGCGACGAACGCCACGAGCTGCCCCTTGGGCTTCTCCACGGCGGCACCGGGCGCGTCCGACGGCTGCTCGATCCGGGCCGTCAGCCGGCGCTGCTGCTGCCAGACCCACAGGCCCAGACCGACGGCGACGAGCGCCAGGACACCAGCGACCACCGCGACCCACGCGACCCATGACATGCCGCGCAATCTACGGGTGCGCAGCCCCGGCCGCAGGTCGGACGGCGGCGCGGGGGCGCTGGGCGTCGACGGGAATGCGATGGCGGGGGTCGGTAGGGTCGGGGGGTGATCGATCTCCAGCTGCTGCGCCAGGACCCCGACGCCGTGCGAGCCAGCCAGGTGGCGCGCGGCGAGGACCCGCACCTCGTGGACGAGGTGCTCGACGCGGACGCGCGTCGCCGCTCCGCGCTGACGGAGTTCGAGACGCTGCGGGCGGAGCAGAAGTCCCTCGGCAAGCGGGTCGCGCAGGCGTCGGGCGACGAGAAGCAGGCGCTGCTCGCGCACACCAAGGAGGTCGCGGCCCGGGTCAAGGCGCTGCAGGCCGACGCGTCCGAGGCGGAGGCGCGCGCGCTCGAGCTGACCCGCAGCATCGGCAACGTCATCGAGGACGGCGTGCCCGGCGGCGGCGAGGACGACTACGTGGTGCTCGAGCACGTCGGCACGCCCCGGGACCTCGCGGCCGAGTACGGGCCGGACTTCGTCGTCAAGGATCACCTCGACCTCGGCGAGGGCCTGCGCGCGATCGACACCGAGCGCGGTGCCAAGGTCTCGGGCTCGCGGTTCTACTTCCTCACCGGCATCGGCGCCCGGCTCGAGCTCGCGCTGCTCAACGCCGCGATGGACCTGGCGCTGCGGCACGGGTTCGTCCCGACGATCACGCCGACGCTCGTCAAGCCCGAGATCATGGCCGGCACCGGGTTCCTCGGGGCCCACGCCGACGAGGTCTACCGGCTCGAGGCGGACGACCTGTACCTCGTCGGGACGAGCGAGGTCGCGCTGGCCGGGTACCACCAGGGGGAGATCCTCGACCTGGCGGACGGCCCTCTGCGGTACGCGGGGTGGAGCGCCTGCTACCGGCGCGAGGCCGGCTCGTACGGCAAGGACACCCGCGGCATCATCCGCGTGCACCAGTTCCACAAGGTCGAGGCGTTCGTCTGGACGCGCCCCGACGACGCGTACGACGAGCACCGCCGCATCCTGTCGTGGGAGAAGGAGATGCTCGCGCTCGCGGACCTGCCGTACCGGGTCATCGACACCGCGGCCGGCGACCTCGGGTCGAGCGCTGCGCGCAAGTTCGACTGCGAGGCGTGGCTGCCCAGCCAGCAGCGCTGGATGGAGGTGACGTCGACCTCCAACTGCACCACCTTCCAGGCGCGGCGCCTGGGCGTGCGCGAGCGGACCGAGGACGGCATGCGGACCGTCGCCACCCTCAACGGCACCCTTGCCACGACGCGCTGGATCGTCGCGCTCCTGGAGAACCACCAGCAGGCCGACGGGTCGGTGCGGGTCCCCGAGGGCCTGCGGCCCTACCTGGGCGGCCTCGAGGTCCTGGAGCCGGTCCGGTGAGCCGCACCCGGATGGTCGCGCTCGACGTCGACGGCACGCTCATGTCGTACGGCGGCGTGATCAGCGAGGAGGTGCGGGCGGGGGTCACGGCGCTCGTCGACTCCGGCCGGCACGTGGTGCTCGCCACGGGCCGCTCCGCGCACTCGGCGGTGGAGGTCGCGCTGGACCTCGGGCTGACGCACGGCTGGGTCGTGTGCTCCAACGGCGCCGTCACGGCCCGGCTCGACCCCGAGCACGACGCGGGCTACACGCTGGAGCGGACGGTGACGTTCGATCCCGGCCCGGCGCTGCGCGCGATCGCCCTGGAGATCCCCGACGCGCTCTTCGCCGTCGAGGACCTCAGCGTCGGCTTCCTCGTGTCCGCCCCGTTCCCGGCGGGCGAGATCACCGGGCAGCAGACCCTCGTGCCGTTCGAGCGGCTCGCGTCGGCGCCCGCGACGCGCGTCGTCATCCGCGCACCCGAGAGCACGCCCGAGGAGTTCCACGCCCTCGTGGAGCGCGTCGGGCTGCACGAGGTGACGTACGCGGTCGGGTGGAGCGCGTGGCTGGACCTCACGCCCGGCGGGGTGTCCAAGGCGAGCGCGCTGGAGGAGGTGCGCCGGGAGCTGGGTGTCGAGCCGTACGAGACGCTCGCGCTCGGCGACGGCGAGAACGACGTCGAGATGCTGCGCTGGGCGGCCTGCGGCGTGGCCATGGGTCACGCCAACGACGTCGTGCGCGCGGCAGCCGACGAGGTTACGGGCACGATCGACGACGACGGCGCCGTCGCCGTGCTGCGGCGGGTCCTGGCCTGACCGCAGGCCACGGGGTGTCTCGGCGGTCCGCGGCGATGTGACCGGATCGTGACCGGTTCGCGTGCGTTTCTGTGTTGCAGGCGTTGCGCAAAAGGTCTTGCATCGACAGCAGGCGCCCCGGACGGGGCGTACCACTGCACCACGAGGACGTGGAGGTCCATGATGCGGATCCAGAAGAGGCGCGGTCTTGCGCTCGTCGCCTCCGTCGCCGGGCTCGGCCTGGTGCTCACGGCCTGCGCCGACGGCAACGACGACACCGGGGGTGGCGGGGGCGACGCGGTCGCCGACGTCGACTGCGCCGACTTCGAGCAGTACGGCGACCTGTCGGGCACCACCGTCACGGTGTACACGTCGATCGTCGACCCCGAGGCCGAGGAGCAGCGCGCTTCCTACGTGCCGTTCACGGAGTGCACCGGCGCGGAGATCTCCTACGAGGGCTCGCGCGAGTTCGAGGCCCAGCTGCCCGTGCGGCTCGAGGCCGGCAACCCGCCCGACATCGCGTACATCCCGCAGCCCGGGTTCCTGCGCTCGCTGGTCGAGGACTTCCCGGACGCGGTCGTGCCCGCCGGTGACGCCGTCGTCGCCAACGCCGAGGAGTACTACACCGAGGGCTGGGTCGAGTACGGCACCGTCGACGGCACGCTGTACGCCACGCCGCTGGGCGCCAACGTGAAGTCGTTCGTCTGGTACTCCCCGGGCGCGTTCGAGGAGAACGGCTACGAGATCCCCACGACGTGGCAGGGGCTGCTGGACCTCACCGACCAGATGGTCGCCGACCATCCCGACATCAAGCCGTGGTGCGCGGGCATCGAGTCCGGTGACGCGACCGGCTGGCCGGCCACCGACTGGCTCGAGGACGTCGTCCTGCGCACCGCCGGCCCCGACGTCTACGACCAGTGGGTGACCCACGAGATCCCGTTCGACGACCCGCAGATCGTCGCGGCGCTCGAGGAGGTCGGTGGCATCCTGCAGAACGAGGACTACGTCAACGGCGGCCTCGGCAACGTCGCGTCGATCGCGACCGCCCCGTGGAACGAGTCCGGCAACGGCATCCCCGACGGCACGTGCTTCCTGCACCGGGCGGCGAACTTCTACCAGGCCAACTGGGACGAGTCGCTGACGGTTGCCGAGGACGGCGACGTCTACGCCTTCTACCTGCCGGGCGTCTCCGAGGACGACCGCCCGCTGCTGGGCGGCGGCGAGTTCGTCACCGCGTTCTCGGACCGCGAGGAGGTGCAGGCCTTCCACGCGTACCTGTCGAGCCCGCAGTGGGCCAACGCCAAGGCCGAGGTCACCGGTCAGGGCTGGATCAGCGCCAACAACGGCCTGGACGAGGGGCTGCTGCAGTCGCCCATCGACCAGCTCTCGTTCGACCTGCTGACCGACGACGAGTACACGTTCCGCTTCGACGGGTCGGACCAGATGCCCGGCGCGATCGGGGCCGGTGCGTTCTGGCGGGAGATGACCGCGTGGATCAGCCCCGGTCAGGACGCGCAGACGACCCTGTCGAACATCGAGTCCGCTTGGGCCGGCATGTGACGTAGGCAGTGCCATGTGGTGGGGGTCGCCGTTCTCGGTGGCCCCCACCACGCCGTCCGTACCCGCTGACGACCCGGCGACGGGCGTCACGACGAGGGGATGACCACCGTGGAGTGGCTGCTCCGCCCGGACTCGACACCTGAGAAGCTCCTGCTGATGGTCCTGGCCATCGTGCTGTTCATCGTGGTGATGGGCGCGATCCTGCTGGGGATCGACCGCCTCAAGCGGGCCCCCACCTGGGCCGTCGTGCTGGGGTTCCTGGGCCCGACCCTGCTGTTCCTGGGGTTCGGCCTGCTGTACCCGGGTCTGCGGACCGTCTGGGGATCGTTCCGGGACGCGCGCGGGCGCGAGTTCGTCGGCCTCGACAACTACGTCACCGCGTTCACCGAGGGCCAGTTCCAGATCGTCCTGCGCAACACCGCGCTGTGGGTCGTGCTCGTGCCGCTCGCGGCCACGATGTTCGGCCTGGTCTACGCGGTGCTGGTCGACCGCACGCGGTTCGAGTACGTGGCCAAGACGCTGATCTTCCTACCGATGGCGATCTCGCTGGTCGGCGCGTCGATCATCTGGAAGTTCGTCTACGAGTACAAGCCCGACCAGGGCAACGTGCAGCAGACGGGCCTGCTCAACCAGCTGCTGGTGTGGCTGGGCATGGAGCCGCAGCAGTTCCTGCTCAGCCAACCGTGGAACAACCTGTTCCTCATCGTCGTCATGGTGTGGATCCAGGCCGGCTTCGCGATGACGGTGCTGTCGGCGGCCGTCAAGGCGATCCCGGACGACATCATCGAGGCCGCGCGCCTGGACGGCCTGCACGGCCTGTCGATGTTCCGGTTCATCACCGTGCCCTCGATCCGGCCGGCGCTCGTCGTCGTGGTGACCACGATCGCGATGGCCACGCTGAAGGTCTTCGACATCGTGCGGACCATGACGGGCGGCAACTTCAACACGTCCGTCGTGGCGTACGAGTTCTACACGCAGACCTTCGTCTCGCGGAACCAGGGGCTGGGCGCCGCGCTGGCGGTCATCCTCTTCGTCCTCGTGATCCCGATCATCGCGTACAACGTGCGGCAGCTGAAGCTCGCGGAGGAGATCCGATGACCGCCATCCCGCCGACGACGCTCACCGACCCGGCCCAGAACGACACGCGTCGTCGTCCGCCGCGCCTGACCCGGGCCGAGAAGGCCGCGATCGCAGCCAAGGGCCGGCTCAGCTCGCCATGGGCGTCGGGCATCGCGATCGCCCTGGCGATCCTGTGGACCGTTCCCACGTTCGGTCTGCTCGTCACGTCGTTCCGCCCGCGGGCGGACATCCGCACCACCGGCTGGTGGACGTTCTTCTCCGACCCGCTGGTGACGCTGGAGAACTACACCGAGGTGCTGTTCGGGTCGTCGACCAGCTTCGCGACGTTCTTCGTCAACTCGGTCGTCATCACCCTGCCGGCCGTGTTCATCCCGATCTCGCTGGCGCTGCTCGCCGCGTACGCGTTCGCGTGGATCGACTTCCGGGGCCGGGACCTGCTGTTCGTCGCGGTGTTCGCGCTGCAGGTCGTGCCGATCCAGGTGACGCTCCTGCCGCTGCTCACCCAGTACGTGTCGTGGGGGCTCGCCGGGTCGTTCTGGGTCGTGTGGCTGTCGCACTCGATCTTCGCGCTGCCGCTGGCGATCTACCTGCTGCACAACTTCATGAAGGACATCCCGGCCTCGCTCGTCGAGGCGGCGCGCGTCGACGGCGCGGGCCACGTCACGGTGTTCTTCCGGGTGCTGCTGCCGCTGCTGACCCCCGCCATCGCGTCCTTCGGGATCTTCCAGTTCCTCTGGGTGTGGAACGACCTGCTGGTCGCCCTGGTGTTCGTCGGCGGGACGACGGACGTGGCTCCTCTGACCGTGCGCATCGCCGAGCTGGCCGGCACGCGCGGCTCGCAGTGGCACCTGCTGTCGGCGGGTGCGTTCATCGCGATGATCGTGCCGCTCATCGTGTTCCTCGCCCTGCAGCGCTACTTCGTCCGCGGCCTCCTGGCCGGCTCCGTCAAGGGCTGACCCCACCCCCCGCCCCCCTCACCCGCGAGAGAGCAATCCAGCCCGTCCACCCCACCCCCTCCACCCGCGAGAGAGCAATCCAGCCCGTCCGCCCCACCCCCTCCACCCGCGAGAGAGCAATCCAGCCCGTCCGCCCCACCCCCTTCGCCCGCGAGAGAGCAATCCACCCCGCCGCGGGCAGTACGCGCGGCGCACGTCGTGGAGGGCAGGGAGCTGGATTGCTCT
>NZ_BONP01000034.1 GCF_016862775.1 Cellulomonas phragmiteti | reverse complement strand
CCCTGACCACCACCACCTCCGCGCCCTTCACCGCCGAAGAACGCACCAGCCGCCTCGTCGCCGGCCCCTGCACCGCCACCCCCACACCACCCGACTGCTGAACAGCCCGAGAGGCCGCCTCGCGCTGCGAGGTCACGTGGCCGCACCGAGGGCCGGGCACCCCGGCCGCGCGCCTCACACCGCGTGGACCGCCATGCGGGAGTCGGTCGAGGCCCACGCCTGCGAGGTCGCCCGGGCGTCGCACGCCAGGGCGCCGGCCCCGTCGGCGAGCGCCCGGTCGAGCACCGTCAGGACCAGCGCCACGTTGCCCAGCGCGTCCTGCACGGTGCCCGACCCGAGCGCCTGGCCGGTGGCGGTGCACTCGGCCCCGACGGGCCCGGTGTGCGCGCCCACGGCAGCGGCGAACGACGCGACGGCGACGTCGTCGACCTTCAGATCAGCCACGCCGGTGCCCCTCCTCGGTAGCTCGAAGCGGACGAGCCCGACACACGGTACCGAGCGCGCCGAACCCACCGGCGCGCCCGTCCACAGGCACCGGCCCCCACCTCAGCGCGGTGCGACCCCCGTGCGTCCCTCGCGCGTGGCGAGCAGCTGGACGACGGCGCAGAGCACGAGCACCGGCCCGGCGACGGCCGCGACGAAGAGCACGGGCGGCACGCTGCCCACCGTCCCGGTCTCGTCCGCGACGACCCCGATGCGGTAGCCCTCGAGCAGCGCCAGGACCCCGATGACCAGGCCGAGCACGCCGACGACCACGGCGGTCACGCGGACCAGGCCGCGGTTGCCGGTCACGGGTTGCACGAGGCGGCGATGGTCTTCGCCAGCCCCACGGTCGGGCGCCAGGTGTCGAGGTTCCATGTGGACTTCACGCGCGCAACGTAGCTCATGGGGTGGCAGATGAGCTGCTCCTGCAGGTTCTGCCGGTTGGGCACGCCCTTGGACACGGACTCGGTCCAGGTGGCCCACAGCGCCAGCTCGGTCGCGACGCGCCCGTACGCGGTCGGGGTGACCTTGTAGATGGTGCCCTGCGTGCTCGACGTCTTGACGACGCTCTTGATGAGGGCGATCCCGAGCCACGGGTCGGCGACGACGGGATACACCGCGTCGTCGTCGACGTCGACGACCTGCACGAGCGTGGAGCCCTCGAGCCGGTAGTGCGTGGCGAGGGCGCGCCCCGTGGCGTCGGCCGCCCAGGGTGCCGCGACGCCGGCGACGAAGGCCCCGGCCTCGTCGGTGACGAGCACGCTGCCGCCGTCGAGCAGCCGCGCCGTGCTCCCCTCCGGCAGGGACAGGTCGTAGCTGAACTCGCGGGGCGCGGACGCGTCGTGCAGCACGGTCTGCATCCGCACCGAGCCGTCCTCCATGACCTGCACGGCGGCGTCGACGGACGCGGCACCCTCGAACACGACCGTGCCGTCGTCGGCGACGAGCGCCTCGTCGACCTCGACCTCCGCGGGCAGGGCGATCCCGACGGCCGGGGCGCCCGCATCGGTGCCGGTGACGACGACGTCACCCAGGCCGTCCGCGGGGATGGTGACGTCGGCGGCGTCCGTCGACACCTCCAGCTGCGCGGGGTCGACGGACTCGGGGGTCACGAGCGGTGCCGCGTCGGGGGCGACGGCGGCGATCGCGGCGGCGACGTCCTCGGCCGGCGCGTCGACGGCGGCGCTCGCGGCCGTGACGGTCGAGGTGAGGATCAGCGCGGTCGCGACGGCCGCGCACAGGGTGGGACGCATGGGGTTCCTTCGAACGAGCGGGTGGGACGGTCGAGCGGCGTGACGCTACCGTTCCGATGCCCGTTTTGCCCTATTTGTCACCCGGACGGCCGAGCCCGCCGGCGGAGCGTCCCGCTCAGTCCAGCGGCGCGGACCACCGCAGCAGCGCCCCGCGCCCCGACGGCGGGCGCAGCAGCGAGAACGACCCGCCGGACTCCTCGGCGCGCTGCGCGAGGTTGCGGGTGCCGGACGCGCGGGTGGGCGCGGGCGGCACGCCGACCCCGTCGTCCTCGACCTCCACGACGACCTCGCCCGCGGGCCCTGTGGTCACGACGAGCCGCACGGAGACGGCGTGCGAGCGGGCGTGCCGCGCGACGTTGGACAAGCCCTCGCGCACCACGGCGACGACGTTGTTGGCACGTCCCGGCGCGACGACGTCGTCGATGCCCGTCGCGGGCACGCGGTCACCGGCGACGACGTCGAGCTCGACGCCGTCGAGGTGCACGCTGAGGTGCGGGGCGAACCCGAGGGACGAGCGGGCGAGCTCGACCTCGGCGACGACGCGCTCGACCAGGGGGATCGTCGCGCCCGGGTCGTCGAGGGTGCGCACGATGACGCGGATCTGCCGGATGCCCGCGTCGACGTGCCCGACGACCTGCTCGAGCACCTGCGCGGCGTGCGCCGAGACGGCCTGCGCGGGGTCGGTCCGCAGCGCCTCGACCTGCATGCCGGCGGCGAACAGCTGCTGGATGGCCAGGTCGTGCAGGTCCCGGGCGATGCGCGTGCGCTCGTCGCGCACGGCGGCGCGCCCGCGCAGCCGCTGGGCCTCGCCCAGGACGAACGCGAGGGCCGCCTGCCGGGCGAACGACTGCGCGAGGTCCAGGTCCTCCGCGGTGAACGGCGCCGCCCCGACGCGCCGCAGCAGCATGAGTACGCCCATCCCCTGCCCGTGGGCGTGCATGGGCGCGAAGAGCGCGGGCCCGTACCCGGCGGTCGCCGCGGAGGCGGCCGTGCCGACGTCCTCGACGACGCACCCGGTGCCGTCGTCGAAGACGGCGCGCACCCGCGGCTCGGTGCTCATGTCCGCACCCAGCAGCGCGCGGCCCGCGGGGGTGACGATCTCGACGAGCAGCTCGTCGTCGTCGGCGCCGGGCAGGACGATCGCGGCGACGTCGGCGCGCGCGACCTGGGCGGCCGCGGCGGCGACACGCTCGAGCACGTCCTCGGCGTCGGCGCCCTCGAGCAGCATCGTGGAGATCTCCTGCGCCGCACCGAGCCACTGCTGGCGGCGGACCTCCAGCGCGTAGGACTGGGAGTTGTGCACCGCGACGGCGGCGGCCGCGGCCAGCGACAGCACGACGCCCTCGTCGGCCTCGCCGAACCCGCCGGGCTTCTCCGAGAGGTACAGGGTGCCGAAGCGCTCGCCGCGCACGCGCACCGCCGCCCCGAGGAACGAGCCCATCGGCGGGTGCCCGGGCGGCAGCCCGCGGAAGTCGGGGTGCTCCGTGAGGTCGTCCAGGCGCAGCACCCCCTCGTCGGGGATCGCCCCGAGCACGCCCCACGCGTGCGGCGGGTGGCCGAGGGCAGCGACGACCGCGTCCGGGACGCCGCTCTGCACGAACTCCACCGAGGCCCCGTCCGCGTCGACGATGTTGATGGCCCCGTACCGGGCGCCGGTCAGCCCGGTGCTCGCGGCGACGAACCGCTCCAGCAGGCTGCGGGTGTCGAGGTCACCGGCCATGTCGAGGATCGCCGCGAGCAGCGCGGACGTGACGTCGGCACGCGGTCGGGCGGCTGTCGGGGGCACGGCATCCTCCTGCTCACGGGACGTACACAGGATAGGGAGTCCTGGGACCAAGGTCCTAGAGGCTGCGCGCCCTTCTCCGGACACCGCCGTCCCGCCGCGCGCCGTGGACTCGCGCGCGCCGGTCGCGCAGTTGACGCAAATAGTTCTCATTATTAATCTCGGCCCTCGATCCCGGGGAGCGCTCGACGTGCCCGGTCCCCGCCCCGTCGCAGCCTCCGACCACCCCCGCCCCCTGCCCCAGGAGCTCCCTCATGCGCGCCCGCCCGGCGGCACTCGCCGCCACCACCGCCCTGCTCGTCCCGCTCAGTGCCTGCGCCTCCGGTGCCGACGGCGCCGGCGGGGACGCCGTCGCGTCCCCCGGGGGCGCGCCCGACCGCCCGCTCGTCGTCGCCGGCTCCTACGAGGTCCACAACGTCGACCCGACCACCGCCGGCGGCCTGTTCACGCGCCTCGAGGTGGCCGAGACCCTCGTCGCCACGGACCTCGACGGCACCCTCGTCCCCGGGCTCGCCACGTCGTGGGAGGCCTCCGAGGACCAGCTGACCTGGACGTTCTCGCTGCGCGAGACCGCGACGTTCCACGACGGCACCGACGTCGACGCGGACGCCGTCGCCACCGCGCTGACCCGCGCGCACAGCACCGAGGGCACCCCCATCGCCACCGCCCCCATCGCGGACGTCGGCGGCGAGGGCGACACGGTCACCGTGACCCTCACCGAGCCCTTCGCCTCGCTGCCCGCGGTGGCCGCCGACACGACCGGCCAGGTCCTGGCACCCGCGTCGTACGGCGCCGACGGCTCGGTCACCCAGGTCATCGGGTCCGGCCCCTACGAGGTCGTCGAGGTCGTCGCACCCTCCAGCGTCGTGGTCACCGCCGCCGACACCTGGGACGGCGACGCCCCCGCGATCACCGACGTCCGCTACCAGTCGGTCGGGCGCTCCGAGGCGCGCGCCCTCATGGCCACCAGCGGCGACGCCGACCTCGTCCTCGGCATGGACCCGACCGCGCTGGCCGGCATGGCCACCGCCGACGGCCTGACGACGCTGTCGGTGACGCTGCCGCGCACCGTCCTGCTCAAGCTCGACGGGGCCGACCCGGCCCTCGGCGACCCCGCGGTGCGCACGGCCATCAGCCTCGCGCTCGACCGTGAGGGCATGGCCACGGCCATCCTCAAGGACCCCGAGCTGGCGGCCACCCAGCTCTTCGCCCCGAGCCTGACCGAGTGGCACGACGAGGACCTCGAGCCCCTCACGTACGACCAGGACGAGGCGCGGAGCCTGCTGGCCGCGGCCGGCTGGACGCCCGGCTCCGGGGGAACCCTCGAGAAGGACGGGCAGCGGCTCACGGTGACGCTGCGCACCTTCCCCGACCGGGCCGAGCTGCCCCCGCTCGCGACGGCCATCCAGGCCGCGCTCGCCGCCGTCGGCATCGAGGTCGAGGTGCTCGTCGGCAACTCCAGCGAGATCCCCGCGGCGCACGCGGCCGGCACGCTCGACCTCGCGCTGTACTCGCGCAACGTCGCCCTCGTCCCCGACCCGCTCGTCACGCTCCTCACGGACCTCGCGCCGGAGGGTGCCGACTGGGGCGTGATGAACTGGCAGGACGCCGGCCTCACCGCCGCACTCGGCACGCTGGCCGACGGCGCCACGGGCGACGAGGCCGCGGCCGCGCGCGCCGAGGTCACCAGCACCCTGCAGGAGCAGCTCCCCCTCATCCCGGTCGCCTGGTACCGGCAGAGCGCCGTGGTCTCCGACGCCGTCGACGGCCTCGAGCTGGACCCGCTCGAGCGCTCCTGGCGCCTGTCCGCCGCGACGTGGTCGGCGGCGGCCGCCGGATGAGCACCGGCGCCCCCGCGGGCACCGCGACGACGCCGCCGGACGTGACCGACGGCGACCGGACCGACCAGGACGGGGCCGCTCCCGCGGCCCTGCCGCCGGTCACCGACGGCGGCGTCGGCCGCGCCGTGCTCCTGCTCCTGGTCCGCCGCGCGCTGCAGGCGGTCGGCGTGGTCGTCGCGGTCACCACCGCGTGCTTCGCGATCATGCACACCCTGCCCGGCGACGCGGCCTACCGGATCGCCGCCGGGCGGTACGGGTACGACTTCGTCACCGCCGCCTCCGCCGAGGCGGTCCGCGCCGAGCTCGGGCTCGACCGGCCGCCGTGGCAGCAGCTCGTCGGGTGGTGGGGCGACGCCGCCCGCCTGCAGCTGGGCACGTCCCTGGTCACCGGCGCGGACGTCCGCCACGAGGTGCTGCACGGGCTCGGGCACACCCTGCAGCTCGCCGGCCTGGCGCTGCTGCTCGCCTCCGTGCTGGGCATCGCGGCCGGCGCGGCCGCCGCCCACCGGCCCGGCGGCGCCGTGGACCGGCTCGTCGGCACGTGGGTGGTCCTGGCCCGCTCGCTGCCGCCGTTCGTCGTCGGGCTGCTGCTCGTCGTGCTCCTCGCCGTCCAGGCCGGGCTGCTGCCCGTCGCGGGCAGCGGCACCCCCGCGCACGCCGTGCTGCCGGCCCTCACCCTGGCCGTCGGCCTGTCCGGGCTCGTCGCGCGCGTCACCCGCGACGCCGTCGTGCACGTCCGCTCCTCCGAGTACGTGCGCTTCGCGCAGACCCGCGGGCTGGGCGCCGGGGCGGTCCTGCGCCGGCACGTGCTGCGCAACGTCGGCACCACGCTCGTCGCCTACCTGGGCGTGCAGGCGCTCGTGCTCGTCGAGGGGGTCATCGTCGTGGAGAGCGTGTTCGCGTGGCCCGGGATCGGCCACACGCTCGTCCACGGCGTCTTCTGGCGGGACGTGCCCGTCATCCAGGGCACGGCCATCGCGCTCGCGCTCGCCGTCGTCGCCGTGAACACGGTCGTCGACGTCGCCACCCTCCTGCTCGACCCGCGCCCGCGCGAGACGGCGGTGGTCGCATGAGCACCGACCTGACGGCCGCCCTCGCCGCCACGTCCCCGGCGCCCCGCACCCGACGCCGCCCACGCCTGCTGCCCCGAGCGCGCGCCGTGGCCGCAGCGGCCCTCGTCCTCGTCGTCCTGCTCGCGCTCGTCGGGCCGTTCGTGTGGGGCGGACCCGCGCTGCAGGAGCTGTCCCGGTCCCTCGAGCCGCCCAGCCTGGCCGAGCCCCTCGGGCGCGACCACCTCGGGCGCAGCGTCCTGAGCCGCCTCGCCCACGCGACGCGGCTGTCCCTGGCCCTGGCGGCGCTCAGCGTCGTCACGTCCGCGCTGGTCGGCGGCCTCGCGGGGGTCGTCGCCGCGTGGATCGGGCGCTGGGTCGACACCGCGATCAACGCGGTCAGCGAGGTGCTCGTGGCGGTGCCCGCGCTGCTCGTCGTGCTCCTGGCCGCCGCGCTGGCCGACGGCAGCCTGCTGGTGCTGTACGTCGGCATCGCGATCGCCCAGTCCGTCGAGTGGTTCCGCGTCGTCCGCGCCCGCAGCGCCGTGGTCCTGGCCGGGCCCGCGGTCGGCACGGCCCGCATGCTCGACCTCAGCGCGTGGCACGTGCTGCACCGCCACCTGTGGCCCGAGCTGCGGCCCGTGCTGCTGACGCTCGCCGCGTTCGGCGTCGGCACGTCCGTGATCGCCCTGTCCACCCTCGGCTACGTCGGGGTGGGGCTGCGCCCCCCGACGGCGGAGCTGGGCCTGATGATCACCGAGTCGCTGCCGTTCTGGTCCCAGGCGCCGTGGCTGGTGCTGGCGCCCGTGCTCGTCCTGGCCGTGACCCTGCTCGCCCTGCTGGGCGTGCGCCGTGAGGAGCCGTCCGCATGACCGTCCACCTGCACCGCGTCGTCGTGCGTCACGCCGGGCGCACCCTCGTCGACGTCGCCGACGTCCACCTCGAGCCCGGCCGCGCGGTGACCGTGGTCGGCGAGTCCGGCTCCGGCAAGTCGCTGCTCGCGCACGCCGCGCTCGGCACGCTGCCCGCGGGCCTGGCCGTGCACGGCGCGATGAGCATCGACGGCGTCCCGCACGACGTCGGCGACCAGGCCGGCCGCCGCCCGCTGTGGGGGCGCACGCTCGCGCTGCTCCCGCAGGAGCCGGTGCTGGCGCTCGACCCGACGATGCGGGTGCGGGACGTCGTCGCGGAGGGCGCCCCCACGTTCGCGCGCGACCGCCGCGCCGCCCGCCGGGCCGCCCTGGAGCGTCTGGCCGGGCTCGGCGTCGCGCACGCGGCCGGCGCCTACCCGCACCAGCTGTCCGGCGGCATGGCCCAGCGCGTCGCGTTCGCCGCCGCGACCATCGGCGAGGCGCCCGTGCTCGTCGCCGACGAGCCGTCCAAGGGCCTGGACGTGGCCGCGCGCGACGACCTCGCCGCGCTGCTGCGCCGGCACGTCGAGGGGGGCGGCGTGCTGCTCACCATCACCCACGACCTCGACCTGGCGCGCGCGCTCGGCGGCGACGTCCTGGTGATGCGCGAGGCCGAGGTCCTCGAGCGCGGGCCCGTGGAGCAGGTCCTCACGACGCCGACGCACCCCTACACGGCGCGGCTGCTCGCGGCCGAGCCGGCCCGCTGGGCCAAGGCGTGGATGCGTGACGGCGGACCGCCGGAGGGCAGCCCGCTGCTGGTGCACGCCGAGCAGGTGACCCGGACCCTGGGGGGCCGCCGGCTGTTCACCGGCCTCGACCTGGACCTGCGCGCCGGCGACCGCGTGGCGCTCACGGGCCCCAGCGGCAGCGGCAAGACCACCCTCGGCCGCGTCCTGCTGCGCCGGCACCCGGTCGACTCCGGCCGGGTCACCCACCACGACCTGGCCCGGCGCCGCGGCCGCGCGCCCGTCCAGCAGCTGCACCAGGACCCGACGCAGTCCTTCCCCGCGTTCGTCCCCCTGCGGGCCGCGCTCGGTGACGCGGTCCGGCGCCACGGCGTCGCGCCCGGCCGCCTCGAGGAGCTGCTCGGCACGATGCGGCTCGACCCGGGCCTGCTCGAGCGTCGACCCGGCGGCGTGTCCGGCGGTGAGCTGCAGCGCCTGGCGATCATCCGCGCGATGCTCCTGCACCCCGCCCTGCTCCTGGCCGACGAGCCCACGTCGCGCCTGGACCTGCTGACGCAGGAGGAGACGCTCGACGCGCTCATGGGTCAGGTCGAGCAGCAGGGCACCGCCCTGCTGCTGGTCACGCACGACACGTCGCTCGCGCACGCGGTCGCGGACCGCGAGGTCGTGCTGCCGGGAGGTGTCACGACCCCCACCGCGGTGCTCGCCGGACGCTAGGCGTCGTGCTGCCGCTTCTGCGGGGATTCCTCCCCATCTGTGGACATCCCTGTGGTCGACGGTCCGGTCGACGGGTGCGACGACCCGCGCGTGACCAGGTGCAGCACCACGCCGACGGCGAGCAGCACGCCCGCGAGCGCCCAGTGCTGCGGCTCCTGACGCGTCAGCAGCACCAGGCACGAGAGCACGGCGAGCACGGGCAGCCACGTCGGCGCCCGGAAGTGCGCGTGCTCGACCGGGTCGCGCCGCAGCACCAGCACGGCGACGTTGGTCGACAGGAACACGAACAGCAGCAGCAGGACGACGGTCGACGCCAGGTCGACGAGCTCACCCGTCGCGGCCAGGACGATCGCGACGAGCGTCGTCACGATGATCGCCACCCCGGGCGTCCGGCGCCGGGGCAGCACCCGTGCCAGGGGCGAGGGCAGCAGCCCGCGCCGGGCCATGCCGTACGCGAGGCGGCTGGCCATGATCATCGTCAGCAGCGCGCCGTTGGCCACGGCGATGAGCGCGACGACGGCGAACACCCCCGGTGGCACGGCCCCGGCCACGCGGACGACCTCGAGGAGCGGGCCGGTCGAGCCGGCCAGGTCGTCGGGGGCGACGGCGGCGGGGGCGACGAACCCGAGCAGCAGGTACACGACGCCGGCGGTGAGCAGCGCACCGAACAGGGCGCGCGGGTACACGCGGGTGACGTCGGTGATCTCCTCGGCGAGGTTCGCGGACGTCTCGAACCCGACGAACGAGTAGAACGCGATGAGCGCGGACCCGAGCACCGCGACCCACACGCCGGTCTCGGCGGGCGGCTCGAACGCGCCGCCGAGGTCGGCGTCGCCGCGCCCGATCACCCAGGAGCCCAGGACGATGACGGTGACGAGCCCGAGCGTCTCGACGACGGTCATGACGACGTTGGCGCGCAGCGACTCCTTGATCCCCCAGGCGTTGAGCAGCGCGACGAGCACGAGGAACACGACGGCAGCCGGCACCTGCGGCACGTCGAGGAACGCGGCGAGGTAGTCGCCCGTGAACGCGAGCGACAGGCCGGCGACGCTCACGACGCCGGCGGACAGCATGCAGAACCCGACGAGGAACGCGACGAGCGGGCTGCGGTACGCCTTCTCGGCGTAGACCGCCGAGCCCCCGGCGTGCGGGTACTTGGTGACGAGCTCGGCGTACGAGAACGCGGTGAGCAGGGCCAGGACCAGCGCGATCCCGAACGCGAGCCACACCAGCCCGCCGGCCTGCCCGGCCATCTCGCCGATGAGCGCGTACACCCCGGCCCCGAGCACGTCGCCGAGGATGAAGAGGAACAGCAGCGGCCCGGTGACGGCCCGCCGCAGCGTGGGCGTCCCGCGCGTCGCCGCCGTCCCGCCCGGGGTCGCCGTCTCGTCGCTCATCGCCCGAGTGTGGGCGCCGGTGGCCCGTCGCGCGCGTCGAGGGGCCCCGCGCACTGGCGGCCGGGCGGATCCTGCGGTGGAGTCGTGCCACCGCAGGTCCACCGACGGAAGGACGACCATGACCGCGAGCGCGTCCGCAGGCTACGGCGTCCACTCCGAGGTCGGCCGGCTGCGCAAGGTGATGGTGTGCCGGCCGGGGCTGGCGCACCGCCGGCTGACACCGACCAACAGCGCCCAGCTGCTGTTCGACGACGTGCTGTGGGTCGAGAACGCGCAGCGCGACCACGCGGCGTTCGTCGCGGAGCTGACGGCGCGCGGCGTCGAGGTGGTCGAGCTGCACGACGTCCTCGCGGCGACCCTGCAGGTCCCGGGTGCCCGCGACTGGCTGCTGGACCGCAAGATCGTGCCCGAGCAGGTCGGCCTGGGCCTGGTGGAGGCGACGCGCGCGTACCTGGAGTCGCTGCCGCCGGCGCGGCTCGCCGAGCTGCTGATCGGCGGCCTGGCGACCACCGACCTGCCCAGCGACTACCGCACGCCCGCGATCGGGCTCGCGCGGGAGTCCACCGGCGCCCGCGAGTACCTCATGCCCCCGCTGCCCAACACCCTGTACACGCGCGACACCACCTGCTGGCTGTACGGCGGCCTCACGCTCAACCCGCTGTACTGGCCGGCCCGCCACCACGAGACGCTGATCTACCAGGCGATCTACCTGCACCACCCGGACTACGTGGGCTCGACGGTGTGGTGGGGCGACCCGGGCAGGGACTGGGGCCAGGCGACGTTCGAGGGCGGCGACATCATGCCCGTCGGCGACGGCGTGGTGCTCATGGGGATGAGCGAGCGCACGTCCCGCCAGGCGATCACGCAGGTGACGGCCGCGCTGTTCGCGCAGGGCGCGGCGCGCGAGGTGGTGGTGGCGGGCATGCCGCAGCTGCGCTCGGCCATGCACCTGGACACGGTCTTCACGTTCGTCGACCGGGACGTCGTCACGCTGTACCCGACGATCATGGACGCGGTCCACACGTTCACGCTGCGCCCCTCGGACGCGGCCCCGGGCTTCGACGTCGTCGACGAGGGGTCGGCGCGGTTCACCGACGTCGTCGCCCGCTCGCTCGGCCTGGACGCGCTGCGCGAGATCGACACCGGCGGGGACGTGTACGAGTCCGAGCGTCAGCAGTGGGACTCGGGCAACAACGCCGTCGCCCTGGAGCCCGGCGTGGTGTTCACGTACGACCGCAACACCCTGACCAACGCGCGGCTGGAGGCGGCGGGCATCGAGGTGCTCCCGATCGTGGGCGCCGAGCTGGGCCGTGGCCGCGGCGGCGGGCACTGCATGACGTGCCCGATCGTCCGCGACCCCGTGGACTGGTGACCCACCCCTCCCCCCACCCCCCGGCGAGAGTGCAATCCAGCCCCAGCCCCACCCGCGAGAGTGCAATCCAGCCCCTACCCCCACCCCCACCCGCGAGAGTGCAATCCAGCCCCACCCGCGAGAGTGCAATCCGGCCCCACCCCACCCGCGAGAGTGCAATCCGATGCGAGGCGGACGCGCACCACCGAGCTCGATCGCTCTCTCACCATCTGGGGGTGGGCTGGATCGCTCTCTCACCATCTGGGGGTGGGCTGGATCGCTCTCTCACGGCGGGTGGGGTGGGGTGGTGCGCACTGTCGCGCGGGTGGGGGGACCGACCTACGCTCGCCCCCATGGACGCGGACGTCGTGGTGGTGGGGGCCGGGATCGCCGGGCTCGAGTGCGCACGGCTCCTGCACGCCCGGGGGGTGGCGGTGCGCGTGCTGGAGGCCGCGGACGCGGTCGGGGGGCGGGTGCGCACCGACCGCGTCGACGGGTTCACGCTGGACCGCGGGTTCCAGCTGCTCAACCCCGCGTACCCGGCGGTGCGCGAGCGCGTCGACGTGGCCGCGCTGGACCTGCGGCCGTTCCTGCCCGGGGTCGCGGTGCGCCGCGACGACCGGCTCGCCGTCCTGGCGGACCCCCGCCGCGCGCCGCTGCGGCTCGGGCGGACCCTCGTCGACGGGGTGCGGTCCGGCCTGCTGAGCCCGCGGGAGCTCGTCGCCCTCGCGCGGTGGGTGGCGCCCGCGGTCGGGCCGGTCGACCGGCTGCAGGCCCGCCCGGACGTCACGCTCGCCCGGTCCCTGGATGCGGCGGGCGCCGACGGCCCGCTGCGCCACAAGGTGCTCGAGCCGTTCCTCGCCGGGGTGCTGGCGGAGGACGACGGGTCGACCTCCGCGTCGTTCGTGCGGCTGCTCGTCCGCTCGTTCCTCGCCGGGACCCCCGGCGTGCCGGCGGCGGGCATGGCGGCGCTGCCCGCGCAGCTCGCGGCCGGGCTCCCCGACGTGCGGCTCGGGGTCCGGGTGCGTCAGGTCGAGCGCGTCGCCGGCGGCGTCCGGGTGCACGCGGACGACGGGGTCACGACCGCCCGCGCGGTCGTCGTCGCCACCGACGCGTGGAGCGCGGAGCAGCTCATCGGCGTGCCGGCACCCGCGGCGCGCGGGCTCGTCACCCACTGGTACGCGACGGACGAGCCGCCGGCGTCGCTGCCGGCCGTGGTCGTCGACGGGCGACGCCGCGGGCCCGTCGTCAACGCCGCCGTCCTCAGCCTCGTCGCGCCGTCGTACGCGCCACCGGGCACGCACCTCGTGCAGGCCACCTGCCTGCTGCCGACGGGCGACGGGTCCGCACCCGCCGAGCCGGACGTCCGGCACCAGGCCGGCGAGATGCTCGGCGCCGACCCGACGGCGTGGCGCGAGATCCAGCGGCACGCGATCCCGGCCGCCATGCCCGCGCAGCCACCACCCCTGGTCGTGCGGCGCGACGTCGACCTCGGCGACGGCGTCCTGGTCTGCGGCGACCACCGCGACACCGCGTCCCTGCAGGGCGCGCTCGTCTCGGGACGACGCGCCGCCCGGGCGGCCCTGCGGCGCGTGGCGGGCGGCGTCACGGCCGCGTGAGGCGTCAGCGGAACCGCGCCGCGAACTGCCCCGGCGTCAGCCCGGTGACCCGCCGGAAGTCGCGCGTGAGGTGCGGCTGGTCGGCGTAGCCGAGCTGCGCGGCGACCTGGGCCACCGACACCTGCCCGGCACGGAGACGCTCGGCCGCCTCGTGCAGCCGACGTCGCTGGATCAGCCACTTCGGGCTCAGGCCCGTCCGGCGGCGCAGCAGCCGCTGGAGCGCGCGCTCCGCCATGCCGAAGCGCTCGCACAGCTGGTCGACGCGCAGCAGCCCGGGGTCGTCCTCGACCTCCGCGACCACCCGGTTGACCAGCAGCCCTTCGTCGTCGACGGGCAGGAAGGTGCGCAGCAGGTCGGCGTACGCGTCCGTCGCCTCGCGCTGCGCCTGCGGGCCACCCCCGTCGGCGTCCATCGCGGCACGCACCCGCCCGACCAGCTGCTCCCCGGGCGCGCCCAGCACCGTCCCCAGGTCCTCCGCGCGGTCCGTCCACCGGTGCATCGGGTCACGGGTCAGCAGCGCCCCGGCGGCCGGCTGCAGCATCACGCCGACCGCCCAGCCCCTGCCCGTGAGCGTGGTCGTGGACAGGCCGGACACCACGCCGTAGAACCGCGCGTAGTCCCGGGCGACGACCAGCAGGGCCACCGGGTACTGCAGGACCTGCTGACGGGACTCCACCCCCGCCGGGACGTCCCACACCGGGACCCAGAACCGGCGTGCGAGGTCCGCGAGGTCGGGCGGCACGTCGTGCCGGTCGATGCGCCAGGTCCTGTCCGCGGGATCGACCAGGTGGGCGCGCTCGACCGCGTCGAGCCGCGTGACGGGTTTCATCAATCCCAGCCTCCCCCACCACGCCTACGTTCGCCGCATGGACACCCCCACCCCTGACCTGCCCCACCTGACGACCGCCCTGGGTGCGGTCTGCGACCGGCTCCCCGCGTCCGCCTGGGAGCAGCCGTCCCCGTGCGAGGGCTGGACGGCGCGGGACGTGCTGCGGCACGTCGTCGACACCGAGCGCGACTTCCTCGACCAGCGCGGCGTGCCGCTGCCGGCGGTCGACCTCGACGCGGACCCCGCCGTCGCGTGGCGCACGCACGCCGCGGCGCTCACGCGGGCGCTCGCCGACCCCGCCGTCGCCGGGCTGGAGTACGACGGGCACTTCGGTCGCACCACCGTCGGCGACACCGTGCTGCGCTTCTACGGCTTCGACCTCGTCGTCCACCGCTGGGACATCGCCACCGCCGCAGGGCTGGACGAGCGCCTGACCGACGCGGAGCTCGCCTTCGCCGAGGCGTGCGCCGCCGGGTTCGGCGAGGCGCTGCACGCCGAGGGCATCTGCCGCCCGGGCGTCACGGCACCCGCCGGCGCGGACCGCCAGACGCGCCTGCTGGCGCTGCTGGGCCGCACGCCTCCGCACTGAGCGGACGTCCGAGCGGGCACATCACGGCGGGCGCGTCACGGCGGGCGCGTCACGGCGGGCGCGTCGCACCAGGAACGTCAGGGCGTCGGGTCGTCGCCCGTCGGGTCGGAGGGGTAGAGCCGCCGCGTGCCGGTGTCCTGGTTGTCGCCGGGCGACGGCTGCCCCTCAGGGCCCTGCCCGCCGGGCAGCGGCTGGTTCTCCGGGTCCTGCGTCTCGGGACGCTGCGACGCCGGGTGGACGGTGTCCTCGCTCATGGACCCACCCTGCGCGCCGCGCGCGGGCCCCGCCACCGGAGAGCGGCGGGGCCCGGGCGGTGCGGGCGCGTCAGCCGCCGACGGCCCCGCACGCGACGCGCTCGCCGGCGTCACCGGTCCGCAGCGTGACGTCGTCCGGCCCGTCCGGTGCGTAGCGCTCCGGGATGTGCGCGAAGTTGTCCGGGCCGGCGTGGATCATCACCGCAGCGCCGTCGCCCTCCCGCAGGTCCGCGAGGGTCACCGCGTCGGTGCGGACGGTGAGCCGCGCAGCACCCGTGGAGTCGGCCAGCAGGGACGGCAGGTCGCCGGCGTGCGCGCCGTGGTCACCCTCGTCGGCCCCCAGGTGCCCGCCGGCGGACAGGAAGTCGCCGATGTTCGCCGGGTCCGCGGGGTCCGGGCTGTCCGGCTCGCACACCCCGACCGCGTGCAGGTGGAAGCCGTGGAACCCCGGCTCCAGGCCGCTGACCGCCACCTCGATCTCCAGCCCCCCGGCGTCGTCGGCGAGCCACACGGTCCCGACCTGGGCATTCGCCGCGTCGAACAGCGTCACCTCGAGGCGGTCGTCCTGCGGGGTCATGGCCGGTGTCGTCGCCTCGTCGGCGGCGACGGCCGGGTCGTCCTGCTGCGCCGCCGTCGAGCACGCCGTGAGTGCTGCTGCCGCCGCGATCGCGACGGACATGGTCCTGAGAGTGCCTCGCATCGTTCCCCCTGGTGTCGGTGCTCGGACCGTCCACCGTACGGACGGTCCGCGGACCTCGCCCGGCGGGCACGGCCGCACCCTGGCGCCGACCGGGCCGTCGCGGCAGGCTGGTCCCCCTCGCCCGCCACCGCGCAGGCACGCCCCGCGCCGAGGGAGGTCCCGTGCCCGCGCCCGTCGACGAGGTCCTGATCACGCCGGACGTCGTCGTCGCCCTGCTCACCGAGCAGCACCCCGACCTCGCCGGGCTGCCGCTGGGCCGTCGGCACGCCGGCTGGGACATGGCGATGTACCCGCTGGGCGACGAGCTCGCGGTGCGGCTGCCCCGGCGCGCGGCCGCGGTCGGGTCGATGACGACCGAGCTGCGCTGGGTCCGCCGGCTCGGTGCGGCGTGGACGTTCCCGACGCAGCAGGTCGTGCGGGCCGGTGCGCCCGGCGCCGGGTACCCGTGGCCCTGGGCCGTCGTGACCTGGCTGCCCGGCGTCACCGCCGCGCAGGAGCCGCTGCACGCGTCCGCCGGGCCGCCGCTGGGCCGCGCCCTCGCGCAGGTCCACGTGCCCGCCGCGCCCGACGCGCCGTACAACGACGAGCAGTCGGTCCCGCTGGCCGCCCGCGCCCACGCGGTGCTGCGCTCCCTCGCCCACGTCGAGGAACGCGCCCCCGCACGCGGCCTGCGGCTCGACCGCGAGCGCGCCGACCGCCTCTGGGCGGACGCGCTCGCCGCGCCCGTCGACGTGCCCCGCACCTGGATCCACGCGGACCTGCACCCGCACAACCTGCTGAGCGTCGACGGGCAGCTCGGCGGCATCCTCGACTGGGCGGACATCGCCGAGGGCGACCCCGCGACCGACCTGGGGTTCCTGTGGCTGGCGCTGCCGGCGTCCGGGGTCGCGGCCGCGCTGGACGCGTACGGCGGGGTCTCGGCGGCGACGGCGGCGCGCGCGCACGGCACGGGGCTGGCGCTGGCCGCGGGCTGGGCGCAGTGGGACGAGGACGCGACGCGGGAGATCGGGTGGCGCGCGCTGGCGGAGCTGGGCGTGGTGCGGCCCGGCGCACCCTCGACCGGGGCACCCGCACGCCGGTAGCGTCGCCACGGATGGCCACCCCCGACCACGACCGGCTGATCGCCTGGGACCGCGAGCTGCGCGCCGTGCACGCACGGCTGCGCGACAGCCTGCAGATCGCCCGCGAGGCCGTCGAGGACGCGACGGACGCCGCAACCCCGGCGCTCTCCCGCGACGTGCTGCTGTTCTGCACGGGCTTCTGCGCCGCGCTCGAGGGCCACCACCGCGGCGAGGACCGCGTCGTCTTCCCCGGGCTGCTGGCGGTCGCGCCGGAGCTGCGCGACGTCCTCGACCAGCTGGTGCGCGACCACGCCATGCTGTCGCACCTGCTGGGCGAGCTGCAGCGCGCGGTCGACGCGGGGCAGGCCGCCGGCGCCCACGACCGGGCGGCGCTGCAACGGCACCTCGACGGCATCGAGGCCGTCATGGAGACGCACTTCCGGTACGAGGAGAAGCGCCTGCTCCCCGTCCTGGCGGGCCTGGCGCTGGACGCGACGCCGCGCGACGCGCTGGGGCCGTTGGCGTCGGACGTCGACGCGGGCTGACGCGCCGGCGTTGCGGGGCCGACCGCCTACGGCTCGGGCCACCCCTCGGAGTCCGCTGCGACGAGGTGCCCGCCGAGGGACTCGGCACACCCGCGCAACCGATCCTCGATGCGCATCCACGTCTCGGCGGTGCCACCGCCGGCCGGCTCGACGGACAACGCCCGCAGAGCCCCGCGCGCGACGACCGTCTCGACCACGACGGTGCCCTCGGGGTCGACCAGCTGGGTCCCGTCCTGCAGCAGCTGGCGAGGACCCACGGGCCGACCGTCGTCCAGCGCCAGACCGAGCTCGGCCAGCACCGCCGCCACCGTGTCCACCGGCAGAGCCGCGAACTGCCCGGGGTCGTCCAGGCCAGCAGCAGGACCGACCGCCAGCAACAGGTCGACACCGAAGTCATCGCCCGACGACCCGTCCGACCCCGCCGTGGTGGATGAGGCCGGATACAGGACCGTCAGCGGACTGATGGCGAGGGCGTCCGGAACCGGCGCGCCGAGGTGGGCGAGGTAAGGCTCGAGGACTGATGCTTCCCGCTGCTGACTGCGCGGCCGCCGCGCCCGGGGGATCTCATCCGAGACCCTGGTGCGCAACCGGGAGGGGTCCGGGTCCTGCCCGCGCTTCTGGAGTCCCGCGACGAGGGAGAGCACATGCACGGCCGTCCCGTCGCTCATGCGGATCACCGGTTCCTGATGGCGTGCCATGCGGATGCGGCCCGTCTGCAACCACAGGTCCCACCGCGCTCCGGGGTCGATGCGCCTTAGGACCAGCTCGATGTAGTGCTCGAGCCCTTCGAGCATGACCATGCGGCGTCGCTGCAGATCTGCTGTCCCCGGGGCCGCGTGCGCGACGATCAAGGGCTCGTGGAGCGGCGGCACCGCGGTCGGTGTATCCAGGTACCCCGATGCCTCGATGCCACAGAACCAATCCCACATCGGCACCAAGCTCTCGAGCGACGCATCCATCTCGCCGAGTGGCCCGCCGGTTCTGAGCATGCGGTGCGCGAGCTGCGCCAGCCGAAGCACCGCTCGCGCCTCGATGTAGCGCACAAGCTCCTGCGCTTGCTCGTTCGTCAGGGTGTCGTACACGTGTCGTCCAGTCCTACGCGGTGATGTGAATGTAGTACGGAATATTGTAGTGATTAAGCGCGTCGAGGATCTCCTGCGACGGTCCCACCATCCCGGTCGTACCGCTCATAAAGAAATGCCAGACCACCTCGCTAACGTTGTCATCTCGCACTCTGATGGCGGCATCTCGCTCGATCTGCTTAAGTGCGCGCTCCGTTACGAAACCCTCCTTTGCCTCGTGCAGTATCACGGCAAGCGGGTTGTTCGGGTCCACCTGGATTCCGTCGGGGAACCGACACCGAAATTTGACCAGGTAGCACTTTGTGCGCCACTTTGAGGGGGGTCCAATCTGGTTACGCATCCACCTTTCGGCACTCTTCCCGCGGTCAGCAAAAACCAAGGGAGGCCGACTTGAGCCGAACGGGGACTGCCGCATCAACTGCGGGCTGTTGAATATGCGAAGGAGGTGCTCAATGTCGTTGAAAGCAACGAGCTCAGCAATACGTGCGTCGGCGAGTCCGTATCTCTTCAAGTTCGAATGCAGCGCTGGTTCGACGCGCTTGAGCATATCGATTGTTGCCTCGACATTTTCGTTGGCTCGGGCCCACTGCAAGTAGCGCGCAGCGGTTCTCTCGGCCTTCGAGAGACGTGGCGAAATCCGTGCGAACTCGGCGGACCCTCGACAAGGAGCGTCGCCCCGCCTGGATGCGCGGTCAGGACGTACCCGGTGGGCCAGGAGCCTCCGTAGAACGTGGGCGCTTGCCACGACAGGGTGAGCGCGCCATCACCTAGACGCACCTGCACGTCGGTGGGCGAGCCTGGTGTCGTGATCGGCCGGAACTCGACGCTCGCTGGGTCACTCGCGCCGAGTGCTGTGTGCGCTCGGACGAACGCTCGGTAATCCTGACCGAACTCGAGATGCTCGATCGTGGCAGTCCGGAGCGACGTCGTCACAGGCGCGAAGGGCGCGTAGTACGGGCTGGCCGTCACGCTGTAGTGGTCGATGGGCGAGTCGCCAGGGTCGACCGGGGCGTCCCACGTGAGCTCGGCGATGGTCTGGCGCGGCTCGAGCGTGACGTGGACGTTCTGCGGAGCAGCGGCCACGGCCGGAGCGACGGTGGCGGTTATCGGTCGGCTGGGTTGACTGACGCCGGCGTCGTTGCGAGCGGTGATGCTGATCGCGTAGTCACCAGCCGGCAGGTGATCGAGCCGAGCGCTGCGTGCGTCCCCGGAGACCGTGACGGTGTGACCACCCGGGGTCGCTGTGACTGTGTAGTCGACCACTGGGTACGGGTCAGCAGAGTGTGCGGCGTACCAATGCACTTCGGCACCGCGTCGGGCACTGAAGGCGGCACGGGCGATGGGCGCGGTCGGGGGCGCGACGACCAACAGTGTCCGCAACTCGGTCCAGTCCGACTGGGAGACGCCGTCCCACGCGAGAACCTGCCAGCGGTACTCGTACGCGCCGCCGGAGGCCGGCGCGGGGAACGTGAAGGTGGTGATGCCAGAGGCATCGCTCGGCGCGCTGCCCGCCCCGTCGGCGATGAGGTTGCCCCACTGATCCTCCACGCGGAAGACGCCACGAGAAGGCAGGACGCTCGTTTCGAGGTGAGCGCTCAGCGTCACGTTCGCGTCAGTCACGTGACCATCGGCCGCAGGGCCGGAAGGTGTCGGCACGTCCGGAGCCGGAGCGACGAGCAGAGCAAGGGCGTCGCTCCATGGTCCGTACGCCTGACCTTCGGCATACCCGGCACGTGCGAACACCTCATACGTGGCCCCAGGCTGAAGAACGCCAGTCCCGGGCGCCCACTGCGCTGTGACGCAGCCGGGCGTCCCTGTCTCGCCGGTCAGGTCGGTCTCGGCGACCACGACGCCCCCAGGCGACCGCGCCTCGAGGGCGAAATCGTACGGCCATCCTTCTGGAGGCTCGGTCAAGTCCTCGAGACAGGAGTGCACGCCGAACGACGGATCTGTCCGGGTCGAGACCCGCACACCACCCTCGGTGAATGCCTCGTCGGCCATCCACAGGGACGGTGTGGGGAGGTCCACAACGACCTCTGCTGGTGGCGAGGTCGGCAGGGCCGCTGCGGGCGGCACGACGCTCCAGCTCATGGAGAGCAGCACAGCCATGGCAGTCCACCAAGACGTCGTGCCTGACAGCCGATCGGTCAGTCGTTCGCTCTGCAAGGTCGCCCCCCAGCATCCAGATGTCGGAACCCGGGTGGAGGCTCTCGCACCCGGTCCGTCGCGCCTAGCCCGTCAGGGCGAAGTACACCCGTTCGCCACATCTTCGGCCGGGCCTGTCCGCCGCCTCCGGGCTCGGACCGTGACCTTCCGGCAACACGCCCGACACACCGCGCTCGTACCGTCGCCGCACCGGCCCGGCAGGGGCGGCACGGCACCACCCACGAGCGATGGACAGCGGGGTCCGTGCGCGTCACGCTGGGCGGACCCGGCCCACCGGGTCGTGCAGGACACGCAGAGGTCGCGACGACGAGGAGGGCCGGGATGTTCGACCACGTCGACCCCTTCATCGGCACCGACGCGACCGACCTGCCGACGCCCAGCGGGCTGGCCTCGACCTGGTGGTGGCCCAAGCCGCAGGTCGGCAACACCCACCCGGGCGCGACGTACCCGTTCGGCATGGTCTCGGCATGCGCGTACTCCGGGGCCTACCCGACGGGGTACGGGCGGTACGACCTGTCGACCGAGGGCCTGCCGCCGGTGCTGCACGACAGGCTCGTGGCCAGCGGGTTCACGCACTTCCAGCAGTCCGGCACGGGCGCGATCCGCAAGTACTACAACTACTTCCGCGTCACCCCCATGCTCGGCCCGCTGGACGACCTGGGCCGCACGTGGGAGATCGTCGAGGAGCACGCGGAGCCCGGGTACTACGCGGCGACGCTCGCGTCGGGCATCCGCGCCGAGATCACGGTCGGCCCCAAGTCCGCGGTGCACCGGTACACGTTCCCCGCGCACCACGACGCGCGCCTCGTCATCGACTTCTCCCTCGGCGGGCTGGACATCCCGTACGGCCGGACCATCCCGCTGCGCGCGCACCTGGCGTCCGTCGGCCCGGGGTGCGCGGAGGGCGAGATCGTCGTGGAGGGCGCGCCGCTGGCCGTGCGGGTCGAGTGCGACACGCAGCAGTGGCGCCAGCTGCTCTGGTACGACCGGCGCCTGATGCCCGGGGGCACGCGCCTCGACTTCGACCGGATCCGGCCCACCACGTTGCGTCCGTTCGGCCTGATGTGGGCGGGGCCGACCGAGCCGGGGCAGGTCGTCGAGCTGCGGTTCGGGTTCTCGCTGCGGGGCGTGGCGCAGGCCGCGACGACGCTCGAGCGCGAGTGCGGCCCGGACCCGCGCCACTCCTTCGAGCGGCGACGCGCGACGACGCAGGGCGTGTGGCGCGAGCACCTCGGCAAGGTGCAGGTCGACACCCCGTCGTCGGACAAGGCGACCGTGCTCGGCACGGCGCTGTACCACTCGCTCATCAAGCCGTGCCTCGCCCCCGACGAGTCGCCGTTCTGGCCCACGCCCGGCCCGTTCGCGTTCGACCTGTCGACCATGTGGGACATCTACCGCACGCACCTGCCGCTGATGACCGCGCTGTTCCCCGGCCGGGCCGTCGAGCTGGCGAACGCGCTGCTGCAGATCGCCGAGGAGGAGGGCAACCTGCCCATCGGCTACCGCATGGCGCGCGGCGCGGACCGCTTCAGCCGGCAGGGCTCGGCCCTCGCGCACACGTTCCTCGCGGACCTGTGCGCCCTCGGCCTGCCGGGCGTCGACTGGGACTGGGCGCTGGTGCACATGCACGACGACCTGCGCCGCACGTACGGCGAGGAGTTCCTGCTGCACGGGCGCACGCACCCCATCAGCCACACCCTGGACCTCGCGTTCGGGTACTGGTGCTCGGCGATCGTCGCGGGGCGGGTGGGCGACCTGACGCTCGTCGAGCAGTTCGGCCCCCTGGCCGCGCGCTGGTCGAACGCCTACGACCCGGCGACGGGCCTGCTCGTGGACTCGACGTACTACGAGGGCGGACGCTGGAACTACTCGTTCCGCCTCATGCACGACATGGCCTCGCGCATCGCCCTGGCCGGCGGCGACGCGCCGTTCACGGACATGCTCGACACGTTCTTCGGGTTCGGCGCCGACCCCGTCAAGCAGCCCGGGCTGGCCCCCGACGTCGCGGAGATGGCCGCCGGGTACGCGCTGCACCGGTTCGAGGGCCTGAACAACGAGCCCGACATGGAGGCCCCCTGGGCGTACATGTACGCGGGCCGCCCGGACCGCACGGCGCAGGTCGTCCACGACGTCGTGCAGCAGCAGTTCGGCACGGGTCGCGGCGGGCTGCCCGGCAACGACGACTCCGGCGGGTTGTCGTCCTGGTACGTGTGGGCGACGCTGGGGCTCTTCCCCGTCGCGGGGCAGAACCTGTACCTGCTCAACGCGCCCGCGTGGCGCGAGGCACGCATCGACGTGGGCGGCCGGCCGCTCACGGTGGAGACGACCGGATTCGTCGAGCCCGAGCCCGGCGGTCCGGCCCAGCACGTGCAGTCCGTCCACCTCGACGGTGTCCCGCTCGACCGCCCGTTCCTCACCGGCGGCGAGCTGCACTCCGGGGGGCGGCTGCGCATCGGCCTCGGCCCGGAACCGTCCGGGTGGGGCACGCAGCACCGACCACCCAGCGCGCCCGCGCCGCACGTCGACGTCCCGCTCCCCCGCCTCGCCCGCCCCTGACCCGGGCTGGATCGCACTCCCACCGCACGGCACCACCCCTCTCCGCCGGGAGAGGTCACTCCAGCACCGACCCCGAGAGGACGACGCCGTGGACACCACCGCCGCCCGCCCCGACCGCCGCCTCGTCATCGTGGTGCGCGCCGACCCGGTGATCTGCGGTCACTCGGGCGAGGCCCGCAATCTCGCCGAGGCCGCGCTGCAGCGGGGCTTCGACGAGGTCCGGATCGTCACCTGGCCGATCGACCGGCTGCAGCAGGCGGGCCTGCCGCTCAAGCCGCTGGACGGCGTGATGCCGTACTCCCCCGGGATCGTCGTCGAGCGCCCCGAGCCCGTCGGCGACTACAAGGTCCCCGACGGGCGGTACCTCGCCGGCCTCACCGGGCGCCTCGTCGAGCTGTTCACCGACGGCGTCCCGACGGTCGCGATGTCCCTGTACCTGTCCCCGCACGCCACGGCCGTCGCCGACGCGGTCGCCGTCGCGCGGCGCACCGGGCTGCCGGTGAACGTGGTGACGGTGGCCGAGGCCGTCGGCTCCGACGTCACGAACGTCGTGCGCGCGTGCGTCCAGGAGGACCGGTTCGGCGCCGCGGCCCACGTGCTCGCGCAGTACCTGTCGCACGACGTGGTCCTGGCCGTGTCCCAGTACACGCGCGACCTCATCGTCACCGAGGCCGCCGCGATCGACGCCCTGCGCGGCACCCGGTTCGCCCAGCAGTGCGCCGAGCGCGTCGCCGTCTCCTACCCCGCGATCGACGTGGGCACGTACCTGCAGCGCGACGAGGACGAGACGGACCGCGTGCTCGCGGACCGCGGCCTGACGCGCGACGGGTACGTCCTGTACCTGTCGCGGCTCGCGCACGCCAAGGGCGTCGACGACCTCATCGACGGCTACGTGCGCTCCGGTGCCCCGGCCGCGGGACGCCGCCTCATCATCGCCGGCGGCGGCCCGCAGGCCGATGAGCTGCGCGCGCACGCCGCCGGCACCCCCGTCGCGGACCTCATCACGTTCCTGCCCGACGTGACCGACGACGAGAAGGGCCACCTCATGGCCGGCTGCACGGCGTTCGTGCTGCCGTCCAAGCCGCGCCCGGAGTTCGTCGAGACGTTCGGGATCGCCCTGGTCGAGAAGATGCTGTCCGGCGGCGGGCCCGTCATCACCACCGCCACCGGGGGCATCGGCGAGGCCGTCGGGGACACCGCGATCATCGTCCCCGTCGACGCCCCCGACGCGATCGCCGCCGCCCTCGACGACGTCCTGGCGATGGACCGCGCCGAGCGAGCCGCGTGGTCCGAGCGGGCCCGGGAGTACGCGCTGCAGTTCGACCGCGGGGTGGTGCTGGACCGGATCCTCGACCGGGTCACCGCCCTGAGCCGGGAGGCCGTGCCCGCGTGAGGCGTTGACCCACCCGCCAACTCTGGTCAGACTGGTCAGATGGAGCCCGTGAGCATCTACGACGCCAAGACGCACCTGTCGCGGCTCGTCGCGCGCGCGGAGCACGGCGAGGAGACGGTCATCACCCGGCACGGTCGGCCGGTGGCGCGCATCGTGCCGATGCCCCCCCGGCCGCTCGTCCGCACGCCCGGCGCGCTGCGCGACCGCCTCACGATCGCGCCCGACTTCGACGACTTCACCGACGAGGACGCGCGGGACTGGTACGGGGCGTGAGGCTGCTCGCCGACACCCACGTCCTCCTGTGGTGGCTGGCTGACGACCCTCGCCTGCCCGCCCGGCACCGGGACGTCCTGGCCGACGGGGGCACCGAGGTGCTGTTCTCCTCCGTCAGCATCGCGGAGATCGCCATCAAGTCCTCGCTCGGGAAGCTTGAGGCGACGGACGACATCGCCGGGGCCCTGGAGCAGGGAGGCTTCCTCGAGCTGCCCTTCACGTCGAGGCACGCCACCCTGCTGGGCACCCTGCCGTGGCACCACCGCGACCCGTTCGACCGGATGCTGGTCGCGCAGGCCGTGGCCGACGGGCTGACGATCGCGAGCGTCGACGCGCACGTGGCGTTGTACGACGTGCGGGTGCTCTGAGCCGGCGGCGCTCCCTCACACCGGCACGTCGCGCAGCACCGCCGCCTCCTCGTCGGCCGTCAGCCCCGAGCGGCGCGGCCGGTCCACCCCGCGCGCCACCTCGTCGGCCAGCACGCGGGTGACGGTGTCGCGCAGCGGCCGTAGCGTGCCGCCGGCGGCGAGGTAGGCCGACCCGTCGCGCAGCGCGAACCCCGCGTCCGCGGACGGCAGCCACAGCGGCAGCGACCGCGGGCCCGCCCAGTACCGGACGTCGTGGGTGAGTAGGGTCGCGTCGTCGACGGGCACGAGCTCGCACGGCGCCCCGGCCACCTCGCGCACGGTCGCGAGCAGGTCCGCCAGCAGGACGGGAGCGCCGACCGCGTTGACGACGCCCGTCGTGCCCGCGCGCCCGGCGGCGACGAGCCAGGTCGCGAGGTCGGCGACGTCGATGACCTGCGCGTACCGCCCCTGCGGCGTCGGCACCAGCACCCGGCCCCCGCGGTGCAGCCGCGCCGGCCAGTAGCCGAACCGGTCCGACGGGTCGCCGGGTCCGACGACCAGGCCGGGCCGCGCGGCGAGCAGCCGGTCCCCGAGGCGCGCGGCGCTCGCGCGCTCGGCCGCGACCTTGGCGTCCGGGTAGTCGGCGAGGTCCCGCGGCTCGACGAGCGCCGCGGACTCGTCGGCCCCGGGCTCGTCGTTGCGGGCGTACACCGACACGCTGGACACGAGCGTCCAGTGCTGCGCCCGGTCCGCGAGCGCGTCCAGCGCCGGGACGACGAGGTCCGGCTCGTACGCGATCTCGACGACCTCGTCCCAGTCGCCGGTGAGCGCGTCGTACGCGCCGGGGTCGCGCCGGTCGGCACGCACGAGGCGGGCGCCGGTCGGCACCGCACCCGACGTGCCGCGCGCGAGGCACACCACCTCGGCGCCGTCCGCGACGGCCACGCGGGCGACCTCCGCCCCGAGCCACCCGGTCCCGCCCAGCACCAGCACGCGTCGCATGCGCCCAGTCAACCGTGCCCGTCCGGGAGCAGGAGCCGGGGACGTCGGCCGCACGTCCCGACATCGGGGACCACCCCGCCGCGAGACCGGGCTGGGGTCGGTCACCGCGGGGGGGTGGACGATCTGAGCCCGGTCTCGCGGGCGGTGGGTCCGGCCGGCGTCAGACCGCGGCTGCCGGCAGCACCCTGGCCAGGTCCTCCAGCGCCGCGAGCGGGTCCGGGGCCGTCGGGAACAGGACGCACGTGGTCGCGCCGACCTCGCCGCGGGCCGCGACCCGCTCACGGACGCCGTCGGGCGTCCCGGCGAGCGCGAGCTCGCGCACCCACGCGTCGGGCAGGGCGGCGGCGAACGCCTCGGGTGACGTGCAGCGGGCGCGCAGGTCGGCCAGGTCGGCGGCGAACGGCAGGGGCGCGACGTGCGGCGCCCAGTCGGGCTCGCCGATCCACGCCAGGCCCGGGCGGGCGCGCTCGAGCGCGCGGGCCTCGTCGTCGTCGACGGCCGCGACGTCGTACGTCACGACGCGGGTCCCGGGGGCCGCGACCTGCGCGACGGCCGCCCGCACGTACGCCGGCGCGCACGGCTCGGCGAGCACGACGCCCTCGGCGACCCGGCCGGCCGCGGCGAGCGACCGCGGCCCGCGCACCCCGAGCAGCACGTCCGGCACCACGTCCGGCACGGACGACGGGTCGAGCGCGACACCGTCGAGCACGACCGGGGCGTCGGGTGCGGTCGTCACGGTCTCGCCGCGCAGCAGCGCGCGTAGCGCGCGGGTGTACGCCTCGAGGTAGGTCAGCGGGCGCGCGGGCCACCTGCCGACCGACCGCATCCAGTCCGGCATCCCGTGGCCGACACCGAAGGTCACGCGCCCGGGGAACATGCCCGCCAGGGTGGCGGCGTCCATCGCGGCGAACGCGACGTCGCGCGCGGCGGCGGGCAGGATCCCGATGCCGACGTGGATCCGCTCGGTCGCGGCGAGCACCGCCGCGGCCTGCGCGGCACCGCCCCGGAACCCGAGGTCCTCCACGACCCACAGCTCGTCGAAGCCGAGGTCCTCGGCGCGGCGGGCGTGCGCGAGCACGCGGTCGGCGGGCAGGTCACGTGGCAGGAGCACCCCGAGGGACGGCGTCGTCATGGGAACATCCTGCAGGATCCGCCGGGCACCGCGCCCTCACCGGCGCGCCGGGTGCGCGGGGGGCACCGTGAAGGTCCACCCCGCCGCGCGCAGCGTCGGGATCACCCGCGCGACGGCCTCGACGGTCGCGCTGCGGTCGCCGCCGCCGTCGTGCAGCAGCACGACGCCCCCGGGCTCGACGCCCCCGAGGCGCTCGACGAGCACGTCGGCGGGCGGCGCCGGGTCCCAGTCCTCGACGGCGAGCTGCCACTCGAGCGCGCGCATGCCGAGGTCCGCGGCGACCCCGACGGTCCGCCCCCAGCGCCCGAACGGCGCGCGGAAGAGCGGTACGGGCACCCCGGGGACGACCGCGTGGATCGCGTCGAGGGTGCGCTGCAGGTCGGCCCGCACCGCGTCGGGCTCCCACTCCCCCAGGTCGTCGTGGCGGTAGGAGTGGTTGGCCAGCACGTGCCCGGCGGCGACGGTGCGACGCACGAGGTCCGGGTGCGCCTCGACCTGCACGCCGACGAGGCAGAACACCGCGCGGACCCGCTCGCGGTCCAGCAGGTCGAGCAGGTCCGCGGTGTGCGGCGGCCAGGGGCCGTCGTCGAAGGTCAGGGCGACGGTGGGCGACGCGGGGCCGGTGGCCACGTGGCGGATGACGTCGGGGTCGGTCGGGGTGCGCTCCACACGGGCATCCTCGCCGCCGCAACCGTGGGACGTCGAGCGGCCGGGGGTGCGCCCTGCACGGCGGTGCGCGGCACGTACCGAGGCAATCCGGTCGCTGCAGGACGTAGGTCCCGCGGACCGCTCGACTTGACGCTCAGGGTGCCGATCCTTGTCGACGGTGCCCATCGGTGGGCCCCACCGCCGACAGGAGGACACGCCCATGCGCGTGCGCAGGATCGCCTCGACCACCACCACCCTCGCCCTGGTGGCGGGAGGGTCCCTCTGGGCGGCTGTGCCCGCGTCCGCGGCGACAGCCCCGGACCTGGCCGCCGCGATCTTCGCGACCCCCTCGGTGGTGACGTCGTCGAGCCTGAGCGCGCCGTCGGGCGCCACGACGGCGGTGCGCTCCGACCCGGTCGCGGGCTTCCCGAGCCGCGCCGGCGGGTCCTACGCGGTGCTCTCGACGGGGGCGGCGTCCGCCCTGACCGCCGGCCCGCAGAGCACGACGGCGAACACCGGCTACTCGTCGGTCGCCACGCGCGGCGGCGCCTACGACGTCACGACGCTCGAGGTCACGCTCGACGTCCCCGCCGGGATCAACTGCCTGCTGGGCGTCACCTTCCGCTTCCTCACGGACGAGTTCCCCGAGGAGGTCGGCTCGGTGTACAACGACGCGTTCATCGCCGAGGTCGGGGCGAGCACGTGGTCGATCAACGCGGACAGGTCGATCAACGCGCCGAACAACTTCGCGTTCGACGCCTCGGGCAACCCCATCACCCTCAACGCGGGCCTGTTCTCCGGTGCGAGCGCCGCGGGCGAGGCCGCCGGGACGATCTACGACGGCGCGACGCCGCAGCTGACCGCGCAGGTCCCCCTGGCGGGCGGCGCGCAGCAGAAGCTGTTCTTCACGATCTTCGACATGGGTGACTCGGCGGTCGACTCGGCCGTGCTGATCGACAACCTGCGCATCGGCACGGTCGACGACCCGGACGCGCAGTGCCGCCGGGGCGCGACCACCAACCCGACGCAGATCCGCGTGTCGGCGACGCCGCCCACGCAGCTCGACACCTTCGGCACCGCCGACGACACGTACACGATCCCGACCACCGACGGCGTCGCGTACGCGGTCGACGGCGCGCCCGTCGCCGCGGGCACGTACCCCGCCACCGGCACCGTCGTCGTCACCGCGACCGCCCTGGCCGGGTACGAGCTGTCCGGGCCGACGCAGTTCACCCTGGTCTACACGGACCTCATGGAGGCCACCGCCGTCGAGCCCACCTGGGACGACGCGTACGGCACGGCCGACGACACGTACACGATCCCCCAGGTCACGGGCGTGCAGTACGCCGTCGACGGCACACCCGTCGCCGCGGGCACCTACCCCGCGTCGGGCACCGTCACGGTCGACGCCTCGGCGACCGCCGGCTACGGCCTGAGCGGCCCCACGCAGTTCACGCACACCTTCACCGACATCCGCCAGGCCACCGCCGTCGAGCCCACCTGGTCCGACGCGTACGGCACGGCCGACGACACCTACACCATCCCGTCGGTCACCGGCGTGCAGTACTCCGTCGGCGGCACCCCTGTCGCCGCGGGCACCTACCCCGCGTCGGGCACCGTCACCGTCGACGCCACCGCGACCGCCGGCTACGTCCTGAGCGGCCCCACGCAGTTCACTCGGACGTTCACCGACATCCGCCAGGTCAGCGCCACCGAGCCGACGTCCGTGGACACCTACGGCACGGCCGACGACACGTACACGATCCCCGAGGTCACCGGCGTGCAGTACGCGGTGGACGGCGACCCGGTCGTCGCCGGGACCTACCCCGGCGCGGGCACCGTCGTGGTCACTGCCACCGCGACCGCCGGGTACGAGCTGACCGGCCCGTCGGAGTTCAGC
>NZ_BONP01000033.1 GCF_016862775.1 Cellulomonas phragmiteti | reverse complement strand
CTCTGGGCAGTCCCACCGTGCAAGTAGCTGGAGACGGACGGGCACCCGGTGGAGGCGCGGTGCGCCGGGAAGGCGGCCGATGAGGTCGAGTTGCTCAAGGATCGGCGATCGGCACGAGGAGTAGAAGCTGGGATGGCCGACCGTCATCGCCGCCGTCCGCCAGCGCTCGCCGACGTCCGCTGCCCACATTCTGCCCACATCAACACCAGAGGCCCTCCCGATCCGAAGATCGAAAGGGCCTCTGAACTGCTACTTCACAAGTAGCGGGGGCAGGATTTGAACCTGCGACCTCTGGGTTATGAGCCCAGCGAGCTACCGAGCTGCTCCACCCCGCGTCGGTGTCTCAACTCTACGTCAGGCACGCCGAGCGTCCAAATCGGTTGCCTGGTCAGGGGCCGTGACCGTCGTCACGGCCCCGTCGGTGGGCACCGGCAGCCGGGACGTCCGACGCCCGGCGCGCTGCGCCACGACGACGCCCAGCACGACGACCACCCCGCCGACCGGCTCGTACCAGTGCAGCCGCTCCCCGAGCACGACGATCCCCAGCAGCACCCCGACGAGCGGCGTCAGGTACGTGACCGTGGACGCCCGCTGCGGCCCCCAGGCGTCGATGATGCGGGCCATCCACACGTAGGCGAGCCCGGTGCCGAGCGCGCCGATCGCCAGCATGGACAGCACGACCGACCACGTCAGCTGCACGGGGCCCGTCGCGACGACCGGCGCCGCGAGCGTGAGCAGCAGCGCACCGGCCGTCACCTGGCCCGCGGCCACCGTCTCCGGCGGCAGCCGCAGCGGGACGACGAAGCGACGCTGGTACGTCGTCCCCAGCCCGTAGCAGGCCGTCGCCCCCAGGCACGCGAGCACCGCCGGCAGGGGTGCGGCGGTCGCGACCTGCGCCAGGTACGCCCACGGCCCGACCACGACGACGACACCGACCCCGCCGACCACCAGGCCCAGCCGCTGCACCGCGGTGAGCCGCTCGACCGGCAGCAGCACGGCGACGGCGGCGGCGGTCATCAGCGGCGTCGTCGCGTTGAGGATGCTCGACAGGCCCGACGCCAGGTGCTGCCCCGCCCACGCGAACAGCAGGTACGGCACCATGCACAGCAGCAGGCCGAGCACGGTGAGGTGCCCCCAGGTCCGCCGGTCCCGCGGCCACGCCCGACGCGCGACGACCATGACGACGACCAGCGTCAGCGCCCCCAGCAGCAGGCGCGACAGCGCGACCTGCGCCGGCGAGAGACCCTCGAGCCCGACCTTCATGAAGAGGAAGCTCGAGCCCCACACGAGCGCCGCCCCGAGGTACTGGGCCAGGACGCGGTTGTCAGCGGTCACGCCCTGAGCGTCCCCCACACCACCGACACGCGACAAACGTGCCGCCGTCGCGGTCGCGGCCCGTGACGCGGCGACGCCCGCCGCCCGCACCCCGGGGGGGGGTCGGACGGCGGGCGTCGCCGGTCGTCAGCGGTCAGCCCGCCAGCTGCTCCTCCGCGGCGATCGCGTCGGCGATCGCCTGGTCGAGCCGGTCCTGCGCCTCGCCGTACGCGGCGAAGTCGCGCTCCGCGAGCGCGGCCTGCCCGTCGACGATCGCCTGCTGCGCACGCTGCAGGGCGGCCTCGAGCGCGGCGCGCGCGTCCGGATCCGCCGTGGTCGGCCCGGGTGCCGGCGTGGCCGGGCCGGTCGGCTCGGCGGTGGGGTCCGCCGTCGGGTCGTCGCCCGGGTCGTCCCCGCCGGGGGCCGGCACCGGTCCGGCGCCGGCGTCACCGGCGTCCGCACCGGAGTCGCCGCCGAAGACCTGGTCGAGCGCGCCGTCGAGCGTCTCGGCGAACCCGATCTCGTCACCGAAGGACACGAGGACCCGCTGCAGCAGCGGGAACGTGGTGCCGCTGGCCGCCTGCACGTACACGGGCTGCACGTACAGCAGCCCGCCGCCCACGGGCAGCGTCAGCAGGTTGCCGCGCCGCACCGTGGAGTCCCCGCGCTGCAGGATGTTCAGCTCGTTCGACACGACCGGGTCGGCCGTGAAGTTGGCGCTCGCCTGCCCCGGCCCGGGGACCGTGGAGTCGCGCGGCAGCTCGAGCAGGCGCATCTTGCCGTACGTCTCGGAGACCTCGCCCGGGGTGTTGCCGGCCTCCGCGTCCACCGCGAGGTACCCGGTGAGCACGTTGCGGGCGTTGCTCCCGCCCGGGATGAAGGTCGACATCAGTGAGAACGTCGCCGTGTCCTCCCCCGGCATCTGCAGCGTCAGGTAGTACGGCGGCTGCGGGACGTCGGAGTTGGTCGCGGTCGGGTCGGCCGGGTTCTGCCAGAAGTCGTTCCCGGAGAAGAAGCCGGCCGCGTTCGTCACGTGGTACTGGCCCAGCAGCGCCCGCTGGACCTTGAACAGGTCCTCCGGGTACCGGATGTGGCTCATGAGGTCGCCCGTGATGTCGGACATCGGCTGCAGCGACGTCGGGAAGACCTTCGTCCACGCCTGCAGGATCGGGTCCTCGGTGTCCCACGCGTACAGGTCGACCGACCCGTCGTAGGCGTCCACCGTGGCCTTCACGGAGTTGCGGATGTAGTTGACCTGCTTGGGCAGCAGCGCCTGGACGGTGCTGCTGCGCTCGGTCAGCGAGTCCGTCGTGGCGTCCTCGAGCGAGCGGACGGCCGCGTACGGGTACTGGTCCGACGTGGTGTAGCCGTCGATGATCCACTTGACGCGCCCGTCGACCACCGCGGGGTACACCCGACCGTCGAGGTCGAGGTACGGCGCGACCTTCGCGACGCGGTCGCGCGGGTCGCGGTCGTACAGGATCTGCGAGTTCTCGTTGACGCGCTCGGAGAAGAGGATCTGCTCGTCACCGAACTTCAGGGCGTAGAGCACCTTGTGCCACAGGCTGCCGACCTCGGGGCCGGCCGAGTCCTCCTGCGTCGGGAACCGGAACGGCACCGAGCCCGTGCCCGTGTCGTCGTCCGGGTAGTCGAACTCCCAGCCGTCGGTGCCCTCGGGGCCACCCACGATCGAGTACTCCGGGGAGGACTGCCCGAAGTAGATGCGCGGCTCGTACTCGCCGAGCTGGCCCTGCGAGGGGATGCCGCCCTCCCAGAAGGCCGGCGCGCCGCGCGCACCGCGCGTGTTGCCGTAGGCCGCCACGACGCCGAACCCGTGGGTGTACACGGTCGTGTCGTTGGTCCAGTTGCGCTGGCCGGCGTTCAGGCCGTTGAGGTCGAGCTCGCGGACCGCGATCACGGTGTCGCGGCTCTCGCCGTCGATCGTGTACCGGTCGACCGACAGCGAGTCGGGGAAGTCGTAGAAGCCACGGATCTGCTGCAGCTGCTTGAACGACGGCGAGACGATGTTCGGGTCGAGGAGGCGGATCGAGGCGGTCGTCTCGGCGTTCTCCCGCAGCGCGCCGGGCTCGGCCGTGACGTTCGCGTCGTACTCGCTGAACTCCACGTCGTCGAGCCCGTACGCCTGCAGGGTCGCGTCGATGTTGCGCTGGATGTACTCGGACTCCGCGTCCTGCTGGTTCGGCTGCACCTGGAAGCGCTGCACGATCGCCGGGTACACGCCGCCGACGACGACCGCCGCCACGACCATGAGGCCCACGCCGATCGCCGGCAGCCGCCAGTTCCCGCTGAACGCGGTCGCGACGAAGGCGGCGGCGACGACCACGGCCGCGACGGCCAGGATCGCCTTGGACGGGATCACCGCGTGCACGTCGGTGAAGCCGGCGCCCTGCCAGCGCTGCTCCCCCGTCTGCTGCTTCGTGAGGATGGAGTAGCGGTCCAGCCAGTAGCTGGCGGCGATGAGCAGGAGCAGCAGCGCGCCCAGGACCGAGAGGTGCACGCGCGTGGAGCGCGTGGTGCGCGGCCCGCCGGCGCCACCGCCGATGCGCAGGCCGCCGTACAGGTAGTGCGTGGCGACGGCCGCCACGGTCGAGAGCACCAGGACCGCCATGAGGAAGGACACGACGAACCGCAGCCCCGGCAGCGTGAACAGGTAGAAGCCCAGGTCGATGCCCCACTGCGGGTCCACCACCCCGACCTCGTCACCGTTGAGCCACAGCTGCACGGTGCTCCACTGCTGGGACGCGGCACCACCGGCGAAGAGGCCCAGGACGATCGGGCCGACGACGAGCACGAGCCGGCGCAGCGGCTCGATCGCCTCGCGGTACTGGTCGAGGTTGGCCTGCTCCTGCGTCGACGGCGCGTACACCGGACGGGAGCGGTAGCCGTAGCTCAGGGAGAAGCCGACGCTCGCGGCCATGATCCCGAAGCCGAGGACGAAGAGCAGGCCGCGCGTCAGCCACTCGGTGCGCAGCACCTCGGTGAACCCGAGCTGGGAGAACCACAGCACCTCGGTCCACACCTGGGCGAGCACGAGCAGCAGGACCACGAGCACGCCGAGCGTGATCAGTGTCGGGACCAGCGGGCCGCGGCGGCGCGGCGCGACAGGTCGAGGGCGGGGCGGGGAGGCGAAGGTCACGGCGTGGCGTTCCTCGAGGGTCGGCGGGCGGCGGGCGCGACGCGCGCCCTCCGGCTGACGAACGGACGCGACGGCTCCCAGGTTCCCACAGGGTGCGACGATGGGCGCGTGAGCACGACCCCCGCCCCGCCGCCCACCGACGACACCTCCCCCGAGGCCCGCGCCCGGCGCGCGCTGGCCGACGCGGTGCGCGAGATCGAGCACCACGTCGCCACCGCCGGGTGGGACGCGCCCGTGCGCGTCTTCGCGCTCGTGCGGACCCAGGCCGCGCTGCAGGCCGAGCCGGGGCTCGCGGACCAGCTGACCCCCGAGGTGCTCGCCGCGGCCCGGGCCGACGACCAGCACCTGACGTCCGTCGAGCAGGAGGGGCTGCCCGCCGCCGAGGACCTCGAGCAGCTGCTCGGAGGGCTGACCTGGCCGTCCACCGTGCACGGTGCCGCGGTGACGGTGGAGCGCGTGGTGCTGCCACCGGGCGTCGAGGAGGACCTGCCCGACGACCCCGACGCCGCCCTGGCGGCCCTCCTGGCGCACCCGCAGCGCCAGGACGTGCGCCTGGCGGTCGGTGCGTTGCGCGCCGGGCCGTCCTGGTGCGCCGTGCGCACACGCGCGCACGACAGCGACGACGCGGTCGGCCAGGGCCCCGAGCTGGTGCCGGGCCTGGTGGACGCGGTGCGCGCGACCCTGGAGTGAGCGCGGTCCGCTAGCCGGCGGTGCAGGTGGGCAGGTCGTCGGCGTCACCCGCGCCGATCGCGACCATCGCCTCGCGGGCGTCCCGCAGGGTGGCGACCTCGACGACCCGCAGGCCGTCCGGGACGTGGCCGACGACCTCGTCGCAGTTGTCCGCCGGGGCCAGGAACCACGCGGCACCGTCACGGACCGCACCGGCGAGCTTCTGCCGGATGCCACCGATGGGGCCGACGGCACCCGTGACGTCGATCGTGCCCGTGCCGGCGATGACCACCCCCGCGGCCTCGTCCTCGGGAGTCAGCAGGTCGACCAGGCCGAGGGCGAACATCGTGCCGGCGCTGGGACCGCCGATGCCCTCGATGTTGATCCGCACGTCGACCGGCATGTCGAAGGAGGGGTCGATGAAGACGCCGATCTGCGCCCCGCCGCCCTCCCGCTCGCTCGTCACCACGGACACGTCCTCGCTGCGCGCGTGGCGCGTGACGGTGAGCGTCACGGTGTCCCCCGGTGCGACGTCCGCCAGCCGACCGACGAGCGTCTGGTAGTCCGGCAGCGCCACCCCGTCCATCGCCGTCAGCACGTCGCCCTCCTCGAGCTTGCCGTCGGCGTCCGTGCCCTCCACCGTCCCGGCCACGACGAGGGTCGCCGGGACCTCGTAGCCCAGCTCGACGAGCGCCGCCACCGTGGCGTTCTCCTGCGAGGAGACCATGAGGCCCGCGTTCGACTCGTCGATCTCCTCCCGGGACACGTCCTGGGGGTAGACGTCCTCGACGGGCCGGACCACGGAGGACGGCGAGATCCAGCCGCGCAGCACGTTGAGCGCGTACGCGGGGTAGCCCGGACCGCCGACGCCGGAGATCGTCGTCAGCCGCAGCTCGCCGGTCGACGGGTACGTCGGCGCACCCTCGACCTCGATCAGCGGCTCCCCGTCGACCTCGCCCAGCACGTCCCTGGTCGGGCCCGGACCGTTGACCGCGTACGGCGCCGGCATGACCGCCAGCACACCCACCAGCACGGACGCGGCGAGCATGCCGAACGACTGGACCACCGCGCGCGGCGTCGGCCGGGGCACGGGCGACCCCTCGCCGGGCTCCTCGGCGTCGCGCGGGCGCGGGTCGTCGGCGGGGTCGTCCGGCGGGATCTGGTCGAGCACGAGGACGATCATCCCTCACCGGGCCGCACGGTCCGCGCAGGCCGGGTGTGCGCCGTGAGCGAACCCGGGCCGCGCACCCGCCGACCCCCGCCGGTGCGCGGTTACCGTGGTGCTCCCCGGCCACCCAGGAGGCCCGCATGAGCCCCGACGTCCCGTCCCCCGACGGCCCCGACGGCCCGCCGCAGTGGGAGCAGATGCTCCGTGCGATGCTCGGCCCGGCGGCCGACGACGCGATCCGCGAGATGCGCGAGATGGGCGTCGACCCGGCGGCGATGGCCGCCGCGTCCGGCCTGCCCTCGGACCCGGTCGCGCTGCAGCAGGCGCTGTCCCAGGTGCAGAGCATGCTCGCAAGCTCCGGCGACCAGCCGGTCAACTGGCAGATGGCCCACGACCTCGCCCGGCAGCAGGCCGCGGTGGGCGGGGACCCCGCCCTGTCGCTGCGCCGCGCCAAGGACGTGCGCGACGCGCTGTCGGTCGCGGAGCTGTGGCTCGACGCGGCGACGGACCTGCCGCCGGCACCCGGGACCGCCCACGCGTGGAGCCGCGCCGAGTGGGTCGAGGCGACGCTGCCGACGTGGCGGACCCTGACCGAGCCGGTCGCGGCGTCCCTGTCGGCAGCGCTGGCGGGGGCGCTCGGCCCGGCGATCGGCGAGCTCGGCGGTGCGCTGACCGCGGTGCCGGGCGACGACGCGGCAGGCGACCCGACCCAGCTGCTGCGCGGCCTGGGGTCGGCGGTGTTCGGGCTGCAGGTCGGCCAGGCGGCCGGCACCCTGGCGCGCGAGGTCTTCGGGACCACCGACATCGGCCTGCCGCTGCTGGAGCACCCCTCGCCCGCGCTCGTCGCCGCCAACGTCGACGAGTTCGCCGAGGGGCTCGACACCCCGCTGGAGGAGGTGCGGCTCTACCTCGCGCTGCGCGAGGCCGCCGCGAGCCGGCTGTTCGCCCACGTGCCCTGGCTGCGCGCGCACCTGCTCGACACGGTCGCGGAGTACGCCCGCGGCATCGCGATCGACGTCGACCACCTCGAGGAGGCGGTCGCCGCCATCGACCCCACGGACCCGACGGCCCTGCAGGAGGCGCTGTCCGGAGGTGTGTTCGCCCCGCAGACGACACCGGCGCAGCACGCCGCGCTCGCGCGGCTCGAGCACGCGCTGGCGCTCGTCGAGGGGTGGGTCGACGAGGTCGCCACCACCGCGGCCGCACCTCACCTGCCGCACGCCGTGCAGATGCGCGAGATGGTGCGCCGCCGCCGCGCCGCCGGCGGCCCGGCCGAGCAGACGTTCGCGAGCCTCGTCGGCCTGGAGCTGCGGCCCCGCCGGCTGCGGGACGCCGCGACCGTGTGGGCGCACCTGACGACCACGCGCGAGGTCGCCGGGCGCGACGCCGTGTGGGCGCACCCCGACCTCGTGCCCACGTCCGAGGACCTCGACGACCCGAGCGGGTACGACGCGCGTCGGCAGGCGGCGGTCGACGAGTCGGCCGACCTCGACCGCGCACTCGCGCAGATCCTCGACGACGCCGACGGTGACGCTGCGGGCGACGGCTCGTCGGGACCGCAGGCGACCTGAGCCGCTCCCGTCAGCCCGCGGGCGGCGCCGGGTCCGGGTCGTCGTCCGCGGGCTCGTCGGGCGCGTCGTCGTCCGCGCCGTCTCGGGCGAACGCGCACCCCTCGAGGAACCCCCGGGCGCGCTGCGTGTGCGGGTAGCCGGCCAGCTCGGCCCAGAACGCCTCGCCGTGACCGGGCTGGAGCAGGTGCGCGAGCTCGTGGAGCAGCACGTAGTCCAGGACCCACCGCGGCATGCCCTGCACGCGGTCGGAGATGCGGATGGTGCCCTCCGACGGGGTGCACGAGCCCCACCGCCGTCCCTGGTTGGACGACCAGCGCACGCTCGTCGGCACGGCGCGACCCCCGAGGTAGCGCCGCGACAGCTCGGTCGCGCGCGCGACCAGCTGCGCGTCCGAGGGACGCCGCCGACGCTCCTGCGCCGCCAGGCGCTCGACCATGCGTCCCACCCACTCGCGCTCCTGCGCGCGGGTGAACCGGGCCGGGATCGCCACGATCGTGCGGCCGCCCTCGCGCCACGCGCTCACCGTGCGGGCACGACGGCGGGACCGGCGCACCTCGACGACCGGCGCGGGACCGGCCGCGTCGAGCGGCGCCGAGGCCTGCAGCCCCACCTCGTCGCGGCGTGCACCACCGCGCGGCGTCGCCCCACGCGATGTCGGCACCCTCGCACGCTAGCGCGCACCGCAGGTGGCAGGCCCGACGACACCCCGGTTCACCCCGACGCCGCCGTAGGAGCCGTCGCGCACCGCCCGTGCGCGGGCAGGGCGCGCACTACTGTGTGAGCGCACGGCGGCCGTCATGGTCCCCTGCCCCGGGCGCGATGCCACGCCCGGTGAGGAGCACGAGGAGGGACCACATGGCCGACACCTGGGCGGGCGAGTTCTACTGCGTGAAGTGCAAGGAGAAGCGGGAGACGGAGGGCGACGTCGTCGTCTCCGAGTCCGGCCGCCGGATGGCCAAGGCCGTCTGCCCGGTCTGCGGCACCAAGCTCAACCGGATCCTCGGCAAGGCCTGAGACCCGGCCCGGGTCGCCTCGGCCCGGTCACGACACCCACGAGGGCACCGTCGCGTGCGACGGTGCCCTCGTCGTGCCGGGACGCCCCTGCGCTGGTCCTGTGGACGACGCCCGATGCGCCCGTCTGCGCGGTGCCATGGTGGCGCCGTGACCCGCGCGACCCGTGCACCCGTCCTGCTGCGACCCGGCCTGCGTGTCCTGCCGCGCGCGGACGACGAGGTGCAGGTGGGCACGGACCCGCGGTGGGCCGTGCGGCTCGTCGACCTGCGGCCTGCCGAGGTCCGCCTGTGGACGTCCGTCGACGACGCGACCGACCTGGCACGGCTGCCCGCGCGGGCCCGTGCCGCCGGTCTCGACCCCGACGCCGTCGCCGCGACCGTCGGCGAGCTGCAGCGCGCGGGGCTGACACGGGCACGTCCCGAGCCCTCGGCGGCCGTCCGCGGGCCGGCCGCCGCCGACGCGACGGCGTGGTCCCTGCTGCAGCCGGACGCGACGGGCGACGCGGTCGTCGCCGCGCGAGCCGACGCGGTGGTCGGGCTCGTCGGGCTCGGCCCCACGGGGCTGGGGATCGCCCGTCAGCTGGCGGTGGCGGGCGTCGGCACGCTGCTGCTCGACGACGACGCACCCGTGCGCTCCCCGGACGTAGCCGGCGGCACGCACCGCTGGGCGGACGTGGGCACGGCCCGGTCCGTGGCCGCGCGCCGGGTGCTGCGTGACGCGGCACCCGGTGTGCGGTGCGACGGCGACGCCGTGCCGGACGTGGTCGTGGTCGTCGAGCACGACGCCGCCGACCCGGTGCGTGCCGCCCGGCTCGTCGCCGAGGACGTCGTCCACCTGTCGGTCGTCCTGCGCGCGGCTGACGCCGTGGTCGGGCCGCTCGTGCGCCCGGGGACGGACCCCTGCCTGCGCTGCCTCGACCTGCACCGCGCCGACGCCGACCCGGGCTGGCCCACCGTGCTCGGCGCCCTCACCGGGCCCACGGCGAGCGGCTCACCGGCGACCGGTGAGGTCGGCGTGCTGGCCGGGTCGTGCGCGGCGATCGCCGCGGCCCAGGTCCTCGTGCTGCTGGCGGGAGGCGTGCCCGCGCTGTGCGGCGCCACGACGGAGATCACCCTGCCCGGCCTGGTCGCGGTGCAGCGCCGCTGGGCCACGCACCCGGCGTGCGGGTGCCGCGTGCCGCCGCGCACGACGGACGCCGGGCCGCGCGAGGCGTGACCTCGCGCGACCCGGCGTCGCGGACCGTCGGCGGGTGCCGGCGGTGATGGGGTGCAGGGCGCGGACCACGGCGGTCGCCGTCTCAGGCCGCGCTCGCGTCCTTGCGGGGACGGCCGCGGCCGCGCTTGGTGGCCACGATCACCCCGCCGACGAAGACCTGACCGCCCCAGACGCCCCACGGCTCGGCGCGCTCGACGGCGCCGGCGAGGCAGCCCTCGATGAGCGGGCACCCCCGGCACAGGGCCTTGGCCTGCTCCACGTCGGCCTGACGCTCGGCGAACCACAGCTCCGCGTCGTGGGAGCGGCACGGGATGAGGTCGGCGACCATCCGGTCGAACTGGTCGTTCGTCGTCGCGGTGCTGCTGGTGGGCCAGGGGCCGGATCCGCCCTGGTTCACGGTGTCGAGCAGCGTCGAGAGCCGCACGGTGTCCTCCTGAATGTCCTTGCGGGGTGAGCTGTGGGTGCCGGATCGGGCCGCTCACCCCGGTGGGAACCGGAGGGATGAGAAAGGCCGCGGATCCGAGTTCGGACTCCGCGGCCTGCCTGCTGCTGAGGCTGGTGCTACGGGGTCCTGGATCGGAGATCGGTGCCGGACGTCGCGGGACGCGGACGGCGCTCGAGCCCGGAAGCGGGCAGAGCGATCCCCTGGAAGGTGAAGCCGGTGGGTGCGAGGGTCCGCATGTACTCATGACGCGACGTCGTCATCACGATCGTGTTGCTCTCCACGGTGCTGCACCTCCTCTCCAGGGTCGGGTCCTGCCTCTTCGGCAGCACCCCGCGAACAAGGACGTGCCCACACTAGGGCGGCCCGTCAGGACGTCACAAGCAATTAACGGAACTTCCTCCGGACGGCCGGCCCGTCGCCCTCCGCGCCCTCATCAGCGACGACGCGCAGCAGCTCGTCGCCGTACTCGCGCAGGCGCGTCTGCCCCAGCCCCTGCACGTGCCGCAGGTCCGCCGGCCGGGTCGGCATCGCGGACGCGACGGCCTCGAGGGCGACGTCGGGCAGCACCCGGAACGCCGGCACCCCACGCTCGTCGGCGACCCGCGCGCGCCACAGCCGCAGCCGCTCGAGCACGGCCGGGTCGGCCGACGCCGAGGCCCGCCGACCGTCGGCACGACCCGCCGACTCGCCCGGCCACAGGCCGGCGAGGAACCGCGAGCGCGTGCGGGAGGCCCGGGACCCCGGCGTCCGCGCGGCCGCGTAGGACAGGTCGAGGTGACGACGGGCGCGGGTCACACCGACGTACAGGAGGCGGCGCTCCTCGGACACGGCGGCCTCCGTCTGTGCCAGCGAGATCGGCAGCAGGCCCTCGGACAGCCCCGCGAGGAACACGGCGTCCCACTCCAGGCCCTTCGCGGCGTGCAGCGACGCGAGCGTCACCCCGTCGACCGTGGGCGCGTGCTGCGCGGACGCGCGGTCGTCGAGCTCGACGACCAGGTCCGGCAGCGAGGCGTCCGCGCGGGCCGCGGCCATGTCGTCCGCGAGCCCGACGAGGGCCTGCATCGCGTCCCACCGTTCGCGTGCCGCGCCCCGCGCGGCGGGGGGCTGCGGTGCCCACCCGGCGGAGGTGAGGATGTCGCGGACCGTCTGCCCCAGCGGCACGTCGGGGTCGGCCGACCGCGCTCCGCCCCGCAGCAGGACGAGCGCGTCCCGCACGTCACGACGGGCGAAGAACCGGGTCCCGCCGCGGACCTGGTACCCCACCCCGGCGGCCGCCAGCGCCTGCTCGAAGGCCTCCGACTGGACGTTGGTGCGGTAGAGGACGGCGATCTCGCTGGCCGGGACGCCCGCGGCGACCAGGCGCGCCGCGCGCGCCGCGATCCCTGCGGCCTCCGACTCGTCGTCGTCGTACGCGGTGAACCGCACCTGCGGGCCGTCGGGCTGCTGCGCCACCAGGTGCAGCGGGACGGGGTCCCCGGGGCGGCGCGTGGCCGTGAGCACCCGGTTGGCCAGGGCGACGACTTGCGGCGTCGACCGGTAGTCCCGGACCAGCCGCACGACCTGGGCGCCGGGGTGCTGCGCGGCGAACGTCAGCAGGTGGTGCGGCGACGCCCCGGCGAACGAGTAGATGGTCTGGCTCGGGTCGCCGACCACGCAGACGTCGTGCCGGCCCCCCAGCCACTGGTCCAGGAGGTACTGCTGCAGCGGGCTGACGTCCTGGTACTCGTCGACCACGAAGTGCCGGTACTGCGACCGCACCTCGTCGGCGACCTCGCCGCGCTGCGCCAGCATGGCGGCCAGCAGCAGCAGGACGTCCTCGAAGTCGATGACGCCGCGCTCGGTCTTGACGTCCTCGTAGGCCGTGAGGAGCCGGGCGACGGCCTGCGCGTCCTGGCCCGCCGGCGCGGGCCGCCGCACGGCCGCCGCCGCCCGCTCGTAGTCCTCCGCCGTGACGAGCGACACCTTCGACCACTCGATCTCGGCCGCGAGGTCGCGCACCGAGATCCGGTCGACCGCGACCCCCACGCGGCGCCCGGCCTCGGCCACGAGCGTCGCCTTCTGCTCGACGAGCCGCGGGGGCGCACCACCGACGACCTTGGGCCAGAAGTGCCCGAGCTGACGCAGCGCCGCCGCGTGGAAGGTCCGTGCCTGCACCCCGGTCGCCCCCAGGTCGCGCAGCCGCACCCGCATCTCACCGGCCGCCCGGGCCGTGAACGTCACGGCCAGCACGGACGCCGGCCGGTACACGCCGGTGCGCACGCCGTACGCGATGCGGTGGGTGATCGCCCGCGTCTTGCCCGTGCCCGCACCCGCGAGCACGCACACGGGACCCGTCAGGGCGGTCGCGACGGCGCGCTGCTCGGGGTCGAGCGCGTCGAGGAGTGAGTCGGCGGACATCACGCACGAGTCTGGCAGCCTCCACCGACACCGCCGCGCACGCGTGCGAGGATCTGTGGACGAGACGGACGGCGAGAACGAGCGAGGCACCATGACGACCCCCACCCCCGCCCCGGGGACCGTGACGATGTACTCCACGACCTGGTGCGGGTACTGCCACCGCCTGCGCAAGCAGCTGGACTCGGCCGGCATCGCCTACGACGTCGTCGACATCGAGCAGCAGCCCGACGCGGCGCAGCTCGTCGAGTCCCTCAACGGCGGCAACCAGACCGTCCCGACCCTCGTGTTCCCCGACGGCTCGGCCGCCACCAACCCCTCCCTGGCCCAGGTCCGCGAGCGCCTCGGCGTCTGAGGCCGCCGGGCGTCAGGCGGACGCCCGGCCCCACCACTGCTCGACCAGGGCGCGCGCGATCGACGCACCCCCGGGCAGCAGGACCTCCCCCGCGGCGACGGCGGCCGTCAGGTCGTCGCGGGTGAACCAGCGCGCATCGGCCATCTCGACGCCGTCGACCTGCACGCGGGTGCTCGTCGCACGGGCGCGGAACCCGAGCATGAGCGAGGCGGGGAACGGCCACGGCTGGCTGCCGACGTACTCCACGTCGCCGACGACCACGCCCGTCTCCTCGAGGACCTCGCGGCGCACCGCCTGCTCGGCGGACTCGCCCGCCTCGACGAACCCGGCGAGCGTCGACCAGCGCCCGGGCGACCAGGCCGCGGCGTGGCCCAGCAGCAGGCGGTCGTCCTCGTCGACCACCGCCATGATCACCGCCGGGTCCGTGCGCGGGTAGTGCTCGGAGCCGTCGGCGTCGCAGACGCGCGACCACCCCGCCTGCGCGACGCGCGTCGGCGCGCCGCACCGCGGGCACCGCGGGTGCCGGTCGTGCCACGCGTCCAGGGCGACCGCGGCGGTGGCCAGCCCCGCGTCGTGCGCGTCGAGCACGGCTCCCACCGTGCGCAGCGCACCCCAGCCGTCGCGCCCGACGGGCCCGTCGGGCAGGTGGACCACGACGTCGGCCGGCTCGCCGCCGGCGGTCAGCGGGTGCTCGTCGGGCAGGCGCAGCGCCAGCACGCGCGCGCCGTCGTCCTCAGCGCCCAGCAGGAGCCAGGAATCGGAGTCGGCGTCGGCGCCGGGACCGCCGGGAGCGTCGCGGTGACGCGCGGCGTCCGCCGCGGTGCCGACGGTGAGCAGGGCGCGCGCCGCGTCCGGGCCCAGCCACCGGACGCCGCCGCCCGCGGCGAGCAGCAGACCGCCGTCCCGCACCGCCAGGACGCGTGTGCGGGGGTCGGCGAGGGCGTCGGCCAGCGCGTCCGGCGACTCGCGCAGCTGCGCCGCACGCGGCACGGTCGAACGGGCGAGGGGCAGGCCGGTCAGGACGTGGGTCACGCGCGTCACGCTACGCGGCACCCGCCCGCGCGGCCGCTCGCGTCGCGCGGGCAGGGGCAGCGGCGGACGAACCGGACGCCAACACGCCGGGCGTGGCGTCCAGGAGCAGGCCCGACGGGACCTACGCTGGCCGTCGTGAACCGTTCGCCGCTCGCACTCGCCGCACTCGCGACCGTCGCCGTGCCCGGCCTCGACGCGTACGACGTGCGGCGTCCCGTGCACCCGGGCTCGGACTTCGACGTGGCCGTGGTCGTCGACTCGATGCGTCAGCGCTGGGTCGTGCGCGCCCCGCAGCACGCGGCCGCGGGCGCGGCGCTCGAGGCGGAGGTCGCCCTGCTCGACGCGCTCGGGCCGTTCACCGACGACGGTCGCCTGCCCTTCGCGGTCCCCCGGCCGGCCGGCTTCGCGCACCTGCCCGAGGGCGGGCGTGCCAGCGTGCACCGCGAGGTGCCCGGCCGCCCCCTGCAGCTCGAGACGCTGCGGCCCGGTCCCGGCCTCGCCGCCGCCGTCGGGCGGGCCGTCGCCGCGATCCACGAGCTGCCGACGTCCCTCGTCGAGAACGCCGGCCTGCCGGTGTACGACGCAGCCGGCTACCGCGAGCGCCGGCAGGCCGAGGTCGACGAGGCCGCCCGCACGGGCCTGGTCCCGACGTCGCTGCTGCGCCGCTGGGAGGAGCTGCTCGAGGACGTCGCGATGTGGCGGTTCCGCCCCACGGTGGTGCACGGCGACCTGTCGAGCAGCCACCTGCTGGTCGTCGACGGCACCGTCGCCGGGGTGCTCGACTGGGGCTCCACCATGGTCGCCGACCCCGCCGACGACCTCTCGGGCCTGCTCGTCGCCGCGCCGCAGGACGCCGTGGACGCGATCCTCGAGGCGTACCTGCTGCGCCGCACCGAGCTGACGGACCCGCACCTGGCGGACCGCGCCCTGCTGGCCGGCGAGCTCGCGCTGGCGCGCTGGCTGCTGCACGGGGTGCGCTCGCGGCGTCAGGACGTCGTCGACGACGCCGTCCAGATGCTGCGGGACCTCGAGGAGCACACGCTCGTCGACGAGGCCGCCGCCGCGTACTGAGGACGGCCGGACGCGGCGAACGCCGCCGGCACGACCCCCGTTCAGACGACCCCGTTCAGACGACCCCGTTCAGGAGGTCCGCGCGACGGGCGGCACGGCGACGGCGCCCGCCGGTCCGTCGGCCGGGGCCGCCGCCGCGAGCATGGCGGCGACCTCGTCGGCCCCCGGCAGCGCGTCGGGCACCACCGTGACCCCGGCTCCGACGTAGCAGAACGCCGCCCGGACCAGCGCGGGGTCGACGCCCGCCCAGCGGGCCCACGCGATGCGGTAGACGGCGAGCTGCAGCTCGCGGGACGCCCGCTGCGCGGGGTCCGTGGGTGGGCGGCCGGTCTTCCAGTCGACGACCACCACCGCGCCGGGCACCGTCGCGCGGTCCGGGTCGGGGAACACCGCGTCGATGCGGGACCGCAGCACGTACCCGCCGATCGTGGTCTCGACGTCGACCTCCACCGCGACGGGAGAGCGGTGCGCCCACGGGGTGCGCAGGAACGCGGCCCGCAGCTCGGCCTGGTCCGGGTCACCGGGCACCGCGTCGTCGTCGGCACCCGGGAGCTCGTCGACGTCCACGAGCGTGGCACGCCCGTACCAGGCCTCGACCCACGCGTGGAACGCGGTGCCGCGGCGGGCCTGGGGTGACGGCTCGCGGGGCACCGGCCGGCGCAGCCCGAGCGCGAACTGCTCCGGCTGGGCGTCGAGGCGCACCAGCGACGACGCGGACAGGTGGGCGGGCAGCGCGACACGGGCGTCGCCGCGGCGGCGTGCCGACTGCTCCGCCAGCAGCCTGTCGGCCAGCGCGTCCCAGTCCTCGCCGCCCGCTCCGGTCGAGCCGGCGGACCCGCCCGCGCCGTCCGGACGCCCGGTGGCCCCGGGCCGGGCCGCGGCGGCGCGCACCGCGTCGGCGGCTGCGGCCACGGCGTCGCGGCGCCCGGTGGCCCCGTCACGCGTGAACGGGTCCGCGGGCCACACCGCCGTGGGCACGAGCGCGGACCGGGGGTTGGGCGTCCCCGCGGCCGGCTCGTCCGCCCGGGCGACCACCTCGACCAGCCCCGCGTCCACCAGCTCGGTGAGGAACGGGGAGACCCGTCGCGGCGCCTTCGCGTCGCCCCAGTACGCGGCGGACAGCAGCAGGTCGGTGCGTGCCCGGGTCAGCGCGACGTACGCGAGCCGGCGCTCCTCGGCGACCTCGTGGTCACCGGCGTCGAGGCGGAACCTGTCGAGGCGCTCGGCGAGCTCCTTGGGGGACTCGGCGCCGCCGCACTCCAGCCGCGGCAGGTCGTCGGCGTCACCGCGCAGCGGGTAGGGCAGGACGCCCAGGCCGGTGAGCCAGCCGGAGTCCTTGGGACCGTCCTTGCCGAGCATCGCCGTGGCGGGCAGCCCCCCGTCGACGAGGCCGGCGACCGCGACCACGTCCCACTCCAGACCCTTCGCGGCGTGCACGGTGGTGACCTGCACGGCGTCCGGGTCGGGCTCGGTGACGGGCAGCTCGAGGCCGTCCTCCCGGGCGTCGGCCGCCTCGAGCCACGCGAGGAACGCGCCGAGGGTCGGACGGTCGGCACCGCGCGCGAACTCCCCCGCCACGTCGGCGAACGCGTCGAGGTGCGCACGGGCGCGGCCGGGCGGCGTGTCGGCGCGCGACTGCACCTCGATGTCCAGGCCGAAGAGACGCTCCGCCTCCCCCACCAGCTCGGGCAGCGACAGACCCTGCTGCGCCCGGACCGCGCGCAGGACTCCCGCCAGGTCGGCGAGGCGGCGGCGCCCCTCGGTGGTCAGCGTCCGGCCGGCCGGGCTGGACCACCCCGGCGGCGGCGGGTCGTCGAGGGCGTCGACGAGGCTGCGCTCGTCGACGACGTCGGCCTCGACGCCCCGCCGGCCGGGGGTGCGGCCGCCCGCCGGGCGCGCCCCCTGGCGCGCCCAGTCACCCAGGGTGTGCAGGTCCGCGGCGCCCAGGCGCGTGCGTGCACCGGTCAGGAGGCGGACGACCGCGTCCCCCCGCGTGGGGTCGTGCGCGGCCTGCAGCACGGCGACCAGGTCGACGACCTCGGGGGTCGCCAGCAGACCCCCGAGGCCGACCACCTCGACGGGCAGCCCGGCGGCCGCCAGCGCCCGCCGCAACGGCTCGAACTGCGAGCGCTTGCGGCACAGCACCGCCGCCGTGCGCCGGCCCGACGGGTGCGTGCCGGGGCGCCACCGCTGCGCGACCCAGTCCGCGACGGCGGCCGCCTCGTCCTCGACCGTCGGGGCCACGAGGCCCTGGACCGTGCCGTCGCCCGCCCCCGGGCGGGGCGCCAGCCGCGGGACGTCGACGCGGGCGGCACCGGTGCGCAGGGGCGCCGCCACCGCGTTGGCCGCGTCCAGGACCGCGACGTCGTTGCGCCACGACGTCGACAGGGGCACGACGGGCGCCGGGCGACGGTCGTGCCCGCGACCGTCGGCGTCCGTCGTCACGACCGGGAACGTCCCCGGGAACCGTGCCAGGCCCCCGGGGCTCGCGCCCCGCCAGCCGTAGATCGACTGGTGCGGGTCACCGACCGCCGTCACGGGGTGCCCGTCGCGGAACAGCGCCTGCAGCAGGACGAGCTGGGCGTAGGAGGTGTCCTGGTACTCGTCGAGGAGCACCACCCGGAACCGGTCGCGCTCCGCCGCGCCCACGTCGGGGACGTCGCGCGCGATGCGGGCGGCGAGCGCGACCTGGTCGCCGAAGTCGAGGCTGTCCGCGGCGCGCTTGCGCGCCCGGTAGTCCGCGACGAGGTCGAGGACGCGGGCACGTTCCCCGAGCGAGGCGACCAGCTCGCGGACCTTGGCGTACGGCGCGCGCGGCGGCGTCCCGGCCGGCGTCGCCTCGAGGTCCGCCACCAGCGCCTCGATGCCCTGCCGTGCGGCGTCCGGGTCCAGCAGGTGCTCGTCGAGGGCACCGGACAGGGCGAGCACGGCCTCGACGACCGTCGACGTGGCGGCCGAGGTGTCCAGGTCACCGGCCCACGCCTCGACGACCTGCGACGCGAGCTGCCACTGGGCGGCCTCACCGAGCAGCCGGGCACCGGGCTCCACGCCCAGGCGCAGCGCGTGGTCCGTCACGAGCGAGGCTGCGTACGCGTGGTACGTCGAGACGTGGGGGCGGGCGAGCTCGTCGACCACGTCCGCACCGCTCGGCAGCGGGACGCCCTCTGCCGCAGCCGCCCGCACCAGACCACGCAGCCGGCGCCGCACCCGCTCGGACAGCTCGCCCGCGGCCTTGCGGGTGAACGTCAGCCCGAGCACCTGCTCGGGGGCCACCAGCCCGTTCGCGACCAGCCAGACCACGCGGGCCGCCATCGTCTCGGTCTTGCCCGACCCGGCACCGGCGACGACGAGAGACGGCTGCAGCGGCGCCTCGATGACGGCCCGTTGCTCCTCGGTCGGCGGGTGCTGCCCGACGAGCCGGGCGATGCGGACCGCGGACAGCTCCGGGACGCCGCGTGCGCGGTCGGCGCCGGGCGCGACGGTGGTGCGAGCTGCGCGGTCGGTGCTCATGCGACCACCTGCCCGCCCTCGCCGCGCAGCGGGCACGAGCGGCGCACCGGGCAGCGGTCGCACAGGTCGTTGGCACGGGCCTCGAAGCTCGAGGCCGCCATGCGGTCGGCGACGTCGTCGACGAGGACGCGGGCCCAGCTGGGACCGGCGTCCTCGGCGGGCAGCCCGTCCTGCCGTCGCTGGGTGGGACCGCCGGACCCCTGCGCCAGGTGGACCAGGCGCGCCGCCACGCTGCGCGTCCCCGGCGCGAGTCCCGGCACCGCCCCCGCGTCGACGGCCAGCTGGTAGGCACCGAGCTGCGCGTGCTCGGCCGCCTGCGCCAGCGTCGGCGTGCGCGACCCCGTCTTGAGGTCGACCACCTCGACGTGCTCCGCGCCCCCGTCCCCCTCGGTGACGGCACGCTCGACGCGGTCGACCGACCCGCGGACGACCGCACGGTCGGTCTCGAGGGTGAACGGCGCCTCGACCAGCACCGGCTCGCCGGCCTCGCGCAGGTACGCCGCGAGCCGGGCGACCATCGCGTCGGCCTTGCGCCGTGCGGCGACCGAGGGCCAGCCCTCCCCCAGCCCGAGCTCGTGCCAGCGCCGGTCGAGCTCGGAGCGCAGCGTCGGCAGGTCGGCCGTGGGGTGCTCCTGGGCGATCGCGTGCACGAGCGTGCCGAGGGACTGCTGCGCGGAGGACGCCGGGGTGCCGCCGGCCGCCTCGAGCGCCCAGCGCAGCGCGCACCGCTGCGCCGTCTCCAGGCGCGACGGGGAGATCGGGACCTTGGCGTCCGCCTGCCACAGCGGGGCGTCGCTCGACGGCTCCGCGAGCCCGAACCACGCCGCCGGGTCCGCTCCGGGGACGCCGTGCACGGCGAGCCGGGCCAGCGTGCGCGCCGCCGCGGCGTCCGGCTGCCCCTGGGCCGCCGAGCGCTCGAGCGTCGCGCGCAGCCGGGCCACGAGCCCGCGCAGGTCGAGCGGCGCGGGCGCGCTCGTGCGCCGCGGGTCGGGGCCGTCGTCGTCCGCGCCGGGCTGCACGAGGTCGACGAACGGCGAGGGCGACGCGTCCTGGTCGTCGACGGCCGTCACCAGCAGGTGGGTGCGGGCGCGGGAGCACGCCAGCGCGAACGTGCGCAGCTCGTCGGCGAGCACCGCGGCGCGCGCCGCCCGGGCGCTCTCCTCGCCCGACCCGCCCGTGGTCCCGCGGTCGGCCAGCAGGTCGACCAGCGTCTGCGCCCCCAGCAGCGAGTCCCGCAGCCGCAGGTCCGGCCACACGCCCTCCTGGACACCGACGACCGCGACGACCTCCCACGAGCCGCCGGCGGCACCCGCCGGCGTGAGCACGCTCACCCCGGCCGCACGCGACGCGGGCGCCAGGGAGTCGGCGGGCAGGTCCTGCGACGTCACCCAGTCGACGAAGGCCCGGGGCGTGGCCTGCGGGTTGCGCTCGACGAACGTCTCAGCCGCACGGAACAGCGCGAGCACGGCGTCGAGGTCGCGGTCGGCGCGCTCACCGCCCGACCCGCCGGCCAGCGCGGCGCGACGCCACGGGTCGGCGAGCCCGGCGCGGTCCCACACGGCCCACAGGACGGCCTGGACGTCGGCACCCGGGGCCGCCGCCGCGTCCCTGCCGGCCTGCAGCAGCAGCGCCAGCCGCTGCACCGGGCGCCCGACGTGCGGCTCGAGCGTCGCGGCACGACCGGGCGCGGACAGCGCCTCGACGAGCAGCACGTCGCTCGAGCGCCCACCACCGCCGGCGAGCTCCTCGGCGCGCAGCGCCCGGCGCACGCGCCGCAGCCCGACCGCGTCCAGGCCCCCGAGCGGAGAGCACGCCAGGCGGGCCGCGACCTCCGCGTCCAGCTCCTGCGGCGCCAGCGCGACGCGGACCGCGTCGAGCAGCGGCCGCACGGCGGGCTCGTCGCGCAGCGCGACGTCGCTGCCGACGACCCGCACCGGCACTCCGGCCTGCGCCAGCGCCCGCCGCACCGCGGTGACCCGACCACCCGAGCGCGCGAGCACGGCCATGTCGTCCCACGGGACGCCGCCCTGCAGGTGGGCACGTCGCAGGCGGTGCGCCACCCACGCCGCCTCCTGCGCCGCGCTCGGGAGCACCGCCACCCGGGGTGCGGGACCCTGCGCGCGGTCCTGCGGCACGGCGGCGCGGCGGTGCGCGACCGTCCCGGACGCCGGCACGCGCGCGGTGATCCGCTCGGTGACCGCTCGCAGCGGCCCGCTCTGCCGCCAGACGGTGCGCAGCACGACCTGCTCGGCCCCCGCCCCGCCCGGGCCGTCCGCCGCGGCGCGGGCGACGAGCGACGGCTGCGCACCGCGGAACGTCTGCACCGCCACGTCGGGGTCGCCGAGCAGCAGCAGGCGGGCGCCGCCGTCGGCGAACGCGCGCAGCAGCCGCGCGGTGGCCGCCGTGCTCTCCTGGTGGTCGTCCACGACGACCAGCCGGCGACGCGGGCACGGGACGCCCGGGACATCGTCGTCCCAGCCGCGCAGCGCGGCGACCGCGGCGTCCACGACGACCGCGGGATCGAGCCGCTCGCCCGCGTCGGGCGTCCCGGCAGCGAGCGCCATGACGTCGAGGTACTCCTCGTAGACGCGCGCCGCCGCCACCCAGGCGGGTCGCTGCTCGCGCCGGCCGAGGGCGGCGAGGTCGGCGGGTGCCAGACCGCGCTCGGCCGCGCGCATCAGCAGGTCGCGCAGCTCGTCGCGGAACGCGCGGGTGCCCAGCGCCGCTGGGGGGACGCCCGGCGGCCACGCGGGCGCCGGGACCTCGCCCGTGGCGTGCCCGGCGAGCAGCTCGGCGAGGACGAGGTCCTGCTCGGGGCCGGAGACCAGCACGGGTGTCGGCTCGCCCAGGGCACCCGCGCGGGCCCGCAGCACCGCGAACGCGACGGCGGCGGGCGTCTGGACCAGCGGACGGCCGGCGGTCCGTCCCAGGCGCACCGCCAGGCGGTCGCGCAGGTCGGCCGCCTGGCGGCGGCTGGCCGCCAGGACCAGCACATCGTCCGGCGCCAGGCCCGCGGACACGGCGGCCGCCGCGGCCTCGAGGGCGACCGTCGTCCGGCCGGTCCCCGGCGCGCCCGTCACGAGCAGCGCCCGGTCGGCACCGGCCGCGACCCGGTCGACGACCTCGCGCTGCTGCGGGTCGAGCACGGGTCGCGCCGCGTCGCCGAGCGCCGCCCGCTCGACCAGGGGAGCCGCCACGAGCCGGGTCGTCGGTGCCGTCGTCACGGGCCCGATCACACCACGCCCCACCGACATCGCCACGCCCAGCGCGCCGTCACGGGCCGCAGCCGCGGCAGCCCCGGACGCGACCCCTGCCCGCAACACACCGTCGCTACGATCTGCGGATGACCGACGCCCAGGACGCACCCGGGACCCGCGCGCGCGGGCCCCGGATGGCGCGGGCCGAGCGCAGGTCGCAGCTCCTGGCCATCGCGCTCGACCTGTTCGCCACCGAGGGCTTCCACCACGTCTCGATGGACGACATCGCCGAGCGCGCGGCCGTCAGCAAGCCCGTCCTGTACCGCCACTTCCCCTCGAAGCTCGACCTGTACCTGGCGGTCGTCGACGAGCAGGGCGCGAGCCTGCTCGCGGCCGTCGAGCGTGCGGTCGCCCCGATCGAGGCCGGTCCGGTCGCGCGCGGCGAGGGCCGCGCCGTCGTCGCCGCGGTCGTCGAGGCGTACCTCGCGTTCGTGCAGGTGGCCGGGGAGTCCTCGACGCTGCTGTTCGAGTCCGACGTGACGCACGACTCGCAGGTGCGCGGGCGCGTCGAGCACGCGGCCGCGGAGGCGACCCGGCGCATCGCGGAGGTGCTCGTCGCCGTCACCGGCCGCGACCGCGCCGACGCGGACGTGCTGGCCGCGGCGCTCGTCGCCACGGCGCAGGGCGCCGCGACCTACTGGCTGCGCCACGGCGACGGGCAGGGCGTCGAGCGGGTGGTCGAGCTGGTGTCCGACCTGCAGTGGCGGGGCCTCGCCGGGCTCGTGCGTCCCGACTACCCGTACCCGGACGCCTAGGATCGAGGACGACCCGCCCGGCGCCCCGCGCCGGGTCCCGTCCCAGGAGGAGTGCCCGTGGAGATCACGATCGGCGTGCAGCACCTGTCGCGCGAGCTGACGCTCGAGTCCGACCAGACGGCGGACGAGATCACCGCGGCCGTGCAGGCCGCGCTCGCCGGCGAGGCGACGACGCTCGAGCTGACGGACGTCCGAGGACGTCGCGTCGTCGTGCCGAGCGCCGTGCTCGGCTTCGTCGAGATCGGTGCCGAGACCAAGGGCCGCGTGGGCTTCGGCTCGGTGTGACGTGCCGTCCGGCACCCGGGTCGCACCCGGGTGCCGGACAGCCGCGCGGTGATCCCCCGGGGCGCCGTCGCGACGTCAGGCCGTCAGGTGCAGGCGTGACATGCGGCGGGTGTGCTCGGCCGTGAGCTCGTTGAACACCGTGGTGGGGGTCTGGGCGACACGGCTGCCCGGCACCTCGCCGGCGCTCTCCCCCGCCGTGCCCTCCGGGCTGCCGGCCCGGTCGAGCACCCGAGCGACCTCGGGGCTCTGCGCGACGCGCTGGACCACGCCGAGCGCCTCCCCGACCAGCCGGCGGCCCCACAGCGCGAGCCTGGACGACAGCACCGCGTCGTCCGCGCAGGCCGCGTCCAGCTCGCGCACCGCGAGCTCGGAGCGCGGCGCGTCGTCGAGCACCTCGGCGACCAGCCGGGCGGACTCCTCGTCGAGCCCGCGCGCCACGACACGGCAGAAGTCGTCCGCCACGCCGTAGCCGACGTAGGCCTTGAGGAGCCGTTCCGCCCACGTGCTCGACGGCGTCCGGGCGTCGAAGTCCGCCAGCACACCGCCGAACCGGCCGAGCGCAGCGGTCGGGTCGCCACCGAGCTCCTCGATGCGCGCGAGCACGCGGTCGCGACGCTCGGTGCAGCGCGCGGCCAGCCTGCTCAGCGCCAGCGCCTGCTCGAGACCGGGCGCCAGCCGGCTGTCCTCGGCGAGGCGTGCGAACGCCTGGTGCTCCAGCCCGGCGACGAGCCCCAGCACCTCGACCGCGTCGGCGACCTCGGCGGCGCGCACGGCCTCGGCGTCCTTGCCGGCGCGGTTCACGGACCTCTCGTCGACACCCCCGTGCTCGGGGCGCAGGGGACGGGCGTGGCCGGCGCTGGTGGTCATCCGCCGATCGTAGCGCCGGGAGGCGCGCCGACCACGGCCGCTCCTCGGGGCTGCGGGACGTGCGTCCGATAGACTGCCCGCGTACAACCCGTACATCGGTTGCCCGTTCGTCTCGGTTTCCCGGTCCGGCTCTGCGTCGCGACCCTCCCCGCTCGACGCGCACCGGCCGCCGTCCGCTGGGCTCGACGCCCGCGGACGCGACGGCAGGGTGCGCCGCGCGGGGCGACTTCTACGATCGGCTGCCGGCCAAACCGCGTGGCGCAGCCCGCTGTCGCCCGGGGCGGACGAGCGCGCGCCGCGCGCCGCCGGCCCCCGGCCCGCACCGTGAGCCGCCACCCTGGCAGTGAAGAGCCGCACGTGACCACGGACCAGACCGTCGACCAGGAGCCGCGCACCGCCGCCGCCGTCGACACCCCCGCCCCCGACACCACCGAGATCCGCACCGCCGCCGACGCCGTCCCGACCGAGTCGCCCACCGGCTCGCGCCGCGCCGCGTCCGTGCAGGCGGTCGACGCGTCCTTCGCGGACTTCGACGTCCGCCCCGAGATCGTGGCTGCGCTCGCCGCCGCCGGGATCACGCAGCCGTTCCCCATCCAGGCGATGACCCTGCCCGTGGCGCTGTCGGGCCACGACATCATCGGCCAGGCGAAGACCGGCACCGGCAAGACCCTCGGCTTCGGCGTCCCCCTGCTGCACCGCGTCATCGCGCCCGGTGAGGACGGCTACGAGCAGCTCGCGGCCCCGGGCGACCCGCAGGCCCTCGTCGTCGTCCCGACGCGTGAGCTCGCGGTGCAGGTCGCCGGCGACCTCGCGATGGCGTCGACGGGCCGCAAGGTCCGCATCGTCCAGGTCTACGGCGGGCGCGCGTACGAGCCGCAGGTCGAGGCGCTGAACCGCGGCGCGGACGTCGTCGTGGGCACGCCCGGCCGCATGATCGACCTGCTCAACCAGCGTCACCTGCGCCTCAAGCACGCGACCGAGGTCGTGCTCGACGAGGCCGACGAGATGCTGGACCTCGGGTTCCTGCCCGACGTCGAGAAGCTGCTCGCCGCGACGCCCGCCAACCGCCACACGATGCTGTTCTCGGCGACCATGCCGGGCGCGGTCGTCGCCATGGCGCGCCGCTACATGTCGCAGCCCACCCACATCCGCGCCTCGGCCCCGGACGACGAGGGCCAGACGGTCAAGAACATCAAGCAGGTCGCGTACCGCGCGCACGCCCTGGACAAGGTCGAGCTGCTGGCCCGGATCCTGCAGGCCCGCGGCCGCGGCCTGACCATCGTCTTCGCGCGCACCAAGCGCACGGCCGCCAAGGTCGCGGACGAGCTCGTCGACCGCGGCTTCGCCGCCGGCGCCATCCACGGCGACCTGGGCCAGGGTGCCCGCGAGCAGGCCCTGCGCGCCTTCCGGCACGGCAAGGTCGACGTGCTCGTCGCCACGGACGTCGCCGCCCGCGGGATCGACGTCGAGGACGTCACGCACGTCATCAACTACCAGTGCCCCGAGGACGAGAAGACGTACCTGCACCGCACCGGTCGCACGGGCCGTGCGGGCAACACCGGCACCGCGGTGACGTTCGTCGACTGGGACGACCTGCCGCGCTGGGGCCTCATCGACAAGGCGCTGGGCCTGGGCATCCCCGCCCCCGTCGAGACGTACTCGTCCTCCGCGCACGTCTACAGCGACCTCGACGTCCCCGAGGGCACCAAGGGCCGGCTGCCGAAGTCGCAGCAGACCCGGGCCGGCCTGGGCGCCGAGGTCCTGGAGGACCTGGGCGAGACCGGCAAGCGCGGCGGCGGTGCCCGCCCCGCGCGCTCGGACGAGCGCCCGGCGGGGCGGCGTGAGGCAGGCCGTGACGGTGGCCGCAGCGGCACGCGCGACGCCGGCGCCCGTGACGGGGCTCCGGCGGCCGGCGGCACGGGCGAGACCGGTGACGGCGAGGGCCGTCGCCGTCGTCGTGGCGGACGGGGCCGCTCGGGCGGCGACGGCGCGCCCCCGGCGGCGCGCGCCGAGCAGCCGTCGGCCGCTCCCGCGTCCGGCGGCGAGCAGGACACGTCCGGGGCCGGCGAGTCCGCCGGCGCACCTCGTCGCCGGCGGCGTCGCCGCTCGCGCGGCGGTGCCCCGGGTGCCGCGTCCGACTCCGGTGCGACCGCGACGTCGGAGGCCTGACCCCCCGCACGCCCGTCCGGACGGCCCTCTCACCCCCGGGTGAGGGGGCCGTCCGGCTGCCGGTCAGATCTCGCGCGCGAAGGTGAGCACGGCCTCGGCCAGCAGCTGGACGGCGATCGCGGCGAGCAGCAGACCGGCGATGCGGCTGACGAGCATGGTGCCGGAGTCCTTGAGCACGCGGTGGATCGCCCCCGCGAAGCGCATGGACAGCCACAGGCACAGGTGCACCAGCACGACACCCAGCGCGAGCGCGACCCAGTCCGACGGCGCGGAGGACTGCTGGACGAACACCATGGTCGCGACGATCGCACCGGGCCCGGCGAGCAGCGGCGTGCCGAGCGGCACGAGCGCGACGTTGCCCTGGGTGCCCTCGTAGCCCTCGTTGGTGTCCATCTTGCCGGTGAGCAGCTCCATGGCGACGAGCAGCAGCAGCAACCCGCCCGCGCCCTGCAGCGCCTGCACCGACACGTGCAGGTAGTTGAGCAGCGACTGGCCGAACAGCGCGAAGCCGACGATCACGCCGAACGCGACCAGGATCGCCTGGCGGGCCGCCCGCGCGCGCTGCTGGCGCGTCATCGACCCCGTGAGCGCCAGGAAGATCGGCACGGTGCCCGGGGGGTCCATGATGACGAACAGCGTCACGAACACCGAGATGAACAGCTGCACGTCGAGCACGCTGCTCACGCGGTCACCACCTCCGTCGTCCCCTGCCGCACGATCTCGTCCAGCACCTGCGGGTCGGTCAGATTCTCCCCCAGCCGGTTGAGCTTGCCGGACCCGTGGTAGTCGCTGGAGCCGGTGACCAGCAGCCCGAGCCGGTCGGCGAGGGCCAGGAGCCGCTCGCGCTGCTCGGGGCCGTGGTCCCGGTGGAACACCTCGACGCCGGCGAGCCCGGCCTCGGCGAGCTCGTCGAACACGCGGTCCGGCACGATCCGCCCGCGCGCGTCGGCGGCCGGGTGCGCGAACACCGGGACGCCGCCGGACGCACGGATCGCGGCCACCGCGGCCGGCGCCCCGGGGGCGTAGTGGTCGACGTGGTACGGCCCGCCGGACGCGAGCAGGTGGGCGAAGGCCGCGTCGCGGTCGGGGACGACGCCGCGCGCGACGAGCGCGTCGGCGATGTGCGGGCGCCCGACGGCGACGGCGTCCCGGGCCTGGTCGAGCACGTCCTGCCAGGTGATCGGCACGTCGCGTGCGAGACGCTCCACGATGTGCCGCGCACGGTGCACGCGCGAGTCCCGGGCGCGCGCCAGCTCGTCGGCCAGCGCGGGGTGGTCGGGGTCCTGCAGGTAGCTGAGCAGGTGGACGCTGACGCCGCGCGCGCGGGCCGAGACCTCGGTGCCGCGCACCAGGGAGATGCCGACGGTGCGGGCCGCCACCGCCGCCTCGTCCCAGCCGGCCGTCGTGTCGTGGTCCGTGAGCGCGACGACGTCGAGGTCGGCAGCCCGTGCCGCGGCGACGAGCTCGGCGGGTGCCTGGGTGCCGTCCGACGCGCTCGAGTGCGTGTGGAGGTCGATGCGCACGCGCTCACGCTAGCCGCTCCGGACCGGGCGCCCCCGCACGGCGGGCCCGCGGTGCCAGACTGGGGTGGTGAGCACCGACGAGCGCCCCGAGAACCTCACCCCCGAGACCGCGACGCCTGCCGTCGCCCCCGACGGCGGGGAGGTGCCGCTCGAGGAGCGTGGCGCGACCCGGTCGCACCGCCCCCAGTCGCGGCGCTTCGTGGAGTTCGTGACGTCGGGCTGGGGCGGGCGTCCCGCGTCGACGGCCGTCCGGGCGCCCGTGGCGGACCGGACCGCGGCACGGCGCAGCGCGCTGTCCGGGCAGTTCCCCGGCGCCCGGCTCGTGGTGCCGGCCGGCGCGTTCAAGGTCCGCTCGAACGACACCGACTTCCGGTTCCGGCCGCACGCCGCGTTCGCGCACCTCACGGGCCTGGGCACCGAGCAGGAGCCGGACGCGGTCCTGGTGCTCCACCCCGTCGCGGACGGCACGGGTGACGACGGCAGCGCCCACCGGGCGGTGCTGTACATGAACCCGCTCGCGGGTCGCGACACCCCGGAGTTCTTCTCCGACACCCGCTACGGCGAGTTCTGGGTCGGGGCGCGCCCCACGCTCGACGACGTCGCCACGACCACCGGGATCACGACGGCGCACGTGGCCGACCTGCGGGACGCGCTGGCGAAGGACGTCGGGGAGGGCGGCGTGCAGGTGCTGGTCGTCCCGGGCGCGGACGCGGCGGTCGAGGAGGTCGTCGCGCAGATCCGCGGCGAGGAGGAGTCCGGCGAGGCCGACGCGCGGCTCGCGGAGGCCCTGTCCGAGCTCCGGCTGCTGAAGGACGCCTACGAGGTCGAGCAGATGCGGCTGGCGGTCGACGCCACGGTCGCGGGGTTCGAGAAGGTCGTGCAGGCGCTCCCCCGCGCGGTGGCGCACCGGCGCGGCGAGCGGGTCGTCGAGGGGACGTTCCTGGGGCACGCCCGCGAGGAGGGCAACGACGTCGGCTACACGACGATCGCGGCGGCCGGGGAGCACGCGACGACGCTGCACTGGACCGACAACGACGGCCCGGTGCGCCCCGGCGAGCTGCTCCTGCTCGACGCGGGCGTGGAGCTCGACTCGCTCTACACGGCCGACGTCACGCGCACGCTGCCCGTCGACGGCACCTTCAGCGACGTGCAGCGCCGCGTCTACCAGGCGGTGCTCGACGCGGCCGACGCCGGGTTCGCCGCCGCCGTCCCGGGCGCGCGGTTCCGGGACGTGCACGACGCGGCGATGCGGGTGCTGGCCGCACGGCTCGAGGAGTGGGGGCTGCTGCCCGTGCCCGCCGAGGAGTCGCTCGAGCCGGACAACCAGCACCACCGGCGCTGGATGGTCCACGGCACGTCGCACCACCTCGGTCTGGACGTCCACGACTGCGCGCAGGCCCGCGCCGAGCTCTACCTGGACGGCGTCCTGCAGCCGGGCATGGTGTTCACGATCGAGCCCGGCCTGTACTTCAAGTCGGACGACCTGCTCGTCCCGGCCGAGTACCGCGGCATCGGGGTCCGGATCGAGGACGACGTGCTGGTGACGGCCGACGGCAACGAGAACCTGTCGGCCGCCCTGCCGCGCGAGCCCGACGCGGTCGAGGCGTGGATGGCGGCGCTGCGCGCGGGGTGAGCACTCAGCCCGTCGGGGCCGGCGGGTCCGGGGTCGGGGGCCGGACGGGCTCGGGCCACCCGGACACCACGCCGCCGGTCTCCGCGAGCAGCTGGCGGGCCCGGTGGGCGTGCTCGGCCCGGCACAGCACCGAGTAGGACGTGGCGACGATCTGGCTGGAGGACGCGAAGTCGCGCCGGCCGCGCGTCAGGGAGTACCCGATGACGGAGAACAGCAGGCCGAAGGCCCCGCCGAACAGCACGGCGGGCAGCATCACGCCGGCACCCCCGGACGAGAACAGGGTGAGGATGAGGCCGACGAACAGCCCGAACCAGGCACCCGACAGGAACCCGCCCAGGGCAGCGCTCGGGTAGGACAGCCGTCGCAGCACGCGCTCGACCATCCGCAGGTCCGTCCCGACGATGGTGACCTCGCGCACGGGGAACTCACGCTCGGCGAGCAGCTCGACCGCCTTCTGCGCCTGCAGGTAGGTGCCGTAGGTCGCGACGGTCTCCCCGGTGGGCAGCGTCGGGGTCGACGGGATCCGCTCGGGCTGCGTGAACGACATGCGCCGATTCTCCCGCACGTGCCTGGACGCCGCCAGGGAGGGCCCTGGGCGCACGCGGTGCGCCGACCGGCCCGCGGTTCGCACCGGCTCCGCGGCGGTCCGGCGTCTAGGCTGACCGGCGTGAGCAGCGTGGGGACCCGGGTGTTCGTCGCGCGCCTCGCCGGCACCGCCGTCTTCGACCCCATCGGCGACGAGGTCGGCAAGGTGCGCGACGTCGTCGTGCTCGTCCGGCTCACGGGCGCACCGCGCGCGGTGGGCCTGGTCGTCGAGGTCCCCGGGCGGCGTCGGGTGTTCCTCCCGCTGACGCGCGTGACGGCCGTCGACGCCGGCCAGGTCATCTCGACCGGCCTGGTGAACATGCGGCGCTTCGAGCAGCGCGTGTCGGAGACGCTGGTGATGGGCGAGCTGCTCGACCGCACCGTCGAGCTCGCGGACGGCTCGGGGGCGGCCCGCGTCGAGGACGTCGCGATGGAGCTGCAGCGCAACGGCGACTGGTTCGTGACGAAGGTCTTCGTGCGGCGCACCGACCAGCGCGGCGGCCTGCTGCGCCGCCGTGGCGAGACCCTGCTGATGGCGGTCGAGGACGTGGTCGGGCTGGGCCGCCCCACCGCCGCGCAGGGTGCCCAGCTGCTGCTGGCCCAGTACGAGGACCTCAAGCCGGCGGACCTGGCGGACGTGCTCCACGACATGGGCGTCACCCGTCGCCTCGAGGTCGCCTCGGCGCTCGACGACGAGCGGCTCGCCGACGTGCTCGAGGAGCTGCCGGAGGACGACCAGGTCGAGATCCTCGGCGGTCTGGAGCGGGGTCGGGCGGCCGACGTGCTCGAGGCCATGCAGCCCGACGACGCCGCCGACCTGCTGGGCGAGCTGTCGGCCGAGCAGGCCGCCGAGCTCCTCGCGCTCATGGAGCCCGAGGAGGCCAAGGACGTGCGCCGCCTGCTGGCGTACGAGGACAACACCGCCGGCGGCCTGATGACGACCGAGCCGGTGATCCTGGGTCCGGAGACGTCCATCGCGGCGGCGCTGGCGCACGTGCGCCGCCAGGACCTCAACCCGGCGCTCGCGTCGGTGGTCTTCGTCGCGCGGCCCCCGCTGGAGACGCCGACGGGCCGGTACATCGGCATCGTGCACCTGCAGCGGATGCTCCGGGAGCCGCCCCACGAGTCGATCGGTCAGATCGTCGACACCGACCTCGAGCCGGTCGCGGTGGACGCGCCGCTGCTGACGGTCACCCGCCAGCTCGCGACGTACAACCTGCTCGCGCTGCCCGTGGTCGACGAGCAGCGCCGCCTGCTCGGGGCGGTGTCCGTGGACGACGTGCTCGACCACCTGCTCCCGGAGGACTGGCGCGAGACCGACGACGTGCACGCCGGGCCCCCGACGCGACCGACCCCGGCCGTCCCGACCCGCAGCGAGGTGACGCGTGGCTGAGCGCCTGGACCAGCCGCGCGTGCGCAGCCGGTCGCTGCTGCCGCGCGTCCAGGTGGAGGCCGACGCGTCGGGGCGGGTGTCGGAGTCGATCGCGCGGTTCCTCGGCACCCCCCGCTTCATCGTCTGGCTCACGGTCTTCTGCGTCGTGTGGCTGGCCTGGAACTCCTGGGGGCCGGCGGAGCTCCGGTTCGACCGGGCCACCAACGGGTTCACGGCGCTGACGCTCATGCTCTCGCTGCAGGCGTCGTACGCCGCCCCGCTGATCCTGCTCGCCCAGAGCCGGCAGGCGGACCGGGACCGGGTCGCGGCCGAGCAGGACAGGCAGCGCGCCGAGCGCAACCTCGCGGACACCGAGTTCCTCGCACGGGAGATGGCCTCGCTGCGCATCGCGCTGTCCGAGGTCGCGACCCGCGACTTCGTCCGCTCCGAGCTGCGCAACCTGCTCGAGGACCTGCAGGCCGAGCAGGCGGACGACGAGGACGGTCCGCCCCCGCGCCCCACCACCGCCCGCTAGCCGGGCGACGGGACGACCCGGTGCGCGGCCACGACGGGCCGTCCGCGACCGGGACCGACGGCTCGGCCGGGCGCGGGTCGCGCGCGCCTACGATGGACACGTGCCCCCTGCCGAGCCCTCTGCCCACGACCCGCTCCTCGAGGCCGTCCGCTCGGCCCTGTCCGCCGTGCAGGACCCGGAGATCCGGCGCCCCATCACGGATCTCGGGATGGTGCGGTCCGTCGACGTGGAGCCGCGCGACGGGGGGGCGTTCGTGGTCGTGGGCCTCGACCTGACGACCCCGGGCTGCCCCATGAAGGAGACGCTCACGCGCGACATCACGGCGGCGGTCGCGCCCCTCGACGGCGTCCGCGGGGTCCGGGTCGATCTCGGCGTCATGTCGTCGGAGCAGCGCGCGGAGCTGCGCACGATGCTGCGCGGCACGGACGCCGAGCCGCAGATCCCGTTCGCCCTCCCGGGGTCGCTGACCAAGGTGATCGCGGTCGCGTCCGGCAAGGGCGGTGTCGGCAAGTCGTCCGTCACGGCGAACCTGGCGGTCGCGATGGCCGCGGACGGCCTGCGGGTGGGCGTGGTCGACGCCGACATCTACGGGTTCTCGATCCCCCGCATGCTCGGCGTGGACCGACCGCCGACCAAGGTCGACGACATGCTCCTGCCCCCGGTGGCCCACGACGTCAAGGTCGTGTCCATCGGCATGTTCGTGCCGGCCGGGCAGCCCGTGGTGTGGCGCGGGCCGATGCTGCACCGGGCCCTGCAGCAGTTCCTCGCCGACGTGTTCTGGGGCGACCTGGACGTGCTCCTGCTGGACCTGCCCCCCGGCACGGGTGACATCGCGATCTCCGTGGCGCAGCTGCTGCCCGGCTCCGAGATCGTCGTCGTCACGACCCCGCAGGTCGCGGCCGCGGAGGTGGCGGAACGGGCGGGCGCGGTCGCCGCGCAGACGCGCCAGCGGGTCGTCGGCGTGGTGGAGAACATGTCCTGGCTGGAGCAGCCCGACGGCTCGCGGCTGGAGCTGTTCGGGTCCGGGGGCGGTCGACGCGTCGCGGAGAACCTCACGCGCCTGACGGGCGCCGACGTGCCCCTGCTGGGCCAGGTCCCGCTCGACGTGCAGCTGCGGGAGGCCGGGGACGGCGGGACACCCGTGGTGCTGTCCGCCCCGGACTCGCCGGGGGCCGCCGCCCTGCGCGAGGTGGCGCGCACGCTCGCGTCCCGGCCGCGCAACCTGGCGGGTCGATCGCTCGACCTGTCCCCCGTCGCTCGCTGACGCGGCCCCGAAAATATCGGAAGCCCCCGAGGACCGAGGGACCCCTCAGCCTCCGTCTAAGTGTGACGCAGATCACTTTACCACGTAGGTTTATCGATACACTGACGTCCCTCGATGCCGTCTCGATCCACCTAAACGATTACGAGTCCATCGAAACAGCGCGAAAGCGGCGTCTCGCATTGACGTTAAACCTCCCGGGACGCGACGGTGTCGTGCCGGCTTCACCGGCGAACCATCCCTGAGGAGGATCGATGACGATCACACGTCACCGGCGCCGTCGCGCCAGCGTCGTCAGCGCCGTCGCCACGGCCGCACTGGCCGTGGGCATGGCTGTTCCGCTGGCCGCCCCTGCCACGGCCGCGGGCAGCACGTTGCAGGCAGCTGCTGCCGAGACCAACCGGTACTTCGGTACCGCGATGGCGGCGCACTACCTGAACAACTCGTCCACG
>NZ_BONP01000032.1 GCF_016862775.1 Cellulomonas phragmiteti | reverse complement strand
CCGCGTCCGTCGCCTCCCCGACCCCGCCGCCGCCGGGGCCCGCCGTCCCCGACGTCCCCGTCGTGGACGCGAGCCTCGGGTCGCAGCCCGCCGACGCCCCGGCCCCCGTCCGGGTCGTGGTGGCGGACCTCGGGATCGACATGCCGATCGACCCGGTCGGTGTGGAGAACGACGGCACGATGGAGATCCCCGAGGACGCCGGACGTGCCGGCTGGTACCGGTTCGGCCCGGCCCCCGCGACACCGGAGGGGGCGACCGTGGTGGCCGCGCACGTGGACTCTTGGACGACCGGCGTCGGCCCGTTCTCCCGGCTGCGGGACGTCGCACCGGGCGCCCGCGTGGAGGTGACCACCGAGGACGGCGTGGTGCACGCGTACGTCGTCCGGGAGGTCACGCAGGTGCCGAAGGACGACGCACCGGTGGAGCAGTGGTTCGACCGGTCCGGAGCTCCCCGGATCGTCCTGGTGACCTGTGGAGGGGCGTTCGACCGTGAAGTGGGGCACTATGCCGACAACGTCGCGGTGACCGCCGACCCCGTCGTGGACGCCGCTGGTGGATGATGAGCGGCGTGCGGCGCACGCGGTGCGCGAGGTTGCAGGGCGGTGACGGAGGGAGCGCGGGTGAGCACGTCGGCCACCGTGCCCGACGACGTGGAGGCGCTGGGACGTGCCTTCGTGTCGGGGGACGAGGCGGCGATCGGCGAGGCCTACCGCCGCTGGTCGGCCCTGGTCCACACGGTCGCGCTGCGCTCCCTGGGCAACGCGTCGGAGGCGGAGGACGTCACCCAGCAGGTCTTCGTCGAGGCGTGGCGGGGCCGGGCGCGGTTCGACCCGGACCGTGCCCGGCTCCCGGCCTGGCTGCTGGGGATCACGAAGCACGCGGTGGCCGACGCGCACGAGCGACGCTCGCGCGACCGTCGGCTGCGCGAGCAGCCGCAGGTGATGTCCGACCCGGACCGCGCGCCGGTGGCGACGCTGGACCAGCGGGTCGTCGACCGGGTGGTCGTGGCGGACGCCCTGGACGACCTGGGCGACCCGCAGCGCACGATCCTGCGGCTCGCGTTCTACGACGACCTCACGCACGACCAGATCGCCGCGAGGATGGGCTTGCCGCTCGGGACCGTCAAGAGTCACGTGCGGCGTAGCCTGGCCCGCCTGCGGACCCGATGGGAGGTGGATGGTGCTGTCCGATGACCTGCACGTGGACGACGAGACGCTCGCCCTCCTCGCGCTCGGGGAGCAGGTGGGCACGCCCGGCGACCTCGACCACGTCACCGCCTGCCCCCGCTGCACCGGCGAGGTCCAGGCGCTGCGCGGTGTCGCCGACCTGGCCCGCGAGTCCGGGCCCGAGCCGCAGCTCGTGGCTCCCGCACCGGAGGTCTGGCAGCGGGTCGCGGCCGACCTGGGCCTGGGCGAGCGCGCGCACGCGGCGGTCCGCGGCGAGGTGACGACGGTCGCGGACCGGTCCGCCGGGACGCCCTCCGACGCGCCCGCGGGGTCGTCCGGCGGCGCACCGCTGGCCACGATCACCCCGCTGGCGTCCCGCCGGCGCGTGCGCCGGGCGTGGCTCGCGGTCGCGGCCGCCGGCGGCCTGATCGTGGGCGGCGCAGGGGCGACGGCGGTCCTGCAGACGGGCTCCGACCGCACCACGCTCGTGGCGAGCGCGGTGCTCGAGCCCCTGCCGGGCTGGTCGGAGACGGGCACGGCGCAGGTCCGCACGGCCGGCGACGGCTCACGCACGCTCGTCGTCGACCTGGACGCGGCGCCCGAGGGCGAGGGGTTCCTCGAGGTGTGGCTGCTCAAGCCGGACGTCTCGGGGCTCGTCAGCCTGGGCACGCTGGACGGCACGAGCGGCGAGTTCGTGCTGCCCCCGGGCCTGGACCTGGCGGAGTTCCCGGTGGTGGACGTCAGCGACGAGCCGCTGGACGGCGAGCCCGCGCACTCCGGGGTGTCCGTGGTGCGCGGCGCGCTCGACGCCTGAGCCACCCGCACGAGAGCGAGGAACCCGGGACTCCTGCGCCCGAGTTCCTCGCTCTCGCGCGTGCGGTGTCAGAGGAGGCGGAGGCGGGCGTTCGTCAGGCCGCCGGCGAGCGGGCCCGCCGGGTGCGGGCCGGCCAGGGGCTCGCCGGCCAGGTCGGTGTCGAAGCGCGTGGGGTGCCCGTCGGCGTCCTCGAACTCCAGGCCGACGAGGCGCACAGGCGGCAGGTCGGCGGCCGTGACGTCGAGGACGGCGGCGTCGGCACCGGGCACGTCGACCTCGAGCCAGACCTCGTCGCCCTGCGTGACGACCTCGACGCGCGCGGTGCCGTTCAGGACCAGCGGCTCGTGCTCCACGTCCGCCGCGCGGGCGCCGCCGAGGAACACGTTGCCGCGCGACCAGTACGGCTGCACCCGGCTGCCGAACCGGTTGTGGTCGCCGTCCCAGCGGTCGCCCATCTCGGTGAGGTACTGCTCGAGCGACGTCGGGTAGCCGTCGTACGCCGCCGTGCCCGTCTGCGACCCGATCCGGCCCCACGAGTCGGCGTCGTACGCCGCGTCGAGGTCGCCGGCGGCGAAGACGTTGCCGATCCACCGGTCGTCGCCCGTGAGGATGAGCGCGTAGCCGGCGACCTGCGTGGAGTGCGCGCGGTGGTACGGCGTCGCCCGGTCCAGCATCTGCTTGAGCCCGACCGTCCCGCACAGCAGGTTGCGCACGTACGCGCCGCCCTGGCTGTGGTTCTCGACCGAGACGGGCGAGGCCAGCACGTTGTGGTCGACGACGTACGGGCCGTGGCTGACCTCGACGAACAGGTCGCGACTGTTGTCCCACAGCACGTTGCGCGTGATGCGCGTGCCCTGCGTCTGCCAGTCCAGCCAGATGCCGAGCGAGCAGTCGTGGATCCGGTTGTCCGCGATGACGACGTCGAGCGGTGCGTGCAGCTTGATGCCCGCGATCTCGTGGCCGTAGAACTCCCGGTCGTTGGCGATGTCGTGGATGTGGTTGCGCTCGATGCGCGAGAACACGCAGCCCAGGTGCCCGACGACCGCGTTCTGCCCGCAGTGGTGGATGTGGTTGTCGCGCACGACGTGCGAGCCGATGTGCTCGCGGTCCCAGCCGATCTGCCGGGCGGAGAACACCGACTCGAGCTGGTACTGGTAGCCGGGCTTGTCGCCGCGGTCGCTGGCGTAGTTGTCGCCCGTGGACGCCTCCTTGCCCAGGGACACCGCCGAGCACGTCGCGTCGTGGATGTCGTTGCCCTCGATGACCCAGCCGCGTGCCCAGTTGGGGCCGATGAGCCCGGGCTGGTTCGCGGTCGGCGGGGCCCACTGCGTCGCGGCCTGGCACAGCTCGAAGCCGCGCACGGTGATGAAGTCGACGTGGTGGTCGGTGGGCCAGAACACCGTGGGCCGCACGTTGATCTCGACGAGCGCCGCGTTCGGGTCGGCGTCGCCGAAGCTCGCGTGGACCGTGGTGACGTCCGCGCCGACCTCGGCGTGCCACACCCGCGGCGTCCGGTCGGGGTCGGCGACGGGCACGGTGGTGCCGGTCCAGTCGTCGACGACCTCGGTGCGACGCGGGGCGTCGGCGACGTCGGCGGCCGTCGGGACCTCGAGCAGACGACGACCGTCGAGGTAGACGGCACCGAGGTGCTTCCTCGGGTCGTCGCGGCCCGGCCGGACGATCCAGTCGCCGTCGACCTCGACCGCGAACGGGTTGACCTCGCCGAACAGGGTGTTCGGCACCTCGACGCGCCACACGCCCTCGCCGACGTGCTCCCAGTCGGTGACCGGCTCGGAACCGGTGATGCGGACGTGCTCACCGGGCGCCGCCTGGTAGGTGATGCGACGGTTCTCGCCGGAGCCGCCGCGGCGCGGGCGGACCCACTCGCGGTAGGTGCCGGCGTGCACGGTGACCGTGTCACCGGGCCGTGCGAGCCGGGCGGCGCGGTCGATGGTGCGCAGGGGGGCGTCCGGGGTGCCGGCGGCGTCGTCGGACCCGTCGACGGAGACATGGAGAACGTGTGCCATGTCGGGACCCTACGCGCGCACGCCCGCTGGGTGCAGTTCGGGACGTCCCGCGTCCCGAACTGCACCCGGCGACGGGTCCTCGGCGGTCCTCGGCAGGCCCCTCCCCGGTGGCGGCCCCCGACGACCCCCTGAGAGGGTGATGGGAGCAGGTCCACCGCCCTCGGCCCCGCGCCGAGACCCTCACCGAGGAGAGTCACCATGAGCGCGTACCAGGTCGGGTACTTCGTCGGCAGCCTGTCGTCCACGTCGATCAACCGGACGCTGAGCAAGGCGCTGATCGCGCTCGCGCCCGACGACCTGGAGTTCACCGAGCTCCCGATCGGCAACCTGCCGCTCTACAGCCCGGACTACGACGACGACTACCCGCCGGAGGCGCAGGCCCTCAAGGACACGCTGGCCTCTTGCGACGCCGTCCTTTTCATCACCCCGGAGTACAACCGGTCCATCCCGGGTGCGCTGAAGAACGCCATCGACTGGGCGTCGCGGCCGTGGGGGCAGAACTCGTTCGACCACATGCCGGCCGCGGTCATCGGGGCGTCGATCGGCCAGATCGGCACCGCCGTGGCCCAGCAGAGCCTGCGCGGCGTCCTCACGTTCTGCAACGCGCGGCAGATGACCGCGCCGGAGGCGTACATCTACTTCAAGCCCGAGGTGTACACCGACTCCGGCGAGGTCACCGACGAGGACACGGCCGCGTTCCTGCGGGACTTCATGGCGGAGTTCCGCACCCACGTCGAGCGCGTGCTGACGGTCCTGCCGCGGCACTGACCGGCGCGGCACGGAGGAGGGAGAGGACCGCGGTCCTCTCCCTCCTCAACGTATAGCGCAGGGGGTGTCTTGCGGCAAGGCCCCGGGGAGGGCGCATGATCGACGCCGTGCCGCGCGCCTCCCCGCGGCGTCCACCCCCCGCACCGAGGAGCCACCGTGCCCCTGCCCACCCCCGCCGCGCCCGCGTCGGGCTTCGCTCTCCCCGCCGGCCGTGCCGCCAAGGCCGACCCGGCGCTCGTCGCGCGTGACGAGCAGCTGTTCGCGGCGCTCGCGACGACGCTCGACGAGCGGACGGCCGAGCTGCGCGAGCGCATCGAGCGCCTGCGACGCGCACCCGGCGGGCACGGGCAGGCGGCGCTCGACCGCGACCAGGACATCCACCGCCTCAGCGGCCGGCTGCGGCTCCTGGAGCGGTTCGGCATCGACCTGTGCCTGGGGCGCATGGTCCTCGAGGGCGACGCGGACCCGGTGTACGTCGGGCGCCTCGGCCTGACGACGAGCACGGGCGAGCGGCTGCTGGTCGACTGGCGCTCCCCGGCCGCCGAGCCGTACTTCGCGGCGACGCTCGCCCGGCCGATGGGGCTGGTCAGCCGGCGCCGTTACCGCTGGACCGAGGGCCGCGTCACCGACTACTGGGACGAGGTCTTCACGCCCGAGGGGTACGACCAGGCCGCCGCGCTCGACGAGCAGTCGGCGTTCCTCGCGAGCCTCGGCGCGAGCAGGTCGGCGCAGATGCGCGACGTGCTCGGCACGCTGCAGGCCGACCAGGACGCGATCATCCGGGCGCCGTCCCGCACGGCGCTGGTCGTCGACGGCGGGCCCGGCACCGGCAAGACGGTCGTCGCCGTGCACCGCGCCGCGTACCTGCTGCACTCCGACCCGCGGCTGCGGGACCGGCACGGGCGCGTGCTGCTCGTCGGCCCGCACCGGCCGTACCTGTCCTACGTCGCCGACGCGCTGCCGGGCCTGGGCGAGGAGGGCGTGCAGACGTGCACGCTGCGGGACCTGGTCGCCGAAGGCGCCGCCGCAGTACCCGAGACCGACCCCCTGGTGGCGCGGCTCAAGGGGTCGGCGGACATGGTCCGCGCCGTCGAGCCGGCCGTGCGGTTCTCGCAGCGCCCGCCGACGCAGCCCCTGCGCGTGCAGACGCCGTGGGCGCAGGTGACGCTCACCGCGGACGACTGGGCCGACGCGTTCGACGCCCCGGACCCCGGCACCCCGCACAACGAGGCCCGGGACCAGGCGTGGGAGGCCCTCGTCGAGATCCTCACGGACGGGCACGGCGCCGACGTGCCCGTGGACCAGCTGCGCCGCGAGCTGACCCGCATCCCCGGGCTGACCGGGGCGTTCAACCGCGCGTGGCCGGTCCTCGAGGCCGCCGACGTCGTCGCCGACCTGTGGTCCGTGCCCGCCTACCTGCGGCTGTGCGCGCCGTGGCTGACGCCCGAGGAGGTGCGCGTGCTGCAGCGCGACGACCCGCGTGCGTGGACCGTGGAGGACCTGCCGCTGCTCGACGCCGCCCGCCGCCGGATCGGTGACCCCGCGGAGTCCCGCCGCCGCCGGCGGCGCGCGGCGACGGTCGCCGCCGAGCGGGAGTACATGTCGCACGTCGTCGACAACCTCGTCGCCGGGGACGACTCCACGCTCGGCGTCATGCACATGCTCGGCGGCGACGACATGCGCAGCGCCCTCGTCGACGAGGCCGGGCTGCCGAGCGCCGACCCGGACCTGCTCGCCGGGCCGTTCGCGCACGTCGTCGTCGACGAGGCGCAGGAGCTCACCGACGCGCAGTGGCAGATGCTGCTGACGCGCTGCCCGTCGCGCAGCGTGACGATCGTCGGGGACCGCGCGCAGGCGCGGCGCGGCTTCCCCGAGTCGTGGACCGAGCGGCTCGAGCGCGCCGGGCTCCGCGGGGTCGAGGTGGCGTCGCTGCGCATCAACTACCGGACGCCCGTCGAGGTGATGGCGCAGGCCGAGCCCGTGATCCGCGCGGCGGTGCCGGACGCGAACGTGCCGACGTCGGTGCGGTCGACCGGGCTGCCGGTCGTGCACGGGTCACGCGCCGACCTGGCGAGCGTGGTCGAGGACTGGCTCGCGGCCCACGAGGGGATCGCGTGCGTCATCGGCGACCCGACGTTCCCCGCGGGCCCGCGGGTCCGGTCGCTCACCCCGCAGACCGCGAAGGGCCTGGAGTTCGACCTCGTCGTCCTCGTCGAGCCCGACCGGCTCGGCGACGGGATCGAGGGCGCCGTGGACCGCTACGTCGCGATGACCCGCACGACCCAGCAGCTGGTGGTGCTGGCGGGCCGGTGAGGGACCACCCTCAGGCCACCAGACCGCTCCGGTACGCGTACACCACCGCCTGCACGCGGTCGCGCAACCCCAGCTTGGCGAGGATGCGCGACACGTACGTCTTGACGGTCTCGTGGCTGATCACGAGGGTGGCGGCGATCTCGCTGTTCGACATGCCGCGGGCGATCAGGGTCAGCACCTCGACCTCGCGCGGGGTCAGCACGGTCTCGTGGGACGTGCGCTCGGGCGGGCTGATCCGGCTCGCGTAGCGGCCGACGAGCCGGCGCGTCACCTCGGGTGCGAGCAGCGCCGCACCGGAGGCGACCGTGCGGATGCCGTGCAGCAGCTGCGCCGGCGGTGCGTCCTTGAGCAGGAAGCCGCTGGCGCCGGCGCGCAGGGCCTCGTAGACGTACTCGTCCAGGTTGAACGTCGTGACCACGAGCACCTTGACGGGGTCCACGACACCGACACCCGCGAGCAGCCGGGTCGCCTCGATGCCGTCGAGCACCGGCATCCGCACGTCCATGACGACCACATCGGGCGCGACGCGGGCGGCGAGGTCGACCGCGGCGCGACCGTCGCCGCACTCCCCCACCACCTCGAGGTCGGGCTGGGCGCCGATGATCGTCGCGAACCCGGTGCGGATGAGGGCCTGGTCGTCGCAGACGAGCACCCGGATCGGCCCGGTCACGACGGGCTCCCCGCAGGGATGCGGGCCCGGACGACGAACCCGCCCCCGGGCCTCGGCTGCGCGACGAGCTCACCACCGAGGATGTCGACCCGTTCCCGGAGTCCGGCGAGCCCGCGCTCGCTCCCGCCGGGGGACGGCGAGCGGACGCCCGACCCGTCGGTGCCGACCTCGACGGTGATCGTGTCGTCACCGTGGTGCACGTGCACCGTCGTGCGGCTGCCGTGGGCGTGCTTCAACGCGTTCGTCAGGGACTCCTGCACCACGCGGTACGCCGCAGCCTGCGCACCGCTCGGCGTCGGCGACGGGGTGCCCTCCTCGACGTACTCCACGGGCTGGCCGGCCCGCCGGGTCTGCTCGACGAGGGCACGGATCTCGCGGCCCGTCGGCGTCCGCGGGACGGCGTCGTGGTTCGGGTCGAGCACGTCGAGCAGCCGACGCAGGTCGCTGATCGCCTGGCGGCCCGTGTCGGTGACGGCGGTGAGGCTCTGGTCGAGGCGGTCGGGCCGGGTGGTCAGGTACCGCGCCGCCTCCGTCTGCACGACCATCGCCGTCACGTGGTGGGTGACCACGTCGTGCAGCTCACGCGCGATGTGGGCGCGCTCGGTGGCGCGGGCGTCGGCGGCGGCCCGGCGGCGGTGGTCCGCCTCCGCGGCGCGGGACCGGCGCAGCCACGCCCCGACGCCCCAGGCGAGGACGAGCAGGACGTAGAAGGTGACGAACCCGCTGACACCCTCGGTCGACCCCTGCCGGTGCAGCGCCACCGCCAGCGCCACGTACGCGCCGGTGGTGACGACCGCGGCCACGCGCCGACGGCGCCCCAGGTGGACGCCCGTGCTCACGAGCGCCACGGCCAGCGCGGTGCCGGCCGCCGTGTGGTAACCGCGGAGCTGGTCGAGGACGAAGCCCCCGCACACCAGCGTGAGACACACCGCCGGCCACCGGCGGCGCACCGCCAGCGGCAGGCACTGCAGCGCGACGGCGACGACCGCGAGCGCGTCCAGCGGGCGGTCCGGCAGATCGCCGAGCTGCGTGCCCTGGTCGCGCCACGACGGGACCAGGGGGCCGACGGCCAGCACGAGCGCGAGCGGCAGGTCACGTACCACGACGCTCTGCCGGTGCCACAGGCCACGCAGCCGCGGCAGGTCGACCACCGTCATGACGTGACGGTCACGGGGTCGCGCACCTCGCGTCGCCGCATCGGCACGAGGGTGCCGCGCCGGTGGGCGAGCAGGAGGAACACCCCGGTCAGCACGGCACCCGCCACCACGGCGTAGACGCTACCCTCCGGGCCGAAGGCGCCGCCGGTGAGGAGGTCCGGGCCGGACGTCACCCCGTGCAGCAGCCCCTGCGTCAGGTCGCTGCCCGAGACCTCGGCACCGAAGATGCCGCCCAGCGCGACGTTCCACCCCAGGTGGAGACCGATGGGCAGCCACAGGGTGCGGGTCGCGGCGTACGCGGCGCCCAGCACGCCGCCGGCCTCGACGGCGATCGCGACGGCGCCCCACAGGGACGCGTCGGGGTTCATCAGGTGCATCGCACCGAACAGCACGGCGCTGACGACCAGCGCGACCCACGTCCCGGTGCGCTCCTCGACGAGCCGGAACACCAGGCCACGGAAGATCAGCTCCTCGGCCACTGCCCCGGCGGCCAGGAACCCGACCGTGCCCACCACGACGGTCACCGAACCGACGCCCTGGACGCGGTAGCCACCGCCCGCGGCAAGGCACGCGATCACCGCGCCGCACCACAGCACCCCGAGGAGCAGTCCGCGGCCGAACGCCCCGCCCGCCCCGTCGGGACCGACCTCGACCGGCGTCCGGTGCTCGGTGCGGCGCACCACCCACGCGTAGGCGAGCAACGCCAGCACCGCCACCGCGACCCCGACGACGAACCGCGGCAGCCAGCTGCCCTCGACGGCCATGACCACCTGGCTGCCGACGGCGGCAGCCCCCACCACGACCACGACCTGCTTGAGCACCCGCATGACACGTCCTCCCGAGACCGCCGCAGCGGTGCGCCGCGACCTCGTGAACGCTAGGGACCGGGTGGTCGGCGGTCGTCACCGCACGGTGGGTACTTCGGTGTCCCTCGCTCGGGGGACCGGGACAGGCTGAGCCGTCAGGGCACCACGCCGTCCCCCGCGCCGTCCGCGCCGTGGCCGTCGTCGTCCCCGGAGGGGACCGGGTCGACGATCTTCGCCAGCACGTCGGGCGTGCCCTCGTCGACGCCCTCGGGCAGGTCCTGGTCCGGGTCGGGCCCGGTGGGGTGTGCGCTCATCGCTCCACCGTCGCACCTGGACGCCCGGCCTGCACCTCGGGCTCCGGGTCCGCCGTGCGGAACCCGTTGACCTTGTGCGTGCCGTCGCACCACGGCGGCGCGGCGGTGCCCCCGCACCGGCACAGCGCGACGGTGCGGCGACGGGCCGGGACGGGCACGCCGTCGGCGCCGACGACCTCCACCGGCCCGCGGACCAGCAGCGGCCCGTCCGGGCAGGGGGTGATGCGGACGGGGCGCACCCGCTCGTCGTCGCGGCCCGTCACGTCAGCGCCAGCCGCAGGGACGACGCGTCGGCCTCCCAGCACCCCAGGACGTGCCCGGCCCACCAGCCGTCGAGCGCGAGGCACGCGGCCGCTCCCCACACGACGTCCGCGCCGAGGGTCGGGTCCTGCTCGACGAGGCGACCCGCGAGGTCGCGCCCGGCGATCTGCTCGTGCACCGCGTCGGCCTCGACGTGCTCGTCGAAGTACTCGGTGACGTCCGCGCCCAGCCCGACGCGGCGCATGCCGTTGCCGTACAGGCGGTTGGGCACGGACGACGTCATCTCGAACGCCGCGAGGTGCCCGGCGATCGCACCGCGCAGCCGTCGGTGCAGCCCGAACATCGACATGACGTTGGGGTGCGCCAGGGTGATCGCGGGCACGTGGTCGACGTAGCGCCCGTAGGTGTCGTCGAGCCCGAGCCCGCGCATGGCCTGCGCGAACAGGGCCGCGTGCTGGCGCTCCGGGTCGCCCGCGCCGTACTCGTCGGACTGGATCTCGACGAGTGCGACCTTGGGCGCACCGCCCAGGCGCGGCACCGCCCACGTGTGGGGGTCCGCCTCCTTGAGCTGGTACACCGAGCGGTGCACGAGCAGCTCGGCGAGGTGCTCGCGCTGCGCGCGGCGGGCGATCCAGCGGGACATGCTCGGGCCGTCGTCCGAGGACGCCAGGGCGAACAGCGCGGCGGCGACGGCGGCCGCGGACGTCTCCTGCGGGACCGCGACGGTCACGCGCTCGCGCAGCTCGGACTCGACGACGCGCTCGAGCGCGGCACGCGCTGCGAGCACGTCCGGCTGCCACTCCCAGTCGTCGTCGACGCCGTCCAGGCCGCGGTAGTGCAGCTCGTACATGCAGGTGAGCGCCACCTGGACGTCGTCGTGCTCGAGCCAGGAGCCCGCGGGCGCCGCGAGGGTGGCGGCCACGGCGTCGTGCAGCGCGGCGGGATCGGTCACGGCTCCAGTGAGGAGCCGCAGCAGGGCCTCGCCGACCGGGCCGCGGGGGGTGGGCAGGGGCATCGAGGACTGCGGGCCGGCGACGTGCGCGGGGGACAGCTGGACGGTCATGGAGGGCTCCTCATGCGGGGCAGGGGCACCCGCGGACGACGGCACTCATCGTCACCCGGCACTCCCCGCCCCGCCACCGCAGCCCGCCCCCGCGCCCGGCCGGTCCGTCAGCGCGCCGTGGCCGCCACCCGCAGCGTCGTGTGCGCCAGGCTGCCCGGCAGCGGGTCGCGCCCCAGGCCCGGGTGGCTGACGGGTGACCAGCCGGCCGCGCGGACGAGGGCCGTGAGCAGGTGGGACGTGACGTGCAGCACGACGTCGCGTCCCGGGCAGACGACCGGCCCCGCGCTGAACGGCACGACGAGGCCGGCGGACCGGTCGGCACCCGGCCGGAAGGCCGCGGCGTCCGCGCCGAACGCGGGGTCGCGGTGCCAGTAGGAGCTGACGAGCACGACGCCCGTCCCCGTGGGCAGCGTGGAGTCGCCCCACGCGGTGGGGCCGGTGGTCTCGCGCAGCAGCACCAGCGTCGTCGGCCACAGCCGCAGCGTCTCGTCGACCACCGCGCGCGCCAGGGGCCGCACACCCTCGACGGCGTCCTCGGCGCGCACCTCCTCCTGGAGGTCCGGCCGGGCGGCCAGCACCGCGAGCGCACGCCACAGGGCGATGCGCGCGGCGTCGAACGCGAACAGCCAGTGCGCCACCTGCGACGCGACCGCGGAGCAGTCCCCGGACGCCTCGCGCCCGTGGCCGGCGAGCGATCCCGCCGGGGCGGAGGCGACGTGGTCGTGCAGCCGCTGGAGGAAGGCGGCGCGCCGCCGCCGGGCGACGGGCACGATGCCGGACCAGTTGGAGCGCCCGCGCAGCGCGACGAGGTCGTCGGTGAGGCGCGCGTCGTGGCGGGCGCCCGGCCCGAGGGCGACCTCGCGGACCGTGGCCCACAGCAGGTCGTCGACGTCGTCGAACCCGAGGTCGTCGCGGCGCAGCGCCCGGTCGGCGATCCACGCCGCGTCGGCGGTGAGCACGTCGTCGAAGGCCGGGGCCGAGCGGTGCACAGGGCGGTCCGTGTCTAGCGCGGCCTCGTTCCAGGCACGGCGCGGCGGACGGGCCGACGTGCTGCTCACCAGGACGCCCTGCGGCTGGAAGTGGTGCAGCGCCCCGCGCTTGGCGGCCGTCGCGGGGGTGAAGGGCTCGGGTGACGCGTCGAGCACCGTGCGGGCGTCGTCGACGTGCAGCGGCACGAGCATGTCCATGAACCCGAGCCGCAGCAGCACGGGTCGGCCGTCGAACCGCTGCTTGAGGGCGCGGAGCACGTCGATGCCGCGGTCGTCGGCGTGCAGCCGGTCGGCCAGCCGCGTCACACCGGGGCGGCGCAGGATCGCGCCCTGCGCGACCAGCGGCGCGAGCACCTGGCCGAGCAGACGTGCGGAGTCGGCGGGTCCGAGGGGGACGACGTCCCGGGGACCCACCCGGTAGCCGCTCAGGTCGAGTCCTCGCCGTCGCTGCTCGGGGTGCGCGGGTTGAGGGTCGCCGGGTCGGCGTCGGTGTCGGCACCCGGCGCGTCCGCGGAGCCACCGGCAGCCGCGTCGCCCGTGCGGGGGTTCAGCTGCTCGGGATCGGTGTCGGGATCCTGGTCCGGGTCGTACCCGGTCGTGTCGTCGCTCATCCTCCACGATCACATCCGCACCCCCTCCCCGCATCCGGGAGCGCGGCCGAGAACGTGAGGGGTTGCCGTCGTCTCGTGACGGCAACCTCTCACGGTCCGTCGGGCCTCGGCGGGGCGTGTCGTCCTCGCGACGGGTACCGCCGACCCCCGTGCGCGGGGGATGCTGAGGCGTGCACCTCGGCATCCCCAGCCCCGACCTCGCGTGGTCCGGGATCTCGCTCGGCCCCCTGACCCTCCACACGTACGCACTGTGCCTGCTCGCGGGCATGGCGGCGGCGGTGTGGCTCACCTCGCGCCGCCTGACCGCGCGCGGCGGCCCCGAGGGCGCGGTGCTCGACATCGCGATCTGGGCGGTGCCGTGCGGCATCGTGGGCGCCCGGATCTACCACGTGCTCACGCACTGGGGCGACTACTTCGGGGCGGGGCAGGACCCCCTCAGCGTGCTCTACGTCTGGGAGGGCGGCATCGCGATCCTCGGGTCGCTGATCGGCGGGGCCGTCGGTGCCGCGATCGGGTGCCGACGGGTCGGCGTGCGGCTGTGGTCGTTCGCCGACGCCCTGGCACCCGCGATGCTCCTCGCGCAGGCGATCGGGCGGCTCGGCAACTGGTTCAACCACGAGCTCTTCGGCAGCCCGACGACGCTGCCGTGGGGCCTGCAGATCCCCGCGGACAACGGCGCGTTCCCGGCCGGCCTGCCCGCCGGGACCCTGTTCCACCCGCTGTTCCTCTACGAGATGCTGTGGAACCTGCTGGGGATCGCGGTGATCCTGCTGCTGGAGCGGCGGTTCGCGCTGCGCTGGGGCACCGCGTTCGGCGTCTACCTCGTCTGGTACGGCACCGCCCGGGTCTGGCTGGAGATGCTGCGGATCGACCCGACCAGCGTCACGCCGCTGGGGCTGCCCGCCAACGTCTGGGGCGCGCTGGCCGCCGTCGCGACGGGGCTGACGATCATCGTGGTGCAGCGGCGCCGGCACCCCGAGCCGGAGACGTCGGTGCTGGTGGACGGGGCGGAGCCGGCGACGGACCCGACGCCCGGCGAGCGCGTCCCGCAGGGCCCCGACGGGAGCGCTGGGGGCGCCTGACCAGCCCGCGCAGCCGCCGGGCTCAGCCGTCGGCGCGCGCCGCGAGCTCGCGCACGAACCGCTCGACCTCCGCGGGCTTCTCCTCGGCCATGAAGTGCCCGGCCGCGATCGGCTCGTACGTCAGGTCGCTCGCCCACGCTCCCCACAGGGCGCGCGGGTCGAATCCCAGCACGGACCCCCAGTCCTGGGAGATGACGCCGACGGGCATGGTCAGCCGCCGGCCGGCGTCGCGGTCCGCCTGGTCCATCTCGAGGTCCACCCCGGCCGTCGCCCGGTAGTCCGCGACGATCGCGTCGACGGACGCCACCGAGCTGTCGACGTAGTGCCGGCGCACCTGCGGCTCGAACGTCGAGCCGTCGGGGTCCCACGCGTCGAGGAACGAGGCGAAGAACTCCGGCGCGACGGCCGCGATCATCTTCTCCGGCAGGCCGGGCGGCTGTGCCATGAGGTACAGGTGCCAGGCGACCTTGGCGTGCACGCCCTGGAGCACAGCCCAGGTGTCGAGGGTCGGCAGGACGTCGAGGACGCCGAGGTACCGCACGACGTCGGGGTGGTCGAGGCCGGCGCGGACGCCGACGAGGGCGCCGCGGTCGTGGCCGACGAGCCCGAACTGCTCGTGACCGAGCCTGCGTGCGACCTCGACGACGTCGCGGGCCATGGTGCGCTTGGAGTACGTCGTGTCGTCCTGCGCGGCGGGCTTCGCGCTGCGCCCGTAGCCACGCAGGTCGGGCACGATCACGGTGTGCTCGTCCGTGAGCGCGCGGGCGACGTGCCGCCACATGCAGTGGGTCTGCGGGAAGCCGTGCAGCAGCACCACGGCGGGGCCGTCGCCCGCGACGGCGACGTGCAGGTCGACGTCGTCGGCGCCCGGCAGCCGGTGGTAGGTGAAGCCGTCGATGGTGAGGTCGGTGGCGGTCGGGGTGGTCATGGGGTCTCCTCGGTGGTCACGGGGGCGGGTGCGGTGGCGGGGTGGCCGGAGAAGATCCCTCGCGGCAGGTCCCCTCGGACGTCGGCGGTGCCGCGCAGGGCGGGCAGGAGGACGGAGTCGACCAGCGACTCGAGGTAGTGGTCGTCGGCGGGCAGGCCGTTGAGCCGGCGGAGCAGCAGCACGGACCCGGTGACCTCCTCGTACGGGAACGGGTCGACGCCGATAGGGAGCTCGCCGCGGCGCACGGCCGCCTCGACGACGCTCGCGGGCAGCCGGGCACCCGTCGGGCCGGTGGACCGCTCGATCTCGTCGCACAGCTCGGGGTCCTCGAGGCCGGCCTGCAGCAGGAGCATCGCGGTGCGGCCGTCGGACGAGCGCATGGTCCGGTCGAGCCGTCGGCACAGCGCGAGCAGGTCGCCGCGCAGGCTGCCGGTGTCGATCGCGTCCGGGCCGGAGCGCGCGGCGGGCCCGGCCTTGAGGGCGGCCATCACCATGTCGCGGCGGGTGCTCCACCGCCGGTAGAGCGTCGCCTTGGAGGCGCCGGCGCGGCGCGCGACCTCCTCGAAGGTCACGCCGTCGTAGCCGACGTCGGCGAGGAGCGTGGTGACCGTCGCGAGGATCTCCCGCTCGCGGCGGTCGTCGCGGGGACGCCCCCGCACAGGCGGGGGCGCGTCGGGCGATTTAGAATACGGCACGTTCCGTACCGTAACACGTAGGGGCCGCCCTGCCCGCGAGGTGGCGGGACCCGCGCCCGGTGTCGGAGGTCTGTGCCACGGTGGACCGGTGACTCCGACGATCGAGGTGCACCCCGCCACCGTCGAGCGGTTCGACGACGTGCGCGCCGTGCTGGCACCGAAGAACCCCGACTCCCCCGCGTGCTGGTGCCTCAGCTACCGGGTCCCGAACGCCGAGTTCCACGCCCTCGACGGCGCAGACCGTCCCGCTCGCCTGCGTCGCTATGCCGAGGAGGGCACGCCACCGGGCGTCGTCGCCTACGTGGACGGCGAGCCGGCCGGGTGGTGCTCGGTCAGCCCCCGCTCCAGCCACCACCGGCTCACGCGGTCACGGACCATCCCCACGGTCGACGACGTCCCGGTGTGGAGCATCGTCTGCCTCGTCGTGCGGCCCGCGTTCCGCCGGCAGGGCCTGGCACGCCACCTGCTCGACGGCGCGATCGAGTACGCCCGCTCGCAGGGAGCGCCGATGCTCGAGGCCTACCCGATCGACCCCCAGGGCACCCGGATCAGCTCCGCGCTCGCCTATGTCGGCACGACCGGGCTGTTCGAGTCCGCAGGCTTCGAGCGCGTCGTCGCCACGGACTCGAAGTCCGGCGGCGTGAGCCGGTGGCTCCTGCGCATGGCCCTGTAGCCGACGTCGAGGCGGCGGACGAGCACGGCCGGTCGAAGCGTTTCACCGCTGGACCTCGTCCCCGCCCGTGCGTGATCTTCGGCAGCACGCTGTGAACGTTCACGATCGGCTGCTGGACCGTTCCCCGCGCACGGACGGACCTCGCCCGTGCGGCGGCCGCCGCACGTGACGCCCCGACGGACACCGACGTCCGCCGGGTCGGTCCGGCCCGCACGCGGGCCACGTCCGCCGAGGAGACCTCCGTGTCCCGCACCCGTCCGCGCTCCAGGTTCCGCACGCTCGCGCTCGCCCTGACCCTGCTCGTCACCCCGGCCGTCGGGCTCGTCGCGCCCGCCGGCCCGGCGGCCGCCGCCCCCGCACCCACCGTCGACGAGCCCGCCCCCCTGCCGCCGCTCGGCTGGAACAGCTGGAACACCTTCTACTGCAACATCAACGAGCAGATGATCCGGCAGTCCGCGGACGCGATGGTCAGCTCCGGCATGGCCGCGGCCGGCTACCAGTACGTCGTCGTCGACGACTGCTGGATGCAGGACACCCGCGACGCCGCCGGCAACCTGCGGGCGAACACCTCGCGCTTCCCGTCCGGCATGAAGGCCCTCGGCGACTACATCCACTCCAAGGGCCTGAAGTTCGGGATCTACCACGCACCGCGCGAGAAGACCTGCGACCAGTACTTCGGCAACCGGCCCGGCACGTCGTCCAACGGCTACGAGACGCGCGACGCCCAGCTGTTCGCGTCGTGGGGCGTCGACTACGTCAAGCACGACTGGTGCGACCCGCGCGGCACCGTGCAGGAGCAGGCGGCGCTGTTCAAGAAGTTCGGTGACGCCCTCAAGGCCACCGGGCGGCCCATCGTCTACTCGATCAACCCCAACAGCGCCCACACCAACACCGCACCCACGTACTCCGGCTGGGGCGCGTTCGCGGACATGTGGCGCACGTCGGAGGACCTCAAGGACGCCTGGTCCACGGGCTGCCCGCCGTCCGACCACTGGTGCTTCGTCGGCATCACCGAGGCCCTCGACATCATCGAGCCGATGCGGGAGTGGACGAGGCCGGGGCAGTACAACGACCCCGACATGCTCATGGTCGGCGTGCGCAACACGCTGACGCCCACGGAGAACCGCGCCCACATGAGCATGTGGGCGATGCTCTCGGCCCCGCTCATCGCGGGCAACGACATGCGGAACATGAGCGCCGACGTGCGCGCGGTCCTCACCAACCGCGAGGTGCTGGCCATCGACCAGGACCCCCTGGTGCGCCAGGCCGACCGCGTGCGGGACGACGGCGACGCCGAGGTGTGGGTCAAGCCCCTGGCCGACGGGTCGGCAGCCGTGGCGCTGCTCAACCGCGGCAACAGCGCGCGCACGATCTCCGCGACGCTCGCCGAGGCCGGGCTGCCCACGCGGACGTCGACGTTCCGCGACCTGTGGACCGGTGCGTCGGGTCAGACCGCGGACCGGCTGACCGCGAACGTGCCCGCGCACGGCGTGGTGCTCTACCGCGTGACCACCGGGGGCACCCCCGGCGAGCCCACGCCCACGCCGACACCCCAGCCGACGGGCGCGACGCTCGTCAGCGCCGCCTCCGGCCGGTGCCTCGACACCCCCAACAGCGCGACCGCCAACGGCACCCGCCCGACGATCTGGGACTGCCACGGCGGCGCCAACCAGCGCTGGGAGGCCACGAACGCGCAGCTGCGCGTGCTCGGCAAGTGCCTCGACGCCCCGCCGAGCGCCACCGCGGGCACCGCGGTGCAGCTCTGGGACTGCAACGGCGGCACCAACCAGCAGTGGACCCACCAGTCGGACGGCACCATCCGCGGCGTGCGCTCCGGGCTGTGCCTCGACGTCGACCGCAACCTCACCGCCAACGGGACCGGCGTGCTGCTGTGGCACTGCTCCGGCGCCGCCAACCAGCGCTGGACCCGGCGATGAGGCGCGGCGCGACGCGACGCGTGCTCGTCGCCGCCCTCGTCGCCGGGGCGCTGCTCGTCCCCGCGGCGCTCGCAGCGCCCGCCCGCGCGGACAACCCGATCGTGCAGACGATCTACACGGCCGACCCGGCGCCGCTCGTCCACGACGGTCGCCTGTACGTCTACACCACCCACGACGAGGACGGGTCGACCTGGTTCACCATGAGGGACTGGCGCGTCTTCTCGACGACCGACATGGTCAACTGGACCGACCACGGCTCCCCCATGAGCCTCGCGACGTTCTCGTGGGCACAGTCCGACGCCTGGGCCGGGCAGGTGGTCGAACGCGACGGGCGGTTCTACTTCTACGTGCCGGTCGTCAAGCGCGGCGGCGGCAACGCCATCGGCGTCGGGGTGTCCGACAGCCCCACGGGGCCGTTCCGCGACGCGATCGGCCGGCCGCTGGTCGACAACTCCGAGATCGACCCGAGCGTGATGATCGACGACGACGGCCAGGCGTACCTCTACTACGGCAACCCGAACCTGTGGGTGGCGCGGCTCAACCGCGACATGGTGTCGCTGGCCGGCAGCCCCACCCGGATCCCGCTGACGACCGCAGGCTTCGGCACCCGGCCGGGCAACGTCGCCAACCGGCCCACCCTCTACGAGGAGGGTCCGTGGGTTTACCAGCGCAACGGCATGTACTACAACGTGTTCGCCGCCGAGTGCTGCAGCGAGTTCATCGGCTACTCCACGGCGCCCGGCCCGACGGGCCCGTGGACGTACCGCGGCACGGTCATGCCCCGCCAGGGCAGCAGCTTCACCAACCACCCGGGCGTGATCGACTACCGCGGCCGGTCGTACTTCTTCTACCACAACGGTGCGCTGCCGGGCGGGGGCGGCTTCACGCGGTCGGTGGCCGTCGAGCAGTTCACGTACGGCGCCGACGGCTCGATCCCGACCATGAACATGACCACGGCCGGACCGCCGCAGATCGAGCCGCTGGACCCGTACGTCACGCAGCAGGCCGAGACCACGGCCTGGGCCAGCGGCGTCGAGACCGAGCGCGCCACGGAGGGCGGCCTCAACCTCGCCTTCATCAGCAACGGCGACTGGGTGCGGGTCAAGGGGGTCGCGTTCGGCGCCGGCGCAGCGACGTTCAGCGCGCGCGTCGCGTCGGCGACGAGCGGGGGTCGCATCGAGGTGCGGCTCGACAGCGCCACCGGTCCCCTGGTCGGCACGTGCACGGTGCCGGGCACGGGTGGGTGGCAGTCGTGGGCGACCACGACGTGCCCCGTCAGCGGCGCGACCGGCACCCGGGACCTGGTCCTGCGGTTCGCCGGCGGCACGGGTGAGCTGTTCAACGTGACCAGCTGGCAGTTCACGCGCGCCGGCGGCTCGACGCCCACGGACGTGCGCGTCGTCAACCGGGCCAGCGGCAAGGTCATGGACGTGCAGAGCCCCAACCGCGACGACCTCGCGGTGGTCGGGCAGTGGGCGAGCAACGGCCAGCCGTGGCAGCGCTGGCAGGTGACCGACGCCGGCGGCGGGTACGTGACGCTGCGCAGCGTGCACAGCGGCAGGTGCCTGGACGTCAGCGGCGCGTCCACCGCGGACGGGGGGCGACTCATCCAGTACACCTGCCACGGCGGGGCCAACCAGCAGTTCTCGTGGCGGTCGACCGGCGACGGCTACGAGCAGCTGGTCAACCGCGGCAGCGGCCGGTGCGTGGGCGTCGTCGGCGCCTCGACGGCGGACGGCGCCGCCCTGGAGCAGCGCACGTGCACGTCGGCGGCGACGTTCCAGTGGAGCCGCGCGTCCTGACCCGCACCCCGACGCCGCCGTCCCGCGGGGACCTTCGTCCGACCCCCGCGGGACGGCGGCGACCTACGGTCGACGGGGTCGGGTCGGCAGCACGGAGGGAGCGCACGATGAGCGTGTCCGAGGCGTTCGAGGCGTTCGCTCGGGAGACGCCCGCGCAGTTCGGGGCCTGGATGCGGGCCGTCGGGGAGCTCGGCGACGCCAGCGCGCTCGACGAGCGCACCCAGGAGATCGCCTACCTCGCGGTGCTGGCCGCCACCGGGCTGCACAGCGGCCTGGACTTCCACACGCGGCGGGCCCTCGAGCTCGGCGCCTCGCGTGCCGAGGTGCTGTCGGCCGTGCTCGTCGGGCTGCCCGCCGCCGGCAACCGGGTGACGTCGGCGCTGCCGCACGTGCTGGCCGCGTGCGCTGACGCGTCGGGCCCGCTCAGCGGCTGACCTGTTCCAGCCGGGACCGGGCGCCCTCCAGGTCGGCGCCGGCGAGGCCAGCGCGGGCCAGGGCCAGCGCCGCGGCGGCCGCTCGCTCCGCCGGGCGGGGCGTCGGCACGTCGAAGTACGTCGCCACGTCGTCGAGGATGCGGTCGTGGTCCTGCTGGTCCACGGCGGCGTGCAGGGCGTCGACGAACCGGAAGGCGGCCGCGGCGTACTCCGGGCGGCTGGAGACCTGGACGATCCAGTCGTCGTCGAGGTGCGCGTCCTCACCGGGGGTGCTCTCGACGGCGGCCCGCAGGTCCACGACCGCACCCAGGTCGACGGGCGGCGGCGCGCTGACCGGGTCGGCGGTCGCGAGGAACGTGTAGTGCGGCTCCAGCGTCAGCGGCTGCGAGACGTTCGCCTCGGCGCTGGATGCCAGCTCGACCCAGTTCTGCACCGCGAGGTACGCCTCCGGCGCCGCGGCCAGCGCGATGCCCGCGTCCCCGGGGTCGGTCGCGACGAGCGCCGCGTCGAGGTCGGACGACGACACCTGCATCTCGGCCAGGGGGTCCGGGGCCGCGTCGCCGCCGGACGACTGCGGCGGGGCGAGGTCCGCGGCCGCGGGGCCCAGCAGGTCGCTGGCCCAGGTGAACACGTCGACGACCGCACCGCCGACCGCCAGGGTCGTCTGGGGGTTGGTCACGACGTTGACGGTGCTGCGCGCGGTGCCCAGCAGGCCGAACTGCATGCCGGTGCCCAGCAGCATCCACCGCGCGCCCTGCTGGGACATGGTGACGCCGCCGCGCTCGGCCAGCGCACCGATCACCGTCACCGGCAGGTACGCGCGGCCGCCCGCGAGCCCCAGGCCCCCGGACCCCAGGGACAGCAGCCCCGACTCGGCCAGGCGCGCCGTGCTCAGGCCGCAGCTGCGGAACGAGAACCCGATGCCCGGCCCCCACGTGCGAGCCAGCATCTGGGCCTCGGCGAGGATGCGGGCGCTGGCCTCGGTGCCGCCGAGTACGTGGAAGGCGTTGATGCTGCGGGGCGCGAACGACTCCATCGACCGCACCGCCATGCTGCGCAGCGCACCGCCCGTGAGCCGGTACAGCTGGCCCTCGACCTGCACGAAGACGATGGCGTGGTTGCGTCGCCCGACGGTGGCGATCACGGCCTGCCCGGCCTCGAGGGCGGCACGCGCCTGGGCCTGCACCTCCGCCCGCGTGGCGACGGCGACCCCCTCGCGGCCGAGCGCCGCGAGCTCACCCGGCGCGGCCCGCGCGACGGCGGTGCGCCACAGGCCCAGGCTGCTGATCTTCATCGCCGCCGAGCCGAGCGCCCCGAGCGTGAGCACGTCGAGCGGCATCATCGCGACGTTGAGGTACCGCTCGACCGGGCTCTGCGCCTCCCAGATGCGTGACGCCGTGCCGCCCACGGGCACCCACAGCCACGCCGCCTCCGCCCAGGCACCCAGCGACGGGTCGGCGCTGCGCTCGGCGGCCCGCCGCTGGTTCTCCTCGTACGACGGTCCGTAGACCTCGGCGGCCACCGCGACGCCGCCACCGGCGACGAGGGCCGCGATCGCGAGGATCGCCAGCGGGGCGAGCATGCTGACGTCCTCGCCGCCCGCGACCCGGGGGGCGTGCGGCCGGCCGCTCAGCGCGGCGGCAGCGGCCGCGTCGGCGTCGCGCTCGACGTCCGAGCCGGGGCGGGCGGCCCGCAAGGACGTGTTGGTCGGCGGGGCGGTGCGCTGCGCGTGCTGGGCGACGTGCGCGAGCTCGTGCCCCAGCACCCGCGGGCTGGGTGTGCCGGCGAAGAGCATGTGGTGGTCGACCGTCATCGCCTCGACGCCGAACCCCGACGTCACCGCGCGGGCGGCCGGGCTGCCGACGTGCATGCGCGCCGCGGACAGGTCGCTCCCGAAGCTCTGCTCGTACGGGCGGCGCACGTCGCCGGGGACGGCGCTGCCCGCGCCGAGCAGACCCCAGCCGTCACCGACCCGCTCGGCCGCAGCGCGCACGGGGTGCACGTCGCCGGCGCCCGCCCCCAGGACGCGCCCGACGCCCCCGAGCCCGCTGAGGGCTGCGATGCCCTGGACGAGCCGGCGCCAGTCGCTCGCTCCGGTGCGCGCGCGGGCGGCGTCGACGTCGGCCAGGTCGATCGGCGGCAGCGCGCGCGGCGCGGTCGTGCCCACAGGAGGTCGGCTGTGAGAGTGGACGAGTCGCGCGGTGGCCGCGTTGCCCGCGGCACCGTCGAGCGGCCCGGACCCGAGGTGCCCCGGGCCGGGGCCGGGCCGGTGCGGTCGGGGCGCGAGCGCGCGGGCCGAGGGGGCACGGACGTGCTCCACGCCACCACCCCTTCCCGCGACAACGCCGGAGGACTCCCGACCACGGTAGCCCCGCGGACCGCGCCGGTCGACGGGGACGTCCACGCGCTTGGGACGGCGCGCCCGGCAGAGGTGCGGCGGCTCAGCCGGAGGTGGGGCGGGCCCGGGTCAGCGTCCAGCTGACCAGCAGGTCCAGCGCCGCCCGCGACGGCGACCCCGGCTCGGCCGTGAACAGGAACAGCGCCTGGTCCGGGTCGCCCGGCGTCGTCAGCGTCTCGTACTGCAGCGTCAGCTCCCCGACGACCGGGTGCCGGAAGTGCTTGTCACCGAACGTGCGCTGGTGCACGCGGTGCTCCTCCCACCAGCGCGCGAACTCCGGGCTGGTGATCGTGAGCGCACCCACGAGCCCCTGCGTCGCCGCGTCGTGCGGGTCGCGGCCCGCGTCGAGGCGCAGGTTCTCGACGACCGTGCGGGCCTGCGCGTCCCAGTCGACCAGGCGCTCGCGGGCCTGCGGGTCGAGGAACATCCACCGCGCGTAGTTGCGGTCCTTGGCCGGCATCGCGTCGAAGTCGGTGAGCAGCGCGCGGGCGAGCCGGTTGGTCGCCAGGACGTCGGTGCGGCGGCCGAGCAGCATCGCAGGGACGTCGTCGAGCGTGTCGATCAGCTGGTGCAGACCGCGGCGGGCGCTCTGCGCGCGGGTGGGTCGCGGGGTCGGGCGCGGGGACGCCCCGACGAGGTGGACGAGGTGCGCGCGCCCGGCCTCGTCGAGGTCGAGGGCCGTCGCGATCGCGTCCACGACACCCGCGGACGGCACGATGCGGCGTCCCTGCTCGAGGCGCGTGTAGTAGTCGGTCGACACGCGTGCGAGCAGCGCGACCTCCTCGCGGCGCAGACCCTTCACCCGCCGGACGCGTCCGTCGGCGGGCAGCCCGGCACGCTCGGGGTCGACCTGGCTGCGGGCGCGACGCAGGAAGTCGGCGAGCTCGCGGTTGACGTCGGCCACGGGTCGATCCTGCCGCAGCGGCGTCGCGGCGTGCCTGGCCCTGCGCGTCCTAGGCACGCGCGTCCTGGTCCTCGCCGGGCAGGTGGTGCGCCCCCACGGCGCCCGTCCGCGGACGACGCTGGACGCACCCCCTGATCGAGAGGAACCGACCATGAGCTACCCCACCGACCGTCCCGCCACCTGGTTCGTCACGGGCACGTCCCGCGGCCTCGGGCTGGCGCTGGTGCGCCACCTGCTGGAGCGCGGCGACCGCGTCGCCGCCACCACCCGCTCGACCGACCGCCTGCTCGCCGCCCTCGACGGCACCCCGACCGGCGACCTCCTCGCGCTCGAGGTGACGCTGAGCGACGAGGCGTCCGTCCGGGCCGCCGTCGCCGCGACCGTCGACCGGTTCGGCGGCGTCGACGTCGTCGTCAACAACGCCGGCTACGGCTACCTCGGCGCCGTCGAGGAGACCAGCGACGACGACGTGCGCCGCATGCTCGACGTCCAGGTCCACGGCACGTGGAACGTGCTGCGCACGGTGCTGCCGGTCATGCGCGCCGCCGGCTCGGGGCACGTCGTCACCATGTCGTCGATCCTCGGGCTGCTCGCGTTCCCCGGGTGGGGCCTGTACAGCGCGGCCAAGTTCGCCGTCGAGGGCCTGACCGAGGCGCTGGCCGCGGAGGTCGCCGACCACGGGATCCGCGTGAGCGTCGTCGAGCCCGGCTACTTCGACACGGACTTCCTGCGGGAGGGCTCCCTGGAGCTCACCGGTGACGCGGGCGACGCGTACCCGGCGATCCGGGCGATGGTCGAGGCGCACCTGGCGATGCCCGGCAGCCAGCCCGGCGACCCGGCACGTGCCGCCGCGGCGATCGTCACGGTCGTCGAGCGGGGCGACGGTCCGCTGCACCAGCAGCTCGGGTCGGATGCGTCCGCCATGGCCGCGGACCGCGCGACGGCCCTCGCGGCCGAGGTCGCGGCCGGCCGGGAGGTGGCGCTGTCGACCGACAAGACCGCCTGACGCCCCAGCCGGGTGGGTGACGAGACGGTCACCGACCGGGCGCGGGACGACGAGCGTGAGGGGCTGCCGCCGGAGACCGGCGGCAACCCCTCACGTGCTGTCTCGTGGACTCAGAAGTCCCAGTCGTCGTCCTCGGTGTTGACGGCCTTGCCGATGACGTACGAGGAGCCCGACCCGGAGAAGAAGTCGTGGTTCTCGTCGGCGTTGGGGCTCAGCGCCGACAGGATCGCTGGGTTGACGTCCGTCTCGTCGCGCGGGAACAGCGCCTCGTAGCCCAGGTTCATCAGGGCCTTGTTGGCGTTGTAGCGCAGGAACTTCTTGACGTCCTCGGTCAGGCCGAGCTCGTCGTAGAGGTCCTGCGTGTACTCCACCTCGTTGTCGTACAGCTCGAAGAGCAGGTTGAACGTGTACTCCTTGAGCTCGGCGCGCTCGGCCGGCGACACCCGCTCCAGGCCCTTCTGGAACTTGTAGCCGATGTAGTACCCGTGCACGGCCTCGTCGCGGATGATGAGGCGGATGAGGTCGGCCGTGTTGGTGAGCTTGGCGCGCGACGCCCAGTACATGGGCGCGTAGAAGCCCGAGTAGAACAGGAACGACTCGAGCATCGTCGAGGCGACCTTGCGCTTGAGCGGGTCGTCACCCCGGTAGTAGTCGAGGACGATCTCGGCCTTGCGCTGCAGGTTCGGGTTCTCCTCCGACCAGCGGAACGCCTCGTCGATCTCCTTGGTGGAGATGAGCGTCGAGAAGATCGACGAGTACGACTTGGCGTGCACCGACTCCATGAACGCGATGTTCGTGTAGACGGCCTCCTCGTGCGGGGTCAGCGCGTCGGGGATGAGGCTGACCGCGCCGACCGTGCCCTGGATGGTGTCCAGCAGCGTCAGGCCCGTGAAGACGCGGGTCGTCATCGTCTTCTCGGCCTCGGTGAGGGTCGCCCAGGACTGGATGTCGTTGGAGACCGGCACCTTCTCCGGCAGCCAGAAGTTGCCGACGAGGCGGTCCCAGACCTCGGCGTCCTTCTCGTCGACCAGCCGGTTCCAGTTGATCGCCGACACGCGGTCGACCAGCTTGATCTTGCCTGTGGGGCTCATCATGTCGTTCGTTCCTCAGTCTCGTCGGGGGCGTTCGCGCAGGTCAGGGCGTCACAGCATGCAGCTGACGCAGCCCTCCACCTCGGTGCCCTCGAGCGCCATCTGCCGCAGGCGGATGTAGTAGATGGTCTTGATGCCCTTCTTCCACGCGTAGATCTGCGCCCGGTTGAGGTCGCGCGTGGTGGCGGTGTCCTTGAAGAAGAGCGTGAGCGACAGGCCCTGGTCGACGTGCTGCGTCGCCTCGGCGTAGGTGTCGATGACCTTCTCGAACCCGATCTCGTACGCGTCGGCGTAGTACTCGAGGTTGTCGTTGGTCATGAAGGGCGCCGGGTAGTAGACGCGCCCGATCTTGCCCTCCTTGCGGATCTCGATCTTCGACGCGATCGGGTGGATCGAGCTCGTCGAGTGGTTGATGTAGGAGATCGAGCCCGTCGGCGGCACGGCCTGCAGGTTCTGGTTGTAGATGCCGTGCTCGGCCACCAGTGCGGCCAGCTCGCGCCAGTCGTCCTGCGTCGGGATGCGCACGCCGGCCTCGTCGAACAGGGCCTGCACGCGCGCCGTGCGCGGCTTCCACTCCTTCTCGACGTACTTGGTGAAGTACTCGCCGGTGGCGTACGTCGACTTCTCGAACCCGTAGAACTTTGCGCCGCGCTCCTGCGCCAGCAGGTTCGAGGCGCGGATCGCGTGGTACGCGACCGTGTAGAAGTAGATGTTCGTGAAGTCGAGGCCCTCGTCCGACCCGTAGTGGACGCGCTCGCGCGCCAGGTACCCGTGCAGGTTCATCTGCCCCAGGCCGATGGCGTGCCCGCCGGCGTTGGCCTTCTTGATCGACGGCACCGACTCGATGCTCGTCTGGTCCGAGACGGCCGTCAGCGCGCGGATCGCGGTCTCGACGGTCTTGCCCAGGTCCGGGGAGTCCATCGACAGCGCGATGTTCATCGAGCCCAGGTTGCAGGAGATGTCGCGCCCGACCTCGGCGTACGAGAGGTCCTCGTTGTACGTCGACGGCGTGGAGACCTGCAGGATCTCCGAGCACAGGTTCGAGTGCGTGATCTTGCCCTCGATCGGGTTGGCCCGGTTCACCGTGTCCTCGAACATGACGTACGGGTAGCCCGACTCGAACTGGATCTCCGCGAGGGTCTGGAAGAACTCGCGCGCGTTGATCTTGGTCTTGCGGATCCGGCTGTCGTCGACCATCTCGTAGTACTTCTCGCTGACGTTCACGTCGGCGAAGGGCACGCCGTACACGCGCTCGACGTCGTACGGGGAGAAGAGGTACATCGGCTCGTTCTTCTTCGCCAGCTCGAACGTGATGTCCGGGATGACGACGCCCAGCGACAGGGTCTTGATGCGGATCTTCTCGTCCGCGTTCTCGCGCTTGGTGTCGAGGAACCGGTAGATGTCCGGGTGGTGCGCGTGCAGGTACACCGCACCGGCTCCCTGGCGCGCGCCGAGCTGGTTGGCGTAGCTGAACGAGTCCTCGAGCAGCTTCATCACGGGGATGACACCGGAGGACTGGTTCTCGATGTGCTTGATGGGCGCGCCGTGCTCGCGGATGTTCGACAGCAGCAGCGCCACGCCGCCGCCGCGCTTGGAGAGCTGCAGCGCGGAGTTGATGCCGCGCGCGATGGACTCCATGTTGTCCTCGATGCGCAGCAGGAAGCAGGAGACGGGCTCGCCGCGCTGCGCCTTGCCGAGGTTGAGGAACGTCGGCGTCGCGGGCTGGAAGCGCCCCGAGACGATCTCGTCGACGAGGTTGGTGGCGAACTGCTGGTCGCCCTCGGCCAGGGACAGCGCCACCATGCACACCCGGTCCTCGAACCGCTCGAGGTACCGCTTGCCGTCGAAGGTCTTCAGCGTGTACGAGGTGTAGTACTTGAACGCGCCGAGGAACGTCTGGAACCGGAACTTCTTGGAGTACGCGTACTGGAAGAGCGACTTGATGAACGCGCGGTCGTACTGCGCGAGCACCGCCGGGTCGTAGTACTTGTTCTCGACCAGGTAGTCGAGCTTCTCGTCCAGGTCGTGGAAGAAGACCGTGTTCTGGTTGACGTGCTGCAGGAAGTACTCGCGCGCGGCCTGGCGGTCGGCGTCGAACTGGATCTTCCCGTCCGCGTCGTACAGGTTGAGCATCGCGTTGAGGGCGTGGTAGTCCAGCCCCGTCAGGTTCACGCGGGTATCTGCAACTGTCGCTGCCAAAATCTTCCCAATCCCTCGCGGACGCGGTTGACGTCCTCAGTTGTTCCCATGAGCTCGAAGGCGTACAGGTACGGCACGTGGCACTTGGCGGCCACGATGTCGCCGGCGATGCAGTACGCCTCACCGAAGTTCGTGTTGCCGGCCGCGATGACGCCGCGGATCAGCGCACGGTTGTCCTCGTCGTTGAGGAACTTGACGACCTGCCGCGGGACCGCGCCGCCCTCGTTGCCCCCGCCGTAGGTGGGGACGACGAGCACGTACGGCTCGCTGACGTGCAGGAACCCGTCGGTCGGGCGCAACGGGATGCGCTGCGCCGACAGCCCGAGCTTCTGGACGAAGCGGTGCGTGTTCTCCGACGCGGAGGAGAAGTAGACGAGCTGTGCCACGCCTGCCTCCTGTCGCGTCGTCGTCGTGCTGGGGCGACCGGGCCTCGGGCGCGCCGAGGGCCCGATCACCTGCCGGGTGCAGGTCGACCGGCACCGTCCGGTGCCGGTCGACCTGTTCTCGAGTGCCCGCCGGGCCGACGCGACGTGAGTCCTGCGTCGGCCCGGGGCGTACGGGGCGACGGACCGCGAGGTCCGCCGACGTCAGGCGACCTGCGTCGCCAGCTTGTCCGCGAGCGCCTTGATGCGGTCGGGGCGGTAGCCCGACCAGTTCTCGCCGCCGGCGACGACGACGGGCGCCTGCAGGTGCCCGAGCGACATCACGTAGTCACGCGCGTCGGCGTCCTCCGAGATGTCGACGACCGTGTAGTCGTGCCCGAGCTTGTCGAGGGCGCGGTACGTGGCCGTGCACTGCACGCATGCCGGCTTGCTGTACACCGTGATGGTCATGTCTCTGCTCCCCCGAGCTCGTGGTCTGGTGGTGCGACGATCGCGGCCGCGTCACCCGGGGGCCGGGGTCCTGCGTCGCCCTCGTCGACCTGCCGGACGGCCCTGGAGAGGCTGGTCCGACCTGCTGACGAGGGCCCGCACAACACCCGTGTACTTCGGGGCGAGCCGTCTGCGTAGACACTACACCTGGGGTCTGACAGTGCAAGTCACTACTAGGTGTTGTGTTACAGCCGTGTCGTTCTTCACCCTGTGGGCTCGCTCGCACACTACCTGTGGACACCGACAACGCCCTCTGACGTGCGACGACGCCCGACCGCCAGCCGACACGCCGAGCCCGCCCACACCGGTGTGCACAGGGCGCGGCAGGTCGTCCCCATGGCCGTCCACAGGGGCTTCGCGCGGGTTGTCCGCTATGTCACGTCGCGATGGCCGGCGGACCCGCGCCGGACGCGCCCCGTTGCGCGCCCGGCCCGGTGTCGGCGGCGTCAGATCGACGCGAGGGCGCGACCGACGGCCGCGAGCACGAGGAGGCTGCCGGCGGTCCAGCCGAGCACGGAGGCCAGCACGTAGCCGATGTACCGCAGACGCTGCGGCGCGGGGCCCTCGAAGTAGGGGGCGGGCGCCCAGCGGATGGTCTCGTTGAGGTGGCGCAGCCGGGTGCGCAGGGGGAGACGGGCGGGCACGGCGGACGTCCGGGGACGGTGCCAGGTGACGGCGGACATGGGGGAAACACGCTCCTGTAGGTGCGACGGGCATGAGGTGCCGGGGTCGCCGGCTCCTCGATCGTCTCACGATCTGGACGCTTGACCGGGGACCAAGGGCCCCTGGTCGTCCCCCACCCTCACCCGGTAGAGGGACGTGGCGTCACGCGATCCGCAGGTGGTCCCCCGGCGACACCGGGCGGACCCCGTCGGGCCGCGACGCGACCGCCTTCTCGAGCACCGACGTGATCTCCTCGCCCACCAGCTCGTGCCGCTCCAGCAGGGCGTCGCGCAGCGCCTCGACCAGGTCGCGGTTGCTCGCGAGCAGCCGGCGCACCGTGCCGCGCGCGCCGTCCAGCACGTCCTCCAGCTGCGCCCGCGCGGAGGAGTCCGCGATGACCGCGGACACCAGGTCGCGGTCCGTCGCCGCGAACGAGACCAGCGACCCCGTCATGCCGGCCGCGCCGACCATCTGCGCGGCGGTCCTCGTCGCCGCCGCGAGGTCGGACGCCGGGCCCGTGGTCGTCTGACCGAAGAACAGCTCCTCGGCGACCCAGCCGCCCATGGCGATCTGCACGAGCGCGCGCAGGTCGTACTGCGTGTGCGTGTAGACCTCCTCGCAGTCGCCGTGCGCGAGCAGGCCCAGCGCGGAGCCGCGCTTGACGATCGTCAGGACCTCGAGGGTGCGGTTGGGCGCGACCAGCCACGCGGTGACGGCGTGCCCGGCCTCGTGCGTCGCGATGAGGGTCCGCTCGGTCTGCGTGTACGTCACGGGGTGCCCCAGGCCGACCAGCTCGGTGATGCGTGCCTGCTCGACGTCGACGAACCGCATCCCGTCGTCGCCGCGGCGCAGCGCGTTGACCAGGGCCTCGTCGAGCAGGTGCTCGACCATCACGGGGGTCCAGCCGCTGGTGGCGGCGGCGACGCGGTCACGGGCGGCGGGCTCGTCGAGCTCGGGGTGGTGGGACCGCCGAGCGAGGAAGTGGTCGACGAGCGCCCGCCGCCCGTGCGCGTCCGGCGGGTTGAACGTGAGCCGCCGGTCGAAGCGACCCGGCCGCAGCAGGGCCGGGTCGAGGTGGTCCGCCCGGTTGGTGGCGGCGATGAGCAGGATCGGCGCCCGCGTGGGGCGACGCAGCCGGATCTGCCGGTGCGCCGGCAGCAGCAGGTTCACCGCGGCGACGAGCCGGTTGTAGACCTTGTCGGAGCCGACGGGCTCGTCGAACGACTGCATCTGCACCAGCAGCTCGTTGACGACCCCGCCCGTCCCCTCGGAGACCATCGCGTTGCGCACCACGCCCGCGCCCTGCCCGGCCATCACCGCCGACAGCGAGGGCAGCCCGACGAACGCGGCCGTGGCGCTCGCGCCGAGCATCCCGCCGCGGCGCAGCGCGATCGCGTCGATCTCCTCGATGAACCCGATCGCACCGCCCTCCTTGCGGGCAGCGGCACGCAGCGCCTTGAAGTACGAGCGGATCTTGCGGGCCGTCGCGCCGTAGTACATCGACTGGAAGCTGGTCGCCGAGACGAACAGGAACGGCACACCCGCCTCCGCAGCCATGGCCTTGGCGGTGAGGGTCTTGCCGGTCCCCGGAGGACCCTCGAACAGGATGCCGCGGCGCGGCGTGCCGCCCATCTGCGCGGCGAACCGGCGGTGCGTCTGGAACAGGTCGATCGAGCGGCGCACGTCGTCGACGATCGGGTCGATGCCGACCACGTCGTCGAGCGTGACGTCGACCTGCTCCGGCCGGTACGTCACGTGCGGGGAGCGACCGGCGCCCACCTGCGTGCCCGCCAGCAGGACGATCAGGGCGACGAAGAACAGCACGGGCGCGACCACGAGCGGGTCCACGTCGGGCAGCACGACCAGCGGGCGTCCCGTCAGCGCCGCCCCCACCACGTACCCCTCGAGGGCGAGCACGACCAGGCACAGCCGGATCACGCGTCGACGACGCACCCGCTCCCGGTCGACGGCGATGTCGTGGGAGCCCAGCAGGGGTCGTGCGGGGGCGTCGGTCACGGGCAGACCCCTTCGTCAGGCGACGACCGCGCGCGAGCCCGGCCGCCGCATCCGCGGTGGTTCCGCCATCGTGGTCCGGATTGTCCGATTCGGACAACCACTTCGCCCCGCTGTCACCCGTCCGGCCCATCCGCCGCCCCGCCACCCGGGCGGGACGCGGAGCGCCGGACGCCCCAGCCCTACGGACCCGAGGACCCCGGGACCGCGAAGTAGCCGGTGACGTCGAGCACGACGCCCGAGGTCCCGCGGCCACCGGTCACCATGGCGTGCGACCCGCTGCCCGAGCGCAGGAGGACGGCGGTCCCGATGTCGGCTCCCGGGCGGGCGTTCGCGTTGCTGGTGCCCGGCTGCGGGTACCGCTGGTCCCAGACGGTCACGTACGTGTGCTCCGTGGTCCCGTAGGTGGTGAGGTTCAGCAGCAGCGCGACCGGGAACTTGCTGATCTCGATGTCGGGGTTGCTGATGACGAAGTTCGCCCCGAACCCCATCGGCTGGTCGGCCCGCTTGGGGTTGATCGGGTAGTACGCGGCGCCGCCACCCTGCACCAGCCAGCCGATGACGTCGACGACCACGTGGGTGGAGCCCTGGTCGTTGTGCAGGGCGATGGCCCCGCCGTCGCCGAGCGGGACGACCGCCAGGTTGGCGATGTCGTCCCCGCGGTACGCGTTGAGGGTGCTCGTCCGGGGGCCGTTCGGGTCGCCGGCAGGGAACGCCGAGATGAAGGACGTCACCGCAGACGCCTCCGTGGACGTCACCGTGACCGCCGCCGCCACGGCGCCCGCGGGCGGTGCGAGGGGCAGGGTCCGCGTCTCACCGGTACCCAGCGCGCTGCTCTGCCGGGTGTCCAGCGCCCGGGTCGGCGCGACGGTCACCAGGCCGGCGCCCGCGGACGTCGCGTAGTACCCCGCGAGGTCGGCGACGAGGTGGGTGGTGCCGGCGTTGTTGTAGAGCGTGACCTGCGGCTGCGTGCGCCCGCTGACCCGTGGGGGCACGATCCGGGCCGTGACGAGGTTGGCGACGTCGCGCCCGGCGACGGTGTTGACCGAGCTCTGCGTCGGCGTGGAGCGCAGGCCCTCGTCGACGAACGAGACGAACGACGTCGGCGAGGAGCCCTCGGTCGCCGTCAGGTTGAGGACGACGGCCGTGGTGTCGGCCGGGAGCCCCGCGAGCGGGAACGTCCGGGACGCACCCGGGCCGACCGGCCCCGCGCCGCCGGACCGCGTGTCGATGACGCGCCGCGGCTGCACCGGGACGAACCAGCCCGGGGGCGTGAACAGCACGTCCTGCCCCGCGACCTCGCCGGGTGCGCGCAGGGAGAACGGCTGGGCGTGCGCGACGTCCGTCGCGTTGCGGCCGTAGTGCGTCGAGTACACCAGCTCGTTGCCGCCGGCCGCGGCCACGACCGCGTCGCCGTCCCGGCAGTCGAGCGGGATGCTGTACCGGCCGGACGCGTCCGACCAGGCGTGGTGGGGCGAGTTGAAGTAGCCCGAGCCGTCCGCCCCGACGATCCACGCGTAGCCGCGAGCCACCGGTGCACCGCTGATCGCGTCCGTCAGGGTCCCGGTCACCGTGACGACGCAGGCCGCCGTCGCGGGCCCGGCGGCCGACGTACCGCCCACCACCGCGAGCAGTGCCGCGAGCGTCATGGTCCACAGTCGTCGCGCTCTCACGGTCCACCTCGTCGTCGGCCCCCACGCCCACGGCGACGCCGGGACGACCGTGAGGCTACCGCGGCGCCGGGCGTCCGCGGGGGCCGTCCGCGCATCTCAGCGCAACGGGCGCCAGAGCACGACGGCCGCGCGTTCGGCACTGGTCGTCGACCTGCGGGTGCGACCGGCCGCACGGTTGACCGCGACCACGTCGCCGCGAGGGTCGGCCGTGAAGACCCGTCGCCCGGGGTCGACGAACGCCCGCAGGTACTCGACCTGCCGCTTGAGGCCCTCGACCTCCGCCTCGAGCTCGAGGATCCGCTTGATGCCGGCGAGGTTGACGCCCTCGTCCTGGGACAGCCGCTGCACCTCGCGCAGGGTCGCGATGTCGCGCAGGGAGTACCGCCGCCCGCGGCCGCGCGTGCGGGCGGGACGGACCAGGCCGAGGCGGTCGTACTGCCGCAGGGTCTGCGGGTGCATGCCCGCGAGCTGCGCGGCGACGGAGATCACGTAGACCTTCGCGTCCTCGTCCATCGGCCCTCCCGCCCTTCTCGCCTCCTGCGGTCCTCCCCGGTGCGTCAGCGCCGCGCCTGCGCCATGAGGTCGGCGCGCACGTCGTCACCGGACGTCGCGATGCCGAAGGCCTGCACGGCCTCCTTGGCCGCGGCCGTCAGCTTCTGGGGGACCACGACCTGCACGCTCACGAGCAGGTCACCGGTGCCCTTGGACGTGGCGACGCCGCGGCCCTTGACGCGCAGCGTGCGTCCCGACGGCGTCCCGGCCGGGACCTTGACGCGCACCGTGGACCCGTCGAGCGCCGGGACGTCGATCGTCGCGCCGAGCGCGGCCTCGTCGAACGCGACCGGGACGGTCACGCGCAGGTTCGTGCCGTCGAGCGTGAACACCGGGTGCGGCTCGACGTGCACGGTGATGACGAGGTCGCCGTCGGGCGCTCCGGGGTCGCCGGGGCGTCCCTTGCCGCGCAGCCGGATCTTCTGCCCGTCGCGCACCCCGGCGGGGATGCGGGCGTTGACGGTGCGGCCCTCGACCGACAGCGAGATGGTCGAGCCCTCGACCGCGGTGCGGAACGGCAGCGTCGTCGTGGCCGACAGGTCCGCGCCGGGCTGCGGGCCGCGCCCGCCGAACCCGGGCCCGCCGCCACCGAAGAGCCCGCCGAGGAGGTCCTCGAAACCCGCTCCCCCGGCGCCGCCGGTCGAGTAGCGCACCCGCCCGCCCGGGCCGTTGGCGCCGCCGAACATGCCGCCGAACACGTCCTCGAAGCCCGCGGTGCCGCCACCGTGGCCGCCCGCGGTGAAGCGGGCGCCGCCGGCCATGGCGCGCAGCTGGTCGTACTGCTGGCGCTGCTCGGGGTCCGAGAGCACGGCGTACGCCTCGCCGATGTCCTTGAACCGCGCCTCCGCGCCCGCGTCACCCGGGTTCTGGTCCGGGTGCAGCTGGCGCGCGAGCTTGCGGTACGCCTTCTTGATGGTGGCCGCGTCGGCGTCCTTGGCGACGCCGAGCACGGCGTAGAAGTCCTTCTCCAGCCAGTCCTGTCCGGTCACGGCGCCTCCCTCCGGTCTGTCGTGCTGTGCGTGTCCGTGGTCCTGCTCCCCACACTCCGGGTGCCGCAGGGGCGGCGGCCGGTGCCCGGCCGCCGCCCGCGTGCGTGCGTGGTGCTGATGATGCTGGTCCTCAGCCCTCCGGGTCCACGACCGCGACGCGCGCGGCCCGCAGGATCCGGTCGGTGGTGCGGTACCCGGGCTGCAGGACCTCGCGGACGGTGGGCTCGGTGACGTCGGCCGAGTGGGCGTGCATGAGCGCCTCGTGCACGGCCGGGTCGAACGGCTCCCCGGCCTCGCCGTACCGCTCGACGCCGAGCCGCTGCAGGGTGGCCTCGAGCTTCTCCGCGATGGACGCGAACGGCCCGGTGAGGTCGCCGTGCTTGCGGGCCAGCTCGATGTCGTCGAGCACCGGGATGAGCGCCTCGCCGACGGTCGCGACCCCGCGGTCGTGGGCGGCCAGGGTCTCCGCCTTGGACCGCTTCACGTACGCGTTGTACTGCTGCTCGAGGTTGTAGTGCGCCGCCTGGGCGCGCTGCAGCTCGTCGAGCCGGTCGGCCGCGAGCTTCTCGGCCGCGACGAGCGCCTCGGAGGACGGGTCGTCCGCCACGCCGGCGACGGCCTCGGCCGCCTCGGCCAGGACGGCCTCCTCCGGGGTGGGCTCGCGCAGCTGCCCGGTCTCGGGGTCGATGCGGCGCTTGTCCGTGACCCGGGGGGCGTCCTCGGGGTCGGGGGCACCCGACCCCGAGGTGCGGTCCTCGGTCACTTCTTGTCGTCCTCGTCGTCGACGATCTCGGCGTCGACGACGTCCTCGTCCGAGGCCGTCGAGCCGGCGTCGCCCGCGGGGGCGTCGTCGGCCGGCGCCGCCTGCTGGTTGGCGTACAGCGCCTCGCCGATCTTCTGGCTCGCCGTGAGCAGGGCCGCGTGCTTGGCCTTGACCTCGTCGACGTCCGTGCCCTCGAGCGCCGTCTTGAGCTCGGTGACGGCGCCGCCGACCTCGCCCTTCACGTCGTCCGTGAGCTTGTCGCCGTTGTCGGCCAGCAGCTTCTCCGTCTGGTAGACGAGCTGCTCCGCGGTGTTGCGGGTCTCGGCCTCCTCGCGGCGCTTCTTGTCCTCCGCCGCGTGCTCCTCGGCGTCCTTCACCATGCGGTCGATGTCCTCCTTGGGGAGGGCCGAGCCGCCGGTGATCGTCATCGACTGCTCCTTGCCCGTGCCGCGGTCCTTGGCGGACACGTGCACGATGCCGTTGGCGTCGATGTCGAACGTGACCTCGATCTGCGGCATGCCGCGCGGGGCCGGGGCGATGCCGGTGAGCTCGAACGTGCCCAACGGCTTGTTGTCGCGGGCGAACTCGCGCTCACCCTGGAACACCTGGATGAGGACGGACGGCTGGTTGTCCTCGGCGGTGGAGAAGATCTCCGAGCGCTTGGTGGGGATGGCCGTGTTGCGCTCGATGAGCTTGGTCATCACCCCGCCCTTGGTCTCGATGCCGAGGGACAGCGGGGTCACGTCGATGAGCAGGACGTCCTTGCGGTCGCCCTTCATGACGCCGGCCTGCAGCGCGGCGCCGACGGCCACGACCTCGTCCGGGTTGACGCCCTTGTTGGGCTCCTTGCCGCCGGTGAGCTCGGTGACGATCTCGGAGACCGCGGGCATGCGGGTCGAGCCGCCGACGAGGACCACGTGGTCGATGTCGCTCAGCGAGATGCCCGCGTCGCGGATGACCTGGTGGAACGGGGCCTTCACGCGGTCGAGCAGCGACTGCGTCATCTGCTGGAACTGCGCGCGCGTCAGCTTGGTGTCCAGGTGGATGGGGCCGTTCTCGCTCATCGAGAGGTACTGCAGCGAGATGTTGGTGCTCGTCGCGGACGACAGCTCCTTCTTGGCCTGCTCCGCCGCCTCGCGCAGACGCTGCAGCGCGATCTTGTCCTTCGACAGGTCGACGCCCGTGGTGTTCTTCACCTCGGTGACCAGGTGCGCCACGATCGCGGCGTCCCAGTCGTCACCGCCGAGGCGGTTGTCACCGGCCGTCGCGCGGACCTCGATGGTCGAGAAGCCGTCGTCGTCCTTGCCGACCTCCAGCAGGGACACGTCGAACGTGCCGCCACCCAGGTCGAAGACGAGGATGTTCTCGTCCTCCTTGCCGCGCTCCAGCCCGTAGGCGAGCGCCGCGGCCGTCGGCTCGTTGATGATGCGCAGGACGTTGAGGCCCGCGACCGTGCCGGCGTCCTTGGTGGCCTGGCGCTCGGCGTCGTTGAAGTACGCGGGGACCGTGATGACGGCATCCGTCACCGGCTCGCCCAGGTACGCCTCGGCGTCCCGCTTGAGCTTGCCGAGGATGCGGGCGCTGATCTCCTGCGGCGTGTACTTCTTGTCGTCGACCGAGGTCGACCAGTCCGTGCCCATGTGGCGCTTGACCGAGGAGATGGTGCGGTCGACGTTGGTGACGGCCTGCCGCTTGGCGACCTCACCGACGAGCACCTCGCCCGTCTTGGAGAAGGCGACCACGGACGGAGTCGTGCGCGACCCCTCCGCGTTCGCGATGACCGTGGGCTCGCCGCCCTCGAGGGTGGCGACGACGGAGTTGGTGGTGCCGAGGTCGATGCCGACTGCTCGTGCCATGGGTGTGCCTTCTTCCTGGAGCGTGCCGCTCCGACTGCTGTCATCCGGGACGTCTTGAGTCCGCCGGGCTCAAGTCTGCGACGGGTGGTGGGGTGTCGACAAGTCGAGGCGGCGGAGGTTGAGTCTGATGGGCTCAACTCTGGGGATCAGAGGTTTGTTCCCGGGTGTCACCGATCGGTGCAGCAGCCCCCCTCTCCCGCACCGGCGTCGGCGGCGGCGCAAGGCCGTCGACGCCGGTGGGTGTGCAGTGCGTTCAGCCGAGCTGCTGAAGCAGCTCGTACACGAGCCAGGTCACCGCGCTCCTGAGGCCTGCGCTGACCAGCTGGAAGCCCAGCCGGCGCACCTCCTCAGTGGTCGGGCGGCGCCGTGGTGTACGAGTCTCGACGTCCATAGGCGTCTTCTCCTCGGTCAGGACGACGACCCTTTGGAGGACTCTCCCGCCGCATGTGTGCCGTGGCCGGGGGTACCGTGGACTTGTTCACTGTCACCGGTGCGTGACTCCTTCCGTGTGGTCGTGCAAGCGGCCAGACGCGGGTGTCGCGCCTGGTGTGCACCGATGGCAGGGGTTGCCGCCCCTGCCATCGGGGTCTCGTGGTGCCTATGCCGGTGGTGCGGCAGCCGTTGTCGCACCCGCGGCAGCCTTGCGCGCGGCTTTGCGGTTCTTCGCCTGAGCCTCGTCTCGCGCGGCCTTGGAGTAGGGGCTCGCCAACGCTCGGTGAACGCGTGGCACGAGTCCCTTCGGGGTCCGCATCTTTCGGTCGCGGACCCACTGCGTGTGCGTCAGGAGGAGCTGCTCCTTGGAGAGCTCGAGGTAACCCCGCTCGGCCGTGCGCTCGCTGATTCCGTACCACTCCGCCATGCGCTCGAGCGCGATCTGATAGGTCTGCTCCTGGGTCGTCTCGTGCAGGGCGACGAGGAACATCGCGAGGCCGGGGAGCTTGAGTCGGTCCGCCAGCCCGGAGGTCCAGAAGACATCGGGAATGACCAAGTAGCCCGGGCCTACCTCGGCATCCTTGCCAGACGCGCGTTCGAACGGACGCCCGGAGCCGTCCTCGAGCAGCGGAGTGATCCGCACGCCGTTGCCGACGGGCGCGCGCTCCACGAGCTTGAGGTTCACCAGGCTGTTGAAGGCGCGTGAGACAGCCTCCGTCGAAGGAGGGTGCGCCGACGTGCCTCCGACGAGCTTGGCCCAGGTGCCCAGCGGCCACGGCTCGAGGACCGGCTCGAGCGCATGCACGAGCAGGAAGGTGCGCAGCGGCAGCACAGCGCGCGCGCGGACCATCTTGCCAAGCAGCGAGGGTCGCTCGGACTCGGTGTTCTGCCTCTGCACGAACACCTTGCGCAGCGGAGCGACCGTGCGCAGCGCGTCCGCCAGCCGATCCGCACGTAGAGCGGCGCCGTCGCCGCTCTCGTGCTGGATGTGCGCGAAGACGTCGCGCTCGGTGTCGTTGTTCATGGCGCCCACTCTAGACCGCTAGGCGGGCGCGCAGGGGCAGCCCAGCGCGGGAGGCGCCGCACGCCAGGTGCCAATATGGGAGGTCATGGGATGCCGAGTGGCAGGCCAAATGGGAGACCCCTGGTAGGCCGATGCAGAGGGTAGAGGGGTGAGCGCGCCTGGCGTCGACCAAGGCCCGCCACTGCCTCACCGGGGCCGCAGATCGGGAACCTGTTCCCAGCACTTCAGGCAGCCGTGCTGTACGCGCGGTACGCGTGGTACGCGTGGGAGATTCGAGCCATGGAGGACTCAGACGACGTGCTGATCGACTTCGCCACGCCAGCGATGGCGATCACGCAAGCCCTGGCCGACAGGCTTGAGAACCGGAGCACCGGCGACGATGCCCTGTTCGAGCGCGACCTCGAGGTTGCAGCGAACGATCTCGCCCAGCAGATCCATGCGAGTGCGTCAGGCTTCGCCCTGCGGGCGGAGGAAGAACGGCGCGAGCACCGCGACGACGTCCTTCACCAGTGGGGCCCGGCGCTCGACCTGTACGTCGCCTTCATCTCGATCGCTGAGTCGTGCCTGATCGCGACGTTCGCGCGCCGCGAGGAGGAGGCGCGCGAGGCCGGCGTTGATCCCGACCCTCGGCTGCGCGTCCTCGCGGGGATGCAGGCCCGCATGTGCCGGGTCGCCCTGGCGGTGCAGGACCTGCTCCTCGGCGGGCTGCCCGCAGCAGCTCTCGCCTCCAGTCGGACGGCCCACGAACTGGCTGTCTACTCCACCGTGATCGGAAGCCACGGGGCGCCCGACGGTGAGCATCCGACACTCGCGGCGCGGTTCGACGCCTACGGCCAGATCGAGCGGCTCAAGGACGCGCGGGCGCACCTCGAGATCGATCCGACCGCCTTCAGTGAGGAGGACATGGCACGCTTCGCCGCTGAACGAGACACCGCGGTCGCCGAGCACGGCCCGGACCTGAAGGGGAAGTACGGGTGGGCGACCGTCCTGTTCGACCGGACGCATATAGAGTTCCCCCACCTCGAGCGGCTGGCGACCCTGCAGCGCATGCGGTCGCACTACCGCTGGGCCAACCACGAGGTGCACGCCACCTCACGCAGCCTCCTCATGAACGCAGCGATCACCCCTGACCGCATCCGGTACCGGACCGGGCGATCCACCGCCGGCCTCGCCGAGCCGGCAAGCGCGACACTCACCTCAGTGCTCCACGGTCTGGTCGC
>NZ_BONP01000031.1 GCF_016862775.1 Cellulomonas phragmiteti | reverse complement strand
CACGGGCGACCGTCGCCGAGCTGACCCCGAGCCGGTCGGCCAGCAACCGACTCGACCAATGCGTGACGCCCAGCTTCTTCGGCGGCGGCTTCAACGTCGCCGTCACGATCGCGGCATGGTCGGTCGTGCGCGGACGGCCCGAGCGCGCCTGGTCGACCAGCCCGGCCAGCCCTTTGCCCAGGTAGCGACCACGCCACAGCAGCACCGTCGGGACCGAGACCCCCACGACCTGCGCGATCCGCGCGTTCGCCTCCCCGTCCGCGGCCAGCAGCACGATCCGGGCTCGACGCGCCGCGCCGGCACCGATCCTCGATGCCCGCAGCCACCGCTCGAGCTCCTCGCGATCGCCCGCACGCAATGTCAGCGCCGGAGCAGGTCTGTTCGCCATGCCACATGGTCTCGAACCCAAACCATAAAGGCACTTACGACACGCGACACTAGTGGCCGTGGCCGGGGACCTTCCGCGCATGCGGCGATCGCCCGCTAGTCTCGGCGCCGCACCCGACCGGACCCGGAGAAGATGCGTGAACGCGCCCCAGCAGTCGACCGTCGAGCTCAGCACGTCCCCGGCAGGCATCGCCCGCCTCCTGCTGCTGGGCGTGCTCATGACCGCCGCCTCGGCCTGGCTCGTCGTGCTCGACGGCGGGGTCCTGATGACCGTCACCGGGTGGGTCGGTGTCGTGTTCTTCGGCGGGTGCGGGGTCCTGTGGGTCGCGCGGGCCGTCCGGCTCCGCGGTCGCGTCGTGACGATCTCCCCCGAGGGCTTCCGTGACCTGCGGGTCGCCCGCGAGGTCGTGCCGTGGTCCGAAGTCCTGGAGATCTCGACGTGGACGCACTCGGGCCAGCAGGTCATGGTCCTGCGCGTGCCGGACGAGGTGTGGGACCGCCTGAGCCTCACGGTCATCGCGCGCTCGTCGCGCCGCGCGAACCGGGCACTCGGTGTCGACGGGCTCGCCATCTCCGCGCAGGGCCTGCGCGCGACCTACCCGCAGATGTTCGAGGCGACCGTGCGTGCGGCCTCGGCCGCGTGGGAGGCGGGCCACGGGCCCGGTGCTCGCCCCGCCGGCAGCTGATCGGCGCGCTGGTTCACCCGGCCGCGGGCGGCGGGGCCCGTCGGCCCTGCGTAGCGTCCGGACCATGCCCCGCGACCGCGCCGCCGACCGTTCGCACGTCCCCGGCTGGGCGCTCGCGTCCGCGGTGGCCGCACCCGTCGGCATGATCGGCGGCTGGACCGTGGCCGCCGCGCTCCAGGACGCGTTCGACCCGGTGCGCGAGACGATCAGCGCGCTCGCGGCGTCCGACGCGACCGCGCCGGGGGTCATGACCGCGGGACTCGCGCTCACGGGAGTCGCGCACGTCGTCACGGCCGCCGGGCTGCGGCCGCTGCCGCGGGCCGCCCGGGCGCTGCACGCGCTCGGCGGGGTCGCGACGCTCGCCGTCGCGGCGCTGCCGGTCGACGTGTCCGCCCGCCCGCACGGGATCGCCGCCGGGATCGGGTTCGTCGCGCTCGCGCTGTGGCCGGCCGCGGCGTGGCGGCCGGCCGGCCGTGGCGTCCTCAGCCGGCGGGTCGCACTCACCGCGGCCACCGTGCTCTCCGGCTTGCTCGTGCTGTTCGTCGCGGAGCTCCAGGGCGTGACGCCCGATGGCGGAGCGGCGACCGGCCTGACCGAGCGGCTCGTGGCCGGGGCGCAGGCGCTGTGGCCGCTCGTCGTCGTGGTCGCGCTGCGCCGCGAGCAGGGCCGCACGCGTCGGCCCTGACCCTCTGCACCCCGCGCCCCGCTCACCGCCGCGTCGACACCGTCACCGTGAACTTCGGGTCCCGCCCCACCTGCCGCGTCGGCCCGACCACCTGCTCGAGCGTCGGCCGGTAGTGCAGGTGCGAGTTCCACACCGCCCAGAGCTCGCCGCCGGGCCGCAGCACGCGCGCGGCCTCGGCGAACAGCGCGTGCGCGGCCGCGGGTGCGACGGCGGCGCCGACGTGGAACGGCGGGTTCAGCACGACGACGTCCACGCTCGCGTCCGGCAGGTCGCCGGCGCCGTCGGCGCGCGTGACGGTGACGCGGTCGGCGACGCCGTTGGCATCGACGGTCGCGCGCGCCGACGCGACCGCCGCCGCCGACTCGTCGGTCGCCGTCACCACCAGGCCCGGGCGCAGCCGGGCGAGCGCGACGGCCAGCACCCCGGTGCCGCACCCTAGGTCGACTGCCGTGCCCGCGGTCGTCGCCACCCCGTCGAGGTGGGCCAGCAGTGCGCGCGTCCCGATGTCGACGCCCGTCCCGGCGAACGCCCCTCCGTGCGCGCACACCACCAGGCCGTCGTGCTCGGCCCGCTCGGGCCACCGCCGCGCCGGCCGCTCGCCCGCCGGCCGCTCGCCCGCCGGCCGCGGCGCCGACGCGACGAGCACCCGGGACTTCTGCCGTGCGAGCCGCGCCTCGACCACCGCGAGGTGCCGCCCGAGGACGTCGTTCATCGCCGTCGTCATGTGCTTGACCCGCCCGCCGGCGACGACCACGACCGACGGGTCCGCGTGCTCGGCGACCAGGGCGGCGATCTCGTCGAGGGCGTCGAGCGCGCGCGGCAGCTGCAGCAGGACGAGCCGCGCGCCGGCGACCAGCTCGCGCGTCAGACCGTGCGACGTGAACCCGCCGAGCCCGAGGCGCGCGGCGTTCGCGTGCAGCGCCCGCTCCCCGGTCAGCCGGTCCTGGTGCGTGCGGACCCCGGTCACGCCGTGCCGGGCGACCGCCCCCAGGGTCAGCGCCCCGTACCGGTCCCCGATCACCACGACGGTCCCGTCCGTCGCGCCCGCGAGCGCCTCTGCGGCCTCGTCGAGCACCAGCCGGTCCGTCGCGTCGACGGCGTACAGGTTGGGCGCCTCGACGTCGGGGTGGCGCCGCAGGCTGTCGAGGACGTCGCTCACGACGTGCGGCGGGGTCGGGTCACCGGGCCGAGGCTAGCAACGGGCGCCGCGCCGGACGCCAGGCGCCAGGCCGCGGTGTTTGTGGCGTCCGCGAGACCGGGATCAGGTGACTGACCAGCCGCGAGGATCGACCTGAGCCCGGTCTCGCGGTTTCGCGGCGAGGAGGTTCGCGGCGAGACGCCCGATAGCCTGGCGCCGCCCCGATCGCCGCCGATCGACCCGAGGAGACCCGTGCCCGCACGTCGTACCGGCGTGGCCACCGCCCTGGCCGCCCTGCTGGTGGTCGTGGGGGTCCTCGCCGCGGCGCTCAGCGGTCCGCTGACCCTCGAGGCGCGGCCGCGCGTGGAGCCGACATGGACGCCGCCCGTGGCCACGGACGTGCCGACGAGCACGCCCGCCCCGGCGGCGCAGGACCTGGGCGAGGCCCCGCCGACCCCCGCGTGGGCGCAGTGGCTCGTGCGGGCCGTGCAGGCCCTCGTGGTGCTCGCCGCGCTCACCGCCCTCGCGCTGCTGCTGCGCTACGTGACGCGCGGCTGGCGGTGGGACCGCCCCGACCCCGACGCGGACGACGTCCCGCCGGGCGACGACGCGGGGGAGGAGCTCGGGGACACGGCCGTGGCGGTCCTGCGCGAGGGCGTGCAGGAGGCGACGCGGGCCCTCGAGGACGACGTCCCGCCCGGTGACGCCGTGATCGGCGCGTGGCTCGCGGTGGAGACCGCCGCGGCCCGCACGGGCGTCGTCCGCGACCGCGCGCAGACCGCCAGCGAGTTCGCCGTGCAGGTCCTCGACGCCACCCGTGCCGACCCGGCGGCCACACGGGAGCTGCTGCGGCTGTACCTCGCGGCCCGGTTCGGCACGCACGGGGTGGCCGTCGACGACGTGCGACGCGCGCGGGACCTGCTGGGCGTCGTCGGGCAGGGGCTCGTGCCGCGCGAGCCGGCCCCGTGAGCGCCCGGCAGGCCCGTCCGGGCCGTGCGGGTCCGGTGCGCTCCGTCCTGCGGACGGTGGGGCAGGCCGCCTGGCGCCCGGTCGTGATCGCGGCGGCCGTCGGCCTGGTCGCCGCCGCGCTGGGCATGGTCCCGCGGTCCGCGGTCGTGGTGGCGCTCGCCACCGGGACGCTCGCCGCGGTGCTGCTGCGCGTCGACGCCGTGCCGGAGCCGCGCCCCGCGGGACGCACGCACCACGCCCGGGACGGTGCGCGCGGCGAGGTGCAGGACCTCGCGTGGTCGATGGCGGGCCGCGACGGACGCGCCGGCGAGCGGGCCCTGCGGCACCTGCGCACCGCCGCGGCACGCCGCGTCGCGCGCCACGGCCTGGACCTGACCGACCCCGAGCAGGTCGACGCGGTCACCGCGCTGATCGGTGCGCGCGCCCACGGCACGCTCACCCGTCGGCAGCACCCCCTGCCGACTCTGCCCGACCTCGTGCACACCCTCGGCGTCCTCGAACGCCTCGGCCCCACCCGCACGCGTCCGGCGACGCCCCACCCCGGCACCGACCCCCACCCCGCCCCCGACCCCCACCCGAGGAGCCCCCGATGACGTCGACGCCCGAGCCCACCACGGCGCCGACCGCCACCCCGGCGACCGCCCCGTCCGCCCCGTCCGTCGCGGACGTGGCCCGCGACGGCCGCGCCGTGCTCGACGAGGTCGCCACCGCCGTCGTCGGCATGACCGAGCCGCTGCGCATCGCGCTCGCCGCGCTGCTCGCCGGCGGGCACGTGCTGTTCGAGGACGTCCCGGGCCTGGGCAAGACGCTCGCCGCGCGCAGCCTGGCCACCGCGCTGGGGCTGGACTTCCGCCGCATCCAGTGCACGCCGGACCTGCTGCCGTCCGACGTCACGGGCTCGAGCGTCTTCGACCCGGCGACCTCGCAGTTCGAGTTCCGCCCCGGCCCGGTGTTCACGGGACTGCTGCTCGCCGACGAGATCAACCGCACCGCCCCCAAGACGCAGTCGGCGCTGCTCGAGGCGATGGCCGAGCGCCAGGTCAGCGTCGACGGGACGACGCACCCGCTGCCCGCGCCGTTCCACGTGGTCGCGACGTCCAACCCCGTGGAGTACGAGGGCACGTACCCGCTGCCGGAGGCGCAGCTCGACCGGTTCATGGTGCGGCTGGCCGTCGGGTACCCCGAGCGGTCCGCCGAGGTCGACGTGCTGACCCGGCGCCTCGCCCGGCGGCAGGAGGGCGCGTCGGTGCGGCAGGTCGTCGACGGGGCCACGCTGCTCGCCATGCAGGCGGGCGTCGAGGCCGTCGAGGTCGACGCCGACGTGCTCGCGTACTGCGTGGACCTCGCCGCCGCGACGCGCGCGCACCGTGCGGTGGAGGTCGGGGCGTCGCCGCGCGGGTCGCAGGCCCTGGTCCTGGTGGCGCGTGCGCTCGCGGTGCTCGACGGCCGCGACTACGTGACCCCGGAGGACGTGAAGGCCGTCGCCGCCCCGGCGCTCGCGCACCGGCTGTCCCTGACGCCGCAGGCGTGGGCCGCCGGCCTGGCACCCGAGGCCGTCGTGACCGAGGTGCTCGCGCAGGTCGCCGGGCCGACGACGGCACGGCGCGCGTGAGCCTGCCGGAGGCGCCACCGGCCCGTCCGCCCACGTGGGTGCCGGACGTCCCGGCGGAGGACCCGGGGGCGGCGACCGGGCCGTGGACGCCCGCGCTGGCGGCGACGTGCGCGTCGGCCGCGTGCCTCGTCCTGCTCGTGCTGGGCGTGCTCGCCGCCCGCCCGGACGTCGCGGTGCTGGGGGCCGCCCCGCTGGTGCTGGCGGTCCGGGCGCTGCGGGCGCGGCCGACGGGGGCCGTCCAGGCGCGCTTCGAGGCCGGCGACGACGACCCGGGGGCCCCGAGCAGGGCCGGGCGGCTGCACGCGACGCTGGTCCTCGACGGACCCGCGCGCTGGGGGCTCGTCACCACGACGCGGCAGGGCCGCGCGGGCGCCGAGGTCCTCGTCCGCGCCGTCGGCGGCCGTCGCCTGCCGGTCGTCGCGAGCACCGTGCGCACCGGGCCGCAGGAGATCGCCGCGGCCGACGTGCAGGGCGTCGGGCCCGACGGCGCGAGCGTGGCCGAGCCGACCCCGGCGGTCACCCGCTCGACCGTCGTGCTGCCGTCGACGACGCCGCTGCTCGACCTGCCGCTGCCGCAGCGGCTGCGCGGCCTGACCGGACCGCACGAGTCCCGCCGTCCCGGCGAGGGCGGCGGGCTGCGCGACGTGCACCCGTGGGTGCCCGGCGACCGGCTGCGCCGCATCGACTGGCGCGTCACCGCCCGCCGCTCGCCGGACCTGTCCGAGCTGTACGTGCGGCGTGAGCACGCACAGGCCGAGGCCGTCGTGGTGCTCGTCGTCGACTCCCGCGACGACCTGGGACCGGACCCGCGCACCTGGCGGGGGTCGGTGGCACCGCGCCCGCAGGACGCCACGTCGCTGGACCGTGCGCGGCAGGCCGCCGCGTCGCTGGCCCGCGCGTACCTCGAGCGCGGCGACCGCGTCGGGCTGGACGACCTGGGGGTGCGACGGCGCCCGGTGCCGCCCGGCGGGGGACGCCGGCAGCTCGACCGGATCCGTCACGCGCTCGCGCTCACCGCGCCGGAGGGTGAGCCCGCCGCGCGGCTGCGGCCCCCGCGGCTGCCGTCGGGTGCCCTGGTCGTGGTGTTCTCCACGTTCCTCGACGAGGAGTCGGCGCAGGTCGCCGCGCGGTGGCGGACCGCCGGGCACCGGGTCGTGGCCGTTGACGTGCTGCCGCGGGTGCGTGCCGCCGGGCTGTACGACCGCGAGCGGCTGGCCCTGCGGATGATGACGCTGACGCGCGAGGACCGGATGGCCGAGCTCGTCGACCAGGACGTGGAGCTGGTGACGTGGCGCGACGAGCCCGCGGTGGCGCTGCGGGTGCTCGCGCGCCGTGCGCAGCGCCGTGCCGGGGCGGGGGTGCCGCGGTGAGGGCCCGGTACGGGTCCGAGGGCCTGGGGGCGTGGGTGCTCGACCGCGTCGGGACGGGCGCCCGGGCCCCGCGCCGGCGCGGGGAGCCGCCGGAGGTCGACGTGCGGACGTCGCGCAGCGTGCCGTCCGTGACGGTGCGTGCCGCGCTCGCGCTGGTGGCGGTCGCGGCCGTGGTCCTCGCCGTGACCGCGCCCGGGAGCGTGGTCCCCCCGGGTGTCGTCGCGCTGCTGCTCGGGGTGGCCCTGGCGCCGGCCGTGGTGCCGCGCTGGCCGGTCGCGGCCCTGGTGGTGCTCGTCGTGGGCGTGCGGGTGTGGCTCGCCGACCCGGTGTCGCCGCTGGTGCTGGCGACGCTGGTGCTGCTGGTGCACGTGCTGCTGCGGCTCGCGGCGGTGGCGGCGCGCACGACCTGGCGCACGCGCGTCGAGGTCGCGGTGCTGACCGACGACTGGCGGGCCGCGCTCGCGGTGCAGGGGGGTGTGCAGGCGCTCGCGCTGCTCGCGGGCGCGGTCGCCGCGGCGGGGGACGACGGGGCGTGGCGGCTCGCCGGTCTGGCTGCCGTGCTGGGGCTGTCGGTGCTCGCGCTGGCGCGGCCCGCGCGGCCGTGGTGGCAGGGGCGCCCGGGCGCCTGAGCCGACCACAGTCCCGCTGCCGGGCGGCGGCGTCCCCAGGGCCCGTCGCGCGCCGGCCCGCGACGTCGGCGAGGTCCCTAACGTCGCGGCCATGTCGACGACCGTCATCTCCGCCGCGCTCGCGGACGTCCGCGCCCAGGTGTGGGCCGCGCAGGTCGCGGTGGTGCGCGCGGGTGCCGCCACCTGGGCGGGCGGCGCGGCCGACGCCGCCGAGGTCCGTCGTGCCGACCTGCTGGCGGACCTGCGGCGCTGCCTCGACGCCCTGGACGCCGCGGACCGGCTCGTGGACGTCGCGCGGCGGGCGGAGCAGCAGTGCGTCCCCGGCCGGGCCGTGGTGCGCGCGGGGGTGGCGGCGTGGGCGTGAGGGACGGCCGGTCGCTCACGCTCGGTGGCGGCGGTCCGGTGCTCGTCGACGCGGCCGAGCTGGTCGCGGCGGCCCAGCGGCTGCGTGGTGCGGCGGACGGGCTCGACCACGCGGACGTCCGGCTGGGTGCCGCGGCGTGGCGGGCGGGGACGCTCGCGGCCGACGTGCCGGAGGCGGGTGCGCTGTTCGACGCGCTCGACACGGTCCGGCGTGCGACGTGCGGACCCGCCGGCCTCGCGCGGGACGTGCGCGACCTCGCGGCGCGGACGCGTGACGCCGCCGCGGCCTACGACCTCGCGGAGACCGACGCGCAGGCCCGGTGGGCGTCGGGCGTCGGCCTGCTGGGACGGGTCGTGGGTGCCGGGCCGCTGGGTCCGGCGCTGCTGGGCAGCGCCGCGCTGGGCGTCGCGATCGGGGACCTGCTGCTGGCCGAGGCGCGGTCGCTCGCCCTCGACCCGTGGGGCACCCTGTCGCCGCTCGGGCTCCGCGACGACCTCGAGCGGCTCGCCACCGTGCCGCAGCGCGTGGTCGCCGACGGGCGCGGGGCGCTGGTCCTGCAGCTGCTCGCGGCGGCGCTCGGGTCCGTGACCGGCGCCCACGGGCCGCACCTCGACCCCGTCCGACGGTTCGCCGCGCACGTCGCCGGGCTGCTGCCCGCGCGCGACGTGCGGCTGGTGCCGCGCGCCGACCCGCCGGACCTGCCCGCACCGCGGGGGATCGAGGGACTCGTCGACCTGGTCGCCCGGACGTACGACGAGGACACCGCGACGGGCGAGCCGGGCACCCCGCTCGCCACGGTGACGGTGCAGCGCCTCGACCACGCCGACGGCACCCGCTCCTGGGTGGTGGCCGTGCCCGGTACCCGGGCGGCCGGCCTGACGGGCGACGTGCCCACCGACAACGGCACCAACCTCGCGCTCGAGGGCGGCGTGCCCGACGTCATGACGCGCGCGGTCATCGCGGCGATGGGCGAGGCCGGGATCGGTGCCGGGGAGGCCGTCGCGCTGGTGGGGCACAGCCAGGGCGGCATGGTCGCGACCAACGTCGCGGCGGCCACGGCCGGGACGTACGCGGTGCGGCTGGTCGTCACCGCCGGGTCGCCCGACGTCCCGGCGGTGACCCCGCCCGGTGTGGCCACCGTGACCCTGCGGCACCGTGAGGACGCGGTGACGATCCTCGACGGCCGGGTCGGCGAGCGCGGGGGACCGGACGCGCTGTCGGTGGTGCGGGACCTCGCACCCGCGGGCGGGACGCCGCCGTCGTTCACCGAGGCCCACTCGGTGGCGGAGTACGCACGGACGGGCGCCCTGGTGGACGACGCGCTCGGCGAGCTGCCGCCGGACGACCCGGTGCGGCGTGCGCTGACCGACGTGTTCGGGGCGACGCCGACCGGGGCCACGACGACGCAGGTCACCGTGACCGCCGCCCCGCCACCGGCGCCCGTCGCGCCGCCCGCGCCGCAGGTCGCGCGGCCGATCACCCCCGTGCCCGCCGCGCCGGGGGGTGGACCGTTCGACGCACCCGGTGCGCCACCGCCGTGGCCGCCGACCCCTCGGACGCCGTGGTCCCCGTAGCGGGCGGCGGGTCGACCCGGCGGACGCGGGACGCCTGCGCGCCCGAGCAGGTCGGGGTCGAAGCGGCTGCCCGTCAGTCCCGGGACGACGTCATCGACGACAGCACGAAGCTGACGACCGACACGATGAGGGCGCCCAGCACCGCGGTGCCGAAGTTGTCGATGCGCAGGCCCCACGTCGTCTGCTCGGTGATCCACGCGGTGAGCATGAGCATCAGGGCGTTCACGACCAGCGTGAACAGCCCGAGCGTGAGGATGTACAGCGGGATCGAGATCACCGCGACGATCGGCTTGACGACCGCGTTGACCAGACCGAACACCAGCGCGACGAGCAGCACGATCCCGACACGCTCCGCCGTCGACTCACCCCCGACCACTGCCAGGCCGGGCAGGAGGAGCGTCGCCAACCAGATGGCGACACCGCTGACGAGTACGCGCGCGACGAATCCCATGCCCCGATCCTGCCACCGGAGCCTGTCCGGCGGCAGATCCGGTGCGGACGCCGCACCCGACGCGCGACGGGTGGCATGCTGACCGGCGTGAGCCGCGTCCCTCTCCGTCGTGCCTTCTCCGACCTGCCCGCGTACGTCCCGGGCGCGCGCGCCGCGGTCGGTGCCGCCGCGTACAAGCTGTCGTCCAACGAGAACCCGTACCCGCCGCTGCCGTCGGTGGTCGCGGCGATTGCCGACGCGGCCGTCGACGTCAACCGCTACCCCGACATGTACGCCACCGAGCTCACCGCGGCGATCGCGCAGCGCCTGGGCGTCGCCCCGGAGTCCGTCGTGGCGGGCACGGGCTCGGTCGCGGTCCTGGGGCACGTCCTGTCGGCCGTCTGCGAGACCGGCGACGACGTCGTGCTGCCGTGGCGCTCGTTCGAGGCGTACCCGATCGCCGTGACCCTCGCGCACGCGCACCAGGTCCGCGTCCCCGTGCTCCCCGACGGCCGCCTCGACCTGCCGGCGATGGCCGCCGCGGTCACCGACCGCACCCGCGTCGTCCTGGTCTGCACGCCGAACAACCCGACGGGCCCCGCGGTGCGCGACGCCGAGCTGCGCGAGTTCCTCGACGCGGTCCCGCGCGACGTGCTGGTCGTGCTCGACGAGGCGTACGTCGAGTTCGTCCGGGACCCCGACGCCCCCGACGCGCTCGCGCTGTTCGCCGCCCACCCCAACGTCGTGCTGCTGCGCACGTTCTCCAAGGCGTACGGCCTGGCCGGCCTGCGCGTCGGGTACGCCGTCGCGCGACCGCGCCTCGCCGCGGGCATCCGCACGGCGTCGACGCCGTTCGGCGTCTCGCACGTCGCGCAGCTCGCCGCCGTCGCGTCGCTGCGCGCCGAGACCGAGCTGCTGACGCGCGTCGACGCGATCGTCGCCGAGCGCACGCGGATGCTCGACGGACTGCGCGCCCAGGGCTGGGACGTGCCGGACAGCCAGGCCAACTTCGTGTGGCTCGCGCTCGGCGACAGGACGGCGACGTTCGCGGACCGCTGCGCGCAGGCCGGTGTGCTGGTGCGGCCGTTCGCCGGCGAGGGCGTGCGCGTCAGCGTGGGCGAGACCGAGGCGACCGACATCTTCCTCGACGTCGCCGCGGAGCAGGCCCCCCGCTGACGGTCGGCCGTCCGCGCGCCGACGTCGCAGGATCGTGCGGGGTTGCCGTCGTCCCGCGGCGGGAACCCCTCACGATCGCGCAGCCGTGCTCTGCCGTGTGCGCGGGGCGGCTGTGGGATGTCGACAACGGGGGCTCGGCAGGGTTTGTCGGGCTTCGGTCCTACTAACCTACGGGTGCGTAGCCTACGCTGACGTAGGTTCGCACCCCAGGCGAAGGAGAACCGCGTGAGCACGTCCGCACCCGCGGCCGACGGCCCCCTGACCGACGACGGTCTCGTCCAGCTGCTCACCCCGGCAGGCGAGCGCGTCGCGCACCCCGAGTACGACGCGTGGGCCGCCGAGCTCGACGGCGAGCGGCTGCGGGCGATGTACCGCGACATGGTCCTGACCCGCCGGTTCGACACCGAGGCGACGTCGCTGCAGCGCCAGGGCGAGCTCGCGCTGTACGCGCAGTGCCTGGGCCAGGAGGCCGCGCAGATCGGCTCGGGCCACGCGCTGGCCCCGCAGGACCACGTGTTCCCGTCGTACCGCGAGCACGGCGTGGCCCTCGCGCGCGGGCTGGAGATGACCGACCTGCTGCGGCTCTTCCGCGGCGTCGACCACGGCGGCTGGGACCCGGCCGCGCACGGGTTCCACCTGTTCACGCTGGTCATCGGCTCGCACACGCTGCACGCCACCGGCTACGCGATGGGCGTGCAGCGCGACGGCCTCGTCGGCACCGGCGACCCGACGCGCGACACCGCCGTCGTCACGTACTTCGGGGACGGCGCGACCGCGCAGGGCGACGTCAGCGAGGCCCTCGTGTTCAGCTCGGTCAACCAGGCGCCCGTCGTGCTGTTCTGCCAGAACAACCAGTTCGCCATCTCCGAGCCCACGTCCCGCCAGTCCCGGGTGCCGCTCGCCGACCGCGCCCCCGGCTTCGGTGTGCCGTCCGTGCGCGTCGACGGCAACGACGTCGTCGCGACCTACGCGGTGACCCGCCAGGCGCTGGAGCGCGCACGCAGCGGCGGCGGCCCCACGTTCGTCGAGGCGTTCACGTACCGCATGGGCGCGCACACCACGTCCGACGACCCCACCCGCTACCGCACCTCGGAGCAGGAGGAGCACTGGCGCCGCCGCGACCCGATCGAGCGGCTGCGCGTGCACCTCGAGCGCACCGGCGAGCTGCCCGAGGTCTTCCAGGCGCAGCTCGCGGCCGAGTCCGACGCCTTCGGCGAGCACGTCCGCGCCGCGGTGCGCGCGATGGGGCACCCGTCGCCGCACAGCATGTTCGAGCACGTCTACGCCACGCCGCACGCCGTCGTCGAGAGCGAGCGGGCGTGGTTCGCGCAGTACGAGCAGTCCTTCGTCGGCCCCGACGGCCGCACCACGGGAGGCCACCGATGACCGTCACGAGCGAACGCACCCGGCAGGCCACGACCGACCTGCCCCCGGCACCGGCCCCCGCGCCCTTCCCGACGGGCACGCAGCGTCTGCCGATGGCCAAGGCGCTCAACCTCGGCATGCGGCGCGCGCTGGCCAACGACCCGCGCGCCCTGCTCATGGGCGAGGACATCGGCCGCCTCGGCGGCGTGTTCCGCGTGACCGACGGGCTGTTCGCCGAGTTCGGCGAGGACCGCGTCGTCGACACCCCGCTCGCGGAGTCCGGCATCGTCGGGACCGCGATCGGCCTGGCGCTGCGCGGGTACCGGCCGGTGGTCGAGATCCAGTTCGACGGGTTCGTGTTCCCCGCGTTCGACCAGATCACCACGCAGCTGGCCAAGATGCACTACCGCTCGCAGGGGCGCCTGAAGCTGCCCGTCGTCATCCGCATCCCCTTCGGCGGGGGCATCGGCGCCGTCGAGCACCACAGCGAGTCGCCCGAGGCGCTGTTCGCGCACACCGCGGGCCTGCGCGTCGTGTCCCCGTCGACCCCGGCCGACGCGTTCACGATGATCCAGCAGGCCATCGCCTCCCCGGACCCCGTGATCTTCCTCGAGCCCAAGGGCCGGTACTGGGAGAAGGGCGACGTCGACCTCGACGCCCCCCTGCCCGCGCCGCACGGCGGCCCGGCGGACCTCGACCACGCGCGCGTCGTGCGGGCGGGCACCGACGTCACGGTCGTCGCGTACGGCCCGACGGTCGCGACCGCGCTCAAGGCCGCCGAGGCCGCCGCCGCGGAGGGCACGAGCATCGAGGTCGTCGACCTGCGCACCATCTCGCCGCTCGACACCGCGACCGTCGCCGCGTCCGTGCAGCGCACCGGTCGGTGCGTCGTCGTCCACGAGGCGCCCGTGCTCTACGGGTCCGGCGCCGAGGTCGCGGCCCGCATCACCGAGGAGTGCTTCTTCCACCTGCAGGCGCCCGTGCTGCGGGTCGGGGGGTTCCACACCCCGTACCCGGTCGCCAAGATCGAGCACGACTACCTGCCCGGTCTCGACCGGCTGCTCGACGCCGTCGACCGCGCCCTCGCGTTCTGACCCCCGCCGCCACCGGAGAGCCCCGCGTGCCCACGTACCAGCAGTTCCCCCTGCCCGACGCCGGCGAGGGCCTGACCGAGGCCGACATCGTCACCTGGCACGTCGCCGTCGGCGACCGCGTCGAGGTCAACCAGACGATCGTCGAGATCGAGACGGCCAAGTCGCTGGTCGACCTGCCGTGCCCGTGGACGGGCGTCGTCACGCGGCTGCTGGTCGACGTCGGCCAGACGGTCGAGGTCGGCACCCCGATCATCGAGGTCGACGTGGACCCCGGCGGCGCCGCCCCGGCACCCACCGCCGCCCCGGCCGCCGAGGGGGTGCGCGCACGCCAGCCGCACGCCAGCCGCTCGTCGGTCGAGCCCGGCGGCGCGGACGAGGTCGGGTCCGTCCGCGACGAGCTGCGCACCGCCGCCGCGTCGGACGACACCGCCGGGTCCGGCGCCGTGCTCGTCGGGTACGGCGTGGCGGACGGCACCGCGACGCGCCGGCAGCGGGCGACGGCGCCGGCCGCGACGTCCGCTCCGACGACGGCCCCGACGACGGCCCCGACGTCCGCCCCCGCGGACACCTCGGCGACCCGCCCCGACGGCACCGCGCACGCGTTGGCCAAGCCGCCCGTCCGCAAGCTCGCCCGCGACCTCGGGGTCGACCTCGACGCCGTCACCCCGACGGGCCCCGGCGGGATCGTCACCCGCGAGGACGTGCTCGCGCACTCGGTGCGCGCCGAGGGTCGCGAGCTCGCGACGTACCCGGGCGACGACCGCCCGTGGGCCGCGGGCGGCGTCGTCAGCCCCGACGGCCGCCAGACGCGCGTGCCGGTGAAGTCGGTGCGCAAGCGGACCGCCGAGGCGATGGTGTCCAGCGCGTTCAGCGCGCCGCACGTCACGGTGTTCCACACGGTCGACGTCACGCGGACCATGAAGCTGGTCGAGCGGCTGCGCGCCGACCGGGAGTTCGCGGACGTGCGCGTCACGCCGCTGCTGGTCGCCGCCAAGGCGCTGCTCATGGCCGTGAACCGCCGCCCCGAGATCAACGCGTCCTGGGACGAGGCCACGCAGGAGATCGTCTACAAGCACTACGTGAACCTCGGCATCGCCGCGGCCACACCGCGCGGGCTGGTGGTGCCGAACATCAAGGACGCGCACCGCCTCGACCTGCTGGGCCTGGCACGCGGGCTGGGGGAGCTCACCTCGACGGCGCGGGCGGGCCGCACGTCGCCCGCCGACATGTCCGACGGCACGATCACCATCACCAACGTCGGGGTGTTCGGCATCGACACGGGCACCCCGATCCTCAACCCGGGCGAGGCCGCGATCCTCGCGTTCGGCGCGATCCGTCAGCAGCCGTGGGTGCACAAGGGCAAGATCAAGCCCCGCCACGTCACGCAGCTCGCGCTGAGCTTCGACCACCGGCTCGTCGACGGCGAGCTGGGCAGCCGCGTCCTGGCCGACGTGGCCGCGGTGCTGGCCGAGCCGGCGCAGGCGCTCGTCTGGGGCTGACCCCGTCCTCGGGCGTCGACGGGTGTCGGCCGTCCGAGGGGTGGGACGAGGTCTCGACGGGACCGGGCTCAGCCACGGCCACGGGCTGCGTGAGGGCCCTGAGCCCGGTCTCGCGCACCGCCCGTCCCAGGACGTGGCGTGGACCGGCCGGCGGGAGGTGCCGACGGGCGACGACGGCCGCCGGCAGGCACTGAAGCGATTCGGTGCCTGGACCGCGGAGGCCCCGCGGGTGATGTTCGGCGGATGCCGCCCGCCGAGACGACGCTCGCGCCGGGCCGGACCCCGGGGGTGCTGGCCCGCGGTGCCGGCCTGACCGCCGCCGTGCTCGCAGGCGCCGTCGCGGGCCACTGCCTGGCCGGCGGGCACGTCCCCGGGCCGGCCGTGCTCGGCGCCCTCGGCGCGCTCGTCCTGGTCGTCGGGGTGCTGAGCGCGCGCAGCGTCGCCCGGCGCAGCACCCGGGTCACGGCCGTGCTGGCCGCCGCCGTGCTCGCCGCGGCCCTGCACCCGCTGCTCGTCCTGCTGGCGGCACCGACCGCGACCGCCGCCGCTCCCGGTGGGCACGCCGCGCACGGCGCCGCACCCGGTCAGGACGGGGCGACGACCGCGGGGCCGGCACCCGTGGACCTCGACCCGCTCCTGCGGGCCGGGATCGACCTCGACGCCGTGCGGGCCGCGGGCACCGACCTCGACGCGCTCGTCGCCGCGGGCCTCGACGCGCCCACCCTCGCGGCCGCGGGCCTCGACCCGGCCGACCCGCACGCCCCGCACACCGTGTCCTCCCTGGTGGCGGCGGCGGACCGGGCGGCGGCAGCCGGCGACGGGGCCGCCGCGGCCGCCGCACCCGACGGCGACGCCGGGCCCGTGATCCGCGACACCCCCGCCCAGGCCCTGGGCCTGCCCGAGGTCGGGCGGCAGGTCGCGCTCGCGGTGACCGTGCTGCTCACCGCCCTGCTCGCCGTCGCGACGCTCAGCGTGCCCGCGCACCGTCGCCGTCCCGCACTGCGGTCCGCGGCCGCGTGAGGCTCCCGCGCCCGTTCGCCCGCACCGGGGCACCCGTGATGGGATCGAGGGACCCCGCCCCTGCAGGAGAGGTGCTCGTCGTGCCGTCCGTCGTCCCGTCCCCCCGCCCGCTCACCCCGCGGCGCGCCGGAGCGCTCGCCGCGCTCGCGCTGCTGCTGGCGTCGCTCGGGACGGCGCTGCTCGCGTCGCCCGCCGCCGCGCACAACACGCTGCGCTCCACGGACCCCGCCGACGGCTCGACCGTCGCGACCGCGCCCGCGCAGGTCACGCTCACGTTCGACCAGCCGGCGCTCGAGCTCGGGACGCAGATCGTGGTGACCGGCCCCGACGGCGTGGCCGTCAGCGACGGCCCCGTGCAGCTCGTGGACGTGTCGGTCGTCCAGCCGCTCGTCACCACCCTGCCGGCCGGGACGTACGACGTCGCGTGGCGCGTGACGTCCGCGGACGGCCACCCGCTGACCGGCGCGTTCACGTTCACCGCGACGGAGCCGGTGGGCGTCCCCGCGCCGGCCGAGGAGCCCACGGACGCGAGCGAGCCGACGGACGCCGCCGCGACGACGGCCGAGGCGACGCCCGCGGCCGAGCCGAGCGACCCGGCCTCGCCGACCGAGGAGGTCGTCGCGACGCCGATCAGCGCCGAGCCCGCGCAGGACGGCCTGCCCGCCTGGGCGTGGGCCGGGCTGGCGGTCGCCGTGCTGGCCGCGGGCGGGATGGTCGCGCTGCTCGTCTCCCGGCGTGGGCTGGACGGCGCATCCGGCACCGGCACGGGTGCCGGCGCCGCGCCGGGGCCCGACCCCACCACCGACCCCAGCGTCGACCCCACCACCGACCCGACCACAGGGCCCGGCCCCGGCGGCCCGCTCGACGGTCCGCCGCCCCGCGCGTGACCCGCCGGGCCGTGCGCCGCGGCCCCGTCGCCGGCGGCCCGGTGCCACCCGCGTGCGGCCTCGTCAGGCCCGCTCGCCCGGCTCGCCGCGACGCCTAGGCTGGCCGGGTGGACGAGTCCGTGACCCTGGTGCGGCGAGGTGCGCTCGGCGTGCTCGCGGCGACGGGCGCGGTCGCCGCGCTCGTGGGCGTCGCGTTCACCGGGGTCGCGGCAGCGGTCGCGGTCGGCGACCCGGGCGCCCTGGTGCGGTGGGGGCTGCCGGTCGTCGAGACGCTCACGGAGCTCGCCGCCTCCCTGACGGTCGGGGCGCTGCTGCTCGCCGTGTGCGTGCTCCCGCGCCGGGTCCCGGCACCGGGGGGTGCCGCACGGCCGGGGGCCGCCGACGGCTCGGCGTACCCGCGCAGCCTGGTCCTGGCAGGTGTCGCCGCGGGGGCGTGGACGGTGCTGTCGGTCGTGCACCTCGTCCTGGCGTACGCGTCGGTCGCGGGCGCCTCACCGACCTCGCCGACGTTCGGCGACGAGCTCGCGCTGTTCGTCACGCAGATCGACCTCGGGCGCACCCTGCTGTCCGTCACGACGGTCGCCGCCGTGGTCACGGCCCTCGCGCTCGTCGTCGCGACCCCCACCGGCGCCGCGTGGGCGGCCGCCCTGTCGCTCGTCGCGCTGTGGCAGCTGGGGCAGACGGGCCACGCCGCGGGGGCCGCGAGCCACGACCTCGCGACGTCCGCGATGGTGCTGCACCTGGTGAGCGCGGCCGTGTGGATCGGTGCGCTCGCGGCGCTCGCCGTGCTCGTGCGGCGCCTGGGCAGCGACGTGGTCCCAGCCGTCGCGCGGTTCTCCGTGGTCGCCGGGTGGTGCGTCGCGGGCGTCGCGGTCTCCGGCGTCGTCAACAGCGTCGTGCGCCTCGGCGGCTGGGACGGGCTGCAGACGCGGTACGGCGTGCTGCTGATCGTCAAGGTCGTGCTGTTCGGGTCGCTCGCGCTGCTCGGGCTGGCCCACCGGCGGGCCACCATCCCGCGCCTGGCGGGCCCCCGTGGCGGCCTGCTGTTCTGGCGCGTCGTCCTCGTCGAGCTCGCCGTCATGGGCGCCGTCTCCGGGGTCGCGGTCGCGCTGGGCGCGTCCCCGCCGCCGGTGCCGGACGTCGCCGTGGCCGACACCTCGCCCGCCTACGTCCTCACGGGCCACGCGCTGCCGCCCGAGCCGACGGCGCTGCGCTGGCTCACCGAGTGGCGCTGGGACGTGCTGATGGCCTCCGCCGCCGTCGCCGGGATCGTGGTGTACCTGCGGTGGGTGCGCCGGCTGCGCCGCCGCGGTGACACCTGGTCGTGGGCCCGCACGGCGTCCTGGGTCACGGGCATGCTGCTGTTCGGCTGGACGACGTCCGGCGGCCCGTCCGTCTACGGCCACGTCCTGTTCAGCGCGCACATGATCCAGCACATGGTGCTCGTCATGGTGGTGCCGCTGTTCGTCGCGCTGTCGGCGCCCGTCACGCTGCTGCTGCGCGCCGTGCCCGCCCGCGCCGCGACCCTGCGGGACGACGCGTCGCGCGGCCCGCGCGAGTGGGTGCTGACGCTGGTGCACAGCCACGTCGGCCGGTTCGTCGCGCACCCGCTGGTCGCCGCCGTGAACTTCGCCGGGTCGATGGTGCTGTTCTACTACTCGGGCCTGTTCGAGTGGTCCCTGCGCTCCTCGGTGGGGCACCTGGCGATGATCGTGCACTTCACGCTCGCCGGGTACCTGTTCGTCAACGCGCTCGCGGGCATCGACCCGGGCCCCACGCGCCCGCCGTACCCGATGCGCCTGCTCCTGCTGTTCGCGACCATGGCGTTCCACGCGTTCTTCGGCGTCGCGCTGGTGGACGGCGAGGCGCTGCTGGTGGCCGACTGGTTCGGCCTGACGGGCCGGCCGTGGGGGCCGTCGGCGATCCGGGACCAGCAGATCGGCGGCTCGATCGCGTGGGGCATCGGGGAGATCCCCACGCTCGCGCTCGCGGTGCTCGTGGCGGTGCAGTGGATGCGCGACGACGAGCGCACGGCACGGCGCCGGGACCGGCGTGTGGAGCGCGACGGCGACGTCGAGATGGACGAGTACAACGCGATGCTCGGCCGGCTGGCCGAGCGCGACGCCCCGCGCTGAGCCCGTACCGCGCGCCAAGAGTTCGCCGTCCCGTCGCCGATCCGCCATCCCCTGGTCCCCGCGTCCGATTGGTCGGGTTGCCAGGCTGGGTCCTGTCACCCCGCCGCTTGACGACGACGAGGACCTGCGATGACGACGACCTCCCACGACCGCCCCGGCCCCGGGCGTCGTGCCCTGCTGCCCTTCCTGCCGATGGCGGGCCGCACGGCCGGTCGCCGGTCACCCGTGACGTGCCACCTGCGGTGCGGGGACGCGTGCGCGCAGCCGGTGCCCAACACCAGCGACTCGCCGTACTTCCGTGACGTCGCGGACGCGGCACTGACCCGGCGGTCGGTGCTCGCCGGCGCGCTCGCCGCCGGCGCGGCGATCACCATCGGTCCGGACCTCCTCGGTGCGGCGCCGGCGGCCGCGCACGACGGGCCGGGCAAGGGCCGCCTGCCGTTCCGTCCCATCGCCCCCGTCCCGGCCACGACGGACGCGCTCACCGTGCCGCCGGGCTACCGCTGGTCGCCGATCGTGCGCTGGGGGGACCCGCTGTTCTCGACGGCGGACACGTTCGACCCGACGACCCTCACGCCCGAGGTCGCCGAGCGGCTGCTCGGCTACAACTGCGACTACGTCGACCTGCTGGAGGACCGCCGCGGCCGGGACGCGCTGCTCGTCGTCAACCACGAGTACACCAACGAGGGCATCATGTTCCCGCCGGCGACGACGCCGCAGGAGCTGGACCGCCAGCGCCGGGTCGCGATGGCGTCGCACGGCATGTCGGTCGTCGCGCTGCAGCGGCCCCGCTCCGGCCGGCCCTGGACCTACCGCGTGGGCGCTCCCCAGAACCGCCGGATCACGGCGACGACGCCGTGCGTCGTCGACGGACCCGCCGCCGGCTCGCCGCTGCTGCGGACGGTGGCGGACCCGGCCGGCACCACCGTGCTCGGCACGCTCAACAACTGCGCCGGCGGGACGACGCCGTGGGGGACCGTGCTGTCGGGCGAGGAGAACTTCCACCAGTACTTCAGGACGACGGGCGCCACCCCCGCGGACCGTCGGTACGGCCTCGCGGACCGGGAGACGACCCGCGGCTGGGAGCACGTCGACGCGCGCTTCGACGCCCGCACCCCGGGGTACGAGAACGAGCCGCACCGCTTCGGCTGGATGGTCGAGGTCGACCCGTCCGACCCGTCCGCGCCGCCCGTCAAGCACACCGCGATGGGGCGGTTCAAGCACGAGGGCGCGCACGTGCGCGTCGGGCGCTCGGGGCACGTCGCGGCGTACATGGGCGACGACGAGCGGTTCGACTACGTCTACAAGTTCGTCTCCCGGGACCGCTACCGCCGCGGGGACAAGCACCGGCAGCACAACAAGGGCCTGCTGAGCGCGGGCAGCCTGTACGTCGCGCGGTTCGACGGCGACTCCCCGACGTCCGAGATCACGGGCACCGGCGCCCTGCCGTCGGACGGCGCGTTCGACGGCACCGGGGTGTGGCTGCCGCTCGTCGTCGACGGCGTCAGCCAGGTCCCGGGCTTCACGACGGACGAGGTGCTGGTGCACACCCGCCTGGCGGCCGACGCCGTCGGCGCGACCAAGATGGACCGGCCCGAGGACGTCGAGCCGCACCCGACGACCGGCCGCGTCTACATCGCGTGCACCAACAACAGCGACCGGGGCGCCGCCGGCAAGGAGGGGGCGACGGAGTCGAACCCCCGTCACGCCAACCGCGACGGCCACGTCATCGAGCTCACCGAGGCCGGCGACGACGTCACGGCCACGACGTTCGGCTGGAGCATCCTGCTGCTGTGCGGTGACCCGGCGACCAACACGACGACGTACTTCGCGGGGTTCCCGCCGGAGAAGGTCTCGCCGATCTCGTGCCCCGACAACCTCGCGTTCGACTCCGCGGGCAACCTGTGGATCTCGACCGACGGGCAGCCCGGCGTCATCGGGTACTGCGACGGGCTGTTCAAGGTGCCGCTCACGGGGCGCGAGCGGGGCCGGGTGCAGCAGTTCCTGGCCGTGCCGGCCGGGGCCGAGACGTGCGGGCCGGTCGTGCGGGACGACGACGGCATGGTCTACGTCGCCGTGCAGCACCCCGGGGAGGACGGGTCGTGGGACGCGCAGCAGTCGCTCTTCCCCGACTACGTGGCCCCCGGTGCGGTGGGCGGGGGCCGGTGGGGTGGGCCGCGGCCGAGCGTCGTGCAGGTGTGGAAGGCCTGACACGACGCGGCGCGGCCCGCGACACGCCGCCCGACACCGAGGTGTCACACGCGGGTCACCGTGTCGCGGTGGTTCCGGAAACACCGCCGCGCCACGATTCACCCGTCCGTGCCACCCGGTTGAGGGAAGTGGATCCGCCCGTGCTGAAGAAGTCCCGTTCCGTGAAGTCCGCCACCTGCACCCTGACGTTCGCCCTGCCGTCGACCGCGCTGGACGGTCCCGTCAGCGTCGTCGGGACCTTCAACGACTGGACGCCCGGCGTCCACCCGCTGCGTCGGCGGTCCAACGGCACCGCCAGCACGTCGGTCGTCGTGCCCGCCGGCTCGACCGTGCGGTTCCGCTACCTGGGGACGGACGGCCGCTGGTTCGACGACGCCGACGCGGACGAGATCACGCCGGAGGGCTCGGTCGTCCTGGCCTGACCCCACGGTGTGACGACGGCGCCCGGACTCCTCTCGCCCGGGCGCCGTCGTGGACGTCACACGGGTCAAGGCGTGCCCTGCTGCGGGCCGGGTGCGGCCCGCGGCAGGGCGGGACCGGGCCGGGACTTGGACGGGTGACCACCGGGGCGGGGGGAGCCGTTGGCACACCCGTGGGGTGGGCATGCCCCAGGCCGCGCCGACGGGCGCGCGCCCGTCCTGCGCCCGACGATTCACCCTGGTCAGCGGCGGTCGTATCGATACGATGAGTCCCTGACGCGACACGGCACCGACCACCGCGCCCCAGCACCCCCAGCCCCACCAGCGCGGAGTTCCCCCGTCATGTCCAAGGCCCTCACCACCGGCAGCCCCTGGCGCGTCATCGCGGCGTTCTCGGTGCCGCTCCTCATCGGCAACGTCGTCCAGCAGCTCTACCACTTCGCCGACGCGATCGTCGTCGGGCGCGTCCTGGGCGTCGACTCGCTCGCCGCCGTCGGCGCGACCGGCAGCCTGCTGTTCCTGCTCATCGGGTTCGCCTGGGGCATGACCTCGGGGTTCGCGATCCCGACCGCGCAGGCCTTCGGCGCCGGCGACGCCGCCGCCGTGCGGCGCTCGGTGGCGACCGGGGCGCTGCTCACCGGCGCGGTCACCCTGCTGCTCACCGTCGCCGCGCCGCTGCTCGCCGAGCCCGCGCTGCGCCTGCTGCGCACCCCCGAGGAGCTGCTGCCCGAGGCGACCACGTTCGCGGTCATCAGCTTCCTGGGTGCCGCGACCACGATGGCCTTCAACTTCCTGTCCTCGATCATCCGCGCGATCGGCGACTCCCGGACCCCCCTGGTGTTCCTCACCGTCAGCTGCGTCGTCAACATCGGCCTCGTCGTCGCCCTCGTCGGCGGCCTGGGCACCGGCGTGGGCGGGGCGGCCCTGGCGACCGTCGCGTCGCAGGGCATCGCCGTCACGCTGTGCCTGCTGTACGTGTGGCGGCGCGTGCCCGTGCTGCACGTGCGCCGCGAGGACTGGCGGGTGTCGCGCGCCGACCTGGCCCGCCACCTGCACCTCGGCCTGCCGATGGGCTTCCAGGCGTCGATCATCGCGATCGGTGCGCTCGCCGTGCAGGTGCGGCTCAACTCCCTGGGCCCCGAGGCCGTGGCCGCGTACACCACCGCCGCCCGCGTCGACATGCTCGCCGTCACGCTGCTGGCCTCCCTCGGCCTGGCCATGTCGATGTTCGTCGCGCAGAACCTCGGCGGCGGGCGGCCCGACCGCATCCGCGCCGGCGTCGTGCAGGGCATCTGGATGGCGGTCATCGCCTCGGTCGTGCTCGGCGGCGTCCTCATCCTCGCCGGCAGCCACCTCGTCGAGCTGTTCGTCGGCGACGGCGAGGAGCGCGTCGTGGAGCTCGCCGCGTACCTGCTGCTCGTCAACGGCGCCCTGTACGTGGTCCTCGGCGTGCTCATGGTCGTCCGCGGGGCGCTGCAGGGCCTGGGGCACACGATGGTGCCCACGGTCACCGGGCTCGTCGAGCTGGTCATGCGCGTCGGCGCCGCGGTCGTGCTCGGCGCGGCCTACGGGTTCGAGGGCGTCGTCTGGGGCAACCCGCTGGCGTGGGTCGGTGCCGTCGCCGGCCTGGTCCCCGCGTACGTGCGCGCCCACAAGCGCCTCGCGCTCGAGCCCGTCGCCCCGCTCGCTCGCGTCGCGGCCACCCCGGAGCCGGTCGCGCTCGAGGGACCGTCCGAGGGGTCGCTCGTGGTCGACGCCGTGGTCCCGGCGCCGCGCACCGCGTCCGCGCGTGCCGGCGACCCCGCGCGTGCCGGCGACCCCGCGCGTGCCGGCGACCCCGCGCGCACCGGCGACCTCGTCGCCGCCCAGCCCGAGCTCTGCGACCCCGGGGTGCGCTGACCCCACCCCGGCGGGCGACGGGTCACAGGCTCCGACGGGTCACAGGCTCCGACGGGTCACAGGCTGCCGAGCGGCGCCGTCGTGAACACCCAGGCGAGCCACGCGACGCTCACGACGACACCGGCCCGCAGGGCCAGGGCCACCCGGGTGTGCCGGACCAGGTCGCGGTCGTCGACGGTGGGCGTGGCTCCGCGGCCCGGCGGCAGCGGCACGGCGACGTCGGACGTGAGCGGGCGCACCACGCGCCGGCGGGCCGCGCGCTGCGCCGTGCCCAGCGTCGCCGTGGTCAGCACGTCGGGCTCCCACGCCTCGCCGAGCAGCACGTGCAGGTGCTGGGCGAGGCCTGCCACGTCGGCCGGGTGCAGGCGCGCCGGCAGGCCCCGCAGGTGGTCGGCGAGGGCGTCGCGCGACACGACGGCGGCGCCGCACCCCTCGACGGCCGCCGCGGGCCGGTCCGTGGCGCAGACCACCGCGCGGACGGCCGAGCGGTGGCGCGGCGCGAGCAGCGAGGTGACCCAGCCGGCGGCCTGCGCGGCGTCGGTGGCGTCCACCACGACGACGCCACCGGGACCGATGACGACGTGGTCGATGCGCCCCGCGCCCCGGCCCGGCCCGCGCAGGCCGGGCAGCGAGGTCCAGCCCTCGGGCCCGAGGTCGTGCAGGACGGCGGCGACCGCCGCAGCGGCGGCAGCGTCCGGGGTGCCGCGGCGCGGCGCCCACGACGGCAGGCCGCGGCGTGCGCCGGACCTCGCCGCGGCCGAGCCGCGACGCGCGACGCCCGGCTCGTTGCCGATGCTCACCTCGCCCCCATGCCGTGGGTATCGGCCCGTCCGGCACCCGACCTGAGCACCCGCCGCCGTCGAGCGGCCCCGCACGCCGACATCTCCCCGCAGATCACCCGCGCGCGGGGCGGCGCACGTCGTAGGGTCGCCTCGGTGCCTTTCGCACCCGGGACAAGGGGGACCGATGCAGCACGCTGCCGTCACGAGGGCGAGGGTGGCCGTCGGGGCCACCTACGCCGCGCAGGGGTTCGGGTACGCGACCGTCGTCACGGCGCTGCCGGGCCTCAAGGCCCGCACCGGCATCGAGGACGACACGATCGCGCTGGTGCTGCTCATGGGCGCGCTGCTCGCGGCGGCCGGGTCGGTCACCGCCGAGCGGCTCGCGCGCCGCTGGTCCAGCCGCACCGCCGTCGTCGTCGGGCTGCTCGCCCAGGCCGTCGGGCTCGGGTTCGTCGCCGCGGCGACCTCCGTGCCGCCGCTCGTCGGGGCGTTCGTGGTCTTCGCGCTCGGCCTGGGCATGGTCGACGCCTCGTGCAACATGCAGGGGGTCGCGCTGCAGCACCGCGTGGGCCGGTCCATCCTGTCCACGCTCTTCGCGTGCCTCACCGTCGCCGCGATCGTCGCCGCGCTCTCGCAGTCCGGGCTCTCCGGGCTGGGCACCACGACGGGCGCCGTCACGGCGCTGGTCGTCGCCGCCGTCGTCGCCGTCGCCGTGGCGCTGCTCGTGCGGCCCTGGCTCGTGCACGGCACGTCGGGTGCCGACGCCGGCCCGGACGCCGCGACCGCGCACGCCGCGACCGCGCACGACGCCGGGCACGAGGGAGTCGTGCACCACGACGGCATCGCCCCCGGCGCCCGGTCCGGCGTCGCGGCACCCGACGTCGAGGACGCCCCGCGGGCCAAGGTCCCCCTGCCGCGCGCCGGGATCTGGCTGTTCGGCGCGCTGGTCGCCGTCGCGTTCGTCGTCGACTCGGCCGTCTCCAGCTGGAGCACGGTGTACCTCTACGACGAGCTGGGCGCGTCGGGCACCATCGCGCCGCTCGGCTACGCCGCCTACCAGGGGGCCGTGCTCGTCGCCCGCCTCGCGGGCGACCCGCTCGTGCGCCGCTACGGCCGGGTCCGGGTCGCCGCACCCACGGGGGCCGTCGCCGCGCTCGGGCTGTTCGTCGTCGCGCTGGTGCCCAGCCCGGTGGCCGCGGTCGCCGGGTTCGCGCTCGCCGGCATCGGCGCCGGGGCCCTGGTGCCGCTCGCGTTCTCCGCCGCGGGTGAGCTGGCGCCCGCCCGGCTCGACGACGTCGTCGCACGCATCAACCTGTTCAACTACGCGGGCGCGATCGTCGGGGCCGTCGTCATCGGCCTGCTCTCGCAGGTGACGGGGCTGGGGCCCGCGTTCCTCGTGCCCGCGCTGCTGCTGGTGCCGGCCATGGCGATCGTCCCGCGCCTGGGCGGCCGCACCCCGGCCGCCGCGTCCAGCACCTCCTGACCGCGCCGCACCGGGCCGCGGGTCCAGCCGGTGTGGTCGCGCGACCACCCGTGGGAGTGGTGAGGCCGCGCGGGCCTCATGCGAGGGCGCGTCGCGACCGATAGAGGTCCAGACGGGGAGGACGACCGAGCATGCCTGCAGGGGACTCCGCGGCGCACGAGGCGAGCCGACAGCTCGCGCTCGCCGCCGCGCACGAGAGGGCCGCGGCCGACGCGCGCGCGACGGCGTCGCGGTACGGCGTCGCGTCCGCGACCGAGCAGCGCACCGCCGCCGCGCTCGCGCCGCTGGCCGCCGCGGGCTACCACCTGCTCGCCGACCGGCAGTGGCCGGGCAGCCGTCGCGCGCAGGTCGACATGGTCGTCGTCGGGCCCGCCGGGGTGTTCGTCGTCGACACCAAGGCGTGGGCGGACGTGACGATCGCCGGCGACCGCATCCACCGCGGCCAGGACGACGTGACGGACGAGCTCATGGCGCTCGCGGACCTCGCCTACCGCACCGAGGGGGAGCTCGCCGAGGTGGGCCTGGCCCCCGGTGAGGTGCACGCCGTCGCCGTCCTCGCCGGGCGCACCGGCGTGGACGAGCGCGTCGGGCCCGTGCAGGTCGTGGGGGACCGCGACGTGCTGCGGCAGATCGCGCGCCGCGGCGCCCGGCTCGGGCCCCGGCAGGTCGACGCGGTCCTCGCCCGCTGCCTCGAGTGGTTCGGCCAGGTGGGTGACCCCGCCCCGGTCAGCACGACGCTGCCCGAGCCCGTGCTGCCGGCCCCGCGCGGCCCGGTGCTGCTGGCCGACGACGCGCCGGACGGGTCGGACGCGTCCGCGGCCGTCGTCCCGGAGCAGCGGTCGGCCCCTGACGGCCCAGAGCCGCTGCTCACCGACTCCGAGGTGCACCAGGCGATGCTCGAGGGCCTCATGGCCGCGCCCGTCGAGGAGTGGATGGCGTTCCTGCACCCCGCGCAGGCCCGCGTCGTGCGCCGGTCGTACAACGGGCCCGCCCGGATCCGCGGCGCGGCCGGCACCGGCAAGACGGTCGTGGGGCTGCACCGCGCGGCGTACCTGGCGCGCACCCGCCAGGGCAAGGTCCTGGTGACGACGTACATCCGCACGCTGCCCGACGTGCTGCGCCAGCAGCTGACGCGCCTGGCCCCGGACGTGGTGGACCGCGTCGAGTTCGCCGGGGTCCACGAGACCGCCAAGCGGATCCTCGACGAGCGGGGCGTCACGCACCGCATCGACGGCAAGCAGATCGCGTCGGCGTGGACCGCCGCGTGGGGCAAGGTCGCCGGCGGCAGCGTCATCGACACCGACCGCCACGAGCAGGACTACTGGCACGAGGAGGTCAGCTACGTCATCAAGGGACGCGGCCTGACCCGGTGGGAGCAGTACGCCGACCTGCCGCGCCTCGGCCGCCGCCACCGGCTCGGCCCGCACCAGCGGCGCGTCGTGTGGGAGCTGTACGAGGCGTACGACCGGGAGCTGCGGGACCGCGGCGTCCACGACTTCGCCGACCAGATCGCCCTGGCGGAGGCCGAGCTGCGGCGCGAGCCGCCGACCGACCGGTACACCGCGGTCGTCGTGGACGAGGCGCAGGACCTCACCTGCATGATGATCCGGATGATGCACGCGTTCGTCGGGGACGCCCCCGACGGCCTGACGCTCGTCGGGGACGGCCAGCAGACGATCTACCCGGGCGGCTTCACGCTCGCCGAGGCCGGGGTGTCCGTCGCCGGGCGCGGCACGGTCCTCGACGTCAACTACCGCAACACGCGCGAGATCCTGCAGTTCGCGTCGATGCTCGTGCGGGACGACGAGTTCGCGGACATCGAGGGTGCGACGGCCCGCGGCGACCGGCCGGCCGAGGTGCCGCGCACGGGGCCGAAGCCCGTCTACGTGCGCTGCGCGAGCGAGGCCGACCGGCAGCGCCGCATGGTCCTGCGCGTGCACGAGGTGGTGGCCGAGGTCGGCACCAACTTCGGTGACGTCGGCGTGCTGTCGCTGTCGCGGCGCGGTGTCGAGGCGGCGACCGAGGCGCTGAAGAAGGCGGGCGTGCCGGTGGTGAACCTCGAGAAGTACGACGGGGTGCCGGTCAACCGCGTGAAGGTCGGCACCGTCAAGCGCGCCAAGGGCCTGGAGTTCAAGCAGGTCCTCGTCGTCGACCCGTACGCCTCGTGGCTCACCGAGAAGGTCGAGGACCTCGACGACGTGGACCGCGAGCGGCGCGACTTCCGGCTCCGGGAGCTGTACGTGGCGATGACGCGGGCCCGCGACGGGCTGTGGGTCGCGGCCATCTGACCGGTGCCCGGCGGGAGTAGGTTCGCCACGTGAGCACCTCCCGGCCGTCGTCCGTCCCTGCGTCCGCGCGTCCGTCGCTCGTGGGGCCCGTCGCCCTGACGGTGACGGGCGTGCTCCTGCTGCTCGGCGCCCTGGTGCTCGCCGTGGTGACGGCCGGCGGGTTCGTCGGGCTGGTCCGCAGCGACGTGCTGGCGGGGGACGGGCAGCCGGGTGCCGCCGTCCTCGCGTCCGCCGGCGCGCCGGGCGTGACGAGCGTCGACCTGGTCGCCGGCGAGCGGTACGCGGTGTACCTCGTGGTGCCGCGGGACGCGGTCGGCGAGGACGAGCGCCCCCGGCTCGACGAGGCGGTGCTGCTGCGCGCGCCGTCGGGCGACGTGGTGGCGGCCGACCGGTCGCCAGGGGTGAACGCGACCAGCCGCGTGCGGGGGTGGGTCGCCGGGACGGTCGGGGCGTTCACCGCACCCGAGACGGGGACGTACGAGGTGGCGGTGCCGTCCGCCGGGGTGCCGGACGCGTGGGTGGCGCTCGCCGCGGACCGGCCGTTCGGGCCGTTCTTCGGTGCGGTGTGGGGGACGGTGCTCGGGGTCTTCGGGGTGCTCGGGCTGACCGCCGCGGGGTTCGGCGTGGGCATCGGCGGTGCGGTCTGGTGGGTGCTGCGGGCGCGTGCCCGGCGGCCCGTGCGCGGCTGACCTGCACGGCTGACCGCACGGCCGACCGCACGGCCGACCTGGCGCCCCGGCGGGCGCGTGGTGCGCGCCGCGCGCCATCCGTTGACGCCTGCCCAGCACCCGGTTAGGTTGCGCTAAATCGGACTAGCACACGTGCTAGTCCGATTTAGCATCGGGGCTGCCAACGGGGGCCGTCCCGGCGATGTCGAAGGAGACACGCATGACTCGACCACCCGGACGCACGTCGTCCGCCTCCCGGCCGCCCGGTGGCCGCGCCCGGTCGCTGACCGCGCTGGCCGCCGCCGCCGGGCTCGTGGCCACCTCCCTGGCTGCCGCGGCACCGGGCGTCGCCGCCCCCGGCGACCCCGCGGGGATCCTGTCCGTCACGCCCGTCACCGAGGTCTACCTGTCCGGCCAGAAGGTCGCCGCGGTGGCCGTCGAGTACGACGGCACCGTCGACCCCGCCGACGTCACCCCCGCCGGGTGGACGGTCGAGGACAGCACCTACAACTTCCGCTTCAGCGCGAGCCTCGACGAGCTCGACGACCTCGCGGCGCGCACCGTCACCCGGGCGTACACCAACGACCGGGTCGGCCTGCTCACCGGCGGGTCGTCCGTCGCGGGGCGCTACGTCATCCTCGAGCTCGACCCCGCCGACGTCGGGGGCAGCACCGTCATCCGCTCGACGTGCCCCAGCCTGTGCTTCGAGAAGATCAACACCGACCTGCGCACGCAGGTGACCCAGCACGGCGACGTGCACGCGACCGACGGCACCCTGCTCGCGTCGGCCGCCGCGGCGCCCCTGCGCGCCACCGCGCCCGCCGTCAACCTCGTCGCCGACGACTTCACGTACGACACGTTCGCGGTCGGCGGTCAGCAGCTGCCGTACTCCTACCAGCTGCCGGCGGGGTACGACCCGGCCCGCAGCTACCCGCTGGTCGTCGCCCTGCACGGCTACGGGTCCGGCTACGACGGGGAGAACCCCGGCGTCAACGTCGCCGTCGACATCATGGTCCCCGCCTGGAACCAGCAGGAGTGGACCGGCGTGGACGAGGACGTCATCGTCCTCGCGCCGCAGAACCCGCGCGTCGGCAACCCGGCCGAGGCCGACGCGATGGTCGCGCTCGTCGAGTCGTTCGTCGCCGACCACGCGGTCGACACCGACCGCATCTACGCCGCGACGTTCTCCTGGGGGTCGACGCTCGCCTGGGCCGCCATGGCCGGCGACCCGGACCTGTTCGACGCCGCCCTGGTCGTCTCCGGCTTCGCGATCAGTGAGGAGCAGGCGCAGGCGGTCGCGCAGCACCCCGTCCCCGTCATGCTCACGCACGCGACGAGCGACCCGGTGCTCCCGGCGTCGTTCTCCACCACGAGCCGCGACCGCCTGCGCGCGGCGTACGTGGCCGCCGGCATGGACGAGGCGCAGGCCGCCGACACGGTGCGGCACGTCGAGTACGCCGACGACGCGTTCGTCATCCCGGACTACCACGCCGCGACGGCGCCGACCTACTCCGACCAGGGCATCCTGCAGTGGCTGCTCGCCCAGGGACGCGCGGCGGCCCCGAGCCCGGTGCTGGGCGTCACCCCGGTCACCGCGGTCGGGTCGTTCGGCCAGCAGGTCACCCACGTCGTGCTCGAGTACGCCACGCCGGTCGACGCGTCCGCGCTGACCCCGGCCGACTTCCGCGTCGAGGACTCCGGGTACAACTTCCGGTTCGCCGGGATCGAGACGCTGCCGGACCTCGTCGACCGCGCGGTCGCGTCGGTCTGGACGACCGACGACCCGGCCCGGCTGCTCACGTCCGCGCGTCCCGAGGCGCCGGGGCGGTTCGTCGTCCTCGAGCTGGAGGACTCGCCGGAGGGCGGGTGGACGGTCATCGTCTCGCTGTGCCCGACGTTCCTGTGCTCGGTGCGCGTCAACCCCGACCAGCTGACCCAGGTCACCCAGCTCGGCGACGTGCGCGGCACCGACGGTGCGCTGGTCGCCGCGGCGGACCCGGCGCGGGCCCACCGCCTCACCGAGCCCTCGATCGACCGCGAGGTCGACCAGTTCGTCCTCGAGACGTTCGCGTCCGGCGCCGGCCCGCTCGAGTACGCGTACCGCCTGCCCGAGGGCTACGACCCGGCACGCTCGTACCCGCTGGTCGTCGCGCTGCCCGGCCACGGCATGGGCTTCGACGGGCAGAACCTCGGCGTGCAGCTCGCGTCGGACATGCTCGCCACCGCGTGGTTCCAGGAGTCGTGGACGGGCACGGACGAGGACGTCATCGTCCTGGCCCCGCAGAACGTCCGGACGGGCAAGGCCATCGAGGGGGCGCAGACGATCGAGCTGGTCGAGGCCTTCCTCGAGCGCTTCGCCGTCGACGAGGACCGCGTGTACGCGGCGTCGGTGTCGTACGGCTCGCAGCTGATGTGGGAGATGTTCTCCGAGCGGCCCGACCTGTTCGCCGGTGGCCTGCTCACGGGCGGGTTCCCGGGCGACGAGGACGAGTTCGCGCGCATCGCGGCGGGCGAGGTCCCGATGTGGATCACGCACGGCATGAACGACCACCTGCTGCCCGTGACCCGGGCCCGGGAGTCGTACGAGGCGCTCGTCGCCGCGTACGAGGCGCGGGGCCTGGCCCCCGCGCGGATCGCCGAGCTGGCGCTGTGGACGGAGTACGGCGACGACGCGTTCGCGCTGCCGGACCACCACCTCGCGGCGGCGCCGACCCTCGAGGACCCGGCGACCCTGCAGTGGCTGCTCGCCCAGGTCCGGGGCGCCGGTGTCGAGGACCCCGGCGGCACGGACGGCACGGGTGGCAGCGGTGGCACGGGCGGGACCGGTGGCACCGGTGGGACCGGCGCGTCCGGCCCGGGCGCCGGCGCCGGGACCGTCGCCGGGACACCGGCCGCCGCGGGCGGTCAGCTGGCGGTGACCGGGCCGTCGCAGCTCGCGCTGCTGCTCGCCCTCGCGCTGGGCCTCACGGGGGCGGGGACGCTCCTGGTGCGGAGCCGTCTGCGCGGCACCCGGGGCGTGTGACATCCCCACCGGGCCGCCTCCGTCCACGGACGGGTGGCGGCCTGGTGGGCCGTCGTGGTGCGGTCGCGGAGGCGTCAGGCCGAGGCGTCGGGCCGGGCCGTCAGGCCGGGGCGACCGAGCCGCGGGCGCGCAGCGGCACGGGCAGGCGGTGCACGTCGGGCCCGCCGGGCCCGCCGGCGATCTCCGCGAGCAGCAGCTCGACGGCGCGCCGCCCGAGCGCCTCGTGCGGGATGGCGAAGGACGACACCCCGGGTCGCAGCCAGTCGGCCATCGGGTAGTTGTCGAACGACACGACCGACACGTCGTCCGGGATGCGCAGGCCGGCCTCCTGCAGCGCCTGGTAGGTGCCGAACGCGAGGCGGTCGTTGAAGCAGATGACGGCACGCGGGCGGGGGTGCTGCTCGAGCAGGTCGTGGGTCGCGGCCCAGCCCTGCGGCGGCACCCAGTCGTCGCAGAGGTGGCCCGAGGCGGGCTCGAGGCCGGCGGCGTGCAGGACCTCGTGGATGCCGGTGAGCCGCTCGTGGCCGGCGACGGTGTCGGGCGGCACGTCGTCCGCGCCGGGACCGGCGCCGACGAGGTGGATGTCGCGGTGCCCGGCGTCGAGCAGCAGCTGCGCGGCGGCGCGCCCGGCCGCGACCTCGTCCGGGACGACGGCGGGTGCGCGCGTCGGCCCGGCGGGCAGGGTGTTGAGCAGCACGGTGGGCAGGCGCTCGAGGGCCGCGGGCACCGCGCGGGTGCGCGTGAACATCGAGGTGAGCATGATCCCGTCGACGCGGCGGTCGAGCATGGCGTCGATGAGGGCGCTCTCGATGGCGGGGTCGCCCTCGGTCTCACCGATGAACAGCATGTACCCGTGGTCGCGGGCGGCCTCGATGGCGCCCTTGATCATGTCGCCGGCCATCTGCCCGGTCGCGACGGTGTCGGACACGAGGCCGAGGGTGCGGGTGGTGCCCTTGCGCAGCCCGACGGAGACGATGTTGGGGCGGTAGCCGAGCTCGGCGGACGCACCGCGCACGCGCTCCTGGACGGCGGGGGAGATCCGCAGCTCCGACCCGCGTCCGGACAGCACGAGCGACGCGGTCGTCGACGACACACCGGCGGTGCGTGCGACGTCCGCGAGGGTCACGCGCTTGTGGCTCACGTCGTTCCTCCCGTCGCTGGGGATCCTAAGGGGCGGTGGCCGGCAGGGGCTCGCGGGGTGCGGTGGGCGGGGCACGGGACGGGCGCCGGCGGGTCGTCGTCGGCCGTGGTCGCGCGACCACCGTCCGCTCCTGGACGTTTGTCCGTTGCGTGCGCGGGTGAAGGCCGTCCCGTGACCGATCTGTGACCGCCTCCCGCTTGACACCCCAGGTCGCAGATGGCGAACATGAGCTTGCTAACACGATTTAGCAAGGCCGGGAGCCCCCTGACCTAGCCCGAACGAAAGGGAGACGACGTTGTCTCGAACCTCTGGAACGTCCCGGCGCGCGGTCGCGACCGCGTCTCTCGCGCTGAGCGGCATCCTCGCCCTCACCGCGTGCAGCGCACCGGGTGGCAGCACCACCGACGACTCCACCGCGGACGGCGGCTCCACCGCGTCCGGCGACTTCACCTGCGGCACGGACGACGTGACGCTCAGCGCCTACATCGAGACGGGCTTCCCGCTCGCCACCGCGCTGTTCGACGAGTTCTCCGCCCAGCACCCGAACGTCACCATCGACGTGCGCGAGGACCAGTTCGCCGTCATCACCCAGAACGCCCCGCGCGTCCTGGCCGACGACCCGCCGGACCTCATGCGCCTCCCGCAGGTCTCCGACCTCGCCGCCGACGGCCTGCTCTACGACCTCGAGGACGCCGCCGCCCACTTCGGCTGGGACCAGTGGCCCGGCTCGCAGCTCGAGCAGATGCGCGTCGACGAGAACGGCCGCCGCGGCAACGGGCCCCTGTACGCCATGGGCCTGAACTTCTCCATGACCGGCATCTTCTACAACGTCGAGCTGGCCGAGCAGATCGGCATGACCGAGCCCCCCGCCACGCTCGCCGAGCTCGACGCGGTCATGCAGGCCGCGAAGGACGCGGGCATCACGCCCATGGCGCAGTTCAACGGCGGCGCCACCGGTGGCCTCGCGTTCCCGCTGCAGGGCCTCATGGCGTCGTACGGCGAGCCGGCCGACATCAACGCGTGGACGTTCCAGCAGCCCAACGCGACGATCTCCACCCCCGAGTACGCGCGGGCCGCGGAGCACCTGCAGCGGTGGGTCGAGGCCGGCTACTTCGCCCCCGACGTCAACTCGCTCGACTACTCGATGATGATGTCCCGGTTCATCGACGGCGAGAGCCTGTTCATCTTCAACGGCGACTGGGAGTCGGGGAACCTCGACACCCAGATGCCCGGCAACGTCGGCTTCTTCCTCGTCCCGCCGGTCGAGGACGGTGGCGAGGTCGGCGCGATGTCGGCCCCGCTGACCTACGGCATCTCGGCGCGCGCCGCGAACCCCGAGTGCGCCGCGTACTTCCTCGACTGGGTCGCGACCAACGACCAGGCCCGCACCATCGCCGTCGAGATCGGCGGCTCGCACCCCATGGGCCCGGCCGACGCGTTCATGCCGGAGATCTCGGCCGACAGCGTGACCGCCCAGACGCTGGCCGCGGGCGCGACCATCGGTGAGGACAACGGCGCGATGGAGTTCATCGCCAACGCGACCGGTGCCATCTACGCCACCAGCTGGACCCCCAACCTGCAGAAGCTCGTCGCCGGTGAGATCGACGCCGCGACGCTGCTCGCCACGGTCCAGGCCGACTACGAGAGCCAGATCGGCAACTGATGAGCGCCACGCGGACGACCGGAACCAGCGGCGTCCGCGGGGCCGTCGGGACCACCTCGCACAGCCAGGAGGACAGGCGCCGCGCCCTGCGGGCGCGGCGCCTGCGCCGAGGCTGGGTGGCCCTCGGCCTCGTGGTCCCGGCCGCGGTCGCGTACGCAGTCTTCGTGCTGCGTCCGCTGGCCCTGACGGTCCAGTACTCGTTCTACAAGTGGAACGGCGTCACCGAGTCCACCTGGGTGGGCCTGGACAACTACACGCGGCTGCTGGGCGACGCGCGGATGCTCGGCTCGATCGGCAACGCCCTGCAGCTCATCGTGTACTTCAGCTTCATCCCCGTGATCCTCGGCCTGCTCGCCGCGGCCACGATCCGCAAGTTCGCGACCAGCCGCCTCGCGCTGGTCTCCCGGACCGTGCTGTTCCTGCCCCAGGTCATCCCGCTGGTCGCCGCCGGCATCATGTGGACGTGGCTGCTGGCCACCGACGGCCTGGTCAACGAGCTCATGCGGGCCATCGGGCTCGGCGGCGTCACCCGGGCCTGGCTCGGTGACACGAACACCGCCCTGCCCGCCGTCGGGGTCATCGGCGCGTGGGTCGCACTCGGCCTGTGCCTGATCCTGCTCCTGGCGGGCATGTCCAAGATCGACCCCGCGCTGTACGAGGCGGCCCGCATCGACGGGGCCGGTGCCGTGCGCGAGTTCTTCTCCATCACGCTGCCGAGCGTGCGCCAGGAGGTCGGCGTCGCCGTCACCGTCACGGTGATCTCCGCACTGGCGGCGTTCGACATCGTCTACATCTCCACGCAGGGCGGGCCCGCCAACTCCACGATGGTGCCCGGCCTGGAGATCTACTACCTCGGCTTCTTCAGCCGCGAGGTCGGTCAGGCCTCCGCGCTCGCCGTCGTCTTCATGGCGCTGGTGCTCGCGGTCGTGCTGCCGATCCAGCGCCTCACCCGGGAGGACGCACGATGATCGTGTCGCGTCGCGAGACGGTGGTGGGCCGCGTCCTGCTGATCGTTCTCATGCTGGTGACGGTGGTGCCGTTCGTCAGCCTGTTCGTCACCGCCCTGCACGAGCCCGGCACGTACCCGTCGGGGCTCGAGTGGCCCGAGACGCCGTACTGGTCGAACTTCGTCGACGCCTTCCAGGCGGCGAACATGGGCGCGCTGCTGTGGTCGAGCGTCCTCATCGAGATCGGCGTCGTCCCCGTGGCGCTGCTCATCGCGACCCTCGCCGGGTTCGCGCTGGGCCACCTGCGCCCCCCGGGCCACCGCGTGATCTTCCTGACCTTCCTGCTCGGCCTCACGCTGCCGTTCCAGGCCGTCATCGTCCCGCTCTACTACCAGATGCGTGACCTCGGCCTGCTCAACACCCGGTGGGCGATCATCCTGCCGCTCATCGGCCTGTACATGCCGTTCGCGGTCATGTGGATGCGTGCGCACTTCGTCAACATGCCCGAGGACCTCTCGGAGGCCGCGCGCATCGACGGCGCCGGCACGTGGAAGCTGTTCACCCGGATCCACCTGCCGCTGTCCACGCCCGCGCTGTCCTCGCTCGGGATCCTCATGTTCCTGTGGACGTGGAACCAGTTCCTGCTCGCCGTGGTGCTGGTGTCCGACCCGACCCGGCGCACCATGGCCGGGGCCCTCGGGGCGTTCCAGGGGCAGTGGGGCACCAACGTGCCGCTGCTGTGCGCGGGGTCGCTGCTGATCCTCACCCCGACGCTCATCGTGTTCCTCATCTTCCAGCGGCAGTTCGTGACGGCGCTCATGCAGGGCGCGCTGAAGGGATGACGACGACCACGGCCACCGCCCGGCCGCCGTTCGACCCCGCGGTCGCCGCGGCGCTGGCGGGGCGACCCGACGACGTCGTCACGACCCTCGCCGCAGACGAGATCGCGTCGCTGCGGGCGCGGGCGACCCCGCCCGACCTCGCCGACGTGGCCGCGGCCGCGGGACGCGAGCTGACGTGGCACCACGCGCCCGGCACCGCCGGTGACGTGCGCGTGGCGCTGCTCCGCCCGGCCGGTGCCACCGGACCCGTGCCCGTGCTGCTGCACCTGCACGGCGGCGGGCTGGTCGTCGGGACCGTCGCGGACGACGTGCCCGCGGCCGCGCAGCTGTCCCCCGGCTGCGCGGTCGCGTCGGTCGAGTACCGGCTGGCTCCGGAGCACCCGTACCCGGCGGCGGTCGAGGACGCGTACGCGGCCCTCGTCTGGCTCGTCGAGCACGCCGCCGACCTGGGCCTGGACGCCGACCGTGTCGTCGTCACCGGCGTCAGCGCGGGCGGTGGCCTGGCGGCCGCCCTCGCGCTGCTGGCCCGGGACCGCGGCGGGCCGGCGCTGGCCGGTGCGCTCCTGGCCTGCCCCATGCTCGACGACCGCAACGACTCGGCGTCGGGCCACCAGATGGCCGGCGTCGGCTCGTGGGACCGCACCGCGAACGCCACCGGCTGGGCCGCGTACCTCGGCGACGCCGCCGGTGGCCCCGGCACCCCGTCGTCCGCGGCGGCGGCACGGGCCACCACGCTCGCGGGCCTGCCGCCCGTGTTCGTCGACGTCGGCTCCGCCGAGACGTTCCGCGACGAGTGCGTCGCGTTCGCCGCCCGCATCTGGGCCGACGGTGGTGACGCCGAGCTGCACGTGTGGCCCGGCGGCTGCCACGGCTTCGACGGGCTGCTGCCCGACGCGCCGCTGTCGCGCGACGCACGCCACGCGCGCGCACGATGGCTGGACCGCCTGCTGCACCGCACCGCCGCACCCGCGGCCCCCTGACCGCCGCGCCGCCTCCTGCTGCCCCCTGCCGGGAGGCGGCGCGGCACCCACGTCCCGCACCGAAAGGCCCGACCGTGACCTTCCACGGCCCTCAGCTCATCACCTACGCCGACCGCCTCGCCGGTGACCTGCGCGGTCTGCGCACCCTGCTCGACGGTCCCCTCGCCGGGGCGTTCGACGGTGTGCACCTGCTGCCGTTCTACCCGCCGTACGACGGCGCCGACGCGGGGTTCGACCCGCGCGACCACACCGCGGTCGACCCGCGGCTCGGCTCGTGGGACGACGTGCGCGCGCTGGCCGGCGGTCGCACCGTGATGGCCGACGTCATCGTCAACCACGTCTCGGCGGAGTCCGAGCGGTTCCGCGACGTCCGCGAGCGCGGTGACGACTCCCCGCACGCCCCGATGTTCCTCACGCTGGGCGCGGTGTTCCCCGACGGCGCGACCGAGGAGGACCTGGCGCGCGTGTACCGCCCGCGCCCCGGGCTGCCGTTCACGGTGATGACCCTGGGCGGGCGTCGTCGCCTGGTGTGGACGACGTTCACGCCGGACCAGGTCGACATCGACCTGCGCACGCCGCAGGCGTGGGAGTACCTGACGTCGGTCGTGGACGCCCTGACGTCCGGCGGCGTGACCATGCTGCGCCTGGACGCCGTGGGCTACACGGGCAAGGAGGCGGGCACCGACTGCTTCATGACGCCCGCGACGGACGCGTACACCGAGCGGATCGTCGCGCAGGCGCACGAGCGCGGCGCGCAGGTGCTGGTGGAGGTGCACGGGCACCACACGCAGCAGATCGAGATCGCCCGCAAGGTCGACCTGGTCTACGACTTCGCGCTGCCGCCGCTGGTGCTGCACGCGCTGACGGCCGGCGACCTCGAGCCGCTGGCCGGCTGGCTGCAGATCCGCCCGGCCAACGCGGTGACCGTGCTGGACACGCACGACGGCATCGGGATCGTCGACGTCGGCCCGTCGGACCTGCGGCCCGGGGAGCCGGGGCTGCTGGCGCCGGAGAAGATCGACGCGCTCGTCGAGCGCATCCACGAGAACTCGGGCGGCACGTCGCGCCAGGCCACGGGTGCCGCGGCGTCGAACCTCGACCTCTACCAGGTCAACTGCACGTTCTACGACGCCCTGGCGCGCGACGACCGTCGCTACGTCCTGGCGCGGCTGATCCAGCTGTTCGTCCCGGGGATCCCGCAGGTGTACTACGTGGGCCTGCTGGCCGGCGCCAACGACATGGACCTGCTCGCGGCCACGGGCGTGGGCCGGGACGTCAACCGGCACCACTTCACGCCGGAGGAGGTCACCGCGGCGCTCGAGCACCCCGCGGTGCGCGGGCAGCTCGCGGGGCTGCGGCTGCGCTCGTCGCACGCCGCGTTCGGCGGGACGTTCGAGTGGGACGTCGACGGGACGCGCGGCTGCCTGGCGTGGACGGCCGGTGAGGCGCGCGCGACGCTCACGTTCGACGTCGCCGACGGCACGTTCGCGGTGCACGCGACGGGCGACGACGGCGAGCACGTGGTGCTCGCGCACACGGACGTCACGGCCTGACGCCCCGCCCCCCGCACGACGACGGGCCGCCGCGAGAGATCGCGGCGGCCCGTCGTCGTGGGGGTCGGGTTCGGTCAGGCGCTGCGGCGCCGCCGGGTGCCGACGGCGACCGCGAGGCCGCCGGCGACGAGCAGCGACGTCGCGAGCAGCAGGCCCGCGTCGAGGGACCCGCCCGTGGTGGCCAGCGCCGCGCGGCCCGTGGTGGGCGTCGCGGTCTGCGGCGGGCGCACCCCCTCGGTGGCGGCCGCGACGAGGACGCCCGAGGCGGTGCTCACGAGCGAGCCGTCGGAGGCCGTGCCGTTGAGCTGCAGCGTGTGCTGCCCCGCCGTCACGCCCGCGGGGAGCGCGAACCGCGCGCCGAACGTGCCGTCCGCCTCGACGCGTGCCGTGCCCAGCAGCACCGGGGTCGAGAACAGCCACACGTCGACCAGCTCGCCGGGGGCGAACCCGGTGCCGGTGACGAGCACGGCACCGTCCGGCGTGACGACCACCTGGTCGGGCGCGCCGACCGTGCGGCCCGCCGCGTCGACGCCCGTGAACGTCACGCGCACGGCACCCGCGGTGATGGTCCGCGTCCCGCTGTCCGTCGTCACCGCGCCGGGCACGGCCGTGCCGTCGACCCACGCGGCTCCCTGGCCGGGGGCCAGGACGGGCAGGGCGAGCGTGCCGTCGGCACCCGGGACCGCGTACGGCGCGGGGACGGGCGTCCCGGTGGCCGACGCGGTGCCGCTGCCGGCGCCCAGCGCGTTCTGCGCCCGCAGCATGACCCGGTACGCGGTGCCGTTGACCAGTCCCGTCACGACGACCGGCGAGCCGGCGACCGGGACCCAGGTGATGCCGCCGTCGAGCGAGTACGCGTACCCGGTGACGGGGCTGCCGCCGGTCGTCGTCGGGGCCGTGAACTCCAGGGTCAGGCTGCGGGAGCCGACCGTCAGGGCGGTGATCGTCGGGACGCCCGGCACGTCCGTGGCGGACAGGTGCAGCGTGAACGTCGTGGTGCCGACGAGCACGTAGCGCGGTGCGGCCGGGACGGCCTCGATGACGACGTGGCCGCTCAGCGCGTGGTCGCCGGGGGCGAGCGGGGCGCCGTCGTGCAGGTAGGTCACGCCGGTGACCGCGGGGATCGTGACGACGTCCTGCGCCGTCCCCGGGTTGTCCGTGGCGGTCGGCGCCACGGGCGTCACGTGCTCCAGGTCCGTGAACGTGACGGTGTACGTGGTGGTGCCCGCGAGCTCGTACCCGGGTGCCGGGGTCGCGACGAGGGTCACCGTGCCGGTCCCGGGGTGGGTGCCGGGTGCCAGCACGCCACCGTCGCGCGTCCACACGACGCCCTCGACCTCCGGCAGCGTGAACGTGTCGTCCGCGGTGCCGTCGACGTCGTGCCACGTGGGTGCGACGACCTCGACGAGGGTGATGTCCGTGAACACGAGCGTGAACTGCGAGGCGCCCGACAGCTCGTGGCCCGGCGTGGCGGTGGCGGTGACGACGACCGTCCCCGTGGCGGGGTAGGTGCCGGCGGCGACGGGGGTGCCGTCGACGGCGTACTGCACGCCGGTGACCGACGGGATCGTGTAGGTGTCGTCGGCGGTGCCGTACGGGTCGTGCTGCGTGGGTGCGGTCGCGGTGACGAGGCGGACGTCGGTGAACGTGAAGGTGAACTCCGACGGGCCGGTCAGCTCGTACCCGGCGGTGGCGGTGGCGGTGACGACGACGGTGCCGACGGCGGGGAAGGTGCCGGGGGCGACAGGGG
>NZ_BONP01000030.1 GCF_016862775.1 Cellulomonas phragmiteti | reverse complement strand
TGAGAGAGCAATCCAGCCCGGGGGTCAGCTGGTGCGGCCGCTGTCGGTGCTGTCCACGGCCTTGCCGGCGATGCTCGCGACGAGCGTGTTGAGGTCCAGGCCGGTGAGGGACTTGATGACCTCCTGGCCCTCGCCGAGCACCTGCCCGACGGTCCGCGTCATGGCCGACGCACCGTCGGTCGAGACCACCGTGAGCTGGTCGATGTTGCCGATCGGCTCGGCGGCGGCACGGACGATCTCCGGCAGCAGGGCGATGACCTGCTGGGCCAGGACCGCGTCGCCCTGCTCGCGCAGCGCCTCGGCCTGGGCGCGGGTCGCGTCGGCCTGGGCCAGACCCTCGGCGCGGGTCGCGGTCGCGCGGGCCGCACCGAGCGCCTCGACGGCCTTCGCCTCGGCGAGCTGGCGGTCGCGCTCGGCGTTACCGGCGCGGATCGTGGCCTCGGCCGCGGCCTCGGCGTCCTGCACCGTCGCCGTCTTGTTGGCCTCGGCGATCTTCATGCGCCGGTACGCGTCGGCCTCCGTGGCCGCGTTGGCGGCGTCACGCTCGGCGTTGGCCTGCTGGACCGCGGCGTACGCGGACGCCTCGGCCGGCTTGCGGATGTCGATGTCGAGCTGCTCCTCGGTGACCTTGGCCTTCTCGGCCAGCGCGTCACGCTCCTGCAGGGCGACCAGCTTGTCCTGCTCGGCGCGGGCCAGCTGACCCGCGGCGTTGGCCTCGGCGTTGGCGCGGTCGGTCTCCGCCTTGATGCCCGCCTGCTTCAGCGCGAGGTCGCGCTGGCGCTCGGCGATCGACTCCATCGCCTGGATCTTGGCGAACTCCGAGACCTGCTGCGCCTCGGCCTCCTTGACCTCGGCGACCTGCCGGGCGCGCGCCGCCTCGGCACGGCCCAGGTTGGACAGGTAGTCCGAGCCCGGGGTCGAGATGTCGGAGATGTTGAGCAGGTCGACCTGCAGGCCCTGCTCCGCCAGGTCCGTCTTGGTCGAGTTGACGACCGCGTCCTGCAGCGACTTCCGGTCGCTGATGATCTGCTCGATCGTCATGTCGCCGATGATCGAGCGCAGCGAGCCCTCGAGGGACTCCTTGATGACGTCGGTCAGCGTGGCCTGCTGGGACAGGAAGCGCTGCGCGGCACGCCGCACGCCCTCCTCGTCGCCCCGGACCTTGAAGTTGATGGACGCCTTGATCGCGAGCTTGATGCGGTTCTTGTCGACGCCCTCGACGGTGATGCCGATCTGCCGCTGCTCGAGGGAGATCGGGAAGCCCTGCTGCAGCACGGGCCACACGAACACCCGTCCGCCGACGATGACCCGCTGCCCGGTGTCACCCGTCGCGGCCTTGCCCGCGCCGCGGCCGACGATGATCAGCGCCTCGTTGGGGGGCACGCGCCGGATGCGCTTGGTGATGAGCGCGATGACCGCGACGAACGCGATGATCAGCGCGCCCACGGCGAGGATGGTCGCGCCGTCCTGGAAGATTCCGTCCAACATGGTGTCCCGGCTGGGCCGGGCCCCTTTCCTCTCGGTGCTGCCTGGGTCCTGCTCGGGCCGCGGTGCGGCTCAGGTCGGTGGGTGGGCGGCGCGCAGCGGGTGGATACCGGCGCGGGTCACACGGCTCGGACGTGCACGCGCGACCCCGAGACGCCGATCACGACGACCCGGGTGCCGGGGGCGATCTCCTCGTCGGCCCAGGCGAGCCGCGCCTCGAGGTCGCGCACGCCCTCGAGGCGGACCTCCCCGCCCTGCGGGCCGGTGGTCGCGGTCGTCGTGCCGTACGCGCCGTCGACGGGCGGCGGCGGGGCGTCCTCGGTGTCGGACAGCCGCTTGATGGTGAGCTGCGCGACCGCCCCGGCCAGCACGGCGAAGCCGGCGCCGATGACGTACGCCCAGACGAGCTCCAGGTCGGAGGACAGCGCGATGACGCCGCTCGCGCCGAACACGACGGCCCCGACCCCGGCCGCGATGCCGGAGAACCCGCCCTCCCCGATGTCGAAGGACTCGAAGATGTCGCCGAAGACCAGCGAGGCGAGCAGCAGGACGAGGCCGATGCCCCCGATGACGAGGAAGACGGTCACGGGCGTAGGTCCCTTCGGTGGGGTGCGCGGTCAGTATGCCGCAGGCCGTGCACCCCCCGGGTGGGCCCCGGGACCCCCGGTGGACGCCGACCGGGTGAACCGGGGCTGTGGACGGCTCGGGACGTCCGCCGCGACCCGCCCCCGGGTCCGCCCGGTCCTGTCAGCGGACGCCGACCGGCACGTCCGGCGTCCCCTCCAGCGTGACCGTGGCGCGCACACCGCCTGCGGGCCGCGGCTCCAGGGTGAGCACGCCCTCGTGGGCCGTGACGATCCGCTCGGTCAGCGGCAGCCCCAGCCCGTTGGACGTCGCCGGGCCGCTGCGTCCGCGGGACGTCCCGCAGCCCGGCACGACCGCCTGCACCTGCCGCGCGAACGGCTCGAGGGCCACCGCGAGCCGGTCCGCGTCCAGCAGCGCGCCGTCGTTCTCGACGCGCAGCCGCACGCGGTCACCCCCGGTGAGCGTCACGGCCACGCGGCCGCCCGCGGGCAGGTTGTGCCGGACGGCGTTGCGCAGGAGGTTGTCGACGACGCGCGCGAGCAGCGTCGCGTCGCCCGGGACCGTCGCCGGGTCCACCCGCGCGGTCACCTGGACCCCCCGCTCGCGCGCCTCGGGCCGCAGGTCCTCCAGCGCGTCCTCGACGATCACGTCCAGCGCGACCGGTCGCCGCGCCAGCGCGCCGTGGTCCAGCGCCGCGAGGTCCAGCAGCGCGGCCACGAGGTCACCGGCACGTCGCGTCGTCTCGTCCATCCGGTCCAGGAGCACGGGCAGGTCGGTGCCCTGCGGGTCGTCGCGTGCGACGTCGAGCAGCGCCCGCAGGACCGCGAGCGGGGTGCGCAGCTCGTGCGACGCGTTCGCGGCGAACCGGCGCTGCGCGTGCAGGTCGCGCTCGAGGCGGTCGAGCATCGCGTCGAACGTGTCGGCCAGGTCCGTGAACTCGTCGCGACGCGCGCCGCGCAGCCCGACCCGCCGCGACAGGTCCCCCTCGGCCGCCGCCCGCGCCGCGGCGTTGAGGTCCTGCAGCGGCGTCAGGACGCGCCCGGCCAGCCACCACCCGCCGACGGAACCCACGACGAGGAGCACCGCGGTGGCGATCCCGCACGCCCGCACGACCGCGGCGAGGATCTCGCGGCGGGACGCGATGGGCATGTCCAGGTCCTTGGGGTTGGCCGCCGTCAGCGGGTAGTTCGGCACGAACCGCATGACCGCCCACACGCACACCGACATGACGAGGGCCGCCACCAGCAGGAACGCGACGTAGCTGAGCGTCAGGCGCAGCCGTGCGGTGACCCGCGGGCCGCGGCGCCCGCCCGGGCTCACGCGTCCTCCGGGTCACCGACGCGGTACCCCACGCCGGGCACGGTGTGCACCACCCACGGCGTCCCGAGCCGCTTGCGCAGGCCGGAGATGGTGATGCGCACCGCGTTGGTGAACGGGTCGGCGTTCTCGTCCCAGGCGCGCGCGAGCAGGTCCTCGGCGCTGACGACCCCGCCGCCGGCGGCGAGCAGCACCTCCAGCACGGCGAACTGCTTGCGGCTCAGCGGCACGTGCAGCCCGTCGCGGAACACCTCGCGCCGGAACGGGTCGAGCCGCAGCCCGGCCGCCTCGAGCACCGGCGGCGGCGTGGCCCCGCGCCGGCCCAGCGCGCGCACCCGCAGGACCAGCTCGCGCATCTCGAACGGCTTGGTGAGGTAGTCGTCGGCCCCGACGCCGAACCCGCGCGCCTTGTCGTCCAGCGTCGCCGCGGCCGTGAGCATCAGCACGCGGGTGCCCGTGCCCGACGCGACGACGTGCCGGCCGACGTCGTCGCCGTGGATCCCCGGCAGGTCGCGGTCGAGCACGACCACGTCGTACGCGGTGTGCGCGAGACGCTCGAGCGCCTGCTCGCCGTCGTCCGCGACGTCCGCGGCGACCGCCTCGCGGCGCAGCGCCGTCTGCACGGCCTCCGCCAGGTAGCGCTCGTCCTCGACGACCAGCACCCGCACCACGTCACCCCGGTTCCGTCGACGACCCGACGCCCCGAGTCTAGGAACGGGCGTGTATCGCCGGCGTCTGCGTTCGGCGAGACGCGCTCGCAACGTCGGGACGCCTGGACTGGCGGCATGACAGCGACCACCAGCTCCACGACCACCACCACGACCGCACCTCGCGACCCTCGACCGGCCCGCATCCGCCGCACCGCACGTCCGCACGCCGTCCGCCGGGGCTCGCGAGCCGCCCGGGCCCTGGTGGCCGCGCTGCTCGTCGGCACCCTCGGGACGGCGTGCGCGCCGGGCGTCGTCCTGCGTCCCGGGGAGCAGGCGTCGACCGCCGTGGACGACCCCCGCCTGCTCGACGACCAGATCGACCCGTTCGACGACGCGCACCCCGCGATCGCCGGGCTGGACCAGGTGCTGCGGGTCGCCGTGCAGAGCGCCGCCCGCGACGCGCACGCGCGCGGTGTCGACCTGTGGGTGACGTCCGGGCTGCGCACGGCGAACCAGCAGCGTGCGCTCATGGACGCCGCCGTGCAGCGCTACGGCTCCGAGGAGGAGGCCCGCCGCTACGTCGCGACCCCCGAGACGTCGAGCCACGTGACCGGCGACGCCGTCGACATCGGGCCGACGGACGGCGCGGACTGGATGGTGCGCCACGGTGCCGCCTACGGGCTGTGCCAGACGTACGCCAACGAGATGTGGCACTTCGAGCGGGCGACCGAGCCCGGCGGGACGTGCCCGGAGCCGAAGGCGGACGCGACGCAGTGAGCGTGACCCCGCACGCCGGGCCGACGCCGGCGTGCGGGGCCGGCGTGCACTGGGCAGGGTGGGGGGATGGACGAGGTGACGGGACGGGACCCCCACGACGGCCCCGACGAGCAGCACGTGCCCCCGGCGGGTGTCGACGACGCGACCGTCGCCGCGGTGGGGGGTGTGACGGCGGCGTTCGAGGTGGTGGAGCACGCCCGCGGCATGCTGTACGCGTTCCACCGGCTGATCGGCCGGGCCGACCTCGAGCTGCAGGAGGCGCTGGACGACCTCGAGGCGGCCGGGCACGGGGAGCTCGCCGACCGGGTCCGGGCGGACGTCGTCGGGCGCAACGTGCTCGAGGGGCGGTGGACGTTCCAGGTCGTGGAGGACTTCGACGACGGGTACCACCGGGCGTTCGCCGACGCGGAACGGCAGGTCCGTGAGGAGCTGACGGCTGGGCGACGGCACGTGTTCGAGGCGCAGCTCAAGGAGCGCGAGCGCACCCACGGTCGTCGGGGTCACGAGGCGCGGCCGGCCGAGCCGGTCGTCTGAGCCCGGCCGCGCCTCACCCCACCGCGGATCAGTCCTGGACGAGCTCGACCGGCACGCCGTAGCCGTCGCTGTCGTTGAGCACCTCCTCGACGGCGGTGCGCTCGGTCCCCGCGCGGTAGCGGACCTCGACGACCGCGCGGTCGGGGTCGTCGGCGCAGGGCACTCCGCTCGTGACGCGCACGCCGCCGCCGACCCCCTCGATCCGGGTGGTCAGGTCGGTGTGCGCCTCGAGCGCCGCGGCGACCTCCGCGGCCGACGGGAGCTGATCGCACGGGGGACGCGCGACGTCCGATCCGAGCGGCCGGATCACACCGAGGGCGACCAGCAGCACCACGAGCACGACCAGCGAGACCGCGGCCAGGACCCAGGTCAGCGGACGCCGCCGCACGCCGGTGGCGCGTCCGGCGCTCACGGCTGCACCGCCGCGGCGACCGCGGCACGACGCGCACCGACCGTGTACTGCGTGTCGGCGGCCGCGACGACGTCGTCGTCGTGCGTCGCGACGACGACGGTGCACCCGGCGCGCGCCCGCGCGACGAGCAGGTCGATGACCGTGCGCCGGTTCGCGTCGTCGAGGGACGCCGTCGGCTCGTCGACGTACAGCACCCGCGCGTCCTTGTAGACGGCGCGCGCGATCGCCAGCCGGTGCTTCTCACCACCCGAGAGGTGGGCGGCCCGCTCCTCCTGGCGGCCGGCGAGCCCCGCGACACCCAGGGCGTCGAGCATGCGCGCGCGGTCACCGCGGGCCCGGTTGGTGAGCACCCCGGCGCGCATGGTCACGTTGAGGGCGACCGACTCCTCGTCCATGATGCCGGTGTCCTGCAGCACGAAGGCCGAGTGGTCCCGCCAGAACCGGCGACGCCGGCCGGAGCGCCAGGCGGTCGTGTCGGTCCCGTCGACGAGCACGCGTCCCGAGCTCGGCACCTGCAGGAGCCCGAGGCAGTTGAGCAGGGTCGTCTTGCCCGAGCCGGAGGGCCCGACGAGCACGGTCATGCGACCCGGCGCGCACGTCAGGTCGACCCCGTCGAGCACGGGCACGCCGTCGATGACGACGCGGAGGTCCTCTGCGGTCAGTTCCATGTCCTCCTCCTTCACTGCTTGCGCAGACCGAGGTTCGTGAAGCTCCAGCGCGCCGCTGCCAGGTGGGTCAGCGGCGAGACGAGCAGGGCGAGCGCGGCGACCGTCACGACGAGCGCCAGCTCGCGACCTTCCTGCCAGGCGACGACGAGCGCCGTGATCGCCAACCCGGCAACGACCTCACGGCCCACGCGCGGCGCGAGGATCTGCGCCCACGACCGACCCGCGAGGCGCATCGGGAAGTCGCGGCGGGCTCGCAGCATCGCGGTGATCAGGGCACCCACCGCCGCCGTGAGCGTGAGGGCAGCGGCGAGGGCGAGCAGGGACACCCCGCGCAGCCAGGCGAAGTGCGCCGTGTACTGCGCCTGGAGCGCGCCCGCCTCGGCCACGTAGCGGACCTCGACGCTGCCCTCGAGCCCGTGCGCGCGGACGAGCTCGAGGGTCGGCGCGAGTCCCGTGAGCACGATGTTCTGCGACGACGTGAGTGACGCGAGGAAGTCGTCGTCGAAGGTCTGGTGCAGGGCGGGGACGACGGCGACGAGGGCGTCGTCGAGGAACTCCAGCTCGCCGCCCCCCGCCGTGGCCATCGGGAGGGTCACGCCGTCCGCCACCCGGTAGAACTGCAGCTGGGCGTACACCTCCTCGCCGGGGCGCGGGTCCCGCGACCAGATCTCCAGCGAGGGCACGAGGAAGTCCCGGACCTCGGCGGGGACCTGGCCCGCCGGCACCTGCACGAGTCCGCCGGACCCCGTGCGCACGGAGCCGCGGCGCATGAGGTCGAGCCAGTCCTGGTTGACGAGCGCCAGGTGACCGACCTCGCCGAGGTCGTAGCCGTAGGCGGGCTCGGAGGCCCAGGTCGAGGAGAGCGCGGCGCCGCCCGCCTCCTCGGCGTCGGCGAGCAGGGCCCCCACCGCCGGCATCAGCTCGACGAACCCCTCCTCCCCGAGCGCCGACGGGAACACCAGGGACACCTGGTCCGCGAGCGCGTACCAGGTGGCCTGCTGCTCCGCGGCACGGCTCGCCTGGTTCCAGGCCGTGACGGCGGGGCCGACGGCGGAGACCACGAGCGTGAAGACCAGCGCGGCGACCACCGTCGTGACGCCACGCAGACCGGTGACCGGGGACCGTCGCGACGCGAGCGACTCGGCCGTCGGCCACGACGCCGCCGACACGGCGAGCGCGGCGACGGCGGACGTCGCGACGACCGCACCGCTCAGCACGAGCAGAGTACGGAGGTAGAAGGGGACGAAGACCGCGCCCTGGCCGACCGCCACGACGGCCGTGGCGAGCACGACGACCGCGGCTGCGGCCACCGCGACCGCGGCGAGGAACCCGCCGACGTCCTCGAGCTGGATGCGCCACGCCGGGACGCCTCCGAGCACCCGGACGGCGCGACCCCGCGCCCGCACCGACAGCCAGAAGAGGACGAGCGTGACCGTCAGCACCGAGGCGGCGAGCAGGGAGCTCGCGAAGCTCGCCTCGCGGACGACCAGCTGCAGCGTGGACACGAGGTCGGCCTCGGCCCAGTCCACCGACACCCGGTGCTGCGCGGCCCAGGTCTCCAGCGCCTCGCGGTCGCCGGCGGCGCGCGTGACGAGGTACTCCCCGGTCGCGAACGAGTTCGCCAGCGCCTCGGGAGGGGCGACCCGCACGTCGTCCCGGCCGCCGAACGTCGCGACGCTCGACGGGACGTCGGCGTCGGGCCCCACGGGGACGTAGACCGTCCCGGCGCCGCCGCCCGTGAGGTCGGCGGCGACGCGGACGAGGCCGAGGCCGCCCTCCTCGCTCACCCGCGCGAGCTCGGTGAACGCCCGCTGGTCACCCAGGTGCGCGTCCGCGAAGTCGAGGGTCACCGCGGCGCGGGCGCCGAGGCCCTGGGGCAGCGAGCGGTCGTGCAGGTCCGTGACGATCGCGGCGACCAGCGCCACGAGCGCGAAGAGGACCAGCGTCACGCCGGTCACCACCCTGCGGTACATCGCACCGTCTCCCCCGTCCGGCGGGCGCTCGCGCCCGTCCCCCCGCACCGGATCCGGTGCTGCGTCGAGCCAACACCGCGCGGGCCCGGAGTGTCATCGGGTCTGGGTCGGGAGCCGGGCGGGCCGTCTCGGACCTCGGTCCCTCAGACCTGGGTCCGACGACGCGCCGCCGCCCCGGCGCCTACATTCGTCGTGTGACGTTCGCCCGACCGCGGTCCCTCGTGCTGCCGGTCCTCGGTGCCGTGCTGCTGGTCGCCGTGCTCGCGACGGTCGCCCTCGGGCCGGTGCCGTGGGTGGTCGCCCTGGCGGGTGGTGGCGTCGGCATGGTCACCGCCGCCTGGGCGGCGATGCGGCTGCGGTCGGAGCGGCTCGCCCACGCGCGCGACCTCGCCCGCTGGAGCGCGGCCGAGGCCGTCCTCGGTGAACGCATCGCGATCGCCCGGGACCTGCACGACCTGGTGTCGCACGGGCTCGGACTGATCACCGTGCGCGCGGCGGCGGTCCGGCACACCGCGGCCGTCGCGGAGCTCGCCGGACCGGCCGGGACGTCGACCACCGGATCGCCGACCACCGTGACCGCGCCCACCGTGACCGAGCTGCGCGCCGCGCTGGAGGACGTCGAGCAGATCAGCCGGGACGCGACGCTCGAGCTGCGCCGCATGCTGCGCGCGCTGCGCGGCGCCGACGACCCGGCCCCGCTGCGGCCCTCGGAGTCCCTGGCAGCCGTGCCGGAGATCGTGGAGGCGACACGGCGGGCGGGTCTCACGGTCGACCTGCAGGCCGACCCCCTCCCGGACGTGTCCCCGGGCGTGCAGCTCGCGGTGTGCGCCGTCGTGCGCGAAGGGCTGGCCAACGCGGCTCGGCACGCCGGGGCGACCCACGCGCAGGTGCGGCTCGCCACCGACAGCGACGGCGCCGTGCGCGTCGAGGTCACCGACGCGGGCCCCGCCCCGCACTGGGTCCCAGCACCCGGCGCCGGGCACGGCGTCACCGGGCTGCGGGAGCGCGTGCTGACGCTGGGTGGCACGCTCGAGGCGGGGCCGCAGGGGTCCGGGTACCGCCTCACGGCGTGGCTGCCGGACCGCGAGCGGTGAGCGCCGCCCCCGTCCGCGTCGTCCTCGTCGACGACCAGGACCTGCTCCGGCGCAGCCTCTCGATGGTGCTCGACGCCCACCCGGGCACCACGGTCGTCGGGGAGGCCGGCGACGGTGCGGAGGCGATCGACGTCGTCACGGCGACGTCGCCGGACGTCGTCCTCATGGACGTGCGGATGCCCCACGTCGACGGCATCGAAGCGACCCGTCGGCTGTGCGCCGACCCGACGCTCGCCGGGACCCGGGTGCTCATGCTCAGCATGTTCGAGCTCGACGAGTACGTGTACCTGGCGCTGCGCGCGGGTGCCAGCGGCTTCCTGCTCAAGGACACCGACCCGGCGGACCTGCTCACCGCCATCGAGCGGACCGCCCGGGGCGAGTCCCTCTTCGCCCCGTCGATCCTCACGCGTCTCGTCCAGCACTTCGTCCAGGAGGCGCCGCCCGGTGCGCCGCCTGCGCCGAGCGCGCTCACCGCGCGGGAGATCGACGTCCTGCGCCTCGTGGGGCGGGGACGGTCGAACGACGAGATCGCCGGCGACCTCACGATCTCGGTGAAGACGGTCAAGACCCACATCACCCACCTGCTCGACAAGCTGGCGGCACGGGACCGCGCCCAGCTCGTGATCGCCGCCTACGAGTCGGGGCTCGTCGGCGCACGCTCCGGCTGACCCGCGGACGACACCCTGCCGGGCGCACGCCCGGGGACGACGCGGGCCGCGCCCGGCCACCCTCGTGGTGACCGGACACGGCCCGCGGTCGCGCGTGCCGACCGAGGTCAGCAGGTGCGGTAGTAGTAGGCGTCCGTGGCGTCCCAGTAGTTCAGGCCGAACTTCTCCGCGATCGACTTCTGGCCGCTGGCCGTGTTGACGCTGCGCACGAGGCTGCCGTTGTAGCTGACCGACGACCCGTGGCACTTGTTGACGGTGTAGTAGGAGCGCACGTACGCGTTCCAGAAGCCGTAGTTCCAGGTGCCGCCGGCCGACGGGTACTGGGTCTTGGAACCGGCACTCAGCCAGGTGGGCAGGGCCCCGCCGGGTGCAGCGCCGGCGGGCAGCGCGACGCCCACGGCCAGCACGGCCGTGATCCCGACGGCCAGGGCGGAGAAACGAGTCTTCTTCACGGGTGACCTCTCCTGATCCTGGGGGGTCACGGTGACGGCAGCGGCCGCGCCCCCCGCGGTGTCCCACGCACGCCCGACGGACCGCGTGGCGGTGACCGGCGGGCCGTCCGACCGGGCTGGACGGCTGCCGAGCACTGCGACCAGTCGAGCGCACCTGCCCATACCGGCACATCTGCCGCAGGGCAGCACGGATCTGCCAAAGGTCAGAACCTCGACGATCTGCCGCATGACCCGAGACAGACGCCCGCGGCGGCCACTACTCTGCAGCCGCACGACGTGGAGGCCGACCAGCTGTGCTGCGTCGTCGCCCGCGGACATCACAGGCGGGGGGCCGGTGTGATTCGGGTGGTGGTCGCGGATGACCAGGCGGTGGTCCGGTGGGGCTGGCGTGCGTACCTGCAGCCGGCCGAGGACATCGTCGTGGTGGGTGAGGCCGCCTCGCGCGTGGAGACGGTGGCGCTGGCGCGCGAGCGCGACGCCGACGTCGTCCTCATGGACTCCCGCCTGGCGGGCTCCGACGGCCTCGCCGCGATCCGGGAGCTCACCGGGCGGCACGGCCCGCGCGCGGCCGTGGTCGTCGTGACGACGGCCGACGAGCACGCCTGCGAGGCGTTCGACGCCGGTGCGGTCGGGTTGCTCCTCAAGGACGCCACGCAGGACGAGGTCGTCACGGCCCTGCGCACGGTGGCGCGCGGCCACGGCTGGGTCACCCCCTCGGTCGCGCGGCACGTGATCGGCGAGCTCACCCGCCGCCGGCACCGGCACGCCACGGAGCAGCGGGCACCGGCCTCGACGGTCTCGTCGCTGACGGCCCGGGAGATCGAGATCGTCCGCGCCCTCGGTCAGGGGATGAGCAACGCGGAGATCGGCTCGGCCCTCCACCTCGTGCCGGGCACCGTCAAGTGCCACCTGGCGCGCATCAGCGCGAAGATCGGGACGCGGGACCGCGTCCAGACCGTCGTGTGGGCCTACACCCACGGCATCCTGCCCCTGCCCTCCCCGGAGCACGCGGACCACTGACACCCCGCCACCCGACCACCGCCGCCCGGGCAGGGACGCTCTGCACATTCCGGGCGTGTGCGGCACCCGGGTGTCGGTCCGGTGCGGCAGGGTGCTCCCCGTGACCTCGACGAACGACCTGCTCCGCCGCGCCGCCCGCCGACGTGACCCGCGGTCCTGGGTGGTGGTCCTGGTGGCGGCACTGGCGGTCGGCCTCGGTGCGCCCCTGTGGCTGGACGCGCGCGCGTCGGCCGGGTACCCGGTCACCGCCCAGGACCTCGCGACGGGCCGGGCCGCGCTGGACTCCCTCGTCGTGAAGGGCCGGGCCCCGCGGACCGGGTACGACCGCGACCAGTTCGGTCCGGCGTGGGCCGACGTGGACCGCAACGGCTGCGACACCCGCAACGACGTGCTGCGGCGCGACCTCGTCGACATCACCGTCAAGCCCGGCACCCAGGACTGCGTCGTCCTCACCGGGGTCCTCGACGACCCGTACACCGGTGAGTCGATCGCCTTCGAGCGCGGCGAGCGCTCGTCCGAGGTGCAGATCGACCACGTGGTCGCCCTCGCGGACGCGTGGCAGAAGGGCGCCCAGGGCTGGCCCGCGGAGCAGCGCAGGGCGTTCGCCAACGACCCGGCCAACCTGCTGGCCGTCGACGGCAGCGCCAACCAGCGCAAGGGTGCGGGCGACGCGGCCACCTGGCTGCCGCCGAACACCGGGTACCGCTGCGCGTACGCCCTGCGCCAGACGGTCGTGAAGGCGGCCTACGGCCTGTGGGTGACCCAGGCGGAGCACGACGCGCTGTCGCGCGCCATCGACAGGTGCGTCGTCGTGGAGTGACTCACGCGCCCCGGCGGGCCTGCAGGTCCTCGGTGGCCCCACCTGGGCGACGCTCGACGCCCGCGGCGCCCCCGAGGCGCCGGGTGACGGCACGAGCCGCGAGGACGACGGTCCGCGCGTGCTCCTGGACGACGGCGGCCGGCATGCGCGACGCGGGCGCGACGACCGCCAGCGCCCCGACGACGTCGCCGGTGTGGTCGAGCACGGGCGCGGCGACGGCCCGGATGTCCGGGTCGAGCTCCCGGTCGTCGACCGCGAACCCGCGGCGGCGCGTCCGCATCAGCTCGGCGCGCAGCTCACCGGGATCGGTGATCGACCGGGACGTCACGGGCCGCAGCCCGCCGGCGACGGTGCGCTCCACGAGGCTCGCGCCGGCGACCGACAGGATCGCCTTGCCGGTCGCGGAGCAGTGCATCGGCACGCTGGAGGGCCAACGACCCGACGTGCGGGCGGCACCCGGCGCGGAGCGGTGGCCCGCGAGGCGGACCTGCAGACCGTCGGGGACGGCCAGGACGGAGGTGCAGCCGCTCGTGCGGGCGAGCTCGTCGAGCGACCCGGCGGCGACGGTCTCGACGTCGAGACCCGAGAGGTACGCGTGGCCGAGGCGCAGCGCGCCGGGCCCGAGCCGGAACCGACCGGTCGCGGTGTCGCGGCGCAGCAGCTCGGACTCCAGCAGGGGGGCGGCCAGCCGCAGGACGGTGGACTTGTGGACACCGAGCCGGCGGCCGATCTCGGCGGCCGTGAGGCCCGCGGGGTCGGTGTCGAGCGCGCACACGTCGAGCAGTGCCAGAGCCCGACGCAGCGACAACGACTCGTTGCGGCCAGGCCGCGGTTCGGTGTCGGGAGGTGTGCTCACCGCTTCACTATCGCAGACACTGGACGCCCGTCCGATTGCTCGGGGCACCCGATTTTCGGGGCACTCCGGGGCACAGGTGGCACATCGTCACACAACGGGTGGGTGATTCAGGCGGAGGGCCACGCCGCCAGGAGCCAGGCCCCGCCGACGGCCAGCAGCGCGCCGCAGACCAGCAGGAAGACCCCGACCCAGACGACCGCCGGCACGTGGGTCAGGCCCGCGAGCAGGCCCGCGTCGGACTCGTCACGCCCTCCACGGCGGCGGACGCGCCGACGCTGCACCTGCATCTCCAGGACGGCGCGCGGCGCGCCCAGCAGGAAGAACCAGGTGAGCCCGGCGGCGACCACGGTCTGCACCTGCGCGGACGCCCACAGCGTGACCACGACGAGCACCGCGCCGCTGACCAGGACCGCCCACAGGCCGTACCAGTTGCGGATCTGCAGCAGCACGAGGGCCACGACCACCAGCAGCAGCCACAGCACGCCCAGCGCGTACCCCTGGGACAGGAGCCACGCGGCCGCGACACCGAGGACGGCAGGACCGGGGTAGCCCGCGGCCACCGTCGCGACCATGCCCGGCCCGCGGGGCCGCCCGCGCGACACCGTGAGGCCCGAGGTGTCGGAGTGCACGCGGATCCCCGACAGACGCCGTCCGGCCAGCACGGCGACGGCGGCGTGCGCGGCCTCGTGGACGATCGTCAGACCGTGCCGCAGCAGGTGCCACACGAACGGCAGCGTCAGGGCCGCCAGCACCACCCCGCCGACGACGAGCACCATGACGCGCCCGGGGGCGGGCTGGGGCGTGGTGACCTCGTCCCACAGCCCGCCGAGCCCGGCCCCACCACCGGGCGCGGACGCCGTCAGGGCCATGACGCCGACGGCGGCGGCACCGGCCGCGCTCACGGCAGCTGCTCCAGCACGACGTCCGCGCCGGTCGCGGTGAACCGCACCCCGTCGGGGACCACGACCGCCTGCTCGAGCACGATGCCGGCGGGCAGCCCCTCGAGCGGCACCTCGATCCCGACGAGCCGCTCCGCGACGTCCCCGGGGAGCTCCTCGAGCCGCAGCGTCCCGGCGCCGAGAGTCACGTCCTGCACGTCGACGAGCAGGCGCCCGTCGGCGACCCGCGGCACGAGGCCGGCCGTGAGGGGGATGCCGAAGAGCTCGCCCGTGGCCCGCAGCAGGTCGCCGTCCACGGCGAGGTCCATGTCGACGCGCGCGCCCACCACCTGCTGCACCGACGACGTCGGCACGGTCGCCTCGAGCCTCACGCCGCCGACGCGGTAGGGGGCGTCGAGGGAGACGTCGGTGGCGTCGAGCGTGACGTCGGTGGCCGCGATCCCCTCGAGCGTCACCCCGTCCGCCGTGGCGTGCACGTCGTCCAGCGAGCGCGCGAACAGCTGCGGGAGGAACGGGAAGCCGTCGATCCGCACCTGGGGCGTGCCCTGGACGTCGAGCTGCTGCGTCACGACGGCCGCCGCCTGCTCCTCGGCGCTGCTGCGTGCGAACCCGTCGGCCACGTAGGCCCCGGCCGCGACGAGTCCCAGCGCGACGACCGTCGACACCACTGCTCTGGCTCCCATGCGTTCCCTCCGTCGTGCCCCCCGTCCGGGGCCCACCGTAGGGGGCGGGACGAGGGGTCGCCCGCGGGTGAGCGTAGGGGGTCGGCGCGGACCCCGGGTGCTGTGGCGTCCGTCACATCCTCTGTCTAGGCTCAGGGCACGTTCAACGGAGGACGCGATGGTCTGGGCTCTCCTGATCCTCACCTCGGTGGCACCCACCGTGCTGCTGTGTGCCGCCTGGGCGCTCATCCCCTCCTCGGACGAGACGCCGCGGTGGCGCGTCGCGCTGGCCGAGAGCCTCGAGGCCGTCGCGGAGCGGCTGCGCCACCGGCACGTCGAGCCGTTCGACCCGTTCCTCACGCTGCGGGTGCAGGAGCGGCTCGGCGCGGTCGCGGACCACGTCCGCCGCCTCGAGGGCGACGAGCGGGCCTTCGCGCGCGCGGAGCGGATCATCGCCTCCCAGCTCGCGTACGACCAGCTGCTCGCCGAGGCGTGCCACCTGGCGGGTGTCGAGGTGCGACCCGCGGCGGCCGGCGACGCGCAGGAGAGGTTCCGTGAGGAGGTCGAGCTGGCGGCTCGCGGCTGGACGTGGTGAGCCCCGCCCCGCCCGACCGGATCAGCCCGCCCGACCGGCTCAGCCCGCCAGGACGGCTCAGCCCGCCAGGACGGCTCAGCCCGCCAGGACGGATCAGCCTGCGAGGACGGTCAGGGTGCTGGGGCCGGCGGGAGTCGGACGGACCTCGATGCGGTCGGCGATCGCCTGCTTGAGCGCCTCGACGTGCGAGACGATGCCCACGACGCGGCCGCCGTGGCGCAGCCGGCCCAGCTCGGCGAGCACCTGGTCGAGAACGTGCGGGTCGAGCGCCCCGAAGCCCTCGTCGACGAACAGCGTGCCCAGCTCGACGCCCCCGGCCTCGGCGGTCACGACGTCGGCCATCCCGAGGGCGAGGCACAGGGAGACGTAGAACGTCTCGCCACCGGACAGCGTGCGCGGGTCGCGTGCGCGCTCGGTCCGGTGGTCCACGACGCGCATCGCCAGGCCCACGGCACGCGAGCGGACGTCCTCCTTCTCGTCGGAGCGCACCAGCTCGTACCGGCCGTCCGACATCACGGCGAGCCGCTCGTTGGCGGCGGCGACCACGTCCTCGAACCGCCGGCCCAGCACGTACGTGGCGAGGGACAGCGCGTGGGCGTTGTCGCTGCCCGTGCCGGAGGCGAGGTTCGCCATGCGGGTCACGGGGGCGGCCGCCGCGACGGCCGCGTCGAGGTCCTCGGCAGCCCGGCGCACGCGCGCGGCGGCCTGTCCGGCGGCCTCGGCCCGGGACGCGGCGACGTGCGCGCGACCCTCGACGTCGGCGGCCGCCGTACGGGCCGCGAGCTCGGCGGTCCGGGCCGCGGCCACGTCGGCGACGACGTCCTCCGGCAGCGCCACGACGGCCGGGTCGGCGAGGCCGGCGGTGACGCGTGCCAGGTCGGCGGTGTGGCTGAGCACGCGGCGCTCCAGCTCGGCCAGCGCGGGCGGTGCGCACCAGGCGTCCCGGGCCTCGTCGTCGTCCGCGAAGCCGTGCTCCGCCAGGGCGAGGTCCAGCTCCGTGCGGCGGCGGCCCGCGTCGGCGGACGCGGCGCGCTCGGCGTCCAGGGCGTCGAGCAGGTCGGCGGCCTGGGCGGTCCGGGCGTCGAGCGCGGCGTACCTCGCGGCGACCGTGGGGTGGTCCCCGCGCGCCTCGACGACCTCGGCCTCGGCCCGCCTCAGCGCGTCCCGCTCGGTCTCCACGGTGACCTCGGCGGTGCGCACCTGGGTCAGGACCTCGTCCCGCACCGCCTCGCGGCGACGCGTGGCGGCGTCGTGGGCGGCGAGCTGTGCCTCGAGCGCGGTCGCGCGGGTGGCCGCGGCCGTGACCGCCGCCACCTCGGCCTCGGCCTCGTGCAGCGCTGCGGCCGCGGACCGTGCGTCGTGCGCGCCGGTGCGTGCCGTCAGGCCGTCGACGCGCTCGACGAGGCCGGCGCGGCGGGCGGCGGCATCCGCGACCCGGGCCTCCGCCGCGGCCCGCGCCTGCTCCGCGGCGAGCACCTGCTCGGCGGTGACGTGGTCGGCGCCGACGGACGCGGGGGCGGGGTGCTCGCACGCCCCGCACACGGGGCACGCGTCGCCGTCGACGAGGCCGGAGGCGAGCTCGCCGGCAAGGCCGGCGACGCGCGCCGCCCGCAGCGCGGCCTCGTCCGCGAGGGCGGCCCGGGCCACGTCCGCGGCCGAGGCGACCGCGGCCTGCGCCGCGGCGAGGTCCGCGCGGGCCGCGGCCAGCGCGTCGACGTCCGCGACGAGCACGCGAGCAGCGGCCCGGGCCGCGTCCGCGGCGTCGGCCCGCCCGGCGTGCGCACGCGCCGCGTCACGCTCGCCCTCGAGCGCGGCGCGCGCCGCCGGGCGCGCGGCGAGCCACTCCTCGGCGGCGGCCACCTCGGTCCGCAGGTCCTCCAGCGCGGCCGCCAGGGCGCGGACGGTCCGCCGGCGGTCGGCCAGTCCTGCCTCCACCGCCACGGTCCGGCGCAGCGCCGCCGCGGCGTCGGCCGCCGCGTCGCGCTGCGCCCGCAGGTGCGGGCGCCACGCGTCGGGGTCGCCGCCGGCGGGCAGCAGGTCGTCGGGCGCCGCGTCCGACGCCGCGACAAGGGCCTTGGCGGCTGCCTCGTGCGCCGTCGCGGCGTCGTGCCAGCCGGTGAGCAGCGGCCGGACCGCGGCGGCCGACCGCGCACGGCCCAGACGCCGGACGTCCTCGTCGTGCTCACCGGCCGCGGCGTCGAGCCGCGCGTGCTCCGTGCGGAGCGCCGCCCGCCGGGCCACCAGGGCCGAGGTGTCCCGGGCGTGCTCGTGCGCGGCGCGGGCCACGTCCCACGCCTCCCGGGCCGCGGCGGACTCCTGCGCGAGCGCGTCGGCCGCGGCGTCCAGCGCCGTGGTAGTCGCCACCAGGACCTGCGCGACACGCTCCGCGACGGGCGTGCCGACGACGGCCGCGTCGAGCGCCGCCCGGGTGGCCGCCTGCTCGTCCGGGCCCAGCGCGCACGCGCCCAGCAGGTGCGCGACCGCCTCGCCGCAGCGGGCACGGGACGCCTCGACGGTCCGTGCGGCCTCGGCGCGCAGCGCAGCCAGCCGCTGCTGCAGCTGCTCGTAGACCTGCGTGCCGAAGATCTTCTGCAGCAGCACCCGGCGCTCCTCGCCGGTGGCGCGCAGGAACCGCGCGAACTCCCCCTGCGGCAGCACGACGGTCTGGACGAACTGCGTCCGGTCCAGCCCGACGACCCGCTGCAGCTCGGCCCCGACCTCGTCGAGCCGGGTCCCGAGCAGCACCCCGGACCCGTCGAGCGCCTCGGGGCCGCCGCTCACGTCGGCGCCGGCGGGGAGCCGCCACGCCGTGACGCTCGCCTGCGCGGTCGTCGTCCCGGTGCCCCGCCGCTTCGCCCGCTGGTACGCGGGGGTGCGGCGCACCCGGTAGACGCCCGCCGGCACCTCGAACACCAGGTCGACGACGCTCTGCACGTCGTCCGCGGCGTACGCGGACCGCAGCCGCTCGTCCGAGGCGTCCGCCCCCGCGACCTTGCCGTACAGGGCGAAGACGACCGCGTCGATGAGCGTGGACTTGCCCGCGCCCGTGGGCCCCTCGAGCAGGAACAGACCGGACTGCCCCAGCGCGTCGAGGTCGACGGTGTGCCGGCCCGCGAACGGGCCGATCGCCTGGACGGTGAGCGAGCGCAGGTGCATCAGGCGCTCCGCTCCGCCGCGGCGACGTGCTCGTGCGCGTCGCGCAGCACCTGCAGCTCGGCGGCCGACGGCCGGGCGCCGGTGACGTGCGCGACGAAGTCGGCGGCGACGAGGACGGGGTCGGCCGCGGCGGTGACGAGCACGGGGCGCGTCGCCGCGTCCTGCGGACGCTCGGGCCGGTGCTGGACGACCAGCGCGTGGGCGAACCGCTGCCGGACGCGCCGGAACAGGTCGGCGGGACGCACGGGGTCGGTGACCGTGACGCGCACCCAGTCGGACACGTGCGGCTCCCCGGCCGGACCGAGCAGGTCCTCGAGCGTGCCCGTCACGTCGGCCATCCGCCGCGGGACGGGTGCCGGCACGAGGGTGGCCACCGGCGCGTCGCCCGCGAGGTCCACCAGCACCGAGGACTTGGGGTGGTGCTGCTCGGAGAACGAGTACGCCAGCGGTGAGCCCGAGTAGCGCAGCAGCGTGCCCGCCGGCCCGTTCACCACCTGGGGACCGTGCAGGTGCCCCAGCGCGACGTAGTCGACACCGGCGAAGACGTCGGCCGGCACGTGGTCGACACCGCCGACGCGGATGTCACGCTCCGACTCGCTGGCCCGCCCGCCGACGACGAAGGCGTGCGCCGCCACGACGACCCGCGGGCGCCCGGCACCGCGGCGCGCGGCCACGTCGGCCCGTACGCGGGCCATCGCGGCGCGCGTGACGGCCTCGTGCGAGCGGGCCAGCAGGGTGCGCGCCCCGTCGGCGGCCACGGGCGCCAGCTCGGCCCGGCACACGTCGGGGTCCAGGTAGGGCAGCCCGTAGACGAGCGCGCCCGCCACCTCGACGGGCTCGGCGAGCGACGCGACGCGCGTGCGCAGCCGGACCCGCTCCCGCATGAGCGCGGAGCCGAACCCCAGGCGCGTCGCGGAGTCGTGGTTGCCCGAGGTCACGACGACCGTCGTGTGCTCCGCGAGCCGCGCGAGCGTGTCGGACAGCAGCGTCACCGCCTCGACGGGCGGGATCGCGCGGTCGTACACGTCACCCGCGACGACGACCCCGTCGACCTGCTCCGTGCGCACGACGTCGACCAGGTGGTCGAGGTAGGCGGCCTGGTGGTCGAGCAGGTCGACCCCGTGCAGGGTCCGGCCCAGGTGCCAGTCCGACGTGTGCAGCAACCGCATGCCCGGAACGTAACCGAGCCCTCCGACATCGCCGCGACCGACCCGCGGCGGGCGTCACACGTCGTCGTCGATGACCTCGCCCATGCCCACCATGTCGAGCAGCTCACGCAGGACGCCGTGCGGGTCGTGCAGCGTCAGCCCGACCCCCGACTCCGAGGCCGCCAGGTGCAGCTGCAGGACGAACGCGACGCCGGAGGAGTCGATGAACGTCGCCGCGCTGGAGTCGACGACCAGGGGCAGGCCGCTCATGAGCGCGATGCCCATGGCCGCCGACGCGGACTCGCGCAGGGACGCGTCGATCTCGCCGACCAGACAGACGAACGCGCGACCGCCGCGGTGCTCGACGCGGATCTCGTGGTCCGCGGGCTCCGGGGTCAGCTCCACGGCAGCGGTCAGCTCGGTCATGGTGGCGTTCGTGCTCCTCGTGCCTCGGGCCGGTACGTCGTCGTACCGGGGTGCGACGGGCGGGACGACGGTACCCACCGCCGCCCACATCGGCGCGACGGGAGGACGCCTCGCCCCGTGACAACGTGCGGCCGCGCGCGCCTGTTCCCGGGCACGACGGTTCCCGGTCCCGGACTTGACCCGGGCTTGACCCGATCGGGTCAGCCCGCCTCGCTGACGTCCGCGACGGTCGCGCCCAGGGCGCGCACCAGGTCGTCCGTCGCGAGCGTGATCCCCACCCCGTGCCCGCCCCCGCCGATCGAGACCCGCCGCCCGGCCGCGCGCTCGTCCACCACGACCGGCCACGTGCGCGTGGTCCCGAAGGGCGTGATCGTGCCGCGCTCGAACCCCGTCACGTCCTGGGCGACGGCCGCGTCCGGCATCGACAGCCGGCTGACGCCGAGGAGCGCCCGCAGCTTCGGCCACGAGATCGTGCGGTCACCGGGCAGGAGCACCAGCAGGTGGTCGTCGTCGCCCCGGCGCACGACGATCGTCTTGACGAGGTCGGCAGGCTCGATGCCGCGGGCGGCGGCCGCCTCCGCGAGCGAGCCCACGCGCCCGTGACGCGTGCGCACGTACGCGACGCCGGCCGCGTCGAGCGCCTCGACGGTCCGCCGCTCGCCGTCCGAGCGCAGCTCGGCGTCGGGGACGGCAGCGGGGGCAGGGGTCGCGTCGCTCACATCCCCCACGGTAGCCACCGCACACCGCGACGGCGCCGGTGAGCACCGGTCAGGCGAGCACGACGACGAGCGCGACGACCGCCCCGAGACCCGTCAGCAGCGCTCCCGCGAGGAGCCACCACCGGCGGGCGCCGCGCGGCGCGTCGACCGGTGCCGCAGCGACGGCCTCCTCGCGCGCGGCGAACACGCTCAGCCAGTCCTGCTCGGGCGTCCAGCGCTGCTCCGGAGCCGGCCACGGGTCGGGGATCCACTCCTCCTGCGGCACCCACCGCGCGGGGAGCGGGCGAGGCCGGTGGTCGTGCTCCCGCCCGTCGGCGTCCTGGTCGTCGTGCCCGCGGCCGCCGCGCTCCCGGCGCTCGTCGGTGACGCGCCGGCGGGCGACGCGCTCGCGGCCGGGCAGGTCACCCCACGCCTCCGCGTCCGGGTCCGACGACGCGGCACGGGCGGGACCACGGGCACGGCGGGCCGCGTCGTTGGCCCACTGCGCCCCGTGCGCGTCACGCGGCTGCTGCGGGCCGGGCGCGGGCGGCGGCCACGGCTGCTCGAGCACGGCTGCGGGCTCCCGTCGTCGGGGTCGGTCGATCCGGACGAATCGCCCAGAGCCACAGCATGCCGCGTCGCGCGCCGTCACCGCGCGCCGTTCACCCCAAAGGGTGAGGGCTCTCATCGTCGTGACGCCGCGCGCCGCGACCGGACGCGCGCCCGACGCCCGGGTCGAGCAGCGCTCAGACGGGTCGGCGGTGGTGCGGCGGCACCTCGTGCAGCAGGTGCTCCGTGTGCTGCAGCACGTTGGTGACCAGGGCTGCGACGTGCTCGTCGGGCTGGCCGTAGTAGACGGTCGTGCCCTCCCGGCGGGCCGTGACGAGCCGGCCGGCGCGGAGCTTGGCCAGGTGCTGCGAGATCGCCGGCCCGGGCCGCTCCAGCGCATCGGCGATCGCGGAGACCGACATCTCCGTCCCGTCGAGCATCGCGAGGACGGACAGCCGCGTCCGGTCGGCGAGCAGGCGCAGGACGACCACGGCCTGGTCGAGCTCGACATCGGCCGGGACGTCGCGCGAGCGGGTCTGCACGACCGTCATGGTCGCACCTGCACAGGGACCTGCACAGTCGGCGCGGTCGTGGGCCGCGCACGCGGCCACAGGAGGGTGCCGGCGGCCGTGGCCACCGCTGCCACCGCCGCCATGGTCAGGGCCACCACGTCGAGGCCTGCCAGGCCGAGCCACCCGACGGCGGGGTACGTGAGCAGCCAGAACGCGTGCGACAGCGAGAAGTGCGCCGCGAAGGCTGCGGGCAGGTCCGGTGCCGGAACGTGGCGCCGCAGCATCCGTCCCACCGGCGTCTCCACGGCGGACCACCCCGCCCCCACGGCGACCCAGAGCCCTGCCACGGCGAGCAGCGCCGTGCGGGGCCCGCCGGCACGCAGCGCCAGGGGCAGCAGGGCCGTGGCGACGGTCAGCACGCACGCGCCGGACAGCATGACGGCCCGGTCGCCGACACGCCGCAGGAGGGGTGGCAGCGTCACCGCCGCCGCCATCGATCCCGCACCGTGCACGGCCAGCACGAGCGCGACCGTGCCGTCCCCGCGGCCGAGCACCGAGCGCACGAGCACCACCGTCTGCACCAGGACGACCGCCCCCGCCGCGGCGACCGCCAGGTCGAGTGCGAGGACCGGCCGCAGGGCGGGGACGCGGACGAACAGACCGGTGCCGCGTCGCACCGCACGCCCGACGTGGCCGCGCGGACGCTCGGCGCCCCCCGGGGGCGCGACCCGGGGCACGACGGTCGCCGCGACGAGCAGCGCCGACCCGGCGAAGCCCACGGCGGTGCCGGCGAAGAGCGACCCGAACGGCACGACGAGCAGGAGAGCCGCTGCGAGGACGGGGGCCAGGACCGCCTCGAGGTCGTAGGCCAGGCGCGACAGCGACAGGGCCGCGGTGTAGTCGTCCTCGTCGGCGAGCACGTCGGGGACCACCGACTGGAACACCGGGGTGAACGTCGCGGACGCAGCCTGCAGCACGACGACCAGCAGGTACACCTGCCACACGTCGCCGACCCACGGCAGGGCGGCCGCGGCCGCGAGCCGGACGAGGTCCGCGCCGACCAGCACCGTGCGCCGGTGCACCCGCGCCAGCACGGCGGTGGCGACCGGCGCCACGAGGACGTACGCGACCATCTTGAGCGCGAGGGCGGTCCCGAGCACGACCCCGGCGTCGCCGCCGGCGAGATCGTAGGCCAGCAGGCCGAGCGCCACCGTCGCCAGGCCGGTGCCCGCGAGAGCGACGACCTGCGCGCAGAACAGCCGCCGGTAGGTGGGGTTCGCCAGGGCACGCCGCATGGTGCGAGCATGCTGCGTCTCTGCGCATCTACGCAAGCAGTGCGTCCACCGGCGCCGGTCCGGACCCGATCACCTCGGCGAGCACGTCCCGGCCGGCGGGCGCGATGATGGGCGGTGCCGCCGGAAGGAGCGCCCGTGCTGACCAGCCTCGTCGTCGGGGTCCTGCTGATGAACCTGTTCGCGGCGGCGCTCGTCGTCGCCCGTGCACCCGTCTACCGGACGCGCCTGTACCGGCCGATGCTGCTCAACCTCGTCCTGTCGGCGGCGCCGCTGGTCGTCCTGGGGGTCGCGGTCGTGCTGGTGCTGCCGCTGCTCGTCGTGGGGGCGCCGCGCGCGGTCGTCGGGGTGATCGCGGCCGTGCTGGGTCTGGTGTGGCTGCTGCTGCTGCCCAACTCCGGGTACCTCATCACGGAGCTCAACCTCAACCACCGCCAGGAGGGCGAGCGCGTCCCCGAGTGGTACGACGTGCTGCTCGTCCTCGTCCTGGCGATGTCGGGCGTGCTGACGACGGTGCTCAACGTGTTCCTCGTCCTGCTGGTCGGCCTGGCGGCCGTCGGCGACGACTCCGCGACCGCGCTGACGAGCCCGCAGGCCCGCGCGTTCGAGGGGGCGCTGCTGCTGCTCGTCGCGTTCGGCATCTACCTGGGCCGGCACGTGCGCCTCAACTCGTGGGACGTGACGCACCCGCACCTCGTCGCCGGCAAGGTCCTGCGGCACCTGCGGTCCCCCGGCGCCCGCGGGAACGCGATCGGGTTCACGCTCCTGGGGGCGCTGTTCTTCGCCCTCATGTACCTGGTGGTCATCGGTCCGGTCGTGCAGGGGCTGGTCGATCTCGAGCGGCTGCGGGACGCCGGCGCGGGCTGACGGGTCGCCCGCCCCGGCGTGCGCATCCGTCCCGCGCCCCGTACCGTTGGCCCAGGTGAGCCGGGAAGCCTGGTCGGCGCCGTCTTGACGACCCTCCAGGAGCCGCACATGAGCAGTCGCACCACCACGCGTCACCACCTCGACGCCCGCCCCGCCCCCCGCACCGTCCGCACCCTCGCCCTGTGAGCCTCGGCCTCGCTATCGGCGGGGCCTGGGCACTGGTCGCTGCGGCGCCCCTCCTGACCCGCGTCCTGGGACGCCGTGCCGGATGGCTCCTCGCTGCGTGCCTGCTCGGGCTCACCGCCCTCGTCGTCTCGGCACGCAGCACCGGGGACGTGCAGGCCGAGTACGCCTGGATGCCCACGATCGGCGTCTCGCTGCGCCTGCGCCTCGACGGCCTGTCGTTCCTGTTCGCCCTCGTCGTGCTCGTCGTCGGCGCGCTGGTGCTCGTGTACTCCAGCAGCTACGTCCGCACCCGGACCAGCGGGTTCTTCACGCTCATGACCGGGTTCGTCGCCGCGATGCTGCTGCTGGTCCTGGCCGACGACCTCGTCGTGCTGTTCGTCGCGTGGGAGCTGACGACCCTCTGCTCGTACCTGCTCGTGCTGCGCTCCGGGTCACGGGCCGGCGCCCCGGCGACGCGTGTCCTGCTCGTCACCGCCGCGGGCGGGCTCAGCCTGCTGGGTGCCGTCGCCGTCATGGTCGTGCGCACCGGGACGACCCACCTCACCGCGGTCCTCGAGCACCCCGCCTGGCAGCAGGACCCGACGTTCGCCGGGACCGTCGCCGTGCTCGTCGCGTTCGCCGCGATGACCAAGTCCGCGCAGATGCCGTTCCACTCGTGGCTGCCCGACGCGATGGTCGCCCCCGCACCTGTCAGCGCGTACCTGCACGCGGCCGCCATGGTGAAGGCCGGCATCTTCCTGCTCATGCTGCTCGCGCCGGGCGCGTCCGCCTCGGCCCTGTGGACGCCGCTGCTGCTGACCGTCGGACTGACGACGTCGGTCGTGGGCGGCCTGTTCGCGCTGCAGCGCACCGACCTCAAGGAGCTGCTCGCCTACTCGACCGTCAGCCAGCTCGGCCTGCTCGTCGCGGTCATCGGCGTCGGGACGTCCGGGGCGATGCTCGCGGCGAGCGTGCACGTCGTCGCGCACGCCCTGTTCAAGTCGGCCGCGTTCATGTCGGTCGGCCTCATCGAGACGCGCACCGGCAGCCGCGACATCCGTGAGCTGCGGGGCCTGTGGCGGGCGATGCCGGGGGACAGCCTCATGCTCGTCCTCACCGCCGCCAGCATGGCCGCGCTGCCCCCGCTGCTCGGGTTCGTCAGCAAGGAGCTGGTGCTCGACGCCATGCTGCACTCGCCCGCCGGGGCCGTGACCGGCTGGGTCACCGCGCTCGTCGTCACCGCCGGCGCCGTGCTGACCGTCGCGTACAGCCTGCGCATGCTCGTCACCACGCTGCCCGGCCCGGCCGCCCAGGTCACGCCGTGGCGCACCACCGTGCCGATGTCCCTGGCCATCGGCACGGCCGCCGTCGGCGGCCTCGTCCTGGGCCTGGCCGTGCCCCTGCTCGACGCGGTCGCCGCACCGGCCGCCGCCGTGGCCGCGGGCGTCCCCGTCGCCGACGTGTACCCGCTCGCCCTGTGGCACGGCCTGAACGCGGCCCTCGCGCTGTCCGCGGTCGCGATCCTCGGGGGCGTCGGCCTGACCGTCGCCCGGCACCGCGTCGACCGCGTCCTCGTCGGGCGCGCGCTGCTGCCGTTCACCGGCGCCCAGGTCGTGCAGCGGTGCTACGAGGGCGCGATCGCCCTGGGACGTCGCGTGGGCGACGTCACGCGGTCCGACCAGCCGGCCGCCCACCTCGCGCTGCCGCTCGCGGGCGTCGGCGCCGCGGGCGTCCTGGTCGCGATGCTGTGGCAGGGCGTCCCCGCGGGGAGCACGCAGCCCCTCGACGTCGCGCTGCTCGCCGCGCTCGCGCTGGGCGTCGTGATCGTGGCCCGCGCCGGGTCGCGGCTCACCTCGGTCATCGCCGTCGGCGTCGTCGGGTTCGCGGTCGTCCTGTGGTTCCTCGTGCTCGGCGCGTCCGACGTCGCCCTGACCCAGCTGCTCGTGGAGATCCTCACGGTCGTCGTCATGGTGCTGGTGCTGCGCCGCATGCCGCCGCGGTTCGCGCCCGAGCCGCGGCGCCGGCACGTCGGCTCCCTGGTGATCTCGGTCGCCGCGGGCGTGGCCGCGACGCTGGCGACCCTCACGTTCACCGGTCACCGCGGCCTGTCGCAGGTCGGCGAGTTCTTCCTGCGGGAGGCCAAGACGCTGACCGGCGGCACCAACGTCGTCAACACGATCCTCGTGGACTTCCGGGCGCTGGACACCCTCGGCGAGCTGGTCGTCCTGGCGATCGGCGCGCTCGCCGTGACCGCGCTGCTCGACGCGCGCCCGGCCGCGCCCCGTGCGGACGTCGCCCTGCTCGACTCGCCCGTCGCCGACCCCCACCGCAACGCCCTGTTCCTGCAGGTGCTCGACCGTGCGCTCGTGCCCGTGATGCTCGCGGCGTCGCTCTACGCGCTGCTGCGCGGGCACAACGCGCCCGGCGGCGGCTTCATCGCCGCGCTCGTCGGAGCGGCCGCCCTGGTGCTGGCGTACCTGGCGGCGCCGACGGACGCGGTGAGCCGCCTCGAGCGGCCCTTCCTGTCCATCGCGGGAGCGGGGGTGGTCGTCGCCGTGGGCACCGGCCTGCTGGGGCTGCTCGACGGCTCGTTCCTGCGTCCGCTGCACGTCGACGTCCTCGGCCTGCACCTGACCAGCGCGCTGCTCTTCGACGTCGGCGTGTACCTGGCCGTCCTGGGGGTGGTGCTGGCCGCCATCCACCGGCTGGGCCTGTCCCCGTCCGACGACGCGCGACGTGAGGCCGACGCGGACGCCGACTGGCGCGCCGTCGAGGACGAGGAGGTGGGAGCCCGATGACCCTCGCCCTGACCGTCGGCGTCCTGGTCGCCGGCGCCGCGTACCTGCTGCAGCGGCGCGAGCTGCTGCGCGTCATCCTCGGGTTCGTCCTGCTCAGCCACGCGGTGAACCTGCTGCTCATGGCCGCCGGCGGCACCGACCGGCGCGGTGAGCCCCTCGGGACGGACCCCGACCCCCTGGTGACGGGCGACCCGCTGCCGCAGGCGTTCGTCCTCACCGCCATCGTCATCGCGTTCGCCATCACCATCTACCTGCTGGTGCTGGCGGTCACGGGGTCGCGCAGCGAGGCCGCGGGGACCGTGGCGCCGGGCGACGACGACGACCCGCACCCGGACGACCTGGACACGGACCAGCACCGGACCGGGCAGCACCAGACCGAGCAGTACCGCACCGATGACCACCGCACAGTCGGCGAAGGGAGCACACCGTGAACCTCGTCGCCGTGAATCCCGCCGCCCTGCCGCTGCTGGTGGCCGGCCCCCTGCTCGCGTCCGGCGCCGCCGTGCTGCTGCGCGGCCGGGGACGCACCGGGCTCGTCGTGCTCCTCGCCACGCTCACCGCGCTGCTCGGTGCCGCCGTCGCGCTCGTCGCGGCCACGTCCGACGGCTCGGTGCTCGCCCACCAGGTCGGCGGGTGGCCCGGCGGCATCGCGATCCCGCTGGTGTCCGACGCGTTCTCGGCCCTCGTCATGACGGTGGCCGTCCTGCTGACCCTGGTGTGCAGCGTCTTCGCGATCGCCACCGGCCCGGGGCGCCACCGGCTGTTCGCGCCGCTGGTCCTCGCGCTCACCGCGGGCGTCAACGGCGCCCTGCTCACCGCGGACCTGTTCAACCTGTTCGTGTTCATCGAGGTCATGCTGCTGCCGTCGTACGGGCTGCTGGTGCTGGCCGCGCGCCGCCGCGGCACCCTGCGCTCGGTGCAGGGCTCGCGCCTGTACGTCACGTTCAACCTGTTCGTCTCGACGGTGCTGCTCACCGGCGTCGCGCTGGTCTACGGCCTGACCGGCACGGTGCAGCTCGGCGAGCTGGCCGGCGCCGCGTCACGCGACCCCCGCGTCGCCGCGGCCGTCGGGCTGGTGCTCGTCGCGTTCCTCATGAAGGCCGCGGTCGTGCCGGTGCACGGGTGGCTCGCCCGCACCTACCCGTCGACGTCCCCCGCGGTGACGGCCCTGTTCTCGGGTCTGCACACCAAGGTCGCGATCTACGTGGTGTACCGCGTGTACGCCGTGGTCTTCGAGGGCGACTCCCGGTACCTGTGGATCGGGGTCGTCGTGTTCAGCGCGACCATGCTCGTGGGCGTCCTGGGGGCGGCCGGGCAGTCGCGGATGCGGTCCGTGCTCGCGTTCCACATGGTCAGCCAGATCGGCTACATCCTGCTCGGCGTCGCGATCTTCACGCTGGCCGGGCTGACCGCCGGCATCTTCTACCTGCTGCACCACATGGTGGTGAAGGCGGCGCTGTTCCTCGCCGCCGGGGCCGTCGAGGTGCGGCACGGCACCGACGAGATCGAGGCGCTGCGCGGGCGGGTCGGGCGCGAGCCCGTGCTCGCGCTGGCCTTCGGGGTCGCCGCGGCGTCCCTGGCAGGGCTGCCGCCGTTCTCCGGGTTCGTCGCCAAGCTCACGCTCGTCGTCGCGGCGCTCGACGCCGGCCAGGTCGCGGCGGTCGTCGTCGCGCTGGTCGTCTCCCTGCTCACGCTGCTGTCGATGCTCAAGATCTTCGGCACCGTGTTCGCCCCGAGCCTGTGGCCCGGTACCGACGAGGCGCCGGCGCCCGCCCCCGTCGTCGCCCCTGACGGCGGGCCCGTCCCCGGCGACGGACCCCTCGGGGACCTCGCCCGGCAGAGCGGGACGGCGACGCTGACGGCGACGACGAGCGGCGAGCCCGGCCGGACGCGCGCGACGTGGACCGCCCCCGCCGTGGCGCTCGCGGCCGTCACCGTCACGCTCGGCCTCGGCGCCCAGCCGCTGCTCGCCCTGTGCGAGGTCGCCGCGCTCGGGCTGCTCGACACCAGCGCGTACGTCGCGGCGGTGCTCCCGTGAGCGCGCACGACGAGGTCCGCACGGGCCGACCCCGCTGGCTCGGGTACCTGACGCTGCCGTGGCGGGCCGGCGTGCTGGCCGTGTGGTTCGCCGGGCAGGTCCTCGCGTCCTCCGGTGCCGTGCTCGTCGACGCGCTGACGCCGCGGCACCGCAGCACGCCCCGCGTGGTGCGCGTGCCGCTCGGGGAGGTCGGTGACCGGCACGTGTTCGCGCTGGCCGTGCTCGTCACCCTGACCCCCGGCACGCTCGCGCTCGGGGTCGTCCCGGACGGCGACGGCCGCGCGCTGCTCGTGCACTCGATGTACCACCCCGACGCGGCCACCGCGCTCGCCGACGTGGCGCGCATGGACCGGCGGCTCGTGCGGGGCCTGACCACCGGAGGTGGCGCATGACCGGGCTGGACATCGCCGTCGTCGGCTGTGGCGTGGCGTTCGTCATGGCGGCCGTGCGGATCGCGCGCGGTCCCACCCCCGCGGACCGGGTCGTCGCCGCCGACCTGCTGACCTTCAGCCTCGTCGCGCTCGTCGCGCTCATCGGGGTGCGGCTGCACCGCACGGGCACCTTCGACGTCGTGATCGTCGCGACCCTGGTCGCGTTCCTCGCGGCCGTCTCGCTCGCCCGCGCCCTGACGGGAGGCCGGCGATGATCCTGCAGCTCATGGGCGACGTGCTGGCCGTGATCGGTGCGGCCGTGTTCGTCGTCGCCGCGATCGGGCTGTGGCGCTTCCGCGACCCGTACGCCCGCATCTCCTCGGTCGCGACGGCCGCCGGCGTGGGCGTGGTCCTGGTGACCGTCGGGGCCGCGCTGAGCGACCCCGAGGTCGGCACCGTCACCAAGGTCGTCCTGGCCGTGGCCCTGCAGCTCGTGACGTCCGCCGTGGGCGGCATCGCGATCGCCCGCGCCGCCGTGGAGTCCGGGCACGTGTTCGCCGCCGGGACGGACACCGAGGGTGTCGACGGCCTGCCGGAGCAGGTGCCCTGATGGTGCTGCCGCGGTACGACGCACGCGGGCAGCGCGTGAACGGCGGTGCGGTGCTGCTCACCGCCACGGTGCTGCTGGTGGCGGTGCTCGCGTGGTGGGGGCGTCGGTTCGCGGCCGGGGCCGAGGACCAGGAGCCCGACGCGGCCGACGCGGTGCAGGTGCTGGGCGGGTGGGCGACGGCGGTGCCGGTCTGGGGATGAGGCCCGGCGTGCGGCGCGCGACGGCTCGACGTCACCCGCGCGCGGGTATGAGCGTGAGCGGGCGCGGCGACTCCTGCGAGGATGGACGGTCGTGAGCACGTCCGATCCCGCCGCCCCCGACGCCGCACCCGCCTCAGGCGCGCGCGGCGCCGGTCGTCGGCGGGGTGGTGGCCGGCCCGGTCGTGGTGGCGGTGCACGGCGCGACGGCGCAGCCACCGACCGCTCCCGCCGCGACGACGCCCGGCTGACCCGCTCCGCGCAGGCCCGCGCGGCGGTCGTCCTCCCGGCGATCGTCTACCCCGAGCAGCTGCCCGTCTCGGCACGCCGCGAGGAGATCTCCGCGGCGCTGCGCGACCACCAGGTGGTCGTCGTCGCGGGCGAGACGGGCTCGGGCAAGACGACGCAGATCCCCAAGATCGCGCTCGAGCTGGGCCGCGGCCGCGCCGGGCAGATCGGCCACACGCAGCCCCGCCGGATCGCGGCGCGCACCGTCGCCGAGCGCATCGCCGACGAGCTGGGTGTGCCGCTGGGCGGGGTCGTCGGGTACCAGGTGCGGTTCACCGACGAGTCGTCCGACGCGACGCTGGTCAAGGTGATGACCGACGGCATCCTGCTCGCGCAGATCCAGCGCGACCCGATGCTGCGGATGTACGACACGCTCATCATCGACGAGGCGCACGAGCGCAGCCTCAACATCGACTTCATCCTCGGGTACCTCACGCGGCTGCTCCCGCAGCGGCCGGACCTCAAGGTCGTCATCACGTCCGCGACGATCGACTCCGGGCGGTTCGCGCGGCACTTCGGCAGCCCGTCCACCGACGCAGCCCCCGACGGCGTGCCTGCGCCCGTCGTCGAGGTCAGCGGCCGCACCTACCCCGTCGAGCTGCGGTACCAGCCGCTGACCGGCGAGGACGCCCCAGACCGCGACCTCGTCACGGGCATCACCGAGGCCGTCGACGAGCTCATGGCCGCCGGGCCCGGCGACGTCCTGGTGTTCCTGTCCGGGGAGCGGGAGATCCGCGACGCGGAGGACGCGCTGCGTGCGTCGCTCGGGCCGCGGACCGACCCGAAGCACGGGCAGGGCGTCGACATCGTGCCGCTGTACGCGCGGCTGTCGGCCGCCGAGCAGCGCCGGGTGTTCGAGCCGCACACCCGGCGCCGCGTCATCCTGGCGACCAACGTCGCCGAGACGTCGCTGACGGTGCCGGGCGTGCGGTACGTCGTCGACCCCGGGACCGCGCGCATCTCCCGGTACTCCAAGGCGACCAAGGTGCAGCGGCTGCCGATCGAGCCGATCTCGCAGGCCTCCGCCAACCAGCGCTCGGGGCGGTCGGGGCGCGTGGCGCCGGGCATCGCGATCCGCCTGTACAGCGAGGAGGACTTCGCGTCCCGCCCCGAGTACACCGAGCCGGAGATCCTGCGGACCTCGCTCGCGTCGGTGATCCTGCAGATGATCGCGGTGGGCGTCGTGACGTCCCCGGACGAGGTCGTCGACTTCCCGTTCGTCGACCCGCCGGACGTGCGGTCCGTGCGCGACGGCGTCGCGCTGCTCACCGAGCTGCACGCGCTCGAGGAGGTCCACGGACGCACCCGCCTCACCGAGACGGGCCGCCAGCTCGCGCAGCTGCCGATCGACCCGCGCCTGGCCCGCATGGTCGTCGAGGCGGGCCGCCGCGGCGTCGCGCGCGAGGTGCTCGTCATCGCCGCCGCGCTGTCCATCCAGGACCCCCGGGAGCGTCCGGCCGAGTCCCGCGAGGCCGCGGACGCGCTGCACCGGCGCTTCGCCGACCCCTCGTCGGACCTGCTGTCCTACCTCAACCTGTGGACGTACCTGCGCGAGCGGCAGCGTGAGCTGTCCGGGTCGGCGTTCCGGCGCACGTGCAAGGCCGAGCACCTGCACCACCTGCGGGTGCGCGAGTGGCAGGACGTCGTCACGCAGCTGCGCGAGATGGCCAAGGGCCTGGGCGTCGACGCGAAGGGCGCCCCGACCCCGGTGTCCGACGTCGCGCCCGCGGCCGACGGGCACGGGCGAGACGGCCGACGCGACGGCGGGCGCCACACCCCCACCGGCGCGCCGACGCAGGAGGCGGCCGCGACCGCCGCCCCCGACGCGGTGCAGACGCGCTGGACGTGGGACGGCGACGCGATCCACCGCGCGATGCTCCCCGGCCTGCTCTCGCAGATCGGCATGCAGCTCGTCACCGACGTCGCCGCGGGCAACGCGCCCAAGGGCCGCGACGGCAAGCCGCGCAAGCCCGACGCGCGCGCCCGCAACGAGTACCTCGGTGCCCGCGGTGCGCGGTTCGCGATCTTCCCCGGCTCCGGGCTCGCGCGCCGGCCCCCGTCGTGGGTGATGGCCGCCGAGCTCGTCGAGACGTCCCGGCTGTGGGCGCGCGACGTCGCCCGCGTCGACCCCGACTGGGTCGAGGAGGCCGCCGCGCACCTCGTCAAGCGCACCTACTCCGAGCCCGCCTGGTCGACGCGTCAGGGCGCGGCGACGGTCAACGAGAAGGTGCTGCTCTACGGGGTGCCCGTGGTCGCGCAGCGGCGCTCGCTGCTCGCCAAGGTCGACCCCGAGCAGGCGCGCGAGCTGTTCGTCCGGCACGCGCTCGTGCAGGGCGAGTGGACGACCCACCACCGGTTCTTCCACGAGAACCGCCGCCTGCTGGCCGAGGCCGAGGGGCTCGAGGCGCGTGCGCGACGGCGTGACCTCGTCGTCGACGACGACACGCTGTTCGACTTCTACGACGCGCGCGTCCCCGCCGACGTCGTCTCGGCCCGGCACTTCGACCGCTGGTGGAAGGGCGCGCAGCGCACCGACCCCGACCTGCTGTCGTTCACGCGGGAGCTGCTGGTCGGCGACGACGCCACCGAGATCGACGAGGGCGCGTTCCCGTCGCGCTGGCCGCAGGGCGAGCTGTCCTTCCCGCTGACCTACCAGTTCGAGCCCGGCACCGAGGCCGACGGGGTCACCGTCCACCTGCCGATCTCCCAGCTGCCGCGCGTGCGGCCCGAGGGGTTCGACTGGATGGTGCCGGGCATGCGCGCCGAGCTGCTGACGGCGACGATCCGCGCGCTGCCCAAGCCGGTGCGCGTGCAGCTGGTCCCGGCGCCGGACGTCGCGCGGGCCGTCGACGCGTGGCTGACCGAGCACTCCGCGTCGTGGGTCGACACGGTGCGCGCCGCGGACGCCGCACCGTCGTTCCGCGAGATGTTCGCGCGGGCCGTGCGCGCGCTGCGCGACGTCGAGGTGCCCGCCGACGCCGTCGACGAGGACCGCCTGCCGGCCCACCTGCGGGTGACGTTCCGCGTGGTCGGCGACCGCGGGGGCGTCCTCGACGAGGGCAAGGACCTGCTCGCGCTGCAGCGCCGGCTCGCCGACCGCGCGCAGGACGCCGTCGCCTCCGCGGTGCGCACGGCCGTGCGCGCGGCGATGGAGGAGGCCGCCGCGCAGGCCGGCACCCCCGCGCCCGGTGCCGCCGGGCCGACGTCTCCCGCCACGACGCCTCCGGCCACGGCACCGCCGGCGACCGGTCGCCCCGGCGTCCCCACGCCCCGGGCCGCGGCCGGCCGGCCCGGCCCGGGCCCCACGCTGGAGCGCACCGCCCTGACCACGTGGCCCGCCGACCTGCCCGGGCCGCTGCCCGACGTCGTCGAGGCGCCGTCCGCGGCGGGCGACGTGGTCCGCGCCTACCCGACGCTCGTCGAGGAGGGCAGCGGGACGCGCGCGGGCGTCGCGCTGCGCGTGCTGGCCGACGCGACCGCCGCCGAGGCCGCGGCCCGGCGCGGGCTGCGCCGCCTGCTGCTGCTCGACGTGGGCCTGACGCCCGGCCGCGTCACCAGCCGCTGGACGGGGACGCAGGCCCTGGCGCTCGCGGCGTCGCCGTACCCGTCGACCGACGCGCTGGTCGCCGACGTGCAGCTCGCGTCGATCGACCGGCTCGTGACCCGCCACCTGGGCGGGCGCAGCCCGCGCGAGGTCCGCGACGCCGCCGCGTACGCCGACCTGCGCCAGGCGGTCCGCGCCGGGCTCGAGGACGACGTGCACCGCGTCGTCGGCGACCTCGTCGCCGTGCTGGGCGCGTGGCGGGAGCTCGACGCGGACGTGCGCGCGTCCGGCAGCCTCGCGCTGCTGGCCACCGCCCAGGACGTGCGCGAGCAGGCCGCGGCGCTGGTGCACGACGGGTTCGTGTCACGCGTCGGCGCCGACCGGCTGCCGCAGCTGGTGCGGTACCTGCGCGCCGCGCGGCACCGGCTGGCCAAGGCCGCCGACAACCCGACGCGCGACGCGGACCTCGCGTGGCAGGTGCACGACGTCGAGGAGCTGCTGACCACCGCCCGCGAGCGCGCCGCCGCCGCGTCCCGCGACCCCGCCCGCGACGCCGCCCTCGACGACGTGCGCTGGTTGGTCGAGGAGCTGCGCGTCAGCCTGTTCGCGCAGCAGCTGGGCACGCCCGTGCCGGTGTCGCCGACGCGGATCCGCAAGGCGCTCGCGGCCCTGGGCGCCTGACGCGGCCGGCACCCGCGGCGGTGGCCGGGCGCACCTCCTAGGCTGCGGGGATGGCCACCGTCCTGCTCGTCCGTCACGGGCGCACCGCCGCCAACGTCCAGGGCGTCCTGGCGGGACGCACCGCCGGGGTGCGGCTCGACGACGTGGGGCGGGAGCAGGCCGCGCGCGCCGCCGACCGCCTCGCCGCGGTCGCGTTGGCCGGCATGGTCACGAGCCCGCTGGAGCGGTGCCGGGAGACGGCGGACCTGCTGCTGGGCCGGCAGCCCGGCTCGCCGGCCCTGACGGTCGACGAGCGGCTGACCGAGTGCGACTACGGGACCTGGCAGGGCAGGTCGCTGACCGACCTCGCGCAGGAGCCGCTGTGGGCGACGGTCCAGTCGTACCCGTCGGCCGTGACGTTCCCGGGCGGCGAGTCGCTGGCCGGGATGCAGGCCCGCGCCGTGGCCGCGGTGCGCGCGCACGACGCGGCGGTCGAGGAGCGGCACGGCGCCGGTGCGCTCTGGGCGGCGGTGAGCCACGGCGACGTCGTCAAGGCCGTCCTGGCGGACGCTCTCGGCATGCACCTCGACCTGTTCCAGCGCCTCGAGGTCGGGCCCGCGTCGGTCTCGGTCGTCCGGTACGGGCGCGGGCGGCCGCGCGTGCTGGGCACCAACACCCCGCTCGACGACCTCGGCAGCCTCGTCACCGCGCCCCCGACCGACGACGCGCCGGTGGGCGGTGGGGCGGGTCACGGCTCGACCGACGGCACGGCCTGACCCTTCGTAGACTCGAGCCATGACCGCACTCGTCCACGAGTTCGACTGGCCGGACCGCGTCGTCGTCGGCACCGTGGGGCGCCCCGGCGAGCGCACGTTCTACCTGCAGGTCCGCATGGGCGCGCGGTCCACGAGCGTCGTGCTGGAGAAGCAGCAGGCCGCGATGCTCGCCGACCGGATGGCGGAGCTGCTCGACGACCTGGCGACCGACGCCTCCCACCCGGTCACCGTGCCCCGCGAGACCCCGCCCGAGCTGGTGGACGACGACCCGATCGACCCGCCGGTGGACGCCCTGTTCCGCACCGGGACGATGCGCCTGGGCTGGGACCCGCGCACGGCGCAGGTGGTCGTCGAGGCGTTCCCGCTCGAGACGGCGCCGGACGGGCAGGACCTGCCGCCGGACCTCGACGACGCCGAGCCGCGCGAGGTGCTGCTGGTCCGGATGCCGGTCGGCACGGCGCGGGCGTTCGCCCAGCGCACGCAGGGCGTGGTCGACGCGGGGCGGCCCACCTGCAGCCGGTGCGGGGAGCCGATCGACCCCGACGGCCACGTCTGCGGATCGCGCGACGGAGCGTGACGGCGCCGGGCGACGAGCCGGACGACGTCGGGCTGAGCGACGACGAGCTGAGCGACGACGAGCTGCGGGTCGTCGGTCGTCTCACCGCCGCGTCCAACGCGACGTTCGTGGGCACGATCGGGGACGTCGCGGTCGTCTACAAGCCGGTGGCCGGCGAGCAGCCGCTGTGGGACTTCCCGGACGGCACCCTGGCGCGGCGGGAGGTCGCGGCGTACCTCGTCTCGGAGTCGCTCGGCTGGGACGTGGTGCCGCGCACCTGGTTGCGGGACGGGCCGCTGGGCCCCGGGATGGTGCAGCTGTGGCAGGAGCCGGACCCGCAGCAGGACCCGGTGGACGTCGTCGCGGCGTCGGCCGTCCCGGCGCAGGGGTGGTGCACGGTGCTCGAGGGGACCGACGAGGCGGGCCGGCCGGTGGCCGTGGTCCACGAGGACTCGGCCGCGCTGCGCCGGATGGCGGTGCTCGACGTGCTGGTGAACAACGCCGACCGCAAGGGCGGTCACGTGCTGCCCGTGCCGGGCGGCCACCGGTACGGGGTGGACCACGGCGTCACGTTCCACACCGAGCCCAAGCTGCGGACGGTGCTCTGGGGCTGGGTGGGTCAGGAGCTCGACGCGGACGAGGCGGCCGGTGTGCGGCGCGTGCGGGACGCGGTGGACGCCGGCCTCGGGGGGCGGCTGTCCGCGCTGCTCGCCGCGGCGGAGGTCGACGCGCTCGCGCAGCGCTGCGACCGGCTGCTGGCCGACGGCCGGTTCCCCGCGCCCGGCGGCCGCTCGTCGCCGGTCCCGTGGCCGCTGTTCTGACGGCCGGTCCGACGGCCGACGCCCTGGGGGCGGGTCAGGGCTCGATGACGACGCCCCGCCAGAACGCGACGTGACCGGCGATCTCGACGGCGGCGGCCTTGGGGTCCGGGTACGCCCAGGCGACGTCCCGCCCGGACGGCCCGGCGCCGGCCACCGACCAGTAGCTCGCCACGCCCTTCCACGGGCAGGTGGTCCGGGTGTCGGAGGCCTCCAGCAGCTCCCAGTCGACGGATGCCGGGGGGAAGTAGTGGTTGCCCTCGACCACGACGGTGGAGCCGCTCTCGGCCAGGACCTGTCCCTCGAAGGTCGCGCGCATGGGACCAGCATGCGCGCACCGCGCCGTCGCGACAACGGCAGGGGGACCGTGAGCCGACCACAGGCCCCGCCCCGCGACCGCTCGTCCACCGACCGCCCGCGCGGCCCCGACCGGGCGGCGCGCGCAGGAGCAGACTCGTGCCCATGACGACTCCCGCCCCGACCGGCGCCGCGACCGGCACCGGCGCGCCGTTCCGCTGCTTCGGCGGCTCCGACCCGCTCTACGCGGCCTACCACGACGACGAGTGGGGCGTGCCGGTGCACGACGAGCACGCGCTGTACGAGCGCATCTCGCTCGAGGCGTTCCAGTCCGGGCTCGCCTGGATCACCATCCTGCGCAAGCGGCCCGCGTTCCGGGAGGCGTTCGCGGGGTTCGACCCGCACGTGGTCGCCGGCTACGGCGAGGACGCCGTCGCCCGGCTCCTGGCGGACGCGGGCATCGTGCGCAACCGGGCCAAGGTCGACGCGACGATCGCGAACGCGCGGGCGCTCCTGGCGCTGCACGAGTCCGGCCGCACCCTGGACGAGGTGCTGTGGTCGCACGCGCCCGACCCGCGGCCACGGCCGCGCACGTTCGCCGAGGTCCCGGCGCGCACCGCGCAGTCGGCGGCGCTGGCGAAGGAGCTCAAGGGGCTCGGCTTCCGGTTCGTCGGCCCGACCACGGCGTACGCCGCGATGCAGGCGTGCGGCGTGGTCGACGACCACCTCGCCGACTGCCTCGTCGCGCAGCGTGCGTCGTCGGGGGGCGGGGCGGTCGTCACTACTCCTGCGGAGTGATACAAGCGCCCCCAGCGATACAACCGTCCAACTCTTGGCTAGGGTGCCCACATGACCGACCACGCCGAGCACGACGCACGGCACGACGCCGTGCGTGCGGCGCACGACGCGTGGCTGTCCCCGGGGGACCCGGACCCCTACGTCCTGGAGGCCGTCCAGGACGGTCTGCTCGCCGTCCCGGTGAGCGCCCCGACGTCCTCGTGGTTCGGCCTGCCGCACCAGCGGACGTCGCGCGAGTCCCGCGCGGCGCTCCAGCGCCGCCGGCGCTGACGTCAGCGCCCCACCCGGCGCTCCTGCTCGGCCGACCCCAGCTTGTCGGGGTTCCGCACGGCGTACAGGCCGACGACGCGGCCGTCCTGCACCGCGAAGCTGAACACCCCCTCCATCCGGTCGCCGTCGCGCAGCACCACGCCCGGCGCCCCGTTGACCACCGCCGTGCGGAACGTGTGCGTGGGCGTCGCCCGCCGGAACAGGCCGAGCACGAACCGCGCGACGTCCGGCGCGCCGTGCAGCGGGCGGCGCGCGGCACTGGCCCTGCCGCCCCCGTCCGACACCCACACGACGTCCGGGTCCAGCACCCGGAGCAGGGCGTCGAGGTCGCCCGTGCCCGCCGCGTGCAGGAACTGCTCGACGACCCGCTCGGTGTCCTCGCCCACCGGCTCGTACCGCGGCCGGCGCGCCTGCACGTGCTCGCGCGCGCGGTGCGCGAGCTGCCGCACGGCCGCCGGCGAGCGCCCCACGGCGTGCGCGATCTCGGTGTGCTCGAACCCGAACACCTCGCGCAGCACGAAGACCACCCGCTCGGCGGGCGACAGCGTCTCGAGCACCAGCAGCAGCGCCATCGACACCGACTCGCCCAGCAGCACGTCGTCCGCGACGTCGGCCGCGGTCTGCACCAGCGGCTCCGGCAGCCACGGCCCCACGTACTCCTCGCGCCGGCGCGACGCCGCGCGCAGCGCGTTGAGCGCCTGCCGGGAGACCACCTGCGCCAGGTACGCGCGCGGGTTCGCGACCGTCGCGGCGTCCACCGCGGACCACCGCAGCCAGCTCTCCTGCAGCACGTCGTCGGCGTCCGCCGCGGACCCCGTGACCTGGTACGCGATCGTGAAGAGCAGCGGGCGCAGGTCCGCGAACGCCCGGGCCCGCTCGTCCGCGTCGTCCGGCGCCGTCACCTCCGCCGCCGGTACCTGCCCGGGTGCCGGGCCTCGGTCCGCAGCCACCTCACCGTCGCGCGGCACACCTGCTCCTTCACCCACGCGGCCGGGCGGCCGCTGACCAGCACCCGGGGCGGCCTCGCGTCGTCGTGCACGCGCACGACGACGCCGCGCCGCCTGCCCAGGCTCACGCACTGCGCGACGAACGCCAAGCCGAACGGCGCGGCGGGTGCACCGCGCAGGCCCGCCGCGACCACGTCGGCCGCGTGCGCGCCCATGGGCAGCGCGGCCTGGCAGGTCATGCGCAGCGGCAGGCCCGCCACCACCACCGCGTCCCCGGCACCGACCACGCGGGGGTCGGACCCGCACACCAGGTCGGGCCCGACCTGCAGCCGTCCCGCGTCGTCGACGGGCAGGCCGCTGACCCGCGCCAGGTCCGGGACGCCGAACCCGGCGGCCCACACCGTGACGTCGCCGGCGAACCCGCGGCCGTCGGCCAGGACCACGCCGTGGGCGGTCACCTCGACCACGCGCCCGCCGGTCGTCACCTCGACCCCCAGCCGTGCCAGCGGTCCCGCGAGCACGGCCGCGGGTGCCGCGGCCCCCGCGTCCGTCAGCAGCCGCACCCGCAGCCCCGGGTGCGCCGCGGCCAGCTCGGACGCCGTCTCGACGCCCGTCAGCCCGCCGCCGACCACGGTCACGGCCGCGCCCGGCCCGGCCGCCGCGAGCGCCTCCCGCAGCCGGTGGGCGTCCTCGAGCCCGGCCACCGGCACCGCGTGCTCGCGCGCGCCGGGCACCTCGGCCGGCACGCGCGCGTGGCTGCCGACGGCGAGCACCAGCCGGTCGAACGCCAGGTGCGTGCCGTCGTCGAGCACCACGTGTCCGTCGCCGACCCGCTCGGCGCGGGCGGTGCGGCGCTCGACGCGGGGGGAGAGGAGGTCGTCGTGGGTGGCGGTGCCGGTGCCCGCGGCCACCTGGTGCAGCCGGATGCGCTCGACCAGGTGCTCCCGGGCGTCGACGAGCACCACGTGCCCGACCTCCGGCACGCCCGTCAGCCGGTTGGCCGCCATGGTCCCGGCGTACCCGCCGCCGACCACCACGACCCGGGCCCCTGCCCCACCGTGTCCCGCCTGCTGCTGCGTCCTGCGTGCCACGTCCCCTCGTTCCCCGGGCCGCGCGCAGGCGTGCCCGATCTCGTCGACCCGCGCCGCCGGGGCGGCCGCGGGAGGTGCCGACGGGCCGGACCGGTCCGTCACCCCTGGGACACCGCCCGAGCGGCAGGTGTGACACCGTGGCGGGGTGCGCGCACGCCGGCGGCACGGGGCCGCCCGCCGACCGGACGATCCCGTCTCACCTGGCGGTCCGTCCTGTCCGCCATCCGGTCAGCCGGGCTACGCTGCACGCCGACCATCCAGAGCGGCTGAGAGACCTGGCTCGACGACGCCGCAGCAACCCCCCTCCTCGTGAGGGTGTGGGTGCTTCCGCCAGGAACGATGGAGTAGACGATGAACGTGCGCACCCCTGCCTCCGACCCCGCGTGCGGAGTCCCGGCCCACGCCCGCACCGGCCGATGAGCGCCGTGGCCGAGCTCGGGACCGCCCCCGCCGCCGCACCCGCGCGCGCCGCCCGGCGTCGCGCCGAGCAGGCGGGCGCGCTGGACCGGCCGACCGTCTCGTTCGAGCTGTTCCCGCCCCGCAACCCCGACGCCGCACCGCGCCTGTGGTCGACCGTGCGCGAGCTCGAGACCGTCGAGCCCGACTTCGTGTCGGTCACCTACGGCGCGTCGGGCCACACGCGGCAGACCACGCGGGCCCTGGTCCGCCGGCTGCTGCGCGAGACGTCGCTCAACCCGATCGCCCACCTGACCTGCGTCGGGACCTCGCGCGACGAGATCACGACGATCGTCGAGGAGTTCCTCGACGAGGGCGTGCGCTCGTTCCTGGCCCTGCGGGGCGACCCGCCCGCGGGCGAGCCGGACTGGCGCCCGCACCCCGACGGCGTGCACACGGCCGCCGAGCTCGTGGAGCTGCTGCGCGACATCGAGCAGCGCCGCTGCGGGCGCAGCCCCGCCCAGGCCGTCCGCGCCCGGGTGCGGCCGCTGTCCGTGGCCGTCGCGGCGTTCCCGCGCGGCAACCACGCCACCGGCGGCACGCGGGCCCAGGACGTGCAGGCCCTGCTCGCCAAGCAGGAGGCGGGCGCCGACTTCGCGATCTCGCAGGTCTTCTTCGACGCCGAGGCCTACCTGGGGCTCGTCGCGGAGGCCCGCGACGCCGGGGTCACCATCCCGATCGTCCCCGGCATCATCCCGACGACCGACCCGGCGCGCCTGCTGCGCGTCCAGGAGCTCACGGGAGTCCCGGTGCCGCAGCACCTGCTCGACCTGCTCGGTGCCGCCGACGACGCCGCGGAGCGCCACCGCCGCGGCACGCAGGCCGGGGTGGACCTCGTGAACCGCGTCCTCGACGGCGGCGCGCCCGGCGTCCACGTCTACACCTTCAACAAGCACGAGGCCGCGCTCGACCTGCTCGACGGCGCCGACCTCGTCGGCGGCCGCCGCTGCGCCGTCACGCCCCCCGACCTCACCGCGCCCGACGGCACGCCCGCGGACGCGACCACGACGACCCCGCGAGGAAACCTGTCATGACGTCCACCACGCCCACCCCGACCTTCCCCGCCGGCTCCGTCCTCGGCTACCCCCGCATCGGCCCGCGCCGCGAGCTCAAGAAGGCGCTCGAGGCGTTCTGGGCCGGGCGCACGACGGCCGACGAGGTCGAGGCCGTGGCCGCCGACCTGCGCCGCCGCACGCGCACCCGCCTCGCCGAGCTGGGGCTGGCGACCGACGTGCCGGCGATCCCGAGCGCGTTCTCCTTCTACGACCAGGTGCTCGACGCCACCGCGCTCGTCGGTGCGGTGCCCGCGCGCTTCGCGGACCTGCAGGACGCCGACGGCCGCCTCGACCTGGCCGGCTACTCGACGGTCGCCCGCGGCCGCGGCGACGACCTGCCGCTCGAGATGACCAAGTGGTTCGACACCAACTACCACTACCTCGTCCCCGAGATCGGCCCGGACACCACGTTCCGCTACGCGTCCGACCGCCCGGTCGCCGAGTTCGCCGAGGCGCTCGCCGACGGCGTCCTCACGCGGCCCGTCGTCGTCGGTCCCGTGACGTACCTCGCGCTGGCCAAGGCGACCGAGGACGCGCCGGCCGGGTTCTCCCCGATCGACCGCCTCGACGACATCCTGCCCGTCTACGTGCGCCTGCTGACCGAGCTGGCCGCCGCCGGTGCCACCTGGGTCCAGATCGACGAGCCGGCGCTCGTCTCGGACTCCGTCGGCGTGTCCGCCGAGGTCCTGGCCGAGGCGACGACCCGCGCCTACCGCGTCCTGGCGACCGAGCTCGCGCGGCCGCAGCGCCCCGCGATCCTGCTCGCCGCGCCCTACGGCGACCTGGGCTCCGCGCTGCCCGTGGTGGCCGCCACCGACGTCGAGGCGCTCGCGCTCGACCTGGTCCGCGGCGACGCACCGACGGTCGCCCTCGCCGGCCTGGCCGGCAAGACCCTGGTCGGCGGCGTGATCGACGGCCACAACATCTGGCGCGCGGACCTCGACGCGAAGCTCGCGGTGCTCGAGCAGCTCGAGACCCTCGGCGCCGCCGCCGTCACCGTCGGCACGTCCACCTCGCTGTTCCACGTGCCGCACACCCTCGAGGACGAGCCCGCCCTCGACCGCACCCTCGTGCAGTGGCTCGCGTTCGCGGACGAGAAGGTGCGGGAGGTCGCGACCCTCGCCCAGGGCCTGACCGAGGGCCGCGAGGCCATCCGCACCGAGCTGCTCGCCGCGTCGGACGCCGTCGCATCGCGGGCCGCCGCGCCCGGCGTGGTGCGCCCCGAGGTCCGCGAGCGCGTCGCGGCCCTCACCGACGCGCAGTTCCGTCGCGGCCCGTTCGCCGAGCGCAAGGCCGCGCAGGCCGCACGCCTGCACCTGCCCGCGCTGCCGACGACGACGATCGGCTCGTTCCCCCAGACGCCCGAGATCCGCAAGGCCCGCGCGGCCTTCGGCAAGGGCGAGCTGACGGCGGAGCAGTACGAGGACGAGATGAAGGCGGAGATCCGCCGGGTCGTCGAGCTGCAGGAGCAGATCGGCCTCGACGTCCTCGTGCACGGCGAGCCCGAGCGCAACGACATGGTGCAGTACTTCGCGGAGAACCTCGACGGGTTCGCCGTCACGCAGAACGGCTGGGTGCAGTCGTACGGCTCGCGCTGCACGCGCCCCTCGATCCTGTGGGGCGACGTGTCCCGCCCGGCGCCGATCACCGTCGCGTGGGCGCAGTACGCGCAGTCGCTCACCGAGAAGCACATGAAGGGCATGCTCACGGGCCCCGTGACGATCCTCGCGTGGTCGTTCGTGCGCGACGACCAGCCGCTGGGCGACACGGCGAACCAGGTGGCGCTCGCCCTGCGTGACGAGATCACCGACCTCGAGGCCGCGGGCATCGGCATCATCCAGGTCGACGAGCCCGCGATCCGCGAGCTGCTGCCGCTGCGCGAGAAGGACCACGCCGCGTACCTCGACTGGTCGGTCCGCTCGTTCCGCCTGTCGACGGCCGGGGTGCGCGAGGAGACCCAGATCCACACGCACCTGTGCTACTCGGAGTTCGGCGAGATCATGGAGGCGATCGACGGGCTCGACGCCGACGTGACGAGCATCGAGGCCGCCCGGTCCAAGATGGAGATCCTCGGCGACATCGCCTCGGCGGGCTACCCGCGCGCCGTCGGGCCGGGCGTCTACGACATCCACTCCCCGCGCGTGCCCTCGGAGTCCGAGGTCACCGAGCTGCTGGCCGAGGCCGTGCGGACCATCGACGTCGACCAGCTCTGGGTCAACCCGGACTGCGGCCTCAAGACCCGCCGCTACGAGGAGGTCACCCCCTCCCTCGAGCACCTGGTGACCGCGACCCGCACGGTCCGCGCGACCCTCTGACGCACCCGCACGACCCGCGGCCCCGGCGCCGCTCCCACGGCGCCGGGGCCTCGCCTACCCTGCAGGACATGGGATCACCGTTCGACGTCACCGTCGCCGAGATGCGCCGTCGCACGTCGCTGAAGTGGCACACCTACCCCGACGACGTGCTCCCGGCCTTCGTCGCGGAGATGGACGTGCAGCCGCTCGACGCCGTGGTCAGCGCGGTGACCGGCGCGATGCTGGCCGGCGACACCGGCTACGAGGCGGGGCCGACGAGCCCGCGCGGGACGGCGTACGCCGAGGCGTTCGCCGGGTTCGCGGCACGGCAGCACGGCTGGGACGTGCCCGTCGAGCGCACCCGCATGGTCCCCGACGTCATGCTCGGGATCGTCGAGGTGGTCGGCGCCGTCTCCGCGCCGGGCGACCGGGTCGTCATCAACCCGCCGGTGTACCCGCCGTTCCGCGCGTTCCTCGAGCACGCCGGGCGTGAGGTCGTCACCGCGCCGCTCACCGCGCAGGGCCGTCTCGACCTCGACGCGCTCGCAGCGGCGTTCGCCGACGCGTCCGTCTACCTGCTGTGCCACCCACACAACCCGACGGGAACCCTGCACACCGCGGACGAGCTGCGGGCGGTCGGCGAGCTCGCGGCCCGGCACGGCGTGCGCGTCGTCGCCGACGAGATCCACGCACCCCTCACCGTCGGCGACGAGGCCTTCGTCCCGACGACCACCGTCATCCCCGACGCGATCGCGCTGCACTCCGCGTCCAAGGCGTTCAACCTCGCCGGGCTGAAGGCCGCGCTGGCCGTCCCCGGCCCGGCCGCCGACGACCTGGCACGCCTGCCGGAGATCGTCGGGCACGGGGTCAGCCACGTCGCGTCGATCGCGCACCAGGCCGCCTACGACCACGGCGACGCGTGGCTCGACAAGGTGCGCGCGGCCGTCCGCTCGCGCGCGGACCTGGTCGAGCGGACGCTGGCGGACCGGTTGCCGCAGGCGCGGTGGGACCGGCCCGCGGCGACGTACTTCGCGTGGCTGGACGTCCGCGACACCCCGGCCGTCGTGTCGTCGGGCGCCGACCCGGCGCGTCTGCTGCTGCAGCGCGGCCGCCTCGCGGTGAACTCCGGCCCGACCTTCGGCGCCGGCGGCGAGGGGCACGTCCGGCTCAACCTCGCGACGTCCACCGAGATCCTCACCGACGCCCTCGACCGGCTGACCACCACGCTGGCTGCGCCGGGCTGACGCCCCGGCCCGGGCTGGATCGCACTCTCACG
>NZ_BONP01000029.1 GCF_016862775.1 Cellulomonas phragmiteti | reverse complement strand
CGCCGCACCCCCTCCCCCCCCCGGGCGCGAGAAAGCAATCCAGCCGCCGCACCCCAACCCCCCGGTCGCGAGAGAGCCATCCAGCCCACCCACCCCGGTGCGGTGGGGTTCAGCGGGTGGGCTCGCCCGCGATCGCGTAGACCTTGAGGACCTGGTCGGCGGCCGTCGTCCAGGCGTAGCGCTCGGCCACCTGGCGTGCGCCGACGGCCCAGCGTGCGCGGCGTGTGGGGTCGGCGAGGGCGTCGGCGATGACGTCGGCCCAGTCCTCGGGGTCGTGGCCCGCGACGAGCCGCCCCGAGACGTCGTCGTCGACGACCGTGCCCAGGCCCCCGACGTCGGCCGCGAGGACCGGCGTGCCGCTGGCCTGCGCCTCGACCGCGACCAGCCCGAACGACTCCGAGCGCGACGGCATGGCGACGAGGTCGGCCGCGCGGTACCAGGCGACCAGCTCGTCCCGGGGCGCCGGAGGGCGGACGACGACGTCGTCGTCGACGCCGAGCGTGATCGCGAGCGCGCGCAGCTCGCGCACCGCCGTCGGCCGCCCGGACGGGCCGCCGAGCACGACGAGCAGCGGCACGGGCCGTCCGCTCGCGCGCAGGGCACCGACCGCCCGCACCAGCACGTCCGGGGCCTTGAGCGGCTGGACGCGGCCGGCGAAGAGCACGACGGGCCGGTCCGTGGGCAGGCCCAGACGACGCCGCGCCTCGTCGCGCGCCTCTGCCGGCCCGGGACGGAAGCGGTCGAGGTCGACGCCAGGCTCGACGACGTGCACGCGCGCGGGGTCCGCGCCGTACAGGTCGACCAGCTCGCGCGCCTCCACCGGCGTCGACGCGACGAGCGCGTCGGCGTCGGCCACCACCTGCTCCTCGCCCACGACGCGCACGCTCGGCTCGGCGGTGTCCCCGGGGCCGAGGCTCGCGTTCTTGACCTTCGCGAGGGTGTGCGCCGTGTGCACGAGCGGCACCTCCCAGCGCTGGGCCGCGATGGCGCCGACCTGCCCGGACAGCCAGTAGTGCGAGTGCACGACGTCGTACCAGCCGGGGCGTCGCGCGGCCTCGGAGCGCAGGACGCCGGCCGCCATGCCGCACAGCACGCCCGGCAGGTCGTTCTTGTCGAGCGCCTCGAAGGGGCCCGCGGGGACGTGGTGCACGAGCACCGGCGGGGTGACGCCCGGCGGCACGTCCTCGGCGAGCAGGACGTCGCGCGCGCCGGCGGCCGACAGCGCGCGACCGGCCGCGTCGGCGCCGTCGAGCACGACGGTCTCGGGGACGTCGGACCGCGTCGCGCGCGTGAAGACCTCGACGCGGGCACCGCGCGCCGCGAGCGCGTGCGCGAGCTCGAGGACGTAGACGTTCATGCCGCCCGCGTCGCCCGTGCCGGGCTGGTCGAGGGGGGACGTGTGCACCGAGAGCATGGCGACGCGCGGCGCCCGGTCGGTGGTCACGTCCCCATTGTGACCCGGCCGGGGCGCGGTCCCGCCACCGGGGGTGGTCACGTCGGTGACGCGGCCGGTCGGCTCAGCCGGGCGGGGCGGGCACGCGGCCGCGTGCGCGCTCGGTGTCGAGCATCCGCAGCAGCGGCACGCCGATCCCGTAGGTGACGAGGTCGCCGTGGGGCGTGAGGCGCACGGTGACGGTCGCCGCGAGGACGTCGTCGGAGACCTTGAGGCCGCGCAGCAGACGCCGGCGCACCGGGTCGGGCGCGTGGTCGGCCGGCAGCACGGACGCCGTCGCGGAGAAGGTGACGGTCGCCGGGGGGATGGGCGCGACGAGCGCGAGGAGGCCGCCGCGCCGGACGGGGACCGTGACGGACACCTCCGGCTGGTGACGCAGGTGGGCGGTCTTCCAGTCGTCGTCCGCGACCGCGATCCACAGGTCGCCGCCGTGGACGGCGGGCGAGACGCCGACGGTCCGTCCCTGGCCGCGGCGGTTGACCATCCCGACGACGACGAACGGCTGGCGGGCCACGGTCCGCCACACCTGCGACGTCGTCAGCGCCGGCCCCCCGCTCACGAGGACGCGCCCGGTTCCGGGACGGGGACCACGTGCAGGTGCGACATGCGAGCTCCTCGACCGCGACGACGCCGGTGGGCGGCTGCGGGCCGCCCGTGCGTGACGCTACTCCGGCGACGGTGCCGTGCGGCGCCGGACGGCGGAGCGGATCAGGGCGTCCGTGACGACGGGATGGGCGAGCCGCACGGGGGCGAAGTACACCCTCCCGCGACGGCCGTGCAGGCGCACGGCGGTCGTGACGCGCAGCAGGCGCTGCTCGGCGTCGACGGCGACCCCGACCCGGAAGTCGAGGTGGCGGTCGTCGAACGCGAGCAGCGCCTCCTCCCCCTGGACCTCGCGCACGGTGAACGTGTCGCGGGGGGCAGGTGCGAGGCCGATGAGCCCGACGGCCGCCTGGCGCAGGCCCAGGAGGACGGCGACCCAGCGAGGTCCCCGCCGGACGTCGAAGACCTCGCGGGCCCACGCGGCGGGGTCGGTGGTGGCGCCGGGCGGCAGCGGGACGACCAGGACGTCGCAGTGGTCGGGGCGCGGCAGGTCACGCAGGGCGAGGGAGACGAACGAGGGTGCGGCGGTCATCGGGGGACCTTCCGTACGGGGGCGCATGTTTGACCGTACGGTAGCGTACGGTCGTGCCGACGTCAGCCCGCGCCCCCCGCGTCACGCGCGAGCAGTGGGTCGACGCCGCGACCGCGACGTTCCGCACCGAGGGGCTGACGGGTGTGCGTGTCGAGGCCGTCGCCCGCGCCCTGGGTGTCACCAAGGGCTCCTTCTACTGGCACTTCGCCGACCGGCGGGCCCTCGTCAACGCCGTCGTCGAGCGCTGGGAGGCCGAGCAGACCGAGGACGTGATCGCCCGCACCGCCGGCGGCGGTGAGCCCCGCGACCGGCTCGCCGCGCTGTTCGCCGAGGTCGCCGCCCGCACGGCCGGCCGCGGGGGCGAGCGCCGCCTGTACCTGGAGGCTGCTGCCGAGGGGGTGCAGGACGCCGTCCGGCGCGTCACCGCCCGGCGCGTCGAGCACGTCACCGCCCTGCTCGTCGAGCTCGGCCTGCCCGCGGACGTCGCACGCGCCCGAGCCGTCGTCTCGCTCGCGGCCGCCGTCGGCGCGGACCAGCTCGCCGAGGCCCTGCCGCCGGGCACGGACCGCGGTGCGCTCGTCGCCGCGGCGTTGCAGATGGCGCTCGCGCCGCCCGGGAGGCGCTGACGCGCGTCCCTCGCACGGGGGAGACGGATCACCCTGCGGCGGGTGGGCGTGGTGCCGGGTCGCCCGGGAGCATCGAGCACATGACCTCGACGACCGTCGACCGGCCCGCTCCCGCACCGGCCACCGTGGTGTGGCTCGTCGACCGCTGGCGACGGACCGACCACACGGTGCTCCTGACACGGGTCCTCGCCGTCGCCCTCGCCGTCGCCGTTGCGGCGCTCCTCGCGGCGACGCCGCTGTGGCTGCCCGAGACGGTGTACGGCAGACCGTCCGCGTACAACCCCTCCCCGGTGTGGGTCACCGCGTCCGACCCGCAGCGGTGGTTCGGTCTGGTCGCCACGTGCGCGGGGCTGCTCGGCGTCGCGGCCGTCGCCCTCGCACCGCGGGCCCCTTGGGTCGCCTGGGGCGCCGCCGTCGTCCCGTTCGTCCTGCTCCCGCTCTACGGGACGGTGCTCGCGTCGTCGTGGCTGGCGCTGGCGGCGGTCGCGGTCGTCGTCGCGACACGACGACCGTGGCCGGCGATCCTCCCGTGGGCGTCGGCGGGCGCCCTGGCCGTCGTCTGGCACGTCGGGTCCTGGGACGCGCTGTTCCCGTCCGGTCCCGGAGGCTCCGCCGGCGGGACGGACGGCCTCCTCGCCGGACTGGGCCTGGCGGCCTACCCGACCGGCGCCGTGGTCCTCGCCGCCTGGCTCGGCCACGTCCTGCGAGCATCCGCCGCGCGGACGCGCGACGCCGAGTCCGTCGCGCACGACGCCGTCGTCACCACCGCGTCCGTCACCGAGCGTGCGCGCCTCGCCCGCGAGCTGCACGACGTCGTCGCGCACCACGTCTCGCTTGTCGCGGTCCGCGCGGAGAGCGCACCATTCAGCGTGCCCGACCTCGACCCGCGGGCCGCCGCCACCTTCGCGCACATCGCCGACGACGCCCGCACCGCGCTCGCCGAGCTGCGGCACGTGCTCACCGTCCTGCGGCGCGACGACGACGCCCCGCTCGCGCCGCTGCCCAGCGGCGACGTCGCCGCGCTCGTCGCCGCGGCGCGCACCGCCGGGCAGAGCGTCACGGTCGAGGGCACCTGGCCGCAGACGGACGCCGGGGTCGGGCACGTCCTGCACCGCGCCGTGCAGGAAGGGCTGACCAACGCGCGACGGCACGCCCCGGGGCGCCCGTGCGGGTGCAGGTGCACGGGGACTCCCGGCTCGCCGGCTTCCGGATGACCAACCCCGTCGGCGCGGGCACGACCGTGCGCCCCGCCCACGGGCTGACCGGCATGCGCGCGCGGGTCGAGGCGCTCGGCGGGTTCGTCGCCGCCGACGTCGCCGACGATACGTTCGTCCTCGTGGTCAGCCTGCCGGTCGACGCGCCGTGACGCGGGTCGTCGTCGCCGACGACCAGCCGGTGGTCCTCGAGGGCTTCGGGGCGATCCTCGACGCGGCTCCCGACCTCGAGGTCGTCGGGACCGCCGTCGACGGGCTCGAGCTGGTGGAGCTCGCCGCCCGGACGCGCCCGGACGTGGCCGGCGTCGACGTCCGGATGCCACGGCTGGACGGCATCGCGGCCACCCGCCGCATCCGCGACGCCCAGCCCGCGACGTCCGTCCTGATGCTGACGACCTTCGACCTCGACGAGTACGTGAGCGCCGCGCTGCGCGCCGGGGCGTCGGGCTTCCTGCTGAAGGACGTCCCCGCCGCGCGCCTGGTCGAAGGCGTGCGGATGGTTGCGGCGGGGGCCCTGCTGCTCGGTCCGCGCGTGTCCCGGCGACTCCTCGCGGACGCCACGGCCGACCGGCGCCCGGTGCCCGGCATCGAACGGATCACCCCGCGGGAGCGTGAGGTCCTGGCGACGGTGGCGGAAGGACTGTCGAACGCGGAGGTCGCGGCGCAGCTCGGCATCGGCGAGCAGACCGTGAAGACGCACGTGTCAGAGCTGCTGCGCAAGCTCGGCCGGCGTGACCGCGCGCAGCTGGTGGTGGCCGCCTACGAGTCCGGCGTCGTCACCCCCGGCTGAGCACCGCGCGAGCCGGAGACCTCAGCGCGGGGCGACGGTTACGACGCACGCCGGGGACGGGATCTCGACCCGCGACACCTGCGCGCCGTGGGCGTCGTGCACGACCACCGCGTGGGCGTCCTGCAGCGCGACGACGGTCCAGCCGTGGACGACCTCGAGGTGCCGGGGGGTCGGACCGCTCAAGGCCTGGGTGCGCGGGTCACCCAAGGAGCCGTCGGCGTGGACGTCGAGCACGCTGACGACGTCGGGGCCGGCCAGCCCCAGGGCCCGGACGCCGAGCAGGAGGCGGTCGCCGTCGAGCAGGACGTGCGACGGCGAGCGGCGCACGCCGTCGGCGAGGTCGTCGGCGGGGACCGCGGGGACGCGCTGCACCGGTGTCCCGGTGACCGTCGCCGCGTCCCACAGCAGCACGTGCACGCTCGCGTCGAGCTCGCCGACGACGTACAGGCGCATGCCGTCCGTGGCGAAGGCGACGTGCCGGGGTCCGGTGCCGGGGGCGAGCGTCGCGGCGAGGCCGTCGGCGGTCAGAAGACCGTCGGTGCCGCGGGCGTACCGGCGCAGCTCGTCGGTGCCGAGGTCCGCGACGAGGACGTGCCGGCGGTCCGGCGTCAGCGCGACGAAGTGCGCGTGCGGACCCTCCTGGCGGTCGGCGTCCGGACCGGTGCCCGCGTGGTCGAAGGTCTGCGCGGGGCGCCCGGACGCCACGACGTCGGGGCCGAACGCGCCGTCGCCGGTCAACGGAACGACACCGAGGACCCCGTCGACGTAGTTCGCGACGTACAGCGTGTCGTCGACGACCAGGAGGTGGCACGGGGCTGCACCGCCGGACGCGACCGTGGCCCGCGCGGTGAGCCCACCGTCGTCGTCGACCTCGAACGCCGTGACGGAGCCGGGCACGCTCTCCCCCACCGCGTACAGCCAGCGGCCCGACGGGTGCGTCGCGACGAACGTCGGCGCGGGCGTCTCGACGACGAGCCGGGGCTCACCGAGCACGCCGGTCACCACGTCGAGGTCGACGCGCCACACCCCCTCGCCGAGCCCGGCCGCGGTGCCGATGCCGGCGTGCGGGAAGGTGCCGATCCACAGGGGTGTCGTCGCGCTCACGCGCCGACCCTACGCAGCCGCGACCCCGACCGGCGGCACCGGGCGCGGCGTCCGACCACTGGGACGGCCGGCTCGCGAGACCGGGCTGAGGTCGTTCATGGGCGTCGTGAGCGACCTCAGCCCGGTCTCGCGGGCTGTCCGCCCCGGTGCCGGACGGCGGTCGGGCCTCAGGAACCGGCGGTGGGGGTGAGCCAGGGGGTCGGGTCCGCGACGACGGTGCGCAGGACGGCGAGCGCCCCACCCGTCATGGCCGGGTAGCCGCCCGCGGCCGAGCGGCTGACCGTCGGTGACGACCAGTTCGCAAAGATCACGCGGTCGGCGAGCGCGCCGGCGACGACGTCCTCGACCTCGTCGTACACGAGCGCGAACGTGCCGCCGAGGACGACCTCGCTGACGTCGACCACGTTGGCGACGGTCGCGACCGCGAGGCCCAGCCAGCGCGCGGCACCCCGCACGGCGGCGCGCGCCCGGGCGTCACCGGCGGCCAGCGCCGCGACGACGTCCGCGAACGGTGCACCGGGGGCCAGCCCTGCGGCCCGGGCGATGGCGTCCTGCCCCGCGCGCTGCTCGAGGGACACCGGCCGCGTGCCGTCCGGTCCCCCGTCGACGACGACGTGCCCGATCTCGCCGCTCCACCCGTGCCGGCCGAGGAAGATCTCGCCGTCCAGGACGAGCGCACCACCCACGCCGACCTCGCCCGACACGTAGAGGAAGGACGGTGCGACGGCGCCCCGGCGGGCGTGCGCCTCGGCGCGCGCGGCGAGATTGGCCTCGTTGGCGACGCGCGGCGGCAGGTCGGCCAGCACGGGGTGCGCTGCGAGCCGGGCGACGACGTCGACGTCGCGCCAGCCGAGGTTGGGGGCGTAGCGCAGCGGGCCGGTGATCCGGTCGACGAGCCCGGGCAGCGCGAGCGCGGTGCCCGCGACGCGCACGCCGTCCGTCGCGAGGCCGGCGAGCACGGGCGCGGCCAGGGAGGCGAGCCGGTCGAGCACGGTGTCCGGGTCGCTGCCGCGCAGGTCCAGGTGCTCGACGCGCTCGACGAGGACGCCGCCCGCCAGGTCGACCGCGCGCAGGCCCAGGTAGTCGACGTTGACCTCCATGCCCACGCCGGCCACCCGGCCCGGCGCCGGGACCAGGGGCACCGCGGGCCGACCGGCGCGCGCGACGACCACGGGGTCGAGCTCGCGCACGAGGCCGCCCTCGATCAGCATGTCGACGAGGCCCGTGACGGTCCCCCGGGCCAGGCCCGTCGCCGCCGAGATCTGGGCCCGCGACGGCGGCGCGGGGGCGTCGACGATCTGCGCGAGCGCGACGGAGAGGTTGTGGGTGCGCATCTGCGCCTGCCGGGCGGCGCGCGCGCGGTCGGGGACGCGTTCGGCGGCCCGCCCCTCGCGCGTCCGGGGGCCGTCGGCGAGAGTGGAGGTGCCGGGGTCGACGGGGGTGGCGTCGGCGACGTCGCGGGCGACCGCGCCCGACTCGCCTTCCACCCTCGACATGGCTTGACCCTAGCGACTGCCGGGGATAAATTCATCCCGAGAACAAAACCCGGTCGCTCGACTGACGCGCGCCCGGCACCCCCTCGACGCGGAGGCCTCCATGGTTCGCAAGCCCACCCCCGACGACAGGTTTTCCTTCGGTCTCTGGACCGTCGGCTGGAACGCGCAGGACCCGTTCGGGGCCGCCACCCGCCCGTGGCTCGACCCGGTCGAGTCCGTGCACAAGCTCGCCGAGCTCGGCGCGTCGCACGTGACCTTCCACGACGACGACGTCGTCCCGTTCGGCTCCTCGGACGCCGAGCGCGACAAGATCCTCGACCGCTTCCGCGGCGCGCTGACCGAGACCGGCATCACGGTCGAGATGGTCACCACCAACACGTTCACGCACCCCGTGTTCAAGGACGGCGCGTTCACGTCGAACGACCGCCGCGTGCGCCGCTACGCGCTGCGCAAGATCCTGCGCAACGTCGACCTGGCCGCGTCGCTGGACGCCGACACGTTCGTCATGTGGGGCGGCCGCGAGGGCGCCGAGTACGACAGCGCCAAGGACCTCTACGCCGCGCACCAGGCGTACGCCGACGGCATCGACACCGTCGCGGCGTACATCAAGGAGAAGGGCTACGGGCTGCGCATCGCGATCGAGCCCAAGCCCAACGAGCCCCGCGGCGACATCCTGCTCCCGACGATCGGGCACGCGCTGGGCCTCATCGCCAAGCTCGAGCACGGCGACATCGTCGGCCTCAACCCGGAGACGGGCCACGAGCAGATGGCCGGCCTGAACTACACGACGGGTCTCGCGCAGGCGCTGTGGGCCGAGAAGCTCTTCCACATCGACCTCAACGGCCAGCGCGGCATCAAGTACGACCAGGACCTGGTCTTCGGCCACGGCGACCTGTTCTCCGCGTTCGCGACGGTCGACCTGGTCGAGAACGGCTTCCCCAGCGGCGGCCCGAAGTACACCGGCCCGATCCACTTCGACTACAAGCCCTCGCGCACCGAGGACTTCGACGGCGTGTGGGCCTCGGCCGCCGCCAACATGTCGACGTACATCCTGCTCAAGGAGCGGGCGCAGGCGTTCCGCGCCGACCCCGAGGTCCAGGAGGCCATGGAGGCCGCCGGCGTCCTCGAGCTCGCCAAGCCGACGCTCAACGAGGGTGAGACGCTCGCCGACTTCCTCGCGGACCGCTCCGCGTTCGAGGACTTCGACGCCGACGAGGTCGCCAAGCACGGCTTCGGCTTCGTGCGCCTCAACCAGCTCGCGGTCGAGCACGCCATGGGCGCGCGCGGCTGACCCACGCACCACCCGACGCCCGGGGAGCCTCGCGCTCCCCGGGCGTCGCCCGTCCCCGGCACCCGACGTCCGAGCGGTCCAGGGGCGTCCCCGCTCGGACACCTCATGCCCGGCAGCCCCGGGCACCCGGCGCAAAGGAGCACACGCGATGACGCTCGTGGCAGGTGTGGACTCGTCCACGCAGTCGTGCAAGGTGGTGGTGCGGGACGCGCAGACGGGCGCGCTCGTGCGGCAGGGGCGCGCCAAGCACCCCGAGGGCACCGAGGTCCACCCCCACCACTGGTGGGACGCCCTGCAGGCGGCCATCGCGGACGCGGGCGGGCTCGACGACGTCGAGGCGATCAGCGTCGGTGGGCAGCAGCACGGCATGGTCGTGCTGGACGCCGAGGGTGAGGTCATCCGCGAGGCGCTGCTGTGGAACGACACGCGCTCCGCACAGGCCGCGGTCGACCTCATCACCGAGCTCGGCGACGGTGACGTCGTCGCCGGTGCCCAGGCGTGGGCGTCGGCGATCGGCTCCGTGCCCGTCGCGTCCCTCACCGTCACCAAGCTGCGCTGGCTGCGCGACGCCGAGCCGGAGAACGCCGCACGCGTCGCCGCCGTGGCCCTCCCCCACGACTGGCTGACCTGGAAGCTCGCGGGCGGCATGGCCGAGGTCGGGTTCGACGGGCTGGTCACCGACCGGTCCGACGCGTCGGGCACCGGGTACTGGTCGCCGTTCACCGAGGACTACCGCACGGACCTGCTCGAGCGTGCGCTCGGCAGCGTGCCGCGCCTGCCGCGGGTGCTCGCCGCGAACGAGGCCGGGCCCGTCGCGCCGGCGTTCGCGCTGAAGCCGGTGCTGGGGCCCGGCGCCGGGGACAACGCCGCCGCGGCGATCGCCCTCGGCCTGCTGCCCGGCGACGTCGCCGTGTCCCTCGGCACGTCCGGCGTGGTGTCGGCCATCTCGTCCGCGCCCATCGCGGACGGCACGGGACTGGTCACCGGGTTCGCCGACGCGACCGGCTCCTACCTGCCGCTCGCGGTCACGCTCAACGCGTCGCGCGTGCTCGACGCCGCCTGCCGCATGCTCGGCGTCGACCACCCGGGACTCTCGCAGCTCGCGCTGTCGGCGCCCGCAGGCGCCGACGGCCTCGTGCACATCCCCTACCTCGAGGGCGAGCGCACTCCCAACAAGCCGATGTCCACCGGCGCCCTGCACGGCATGCGCCTGGCGAACACGACGCCCGCGCACGTCGCCCGCGCCGCGGTCGAGGGCATGCTCTGCTCGCTCGCCGACGGCATCGACGCGATGCGCGCCGTGGGCGTGCCGGTCGAGCGCGTGTTCCTCATCGGCGGCGGCGCCCAGTCCGAGGCCGTCCGCCACATCATCCCGTCGGTCATGGGGCTCGACGTGCTGGTGCCGACGCCCGGCGAGTACGTCGCCGACGGTGCCGCGCGCCAGGCCGCGTGGGTGCTCTCGGGCTCGGACACGCCCCCGGCGTGGTCGGCGTCGTCCGGTGCCGAGGTCATGACGGGCGAGCCGACGCCGTTCGTCCGCGAGCAGTACGCGGCGGCGCGCGAGCTCACGGTCGACCGCCCGGCCTGACCCCGGCTGGATCGCACTCTCACGCCAGAGGGGTGAGGCATCGGCCCTCGAGAGTGCGATCCGGTCCGGGCGGGCTGGATCGCACTCTCACGCCCCGTGGGGGTAGGCAGCCATGCCCCTTGGGGGTGAGGGAGCACGCCCGTCAGAGGGCGATGCGGGCGGGCTGGATCGCACTCTCACGCCCCCCCGGTGGGGTGGGGCAGCAAGCCGTGAGAGAGCGATCCGGCCCGGGCGGTCGTGGGGACGACGGAGGGGCCGGCACCTGACGGTGCCGGCCCCTCCGTGTGCGTCACGCCTCCCCGACGTGACACGGGACGTCGCGCTCAGTGCGCGTCGTCGTACGCCTTCTTGACCTCGGCGGAGATGCGACCCCGCTCGGAGACCTGGTAGCCGTTCGCCTTCGCCCACTCGCGAACCTCCTGCGCCTCGTTCGAGCGCGCCGAGCGCGTCGAGGAGGACGTGGAGCGGCCCGCCGAGCGACCGGAGGACCGGCCGCTCACCTTGCGTGCGTTGGCGACCCACTGCGCGAACGCGTCGCGCAGCTTCGCGGCGTTGTCGGACGTGAGATCGATCTCGTACGTCACACCGTCGAGACCGAAGGTCACGGTCTCGTCCGCCGTCCCGCCGTCGACGTCGTCGACGAGCAGGACCTGCACCTTCTGTGCCATGGAATGCTCCCGGGCGTGGGGAAATTGCTGACGCGCACACTGTCGCACCCGCGGATTGTTCACGTCAAACGGAACAGGGAATTCTCAGGATCCCTCGTCGGCTCGGGCGTCGTCCGCGTCGGCACGCGCGAGCGCCTGACGTTCCGACCTGTCGGCGTTGATGATCGCCCGCATCGCGAACCAGAAGATCAACCCCACACCGACCGAGGGCAGCAACGCTGCCAGAACTGCACCCCACTCGTTCACGAGTCCTCCATCAATAAAACGGTCAGGCCTGCGGTTTCACGAGCGGGAAGACAATCGTGTCACGGATGCCGTGACCGGTCATGGCGATGAGGAGGCGGTCGATCCCCATCCCCATACCGCCGGAGGGGGGCATCGCGTGCTCCATCGCGGCGAGGAAGTCCTCGTCGATCCGCATCGCCTCGTCGTCGCCCTTGGCCGCCAGCAGCGCCTGCGCCTCGAAGCGCTCGCGCTGCACCACCGGGTCGACGAGCTCGGAGTAGGCCGTCGCCAGCTCCATGCCGCGGACGTACAGGTCCCACTTCTCGACCAGGCCGCGCTCCGTGCGGTGGTCACGGGTCAGCGGCGACGTCTCGACCGGGAAGTCCCGCACGAACGTCGGCGCCCACAGGGTCGACCCGACGTGGTGCTCCCACAGCTCCTCGACCATCTTGCCGTGGTTGCGCTGCGACGGGGCCAGCTCGACCTCCGCCGCCGCGAGCAGCGCCAGCAGGCGCTCGTCGGACGTGTCGTGCGTGATCTCCTCGCCCAGGGCCCGCGACAACGACCCGTACATCGTCAGCGTGTCCCACTGCCCGCCCAGGTCGTACTCGCTGCCGTCCGCGAGCGTGACGACCGTGGTGCCGAGCGCGTCGCGCGCCGCGGTCTGCACGAGGTCCTGCGTGAGCGCGGCCATCGTGTCGTAGTCGCCGTAGGCCTCGTACGCCTCGAGCATCGCGAACTCCGGCGAGTGCGTGGAGTCGACGCCCTCGTTGCGGAAGTTCCGGTTGATCTCGAAGACCTTCTCGACGCCACCGACGGCCGCCCGCTTGAGGAACAGCTCGGGGGCGATCCGCAGGTACAGGTCCATGTCGAAGGCATTCATGTGCGTCTCGAACTGACGCGCTGCGGCACCCTCGGGCCGGACCTGGAGCATCGGCGTCTCGAGCTCGAGGAATCCGCGTCGGTAGAAGTTCTCCCGCAACGACCGCACGACGGCCGAGCGCAGCCGCACCATCTCGCGCGCGCCGGGCCGCACGATGAGGTCCACGTAGCGCTGGCGGACCCGCGCCTCCTCGGACATGCCGGTGCCCTCGTACAGGTTCGGCAGCGGCCGGATCGCCTTGGCGGCCATGCGCCACTCGTCCGCCATCACGCTGAGCTCACCGCGGCGCGACGCGATGACGCGGCCGCGCACGAAGACGTGGTCACCCAGGTCGACGTCGCCCTTGAACGAGGCCAGCGCGTCGGCGCCGACCTCCTTCTCGCTGAGCATCGCCTGCAGCCGGGTCCCGGCGCCGTCCTGCAGCGTCGCGAACGCCAGCCTGCCGGTGTTGCGCAGGAACACGACGCGACCCGCGACGCCCACGACGTCGTCCGTCTCGGTGCCCGGCTCGAGGTCCGGGTACGCGTCGCGGACCTCCGCGATCGTGTGCGTGCGCGGCACGGACACCGGGTACGCCTCGACGCCCGCGTCCAGGAGCCGCTCCCGCTTGGCCCGGCGCACCCGCATCTGCTCGGGGACGTCGTCCTCGGCGGTCGCCGCGGGGTCGACGTCCGGCGACGGGGGGGCGGGATCGGTGCGTGCGGTCACCGGATGATTCTACGGGCGTCGCACCGGCTCCTCGGCGGTCGACGGAGCGGCGGACGAGGCGGACGGCGGCGCCGTGACCGACCGCGGGTCGAGGTCCAGCGCGACGTCGAGGACGGGCGACGAGTGGGTCAGCGCGCCGACCGACAGGTAGTCGACGCCGGTCAGCGCCACCTCGCGCGCGCGGTCCAGGGTCAGGTTGCCCGTGGCCTCGAGGTCGACGTGGCCGGCGGCCCCCTCACGCGCCCGCACCCGCGCGACGGTGGCCGCGAGCGTCGCGGTGTCCATGTTGTCGAGCAGCAGGAAGTCGGCACCCGCGTCGAGCGCCTCGTCGGCCTGCTCGGGACGGTCGACCTCCACCTGCACCGCCACGTCGGGGAACCGCGCACGGACCGCCCGCACCGCCGCGCGCACCGACCCGGCGGCGACCACGTGGTTGTCCTTGACCATGGCCACGTCGTACAGGCCCATGCGCTTGTTGGTGCCGCCCCCGCACCGCACGGCGTACTTCTCGAGCGCCCGCAGGCCGGGTGTCGTCTTGCGGGTGTCGAGCACCCGCGCGTCGGTCCCCGCCAGCTCACGCGTCCAGCGGTGGGTGTGCGTCGCGACACCCGAGGCCCGCGAGACGAGGTTGAGCAGCGTGCGCTCGGCGACGAGCAGCACGTGCGTCGGGCCCTCGAGCGAGGCGAGCACCGTGCCGGCGTCGACGACGGCGCCGTCGCGCACGTGCCACGTCACCGCGACGCGGTCCAGGCCCAGCCGGTCGGCGACCTGGTCGAGCACCTCGGGGACGACGACCAGCCCGGCGACGGCGCCACCCTGACGTGCGACGACGTCGGCGCGCCCCCGGGCGGACGCGTCGACCGTGGCCTGGGTCGTGACGTCGCGGCCCGGCGCCGGCCCGAGGTCCTCGTCGAGCGCGACGGCGACGAGGCGGGTGACGGCGAGGGGCTCCGGGCCCGGGTCGCCGGGGAGGACGGGCTCGGCGAGGGCGTCGTGGTCTGTCGGCACGCGCACACGCTAGGGCATGTGGCCGGGTCACGACCCGCGGCGTCGCGGGACCTGCGGTCGTCGACCCCGTGCGCGGACGGTGGCCCCCGGGCACGCCGGAGCCCCGCCGGCTGTCGGGGGGGATCAGCCGGCGGGGCTCCGCGCGGGCCGGGGTGAGGTGACGTGTCACCCCGGCCCACCGCTGCGGATCAGCGCCGCAGCAGCGTCTGGCGCACCCCCTCGAGGGTCATCCCGCGCTGCCGCGCCACGACCAGCGCGATGCCGGCGAGGATGACGAGGAGCGCCAGGCCGGCCAGGCCCAGACCGGCACCCGTGACGGCCAGGCCGCCACCCGTGCCGGCGCTCGTACCCGCGCCCGCACCGGTGCCCGCACCGGCACCCGTACCGGCACCGCCGCCGGTGCCGGGCCCGGCACCAGGTGCCGCGGCGACGACCGTCAGGGTGGCGTCCGCCAGGACGTCCCCGTCGACGGCCGCACCCACGAGGTACGTGCCGGGAGCCGTCGCCGCGGGCACGGTGACCGTGGCCACCGCGGTCCCGCCGACGCCGATCTCCACCGTGCCGAGCAGCGTCGTGCCCTCGGGCGCGACCGCCGCGCCCGGACCGCCGACCGCACCGGAGGCGGTGACGCCCGACCCGAGCACGATCGCCACCTCGACGCCGGGCTCGAACCCGGACAGCGCGACCTGCAGGTCCTGTCCCGGGCTCACCTGGGACGCACCCAGCGAGATGGACGGGCCGCTCGGCTCGACCGGGCCCTCGACGAACCGGCCGACGCCCCAGTGGGCGGTCGACTGGTAGCCCTGACCCGTGGGGTCGGCCCAGTTGGTGATGCCGATGCGCGAGCCGCCGGTGGCGTCGTTGACCTGGAAGTCCAGGCCGTGCACGGAGTCGGCGACACCGAGGTCGAACATGTCGATCTCGACCTCGACGACGTAGCCGGTGGCGGTGCGCGACGTCGCGGACGTCACGCGGTCCTCCTGGCCGGCCGGACCCGTGCCGAACGACACGACGTTGTCGGCGTTGACGCGCAGCTGCATGTCCGTCGGCAGGTAGGCGCCGTTCTTGTCGTTCCCGGCGTCGACGTAGATCTCGACCGAGTCCTGGATCCACGGGTCGCTGCCCGTCAGGTCGACGTCGGGGTCGGTGACCTCCATGAGCACGAACAGGCGGTTCGTGTCCCACAGGGTGCGGACCTCGGCCGTCGCGGTGTTCGCGCCGGAGACCTGCTTGCCCGTGACGATCGCCGGGACCGGCAGCCAGACGTCGTCGATCTCGCCGTCGACGTCGGGCAGGTCCGCCGCCGCGTACGGCACCTCGAGGTAGGAGAGCTCCTCGAACAGGGTGAGCGTCCCGGTGGCGTCCGGGTCCGTCCAGCCCTCGCCGCCGTCGACGACCAGGTTGAACGGCACCGTCGCACCCTCGGCAGCGCCCTCGAGCGGCAGGTGGATCACGGCCACCCAGCCGCCGTCGACGTCGCCGACGACGCCCTCGACGTCACCCGAGCCGTCCCGGGCGAACGCGTACGTCGAGTCCCCGACGCGCAGCGTGAGCCCCGGGGCGTCCCCGGTGACCTGGGCGAGCACGGTCAGCGTGGTGGGCGACCAGCGCAGCTGGAACGCCCCGCTCTGCCCCTCCTCGCCGATCAGGTGCGGCTGGAGCTGGATCCACTCGACGGCCGTCAGGGCGTTGTCGTCCAGGGCCACCTCGCCGCGGAACACGTTGGCCGTGCGGATCGGCGTGGGCAGGTCCAGGCCGGCCGCACCGTAGTAGGCCGGCTTGCCGCGCAGCGCGTCGTCGAACAGCAGCGGGGCGCCGTTGTCGTTGACCCAGCTGCGACCGTCGTTGAGGCCCCACACCGTCACCGAGAACAGCGTCTCGGCCTTCTCCCGGAAGAGCGCGAAGGCGTCCCGGTAGTAGTAGCCCTGCTCGATGAGCTTGGCGTCGGTCACCGGGGTGCCCGTGGCGACGTCGAGCTCGGTGACGGCCTGCAGGACGTCGAGCGCCTCGAAGCGCTCGATCGCGGCCCGCAGGTCGCTGATCGGCCGCGTCAGGCTGACGTGGAACTGGTGCCCCACGCCGTCGATCGGCACGCCGCGCTCGAGCATGCGCTCGACGAGCGCGAAGTAGCGGCCCTGCTTGCCGGACTCCTCGGTGTTGTAGTCGTTGATGAAGAGCATGACCGGGCGGTCCTCGCCCGGCGCGGCGTACACGTCGTTGAACGCCTCGTCGGCGTACCGGAACGCGAGGTCGATGAAGTCCTCGCCGAGGATGTTGAACCACGCCGAGCGTCGCAGCCCGTCGGGGTTCTCGGCGCCGTCGGAGACGACCTCGTTGACGACGTCCCAGGCGACGAGCGGGTTGCCGTCCGAGCCGAAGTCCCCGTAGGTGTCGTGCAGGTTCTCCGCGACGGCGAAGATGTGCGTCCGCAGCCGGTCCCGCAGGACCGCCTGGTCGGCCGGGCTGCTGGTGAGCAGCTCGCCGTCGTCACCGAAGAACATCCAGCCCGGGTTGGCGGGCGTGCCCGTCGCCGGGTCCGCCGCCGTCTGTCCGGGGTTCTGGCTGTGCCAGACGAGCACGTGGCCGTAGACGCCGGCGTCGTTGGCCACCGCGGTGTCCATGATCGCGGTCGCCTGCGGGTCGATCCGGAAGTTGCGCGCGTCGTCGTACCAGGCGTACGGCTTCATGTGGTTCTCGGCCGTGTACTGGTTGAAGTGCCGCTCGACGAGCTGGGCCGGGACACCCATGGTCTCGCGGCTGTCGATCGCGACGCCCATGGGGAACGGCACCTCGCCCTTGAGCGGCAGGAGGTTCTCGATGGCCAGGGTCGGGCTCACGATCGAGACGTCGTCGACGAGGAACGTCGAGGTGTTGCCGGCGTTGCCGCCGTCCCACGCGGTCTCGAAGTAGATCTCGGCCGCCGTCTCGTACGACGGCAGGGAGAAGTTGCCGCTGACCCGCGTCCACTCCTCCGTGACCCCGGTGATCGAGACGAGGTTGCCGTAGGAGCTGGTGCCGCCGGTCTCGGTGCGGGCGCTCAGCGTCATGGTGCCGGGCGTGCCCTCGAACCGGAGCCACGCGGAGAACTGGTACGTCGTCCCCGCGGAGAGCACCCCGGTGACGTCGTACTGCAGACCCTGGCCCTGGTGGACGCGGTTGGAGACGCGCACGGCGCGGTCCGACTCGTGCCCGCCGGTGGTGGTCACCTCGACGTTCGGGGCGCCCTGCTCCGTGGAGCGCGGCTCCCAGCCCTGGGTGGTGCCGTCCTCGAAGTCGAACGACAGGTCGGTGCCGTCACCCGGCGGGGGTGCGTCCGGGAGCACCGCGGTGACGCGCAGGTCGTCCACCAGGTACGTGTAGGGGTCCGCCGACGTGGACAGCGCCGACGTGCCGATGTACACGCTCCGGGACGCCGCGTCGGCGGGCGTCCAGGTGCCGGTGACCGTCGTCCAGCCGTCCGCGGAGATCGTGGTGTTCCCGATCCACGTGTACTCCGGCTTCGCGACGAAGCGGATGTCGGCGGTGCCGTCGGTGCCGTCCGCGAGCTTCGCCCGCATGGACAGGGTGTAGGTCGCGCCGGCCACGGTCGTGAACTCCGGCGACTCGATGCCGTCGAAGTCCTGCGCCCGGTCCGGGACCGCGAGTGCGCGGCCCCCGTCGGCGTCCACGTAGTCGACCTCCGGGACGCCGCTGGGGAACCACGGGTCCGTCGAGTCGTCGTCGAAGTCGAGGTCGTAGACCACCTGGGGTTCTGCGGCACCTGCCGCGGATCCGATGGCCACGAGCGGTGCGGCGACGAGTGCAGCTGTCGCTACCCCGACTCCGATAGTTTCGAGCACCCTGCGGTGCCGGGTCCGACCCATTGACGCTCCTTTGCGCGCAGAAAGTCTGAAATCGCGCGGCCACCGTACGCAGCAAACTGGTCAGACGACCAGGGGTGGGAGCGCGGGACACTCAGATGGTTGCAGAATCGATACCGAAAGTTTCCGTCCGGTCGCCCCACCGGGTGACCGGCCACGGGCTCCGGCGCACGACGGAGCCCCACCGGCGAGCAGGGGGGTACCTGCCGGTGGGGCTCCGTGCGTGCGCCCCGGGGAGACGGCCCCGGGGCTCGCTGCGTCAGCTGCGCAGCGTGCGACCCACCTCGGGGGCGAGGTGGCCGCGACGACGGACGACCGTGAGCACGGTGCCCGTCAGCAGGACCAGCACGGCGAGCAGGCCCAGGCCGAGCCCGGCGCCCGTGGTGGCGAGGTTGCCGCCGGCCGCGGGGGTGGCCCCCGGCGTCGGGGCAGGCGTCGCGCCCGGCACGGCCACCGACGCCGCGTCCGCCGCGAGGACGGTCAGGGCACCCTCGGCGAGGACGTCGCCCCCGACGGCCGCCACGACGCGGTACGTGCCCGCCGGCGTCGCGGCCGGGATCGTGACCGTCAGCGACGCCGCGCCGTCGGCACCCACGACGACCGACCCCAGCAGGGTGGTCCCCGCCGGTGCGGCCACCGCGGCACCGACACCACCGGCGCTGCCCGTGGCCGTGGCACCCGCGCCCAGCGCGACGGTCACCGTGTCACCGGGCGTGAACCCGGCCAGGCCGACCGGCACCGACCCGCCGGCCTTGACGGCGGCCAGCGACAGGGACAAGGACGGCTCGGCACCCGTCACGGGCGGCGTCAGCGACGTCACCAGACGCGCCACGCCCCACCGCTGCGGCGACCGGTGGCCCAGCCCCGTCGGGTCCGCCCACGTCCGCACCGAGGTCCGGGCGCCGTCGGTTGCGTCGTTCACCTGGACGTCCAGGCCGTGGAAGGTGCCCACGCCGACGTACTGGTCGAGCATGTCGACGGCCACCTCGACGCGGTACCCCGTCGGGGTCGCGACGACCTCCGACTCGATGCGTGCCAGGTGGAAGCCCTGATCGCCCTGCCCGAGGGTCACGCCGTTGGTCGCGTCGACCCGCACGTGCAGGTCGTCGTACCGGTAGGTCACGTTCTTGACGTTGCCCGCGTCGAGGAAGATCTCGACCGAGTCCCTCTCGTGCGCGGCGGCCGCGGAGGTGTCCGGGGTGGAGTCCACCACGTCGGCCAGGACGTAGAGCGTCCGGTCCTGCCACAGGGTCCGCACCGTGGCGGTCGCCCCGGGGGTGCCGCTGACCTGCGTGTCCGTGGTGACCGCGGCCGCGTCCTGCCACACGGCGTCGACGGCGCCGTCGACGACCGGTGCCGTGGTCGCCCGGGCGACCTCGACCGTCGCCAGCGGCTCGACCAGCGACAGGTCACCGAGGTGACCCGGCGTGTTCCAGCCGACCACCGTGCCGCCGTCGACGACCCGCACGTCGAACGGCAGGACGTCGCCCAGCGCCGCGCTCACCGGCACGTGGACCACGGCGGTCCACCCGTCGGCGGTGTCGGACACGACCCCCTCGACGTCACCGGTCCCGGTGCGCGAGAACGCGTACGTGTCGTCACCGACCTGGACCTCGAGGGTGTCGTACCGGTCCTGGACGGCCGCGTGCACCGTCAGGTGGTCGGGGGCCCACCGGGTCTGGAACCCGACCTGGCCGTCGACGTCGTGCAGCGGCAGCTGCTGCCAGGCGATGTCCGTGGCGGCGCGCGCGTCGAGCGCCACGTCACCGGCGAACGAGGTGGCGGTGCGGATCCGCGCCGGCAGCTCGGCACCGACGATGCCGTAGTACGCCGGCTTCGCCTGCATCCCCTCGTCGAACACGAGGGGCCCGCCGCTGGAGTTCCGCCACGACCGGGTGTCGTACAGGCCCCACACGGTGATCGAGAACATCTGGTCCTCGTACCGGTGGAAGGCCTCGAACGCGTCCCGGTAGTAGTAGCCCTGCTCGATGAACAGGGCCTGCGTCGCCGGGGCGCCGGTGGTGACGTCGAACTCCGTGACCGCCTGCAGCAGGCCCAGGCCGGAGAAGCGCTCCAGCGCACCCTCGAGGAACGCGACGGGCACCGACAGGGAGACGTGGAACTGGTGGCCCACGCCGTCGATCGGCACGCCGCGGTCGAGGAGCCGGTTCACCAGCGCGAAGTACCGGTCCTGCTTGCTCGTCAGCTCGGTGTTGTAGTCGTTGATGAACAGCGGGATCCGGTCCGCCCCCGGCGCGAGGTACACGCCGTTGACGTACTTCTCGGCGTACTCGAACGAGCGGTCCACGAACTCCTCGCCCAGGTACTTGTACCAGTCGCTGCGCCGCATGCCGTCGTCGGGGTTCTGGTCCGAGATCACCTCGTTGACGACGTCCCAGCCGACGACCGGGTTGGTCGGCGAGCCGAAGTCCCCGTACTCCTGCGCGATCCAGCGGGCCACGTTCTCGATGTGGTCCTCCATGCGCTGCCGGACGATCTCGGCGCTCGCGGCGCCGACCGGCAGGGCCTGGCCCGCGTCGTCCTGGAAGAACCAGGCCGGCGTCTGCGCGTGCCACACGAGCACGTGGCCGTACACCCGCAGGCCGTTGTCCCGCGCGTGGTCCATGACGGCCTTCGTGTCCGCGCTGGGCGCGAACGTGCGGCCGTCGTACCAGTTCTCCGGCTTCATGGAGTTCTCGGCCGTGACCTGCTCGAAGTGCTTGTCGAGCAGACGCGCCGCCGAGCGCTGCGTCTCGCGCGAGTCGATGGCCACGCCGAGCGGCACGCTCACCGAGTCGAACAGCGGCGCCAGGTCCTCCTGGATCACCGGGTCGGGCCGCTGGGTGAACGTGATGTCGTCGACGAGGAAGGTGGACGTGTTGCCGGGGCCGCCCTGCGCCCACGCGGTCTCGAAGTAGACCTGCGCCGACGTCGTGTACGGCGGCATCGCGAACGTGCCGGACACCTGCACCCAGTCGTTCGACATGCCCGGCAGCTGCACCAGGTTCGGGTAGGACCCGTCGACGTGGGCGCTCAGGGTCACGTCGCCCGGGACGCCCTCGAACCGGATCCACGCCGAGAAGTCGTACGTCGCGCCGGCCTCGAAGACGCCCGCCACGTCGTGCTGCAGGCCCTGGCCCTGACCGGTGCGGTTCGAGACCCGCGCCGCGTGCTGCGAGGCACGACCCGGGGAGACGACCTCGACGGTCGGCGGACCGTTGCCCGCGTCGCGGCCCGTCCAGCCCTGCAGCGTGCCGTCCTCGAAGTCGGCGTCGATACTGCCCGACGGGACGTGCGCACCGTCGGCGCCGCCGGCGGGCAGCGTGAACGCCCAGCCTGCGGCGAGACGCTCGGTGACCACGGTCCTGGTGGCCGCGACGGAGGCGGCGCGGTCGCCGCCGCCGTCGTGCACCAGGACGATCTCGCCGTCCTTCATGGCGGCCCGCAGGTTCGCGGTGAGCGTCGCCTCGTCCAGCGGCTCCCAGTCGGAGATGGTGTTGACCACGCCGAGCGGCTGCATGCCGAGCGCGACGGCCACGGACGCGGTCCGGCCCCACGAGCCGTTGGGCGCCCGGAAGTAGGGCACCGGGGCGTTCGGGTCACCGAGGGCGGTGCGGATGAGGGCGAGGTTCGCCTTGAGGTCCGTCTCGACCTGCGCCCGGGTCCAGGCGCCCATGTCCGCGTACGACGTGCCGTGGTTGCACAGCGTGTGCCCCTCGGCCACGATCCGCCGCAGCGTGGCGGCACCCCCGGGTGCCGTGACGTTCTGGCCGATGACGCAGAAGGTCGCGACCAGGTCGTGGGCGGCCAGCACGTCCAGCAGCTCGGCCGTGTCGGCACCGTTGGGGCCGTCGTCGAAGGTCAGCGCGGCGGTACCCGTCGCGCCGTCGACCGCACGGGCCGTGGTCACGGGCGTGGCGGTCGGGTCGACCGCACCCCCGGGCACGAAGCCCTCGAGGTCCGGGGTCCAGCCGTCGCCGGGACCCGTGGGCACGGGCGGGCCGACGATGGTGACGTCGTCGACGAGGAAGCTCGTCGTGGCGCCGGCGGCCTCGAGGTACAGGTCGCCCCCGGTGACGCCGACGGCGCGCGTGTAGGTGCCGGTGAGCTCGACCCACGCGGCGTCGGTCACGGTGACCTCGTCGGCGGCGGTGACGTACCCGCTGGGGGTCTGCGCGACGGTCATCTTGACGGTGTCGGTGCCCTGCCCCGGGGCCAGCCGCACCCACGCGGAGACCCGGTAGGTGCCGCCCTCGGCGAGGATCGGGGCGATGGGCGTCTGCGCGCCGTGCCAGGTGGCGGTGCGGCCCGAGACGAGCATCGAGGCCGTGCCCGTGCGGGCGTCGGCGGTCGTGCGCGTCGCGTTGGCCGCAGCCGGTCGACCGACCCACGGCTCGAGCCCGGTCTCGAAGCCCGAGCTCAGCACGGTGACGTCGACGGGGTCGACCGGGTCCGGGCCGTCGGCGGCGCGGGTGACGAGCACGTCGTCGAGCAGGAAGGTCGGCCACGGTGCTGCGTTGCCGCCGGCCTCCAGCGTGAACTTGGACTCCCCCGGCACCGCGACGGCCGGCAGCGTGTAGGTCCCGGTGATCGTCGTCCACGCGTCGGCCGTGACCGGGGTGTTGCCCACCCACGCGTACGCCGCGTCGGGCCCGGTCGCACCGTTGAACGCCGTGAAGCGCGCCTCGGTCGGCACGGCACCCTGCGGCAGCCGCACGCGGGCGCTCAGCGTGTACTCGACGCCCGCCTCGAACACGCCCGCCGCACTGGCCACGGAGTCCCACGAGTTCGCACGCCCTGCGACGCTCAGCGCCTTGCCGGCACCCTCGTCGACGTAGCCGTACGTCGGGTTGCCGCTCTGCTGCAGCACACCCAGCGTGCCGTCGTCGAAGGTCGCCGCCAGGACGGTCGTCGGCGCAGCCGGTACGCCCGGCCGCGTCACGAGCACGTCGTCGAGCAGGAAGGTCGGCCACGGTGCTGCGTTGCCGCCGGCCTCCAGCGTGAACTTGGACTCCCCCGGCACCGCGACGGCCGGCA
>NZ_BONP01000028.1 GCF_016862775.1 Cellulomonas phragmiteti | reverse complement strand
CGCCTTGCCGGCACCCTCGTCGACGTAGCCGTACGTCGGGTTGCCGCTCTGCTGCAGCACACCCAGCGTGCCGTCGTCGAAGGTCGCCGCCAGGACGACGGCGGGCGGCGCGACCGCGCTCGCCGACGACAACGTGGTCCCGACCATGGGGGCGGCGACGAGCGCCAGGACGGCCGCTCCGACCCCGATAGTTTCGGACGCCTTCCGGCGACGCTTCGCATGCATGAACGCTCCCTTGCGCAACATGGCGACCCCCGAGGACAGGGTCAAGGGGTCCAGTGTGGGCGTTCCCGCAGGTGAGCGCAGTACTGGTCACCCGTTCAGGCGCAGCGAGTCATCCGATCACTTCTGAAACTTTCGATGCTGGGAGCGTGGTCATCGGACTATCCGACAGGCCGCGGTCCGATCTCGACCGATCCGTCCGTTCCCGATTTCACCCCGACGCGCGCACGCCACGCGTCCACCGTCCGCGCGAAGTCGGACCGCGCGTGCCCGCCACGGGACTCCTCGCGCACCAGCGCGGCGAGCGCGAGCACCGTCGCGACCTGGTGCACGTTGGTGGTCTCCCACTCCGCGAGCTGCGGCACCCCCAGCGGGCGGCCGTCGTCGCGGCGCTGCTGCGCGTCCGTCGGGATCGCCGCCAGCGTCGCCAGCGCCCGACGCAGCCCCTCGGCCGAGCGCAGCACCCCCGGGCCGTCGGTCGCCGCGCGCTGCACCCGGGCCCGCGAGGCCGCCGCCACCAGCGCGTCCGGACCGGAGCGCGGGCACGGCTCGACACGCGGCAGGAACCCGCCCTCGACCCGCCCCGCGACGTCCCGCGCCGCGCGGTGCGCGAACACCAGGCCCTCCAGCAGCGAGTTCGACGCCAGCCGGTTGGCCCCGTGCACGCCGGTGCACGCGACCTCCCCCACCGCGTACAGGCCCGTGAGCGACGAGCGCCCGTCCAGGTCCGTCACCACGCCCCCCGAGTGGTAGTGCTGCGCGGGGGCCACCGGCACCAGGTCGGTGGCCGGGTCGATGCCGTGCTCCGCGAGCCGCTCGTGGATCGTCGGGAAGCGCCGGGCGAAGAACTCGCCGCCCAGGTGGCGTGCGTCCAGCCACACGTGGTCCGAGCCCGTCGCGGCCGTGCGCCGCACGATCGCGTGCGCGACGACGTCCCGCGGCGCCAGCTCCGCCAGGGGGTGCTCGTCCGGCATGAACCGCACGCCGTCCGTGTCGAGCAGCAGCGCGCCTTCGCCACGCACGGCCTCGCTCACCAGCGTCAGCTGCCCCTTCACCCCCGTGCCCAGCCACAGCACGGTCGGGTGGAACTGCACGAACTCCAGGTCGCCCAGCAGCGCGCCGGCCCGCAGCGCCGCCGCGATGCCGTCGCCCGTCGCCTGCGCCGGGTTGGTCGACGAGCGGTAGACCTGGCCGATGCCGCCGGTCGCCAGCACCACCGCCGGGGCCAGCGCGGCACCGACGCCGTCCCGCGAGCCCTCACCGATGACGTGCAGCGTCACGCCCGCCACGGCACCGGGCGTCCCGTCGGGGCCGGCGGCGCCCGTGAGCACGTCGAGCACCAGCGCGTGCTCGATGACCTCGATCCCCGGGTCGTCGCGCACCGCCTCGATCTGCGCCACCAGCGCCCGGGAGATCTCCGCCCCCGTCGCGTCGCCGCCGGCGTGCGCGATCCGGTCCGTGAGGTGACCGCCCTCCCGCGTGAGGCTGATCGCACCGTCCGGCGTGGTGTCGAAGACGGCGCCGCGCGCGACCAGCTCGCGCACGCGGCGCGGCCCCTCGGTGACCAGCGTCTCCACCGCGCGCGGGTCGCACAGGCCCCCGCCGGCGGCCAGCGTGTCGTGCAGGTGCGCCGCCGGGGAGTCGCCCGGGTCCAGCGCGGCGGCGATGCCGCCCTGCGCCCAGACCGTCGAGCCCGACGACAGCACGCCCTTGGTCACCAGCAGCACCCGCCGCACCCGGGTGCGCAGCTCGAGCGCCGCCGTCAGGCCCGCGATGCCCGAGCCGACCACGACCGCGTCGGCGTGCACCGTCCACCCCGGCTCCGGCGCCGCGAGGCGGGTGGCGAGGCGGACGGACGGCAGGTCGGGCGTCACGAGCACGGACGGACCCTAGCGCGCGAGCATCACGACGACGCGCCGTCGACCGCCTCGCGGCCACGCGCCAGCGGCAGCCCCGACGCGACGAGGCCCGAGCGCTCGGTCCACTCCTCGGGCACCTGCCCCGGGTCGTCACCACGGTCGACGACGCGGTTGTCCGCGTCGACCAGGACCACGTGCGGCGTGTAGGTCCGCGCCTCCGCGTCCGACATCGTGCCGTAGGCGATGACGATGACGACGTCACCCGGGTGGACCAGGTGGGCCGCGGCGCCGTTGACGCACACCTGCCCGCTGCCGGGGTCGCCGGCGATCGCGTACGTCGTGAGGCGGGCACCGTTGGTGACGTCGACGACGTCGACCTGCTGGCCCGGCAGCACGTCGGCCGCCGCGAGCAGCTCCGCGTCGATCGTGATCGAGCCGACGTAGTGCAGGTCGGCCGCCGTGACCGTGGCGCGGTGCACCTTGCCGGTCATCATCGTGCGCTGCAGCGTCGTCACGCGGCACCCCCGTCGGTCCGGTCGGTCGTGGCGGTCGCGGCGCCCGCGCCCGCGCCGCGCAGGGTCAGCGGCGCGTTGTCGATGAGCCGGGTCGCGCCCACGCGCGCCGCGAGGAGCAGGACGGCGTCGGACGTGCCGGCACCGGCCGGGGCGAACGTGCGCGCGTCCACCAGCGCGACGTAGTCCACCGCGTCGTCGTCGGACAGCCGCTCGTCGAGGACCGCCCGCGTCGCGGCGACGACCGCGTCGGGTCCCCGGCCCGCGTCGGCGACCCGGCGCCCCGCGTCGAGCGCCGCCGCCAGGCCGAGCGCGCGCTCGCGCTGGTCGGGGGTGAGGTAGGCGTTGCGGCTCGACAGCGCCAGCCCGTCCGTCTCGCGCACGGTGGCGTGCACCGCGACCTCGACGGGCACGTCGAGGTCACGGACCATCCGCCGCACGGCCACGACCTGCTGCGCGTCCTTCTGCCCGAAGACCGCCACGTCCGGACGCGTCAGGTGCATCAGCTTGAGCACCACCGTCAGCACGCCGTCGAGGTGCCCGGGCCGCGACGCGCCCTCGAGGACGTCACCCACCCGGCCCGCTCCCACCCGCACCGTCGGGTCGCCGTCGGGGTACACCACGTCGACCGTCGGCGCGAACACCACGTCCTGCGGGCGCAGCAGGCCCGGGCCCGAGAGCAGCGCGAGGTCGCCCTCGAGGTCGCGCGGGTACCGCGCGAGGTCCTCCGTGGGCCCGAACTGCAGCGGGTTGACGAAGATCGTCACGACGACGACGTCGGCCAGCGAGCGCGCGTGCTCCACGAGCGCCAGGTGGCCCGCGTGCAGCGCACCCATCGTCATGACGACGGCGCGGCGGTACGGACGGCGCGCGGTGTCGGCCTCCGGGCGGGGCAGCGTCGTGGCGTCCTGCGCGGCGAGCGCCGCGGCCAGGGCGTCGCGGTCGCGCACCAGCGCGGGGTGGGGCGTGCTCATGCGTCCTCCTGCGGCGGGGTGGCGCCGTCGTCGGGCGGGCCGTGCGGCCCGGGGTCCCCGGCCGACGGCGATCCGTGGTCCTCCTCCTGCAACACCGGCGGGGGCGTGCTGATGCCCGCCAGTGCGTCGAGCACGTGCTGCGCGGCGTCCGCACCGATGAGCCCGGCGCTCAGCGCACGCGCCGCCGCCGCGCGCGACAGGGCACCGTATCCCGTCGGCACGTCGACCGCACCGCTGGTCGCGCCGAGCGCCGCGAGCACCGCGACGTGGTCGGCGACCGTGCCCGCGTCGCCGCGCCGCACGGGCCCCGTCAGCGCCGCGATCGCCCCCGCGCCGCCCTCGCCGGCGGCGTCCTCGGCGCGCAGCGCACCGTCGAGCGCCGCCTCCAGCAGCGGCCGCAGCACCCGCCCCGGCTCGTCCACGCCGGAGGCCCGCAACGCCTGCGCCGCCTGGGCGACGAGCACGACCAGGTGGTTCGCCCCGTGTGCGAGACCCGCGTGGTAGAGCGGGCGCGCGTCCTCCCCGACGACCACGGGCTCGCCGCCGATCTCGACGACGAGCGCCTGGCCGATCGGCAGCACGGGAGGGGGCGCGGTCACCGCGAACGCGCACCCCACGAGCCGCGCGAGGTCCAGCGACGTCCCGGTGAACGTCATCGCGGGGTGCAGCGCGAGCGGGATCACCCCGGCCGCGCGGGCCGGCGCCAGGACCGCGGTGCCGAAGCGGCCCGAGGTGTGCGCGACGATCTGGCCCGCCTGCCACGCCCCGGTGTCCGCCAGGCCGCGCACCAGGTCCGCCAGGGCGTCGTCGGGGACGGCGAGCAGCACCAGCTCCGCGCGCCGCACGACCTCCGGGACCTCGAGCACCGGCACCCCCGGCAGGAGCACGGCCGCGCGCTCGCGGGAGGCCCGCGAGACCGCGGACGCGCCGACCACGGGGTGCCCGGCGCCCCGCAGGGCGCTGCCGAGGACGACGCCGACGCGACCGGCGCCGACGACGCCGACCCCCAGCCGCCCGGGACGGGTCGCCGGGTCCGCGCTCACGCCCGCGGCTCGCCGGGCGCGGCCTGCACGTGGGGCTCGCCGGGCGCGGCCTGCGCGTGCGGCGGCTCGGCGCCCGTCACCTCGCCCGACGCGCCGATCTCCGCCGCGGCGGCCCGCATCCACAGCTCCGGGCCGGCCACGGCGCGCGCCTCGCGGGCGCGACGCGCCTGCTCCTCCAGGAGCGCCGCGGCGACGTGCTGGTCGAGGTGCTCGACGCGCGGCGCGACGGGCCCGGGCGTCGAGTGCGTGACGAACGACGCGAGGCCCAGGCGCCGCTGCAGCGGGCCCTGCTCCAGGGCGATGCTCTGCGTGCGCTCGTGCGGCACGACGACGACGCTGCGCCACCACCGACCGGACCGCATGATCAGGGCCGTGCGGGTCACCAGCACCCCGTGCCGGCGCCGCGTCAGCGGGTCGACCCAGCGGGCGCGGGCCGGCGCCGGGGTGAAGCCGCCGTCGGTGTCCACCCCGGCCAGCGCGGCGTCGAGCGCCGCCAGCGGGTCGTCGACGCCCAGGTCCGGCAGCACGAGCCACAGCGCGACGGCGGCCTCGGCGCGCGTCGCGACGGGGTGCAGGACGGAGCCCGCCTGCGCGTCGGCCGCGCCGCCGTAGCCCGCGACGTTGATCTCGACCTTCCACCAGTCGGCGCCCCGCCACAGCGGTCCCTGGGACAGCCGCACGGCCTGCACCCGGCCGGGCGGCACGGTCTGCGTGCGCGTCTCCGTCAGGCCGTGCCGCAGCCGGATCCCGTCGGGCGACGCCGCGGCGCGGAACGTCGCCCCGGTGTTGATGCGGCCCCAGACGTACCCACCGGCGCCCAGGGCAGCCGGGACCAGCACGAACATGCCGCCGACGTCGCCCAGCGCGATGCTGCCGCCGACGGCCGCGACGGCGGCGACGACGAGGAACCACGGCGGGACCGAGCGCACGATCGACCCGATGAGCCGCGACATCGGCAGCTCGTACACCTGCCGCTCCGGCGCGGCCGCGTACACCGGTGCTGCACCCCCGGGGGGCACCTGCCCGGCGTGCGGTGCACCGGCCGGTGGCACGCCGTCCGGCGGCACCGCGGCCTGCGACGCCGGGTCCTGCGAGGCCGCGGGCCCGGTGGCCGCCGGCAGCGGGCCGACGCCGGCCGCCAGCGCGAGGATCTGCGCCCGCAGCGCGGTCGCCTCCGACTCCCGCAGGAACGCGAGCTGGACGGCGGAGCCGGCACCGCCCGCGACCTCGAGGTTGAGCTGGGCGAGCCCCAGGAGCCGCGCGAGCAGCGGCTGCACCACGTCGACGGCCTGCAGCCGGTCCAGCCGCGCCTGACGCTGCTGCCGGAAGACCAGGCCCGTGCGCAGGTGCACCGCGCCGTCCGTCACCGCGTACCGCATGACCCGCCACGCCAGGGCGGAGTACACGAACCCGACGACGCCGACGACCAGCACGGCACCGAGCACCACGAGCCACGCACGTCCGGGCCCGAGGGCCTCGGCGACGTCCCGCAGCATCTCGGACATCTGGAAGCCGATGACCGCCACGAACGCGACCAGCACCTTCCACCCGCGCAGGGCCGGGGTCACCGGGTGCAGGCGCCGCCAGTCGTAGTCCTCCTCGCCCGCGGACTCCGGGACGGGGTGCAGCGCGGTGCTCACAGCCCCGCCAGCCGGGCCTCACCGCGCGACGCGAGCCGGTCGCGCAGGCGCGCCGCCTCGGCCGGCGGCAGCCCCGGGATCGTCGCGTCGGTGCCGGGCGCCGCGGTGTGCAGCTGCACGGTCGCGATGCCGAACCGACGGGCCAGCGGGCCCGAGCTCACGTCGACGTACTGCATGCGCCCGTAGGGCACCACGACCAGCGAGCGCAGCAGGATGCCGCGGCGGATCAGCAGGTCGTCCGCGCGCTCGGCGTAGCGCAGGGCGCGCACCTGCCGGCGCACCAGCAGGCCCGCCCACAGGAGCAGCACCGCGAGGACCGCCGGGACGGCCCACAGCCAGGCCGCGCCGACGACCGCGGCCAGCGCGACCGTCGGGCCCAGGAGCACGACCGCCCAGATCCCCAGGACCAGGAGCCGCGCCGTGGCCAGCCGCGGGGACACCGCCGTCCACGCGACGTCGTGCAGGTCGAACGGGTCGGCGTCGATCGCCGGGTCGTGCGCCTCGGGGCTCGTGGTCATGGCTCCATCCTCGCGCACCGTGGCACCCTGCGGGTCCGCCCCACGGACGATCCGCATCCCGGCGGACCAGGGCGGTCGCGGGTGTGCGGCGGCGGGTCAGCCGGCCGACGGGTCGAGGTCGACCGCCCGCGGCAGGCCCGGCGGGTCCGCGTCCGGCGGCGGGATCCGGCACCAGTGCTCGACGACCAGCCCGGCGACCGCCAGCGCCACCGCGCCGAGCACGGCGAGCCCCGCAGCCGCCGCCCGCGTCGTGCTGCCGGGCACGTCGGCGTCCGTCAGCAGCGACAGGGCCTGGCCGCCGTACCACCCCGTCAGCAGCGCGCCGGTGTAGCAGGACGCCTTCGCGAGCACGGCCGTGCGCGCGGCGCGGACCGGGTCCAGCAACGGCCGCCGCCCCCGCTGGTACTGGCGCACCGCCCACCCCATGGACAGCACGACGGCCGCGATGACGAGCTCGACGGCGAGGACGAGCCAGGGGACGTCGGGCGGGGTGGCGGCCCCGCGCCCGACGACCATGCGCATCACCCACCACGTGACGACGGCGACGCCTGCCGCCACGAGGACGAGGGTCCGGACGCGGGTCGCGCTCACGGCAGGTGCGTCTCTCCCGAGGGCACGCCGTCCGGCTCCGGGTTGGCCGCCGGCACGGGGGCGGTGAGCCAGTCCAGGGCCATCCAGCGCACACCGTCGCGGTCGGGCGCCGTCGCCGCGAGCTGCGCGACGGGCCCACCACCCAGCCCCGGGAGCTGGGCGTCGGGGTCGACCTGCGCCCACGGCTGCAGCACGAACGCCCGCTCGTGCGCCCGCGGGTGCGGCAGCTCCAGGTCGTCGGTCACCGCGAGCGTCTCGCCGTACACGACGATGTCGACGTCGAGCGTCCGCGGCCCCCAGTGCTCCAGCCGCTCCCGCCCGTGCCGCTGCTCGACGGCGTGCACCGCGCGCAGCAGCTCCCGTGCCGCCAGCGTCGTGCGCGTCAGGACGACGGCGTTGAGGTAGTCCGGCTGCTCGGGGCCCACGGCGGCCGTCCGTGCCAGCGGCGAGACCGCCACGACCTCCAGGCCGGGGGTCGCGGCGAGGTCGGCCACGGCCTGCCGCAGCGTCTCCTGGGCCGGCCCGAGGTTGGCCCCCAGGGCGAGCACGGCACGCACCGGCTGCGACGGCGGCTCGTCGAGCGCGTCGAGGACGATCTCGCCCTCGACCACATCGGGCAGCGGCGCCATGAGCTCGGTCGGCGGGCCGTCCGGCGCGGCGGCGGTCACGGCCGGCATCACCCCCGTGGGGACGGCACCCGTGGGCGCCGGCCCGACGACGACCGCACCGGCGCCGTCGGGTCCCGTGTCGTGGCCGAGCCGCGAGGCGTCCGGCGCCGGGGCGGCGGGCGACCCCTGCGGCGGGGACGCGGGCCCGGCCACCGGCGGCGTCCCGGGGGGACCGAGCGGCGCGGGCACGGGGGACGCGGCCGCGAGGGGCGCCGCCGTGAGCGGCGCGCCGAGCGAGGGCAGCACCGGATCGGCCGTCAGCGGCAGCGGTGCCGTGCGCGGGCGCGCGCCCGCGTCCGTCGGGCGGCGCACCTGGCCCGTCGGCGGGCGGTAGGGCTCGGCCGCCGGGAGCTTGGTGCGGTCGCGCCGGATCGAGACCACGACGTCGCCGAAGGGCACCGTGATGGGCGCCTGGGGCTTGTGCACCGCGACGTCCACCGCCTGCACGTGCGGGCGCGCCAGCACCGTCGCCGCGATCCGCTCCGCGACGGTCTCGATGAGGTCCACCGGGTCACCGGCGAGCACGGCAGCGACCAGCTGCGCCACCTCGCCGTAGTCGACGGTGTGCGCCAGGTCGTCGCCCGCCGCGGCACGCCGGGTGTCCATGTGCACCACGACGTCGGCGACGAACGTCTGCCCGTCGCGGCGCTCGTGGCCGAACACCCCGTGGTACCCCGTCGCGCTGATGCCCGTGAGCCGGATCTGGTCCAGCCGGCGCCCGCCCTCGTCGTGCACGTCGTCCTGCACGTTCACCGCGCTCCTCCCTGTGCGGCCCGCTCCGTCGCGCGCCGTCCCGTCACGTGCTGTCCCGTCGCGTGCCCTGCCGTCGCGTGCCCTGCCGTCGCGTCGTCCTGCGCCGCGCGCCAGCGGGCCGCGACCCTGACCGCGGCGACCGAGGCCGCGACCTCGTGCACCCGCACGGCCCAGGCTCCCGCCGCCGCGGCCAGGGCCGTCACCGCTGCGGTCGCGTCGTCACGCGCCTCGGGTGCCGCCGGCGTGCCGTCGGGACCGGCCATGAGGTGGCCGAGGAACCGCTTGCGGCTGGCGCCGACCAGCACGGGGTAGCCGTCGGCGACGAGCCGCGGCAGCCGCGCCAGCAGCGGCCAGTTGCTCTCGCCCGTCTTGGCGAACCCGAGGCCGGGGTCCAGCACCACCTGGCCGTCGTCCACCCCGGCGGCGCGCAGCGCGTCGACCCGCTGCGCGAGCTCGCGGCGCACGTCGGCCACGACGTCGTCGTACACGTCGTGGGCGTCCATCACGTCGGCGTGGCCGCGCCAGTGCATCGCGACGTAGGCGGCGCCGGTGCGCGCCACGACGGGCGCCATGTCCGGGTCCGCCATGCCCCCCGACACGTCGTTGACGAGCACCGCTCCCCGGTCCACCGCCTGCTCCGCGACGGACGCCCGCGTCGTGTCCACGCTGACGACCGCACCGTGGGCGGTGAGACGCTCCACCACCGGCAGCACCCGTGCGAGCTCCTCGGCGACGGGGACCCGTCCGGCGCCCGGGCGGGTCGACTCGCCGCCGACGTCGAGCAGGTCGGCGCCCTCGTCGAGCAGCCGCAGACCGCGCGCGACCGCCGCGTCGGCGTCGAACCAGCGCCCGCCGTCGGAGAACGAGTCGGGCGTGACGTTGACGACGCCCATGACGAGCGTGCGCGCGGGGACGCGCAGGGCCACGGGGAGCGCCGCCAGGCGCGGCCGCTCCCGGCCGGCACCCCGCGCGTCCACCCGCGTGTCCACGTCGGTCCCGTCAGCGCCCCGCGACCAGGCTCATGGCCTCGGCCCGGGTCGCCACGTCCCGCATCTGCCCGCGCACGGCCGACGTCACGGTGCGTGACCCCGGCTTGCGCACCCCGCGCATCGACATGCACAGGTGCTCGCACTCGACGACGACGAGCACGCCCTTGGGGTCCAGCACCTCGACGAGCGCGTCGGCGACCTGCGACGTCAGGCGCTCCTGCACCTGCGGCCGGCGCGCGTACACGTCCACCAGCCGCGCGAGCTTCGACAGCCCCGTGATGCGGCCGTCCGCGCCGGGGATGTACCCGACGTGCGCGACCCCGTGGAACGGCACGAGGTGGTGCTCGCACGTCGAGTACACCTCGATGTCCTTGACCAGCACCATCTCCTCGTGGCCGAGGTCGAAGGTCGTGGTGAGCACGTCGCGCGCGTCCATCGTCAGCCCGGCGAAGATCTCGCGGTACGCCCGCGCGACACGGGCCGGGGTCTCGCGCAGGCCCTCGCGGTCCGGGTCCTCCCCGACGGCGGCCAGCAGCTCGCGCACGGCCCGCGCGGCGCGCTCCTCGTCGTACGGGCCGACGGCCCGGCCACCGACGTCGCGCGTCCGGGAAATCGTCGAGGGCACCGGCTCGGGTCCGGGCGAGGTCGTCGCGTCCGACATGTCAGTGCGGCCCGTCCGTCGTCGGCGTTCCCTCGGGCGGCAGCTCCACGACGGCCCCGGCAGGGTGCTCGTCGCGCGCGGCGGCGGCCTCGTCCTGCGGGACCACGGGCTGACCGTCGAGGGCGGAGGTCTCGGCCGGGGTCATGACGGGCCCGCGGTCGACCGTGCGCTCGTCGCCCGAGATCCAGACGTCGCGCGGCGGCCGCTTGACGACGGGACGGAAGATCTCGGCGAGCTGCTCCTGGTTGAGCGTCTCCTTCTCCAGGAGCTCCAGGACGAGCGCGTCGAGCACGTCGCGGTACTCGACGAGGATCTCGCGCGCCTCGTCGTGCGCGTGCTCGATGAGCTCGCGGACCTCGACGTCGATGACGCCCGCGATCTCCTCGGAGTAGTCGCGCTGGTGGCCGACGTCGCGGCCGAGGAACATCTCGGACGACTCGCCGCCCAGCTTGATCGCCCCGAGCCGGGCGCTCATGCCGTACTGCGTGACCATCTTGCGGGCCGTCGACGACGCCTTCTCGATGTCGTTGCTCGCACCCGTGGTCGGGTCGTGGAACACGAGCTCCTCGGCGACCCGGCCGCCCATGGCGTACGCGAGCGTGTCGAGCAGCTCGTTGCGCGTCGTGGAGTACTTGTCCTCCATCGGCATGACCATCGTGTACCCCAGGGCACGCCCGCGCGGCAGGATCGTCACCTTCGTCACGGGGTCGGTGTACCGCAGCGCCGCCGCCACCAGTGCGTGACCGCCCTCGTGGTACGCGGTGATCTTCAGCTCCTTGACGTTCATGACGCGCGTGCGCTTCTGCGGGCCGGCGATGACGCGGTCGATCGCCTCGTCCAGCGCGGCGTCGTCGATGACCTGCGCGCCCTGGCGGGCGGTCAGCAGCGCCGCCTCGTTGAGCACGTTGGCCAGGTCCGCACCGCTGAAGCCCGGCGTGCGCCGTGCGACGACGGCCAGGTCGACGCCCGGCGCCATCGGCTTGCCCTGGGAGTGCACCGTGAGGATGCGCTCACGGCCCTTGAGGTCGGGCGGCTCCACCGCGACCTGCCGGTCGAAGCGGCCCGGGCGCAGCAGCGCGGGGTCGAGGATGTCGGGGCGGTTGGTGGCCGCGATGAGGATGACGTTGGTCTTGACGTCGAACCCGTCCATCTCGACGAGCATCTGGTTGAGCGTCTGCTCGCGCTCGTCGTGACCGCCGCCCAGGCCCGCGCCACGGTGCCGGCCGACGGCGTCGATCTCGTCGACGAAGATGATCGCCGGGCTGTTCTCCTTGGCCTGCTGGAACAGGTCGCGCACCCGGCTGGCGCCCACGCCGACGAACATCTCGACGAAGTCCGAGCCGGAGATCGAGTAGAACGGCACGCCCGCCTCGCCGGCGACCGCGCGGGCCAGCAGCGTCTTGCCCGTCCCGGGAGGGCCGTACAGCAGCACGCCCTTAGGGATCTTCGCGCCCACGGCCTGGAACTTGGCCGGCTCCGCGAGGAACTCCTTGATCTCCTGCAGCTCCTCGACCGCCTCGTCGACGCCCGCGACGTCGGCGAACGTGACCTTGGGCGTCTCCTTGCTCACCAGCTTGGCCTTGGACTTGCCGAAGCTCATGACCTTCGAGCCGCCGCCCTGCATGTTGGACATGAGGAACCAGAACAGGCCCAGGATGATGATGAACGGCAGGACCAGCGTCAGCAGGCTGCCCCACCACGTCGGCTGCGGGACCTTCGACGTGAAGCCCTGCGCCGGGTCCGCCGCCGTGATCGCGTCGACCACCTGCGGGCCCTGGGGCGTCACGTAGAAGAAGTAGACCTGGGTGCCCAGGTCGCCGTTCTCGTCGGGGTCCGGGTCGTACGCCTCGGTCAGGGTGAGGTCGACGCGCTGCGTGCCCTCGGTGACGAGGACCTGCTCGACCTTGCCCTCCCCCAGCAGCTCGAGACCGGCCGACGTGTCGATCTGCTGGACCGACGGCGCCTGGAGCATGCCGAAGGCCGCCAGCGACAGGGCGACGGCGAGGGCGACCCAGATGAAGGGGCCGCGGAAGAGACGCTTGACGTTCATGGGCGATCGGGGCGTGGCCCCTCAGTCCTCCGCTCGACGGGACACTGACCCTGAAAGTACACGCTGGACCTGTCGGCCCCGGCCGGTGTTCGCCCAGGGCACACGTCGCACCGCGGCAGGTCCCGTCGACGCGCGGCGGGCTCTCAGGACTGGTAGACGTGCGGCGCGAGGGTCCCGACGAACGGCAGGTTGCGGAAGCGCTCGTCGTAGTCCAGGCCGTACCCGACCACGAACTCCGTCGGGATGTCGAAGCCGACGTACCGCACGGGCACCTCGACCTTCGCCGCCTCGGGCTTGCGCAGCATCGTCGCGATCTCGACCGACGCCGGACCGCGCGAGCGCAGGTTCGACAGCAGCCACGACAGGGTCAGGCCCGAGTCGATGATGTCCTCGACGATGAGCACGTGACGGCCCGTCAGGTCCGTGTCCAGGTCCTTGAGGATCCGCACGACGCCCGACGACTTGGTGCCCGAGCCGTAGGACGACACCGCCATCCAGTCCATCGCCACGTTGCCCCGCAGCCGCCGCGCCAGGTCCGCCATCACCATGACGGCGCCCTTCAGCACGCCGACGAGCAGCAGCTGCTCGCCCGCGTAGTCGGCGTCGATCTGCGCCGCCATCTCGTCGAGACGCGCGTGGAGCTGCTCCTCGCTCAGCAGCACCCGCTCGAGGTCGTCACCCATGTCCGCCGCGTCCACCGCTCACTCCCGGTCGTCGTGCTGGTCGTCGTGCTCGTCGGGCCGTGGCCCAGGCGTCCCCTGCGCGTGCGGGCGTGCGTCGCCCCCGTCGCCCACCGCGCCGGGCAGGCCGAGGTAGAGCCTGCCACACGCACGTGACGCGACCCGGCCGCCCGGCAGGTGAACCGGACCCTGGCCGCGCCACGCCGTGACGAGCGCCTCGACGGCCAGCACCTGCACCCGCGCGAGCGCGCCCGCGGGGCACCCGGACCGCACCGCCGCGTCGTGCAGGGCGCGCCGCCGCACCGCGGCCGGGGCGGCGGCCAGCGGCACCACGTCGAGCACGACCTCGGCCGGCGGCGCACCCGCCGGCCCGGGCAGCGCGGCGGCCGCGAGGAGGTCCGCGGCGGCGGCGTCGACAGCCTCGGTGGCATCGGCCAGCGCGTCGGCCGTCCGTGCGAGCGCCTGCGCGACGCCGGGGCCCAGGACGGCCTCCAGGACCGGCAGCACCTCGCTGCGGACGCGGCTGCGCAGCGGCAGGTCGCCCGCCGCGACGACCGGCCCGCGGCCGTTGCCCGGGTCGTGCCACGGCGCGAGGCCCTGCGCGGCGCACGCGGCCTCGGTGTCGGTGCGCCGCAGCGCCAGCAGGGGACGTCGCAGGCGCCCGCGCACGGGCCGCATGCCCGCCAGCGACCGCTCGCCCGACCCCCGCGCCAGCGCCAGCAGCACCGTCTCGGCCTGGTCGTCGAGGGTGTGCCCCAGGAGCACGGCGGCGGCGTCGAGCTCCTCGGCGACCGCCTCGAGCGCCGCGTACCGCGCCGCACGTGCCGCCGCCTCGGGCCCGCCGGCCGCCCCCACCTCGACCCGGACGACGCGCACGGGCGCCAGCCCGAGCGCCGCACACGTGGCCGCCGCGTCACGCGCCACGTCGTGCGAGCCGGGCAGCAGGCCGTGGTCGACGACGACCGCGCCGGCCCGCCACGACCCGTCCGACCGCGCCTCCCACGCCAGGCCCGCGGCGAGCGCCAGGGAGTCCGCGCCGCCCGAGCACGCCACGAGGACCGTGGACCCCCGCGGCACGTCGGCCAGCGCGCGCCGCACCGCCACGCGCACCGCCGCGACCGCCGGCGCCGGACCGCTCACGCGGGCACGGTCATCCGTGCACGCGACGCACCCACGCGGGCGGGTCGCCGATCTCCGCCGCCGTCGGCAGCGCGTCCGGGCCGCTCCACACCGCGTTGAGCCCGTCGAGCCCCACGCGGCCGCGCACGGCACGCACGAACGCCGCACCGTCCCGGTACTGCGCGAGCTTGAGGTCCATCCCCAGCAGCCGGCGCACGAGCCGGTCCAGCCCCTTGGCGTGGGCGGCGGCGTCACGGCGCCGCTCGAAGGCGCGGCGGATCGCGCGCACGGTCGGCACCACCGTCGGGCCGACCTCGTCCATCATCACGTCGGCGTGCCCCTCGAGCAGGGACATCACCGCGCCCACCTCGTCGAAGACCTCCCGCTGCCGGTCCGTGAGCAACGACAGCACCCCGCCGTCGCCGTCGGTGACGGCGCGCACCACGGCGCCCAGGACGTCGTCCAACCGCGGCAGGGCGGGACGCTCGTGCTCGGCGCCCGGGGCGAGGTCGGCGAGGTCGGCCAGCAGCTCCGCGGAGCGTGCGCGCAGGTGGTCGGCGAGCCACGGCGCGGCGGCGAACTGCAGGGCGTGCGTCTGCTCGTGCAGCGCGACCCACAGCCGGAAGTCGCGCCCGTCGACGCCGAGCTGACGCTGCGTGGCCAGCACGTTGGGCGCCACGAGCAGCAGGCGCCCGGGCTGGCCCGGCGCCGCGGTGAACGGGTCGTACTGGCCGATCACCTTGCCGGACAGCAGCGCCAGGACCCCGCCGACCTGCGCCGCGGCGGCCAGCCGGGCCGCGTCGGGCACCTCGACGGGGGTGCCGTCCCGGCGCGTCGCCAGGGGTGCGGCCATGACGGCGAACATCTCGGCGTTCGCGGCGGCCCACCGGGGACGGTCGACGACGACGACGCGCGAGATCGCGGCGGGGTCGCGTCCGTCGGCCGGCGTCATGCCGGTCGCACCGACGACGTGCCGGGCGGCGACGGTAGCCGCCGCGCGCAGGTCGGCGACGAGATCGACGAGGGTCGCCCGGTCGGCGACGGGACCGGGGGCGGCGACACGGCCGGCCAGCCGCGCGGCCGCGCGCCAGTCGACGGGGCCGGGGGCGGTGGGCTGCACCGGCTCACGGTAACCCGCGGGGCGCGGGCGCGACGGTCGAGCGGTGGCGAGGGCCGGCGGGACGCCGTCAGCGGCAGCCGCAGCCCGCCAGCGCCGCGACGAACCCGTCGATCGCCTGCCGCGGCGCCCACTGCCCGCCCTCGGGCGTCTGGTCCGCCATGACGACGAACACCAGCTGTCGCCGCTGGGTGTCCAGGACCGTGCCCGCCAACGACGTGACGCGCGGCAGCGAGCCCGTCTTGGCGCGGACCAGCCCGCGGGCGTCGGACCTGGTGAACCGGTCCGCCAGCGTGCCCGACAGCCCGGCGACCGGCATGCCGACCGCGACGTCGCGCAGCGCGGGGTGCGTCGGGTCGGTGGTCAGCCGCACGACGTCGGCCAGGAGCGCCGGCGACAGGGACGACCCCGCGGCCAGGCCCGACGCGTCGGCGAGCTGGGCGCCGCCCACGTCGATGCCGAGCATGCCGACCTGGCGCAGCACGGCCTGCGTGCCGCCGTCGAAGCTGGGGGGCAGACCGGCGTCCAGCGCGACGAGCCGGGACACCACCTCGGTGATCGAGTTGTCCGACGTCTCGAGGAAGTAGTGCACGACGTCGACCACGGGCGCCGACTCCACGCGCGCGAGCTCGCCGAGGTCGGCCGCGGTCGTCGTCCGGGCAGGGTCCCCCTGCACGGCGACGCCCAGCTCGCCCAGACGCTGGGCGAAGACGCGGGCGGCCTGCAGCGACGGGTCGGGCGACCGCGGGGCGTACTCGCCCTCGCGCAGCCGGCCGACGTCGACCGCGAGCGCGGTGACGGGCGCCACGAACCCCTCCTGCACGTTGGCGGGGTGCCAGCCGGGGCTGACCGTGGGGCCGGAGAAGAGCGAGTCGTCGACCAGGAGCCGCACGCTGGTGACGCCCTGCAGCGCCAGGGCCGAGGCGGTCCGGGCGGCGAGGTCCGCCATCCCCGCGCGCCCCAGCGTGGCGGCCGGGTCGCCCGCGCCCGCGGCGAGCATCATGTCGCCGCCGCCGACGAGCGCGATCGTGCCGGCGTCGACCCGCACGACCCGGGTCGCGAGCGTCGCGTCGGGATCGAGCGCGGTGAGCGCCGCGACGCCCGTGAGGACCTTCGCCGTCGAGGCGGGCACGCGTCCGGCCTCGGGCTGGTGGGCGGCCAGCACCTCGCCGGTCAGCTGGTCGAGGACGGTGACGCCCACGCTGGGACCGAGCCGCGCGTCGACGACGAGCCCGTCGACCAGCGCCTGCAGCGGGGCGGCCGCCGGCGGCGGGACCTGCGCGTCGAGGTCGCCGAGCGCGCGGGGCGCCGCACCCGGCTCGACCGCACCGGGCGCCGTCGGGAACGGCAGCGGGTCGGGCACCGGGGGCGCGAGGGTCACGATGCCGGGGACCACGTCGTACGCGTCGGCGGTGGCGTAGCCCCCGGCCGCGAGCACCACCACGAGCGTGCCCACGCCCGCCACCCGTGCCGCTGTGGTCATCGTCACCCGTCTCGTCGTACCGCGGCTCCGGTACCGCCGCATCGGTGCGTCAGACTACTGTCCGTCACAACGGCGCCCAGGGATGACGACGCGCCCACAGGCCGATCGACCCCCACCGCCGACGGGCGGGGACGCGTGGAGGGAAGCACAGTGGAGTTCGACGTCACGATCGAGATCCCCAAGGGACAGCGCAACAAGTACGAGGTGGACCACGCCACGGGGCGCATCCGCCTCGACCGGATGCTGTTCACCTCGACCCGGTACCCCGACGACTACGGGTTCATCGAGGGCACGCTCGGCGAGGACGGCGACCCCCTGGACGCCCTGGTGCTCCTGGAGGAGCCCACGTTCCCCGGCTGCCTGATCCGCTGCCGCGCGCTCGGCATGTTCCGCATGCGCGACGAGGCCGGGGGTGACGACAAGGTGCTGTGCGTCCCGACAGGCGACCAGCGCGCCGCGTGGCGCCAGGACATCGACGACGTGTCGGACTTCCACCGGCTGGAGATCCAGCACTTCTTCGAGGTCTACAAGGACCTCGAGCCCGGCAAGTCCGTCGAGGGCGCCCACTGGGTGGGACGCGCCGACGCCGAGGCGGAGATCGAGCGCTCGCGGCAGCGCGCGATCGACTCGGGCTACTACACGCACTGACGCGCCACGCCCCGCGGGGCGTGGTCCCGGCGCCGGCGGCACGCGTGCTGCCGGCGCCGCCGCACGCGTGCGGCGCTGCGGCGTCAGGGCCGCCCGGCGTACGGCATGGTGCTCGACCAGCGCATCGACGTGACGCGCAGCGGCACACCGGGCCGGGACGCCTCCATGATCTGGCCGTTCCCGACCCACATCGCAACGTGGTAGATCGTGTTGGGGTCGTTCACGTTGGAGGCCCAGAACACCAGGTCGCCCGGGCGCAGCTGGTCGTAGCTGATCTTCAGCACCTGCTTGTACTGGTCGCGCGACGTGCGGTTGAGGGTCACGCCGGCGGCGCGCCACGCCTGGCTGGTGAGCCCGGAGCAGTCGTACCCGTCGGGGCCCGAGCCGCCGTAGACGTACGGCAGGCCGACCTTGGTCTGCGCCCAGGCTGCGGCGGCGGAGCCGGACGCTGCCGAGCCGCGTGACGTCCCCGTGCCCAGCCCGTAGGCGGGAGCGGGGGCCGGGGCGGGAGCGGGGGCCGGAGCCGGTGCAGGAGCGGGTGCAGGGGCGGGAGCGGGAGCGGGAGCGGGAGCGGGGGCCGGTGCCGGGGCGGGCGCTGGAGCCGGAGCGGGCGCGGGGGCCGGAGCCGGAGCGGGGGCCGGGTTGGCCGGAGGGGCCACGCCCCCGGTGCCCCCTCCCGTCGACCCCCCGGTGGTCGGCGCGGTCGTCGTCCCGCCGGCCGCGGGGGCACCGCCCGGTGCGGGCGCCTGCTCCCGGGCCGTCCGGGCCGCCGCCTCGGCGCGGGCGCGGCGCTCGGCGTCCACGGCGTCCTGCCGGGCCCGCTCGACCTCGGCGCTGGTCTGCCGCGCCGCGGCGAGGGCGGAGATGAGCCCGTCACGCTCCGCCTGCCCGGCGGTGAGCGACGCGTCGGCGTCGGACTGGGTGCGCTGCGCGTCGGCGAGCGCGGCCTGCGCGGCGTCGGCGGCGTCGACGGCGGCCTGCGCGGCGTCGGTGGAGCGTCGTTCCATCGTCGCGGCGACGAGCAGCGTCGCCTGGTACTCCTGCACGGCCTCGTCGGCCTTGCCCGTGGCCTGGTTGAGGGCGGTCGTCCGCCGGGCGACGTCCTGGAAGCCGTCGGCCGACAGGGCCGCCTGCAGCATGTCGCTGGACCCGCCCGTGCGGGCGAGCTGGCGGGCGAACGCGACGAGCTTGCGGCGCGCCTGCTCAGCCTGCTCGGCGGCCTCCGCCGAGCGGGCGGCGGCGTCCTGCGCGCGGGCGCGGGCCGTGTCGGCGTCGGCGACGGCCTGGGTGTACGACTCCGCGGCGGTCTGGACCGCGACCTCGGCGGACTCGGCGGCCGAGGCGAGCTCGGCGAGCCGGACCTCCATCTGCGCGACCGACTGCTGGGCCCGGCCGACCGCGGCGCGCGCGTCGCGCACGTCGTCGGTGGACGGTGTGGCGGCGGCGGGCGTCACGACCAGACCGAGCGTCAGGAGCCCGACGGGCAGGACGACGAGACGGCGGGAGACCCGTCGCACCAGCGGCCGGCCCGCCGCACGCGCGCACGCCGCACCGGTCCCTGCGAGGGGTGTCGGGCGGGGCTCGGGCGTCACGTCTGCGTCATGCACCCTCGGGACGCTACCTGTGGGTTTCCCACAAGAGAACACCTGTCACACACGTCCCAGAAGTCACATCGTTGTGGTTCGGGAGCAAACCGGACAGACCTCCTCGGCCGATCGGGTGATGCGGGCCGGCAGCCGGTGCCGGCGCCACGTCCGCGCCCACCCGGGCGCCCGAACACCGATCACTGCCGTCTCTGATGCTGAGACGAGGATGCCGAAGCGTGGGACGGGCGACGTACTCTCGGCCTATGTCCCGTCGAATGTGTCGCTGACCAGCGCACGTTCAGTCCTGCCCGAGAGCTGCCCGCCCCGTCGAGACGCGGCCGGTCCGCCCTCCGGCCAGGCCCGGGCACCGCACGTGCGCTTCCCCTGACCCCCCGCGGGGCGGGCGTCGACGGCGCGCTCCTCGGGTGAGCAGTCCCCCACCCCGACCACCGGCAGCGCCGGCGAGGAGCACACCATGAGCAACGAGAGCTGGAGCTTCGAGACCCGCCAGGTCCACGCGGGCCAGACCGCCGACGCCACCACGGGCGCCCGCGCGCTGCCGATCTACCAGACGACGTCCTTCGTCTTCGACTCCGCCGAGCAGGCCGCCGACCGGTTCGCGCTCAAGGAGCTCGGGCCCATCTACACCCGCATCGGCAACCCGACCCAGGAGGTCGTGGAGAACCGCATCGCGAGCCTCGAGGGCGGCGTCGGCGCCCTGCTGCTCGCGTCCGGCCAGGCGGCCGAGACGCTCGCGATCCTCAACGTCGCCGAGGCCGGCGACCACGTCGTCGCGTCCCCCAGCCTGTACGGCGGCACCTACAACCTGCTGCACCACACGCTGCCCAAGTTCGGCATCGAGACGACGTTCGTCGCCGACCCGCACGACGCGCAGGCGTGGCGCGACGCGGTCCGCCCGACCACCAAGCTCTTCTTCGCCGAGACGATCCCGAACCCGCGGTCCGACGTCCTCGACATCGAGCTCGTCGCGGGCGTCGCCCACGAGCACGGCGTCCCCCTGGTCGTCGACAACACGATCGCCACGCCCTACCTCATCAACCCGCTGCAGTGGGGCGCCGACGTCGTCGTGCACTCGGCCACCAAGTACCTCGGTGGGCACGGCACGGCGATCGGCGGCGTGATCGTCGACGGCGGCACGTTCGACTACGCGCAGCACCCCGAGAGGTTCCCGAACTACAACACGCCCGACCCGTCGTACAACGGCCTCGTCTTCGCGCGGGACCTGGGCGTCGGTGGCGCCTTCGGCGTCAACCTGTCGTACATCCTCAAGGCCCGCGTGCAGCTGCTGCGCGACCTCGGTGCGGCGATCAGCCCGTTCAACGCGTTCCTCATCGCCCAGGGCATCGAGACGCTGTCCCTGCGCGTCGAGCGGCACGTCGAGAACGCCGGCAAGGTCGCGCGCTGGCTCGAGGCGCGCGACGAGGTCCGCGCCGTCCACTACGCGGGCCTGGAGTCCAGCCCGTGGCACGCGAACCAGCTCAAGTACGCGCCGCGCGGCGCCGGCGCGGTGCTCGCGTTCGAGCTGGACGGGGGCGCGGCCGCCGGTCAGGCGTTCGTGTCCGCGCTCGAGCTGCACTCGAACGTCGCGAACATCGGCGACGTGCGCTCGCTGGTCATCCACCCCGCGTCGACGACCCACAGCCAGCTCACCCCCGAGCAGCAGCTGCAGTCCGGCGTCACACCCGGCCTCGTGCGCCTCGCCGTCGGCATCGAGCACATCGATGACATCCTGGCCGACCTGGACGCCGGCTTCCGCGCGGCCAAGGACGCCTGAGACCCTGCTGCCCGAGCACCGACGGAAGGCCCCGCGCGATGACCCAGCCCGACCCCCGCACCGACGCACCGGACCGCACGCCCCCGGGGCCTGCGGTGCCCGGCGCGCGCCCCGGTGCGGGGGCCGGTGGGCTCGACGTGCCCGACCCGCTCCTGGGGCGGCGCGCCCGCCGCGGGGCGACGCTCGGCAGCCGCCGTCCCCTCCCCCAGCGCCCGCCCGTGCCCGCGACGGCCGCGTGGCGCGACGGCGCCGACCCCGGCCGCCGGCAGTTCGCCGACCTCGGGCCCCTCAAGCTCGAGTCCGGCGGTCGCCTGCCCACCGTGCGCCTCGCCTACGAGACCTGGGGCGAGCTCGACGAGGACGGCAGCAACGCCGTCCTCGTCCTGCACGCCCTCACGGGCGACTCGCACGTCACGGGCGACGCCGGCCCGGGGCACCCGACGCCCGGCTGGTGGCAGTCGATGGTGGGGCCCGGCGCCCCCATCGACACCGACCGCTGGTTCGTCGTCGCACCCAACGTGCTGGGCGGCTGCCAGGGCTCGACGGGACCGGCGTCCACCGCGCCCGACGGGCAGCCGTGGGGCAGCCGGTTCCCGCTGCTGACAGTGCGCGACCAGGTCGCCGCCGAGGTGCGGCTCGCCGACCTGCTCGGCATCGACGCGTGGGCCCTGGTCATCGGCGCGTCCATGGGCGGGCACCGCGTCCTGGAGTGGGCAGCCACCGCACCCGACCGCGTCGACGCGATCGCGGCCATCGCGACGTGCGCCCAGACGTCGGGGGACCAGATCGCCGGGTTCCACACGCAGCTCGCCGCCGTCACGGCCGACCCGCGGTACCGCGACGGGGACTACTACGACGTCCCCGACGGCGAGGGGCCGCACGTCGGGCTGGGCATCGCCCGGCAGATCGCGCACCAGACCTACCGGTCCGCCGCGGAGCTCGACACCCGGTTCGGTCGGATCCCCCAGGGCGCGGAGGACCCGCTCGAGGGCGGGCGGTTCGCCGTGCAGTCGTACCTGGACCACCACGGCGACAAGCTGGCACGGCGGTTCGACGCCAACAGCTACGTCACGCTGACGCGCACCATGATCACGCACGACCTGGGGCGCGACCGCGGGGGTGTGGAGGCCGCGCTCGCGCAGGTCACCGCGCGTGCGCTGATCGTCGCGGTGGACAGCGACCGCCTGTTCACCCCGGCCCAGTCGGAGCGCATGGCCTCCGCGATCCCGGGGGCCGGCCCGGTCCGGTACGTGCACTCGGAGTTCGGCCACGACGGCTTCCTCATCGAGGAGGACCAGGTCGGCCGGCACGTCGCGGACTTCCTGCGCGAGCGGGCGCGTCCGCGCTGACGCCCCGGGCCGCCGCGGGCCGTGGACGACGACGCGCCCCGGCGCAGGTGACACGGCACCATGGGCGCATGTCCGTCGACGTCGTGACCGCCGCCGCCGCCCTGCGGGCCCAGTGGGACCGCCTGCACGACTGGGTGGGCCTCATGGCCGACCCCCGCCTGGGGCGCGAGACGTCCGTGCTCGAGGGCTGGAGCATCGTCGAGCTGTGGGCCCACCTCGGACGCGCGATGGACGCGCTCGCCGCCTGCACCCCGCTCCCCGCGGGGACCGTTCCCCTGTCGCTCGGCGAGTACCTCGGGTCGTACGCGGGCCGGTCGGCCGACATCGCGGAGACGACGCGCCGCCTCGCCGCCGAGCACGCCGCCGACCCCGTCGGGTACGTGACGGCGTCGGCGCGCACGGCGTTCGCCACCCTCGACGCGCTCGGCCCGGGCGACCCGGTCGTCCAGGCGCGACGCGGACCGGTGCGCCTGTCGACGATGACCGTGTCCAGGGTCGTCGAGCTGGTGGTGCACGGCGACGACCTGTACCGCTCGGTGCGGCGTGCGCGCGGCGCCGACGCGGTCGCGGACCCCGTCGACCCGACCGCCCTCGCACTCGTCGCGGACGAGCTGCTCGCGATCGTCCGGGCCCGCGGCGGGTGGGACCTCGAGGTGGTCGACGCCCGGCGCTGGGTGCGCCTGGCCGCCGGCCGCGCCCCGTACGACGTCGACGAGCTCGCCCTGGCCCTCCGCGCCCGCTACACCTCCGACGCCGTCCCCGACCTGGGCCGCACCCTCCCCCTCCTCTAGCCCCCCCCCCCCCC
>NZ_BONP01000027.1 GCF_016862775.1 Cellulomonas phragmiteti | reverse complement strand
GCTGGACCCTTTCGGGCCTGTCTGGAGGCAACCGTTCAAACTTAGCCGATCCGGTTCTCCCGGTCAAGTCCGCCTCATCGGCGACCTGACTGTTCGTACCCCGGGCGCTGCGATCATGTCCAGCCACCCGCTCGCCGGCCCCGAAGGGCTTCAGCGGCTGGATGACCGTACCTGATCGCTCGACCTGGTTCGACCTGCTGCTCGGGCCCCGTGGGGCTTCGCCAGCTGGGCGACCGTACCCGATCGTTCGACCTGGTGCGGACCCGTCCTCGCCACCCCGGAGGGCCGGCGACTGGAGGACCGTACCCGATCTGCTGACCGGATCGATCTGTCCTCGTGCCGTCGTCCGTCCGAGCGCAGAGCGCTGTCCGGAGACGTTCACGGGGGGTGCCGTCCCGGGGGACCGACCACCGAGTCGTGCTCGGTGTCCGTTCCTCCCTGCCGGGCGGCCGGGAGTACGTTACGCAGCCGACGGCGTCGGTGCAAGTCCGCGCTCGGCAGCCGCTCGCAGCACACCGTGCCGCCGCACTTCCCGCCCCGCGGTGCGCCTCAGTACAGGGCCGAGGCCAGGGCACGACGCGCGGCGACGACACGGGGATCGTCGGTCCCGAGCACCTCGAACAGGTCCACCAGCCGCAGCCGGACCCGCTCCCGCTCGTCGCCCGCGGTGCGCCGCACGAGGTCGACGAGCCGCGCGAACGCGTCCTCGACCGCTCCGGCGAACACGTCGAGGTCTGCCACCGCGAGCTGGGCGTCGACGTCGTCGGGGTCCGCCGCCCCGGCCTCCCGCACCGCGCGCGGGTCGAGGGCGGACGTCCGCTCCATCAGACCGACCTGCGCCAGCCCCGCACGGGCCATGGCGTCACGCGGGTTCTCCCGCAGCGCCTGCTCGTAGGCGAGACGGGCGGCCGGCAGGTCGTCGCGCTCGATCGCGTCGAACGCTGCCTGGTGCAGCGGCGGGAGGGCGGGCTCCGGCTCCTCCTCCACGGGCTCCGCGGCGGCGACCCGGCCGGTGATCCCGTTCGCCTCGGCGGCGGCGAGCAGCTGGTCCAGCACGGCACGGACCTGCTCCCGGGGATACGCACCCTGGAACAGCGGCAGCGGCTGACCGCCGAGGACGGCGACGACCGTGGGGACCGACTGCGCCTGGAAGGCCGCCGCTACCTGCGGGTTGGCCTCCGCGTCGATCCGCGCGAGCAGCCAGCGCCCCGCGTCCTCCTCCGCGAGGGCCGCGAGGTCACCGGCGACCTGCTGGCTGACCTCGCTCCACGGGGCCCACAGCACCACCACCACGGGATGCTGGGCGGAGGACTGCACGACGTCCGCGAACGTCGACTGGTCGACGTCGCGGACGTAGGCCGCCGCGGTCTCGAGCCCGCCCGGGCTGCCCGGCGGGGGCGTCGCCGGACGGGCGAGTGCGGACAGGTCGACCGCGCCGCGCGCGTCGAGGCGGGGGCGGGGCTGCTGCGACGGCTGCGACATCACGAGCTCCTCGGGGTCGTCGTGCTGGGGTGGGAGGCGACGTCGTGCCGGGCGGTCGTGCCCCGGGACGTGACGTCGGGCCGATTCTCCCTCGCCGGAGGACCGCTGCGCGGCACCGTCCGTCGGACCGGGCGCTCGGCCGTCACGACGCCGACGCGCCGGTGACCGACTGCTCCCCGGCGAGGATCTGGATCTGCGCCCCGCTGTCGGCGGGCGGGACGTACATGACCACGACGCCGGAGAAGATGCGCGTCAGGCTCGTGCCCGCGGTGGTCGCGCCGCCGGCCAGCGCCGAGTAGAACGGCTCGACGGTGATGCTGCCCCCCGTCTCGGGCAGGGTCACCGTCGACGTCGTGGCGATCTCGCTCACGACGATGGCACCGCCGTCGACGGTGCCGAGGCTGACGACAGGCTCCCCCACCGGCGCGTAGGTCTGCGTCAGCGTGGCCGCGTCCCCGAGCTGGGTGACGACGCCCGCCCGCTCACCCTCGATCGCCGCGCGGAACGCGTCGGGCGCGAAGCTCGCCACGTAGGGCGACGCGTCCCCGTTCGCCAGCACGTCGGCGTACTGCGCGACGGCGTCGAGCGGTGTCGCGAGCAGACCCTCCGCGTCGGCGGGCAGCGTCGGGCTGCCCTCCTCGGGTGCCGCCGTGGCCGGCGTCTGCACCGACGGCAGCAGCCGCGCCCAGCCCCACAGCCGGTACGGCTCGCGCGGCGTCGCCTGCCGCAGCACCAGCACGCGCGGCGCCTGCAGGTCGGCCGGCTGCTCCGTGACGACCAGCTGGGTGCGCGGCCAGGAGTCGGTCTCTGGCACGAGGAGCGCCTGCTCGTCGAACGGCAGCACGGTCGGCGGCCTGGCGCCCGCGTTCGTCACGTTCCGCACGTACTCGGCCGTCCGGATCGCGAGCGCCGGACCCTCGAGCCGCGCCGCGAGCCCCGCAGCGTCGTTGACCGCGTCGCCGGCCGCGACCACCTCCGCCACCGCGTCGAGGACCCGCTGCGCCTGCGCGACCGACACCGCCGGTGGCGCGACCGCCGGGACCGGCTCGGGCGACGGGGAGGGGAGCGGCGCCGAGCACCCGCCCAGGACCAGCAGCGGCAGCAGGACGGCCGCCGCGTGCCGGCGGCCTGCGCCGCGCGGCCGGACGGCGGATCCGCGAGCGGCCCGGCGACCGGCGGGCGAGGTCGGGTTCGTGTCGTTCATCGGCCCTCCTCGGAGGTGGGGTCGTCGGTCGGGTCCAGGCCCCACGCGCGGCGCCACGCGTCCGCGCGTGACCCGGCCTGCGGCTCGGCCGGCCCGGCGGCCCGCGGTCCGTCCGGGACCGGGGCGTCCCGCAGCCAGGCGGGCCGCGGTGCGGCCGGTGAGCCCGCACCCGGCGGTGGGCCTGCGGGGGCCGGGCGGCGGGCACCGTCGGGTCCGCCCCCGCGACCGGCGACGGCACCCGGAGCAGGAGGCACCGGGGTCCAGCCGGGACGTGCCGCGCTCCCGGCGGGACCCGGCGCGGGTGCCGCCGTCACGGGAGCGGCGGGCACGGGTGCGGCCGGGCCACGGCGGCCGGGCGCCGCAGTAGGCGCCGCCGGGCCACGGCGGCCGGGCGCCGCGGTGGGTGCCGCGGGAGGCGCCGCGGGCCGCGTCTGCGGCCGGAACGCGTCCGGCGAGCCCGGCGCGCCGGGGGCGGGCGGCGCTGACCCGGGCCGGTCGGCGGGGCTCGGTCCGAGCCAGGCGGGCCGCGCGTGCGGCTGCCCCGGGGCGGGCGCGGACCCGGCGCCGCCCGGGGTGCCGGGCGTGGTGGGCGTCGTGGGTGAGGTGGGTGCTCCGCCCCAGGGGGACGGTCCGGCACCGCCGACCGTCCACCGCGGCGCACCCGTGGGACGCGCCCGCGCCGGGTCACCCGGAGCGCCCGGAGCTGCCGGGGTCGATCCCGCACCTCCGGCCGCGGGGCGCCCGGCAGGCGGACCTGCAGGCGGCACCGGGGTGGTCGACGGCGACCCGGGTGCCTCGCGCCACCGTGGTCGGTCCGCACGGTCGGGCTGCGGGGAGCCGACGGACGCCGCGGGTGCGGCCGGTCGGGACGGCTGATCGGCGGTCGCTGCCGGCTCCTGCTCACCGCGACCCGACCCACCGAGGGACGTCACGGCTCGCAGGGCACGACGGCCGGCCGGTGCGACCCCCGCGAGCGCACCCGCCCCGCGGGGGGTGGTGCCCTCGTCGCGGCCGGACGCTGCACCTGCACCTGCACCTGCACCAGCGGCGGCGGCGGCGGCGGGTGCCGCGGGTGCGGCAGGGACCGGGTCCGCCTCCCGGGGGGAGTCGTCGCGGGGCGCGCGCACACCGGTCTCGGTGACGGCGTGGTGCGCGGCCAGCTCGCGGAGCTGCCGGCGGGTCAGCTGGACCGGTGCGCCGTCCTCACCCACGACCGGCAGCGGCCCCGTGAGCACCGGCGTCCAGTCGGCGTCCGCGCCACGACGTCCGCGGCGGACGTCCCGCAGCAGCAGCGCGAGGGAGACGAGCACGAGCAGCGCGCCGACGGCCACGCCCGGCCACAGCCAGGGCGTCGTGACGACCTGGGGCCACGCGAGCGAGAACCGCAGCGGGCTCCCGTCGGTGCTCGCCGCCAGCACGCTCCAACGGCCGGGCTGCGCCGTCCACGTGATCTCGGCCTCGCCGTCACCGGTCTGCTCGACGACCCACAGGTCGGATCCCGTCGGGTCCGGCACGACCGCGGCGACCTCGCCCTCGACCGGGGCCTCCCCCTCGACGGTTGCCTCACCCTCGACGGGCGCCTCGCCCTCGACCGGGGCCTCCCCCTCGACGGGCGCCTCACCCTCGACCGGGGCCTCCCCCTCGACCGGGGCCTCCCCCTCGGCGGGGGCCGTGGCCTCCGCGGTCGGAGCGGGCGCGGACACCTGCTCCGCGGCCAGGTCGTGCCAGCCGGCCAGGCCCGTGACGCGCTCGTGGGCGTCCTCGCCGACCCAGCCGGCGACGTCCGTGTCCCGGCCGATCGCCAGCACCACCGGGCCGTCGGCCTCGACGCGGATCGTCACCTGGGAGGCGGCGAGCTCAAGCACGCCGGGGTCGGTGACGACGAGCGGCTCGTCGGACCGGACGTCGGCCAGGAGCACGTCGTCAGCACGCCAGAGGGTCGCCGAGGCGACCCCGAGGGCGATGACCACGACGCCCAGGAGTCCCACCAGGGCGACGACCAGTCGCTTGCGCACGCACAGTCCTCTCCGCAGACGAACGACCCAGGATAGGCAGACCGGTCGCAGCAGGCCGAACCGGGACGGGCGACGACCTCGATCGACACGCCACCTCCACGCGTCGGCCACGACGGCCGGCCCAGGTGGGACGAACCGGTGCGAACCGGGCGCGGCACCCGCGTCCCACCCCCCGCCGACACCGGGCAGGACGTCACCGCGACCGCGCCCACGAGACGAACACCCCTGGTCACGGCAGGTCGGCGGCGTATCCTGGGCCAGGGGCACCGGCCCGTCGAGGAGGACCTCGACCACCGCCGCCCGCCGGGCCCCTCTCCCAGGAGGATCACCCGTGCCCGAAGCCCGGAACCCGTTCCCCGTCGTCAACTTCCGCGGCTACGACCGCGACGCGGTCGACGAGACGCTCACCTCGCTCGAGAAGGCCCTGGCCGACGCGCGCGCGCAGGTCGAGGCGCTCGACGCGGAGAAGCTGAAGGTGGCGGGCGAGCTCTCCGAGGCGCACCGGCAGCTCCGTGAGGCGGAGCGGCCGACCTACGCCGGCCTCGGCTCGCGCATCGAGCAGCTGCTGCGGTCGGCGGAGGAGCAGTCCTCCGACGTCATGAGCCAGGCCAACGCCCAGGCCGCCGACGCGCTGGCGCGCGCCAAGCTCGCCGCCGGGCAGCTGCGCGCCCGCGCCGAGAACGAGGTCGCCGAGCTGCTCGCGACCGCACGGCGCGAGGCCGAGGAGATCCGGGCGACCGCCGCGGCGGAGACGGAGAGCTCGGTGCTCGCCGCGCAGCGCCGGGCCGAGGAGCTGGTCGGGTCGGCCGAGCGCGAGGCCGCCCGCATCCAGAGCGCCGTCGCCACGGAGGAGAGCGACCGCCGCACGTCGCTCGAGCGCGAGCTCGGGACCCTGCGCGCCCGCGTCGAGCACGAGGCCACGCAGCTGCGGATCGCGACGGAGCGCACGGCGACCGAGCTGCGCACCCGCACGGAGGCCGAGACGACCGCGCTGCGTGAGGAGACCGAGCGCTACGCGCAGGACCTGCGGCAGAGCGCGGACCAGGACACCACCGAGCTGCGGCAGCGCACGGAGGCCGAGGTCGCGGCGCTGCGGGGCGAGGCCGAGCGCTACGCCGCCCGCGTGCGCTCGGACGTCAACGCCGAGGTCGCCGCGTGGCGGCAGGCCGCCGCCGAGGAGACCACCGCGCTGCGCGCGTCGGCCGCCGAGTACGCCGACGCGACCCGCGCCGCCGCCGACCGTGACGCCACGGCCCTCCAGCAGCGGGTCGCGGCCGAGGTCGCGGCCCTGCGCACCGAGGCGGAGCAGTACGCCGCGTACGTGCGGGCCACGGCGGAGCGCGAGGCCAGCGAGCTGCGCGCCTCGACCGGCGACGAGATCGCCCAGGCGCGCGCCGAGGCCGAGGACGCCGTCGCGACCCTGCGCACCGAGTCCGAGCAGTACGCCGCCCAGCTGCGCGCGCTCGCCGACCGCGAGACGACCGAGCAGCGCGAGCGCTCCGGCTACGAGGTCGCGCACCTGCGCGAGACCGCGCAGCGCGAGACCGAGGAGCTGCGGGCGACCACCGACCGCGAGACTGCCGAGGCGCGCGCCGCGGCGGACCGGGAGACCACCGAGCTGCGCGAGCGGACGCGCCTCGAGGTCGAGCGCCTGCAGACGGAGGCGCGCCGGGCCATCACGGAGGCCACGACGCAGGCGCGCACCCGCGCGGACGAGCTCGTCCGACGGGCCGAGCAGCAGCTGGCCGACGCCGAGCTCGCGATCGCGGCCCAGCACGAGGCGGCGGAGCGTCACGACGCCGAGCGCCACGAGGCGGCCCGCGCCGAGACCGAGCGCCTGGTCGCGGACGCCGAGGCGCACGCGTCCGAGGCGGAGGAGCGGGTCGCCAAGGCGCTCGCCCACGCCGAGAAGGTCCGCGTCGACTCGGAGAGGCAGGCCGCCGAGCTGCTCGCGAACGCGCGGCGCAACGCCGACCGTGCGGTCGCCGAGGCACGCGAGCACGCGGAGAAGCAGATCTCGGACGCGATGACCGAGTCCGAGCGCGAGCGCAGCACCGCGATGCGTCAGGTCGAGGACCTGCACCGCCAGCGCGAGTCGATCACCTCCTACCTCGACGAGCTGCGCCACCTGCTCGGCTCCAACCCGGACCGCGCCGCCCTGGAGAAGGCCGGGCGGATCGAGGAGAAGATCGCCCAGGAGCTGACCTCGGCACCATCGGGGTCCGACGACGGCGCGGCGCCCGCGTCCGCGACGTCCGACGCGCCCGTCGGTGGCGACGGACCGGACGCCCGCCAGGAGGCGCCGCAGGACACCGCTGCGGTCACCCCGGCGGACGACGCCGCGGACACCGCTGCCGGGCGGGCGGAGCAGCCGGCCGCCGCGCAGCCGACGGGCAATGCACCGGGTGCGGGCGACCGCCCGTCCGCCGACGCCCCGGCCCGTGGGAACGGCACGCCCGACACCCCGGCCCGTCCGGCGCGTCCCGCCCGGCCGGCCCGGTCGTCCAAGGCACGCCCCGCCCCGGTGTCGGCCGCCATCCCCGTGGTGCCGTCACCCGCGGTCCGGGAGCAGCAGGCGGACGAGGCGTCGCGCGACGCCGCGTCGGGCTCCCGCTGAGCCGTGCCCGTCCAGCAGCCCGGACCGGGCGGTCCCGGCGACCGCCCGGCACCCGGCGACGGTCCCGACGCGGCGGCGCTCTGGCGCGCGCAGCGACGTGAGGCGGCGGGCGCCCACGCGGAGGCGCTCGCCGCACGTCAGCGGGCCGAGTCGGCACGGGCCCGCGCGATGATCGAGCAGTTCCTCGTCGACGCACGTGCGCGGGGCGTCGACCCGGTGCCGCTGCACGTGCGCTCGTACGACGGGGGCGCGCGCTACCGCACACCGCTGACCGGGTGGTACCTGCGACGCGACGAGACGGTCGGCATCGACTCCTCCGGCGAGTTCTACGTGCTGACCACCCCGTCGAGCCTGGTCGCCCGGATCCGCGGCGTGCAGCCCACGCCGCAGGACCCGCCGCTGGTCATCGGCGCGGGCGGCAAGGACGGGGAGTCGATCGACCTGCCGGACGCGCTCGCCCGCGTGCTCGCCGGCGAGGTCTGAGCGGGGCGACGCCCCGGGTCGGCGGACTCAGGCCGTCGTGCCGTCGGCGCGTCGTGCGAGCTCGACCAGCGCCGTGCGGACGGCGGCGGGGTCCTCGACCGCCGACAGGTGCCCGGCGCGCGGGACGACGACCAGCAGCGCCTGCGTGACCGCCGCCGCCATGTGCTCGGCGGCATCCGTCCCCGTCACGGAGTCCTCGTCCCCGACGACGACCGTCACCGGCCCGTCGAAGGCCTGGAGCACCGCGGTCCGGTCCGGGCGCGCCGCCATCGCCCGCTGGGACCAGGCGACCCGTGCGGGGTCCTGCTCGCCGATCCACGCGCTCACGCGCTCGACGACCTCGGGCCGGGCGGTACGCGTCGTCTCCCCCAGCAGCACCTCGACCATGCCCCGCACGGGGTCGACGGTGCCGGCGGCCTGCACCTCGTCGGCGACGCGCAGCCGCTTCGCTGCGGCGTCGGGGGCGTCGGCGGTCGACTTGGTGTCGACCAGCGCGAGCCCGGCCACGAGGTCGGGGTGCCGCTCGAGCAGCGCCAGCGCCACGTAGCCCCCCATGGAGAGGCCGGCGACCACGGCCGGGCCGCCGCCCGCCGCGCGGATCGCGTGCGCGACGTGGTCGGCCGCGGACTCGAGCGACGGCTCGGGCAGGTCCTCGCCCGCGGGGACCGGCAGGTCGGGGGTGAGCACGTCGCGCGTCCCTGCGAGGTCCGCCGCGACGTCGTCCCACATCCGGTGGTCCAGGGGGAAGGCGTGGAGCAGGACGATCGGGGTCGCGGTCATGCGTCCTCCAGGGTGCGGTCGGGATCCGGGAGCGGCGTGCTCGTCACCGGTGCGCGTCACCGTCGACCCTAGCGAGCGTCGTCCTCGCCCGCGGCCCGGGAGCGCGCCGCGGCGGCGGCACGCTCCAGCAGCACCGCGACACCGTCCTCGGCGTTGGACGGCAGCGCGTGGTGCGCCGCGGCCCGGACGGCCGGGTGGGCGTTGGCGACCGCGAACGCCCGGCCGGCCCACCCGAGCATCGGCAGGTCGTTCGGGGCGTCGCCGACCGCCCACACCTGGGCCGGCGTGATGCCCCGGGCGGCCGACCACGCCGCGAGCGTGGCCGCCTTGGTGACGCCCGGCGCCGCGATCTCGCCCAGCGCTCCCGCCGCCGACGACGTCACGTGCGCGAGGTCCCCGATCACGGCCTGCGCGTCGGCGACGAACGTGTCGGCGTCCTGCGCCCGCCCGGGCGCGCGCAGCAGCAGCTTGAGCGTCGTGGCCGGCAAGACGTCCTCGATGCGCGCCGCGCTCGGGCTGCCGGGCGGCACGTCGTGCTCCGTGACGAACCCGTGCTCGGAGGCGAACCCGTCGGCGCTCTCGGCGGCGAGGTGGACGGCGTCGTCACCCCACGCGGCGCGCAGCCGGGCCGCGACGGCCGCGACGCGGTGCGTGTCCATGCCGTGCTCCTGCAGGACCCGCAGGCCGGCGACGTCGACGACCGACGCCCCGTTGGCGCAGATCGCCACACCGTGACCGGCGACGTGGGGGGCGAGGTCGGCGAGCCAGCGGTGCGGCCGCGCGGTGACGAAGACGACGACCACGCCGGCGGCCTCCGCGTCCGCGAGCGCCCGGGCGGTGCGCGCCGACACGGTCCCGTCCGGGCGCAGGAGCGTGCCGTCGAGGTCGCTCGCGACGAGGCGCACGTCGTCGTCGGGACCTGCCGGGCGCGGACGGGGCACGGCGGTCACCGACGCGTCGGCCCGCGTCGCGTGCGGGCCCCCCAGCAGGCGGTGTGCCAGTGCCGCCGCTCCTCGACGCCGTCGCCGCGCCACGAGTCGGTGCGCCAGGCGACGACGTGACCGCTGCCCGCGGGGACCAGCTGGTCGCAGCCGGGGCAGCGGTACTCGCGGTCCGAGCCGCGCACCTGCTGCACGACCCACTCGCCGTCGGGTCCCGTCTCGGCGCGCCGGCCCCCGCTCGCGCGCTCGACGTCGAGCGGCACGTACGGCGCACCGTACGGTCGGCGCTCGGAGCGGCGGGAACGTGGCACGGCCCCATCCTCCCCGCGGGACGACCACCGCACCAACGGCGCCGCCCGGGACCTGCGGCCGGCGCGCGCACGCGCCGGCCGGCGAGGTCCCGGGCGGCGGGGTGTCACAGGGTCGCGGCAGACTCCGGCGTGGGGACCGCGCCCGTGCGCACCAGCTCGCGGTACCAGCGGGCGGAGTCCTTCAGCGTGCGGACCTGCGTGTCGTAGTCGACGTGCACGACGCCGAAGCGGCGGTCGTAGCCGTAGGCCCACTCGAAGTTGTCGAACAGCGACCAGACGAAGTAGCCACGCACGTCGACGCCCTTGTCCCGGGCCTCGCCGACGGCGTCGATGTGGTCGTGCAGGTAGGCGACGCGCTCGACGTCGTGGACACGGCCGTCCTGCGTGACCGTGTCGTAGAACGCGGCGCCGTTCTCGGTGATCGCGAGCGGGAGCTCGGGGTACCGCTCGTGCAGCTCGAGCAGCAGGTCGACGAGCCCCTGCGGCTCGATGTTCCAGCCCATCGCGGTGTACGGCCCGGGCTGCTTGAGCCACTCGGAGCGGTCCGCACCGACCCACGGGCTGACGACGGACGAGCGGTGGCCGTCCGGGCCGGGCTTGCCGTCACCGACGGGGGGCGTGCCGTCCTGCACCCGACCCGTCGAGTAGTAGTTGACGCCCAGCAGGTCGATCGGGACGCGGATGAGCTCGAGGTCGCCGTCCTGCACGAACGACCAGTCGGTGACCGCGGCCGTGTCCGCGAACACCTGCTCGGGGTAGGCCCCCTCGAGGATCGGACCGAGGAAGACCTCGTTGGCGACCGTGTCGATGCGGCGCTTGGCCTCCACGTCGGCGGGCGCGGGCGAGGCCGCGCGCGTGACGTGCAGGTTGAGGGTGATGGAGACCGGGGTGTCGGCGCCGAGCTCGTCGCGGATGGCGGTGGCGGCCAGGCCGTGCGCGAGGTTGAGGTGGTGGACGGCCGCGAGCGCGGCGGCCGGGTCGGTCACGCCGGGGGCGTGCACGCCGGACCCGTACCCGAGGAAGGCCGAGCACCACGGCTCGTTGAGCGTCGTCCACAGGTGGATGCGGCCGCCCAGGGCGCGGGCGACGACGCGCGCGTACTCGGCGAACGCCACGGAGGTCGCGCGGTTGGTCCAGCCGCCCTCGTCCTCGAGCGCCTGCGGCAGGTCCCAGTGGTACAGGGTGACGACGGGCTTGATGCCCGCGGCGATCAGCCGGTCGACGAGGTCGGAGTAGAAGTCGAGCCCCGCCTGGTTGACCTCGCCGGTGCCGGTGGGCAGCACCCGGGACCAGGCGATCGAGAAGCGGTAGGCCTGCAGGCCGAGGTCCTGCATGATCGCGACGTCCTGCGGCACCCGGTGGTAGTGGTCGACGGCGACGTCGCCGGTGTCACCGTTGAGGACCTTGCCCGGCGTGTGGGAGAACGTGTCCCAGATCGAGGGGCCGCGGCCGTCCTCGTGGGCGGCGCCCTCGATCTGGTAGGACGCGGTCGCCGAGCCCCAGAGGAAGTCGGCGGGGAACTGGCGGCCGGACGGCCTCGTCGTGCTGGTCATGGCTGGGCCTCCGGGAGGTGCGCGGGTGGTCGTGCCGGCGGACCCGTCGGGTCTCGCGCCGCCTGGCGCGGCATCGGTGCCACGCAGATCGAATCGATACGATACACGGGGTGGGACCGCTCCCGCATCCCCCGGCGTCGTCCCACCCCGCGCGCCGGCGCGCTCGGCTCACAGCGTGAGCTCCACCTCCCCGGTCCCGGCGGGGACCTCGACCCGCTGTCCGCCGTCCGGGTGGACCGCCCACGCGCCCGGCGCACCCAGCGCCCGCACGCGGACCCGCGACCCCTCACGCCGCACCTCGAACGTCGCCTCCCCGTCGCCGCTGGGCACCCGCGACGTGGAGCGGTGACCGTCGGGCAGCTCGAACAGGTGCAACGTCACGCCGTCCGCGTGGTCGCGGTCCGGGCGGTCGGCGCGGGCCCCCACGGGCAGCACGGTGCCGGGCCGCACGTAGAGCGGCACCGAGTCGAACCCGTGGCGCTCGTGGACCCACCGTGGCCCCGTCACCTTCTCCCCCGTGAGCAGCGACGTCCACGTGCCGTCGGGCACGTACACGTCCACGTCGCCGCCGGCGGAGAACACCGGGGCGACCAGGAGCGACTCCCCGAGCATGTACTGCGTGTCGACGGTCGCGGCGCCGCGATCCTCCGGGAACTCCAGCACCATCGGCCGCATCACCGGCAGGCCCTCCTCGTGGGCGACACGCCCCGCCTGCGACAGGTACGGCATGAGGGACATCTTCAGACGGGTGAAGCGCCGCGTGACGTCGACGGCCTCCTCGTCGAAGGCCCACGGCACCCGGTAGGAGTCGGAGCCGTGCAGCCGGCTGTGGGAGGACAGCAGGCCGAACGGCAGCCACCGCTTGAAGACCGCGGCGTCGGGCGTCCCCTCGAAGCCGCCGATGTCGTGGCTCCAGAAGCCGAAGCCGGACAGCGCCAGGGACAGGCCGCCGCGCAACGACTCGGCCATCGACACGAACGTCGACTCGCAGTCCCCTCCCCAGTGGACGGGGAACTGCTGCCCGCCCGCGGTCGCCGAGCGCGCGAACAGCACGGCCTCGCCCGGGCCGCGCTCGGCCACGAGCAGGTCGAACACCGACCGGTTGTACAGGTGCGTGTAGTAGTTGTGCATGCGCTGCGGGTCCGAGCCGTCGTGCCACACGACGTCCGTCGGGATGCGCTCCCCGAAGTCGGTCTTGAAGCAGTCGACGCCCTGGTCGAGCAGACCACGCAGCTTGCCCTGGTACCAGGCCGTCGCCTCGGGGTTCGTGAAGTCGACCAGCGCCATGCCCGCCTGCCACATGTTCCACTGCCAGACCGAGCCGTCCGGGTTCTTCACCAGGTAGCCGCGCTCCTTGCCCTCGGCGAACAGGACCGAGCGCTGCGCGATGTACGGGTTGATCCACACGCAGATCCGCAGCCCCCGCTCCTTGAGACGGCTCAGCATGCCGGCAGGGTCGGGGAACGTCGCGGGGTCCCAGATGAAGTCGCTCCAGTGGAACTGCCGCATCCAGAAGCAGTCGAAGTGGAACACGCTCAGCGGCAGGTCACGCTCCGCCATGCCGTCGACGAAGTGCGTGACCGTCGCCTCGTCGTAGCTCGTGGTGAACGACGTGGACAGCCACAGCCCGTACGACCAGTCCGGCACGCGCGCCGGGCGTCCGGTCAGCGCCGTGTAGCGGCGCAGGACGTCCTTGGGCGTCGGGCCCGCGACGACGTAGTACGTCAGCGACTGCCCCTCGACGGAGAACTGCGCGCGCGACACGACCTCCGTCCCGATCTCGAACGACACCCGCTCGGGCTGGTCGACGAACACGCCGTACCCGGCGTCGGACAGGTAGAAGGGCACGTTCTTGTACGCCTGGTCGCTGGCGGTCCCCCCGTCGGCGTTCCAGATGTCGACGGTCTGACCGTTCTTCACCAGGGAGCCGAACCGCTCCCCGAGGCCGTACACGTGCTCCCCGACGCCGAGCGTCAGCTGCTCCCGCACGAAGTGCCGCCCGTCGGCGTCGGTGAGGACGCCCACGCTGCGGGCCATCGAGGACGTCAGCACGCGCCCGTCCGCGACGAACTCGACCGACCAGTCGCCCTCGGTCGCGACGCGCGCCTCCAGCGGACCCGACCGCAGCGTCGCCACCGGCGCGCCGTTGAGCTGCGGCGTCGTGATCTTCACGTCACCGACGCTGCGGTGCAGCTCGAAGCGGGGACCCCGGCCCAGACCGCCCTGGAAGTGCTCGACGGTCACGCCCACCACGCCGTCCATCGGCGAGTGGAACGACACGGTCACGAGGGGCCGGTTCAGGGTGTCGCCGCGCGTGGTGATCGGCGCGGTGGACGCGTAGACGGTGAGGGTGTCCTCGCCGGCCACGACCTCGTCGACGTGCCGCGGGCGCAGCTCGGTGACCCCGGGCAGCAGCTGCCAGTAGCCGTCGGTGAACTTCATGACGTCCTCTCGATCAGAGCCAGTGCACCGTGCGCCGCCAGCGGCACCCGGTCGGCGACGTCCGCGCCGCTCAGCAGGTCGTGCCAGGTGCCGGCGGCACCGTCGAGCTCCACGGCACGCGGCCCGTCGCTCGCGTTAAGGCAGAAGACCACGTCGCCGCGCCGGACGACCTCCACGTCGGGACCGGCGTGGACGCCGGCAGGTCCGGCGACGCCGGCCGCGGCGAGGCACGCAGCCACGACGGCGTCCACGCCGTCCTGCGCGAGCAGCGCCCCGACGTACCAGCCCTCGCCACCGCCGTCGTGGCGCCGGCGCAGCACCAGCGGGCAGCCGTCGAGGTCGCCTCCCTCGACGGTCGCCAGCGCCTCGCCGTCGTCGACCCGCAGCCGCTCCGCCCAGTCGTGCACCGCGACGTCGCCCAGCAGCTCGGACCGCACCCGCACGCCCGCGGGGGGCAGCGGCACCTGCTCCTCGCCCGAGCCGCCGACGAGATCGGCGAACGGGACCGGGAACCGGCCGCGGCGCACGTGCCCGTCGCGGTCGACGACGCCCGAGAACGGCCCGACCAGCAGGACGCCGCCACGCTCGACCACCCGCCGCAGGCCAGGCACGTGGGCGTCGTCGACGAGGAAGAGCTGGGGCGCGACGACGAGGTCGTACGCGTCGAGGTCCGCGCCCGGGGGCACGACGTCGACGCCCACGCCGCGGGACCACAGCGGCCGGTAGTACGCCAGCACCTGCGGCAGCACCCGCAACCGGGTCGAGGGCCCGCCGGGCTCCTCGGCCGCCCACCAGCTCGACCAGTCGAACACCAGCGCGACCCGTGCGGCCACGCGCGTGCCGACGACCTCCCGCAGGCGCACCAGCTCCGCGCCGTGCGCCGCGACGGCGCGGTGCAGCGCGGTGTCCGGGCCTGCGTGCGGCACGAGGGCCGAGTGGAACCGCTCGGCGCCGACGACCGACGCGCGCCACTGGAAGAAGCAGGACCCGTCCGCCCCGCGGGCGATCGCCCGCAACGAGTCCAGCCGCAGCTGGGCCGTCGTCTTGGGGACGTTGTGCGGACGCCAGCTGACCGCGCCGGCCGCCTGCTCCATGACCATCCAGGGGCCGCCGCCCGCGAGGCCGCGCGCCAGGTCGTGGCTCAGGGCGACGCGCACGACGTCCTCGGGCTCGGCGGGGTCCCCGTAGACGTCGTCGGCGACCACGTCGAGGTGGGGGGCCCAGCGCCAGTAGTCCGTGGGCCGGTGGAAGCCCATGAGGTTGGTGGTGACGGGGACGCCCGGCGCGTGCTCCGCGATCACGTCGCGCTGCTCGAGGTACAGGGCGAGCAGCTGGTCCGACGCGAACCGCCGGTGGTCGAGGGTCTGGGTGGGGTTGACGAGATAGGGCGCGGCGCGCGGCGGGACGACGTGCGCCCACTCGTCGTACCGCTGGCTCCAGAAGGCGGTGCCCCAGGCCCGGTTGAGCTCCTCCAGGCCGCCGTACCGCGCCCGCAGCCACCGGCGGAACGCGTGCGCGCAGTGCTCGCACCAGCACACCTGGCCGTACTCGTTGCCGACGTGCCACATGCGGACCCCCGGGTGCGCGCCGTACCGGGCGGCCAGGACCCGCACCACGGACAGGGCACGCTCGCGGTAGTGCGGCGAGGAGGGGCAGAAGTGGTTGCGGGACCCGTGGGACATCCGCACGCCCTCGGCCGTGACCGCCCGGGCGCTGGGCCAGAGCACCCCGAGCCAGGGCGGCGGGGAGGCGGTGGGGGTCGCGAGGTCGACGAGGATGCCGTGCTCGGTGGCGAGGTCGATCACGCGGTCGAGCCAGTCGAGCTCGAACCGGCCCGGGCGCGGCTCGAGCGTCGCCCAGGAGAAGACGCCGACCGTCACCACGTTCACCCCGGCGTCGCGCATGAGGGCGACGTCGTCGTGCCACACCTCGGGGTGCCACTGCTCGGGGTTCCAGTCGGCGCCGTACAGGAGGCCGACGGTGTCGCTGAGGGCGGCCAGCGGCGCACGCGCTCGCGAGGCACGCAGCGTCGTCATCGTGCGGACCCCTTCCCGTCGTGGCGCCGGATGCCACGGTCGAAGCGCTTCGCCAGCCTAGGGCGAGTATCCGTCGTCCAAATGGGCACAAGAACCCCACCCGGACCCGGACAGGTGACCAGGAGGCGGGCGAAGCGCTTGCGTCGCCGGACCCGTCGCGCCACCTGCCCCTGCACCCCGTCGTCCGCCACCGACGGCCCCGGCCTGCACGCTAGGGTGAGCCGGATCGCGCGGTAGGGGCGCTCGTCGTCGAGCGCGCAGCACGTGACGGACGGAGCGACGTGGCGACCACCATCGACGATGTGGCACGGGCAGCGGGGGTCTCGACCTCCACCGTCTCCTACGTGCTGTCCGGCAAGCGGCCGATCTCCGCGCCCACCCGGCAGCGGGTCGAGCGGGCCATCCGGGAGCTCGGCTACCGGCCGCACGCCGGAGCCCGCGCACTCGCGTCCAGCCGCACCAACGTGCTCGCTCTCATGGCTCCCCTGCGCGTCGACGTCAACGTCTCGGTCATCATGCAGTTCGTCACCGGAGTCGTCACGGCCGCGCGCACCTTCGACCACGACGTGCTGCTGCTCACCGCCGACGAGATCGCCGGCATGGAGCGCGTCGCGTCCGGGTCGATGGTCGACGCCCTGGTCATGATGGACATCGAGGCCGACGACCCCCGCGTGCCCGTGCTCGCCGGGCTCAGCCAGCCCGCCGTCCTCATCGGCCTGCCGCGCGACCCCGAGGGGCTGTCGTGCGTCGACCTGGACTTCGACGCCGCCGGCCAGCTCGCCGTGCGGCACCTCGCGCGCCTCGGGCACCGGCAGATCGCGCTCGTCGGGTCGCCGCGTGCCGTGCTCGAACGTCACACCTCGTACGCCGAGCGCATGATCCGCGGCTTCACGCAGGGCGTGGCCGAGGCCGGCGTCGAGGGCCTCGTCGAGCCGTGCGAGTCGTCCTCGACCGGCGCGGTCGACGCCGTCGACCGCGTGCTGACACGGATGCCCGACGTCACCGCGCTCGTCGTGCACAACGAGGTCGCCCTGCCCTGGGTGCTCTCCACGCTGCGCGACCGCGGTCGGCACGTCCCGGACGACGTCTCCGTGGTCGCGGTCTGCCCGCCGGACGTGGCCGTCGGCCAGCCCCTGCCGCTGACGAACATCGACATCCCCGCGCACACGATCGGCAAGGTCGCGGTCGAGATGGCCATGGCGCGCGTCGAGCGCGACGAGCCCGCCGAGACGCGGCTGCTCGCCCCGCAGCTCGTCGAGCGCGCCAGCACCGTCGCCGCGCTGCGCTGAGGGCCGCTCGGCCCCGGGGTGCCCCACGTCCGTCAGCCCTTGATGGCGCCGAAGATGACGCCCTTGGTGAAGTGCCGCTGGACGAACGGGTAGACCACGAGGATCGGCACGATCGCGAGCACCATGACGGCCATCTTCACCGGCAGACCGGTCACGGCTCCTGTCGCGACGTCCACCTGCCCGACGCCCGAGCCCGGGAGCGTCACCCCCTGCAGGACGTACGAGCGCAGGACCAGCTGCAGCGGCCACTTGGCGTTGTCGTTGATGTACAGGATCGCGTTGAAGAACGCGTTCCAGTAGCCCACGCCGTAGAACAGCGCGACCACCGCCACCACGGCCCGGGACATCGGCAGCACGACGCGCGCGAGGATCCGCCAGTCCCCCGCGCCGTCGATGCGCGCGGCGTCCAGGACGGCAGGCTCGAGCCCCATGAAGAAGTTGCGCAGGATGAGCACGTTGAACGCCGAGACCGCGCCGGGCAGGATCAGCGCCCAGTAGGTGTCGATCAGCCCGAGGTTGCTCACCAGCAGGTACGTCGGGATCATCCCGGCACCGAAGAACATGGTGACGAGGAAGACGAACAGCAGCGGGCGGTGCCACAACGAGGACGGACGCGACAGCCCGTACGCGGCCAGCACCGAGACGACGGTCGACAGCACCGTGCCGACCGCGGTGATCCCCGTGCTCACCAGCGTCGCGCGCAGCACGATGCCGCCCGACAGGATCTGCCGGTACGCGTTGAACGTCAGCTCACCGGGGACGGTGACCAGCCCGCCCACGCGGATCGTCTCGGCCTGCGTCGACAGGCTGGTGAGGACCACCGTCCACAGCGGGATCAGGACGGCGAGCACGACGCCCGCCAGGACCAGGAACTTGACGACCGCACCGAGCGGGCTCGCCGGCTCCTCCCAGGGCGCGCGGTGCCGCGAGCGGCGCCGGCGCCGGGCGGCCGCCGCGCGGCCGTCGGCCGTCTGCGCGAGGTCGCGCGGGACGAGCGCGCCGCCGGCGTCGATCTGCGGTGCGTGACCGCTTCCGGTGCTCATGACTTCTGGTACACCCCCGACTCGCCGAAGACGTGCGCGAGCTTGTTGGCGCCGAGGACCAGCGCCAGGCTGACGACGCCCTTGACGAGGCCGGCCGCGGCCGCGAAGCCCCAGTCCCCGTAGATGACGCCCTGGTAGTAGACGAACGTGTCGATGACCTCCGCGACGTCCGCGCCGACGGCGCCGCGCTGCAGGATGAGCTGCTCGAACCCGACGGTGAGCGCGTCGCCCAGGCGCAGGATGAGCAGCAGCACGATCACGGGCCGCAGCGCCGGCAGCGTGATGTGCCACATGCGGCGCCACCGGTTCGCCCCGTCGACCGCCGCGGCCTCGTACTGCTCGGGCGAGACCGTGGACAGGGCGGCGAGGAAGATGATGATCCCCCAGCCCGCGTCCTTCCAGACCGACTGCATGGTCAGCAGGACGAGGAACGTGTCGGGGTTGGTCATGAGGTCGAAGCCCGACCCGAGCCCGGCGTCGCGCAGCGTCTGGTTGATCAGGCCGGCACCACCGAAGATCTGCTGGAAGATCGTGACGACCAGCACCCACGAGAAGAAGTGGGGCAGGTAGACGATCGACTGGATCGTCGTGCGGATCTGCGGCGTGATCACGCTGTGGAGCAGCAGCGCCAGGACGATGGGGACCGGGAAGAAGAACACGAGCTGGAACGCGGTGATGAGCAGCGTGTTCTGCACCGCGTCGATGAACAACGGGTTCGAGAAGACGCGCTCGAAGTTGGCCCAGCCGACGAACGGGCTGCCCAGGAACCCCGTGTACGGCGAGTAGCTCTGCCACGCGATGACGTTGCCGAGCATCGGGACGTACGCGAAGACGCCCAGCAGCAGCACGGCCGGCAGCACCATCACCAGCAGCGCGCCGTCGCGCCGCAGGCGCGTGCGCAGGGAGAGACGACGCACGGGTGGCGACCCGCGGCGGGACCGCGCGGACGTGCCCGCGGGATCCCGGACAGGGTCCGGCGCCGCGGCGGCTCCTGCGCCGCCGCGGCGCACGATCTGACCGATGCTCGTCACTGCGCGTCCAGGATCTCCTGGTAGAACGTCCGCAGCTCCTCGCCGCCGGACGCGCGCCAGGTCTCGACGGCGGCGTCGAGGTCGGCGAGGGACTTGCGGCCGCGCGAGATGTCCTTCTCGAGGTCGGCGAACGGCTGCCCGATCGACGCGTACTGCGAGGGCTCGACGATCTGCTGGGCGTAGAACAACGGGTCCGCAATGTACTCCGCGGCCTTCTGCTGCCAGGTCGACGACGCCTCGACGAACCCGGGGTACTGCACGCGGGTGTTCGCGATCGGGCCGTCCACGAGGAAGATGTAGGTCGGCTGCAGCTCCGTCGCGGCGAGCGCCGTGGGTACCGGCAGGCCGTCGTCGCCCCGGGTGTAGTGGACGCCCTCGACACCGTTCTGCACGAGGTCGAACTCCGTCGTGCCGAAGGGCGCCGCGAGCACGTTCGCGAGCGCCAGCAGCTCGGTGATCCGCGCCGCGTCGTCGCTCTTCTTGAGGAACGAGAAGATGTTGGCCGGGTTGCCCTTCCACAGCACGGGCGTCCCGCCGTCCGCGGCGAACGGGTCGAAAGGCTGCTGCCAGTAGCCGGGGTTGCTCGCGAGGTTGTCCCGCAGCGCCTCGTGCCACGCCCCGAGGCCGTCGCTCATGATCAAGGACGACCCGGACTGGAAGCGCGTCTTGGCCTCGCCGCTGTTGTCCGCGACGGCGTCGGGGTGGACCGAGCCCGACGCGAACAGCTCGGCGTTCCACGCCAGCGCCGCGCGGTACTCCTCGGTCTCGACGCGGTGTACGAGCCGGTCGCCCTCGAGCCGCCACTTCGGCGGCACGGCGTGCATGGCGGCGGCGGTGACCCACAGGTCCTCGGCGCCCCACCGGCCGCCGCCGGTGAGCTCCGCGGCGAGGTCCAGGAGGTCCTGGCCGGTCCGCACGTCCGGTGCGATACCGAGCTCCTCGAGGACGTCCTGCCGGTAGAACGTCGCGTCGGTGATGATCTCGCCGGGGAACGGCAGCCCGTACAGGCGTCCGTTGAAGACGCAGAACTTCCAGGCGTCCGTCGGGATGTTCGCGAGGTTCGGGTAGTCCTTGACGCGGTCGCCGCCGAGGTGGTCGGTCAGGTCCTGGAAGAGGTTGGGCACGATCTCCGAGCCGAAGCGCGGCGGGATGTTCCAGGTCGGGATGCACACCCAGTCCGGGACGTCCTTGGCGGAGGCGAGCACGGTGGCGAGCTTGTCGCCGTAGGTGTTGCCGTCCGTGATCTGGAACTCGATGCTCGCGCCCAGCATCTCGTTGACGGCCTCGTAGTACTGGTTGCCGTCACGCGGCGGGATCGTGCCCCACAGGGGCGTCATGGCCGTGAACGTGGAGCCGCTGCCCGGGGGCTCGGGGACCGACTGCACGAGCTCCGTGGGCAGCGTCGCGAACCCGGGGGTCGAGCCGTTGACGCCCGGGAAGTCGGGTTCGACGTAGTCGACGGGGACGTACGTCGGCAGGACTCCGGCGGCCGGTGCGGCGCCCGGGGCGACGGCAGGGGGCGCGTCGCCCGAGCTGCACGCGGTGAGCAGCGACGGGACCCCGGCGACGGCGGCGCCCGCGGCGACCATGCCGAGGAACGACCGGCGACGGACCGGCAGGTCCCCGACCCGCCCGGCAGTGGTGGTGGTGTTCATCAGCGCCCTTCACTCCCTCGTGGATGTGGACGTGCTGTGGTGCTGCGGCGGAGCATCGGGCTCGTGACGGGTCCTCGGTGACCCGGCCGGCACTCCCGCAGTCGAAGCGGTTCGATTTCGTTCGCCTTCGAGAATCTAGGGCATGGCCGCCGAATCAGGCAAGACACCCGCGACAACGCACGGAAGGTTGTCAACGCGGGACGATTCGACCACCATGTCTGACCGAGGGACTCGTGTCGATGCGTCGAAACGGTTCGACCTCGATCGACCTGGATCGACGCCGACCACCCACGACACGAGCCCGCACGCCCCCGGACGACGACGACGAGGAGCGACGTGGCCCACGACGTCCCCGGCACCACCCCTGCGCCCACCCCCGCACCCGCCTCGGCACCCGCGGCCTCCGCGGCACGGCCCTGGCTCGACACCGGCGCCCCGGTCGCCCAGCGCGCCGCCGCCCTGCTGGCGGCGCTGACGCTGCCCGAGAAGCTCTCCCTGCTGCACCAGCACGCACCGGCCGTCGACCGGCTCGGCCTGCCGGCGTTCCGCACCGGGGCCGAGGTGCTCCACGGCGTCGCCTGGCTCGGCACCGCCACTGTCTTCCCGCAACCGGTCGGGCTCGCCGCGACCTGGGACCCCGACCTGCTCGAGCGCGTCGGGGCGGCCGTCGGCACCGAGCTGCGCGCCAAGCACGCCGCCGACCCGAGCGTCTCGCTCAACGTGTGGGCACCCGTCGTCGACCCGCTGCGGCACCCCGCCTGGGGGCGCAACGAGGAGGGCTGGTCGAGCGACCCTCACGTCACGGCGTGGCTGGCCACCGCGTACGCCCGCGGGCTGCGCGGCGACCACCCCGTCTACTGGCGCACCGTCCCGACGCTCAAGCACTTCCTCGGCTACGACAACGAGACGGACCGCGCCGTCACGAGCACCCAGCTGCGCCCGCGCGTGCTGCACGAGTACGAGCTGCCCGCCTTCCGCGGGCCGGTCCGGGCCGGCGTCGTCGGTGCCGTCATGCCGTCGTACAACCTCGTCAACGGACGCCCGGCCCACCTGTGCGGCGAGCTGCTGGACGAGCTGCGCTCGTGGACCGACGCGTCGCTGCTCGTGGTCTCCGACGCCGCCGCACCGGGCAACGTCGTGACCTTCCAGCGGTACCACGCCGACCACGTCACCTCGCACGCCGCGCTGCTGCGCGCCGGCGTCGACTCGTTCACCGACAACGACTCCGACGCGGGTCCCACGCTCACCCGCCTCACCGCCGCCCTCGAGCGCGGCCTGCTCGCCGAGGCGGACGTCGACCGCGCGGTGCTCCGCCAGCTCGAGCTGCGGCTGCGCACCGGCGAGCTGGATCCCGACCTGGACCCCTGGCGCGTCGGCCCCGACGCGATCGACCTGCCCGAGCACCGCGCGCTGGCCCGCGAGTCCGCCGCGCGCGCCGTCGTCGTGCTGGAGAACGACGGCGTCCTGCCGCTGGCCCCCGACGCGTCCGTCGCGGTGGTCGGACCGCACGCCGAGCGCGTGCTGCACGACTGGTACTCGGGCACCCCGCCGTACCTCGTCGGGCTGGCGACGGCCCTCCGGGAGCGGCTCGGCGAGCGGCAGGTGCTCGTCGCCGACGGCGCCGACCGTGTCGCCCTGACGTCCACCTCGACCGGCCGGGGGGTGCGCGCGCTGGCCGACGGCACCCTGGTCGCCGACGCCGACGCCGACGCCGACGCGCCCGCGGCGCACGACGTCACCGACTGGGGCGACGGCCTGCTCACGCTGCGGGACGTCGCCCGGGACCTGCTCTGGAACGGCGGCGCCTGGGTGGTGCGTGCCGACGCGACGCGCGTCGGCGGGTGGGTCGCGCAGGAGTCGTTCCGACGCCGGCAGCACGGCGACGGCACGTGGTCCCTGCAGCACGTGGCCTCCGGACGCTGGGTGCGCGTGCAGCACGACGAGGCCGGCACGCTGGTCGCCGAGGCCCACGACGTCGCCCACGCCGAGCGCTTCGCGGTCGACGTCCTGCGCGACGGCGCCCAGGACGTCGCACGCGCCGCGGCCGCGGCCGACGTCGTCGTCGTCACCGCGGGCAACGAGCCGCACCTGCATGGCCGGGAGACCGAGGACCGCCCGCACCTGCACCTGCCCGCGCCCCAGCTCGCGCTGTGGCGCGCCGCACGCACGGCACACGCGCGCGCCGTCCTGCTCGTCGTCTCGTCCTACCCCTACGTGCTCGACGACGCGGTGCAGGACGCGCCCGCCGTCGTCTGGTCCGCGCACGGCGGGCAGGAGCAGGGGCACGGGCTCGCGGACGTGCTGCTCGGCGACACCGAGCCGACGGGCAGGCTCGCGCAGGAGTGGCCCGCGGACGCCGAGCAGGCCGGGGACCTGCTCGACTACGACATCCTCGCGACGCGGACGACCCCCTGGTACGCCCCGTCGCCGCCGCGGTACGGGCTGGGACACGGCCTGACGTACGGCGACGTCGAGTACGTCGGGCTGCGGCTCGACGCCGGCCCGGGCCCCGTGGGGCCCGACGACGAGGTCCTCGCGCACGTCACCCTGGCGCACTGGGCCGGCCGCCGGGCGCACGAGCTGGTGCAGCTCTACGTCAGCGCGCCGACGCACCGGCTGCCGTACCCCCACCGGCTCCTCGCGCACACGCGCACGGTCGTGGATCCCGGGCAGCAGGTCGAGGTCGCCCTGCCGGTCCGCGTCGCGGACCTCGCCGTGTGGGACGTCACGCGCGACCGCTGGGTCGTGGAGCCCGGCCGGTACACGCTCAGCGCGGGACCGTCGAGCGCGCGCGACGCGCTGCGGGTCGGGCTCGACGTCCAGGCGGACCCCGTCCCGCCGCGCGACCTGCGGTCCGTGCCCGTGCGGGCGGCGGACGCCGACGAGCTCACCGGGGTCGACCTCGCGGAGACCACCCCGGCCACGGGCACGTGCGTCCAGGTGCGACGGGGCCGGGCCGCGGGTGACGTGCTGCTGCGGGACTGTGCGGTCGCCGGCGCCGTCGAGCTGGAGGTCACCGTCGCCCGCACCCGCGCGGGCGCCGCGTCCGTGGAGGTCCTCGACGGACCGGCGGGTGCGGTGATCGCGCGCGCGCAGGTTCCCGCCGGCGGCGGCCGCCACGACTGGTGCACGGTCCGCGTCCCGTGGGCGGCGCCCGGCGGCGCGGCCGGGAGCGTGCAGGACGTCCGGCTGCGGCTCGTCGGCGCGGCGCGGCTGGCGACGGTCCGGCTCGTCTGAGCGGGCCCCGGCCCGGTCGGTCGACCCAGGCCGGTCAGGCGACCCAGGCCCCCGCGCGCGCGACCCGGACAGGCCGCAGGTCCCCGCTGGTGACGAGGAGGTCCGCACGACGCCCGGGCACGAGCGCGCCCACGTCGGGCCGGCCGAGGACCTGCGCCGGGGTCGCCGACGCCGCCCGGACGGCGTCGACCACCCGGACACCCGCGGCGACGGTCGCGCGCACGACGTCGAGCAGGTGGGCGACGCCGCCGGCGATCGCCCCGACGTGCACGGTGCCGTCCGGGGCGTGGGCCAGCAGGCGGGCGACGCCGTCGGCCACACGCACCGCCTTCGGCCCCAGCCGGTAGTCGCCGTCCGGCATGCCGGCCGCCGCCATGGCGTCCGTCACGAGCACGGCACCGTCCGGCCCGACGAGGTCCATCACCGCCCGCACGGTGCCGGGTGCGAGGTGCGTGCCGTCGGCCACGAGCTCGACGACGAGCTCGCCGCGGGCCGCCGCCGCGAGGCAGGCCGCCACCGGGCCCGGGTCGCGGTGGTGCAGCGGCCGCATCCCGTTGAACAGGTGCGTCGCCGTCGGACGGGGGCCGCGCGCCCGGGGCGACGTCGCGAGCAGGTCGAACGCCCGCACCACCGCCGCCTCCACCTGCTCGGCCGACGCGTCCGTGTGCCCCACCGATGGCAGCGCACCCGCCTCGACCAGCGCGCCGAGCACGTCGTCGCCGCCGTCGGCGACCCCCGGGACCTCGGGCGCGAGCGTCATCGTCCGCAGGTGCCCCCGTGCCGCCGCGGCGATCTCCCGCACCAGGTCGGCATCACCCGCCAGCATGTCGTCCGGGCTCTGCGCGCCGCACCGCGCGCGGGACAGGAACGGGCCCTCGAGGTGCAGGCCCGCCACCACGCCCGCGTCGGCGGCATCGGCCAGCAGCGCGGCACGGGCCAGCAGGACCTCGCGCGGGGCCGTGACCAGCGACGCGACGAGCGTCGTCGTGCCGTGCCGCAGGTGCTCCGCCGCGGCCCGGCGGACGTCGTCGGGGCCGGTCGCGTCGGGGAAGCTCGCGCCGCCGCCGCCGTGGCAGTGCAGGTCCACCAGGCCCGGCAGCACGTGCGTGCCCGGCGGGGGTGCGGGGGGCAGCGCCGCGGCCGGCACGTCGCCCGCGGCGCCGACCCAGACGACGAGCCCGTCCCGGACCGCCACGACGCCGTCGAGCACCACGGCCGTCGGGGTGACGACGTCACCGCGGACGAGCAGAGCACCGCTGAGATCGGGCAGGTCGCTCACCATGCGCACATCATCGCGCAGGAGCCACGACGCGCACCGGGACCTGCCGGCCCGACGGCGTCCGGCTCAGCGGTCGTCCGGCTCAGCGGTCGTCCGGACGCCCGGGCACGTCGCGCGCGTCGCGCCGCCGGGCGACGAGACCCGCGACCGTGCCGCCCACGATCCCGCCGACCGTCGGCAGCCCGACCATCTCCCACGCGAGCGCCGGACCCAGCTGCCACGGCCACGCCGCGAGCAGCACACCCGTCAGCGCCGTGCCGACCGCCGCGCCCCCCACGAGCCCGAGGGCGGTGTAGAGCCCGGGCGAGGAGCCGAACCGGGCGAGGACGGCGCGCGCCAGGACCACCAGGGGCACGGCGCAGAGCACCGCCGGGCCCGCCGCGTACAGCAGCCACAGGGACGGGACGGTGACGACCGGCGAGCCGGGCCCCTGCGCGAGCAGGATGCCCACGGCGCGGACCAGCCACACCGTCAGCACGGCCGCCACGACGCCGGCCACGGCCGGTGCCGTCCAGAGCCGGATCACGCGCGCCCGCCGCGGACGGGCCGACCGCGCGTCCCCGCGACGGTGCTGGGCACGGCGCCCTCAGAACAGGCGCGAGTCGACGTCGTCGACCCCGCGCATCGCGTCGTAGTCGAGCACCAGGCAGGAGATGCCGCGGTCGACCGCGAGCACGCGCGCCTGCGGCTTGATCTCCTGGGCCGCGAAGACCCCGCGCACCGGCCGCAGCAGCGGGTCCCGGTTGAGGAGGTCGAGGTAGCGGGTCAGCTGCTCGACACCGTCGATGTCACCGCGCCGCTTGATCTCCACCGCGACCGTGCCGCCGTCGGGCGCCTTGGCGAGGATGTCGACCGGCCCGATGGCGGTCGGGTACTCGCGCCGCACCAGCGTGTGCCCGGAGCCCAGCAGGGCGATCTGCGCCGCGAGCAACTCCTGCAGGTGCGCCTCGACGCCGTCCTTCACCAGGCCCGGATCGACCCCCAGCTCGTGGGCCGAGTCGTGGTGCACGTCGAACAGGTCGATGACGAGGCGGTCGTCGGACTTGGCGTGCTGCACCGTCCACACCTGGGTCACACCGGCGGCGGCCTGGTCCGCGTCGGGCTCCGCCACCGCCAGCGAGCAGGGCGGGCTCATCCAGTTCAGCGGCTTGTACGAGCCGCCGTCGGAGTGCAGCAGCACCGACCCGTCGGCCTTGACCACGACCAGCCGGCGCGCGCGCGGCAGGTGCGCCGACAACCGACCCGTGTACCGCGCGGCGCACTCCGCCACCACCAGGCGCATGTGCGCTCCTCCCGATCTGCTGCGGACCTCAGATGACCTTGCCGACCCGGGACGGCGTGGCCTCCAGCCACGACGTGAAGCCGGCGTAGGCGTCTGCGGACATCTGCAGCCGGATCTCGCGGGGACCACCCCCGGACGACGGGACGACCCGGCAGTGTGCCACGACCGCCTGGGGGCGCCCCGGGACCGGCGGCAGGACGGTGCGCTCCAGCACGACGATGCTGCTGCGCGACCACGTCCGCGCCGGCCGCGGCATGATCGACGACCGCCGCCACCAGTAGAGGGTCACCGCCCCGTACTGGCCGACACCGCGCGCCGACGACGCGGCGCCCGCGGCGTCACCCTCGACGAGGAGGCACGAGAACGACCCCACGCGACGCGACAGCGCCCGGGTCCGCGAGAGCCAGACGGCCCCGACGACGCCGACGAGGAGGACCGACGACGCCACGAGGACGGCGAACCACGCCGCACCGCTCACGCCGCGACCTCCACGTCGCCGTCCGCCGCGTCAGTGCCCGGTCGCGGCAGCCGTGGTCGCCTTCGCGACCGAGTCGACCACCACCGTGACCTGGTCGGAGTCGACGGACATGAAGCCGCCGTCGACGTGCCAGGACAACGTCGCGCCACCATCGACCGGGACCACACGGACCGCGCCGGGGCGCAGCACCGACAGCAGCGGCGTGTGCCCCGCGAGGATGCCGACGTCACCGTCCGCCGCCGGTGCCGACACCTGGCGCGCGGACCCGGACCACACCTTGCCGTCCGCCGCGACGACGTCGACCTCGAGCTGTGCCACCGTGCTGCCTCCTGTGTGCGTGGGGTAGGTCGTCCGTGCCCGAGGGCTCAGACGCCGTACTCCTTCTGGATGCGGGCCCAGTTGCGCTCGAGGTCCTCGAGGCCGCCGATGTTGAAGAAGGCCTGCTCGGAGATGTGGTCGAACTCCCCGTCGGCGATCTTCTTGAACGCCTCGACGGTCTCGCTCACGGGCACCGTCGAGCCGACGACGCCGGTGAACTTCTCCGCCATGTAGGTGTTCTGGGAGAGGAACTGCTGGATGCGGCGCGCGCGCGCGACGATCGTCTTGTCCTCCTCCGACAGCTCGTCGACGCCGAGGATCGCGATGATGTCCTGGAGCTCCTTGTTGCGCTGCAGGATCGACTTGACCCGCGTCGCGACGTCGTAGTGCTCCTGGCCGACGTACCGCGGGTCGAGGATCCGGCTGGTCGAGGCCAGCGGGTCGACGGCCGGGTACAGACCGCGCGAGGCGATCTCACGGCTCAGCTCCGTGGTCGCGTCGAGGTGCGCGAAGGTCGTCGCCGGCGCGGGGTCGGTGTAGTCGTCGGCCGGCACGTAGATGGCCTGCAGCGACGTGATCGAGTGACCGCGCGTCGAGGTGATGCGCTCCTGGAGCTGGCCCATCTCGTCCGCGAGGTTGGGCTGGTAGCCCACCGCGGACGGCATGCGGCCGAGCAGCGTGGAGACCTCGGAGCCCGCCTGCGTGAAGCGGAAGATGTTGTCGATGAACAGCAGCACGTCCTGCTTCTGGACGTCGCGGAAGTACTCCGCCATCGTCAGCGCGGACAGGGCGACGCGCAGACGCGTGCCCGGCGGCTCGTCCATCTGGCCGAAGACGAGGGCCGTCTTGTCGAAGACGCCCGCCTCCTCCATCTCGACGATGAGGTCGTTGCCCTCACGCGTGCGCTCGCCGACACCGGCGAACACCGAGACACCGCCGTGGTCCTGCGCGACGCGCTGGATCATCTCCTGGATGAGGACCGTCTTGCCGACGCCGGCACCGCCGAACAGGCCGATCTTGCCGCCCAGCACGTACGGGGTGAGCAGGTCGATGACCTTGATGCCCGTCTCGAACATCTGCGTCTTGGACTCGAGCTGGTCGAACGCCGGGGGCTTGCGGTGGATCGGCCAGCGCTCGGTGATCTCGAGCTTCTCGCCCTCGGCGAGGTTGAGCACCTCGCCGATGACGTTGAAGACGTGCCCCTTGGTGACGTCCCCGACGGGCACGGAGATCGGCTGACCCGTGTCGCGCACCTGCGCACCACGGACCAGGCCGTCGGTCGGCTTGAGCGCGATCGCCCGGACCAGGGAGTCGCCGAGGTGCTGCTCGACCTCCAGGGTCATGGTGAAGCCACCGGCGGCCTCCCCCTCGCCCTGCGTCGAGAGGTCGATGTCGACCTCGAGCGCGTTGTAGATCTCCGGGATCTGGTCCGGCGGGAACTCGATGTCCACGACGGGCCCGATGACCCGCGCGACCCGGCCGACGCCGGGCGTGCCGGTGGCGGCCGTCGCGTCGACGGTGGTGGCGGTCATGTCTGCCTCGCTTCGCTCGTCCGGGCCGCTGGGCCGCCCGGCTGGGGTCGGTGTCGTGCTGTCGTGCGTGTCAGGAGGACGCGAGCGCGTCGGCTCCCGACACGATCTCGCTGATCTCCTGCGTGATCTCGCCCTGGCGCGCCTGGTTGGCCAGTCGCGTGTAGGTGCGGATGAGGTCCTCGGCGTTGTCGGTCGCGGTGTGCATCGCCCGCTGGCGCGCGGCGAGCTCGGAGGCCGCCGCCTGCAGGAGGTTCGCGTAGATGCGCGTGCGCACGTAGCGCGGCAGCAGCGCGTCCAGCACCTCCTCCGGGCTGGGCTCGAACTCGTACAGCGGCAGCGCGTCGTGCTCGCCGACGGCGGCGACGCCCTCCACGACCTCGAGCGGGAGCATCCGGATCACGCGCGGGCGCTGCGTCACCATGTTCACGAACTGCGTGAACACGACGTGCACCTCGCCCACGCCGCCCTCCTCGACCGGCGCGGTGAACGCCGCGAGCAGGGCGTCGGCGATCTCGTCGGCGATCTGCGGCGTCGGGGCGTCCGAGAAGCCCGTCCACTGCCCCGCCAGCTCGCGCTGCCGGAACCGGTAGAACGCCACGGCGCGCCGTCCGGCGACGTAGAGCGCGACCTGCTTGCCCTCGCCCTCGAGCCGCTGGACGAGGCGCTCGGTCTCCCGGATGACGCTCGCGGAGTACGCGCCCGCCATGCCGCGGTCCGACGCGACGAGCAGCACGGCCACCCGCGGCACGTCGTCCCGCTCCACGAGGAACGGGTGCGACACGTCGGAGTGGGTCGCCACGGCCGACACCGCACGCGTGATCGCACGGGCGTACGGCGTCGCCATGGCCACGCGGTCGCGCGCCTTGCCGATCCGGGACGCCGCGATCAGCTCCTGCGCACGGAACATCTTCTTGAGCGACTGGGTGCTCTTGATCCGCGCCTTGTAGATGCGCTGCTTGCCCGCCATGCTCAGCCTCGCTTCTGGCGGACGATCTGCTCCTGCTCGACCTCCACGTGCTCGTCCTCGACCGCCCCGCCCACGAGCGGGGTGCCGTCGAACGTGAGGAACCCGTTGCGGAAGTCCTCGATCGCGTCGCCGAGGGCCGACTCCGTGGCCTCGTCGAGCTTGCCGGTGCTCGCGATCGTGGACAGCACGTCGGTCTTGCGACGCAGGTGGTCGAGCATCTCGGACTCGAACCGGCGGACGTCCTCGATCGCGACGTCGTCGAGCCGGCCCTTGGTGCCGGCCCAGATCGCGGCGACCTGGTCCTCGACCGGGTACGGCGAGTACTGGCCCTGCTTGAGCAGCTCCATGAGGCGCGCCCCACGGGTCAGCTGGGCGCGGGAGGCCGCGTCCAGGTCGGACGCGAACATCGCGAACGCCTCGAGCGAGCGGTACTGCGCCAGGTCGAGCTTGAGCGTGCCGGAGACCTGCTTCATCGCCTTGACCTGCGCGGCGCCACCGACGCGGGACACCGAGATGCCGACGTCGACGGCGGGGCGCTGGTCGGCGTTGAAGAGGTCCGACTGCAGGAAGATCTGGCCGTCGGTGATCGAGATGACGTTGGTCGGGATGTACGCCGACACGTCGTTCGCCTTGGTCTCGATGACCGGCAGGCCCGTCATCGAGCCCGCGCCCAGCTCGTCCGAGAGCTTCGCGCAGCGCTCCAGCAGGCGGGAGTGCAGGTAGAAGACGTCACCGGGGTACGCCTCGCGGCCCGGCGGGCGCCGCAGCAGCAGCGACACGGCACGGTAGGCCTCGGCCTGCTTGGACAGGTCGTCGAAGACGATGAGGACGTGCTTGCCCTGGTACATCCAGTGCTGGCCGATGGCCGAGCCGGTGTAGGGGGCGAGGTACTTGAAGCCGGCCGGGTCCGAGGCGGGAGCCGCGACGATCGTCGTGTACTCGAGCGCCCCGGCCTCCTCGAGCGCGCCGCGCACGGCGGCGATCGTCGAGCCCTTCTGGCCGATCGCGACGTAGATGCACCGGACCTGCTTGGTCGGGTCGCCCGAGTCCCAGTTGGCCTTCTGGTTGATGATCGTGTCGATCGCGATCGCCGTCTTGCCCGTCTGGCGGTCGCCGATGATGAGCTGGCGCTGGCCGCGGCCGATCGGGATCATCGAGTCGATGGCCTTGAGACCGGTCTGCAGCGGCTCGTGGACCGACTTGCGCGCCATGACACCGGGGGCCTGCAGCTCCAGCGCGCGGCGCGCGTCCGTCGCGACGTCGCCCAGACCGTCGATCGGCGCGCCGAGCGGGTCCACGACGCGACCGAGGTAGCCGTCACCGACGGCGACCGACAGGACCTCGCCGGTGCGTCGGACCTCCTGGCCCTCCTCGATGCCGGCGAACTCGCCGAGCACCACGACGCCGATCTCCCGCACGTCGAGGTTCAGCGCCAGGCCGAGCGTGCCGTCCTCGAAGCGCAGCAGCTCGTTGGCCATGGCCCCGGGAAGGCCCTCGACCTGCGCGATGCCGTCGGCGGCGAGCGTCACGCGCCCGACCTCCTCGGCGACCGCGTCGGTCGGCTGGTAGGACTTCACGAAGCTGTCCAGCGCGGCGCGGATCTCCTCCGGCCGGATCGTCAGCTCAGACATCAGCGGTAACTCCTGTCGTGTCCGCCCGGTGCGGACCGGCGGGTGGGTGAGTCGTGAGTGGGCGTCAGCCGGCGAGCCGGCGGCGGGCGTCGTCCAGGCGTGCGCGAACGGTCGTGTCGATGACGTCGGCGCCCACCTGGATCCGCAGCCCGCCCAGGGCTGCGGGGTCGACGGAGACGTTGAGCTGGACCTGACGCCCGTAGCGGCGGGTCAGGAAGGTCTCGACCCGGGCACGCTGGGCGGTGGTCAGCACGCTCGCGGCGGTGACCTTGGCCACGAGACGACGGCGACGTGCGGCCGCCACCCGCCCGAGCTCGATGATCGCTGCGGTCAGCGACCGCTTGCGGGGCACGGCCACGGCGCGCGAGACCAGGGTGAGCGTGGCGGGTGCCACCTTGTCGGCGAGCAGGTCCCGCACGAGAGCCAGGCGACGCGACACGTCGGTCCTGCGGTCGGCCAGCGCCGCCCGGACCTCACGGTTGGCCACGAGCAGCCGGTCGACCCGGAACAGCTCGTCCTCGACGCGCTCGAGGTCCCCACCCGCCTGCGCGGCTGCGAGGACCGCGACCGCGGCGAGGTGCGCGACGGCGTCGAGCAGGTCGAGCTCGCTGGACCAGCGTCCTCGCACCATGCCGGCGAGGAGGTCCACGACCTTCCCGTCGACCCGGCCCCCGAGCACGCCGGTCACCAGGGCGGCCTTCGCCTCACCCGTGGCGCCCGGATCCGTGAGCGCGCGGCGCAGGGACGAGTGCGCCTCGAGCAGGTCGACCACCGCGAAGAGCTGGTCGCCGACCGTCGCCGCACCGGGCCCCAGGGCGGCGAGCACCGGCTCGAACCGGTCCTCCGCCGCCGTCAGGGCCTGCTCGCTCGCGCCACGCATCAACGGCCCCTGACGCTGTCCGCGCCCGGTGCCTCGACAGGCGCGCCGAGGTTCTCGTCGAGCTCGTCGAGGAACCTGTCCACCACGCGGGCGGCACGGGCGTCCTCGGAGAGCGACTCGCCGAGGATCCGCGCTGCGAGATCGGTCGCCAGCGTGCCGACGTCCGTGCGCAGCGAGATCTCCGCGGCCTTGCGCTCCGCCTCGATCTGCCGGTGGGCGTTCTGCACGATCCGCTCGGCGTCGGCCGCAGCCTTCGCCCGCAGCTCCGCCAGGATCGTCTGGCCCTCGGCGCGCGCCTCCTCACGGACGCGCGCAGCCTCCAGACGCGCCTCGTCGAGCTGGGCGCGGTACTGCTCGATCAGCGCGGCAGCCTCCTCCTGGGCGACCTCGGCGCGCTTCAGCCCGCCCTCGATGAGCTCGGTGCGCTCGTCGAGGATGCGCGTGAAGACCGGCAGCACCTTCTTCCAGAAGACGTAGCCGATGATCGCCGCACAGACCGCCGACCACAGGACGTCGTAGAACGGCGGGAGGAGCAGCGAGCCGCTGCCCTCCTCTGCCGCCAGGACGAGAGTCGTCGCGATCATCGGATCAGAAGACGAATCCGGCGGCGAAGCCGATCAGACCGAGCGCCTCGATGGCCGCCAGGGCGATGAACATGTTGGTGCGCAGCAGGCCGGCCACCTCGGGCTGGCGTGCGGTCGCCTCCTGCGTCTTGGCGACCATGATGCCCAGGCCGATGCCGGGGCCGAGCGCGGCCAGGCCGAAACCGATCGTTGCGATGTTGCCCGTGATCTCCACGAGTGTTCTTCCTTCCGGTTGGCGGGGCCGGACCCTCGTCCGGTTCCTCCGACGTCCTGGGTCGACGGCCCGGCGGGCCGTCGACGCGGGGGCTAGTGCGCCTCCTGCGAGATGCTGATGTACACCGCCGTCAGCAGCGTGAAGATGTACGCCTGCAGCGCGGCGATGAAGATCTCGAAGAGCGTGAAGGCCAGACCTGCGGCGAGCGTGACCACGCCGATCGCCTTGAGCGCGCCCGCCGCCTCGAAGAAGAGGAAGTGGGTGGCGGCGAAGCACAGCACGAGCAGCAGGTGCCCGGCGACCATGTTGACGAGCAGACGGATCGTGAGCGTCGCCGGCCGCAGGATGAAGGTCGAGATGAGCTCGATCGGCGTGAGGATGATGTACACCGGCCACGGCACGCCCGAGGGGAACAGCGTCGTGCGCAGGTACCCGAGGGCCCCGTGGGACCGGATCCCGACGACGATGAACGCGACGAAGGCGATGACCGCCATGACGAGCGGGAAGCCGATGAGCGACGAGCTCGCGATGTTCAGGCCCGGGATGACGCCCGTGATGTTCATCGCGAGCACGGCGAAGAAGATGGTCGTCAGCAGCGGGATGTACCGGCGTGCGGTCGCCTTGCCGATGATCTCCTCGGCGATGTTGACCCGCACGAAGTCGAGGGCGAGCTCGGCCACGTTCTGGCCGCGGCCGGGCACGAGGCGCGCGCGCCGGGCTGCCACCAGGAAGAGGGTGACGAGCACCACGGTCGACAGGATGCGCACGAGGATGATGCGGTTCAGCTCGAACGCGGTGCCCTCGAAGAGCACGGCGGGCGGGAAGAACTCCGCGATCGTCGGCGCGTGGAACCCGCCGTCCTGCGACGCGGCGAACGGCAGGATCGTCGAGAGGCTGGACAGAACGAACTCCTGTGGTCGTGTGGTCTGCCGACGCGAACGCGGATGCGAGCGCGGCCCGGCACCTGGACGTCGTGGATTCGGGGGAAGCGTAACCTATCCCGGGCCGTCACCATGACCCGCGTCCGCGGTCCCGGGCTCTTGGTCCCGCCTCGTCGTGACCGGTACCACGTACGGTGTCCGGCTGGCCCCGACCGCGCGGTAGTCCGCGAACGCGGAGCCGACGACGCCGAGGGTGAGCACCACCACGAGGACGCCCGGGTGGTAGAAGTCCATCCCCCGCAGCACGGCGAGCACGACCACCAGCACGACGACCTTCACGAGCCACGCGCCCATGACCAGCGCCGACATCTGCCCGAGCCCGGAGCGGACGGTGCGCAGCATCGACCAGATGGTCGTCCCGGAGAACAGCAGGGCCAGCGCGGCCCCCACGAGCGCTCCCCAGACGCCGGCCACGCCGGCGACCAGTCCGCCGACGACCACCCCCAGCACGACGAGCACGGCAAGCAGGACGAGCAGGTCGCGCAGCGCCCGGTGGAGCACCGCGCGGATCGCGGCCTGCGCCTCGGGGGCCAGGGGGTCGGCCGGGCTGGTCACGGTGGTCTCCGATCGGTCGGTGATCAGGTGCGGGTCGCGTGCTCGGCCTCGTCGGGGACGGGCGCACGGCCCGAGCCACGCAGGGGGCCGAGGGTCAGGGCGGTCGCGACCACCACGCCGACACCGGTCGCGACGAGCACCGTGGTGGTCGACAGCACGGCCAGCGCCGCGACGCCGAACGCCAGGACGGCGGTCCACACGTACATGATGAGCACGGCGCGCCGGTGGCTGTGGCCGAGAGCCAGCAGCCGGTGGTGCAGGTGCAGGCGGTCGGGGTGGAACGGGCTCTTGCCCTGCAGCACCCGCCGCAGGATCGCCAGCCCCATGTCCAGCAGCGGGAGCACGAGGACCGCGACCGGCAGCAGGATCGGCACGTACGCGGGGAACCGCACGCGGTCGACGACCGCCGCCGGGTCGATCTGCCCGGTCACCACGATCGCGGCGGCCGCCATGACGAACCCGAGCAGCATCGAGCCGGAGTCCCCCATGAAGATGCGGGCCGGGTACAGGTTGTGCGGGAGGAACCCGACGCACACCCCCACCATGACCCCCACCACGAGCGTCGCGAGGTTCGAGTAGTCGTCCCGGCTCGTGTTCTGCGTCAGCAGGTACGCGTACAGGAAGAACGCCGCGCCGCCGATCGCCAGGACGCCGGCGGCCAGCCCGTCCAGGCCGTCGACGAAGTTCACGGCGTTCATCGCCACCACCACGGACACCACGGTGACGAACACCGCCGTGCGCGCCGAGCCGCTGAGCACGCCCCCGATGGGCAGCGTGTAGAGCAGCACGCCCTGCCACGCGAGGAACCCCGCGGCGAGCACCTGCCCCATGAGCTTGGTGAGCCAGTCGAGGTCCCAGATGTCGTCCGCCACACCGAGGGCGCACACCAGCGCGGCGCCGCCGACGATGCCGAAGATCGGCCGCGGGTTGGCGTACACCGGCTCGAGGAACGCCAGCTGCGAGCCCATGAGCAGCGCGACCAGGAGGCCGGCGAACATCGCCATGCCCCCCAGGCGCGGCGTCGGGATGGCGTGGACGTCACGGTCGCGCACGGCGGTGATGGCACCCCAGCGCAGGGCGCACCACCGCGCGAGCGGCGTCGTCAGGTAGGTCACCACGGCGGCGATGACCGCGACCAGCAGGTAGGTCCTCACGGCGCGGGGGCCTCCGGCGGGGCGTCGTCGGCCGGCGCGTCGTCGGTCGGGGCGTCGTCCGGCTGCGCGGGCGGGACCGCGTCGGCTGCGGGCCGCGGGGCCATGACGGGCGCCACGGCGGCCAGCGCCGCGAGGTCGATCGCTCCGAGGCGCACGACGCGCAGGACGTCGCCCGTCGCGTCGACGATCGTCGAGGCGACCCCGCCGGGCGCGGTCCCGCCGTCGAGGAACACCGGCACCTTGGCCCCCAGCTGCCGGTACGCCTCGGCGGCGGTGGTGGCCGCCGGACGGCCCGTGAGGTTCGCGCTGGACACGGCGAGCGGTCCCGTGCGGCGCAGCAGCGCGAGCGCGACCGGGTGGTCCGGCATGCGCAGGGCGACGGTGCCGCGCGTCTCCCCCAGGTCCCACGCGAGCGAGGGCTGGGCCCGCAGGATGACGGTGAGGCCGCCGGGCCAGAACGCCTCCGCGAGCGCACGGACCGCGTCCGGCACGTCGGTGGCCAGCCCGTCGAGCGTCCGCACGTCCGGGATGAGCACGGGCGGGGGCATCTGCCGACCGCGGCCCTTGGCGTCGAGGAGACCCTGCACGGCGCGCGGGTCGAACGCGTCGGCGCCGATCCCGTAGACCGTGTCGGTGGGCAGGACGACCAGCTCGCCACGGCCGACGGCGTTGACCGCCTCGTCGATCGCCGGGCCCCAGGTCGCCGGGTCGGTCGCGTCCTTGATCCGGATGAGGCTCACGCGGGCGAGTCTCCCACGACCGGGTGCGCGACCCGCCGCGCGACGAGCGTGCGGGGCCGACCGGTGAGGTCCGGCACCGTGCGCACGTCCTCGAAGGCGCCGGTCGCGGCCGCTGCCGCACGCGCTGCCGCGTCCTGGACCTCCGCGTGCTCCATGACCAGCAGACCGCCCGGTGCGAGCAGCCGCGCCGCGGCGGCGATGACCGCCCGCGGCACGTCGAGCCCGTCGGCGCCCCCGCCGTAGAGGGCCACGTCGGGGTCGTGGTCCCGCACCTCGGGGTCCAGCGGCACCGCGTCGGGCGGGATGTACGGCGGGTTGGAGACGACGACGTCCACCGTCCCGTCGAGGTCGGCGAGCAGCCGGGGGTCGCAGGCGTCGCCCTGGACCACGCGCAGCCGAGGGCTCGCGATCGCGCCCGCGTTGGCCCGCGCCAGCCCCACGGCCGCGTCCGCCAGGTCCACCGCGACGACGCGGCTGCCCGCCACCTCGGTGTCGACGGAGATCGCGATCGCGCCGGTGCCGGTGCACAGGTCGACGACGAGCGGCTCCGCGCCGCGCGCCGCGCGCGCGGCGGCCTCGTCGATCGCGATCTGCGCCACCGTCTCCGTCTCGGGTCGCGGGACGAACACGCCCGGCTCGACGCGCAGCGTCACGTACCGGAACACGGTGTACCCGACGACGTGCTGCAGGGGCTCGCGCGCCCGCCGTCGCTCGACGAGCTCGGCGTACTCCGCCGCGAAGCCGTCGGGCAACGGCGGCGGGAGCGCGAGCTCGACGCGGGGCAGCCCGAGGGCGAACGCCGCGAGCGCGAGGGCGTCGTGCCGGGGGGACGGGACGCCGGCCTCGGTGAGGACCGTCGTCGCCCCGTCGACGAGGGCCCGCAGACCGGGGACGGTGGGCGCGACCCCGCCGCTCACGCGGCGCCACCGCCCGCCGCGGCGAGGCGCGCTGCGTCGTCCGCGTCGACCGCGGACGCGATGACGGCGCCGAGGTCGCCGTCGAGCACCTGGTCCAGGTTGTACGACTTGTAGCCGGTGCGGTGGTCCACGATGCGGTTCTCGGGGAAGTTGTACGTCCGGATCCGCTCCGAGCGGTCCACCGTGCGCACCTGGGAGCGCCGCGCCTCGCTCGCCGCGGCGGCGGCCTCCTCCTGGCGCGCGGCGAGCAGACGTGCGCGGAGCACGCGCATCGCCTGCTCGCGGTTCTGCAGCTGGGACTTCTCGTTCTGCATCGAGACGACGATGCCCGTGGGCAGGTGCGTGATGCGCACGGCCGAGTCGGTCGTGTTGACGGACTGCCCGCCCGGACCCGACGAGCGGTACACGTCGATGCGCAGGTCGTTCTGGTCCACCTCGACGTCGCCGTCGTCGTCCGCCTCGGGGAAGACCATGACCCCGGCCGCCGACGTGTGGATGCGCCCCTGCGACTCGGTGACGGGCACGCGCTGCACGCGGTGGACGCCGCCCTCGTACTTCAGGTGCGCCCACACGCCGTCCTCGGGCGGGCCGGCCGTCCGGGCCTTGATCGCGACCTGCGCGTCCTTGACGCCCCCGAGGTCGGACGGCGTCGCGTCGAGGACCTGCACGCTCCAGCCCTGACGCTCGGCGTACCGCGTGTACATGCGCAGCAGGTCACCGGCGAACAGCGCGGACTCCTCGCCGCCCTCCCCCGCCTTGACCTCGAGGATGACGTCGCGCGCGTCGTCCGGGTCCCGCGGCACGAGCACGCGGTGCAGCCGATCGGCGGCGTCGGCCGCGGCGGCCTGCAGCGCCGGCACCTCGACCGCGAAGGCGTCGTCCTCCGCGGCGAGCTCGGCGGCCGCCTCGGCGTCCTCGGCGGCAGCGCGCCACTGCCGGTACGCCTGCACGACGCGCCCCAGCTCGGCGTAGCGCCGGCCGAGCCGCCGCGCCCGCGCCGCGTCGGCGTGCACGACGGGGTCGGAGAGGTCGCGCTCGATCTCCGCGTGCTCCACGAGCATGGCCTCGACGCCGTCGAGCTGGTCCACGGGCTGTCCTCCCACCGGTCACGGACGCGCACCTGTCGGGCGCGGACACAGCAACAGCGCCGGTGCGCGGGCGGACACGACCATGGAGGGCCGTCGTCCGCCGGTCGCACCGGCGCTGTGGAAGAGCTAGTTGGCCGGCTTCTTGCCGTAGCGGGCCTCGAACCGGGCCACGCGGCCGCCGGTGTCGAGGATCTTCTGCTTGCCCGTGTAGAACGGGTGGCAGGCGCTGCAGACGTCGGCGTGGATCTTGCCGTCCTTCACCGTCGAGCGGGTGACGAACGTGCTGCCGCAGGTGCACGTGACCTCGGTGACCACGTACTCCGGGTGGATGCCAGACTTCACGGGAGTTCTCCTTGGGGTTTGCCTCCGGGTCCGGACGCGCGTCTCGCGCCGGTGAACCGCAGACCGACGGACCATTGTGCCAGAACGGCGCACGGGCGTGAAACCTTCCCCGCCGCGGATGCCTGCTGCTGGGGTCAGGACGCGCGCCCGAAGGGGCCGCGGGCGCCGGCCGCCTCCCGGTACCAGGCGACGAGCGCCTCGCCCGCGTCGCCGGACCGGCGGCGCGCGGCCGACAGCGGCAGCGTGCGGGGACGCAGGTCGATCCAGCTCGCGCGCGTCAGGCCGGGGAACCCGGGCGGCAGGCGCACGTGGTCCCGTCGCGCGCTGCGGTCCTGCGACGTGAACCGGGCGACCTCCCACGTGCGCCGGTCGACGGCGAGCACCAGCACCGGCCGGTCCTTGCTGCCGGTCCCGTCGTCGAACGGCACCTCGGCGAACCAGATCTCCCCGACCCGCGGCACGCCCCACGACGTGCCCGGCGTGCGTCGGCGCGGACGTGGACGTGGGCGGCGACGCCGCCCCCTGACCACCAGCGCGACCACGAGCAGCAGCACCGCGAGCGCCAGCGCCTCGGGACCGGCGAGCGCGGTCGCGGGGTCAACGGCGTCGAACGGCGGCACGGGACCAGGCTAGCGGGCACGGCCGTCCGGGAGCCGCCGGGGGGCCGGACGCGCCGACGGCCCCGTCCCCCCGGGGAGGGGGCGGGGCCGTCGGGGGTCGTCGACGGGTCAGACGACCTTGCCGACACCCTCCTCGAGGGCGGGGCCGTTGTGGCCCGGCGTCGTCTTCTGCACCTGCAGCAGGAACTCGACGTTCGACTTGGTCTCGCGGAGCTTGCCCAGCAGCAGCTCGATGGCCTGCTGCTGGTCCAGGCCACCGAGCACCCGGCGCAGCTTGTAGATGATCTTCAGCTCGTCGTTGCTCATGAGGACCTCCTCGCGGCGGGTGCCGGACGCGTTGACGTCCACCGCCGGGAAGATGCGCTTGTCCGCGAGCGAGCGCGACAGCCGCAGCTCCATGTTCCCGGTGCCCTTGAACTCCTCGAAGATGACCTCGTCCATCTTCGAGCCCGTCTCGACCAGGGCCGAGGCGAGGATCGTCAGCGAGCCACCGTTCTCGATGTTGCGCGCCGCACCGAAGAACCGCTTGGGCGGGTAGAGCGCCGAGGCGTCGACACCACCGGACAGGATCCGGCCCGACGCCGGTGCGGCCAGGTTGTAGGCGCGCGACAGGCGGGTCAGGGAGTCGAGCAGCACGACCACGTCCTGGCCGAGCTCGACCAGGCGCTTGGCCCGCTCGATCGCGAGCTCCGCGACGATGGTGTGGTCCGAGGCGGGCCGGTCGAAGGTCGAGGCGATGACCTCGCCCTTCACGGTCCGCTCCATGTCGGTGACCTCCTCGGGCCGCTCGTCGACGAGCACGACCATGAGGTGGACCTCGGGGTTGTTCGTGGTGATCGCGTTCGCGATGTGCTGCATGATGATCGTCTTGCCCGCCTTGGGCGGCGCGACGATCAGCCCGCGCTGGCCCTTGCCGATGGGCGCGACGATGTCGATGACGCGCGGCGTCAGACGACCCGGCTCGGTCTCCAGGCGCAGCCGCTCCTGCGGGTACAGGGGTGTGAGCTTGCTGAACTCCGGGCGCTCGCGCGCCTCGTCGGCGCCCGCGCCGTTGACGGAGTCGAGGCGGACCAGCGCGTTGAACTTGTTGGGCCGGTTGCCCTGCGGCGTCTGCTCGCCCTCGCGCGGCTGGCGTACGGCACCGGTGATCGCGTCGCCGCGGCGCAGGCCGTGCTTCTTGACCTGGTTGAGCGAGACGTACACGTCGTTGGGCCCGGGCAGGTAGCCCGTGGTGCGGACGAACGCGTAGGAGTCGAGCACGTCGAGGATCCCGGCGACGGGCAGCAGCACGTCGTCCTCGGTCACCTCGACCTCGTCCAGGCCCGCCAGGTCGCCCTGGCCGGTGCGCGGACGCCCGCGCTTGCGGTCCCGGTCGCGGTCACGGAAGCGGTCGCGCGAGCGTCGCCGACGCCCGCCGCGCTCGTCGTCGTCGAGGCGGTCGCCGGAGGCCGGCGCACCGGCGGTGGCCGCGGCACCCTGGGCGGCCTGGCCGCCGTTCTGGCCACCCTGCCGGCGGTCGCCCTGCTGACGGTCGTTCTGCGGACGGTCGTTCTGCGGACGCTCGCCCTGCTGACGCTCGCCCTGCTGACGGTCGTCCTGCTGGCGCTCGTCCTGGTCGTCCCGCTGCGGGGCGTTCTCGGGACCTGCGGGCGCACCCGCGCCACGACCCGCGCGACGCGACCGGCGCTCGCCCGTCACGGTGCTCACGGCGTCCGTGGCGCGCGCGGCCCGGTCGTCCCGCTGCTCGGCCGGCGCGAGGCGCGCGTCGAGCGCCGCCTCGAGCCCGGCGAGGGCGTCCCGGCCGCCCCCGGCGCGCTCCCGGGAGCGCGCGGGGCGCTCCGCCGGGGCGTCGTCCACCGGCGCGCGCTGCGCGGAGTCCTCGTCGACCACGGCCCGTGCACGGCGCGTCGTCGCGCGCGTCTCGAGGGCCTGGGGCCGCTCGCCGCCGGAGCGGGCCGCGGTGATCGCCTGCACGAGGTCGCCCTTGCGCATCTTGCTCGTGCCCTTCACGCCGAGCTGCGAGGCCAGCGCCTGGAGCTCCGGCAGCCGCATCGCGGCGATGCCGGGACCCGAGCCGCCCGTGGTGGTCGTGGCGGCGTCGATGGTGTCTGTCACGAAGGATCCTTCCCCCTCGTCGGGGCCCGCCCGGTCCGCCCGGGAGGGGGCCTGCGCCCGGTCGGCATGACCTGACGGAGTGGTGCCACGCGCGCTGCGTACGACGACGTCTGCTCACGCTGGCGGGGTGTTCCCCTCGTCGTCGACTCGGGTGACCGTCCGGCGGGATCCAGGAGATGGTCGGGAGCCGGGGACCGGAGGAGGTCCACCGGCGGATCACTGGCGGATCCACAGGGGGCCGGAGGACGAGGTCCGGGGAACGCGCTCAGCCTAGCACCGTGGTCACGGCCGCCGGTCCGGCCCTGCGCGGTTCACCCCGCCGGGGACCCGCGGCCCGCAGGACGCGACTCAGTCGAGCATCGCCGTGACCGAAGCGCCCTCGACCGCCACCGGCAGCGGCAGCACCCGCCAGCCCGCCATCACGCCGCCGAACGCCGCCGCGATCGCGGCGTCCGCGTCCGTGCCGCCGTCGTCCCGACGTCGCGCCAGGACGAGCACGGTCGGCCCGGCGCCGGACACCACGGCCGCTACCCCCTGCTCGCGCAGCGCGTCGACGAGCGCGAGCGAGGCGGGCATCACGCGACGCCGGTACCCCTGGTGCAGCCGGTCACCCGTGGCCGCGAGGAGCAGGTCGGGCCGGCGCCCCAGCGCCTCGACGAGCAGCGCCGACCGACCGGCCTGCCACGCCGCGTCACCGTGGGGCACATGGGCGGGCAGCACGCCGCGCGCCGCGTGCGTCGAGAGGTGGCCCGGCGGGATGATCGCGACGGGCGCGACGTCGGGGTGCACCGCGAGCCGCGCCGCGTGGACCGCGCCCGCAGGTCCGTCCTCCCCCTGGGCCGGCTCGGCGTCGTCGGACCAGGCGACCGTCAGCCCGCCGAGCAGCGCGGGCGCGGCGTTGTCGGGGTGGCCCTCGAGCCGCGTCGCGAGCGCCAGCGCGACGTCGTCGTCGAGCGCCTCGGGCTCCGCCACCAGCCCGCGCGCCGCGAGCACCCCGGCGACGACCGCCGCCGCCGACGACCCCAGCCCGCGGCCGTGCGGGACGCGGTTGCGGCAGACGAGGTGCAGGCCGGTCTGCGGCGCGCCGACGTGGTCGAGCGCGGCGCGCAGCGCGCGCACCACGAGGTGCGTGTCGTCGCCGGGGACGGTGCCGGCACCTTCCCCCTGCACCTCCACGCGCACGTCGGCGGTACCGAGCGCGCGCACCTCGAGCTCGTCGTGCAGCCCCAGCGCCAGCCCGAGCGCGTCGAAGCCCGGTCCCAGGTTCGCGGACGTGGCGGGGACACGGACCCGCACGTGCGCCGAGCGCAGCCGCACGGCGGCTCAGCCCAGGCCGAGCGCGTCGGCGATGGACACGACGTCCGTGGTGACCCGCATGGGCTGCACCTCGTCGCCGTCAGCCGTGCGCAGCGCCCACTGCGGGTCCTTCAGGCCGTGCCCCGTGACGGTGACGACGATGCGCGCCCCCGCGGGGACCAGGCCACGCTCCGCGCGCGCCAGCAGGCCGGCGACACCGGCCGCGGACGCCGGCTCGACGAAGACGCCGACCTCGGCGGACAGCACGCGGTGGGCCGCGAGGATCTGGGCGTCGGTGACGGCCTCGATGACGCCGCCGGACACGTCGCGCGCCTCCTCGGCCTGCTGCCAGGACGCGGGGTTGCCGATGCGGATCGCGGTCGCGATGGTCTCCGGCGTGTCGACGGGGTGGCCGAGCACGATCGGGGCGGCGCCGGCGGCCTGGAAGCCCCAGACGGCCGGGGTCCGGGTCGCAACGGCGGGCAGGTCCGCGCCCGCGTCGAGCCCTGCGTACTCGCGGTAGCCCCGCCAGTAGGCGGTGATGTTGCCCGCGTTGCCGACCGGCAGGCAGTGGATGTCCGGGGCGTCGCCGAGCGCGTCCACGATCTCGAAGGCCGCGGTCTTCTGCCCCTCGATGCGGTCGGGGTTGACGGAGTTGACCAGCTCGACGGGGTACGCCTCGGCGAGCTTGCGGGCCGCGACGAGGCAGTCGTCGAAGTTGCCGTCGACCTGCAGCAGCCGCGCGCCGTGGGCGATCGCCTGGCTGAGCTTGCCCATCGCGATCTTGCCGTCCGGCACGAGCACCGCGCAGACCATGCCGGCGCGCGTCGCGTACGCGGCCGCCGACGCCGAGGTGTTGCCCGTCGACGCGCAGACCACGGCGCGCGCGCCACGCGCGGCGGCCGCCGAGATCGCCGTCGTCATCCCGCGGTCCTTGAAGGACGCCGTCGGGTTCATGCCCTCGACCTTGACGTGCACGTCGGCACCCGTGCGGTCCGAGAGCACCGGGGCGTGCACGAGAGGCGTGCCGCCCTCCCCCAGCGTGACGACGCGCTCCTGGACGCGGGCGGGCAGACGGTCGGCGTACTCGGCGATGACGCCGCGCCACTGGTGGGCCATGGGGGTTCGGTTCCTCGCGTGGGTGGGGTGGGTGGTCACAGGACGGGCAGCACGGACACGACCTGGCGCACCACGGGGAGCGCCGCCACGGCCTCGACCGTGGCGCGCACCGCACGCTCGGGAGCGGTGTGCGTGGTGATGACGAGCGTCGCCGAGGCGTCGTCACCCGTGAGCTGGGGGGTCTGGCGCACGGACTCGATCGACACGTCCTGCGCGGCGAGCTCGGCCGCGACCCTGGACAGGACGCCCGGGCGGTCGTCGACCTCGAGCCGGACCTGGTAGCGCGAGCGCGCCTCGCCGCGGTCGAGGACCGGCAGGTCGGCGTGGGACGACTCGACGGGGCCCTTGCCGCCGAGCACCCGGTGCCGGGCGACCGAGACCAGGTCCCCGAGGACGGCCGACGACGTGGGCGCGCCGCCCGCGCCGCGCCCGTAGAACATGAGCTCCCCCGCGGCCTCGGCCTCGACGAAGACCGCGTTGAACGCCTGGCGCACGCCGGCGAGCGGGTGGTCGGCGGGCACGAGCGTGGGCTGCACGCGGACGAGGACACCGTCGCGGCCCTCGGCCGTGCGCGCCCGCTCGGCCACCGCGAGCAGCTTGAGCACGTGGCCCGTGCGCTCGGCCCAGGCGACGTCGGCGGCCGTGAGAGCGGTGATGCCGGTGCGGTCGACGTCGTCGAGGGCCACCCGGGTGTGGAACGCGAGCGAGGCGAGGATCGCGGCCTTGGCGGCGGCGTCGTACCCCTCGACGTCCGCGGTCGGGTCCGCCTCGGCGTAACCGAGCGCCTGGGCCTCCTTGACGGCCTGCTCCAGGTCGAGCCCCTCGGTGGTCATCGAGTCGAGCACGTAGTTGGTGGTGCCGTTGACGATGCCGAGCAGCCGCTGCACGGTGTCGCCGGCGAGCGACTCACGGACCGGCCGCACGATGGGGATCGCGCCGGCCACCGCGGCCTCGAAGTAGAGGTCCACGCCCGCGGCGTCCGCCGCCGCGTAGAGGGTGGGGCCGTCCTGCGCGAGCAGGGCCTTGTTCGCCGTCACGACGCAGGCGCCGGCGCCGAGCGCCGCCAGCACCAGCGACCGTGCGGGCTCGATGCCGCCCATGAGCTCGACGACCACGTCGGCCGAGCGCACGAGCGCGTCGGCGTCGGTCGTCAGCAGGTCCCGGTCGACCACCTCGTCCCGCTCGGCGTCGAGCGAGCGGACGGCGATGCCGACGAGCTCGAGCCGGGTGCCGACGCGGGCGGCGAGCTCGTCGCCCTCCGTGACCAGCCGGCGCACGACCTCCGTCCCGACGACGCCGCAGCCGAGGACGGCGACGCGCAGGGGCGGACGGGAGCCGGGGGTGAGGGCCACGACGGGTGCCTTCCGAACGGGCGGTCGACGGGGGCCGCGGGGGTGGGACGTCGAGGTCGGGCGATCGCGCGAGGCGCTGCCCGGCCGACGCCCAGGATAGGGCGCGGGCGTACGGCGCGGACGTGACGTCCGGGCTGCGGGCGCCGACGACCTGGACACCCACTCTTGTTAGGAGAGCCTCACCTGATCTAGCGTGGCGTCCTGACAGAGCGTCAGCAAGGCAGCCGTCCCCCACCGGACCACCGGGAGCCCCCACCGTGACCACCACCCCCACCGAGCCGGTGCTCGACGCCGCCCCCGCGACGCCGTTGTCGGCCGCGCTGCGCGCCGGCACCCGCCAGGACCACGAGGACGCCGAGCGCTCCGTCTTCGTCGAGCACCTCGTCGGTGGCAGCCTGCCGCTGGCCGGGTACGTCGACCTCGCCGCGCAGCAGCACGCCGTCTACACCGCGCTCGAGGCAGCGGGCGACCGGCTCGTCGCCGCAGGCACGCACGGCGACCTGGTGTTCCCCGAGCTGGTCCGCGTCCCGGCCATCGAGGCCGACCTCACCCACCTGCTGGGCGAGGACTGGCGGACGCGGGTGCGCGTGCTGCCCGCCACGGCCGCGTACGTCGCACGCCTCGCGGCGGTCGGCGACGACCTGCCTCACTACGCCGCGCACGCCTACACCCGCTACCTCGGTGACCTGTCGGGCGGCCAGGTGCTGCAGCGGATGATCGCGCGCCACCACGGGCTGTCGGGCGCGGGGGTCTCGTTCTACGACTTCCCGCAGATCCACCGGCTCAAGCCGTTCAAGGACGTCTACCGCGAGCGGCTCGACGCCCTGGACCTCGACGCGGGGCAGCGCGCGGCGGTGGTCGCGGAGGCGCGGCTCGCGTTCCGGCTCAACCGGGCGATGTTCGCGGACCTCGCGGCGGCGCACGGGCTGTAGCCGACGACGCACGAGGGGGGTGGCACCGTGCGGTGCCACCCCCCTCGTGCGTGCGACCGGGCGCTAGACCGCGGCCCCCCGCCGGCGCCGGGCGAGACCGACCAGCAGGGCGCCGACCAGGACGAACCCCGCCCCGACGCCGGCCGACGCCGCCGCGTCGGCTCCCGTCGCGGCCAGGCCCGTGCTCGCGTCGCACTCCACCTGACCACCCAGCGGGAGCGTGAACGCGACCATGTCGAGCGGCTCACCGGCCGCGTAGAACCCCGCGAACCCCGCCGCTCCTGCCGCCGTCAGCGTCGCGGGCACACCCGTGTACGCCACCCTGCCCTCGCTCGTCGACCGCGAGCCCGCCGACAGCGCCAGCGTCGCGAGCGTGACGCGCGACGCGCCGTCGGGCGACGTCACGGTCGCCGTGAGGGTGGCGGACGACGCGCTCGTGACCTGGACGCGCGGGTCGGCGATCGTCAGGGCGAGCTGGCCGCCGTGGCCCGCGAACGCCACGCTCCCCGACCACGACGCAGCGCCCGCGGGGCCCCCGGGGTCGATGCGGCCCGTTCCCCCCGACCAGGTCCACGGACCGCTGCCCGAGACGCCCGAGGCCGTCACCGTGCCACGCGCCACCGGCCCCGTGACGTAGGTGCGGAAGCTGTCGCGCACACCCCAGGTGAGGGTGGCTCCGGACACGGACCGGGCGACGCACCGGGCCGGGGCGGCCGTCACGGTGACGGCCTGCCGCAGGGTGCGGCCCGCGCCGACGACCACCAGCGTGTGCCGTCCCGCGGGCGTCGCCGCCGGGACCGTCACGGACGTCGTCACCACGCCCGACGCGTCGGCGACCAGGCCGCGCGCCAGCACGACGGGGTCGGAGTGCAGCTCGACCCGGACACCGGCCTCGCCCGGCGCGAAGCCGTCCGCCGTGAGCGTCAGCACGCCGCCCGCCACGACGGCACCCGAGGTGAGGCCCTCGACGACGAGCCCGGAGGTGGGGCCGGGCACGACCGGCGCCGGCACCGCCGGGAGCTGCGGCATCCCCTCGAAGGACAGGGGCGTCGCGGTGTCGAGCGACCGGTCGCTCGACCCGTGCGCCGCCATGGTGACGACGTGGAACGGTGTGACGGCGTGGTCGTAGGCCGTGCCGCCGCCGACGTACGTCCGGGTGAGGCCCGTGAAGCTCACCGTGAACGTGCCGTCCGCGGACAGCGGCGCCGTGCCGGCGGTCGGCGACGTCACGCGGGTGCTGACCCACGTGGCGGCCTGGAACCTCGACGCGTCGAGGTACCACGCGTCACCGACCAGCGGGCCGACGGCCACGTACAGACCGGCGCCGCCGACAGCGGCACCGAAGCCGGCACCGCGGACCGTGAGGTCGAGCGTGCCGTCGGTGCGCAGGACCCGCTCGAGCGTCACCGACGGGCCGGCGGGCTGCGGTGCCGGCGGGGTGGTCGGGTCGGGCGTGGGCGCCGGGGTGGGCACCGGGGTGGGCGTGGGCCCGACGGTCGGCGTCGGGACGGGGGTCGGCGTGGGGGCCGGCTCGACGAACGTCAGCGGCGTGAACGTCTCGTACGCCGCCGCCGTGGACCCCGACCCCGCGTACGTGTAGATCCCGTACCGCGCACCGGCCACCGGCGACTTGGCCTCCACGACCGCCCGGTCCACCTCCAGCACCGCGGTGAACGACCCGTCCTCACGCAGCTCGACCGCACCGGCCGACGCCCCGCCGACCACCGCCACCGAGTCCGCCGGCACCGCCCAGCTCATCGCCCCCG
>NZ_BONP01000026.1 GCF_016862775.1 Cellulomonas phragmiteti | reverse complement strand
TTCTACAAGGGCAGCAACAACGTGAGCTGGACGCCCACCGGCGTCTGCTCGTAGACCCACCGCACCCACGACGACGCCCGTCGCCGCACCGACCACGTCGGCAGCGGCGGCGGGCGTCGTCGCTAGCATCGTGCGGGTGTACGTCCCCGTCTTCAACGCCCTCGACGACGCCGACCAGATCCGTGCCCTGGTCGCGGCGGCCGGCTCCGCCGAGCTCGTCACCGTCGGCGCCGACGGCTACCCGGTGTCGACGCTCCTGCCGGTCGTGTGGGACGGCGACCGCCTGCTGCTGCACATGGCCCGCGCCAACCCGCAGTGGCGCACCATCGGTGACGACGCCCCGGCGCTGGCCGTCGTCACCGGCCCGCAGGCGTACGTCTCCCCCTCCTGGTACCCGAGCAAGGCCGAGCACGGCCGCGTCGTCCCGACGTGGAACTACTCGGCCGTCCACCTCACCGGCCGCGCCCGGGTCCGCACCGACGCGCAGTGGCTCCACGAGGCCGTCACGCTGCTCACCGACCTCCACGAGGCCGGCCGCGCCGACCCGTGGCACGTCGCCGACGCCCCGGAGAGGTTCGTCGAGAAGCAGCTGCGCGCGGTCGTCGGCATCGAGGTGCGGGTCGAGCGTGTCGAGGCGAAGGCGAAGTGGAGCCAGAACCGCTCGGACGCGGACCACGCCGGGGTCGTCGCAGGGCTGACGGCCGAGGACGACCCGCAGTCGGCCGCCGTGGCGCAGGCGATGCGTGGCACCGCCCGGGCCGCTCGACCCGCCGGCACGGCGGCCTCGGGGTGACCCGGTCGGCCGCGGCTCCCCGGTGGAACCACAACCTGCACTACCACCCCCTCGTGCTCGCGGAGGTGCCGCCGCACGCGCGGACCGCGCTCGACGTCGGCACGGGCGACGGGTTGCTCGCGGCGGACCTGCGCGGGCGCGTGCCGCACGTCGTGGGCCTCGACGTCGACGCCGGGGTCCTCACGCGCGCCCGGGACGCCGACCCGCACGTCGCCTGGGTGCGCGGCGACGTCATGGCGGCGCCCTTCGCGCCCGCGTCGTTCGACGTGGTCGCGTCGATCGCGACGCTGCACCACCTGCCCGACACGGCCGAGGGCCTGCGGCGGCTGGCGGACCTCACCGCGCCGGGCGGCGTCCTGGTCGTCGTCGGGCTGGCGCGCTCGACCGGCATCCGGGACCTCCCCTGGGAGGTCGCCGCCGTCGCGCAGCACCAGGTGCTGCGCCGCACCCGGACCTACTGGGAGCACACCGCCCCGACGTCGTGGGACCGGCCGCCCTCCTACGACGAGGTCCGCGCAGCGGCGCGGGAGGCGCTGCCGGGCGTCCGGTGGCGCCGGCTGGCGCTGTGGCGGTACGCCCTCGTGTGGTCCCGGGGCGCCTGAGCCACCCGAACGGGTGCGCAGGCGAAGCGTTTCGCCACCTTCGGCAGCGGCAGGTTTATCGCTAAATTCCAGCCCTGCCGTGAGCGCTCGCGCATCCGCGGCACACCCGCGCACCGGCACCGGCGCCGGGCGCACCGGCAGGGAGGAACCACCGTGCGACTGCAGAACACACCCCGGTACCTACGCGGGGTGATCGCGGCCTCGGCCGCCGCCCTCGTCCTGGCAGGTCTGGCGGCGCCCGCGTCCGCCCAACCCGCCCCGGCCCTGGCCGGAGGTGTCGCGCCCACGGCGGTGACCGCCGGCTGCGGCAGCGCACCCCGCCTGGCCAGCGGCAACCACACGATCACCAGCAGCGGCCAGCAGCGTCAGTTCCGCCTCGACGTGCCCGCCAACTACGACCCGAACCGGCCCTACCGCCTGGTCCTGGGCATCCACTGGTGGCACGGCACGTCCCAGGACGTCGTGAACGAGGGCTTCTACGGCCTGAAGCCGCTGGCGAACAACAGCACGATCTTCGTCGCCCCGCAGGGCCTCGACAACGCCTGGCCCAACACCAACGGGCGTGACGTCACGTTCATCGACGACATCCTGCGCACCGTCGAGGCCGCGCTCTGCGTCGACACCACGCAGCGGTTCTCCACCGGGTTCAGCTACGGCGGCGGCATGAGCAACGCCCTGGCCTGCGCCCGCGCCGACGTCTTCCGTGCCGTGGCGGTCCTCAACGGCGCCCAGCTGTCCGGCTGCGCCGGCGGCACCCAGCCGATCGCGTACCTCGGCTCGCACGGCGTCGTCGACTCCGTCCTCAACATCTCGCAGGGCCGCGCGCTGCGCGACCGCGCGCTGCGCAACAACGGCTGCCAGGCGCAGAACGCGCCCGAGCCGGCCGGCAACAGCGGTCAGCGGCACATCAAGACGACCTACACCTGCCGCGACGGGTTCCCGGTCGTCTGGATCGCCAACGACAGCGACCACCAGTGGGCCGCCGTCGACCGCGGGCAGCAGCAGTCTCACGTGCCCGGCGAGATCTGGCAGTTCTTCACCGCGCTGCGGTCGACGACCACGACGCCCACGCCCGGGCCCACCACGAACCCGACGCCCACCCCCGCGCCGACGTCGAACCCGACGCCGAGCCCGACTCCCGCGCCCGGCGGCAACGACTCCGGCAGCAACACGACCAACGGCTGCACGGTGACCTGGACCCGGACCCAGGAGTGGGGCGACCGGTTCAACGTCACCTACACCGTGACGGGCCGCTCGAGCTGGACCGTGACGGTCTACCCGAACACCGGCCAGTCCATCCAGAACTCGTGGGGCGCCACCCGCAGCGGCAACACGTTCCGGCCCAGCGGCTCGAACAGCTTCGGCGTGACGTACTACAAGGGCTCGCAGAACATCAGCTGGATCCCCTGGGGCATCTGCTCCTGACAGCAGGGACCTGCGCGGGGCCGCCCGCCGGAGCACTCCTCCGGCGGGCGGCCCCGCGTCGTTCCCGTCACCGACCGCACCGTGCCGGCGGGAAACCACCTGAGCGCGCGACCGTCACGCGCTACGGTCGCGCGATGGACCAGGACACGCTCGACGACCGGATCCAGCGGTACTACGCCCACCACGTCGACGAGTCCGTCCGTCTCACCTCGCGGGCCGCCGGACGCGTCGAGCTCGCACGCGTCCGCGAGCTGGTCGCTCCGCGGCTGGCACCCGGGTCGCACGTGCTCGACGTCGGCGGGGCGGCCGGTGTGCACGCGACGTGGCTCGCCGCCGAGGGTCACCACGTCACCCTGCTCGACCCGGTGCGCGCACAGGTCGACGCCGCGCGCCGCATCGGGACGTTCACGGCCGACGTCGGCGACGCACGCGCGCTGCCCGCGGCGGACGCGTCGTACGACGCCGTGCTGATCGCCGGCCCGCTCTACCACCTCGCCACCCGGGACGACCGGCTGCAGGCGCTGCGTGAGGCGGCGCGCGTCCTGCGCCCGGGCGGGCTGGTCTTCGCCGGTGCGATCTCCCGGACGGTCGCCGCGCTGGACGCCGTGCTCCGGCGGCGCTTCACCGACCTGCCCGGCGTCGCCCTGACGCGCCTGCTCGAGACCGGGGAGGTCGCGGACGAGATCCGCAACCCCGAGGGGGAGTTCCCCGGCGCGCACTTCCACACCGCCGCCGAGCTCGCCGAGGAGCTGGTCACCGCCGGGTTCCACGACGCGTCGGTGACGGGCCTCGAGGGGCCCGGCAGCATCGCGCTGGAGTTCGCGCCCGCGGACGACGACGTCGTGGCCGCAGCCCTCGTCCTGGCACGACGCACCCAGCAGGACCCCGAGGCCGTCGACCTCTCGAGCCACCTGCTGGGCATCGCCGTCCGCTGAGGCAGGCGAAGCGTTTCGCCGCCTACGTCCTGCGCAGGTATATCGCTACATTCGCGCCAGCCGTGAACGTTCACCCACCCGCGGCCCCACCCGCGCACCGGCACCGGCGCCGGGCGCACCGGCAGGGAGGAACCACCCCCGTGCGACTGCGTCACTCACCTCGATCCCTCCGGGCGGTGCTCGCGGTGTCCGCCGCGGCGTTCGTCCTCGGAGGCCTGGCGGCACCCGCGTCCGCCCAGCCCGCGCCCGCCCTGGCGGGAGGTGTCGCCTCCACCGCCCTCACGGCCGGCTGCGGCAGCGCGCCCCGCCTGGCCACCGGCAACCACACGATCACCAGCGGCGGCCAGCAGCGTCAGTTCCGCCTCGACGTGCCCGCCGGGTACAACCCGAACACGGCCTACCGCCTCGTCGTCGGCCTGCACTGGCTCAACGGCACGTCCCAGGACGTCGTCAACCAGAACTTCTACGGCCTGAAGCCGCTGGCGAACAACAGCACGATCTTCGTCGCCCCCCAGGGCATCAGCAACGGGTGGCCCAACACCAACGGCCGCGACGTCACGTTCATCGACGACCTGCTGCGGACCCTGGACGCCGCCCTGTGCATCGACACAACCCAGCGGTTCGCCACCGGGTTCAGCTACGGCGGCGGCATGAGCAACGCCCTGGCCTGCGCCCGCGCCGACGTCTTCCGTGCCGTCGCGGTCCTCAACGGCGCCCAGCTGTCCGGCTGCGCCGGCGGCACGGCACCGATCGCCTACCTCGGGTCGCACGGCACCTTCGACTCCGTCCTCAACATCTCCCAGGGCCGTGCCCTGCGCGACCGCGCCCTGCGCAACAACGGCTGCCAGGCGCAGAACGCGCCCGAGCCCGCCCGGGGCAGCGGCACCCACATCAAGACGACCTACAGCTGCCGCGACGGCTACCCGGTCGTGTGGATCGCCAACGACAGCGACCACCAGTGGGACGCGCGTGACCGCAACCAGCAGCAGTCGCACGTGCCCGGCGAGATCTGGCAGTTCTTCACGGCCCTGCGGTCGACCACGACCACGCCGACGCCCACGCCCAGCGCCACGCCCACGCCGAGCCCCACGCCCAGCGTCACCCCCACGCCGAGCCCGACACCCAGCGTCACCCCGACGCCCGGTCCCACCACCCCGCCGCCCGTCGGCGGCTGCACCGCGACGTACACGACGGTGAACTCCTGGCCCGGTGGGTTCCAGGGTGAGGTGACCGTGCGCGCCGGCGCCGCGACCACCGGCTGGAGCGTGAGCTGGCGGACCGCCGGCGAGCGCATCGACCAGCTCTGGAACGGCACGCTGGCACCGCAGGGCGACCTCGTCGTCGTGCGCAACGCCTCGTGGAACGGCACGCTGCCGGCCAACGGCACCGCGACGTTCGGGTTCCTCGGTGGCGGCTCGCCGTCCAGCCCTGCGCTCACCTGCACGGCCTCCTGACGGGTCCGCACCTCCCCCCGCCCCGGACCAGGTCCGCCTGCCCGGGGCGGGTTCCCTCCCCGGTGTCCGGGGACGCGGTGGGTCGCGCCGTCCTGGTGACACGGCGCGGCCCACCGCCGGGCACGCACCACCGCTCCGGTGGCGGGCCCGGCACGCGGTCAGCGGGACGTGAGCCAGAGGCCCGCGACCGCGGCCACGAGACCGGCCGCGAGCATGACGAGGGCGTGCAGGGCCGCGGCCGCCCCCCGCCCCGCGAGCAGCAGGCGGGCGCCCTCCACGCTCGCGGTGCTGAACGTCGAGTAGCCGCCGAGGAACCCGACGCCGAGCACCGCGCGCACCCCGCCGTGGCCCGGGTGCGTCAGCGCCCAGCCGACGACCGCCCCGAGCAGCAGACACGCGGTGACGTTGACGACCAGCGTGCCCAGCGGGAACGGCGCCCGGCTGCGCCGCGCCACCCAGGTGTCGACGGTGAACCGCGACGCCGCGCCCAGGCCGCCGGCGAGGGCGAGCAGGACGATCACGACCCGTCACCCGGCGCGTCGTCGACGGCGGTCCGGGCGGGACGCCGGTCGAGCACGTGGCCCACGGTCACGATCGCCGCGCCGGCTGCGGCGATGCCGAGCACCACGCTCGCTGCGGCGTACGCGGCGCCGACGACGGCGTGACCGTCGGCGACCAGCTGCTCGACCTCGAGCGCGAAGGTGCTGTACGTCGTGAAGCCGCCGAGCACGCCCGTGCCCAGGCCCAGCCGCACGACACGCCGCCGGCCGACGTCCGGGCCGCGCTGCAGCACCGCGAGCAGCCCGCCCAGCAGCAGCGAGCCCACCACGTTGATGCCGAACGTCGTCCAGGGCCACGCACCGGCCGCGGGCGCGGACGACTGCGCGAGCAGCGCCCGGATCAGCACGCCCACGGTCCCCCCGGCGGCGACGAGGGCGGCCGCGGCGGGCAGGGCCAGCGCGTCGGGCAGCGGCGACGACGGCGCACCGCTGTGCCCGGGCGGTGTCAGCGCTGCCACGGGGCCCGCGGGTCCTTCCAGTCGACGACGCTGAGCGGCACCGTCAGGACGGGCCGGTGCTGGTGGTAGGCGAGGTGCAGGGCGATCGACCCCTCGAGCAGCTCGCGCAGCCGCCCGGACCGGCTGCCGACGACGATCGCGGAGGCGTTCACCGCGCGGGCCAGGTGCGTCAGCGCCCGGTCGGGCCGCCCCGCCAGGTAGTGCACCCGCCACTCGACGCCCTGGTCGGCGAGGTGCTCCGCGGCCTGCGCGCGCAGCTCGTCCCGGGTGCGCTGCCACGCGTCGTCGAGGCCGTCGGAGTCCATCGACATGTGCGCGACGGACCCGTCGGGCCGCTCCTGCACGACGTAGCGCGTCGGGTCGACGTAGGCGAGGTGCAGCTGCCGGGCGCCGACGGCCCGCCCCCAGGCGGCGGCCGTGCGCATCACGAGCGGGTCCTGCCGGGGCACGACGCCCACGACGAGGGGCTGGCCCGCCGGGTCGACCATGCGGTCGAGCGCGGGCTGCGGGACTGCGCCGACGTCCATGACCATCCCTTCCCGGGCACCCGTCGCGCCCTCGTACCGCGGGGCCGCCGCGGGCAGGACGAGGCGTCGGCAGGGCCGGCGACACGGCTGGACCCCCCGGACTCCGTCGCCGGGCCCAGCCTACGCGGGCAGCGACCCGTCGTGCCGGGACCCCGCAATGCCGTGGACCGGTGGGCACGCCACCGCCTAGCGTCGCGGTCATGAGCGAGGACCTGCAGGGACGCACCGCCGTCGTGACCGGAGTGAGCCGACGGCGCGGGATCGGCTTCGCGGTCGCGTCGCGGCTCGCGCGCGCCGGGGCGAGCCTGTACCTCCAGCACTGGTCGCCGCACGACGCCGACCAGCCGTGGGGCGCGGACGACGTCGACGCGCTGCTCGCCGAGCTGCAGGCCGAGCTGGTGCCCGGGGCACGCCTGGACGCGACGAGCCTCGACCTCGCGGAGCCCACCGCCGGGCAGGAGCTGGTGACGCGGGCCGTCGCCGCGCTGGGGCACCTCGACGTGCTCGTGTGCAACCACGCCCGCAGCGGTGGCGACGGTCCGCTCGCCGAGCAGACCGCGCAGTCGCTCGACGCCCACTGGGCGGTCAACGCCCGCTCGACGATCCTGGCGACGCAGGCGTTCGCGGCGCAGCACGACGGCCGGCCCGGCGGCCGGGTCGTGTGGATGACCTCCGGCCAGCTGCACGGGCCGATGCCGGGCGAGATCGCGTACGTGGCGTCGAAGGCCGCGCTGGCGGGCCTGACCCCCTCCGTCGCCGCCGACCTGGCCGCCCGCGGCATCCTGCTCAACACCGTGAACCCCGGCCCGGTGAACACCGGCTACCTCGACCTCGAGACGGCGAACCGTCCGCCCGAGGTGCTCGAGGCGGTGCTCGCGCACTTCCCCGGGGGTCGGTTCGGGGAGCCCGACGACCCGGCCCGGCTGATCGCCTGGCTCGTCTCGGACGCCGGCCGGTGGGTGGTCGGCCAGGTGCTGTCCACCGAGGGCGGCTTCCGCCGCTGACCGCCCGGGACGCCCCGCGACGGCCTCGGACGGCCCCGCGGGGGTGGCGAGCGGGTGATCCTGGGCCGTCGGGGGTGCCTGCGGGCACCGCAGACCTGGACGAACACCTCCCGGACCCCGAAGGTGGGGCAGGTGGCAACGTCGACGCGCACCGGCACGTCCGACGTCCTGGTGCGCACGACCGCGTTCCTCTTCACCGTCGGTGGCGTGTCCGCCGCGCTGCTCTCCCTTGACGTGGTCCGCGTCGACGGCCCCCGCGGGGGTCCGCTGCTGGGCCTCGCGCTGGCGGCCGCGGCCACGGGCCCCGTGCTCCTCGCGGTGGGTCCGCGCATCCCCACGCGGGGGCTCGCCGCGACCGTGCTCGTCGGCGGGGCGGCGCTGGGCATCGGGACGTCGATGGCCCCGACGCTCACCCTGGCGCTGGCCTCCGCGGCCCTGGCGATGCTGGTCGCGATCGAGTCCATGCTCTTCCTGCGGCGGCGCGTCGCCTGGGTCCTCGTCGCGGTCGCGGTCACCTGCCAGGTCGTCCCGCTGCTCGTCGTCCACGACGTCCCGCCGCTGGTCTGCGCCGCGTACGCCGTCCTGTGGGTCGGCGTCGCGTGGGCCGTCGGGGTGCTCGCCCGGCACGCGTCCACCGCCGGGGTCGACGCGCTCACGGGCCTGGCCGACCGCCGCGGGTGGGACGCGGCGCTCGAGCAGGCCATCGACCGGCGCGAGCGGCGCGGCGTGCCGCTGTCCCTCGCCCTGGTCGACATCGACCACTTCAAGCTCGTCAACGACGAGGGCGGCCACGCGGCGGGCGACGACCTGCTGCGCGCGACCGCGGACGCGTGGCGCGAGCTCGACGTCCCGGGCATGGTCCTGGGCCGCCGCGGCGGCGACGAGTTCGCTGTGCTGCTGCCGGGCGTCACCGGGCCCGAGGCGCACGCCGTGGCCGACCGGCTGTGCGCGGCCGCGCCCGCTGCCGCGTCGTGCGGTGTCGCCGAGCACGTCGAGGGCGAGACCGTGGCCGAGGTGCTGCGCCGCACCGACACGGCCCTGTACGCGGCGAAGGCTGCGGGGCGCGGGCGCACCGTGCTGTCCGAGCGGCGCCGCAGCCGGCTCGTCGACGACCTGGTGCGCGGGCTGGCGGCCGGTGACCTGCGGGTCGCGCTGCAGCCGATCGTCGACGTCGCGTCGTGCACCGTCGTGGGTGTCGAGGCGCTCGCCCGCTGGGACCACCCCCGGCTGGGACCCGTGCCGCCGGTGGAGTTCGTGGCCGCGGCCGAGGACGGCGGGGTGATCGACCAGCTGGGCGCGGCGGTCCTCGCGCTCGCGTGCGCCGACGCGCACGTCCTGCAGGCGGCCTGGGGGCACCCGGTGCAGATGGGCATCAACGTGTCGGGGCGCGAGCTCGTCGGCCAGGGCTACGCGGCGCGGGTGCTGGCCGGCCTGCAGGCGGCGCGGTGGCCCGCGACGCAGTTCGTCCTCGAGGTCACGGAGAGCGTCGTCGAGGCGTCGGGCCCGGCGGCGCTGCGCGCGCTGCGCACGCTGCGGGAGGGCGGCATCCGCATCGCGATCGACGACTTCGGCACGGGGTACTCCTCGCTCAGCCGCCTCGACGAGCTGCCCGCGGACTACCTCAAGCTCGACCGCCAGTTCCTCACGTCGTTGACGACGTCCACGCGGCGCACCGGGATGGTCCGTGCCCTGCTGGGCCTGTGCGCCGAGCTCGACATGCGGGTCATCGCCGAGGGCGTCGAGACGGCCGAGCAGGCGACGCTGCTCGAGGAGCTCGGCTGCCCGGCTGCGCAGGGGTACCACTACGGCCGCCCGGTGCCGGTGGCGGAGCTCGCCGCCCGGCCGTGGCGGATGGTCCCGGCGGCGCCCCCGGTAGCGTCGGGCGGGTGACGACGGACGCGACGACCTCGACGACGCCGGGGCACGGGGAGCACGGGCTCGACACCACCCGCTACCGGTTCAGCACCGACCGCGACGACGTCGACCGGGCGACCGTGCACCGGTGGCTGGCCGAGCGCTCGTACTGGGCGCGCGGCCGGGCCCGGGAGGTGCAGGACGCCGCGATCGACGGGTCCCTGTGCTTCGGTGTCCTGGAGCGGGCGTCCGGGCGGCAGGTCGCGTTCGCGCGCGTCGTCACCGACGGTGCGACGTTCGCGTGGCTCTGCGACGTGTTCGTCGACGAGGACGCGCGCGGGCACGGGCTCGGGACCGCGCTCGTCGCGGGCGTCGTCGCGGACCTGCAGGCCAGGGGCCTGCCCCGCGTGCTGCTGGCCACCGCGGACGCGCACGGGCTGTACGCACGGTTCGGGTTCGCCGAGGTCGAGGCGGGGAAGTACCTGGCGCTGCTGCGCGACCGGGGCCCCGCGACGCCCGACGCCCCCTGACGCCCCTGCCGCCCCTGACGCCCGGTGCGCCGCGGCGTCAGAACGCGTGGATCGGCTGCGCCCGCTCGCGGCGCGTCAGGGCGGCGACGACCCGCGCCTGCCCGTGCCGCGCGACCGCGAGGCGGACCAGCAGGTCACGGACCGGGTCGAACACCTCCGGAGGGAAGGTGGGGGTCGTCAGCCCGACGCTGACCGCCAGGTCGTCGGCGTGCACGACGACCTCGAGGAGCCGGGTGAGCAGGAAGTCCTCGCGCCGCAGCGCCCAGCCCGCCCACGGCACGGGGACGACGTCGCGTGCGGCGCCCGAGGCCAGCGCGGCACGGAACGCGTCCCGGTGGGCGACGACCCGGTCGTGCAGGGCGACGGGCCCGTCGAGCGCCGCCGTCTCGTCGCCGCTGCGGTCGTTGACCGGGTCCTCCGGGGCGGCGGTCGGCCACGCCGAGCGGGCGTAGTGCGCGTCGGCGTCGGCCAGCACGGGCAGGTCGCCGGGGTCGCGGTCGACGAGCTGCGCGGCGCGCACCACCTGGTTGCCGAGGTGCACGGCGAGCGCCCCGACGCTCAGGAGCGGCAGCGCGCTCGGCTCGGACCAGCGCACGGTGACGTCGGGCTGGTCGACGAGGGCGAGGACGGCGTCGGCCGCCAGCAGGAACGCGTCGTCACGGCTCATGCGGGGAGTCTGGCAGGGTGACGGACGCCGCGGAAAGCGTGCGGGGTCGCGCGTGGGAGCGGGCTAGCGTGGGCGGGTGCCGGCGCGTGTGCTCGAGACCGTCCTGCCCGAGCGCCTCGGTCGTCCGTTCCGGTGGCTGCTCGGGTCGTCGTGGTCCTCGAACCTCGGCGACGGGATCGTGCTGGCGGCCGGTCCTCTGCTCGTCGCGTCGCGGACGGACGAGGCGTTCCTCGTGGCCCTGGCCGCGCTGCTGGGCTGGCTGCCGCCGCTGCTGTTCGGGCTCTTCGCCGGCGCGGTCACCGACCGGGTGGACCGGCGCCGGCTCGTCATGGCGATGGACGGCGTGCGCGTCGGCGTGCTGGCGGTGCTCGCGACGTGCGTCGCGATCCAGGCCGCGCCGATCTGGCTGATCCTCGTCGCGCTGTTCCTGCTCGGCACCGCCGAGACGTTCGCGGACAACGTGTCCGGCACGCTCGTGCCGATGATCGTGCACCGCGACGACCTGGCGGTCGCGAACGCCCGGACGATGGCGGGGTACATCGGGCTCAACCAGCTCGCCGGCCCCCCGCTGGGGGCCGCGCTGTTCGCCGCCGGGCAGTGGTCGCCGTTCGCGGGCGCCGCCGTGCTCATGGCGGCGGGCGTCGTGCTCGTCTCGCGGGTCGTGCTGCCGCCGCACGGCCGCGCGGTCCACGAGCGCCGCACCGTCCGCGCCGACATCGCCGAGGGCGTGCGGTGGACCTGGCGCCACCCCGCGGTGCGCACGCTCGTCCTGACGATCCTCATCTTCAACGTGACCTTCGGTGCGGCGTGGTCCGTGCTCGTCCTGTACGCGCAGCAGCGCCTGGGCCTGGGGGACGTGGGCTTCGGCCTGGTGACGACGGCGCAGGCGCTCGGCGGGCTGCTGGGCGTGGCCGCGTACGGGTGGCTGACGGCACGCGTCACGCTCACCTCGATCATGCGCGTCGGCCTGGTCGTGGAGACGCTCACGCACCTGGCGCTGGCCCTGACGAGGAGCCCGTGGGTCGCGATGCCGGTGTTCGTCGTCTTCGGGGCCCACGCGTTCGTGTGGGGGACGACGTCCCTGACGATCCGGCAGCGCGCGGTGCCGACCGCGCTGCAGGGCCGCGTCAACAGCGTCAACCTCATCGGCACCTTCGGGGGCCTGGTCGTCGGCGCGGCCGTCGGCGGGGTGCTCGCCCAGCACTGGGGCGTGACCGCGCCGTTCTGGTTCGCGTTCGTCGGGTCGGCCGTGTTCGTGGTGCTGATCTGGCGGCAGCTGCGGCACGTCGCGCACACCGACGCGCAGCCGGCGGTCGACGCGCAGCCGGCCACCTGACGGGCGTGTCAGGGGCATCTGGCAGGCTCGCTCCCGTGGTGACCGCCGACACGACCCCCGACCCCCTCGCTCCCGGGCGGCTGACGCCCGAGCGCGCCGAGCCGCCCCACCGGACGGACGAGGCGGGCACCCTGCTGGGCTTCCTCGACTACCACCGCCGCACGCTGCTGGTGAAGATCGACGGCCTCGACGCGGACGCCCTGCGGCGCCGCCTCCCGCCGTCGACCATGACGCTCGGCGGGCTGGTCAAGCACCTGGCGCTGGTCGAGGACAACTGGTTCTCCCAGGTGTGGCTGGACGAGCCCGTCGAGCCGTGGGCGTCGGCCGACTGGGACGCCGACCGCGACTGGGAGTGGACGAGCGCCGCCGACGACTCCCCCGAGGAGCTGCGCGCGCTGTGGGACGCGGCGGTGTCGCGCTCGCAGCGGACCGTGGCGGCCGCGCTCGCGGCGGGCGGGCTGGACCAGGGCTCCCGCCGTGCGCACTCGCTGACCGGTGAGTCGGTGTCGCTGCGCTGGATCCTCGTCCACATGGTCGAGGAGTACGCGCGGCACAACGGCCACGCCGACCTGCTGCGCGAGGCGATCGACGGCGCCACCGGGGAGTAGGAGCGGGTGTCGGAGGGGCGCGGCAGGATGACGACGTGAGCGACGACCTGCCCGAGCTGCTGCTGCCCGACGCGTCCGCCTGGCGCGACTGGCTCGCGGCGCACCACACGCAACCCACCGGGGTCTGGCTCGTCCTGCACAAGAAGGGCGGCGACGTCACGACGCTGACGTACGTGCAGGCCGTCGAGGAGGCCCTGTGCTTCGGGTGGATCGACGGCCAGGGGCGGCGGCGCGACGAGCACAGCAGCTTCCAGCGCATGACGCCCCGGCGCTCCCGGAGCGCGTGGTCGGCCGTCAACGTCGAGCGGGTGGAGCGGCTGGAGCGCGAGGGCCGCATGCGTGACGCGGGCCGCGCGCAGGTCGAGGCCGCGCGGGCCGACGGGCGGTGGGACGCCGCCTACCGGGGGCCGGCGACCATCGAGGTGCCCGACGACCTGACGGCCGCCCTCGACGCCGTGCCCGCCGCCCGGGCGTGGTTCGACGCGCTGACGTCCGCCAACCGGTTCGCGATCCTGGTCCGCATCGGCCAGGCCAAGCGCCCCGAGACGCGCGAGCGCCGCATCGCCGGCTTCGTCGCGGACCTCGCCGAGGGGCGGACCCCCTACCCGCAGAAGCGCCGACCCGACGGAGTCTGACGCGCGTCCAGGAAACCGGTCGCCCCGCCCGTTTTCTCCCGTATCCTCCGCTTCATGGCTGTCCGGCTGCACTACCGCGCGGCACGTCCGCAGGCTCTGAGCCCCGACGAGATCGCGCTCGCCCGCGGGCTGGTCGCCGCCCACAACGCGGCGTTCCCGTTCGAGGGTGAGCTGCTCACCCTCGCCGACCCGGGCGACGCCGCGCTCGACGGCACGACGACGCTGCCCGAGCAGGACCCGTTCGCGACGTTCCTCGGCCTGGCCCACTGGTGCCAGGCCCTCACCGAGGTCCGCCGCGCCCTGCCGGGCACCACCTGGCAGGTCAGCGTCGACGACGAGCCCGTGCCGTGGGACGACGAGACGGGGTTCGGGTGGCCCGAGCAGCGCGACCCGGCGACGCTGCGGATGATGGAGCAGATGCGCGCGGGTGCGTGACGCACCATCCGTCGCTCAGGTCGCCGCCACCAGCGCGTCGATGACCGGCTGCTGGCCCGCGACGAGCAGGGGCCGGGCGCGGGCGACGTCGACCCACGCGGCGCGGTCCACCTCGGGGACGTCGACGCGGCGCCCCGAGCGCGGCGGCCACTCGACCTGCACGGTGCTGACGCCCGGGCGCGTCGCGAGGAGGTCCGCGCACGCGGGGTCGTCCGGCGACCCGACGAGGGCGGCAGGGACCTCGACGGCAAGGACGTGCACGACCTTGCCGGAGGCGTAGCGGAACGCCCCGAGGTCGAGAGCCGGCAGGTCCGGAGCGGGCACGCCCAGCTCCTCGAGGAACTCGCGGCGCGCGGCGGCCGCGACGTCCTCCCCCGGCTCGACGACGCCCTTGGGCACGGACCAGGCGCGCTCGTCCTTGCGGGCCCAGAACGGCCCGCCCATGTGCGCGATGAGCACGTGCGCGTCGGCGCCGCGCCCGTGGTGCAGCAGCAGTCCGGCGCTGGTGACCGGCACGGTCAGGCCGTCAGGGCCGCGTCGACCTCCCGCAGGAACGCCTCGAGGTCGTCGGGGGTGCGCGACGTGACGAGGCGGAACCCGTGGGTGTCGTCGGTGACGACCTCCTCGTCGACCCACGTGCCGCCGGCGTTGCGCACGTCGGTCGTCAGCGAGGGGTACGACGTGAGGCGCTTGCCCTCGACGAGGCCGGCCTCGACCAGCAGCCACGGGCCGTGGCAGATGGCCGCGACGGGGCGGCCCGACGACGCGAACGTCTTGGCGAGCTGCACCACCTCGTCCTGCAGGCGCAGGTTGTCGGCGTTGAGCGTGCCGCCGGGGATCAGCAGCAGGTCGTATGCGTCGGGGTCGACCGCGCTGACCGTGGTGGTCGGCTGCACGGTGCGGCCGGGGTCCTTGTCGCCGACGAGCGTCTCGATCGGGGCGTCGTCCACGGCGGCGACGTCGACGGTGGCGCCGTCCTCGCGCAGGTGCTCCACGGGGACGACGAGCTCGTCCTGCTCGACGCCGTAGTTGGTGACGACGGCCAGCACGCGGCGGCGGCGGAGGTCCGCATCGGACATGGTGTGCTCCTCGGGGGTCGGGTAGGGCCCGGGGTCGCCGGGCGAGCGCCACGTTAGGCACGCCGGTGCCGTCCCGCACCCGGAGCGCTGTCGAAATCCGGGGGTCTCGCGCGTCGTCCGGGTGGACGGGCACAGTGGGTGCCTCGACGAGCGGAGGACGACATGACGACGCCGACCACGACCACCCCGGTCACGGCCACGCCGGCCACGTGGATGCTGCTGCTGTGGGGCGACCCTGACGCGTGCGTCGACCTGGAGGCGGCCTTCGCCGCGCACGACGTGTTCTCCACGGCGTGCGCGGAGCACGGCCACGAGATCGTCGGGGGTGAGGAGCTCGCCAGCCCGACGCGCTCCCGGCTGCTGCGCGTCGACGCCGACGGTCCGCAGGTGACCGACGGGCCGTTCGCGGAGATCACCGAGCAGCTCGGGGGGTTCTACCTGATCCGCACGGCCGACCCGGACGGCCTGCTGCGTCTGGCGGCTCCGCTGCTGATCAACGACCCCGGCACGATCGAGCTGCGCCCGGTGGCCGTCCACACCGCGGAGGAGGCGTCGGTCGAGGGGGCGCCGGTGGAGGGGACGGCGGTGCCCGCCGCCGTGGCGGTCCCGTGAGGTTCGTCGTCCTGGTCTACGAGGCCGAGGAGACGTACCTGTCCGCCGACGCGGAGGGGCGCGCCCTGTACGAGCGTGGTCACGCGGCGTTCGCACGGGAGGCCGGGGCCCGGGGGGTGACGATCCTCGCGTGCGAGGCCCTCGCCGGCGTGGCCTCGGCGCGCACCGTCCGCCACGCGGGCGACGACGTCGAGGTCACCGACGGCCCCTTCGCGGAGACCACCGAGCAGCTGGGCGGCCTGTACCTCGTCGAGGCACCGGACGAGCGGACGGTGGTGGACCTGGCGCGCCTGCTGCCGGAGACGACGCACGAGGTGCGCGAGTGCGTCGAGCCGTGAGGCCGTCGCCGCCGGTCGGGACCCGGCCCTCGTGGTGACGGGGGTCGGTGTCCCGACCGACGGCGGCGGAGAGCCGACGCCCGGGCAGGGCGACGTCGCGGCCGCGCTCGCGGCGGCGTGGCGGGCGCACTGGTCGCACGTCGTCGCGCTGCTCGTCGCGCAGTTCGGCAGCCCGGACCTGGCGGAGGACGCCGCGGGGGACGCGTTCGAGGCCGCCGCGCGCACGTGGCCGCGCGACGGGATCCCGACGAGCACGGGCGCGTGGCTGCTGACGGCCGCGCGGCGCCGTGTGCTCGACCGGCTGCGCGCGCAGTCGGTGCAGCGCCGCAAGGAGCCCCTCATGGTGGTCGACGACGAGATGCGGGCGCTGGCCGCCGCGACGCAGGACCCCGGCGCGCACGTGGCCGACGAGCAGCTGCGGCTGGTGCTCACGTGCTGCCACCCGGCCCTGGCCCCGGCGGACCGCGTCGCGATGACGCTGCGGTTCGTCGTCGGCCTGGGGACCGCGGACATCGCGCGGCTGCAGCTGGTGCAGCACACGGCGATGTCGGCGCGTCTCACACGGGCGAAGAAGCGCCTCGCGGCGGCGGGCGTGCCGTTCGTCGTCCCCCCGCCGGGGCAGCTCGCCGAGCGCCTGGACGCGGTGACGACCGTGCTGTACCTGCTGTTCACGGCCGGGTACCAGCCGGCCGAGGTGCCCGGCGGCCTGCGCGTCGACCTCGCGGACGAGGCCGTGCGGCTCACCCGCGAGCTCGACGGGCTGCTGGGCGGGTCACCCCGCGTGCACGCGCTGCTGGCCCTCATGCTGCTGCAGCACTCGCGCCGCGACGCCCGCCTCGACGACGACGGCCGCCTGGTGCTGCTGCCCGACCAGGACCGCTCCCGCTGGCACGCCGCGGAGATCGCCGAGGGGGTGGCGCTGCTCGCCGGCGTGCCCCCGCTGGACGGGCTCGCGGAGGAGCACCGGCTGCAGGCCCTCGCCGCCGCGGAGCACGCGACGGCACCGACGGCGGCGCAGACCCGGTGGGACGTCGTGGCGCGCGTCTACGCGGTGCTCGAGGCGCGCACCGGGTCCCCGGTGGTGCGGCTCGCGCGGGCCGTCGCGGTGGCGGAGGCCGCCGGTCCTGCCGCGGGGCTCGCCCTGCTCGACGGGCTGGACGACGCGCTGCGCCACCACCACCGGCTGCCGGCGGTGCGCGGTGAGCTGCTGCTGCGCGCCGGGCACGGTGCGCAGGCCGTGCAGGAGCTGGAGCGCGCGCTCACGCTCGTCCCCGACACCGCCGAGCGCCACCACCTGGAGACGCGCCTCGCGCAGGCCCGAGCCCTCCCCTCCATGACCCCCTCCCCCGCGAGAGCAACCCCCCCACCCCCGTGAGAGAGCAATCCAGCTCCCCCGCGAGCGTGCCCAGCCCCACCCCTTTTTCCCGTGAGAGAGCAATCCAGCCCAGCGGCCGGCCCTTCAGGCCGCGACCACCGACCGCTCCCACGCGCGCTCGTCGACGCGCCGGAACCCGACGCGCTCGAGGTACGCCACCGCGCCCGCGGGTGCCGTGGGTACGACGAGCCGGCGCAGCCCGTGCCGCGCGAACACGTCGGAGTCCCGGTACACGAACTCCCCGGGGGTGAAGTCGCGGAACCGGGGCGTCACCCAGTCCAGGACGACGACGCCCGTGCCGTCGCCGACGTCCCGCACCAGCACCACGCCGACGGTCTCGTCGCCGCGCACGACGAGGAACGCCAGCGCGTCCCCGCGGGCGTCGTCCCCGACCACGTCGTCCTGCGGCACGGTCCGGTGCCGGGCGACGTCGACCGCGTGCACCGCGAGCACGTGGCGCAGGTACGCGTCGTCGGGGGCGACCTCGACCACGGCGTAGACAGCCGCGTCGGACCGCTCCCGACGCAGCCGCCACAGCCAGTACACGTCGATGACCGCGATGGCGCCGTTCATCGCCGCGAACGCCCAGATGCCGAACGTCGCGTTGTACGCCGTGGCCAGCACCGCGCCCGCGAGGTTCATCACCCGGAACCGCCACACGCGCGCCTGCATGAGCGACACGACGACCAGGACCGACCCGGCCCACCCCACGACCTCCCACCACGGCATCCCCGCAGGCTATGCCCCGACGCCCGGGGCGGCCGGTAAAGGGCTCGACGCGAGACCGCGGCGCGCGGATCGTGGACACCATGACGACCTGGTCGATCCGTGAGCTGCCCGTGCCGGCGTCGCTCGACGCCCCCGACGCCTGGCTCCTGCACGGCATGGTCGCGGCGCAGAACGCGACGACGCGCGCCGTGTGGGGGACCGACGACTTCGCCACCACGCCCCGCCGCGCGCTGTCGCAGGTGCAGCACCAGGAGTACGCCCTGCGCCCGCGGCTGGTCGCGGTGGACGACTCGACGGACGCGGCCGACCCGGACCGCGTCCTGGGCTTCGCCCGCCTGGAGCTGCCGCTGGCCGACAACACCCACACGGGCTGGCTCGACCTGGGCGTGCGCGTCGAGCACCGCGGCCGCGGCATCGGTGACGCGCTGCACACCGCGGCGTGCGAGGCCGCCCGGGCGGCCGGGCGCACCCGGCTGCTGGCGGAGACCGAGCAGGCGGTCGAGCCCGCCCCCGGGCCCGACGCGCTGGGCGCGCCGACGGGCGAGGGGCTGATCTCCCGCACGGACCCCTCCGTGCGGTTCGCGCTCGCCCGCGGCTGGGACCTCGAGCAGGTGGCCCGGCACTCCCGGCTCACCCTGCCGGTGGACGCGGCGACGCTCGAGGAGCACCGCGCCCGGGCCGCCGCGGCAGCCGGCCCCGACTACCGTCCCGTGACCTGGGTGGACGCGACCCCCGACGACCGCGTCGAGCAGATGGCCGACCTGTACGTGCGCATGAGCACCGACGAGCCGACGGCGGGACTGGACGTCGAGGAGGAGGTGTGGGACGCGGCGCGCGTGCGCGACGAGGACGCCGAGGCGCTGGGCCGCGGTGAGCACCTGCTGACCACGGCCGTCGAGCACGTCCCGACGGGGCGGCTCGTCGCGTACTCGGCGTTCATGGTCCCGCCCCACACCGACGAGTTCGTGTGGCAGGAGGACACGCTGGTCGCCCACGAGCACCGCGGGCACCGGCTGGGCATGCTCGTGAAGACCGTGCAGCTGCAGACGCTGCTCGCGCAGCGTCCGTCGGTGCGGCGCATCAGCACGTGGAACGCCGAGGAGAACCGCTGGATGCTGGCGATCAACGTGGCCCTGGGCTTCCGGCCCGCGGGCGGTTGCGGGGTGTGGCAGCGCAGCCTGTGAGGTCGCGGCCGTCGGGCCCGGGTCGGGCGCGGGTCGGGCCCGGGGTCGGGCACAGGTTCGTCAGGTGCGGCGCAGCCCCCACCAGCCGGCCCAGCGCCGCCGCGCCTCGTCGAGCACGGCCTCGTCCAGCCCGTACGTCGACAGCGTCGCGTCGACCGTGCCGTGCGGCGGGCGCTCCACAGCCGGGCGCATCACGAGGAGGAGCAGCGACTCCGCGATCCCGTGCAGGTGGATGCCCACCTGGTGCTCCGTCTTGTAGACGACGGTGCCGCCGACGCGCGAGCCGTCGGGCCGCGTCGCGTCGACGTGCCCCCGCACGGGCAGGCCGCGCACGCCGTGCAGCCCGGCGCGGAACAGCAGCGGGTCGCGGCGGTCGCCGGCGTCCAGGCCGTGCGCCTGCAGGGTGACGCGGTCCTCGCCCGGGTGCACGTCGAGGGCGAACGCGAGCTGGTGGACGAACTGGATCCAGCCCTCGTCCATCTCGTCGAAGACCCCGTCGAACGCCGGCAGCTCGTCGCGCCCGGCGCGGGTCACCGCGACGCGGGTCAGCTCCGGGTCGGCGTCGCGGGCGGTGACGACCATCCGGTCGTGGTTGCGCCACACCAGCGTGCGCGTCGTGACCCCGTCGGCCTCGTCGTGCTCCTCGCGCACGGTGTCGACGAAGATCTCGCGGATCTCGGCGTCGAGCCCGTCATAGTCCCAGCCGAACCACCGTCGGACCAGGTGCGGGTCCCGCAGGTGCTCCCACACGGTCGCGACGGGGGTGCGGACGTCGACGGAGACGACCTCACGACGCTCGAGGGTCATGCCGCTCACCTCACTGTGCTCGGTACAAACCTGTGCTCGGTGCGGAAACTCCGCTCGGTGCGGGACGCCGACGTCCCTGCCCCTGCTCCGACGTTAGCCCGACAGCCCGGCGACCGCAGCGGCGTCGGCGCGCAGCGCGACCCGCTCGCCGGGGGTGCACGTCCAGCCGGCGGGGGCCAGCGCGCTGACCCGGCCGACCCCGTCGACGTCGACGACGACCTCGGTGCGACCGCGCCGCGAGCGCAGGACCCGCACCACGCCGTCGACGTCCCGTGCGCCGCCCGGGTGCCCGTCCCGTGCGACGACGAACGCCCCGGCCGCGAGCGCGAGCACGCCCCCGGTCGGCAGCAGCGCGAGCCCGGCGGTGCGCGCGGCGTCGACGAGCGCGCGGACCGCCGGGGCGACGGCGTCGCCCGCACCCGGCACGTCGACGAACGCCTCGTACCCGAGGAACTGCGCGACGCGCCGCGACGCGGGGCGCGCCCACAGGTCGCCGGGTGCGGCGACCTGCAGGAGCCGCCCGGCGTCCATGACGGCGACGCGGTCGGCCACCGCGAACGCCTCGTCCTGGTCGTGGGTGACGAACAGCGCGGTCGTCCCGGTGGCGACCAGCACGTCGCGCAGGTCGAGCGCGAGCCGCTCGCGCAGGGCGCGGTCGAGCGCGGACAGCGGCTCGTCGAGCAGCAGCAGGCGCGGCCGGGGCGCGAGGGCGCGGGCGAGGGCCACGCGCTGCCGCTCGCCGCCGGACAGGGTGCCGACGTCGCGGCGCTGCGTGCCGGGCAGCCCGACGAGGTCGAGCAGCTCGGCGACGCGCGCGTCGCGGGCGACCCGGTCGCGCCGCTCCGCGAGCCCGTAGGCGACGTTGCCGGCCACGTCGCGGTGCGCGAACAGCTGCCCGTCCTGGAAGAGCAGGCCGAACCCGCGGCGGTGCACGGGCACGTCCGCGACGGACACGCCGTCCCACGCGACGTCGCCGCCGCTCAGCGGCTCGAGGCCGGCGACCGCCCGCAGCAGGGAGGACTTGCCGCACCCGGACGGGCCGAGCAGCGCGACGACCTCCCCGGTCGGCACGGCCAGGTCGACGCCGTCGACGGCCGGCGCCGCCGCCGCGGCGTACCGCACGACGACGTCGGCGGCCTGCAGCCCGTCGCTCACCACGCACCTCCGATCCCCGGGCGGCGCAGCCGCTCGCACACCGCCACGATGCCCGCCGTGAGGGCGGCCAGCAGCACGGACGCCGCGAGCGCGGCCCCGTAGTTCTCGGCGCCGGGGCGTCCCAGCAGCCGGAAGATCACGACGGGCAGCGTCGGGTCCTGCGGGCGCGCGAGGAACGACGTGGCCCCGAACTCCCCGAGGGACGCGGCGAACGCGAACCCGAGCGCCAGCCCGACGGCCCGCAGCGCGACCGCGAGGTCGACGGTCCGCAGCACCCGGCCGGGTGCCGCGCCCAGGGTCGCGGCGACCTCGCGCTGGCGCGGGTCGACGGCCCGCAGCACGGGCAGCACGGTGCGCACGACGAGCGGCACGGCGACCACGGCCTGCGCGACCGCGACGAGCACGGGCGACGTCCGCAGGTCCACCGGGATGCCCAGCGGCGCGTCCATGGAGACGAGGAACCCGAACCCGACGGTCACGGCCGAGACGCCCAGCGGCAGCATGAACAGCGTGTCGAGCCCGGCGACGGCGCGCCGCGCCGGGGCCCCGCGCGGGCGCCGCGAGACCACCAGCGCGACCAGCCCTCCCACGACCAGCGCGATCACGGTCGCGTCGACCGCCGTGCGCACCGACGTGCCAGCCGCCTGCCACGCCGAGACGGCCAGGGTGTCCTGCGGGACCGCGAGCGCGGCGTAGTTGTCCAGCCCCCAGCCGCGCGGGGTGCGCATCGAGCGGACGACGAGGTTGACCAGCGGCAGCGCGAGCAGCCCGCCGACGGTGAGCGCGGTGACGACGACGGCGACGGCGTCGACCGGCTCGCGCAGCCGCACGGGACGGGCCGTGGCGGCCGGGCCGCCGAGCGTCAGCGCGCGCTCGGTGCGGGCGCGGGCCCGGCCGGCCACGGACAGCGCCGCGACGACGACCACGAGCTGGACGACGGACAGCACCGCGGCGGCCCGCAGGTCGAGGAACTGCGTCGTCTGGATCCAGATCTCCGTCTCGACGGTCCCGTAGCGCCGCCCGCCCAGGACGAGGACGGTGCCGAACGCGGTGGCGCAGAACAGGAAGACCAGCGACGCCGCCGAGGCCACCGCCGGCCCCAGCGCGGGCAGCGTCACCGTGCGCAGGACGCGCCACGGCGACGCCCCCAGGGCGCGGGCGGCCTGCTCGGTGCGCGGGTCCAGCCGCTCCCACATGCCGCCGACGGTCCGCACGACGATCGCGTAGTTGAAGAACACCAGGGCCAGCACGATCGCGGTGAACGTGCCGTCCAGGCCCAGGCCGCCGAGCAGCCCGCCGTCGACGAGCAGCGAGCGGAACGCGACGCCGACGACGACGGTCGGCAGCACGAACGGCACGGTGACGAACGCGCGCAGCGCGTCGCGCCCGCGGAACCGGCAGCGGTACAGCAGGTACGCGCCGGGCACCCCGAGCAGCACGGCGCCGACGGTCCCGAGGGTCGCCTGCGCGAGCGTCTGCCCCACGACCCGCCACGTGCGTGGCCGGGAGAACACGTCGCCGAACCCGCCCAGGTCGAGCCGGCCGTCGGCGACGAACCCGCGGCCCACGATCTCCGCGACGGGCCCGACGAAGAACACGGCGAGGAACGCCAGCGGGACCGCGACCGCGACCGTCCACCCGGCCCGCGCACCGCGCCCGCCGCCGGGGGTGCGCGGACGCACCTGCGGCGCGGGGGCGAGCGCGGGCGCGGTGGGCACGGTCAGCCGATGACCGTGTCGGACCAGGTCGTCAGCCACGCCTCGCGGTGCTCCGCGATGTCGGCGGGCGCGACCTCGAACGGCTCGTCGGCCAGCGGGGCCCACGTCGCCCAGTCCTGCGGCAGCTCGACGGCCGTGCTCACGGGGTACATGTACATCGACGCCGGGATGTCGGCCTGCACGTCGTCGGACAGCAGGAAGTCCAGCAGCAGCGCCGCACCCTCGGGGTTCGCCGCCCCGGCCAGCACCCCGGCGTACTCGACCTGGCGGAAGCACGTGTCGAGCAGCGCGCGGGTCGTGGGGGCGTCGCCGCCCTCGGGGACGGTGAACGGCGGGGACGACGCGTAGGACAGCACGACGGGCCGCGGGCCGTCGCCGCCGCCGGCGGTGAAGTCCGTGTAGTACGCCTCGGACCAGCCGTCGGCCACCTGCAGGCCGTTGTCCCGCAGGCCCGCCCAGTAGTCCACCCAGCCGTCCTCGCCGAACGCGCCGACGGTCGCGAGCAGGAACGCCAGGCCGGGCGACGAGGTCACCGGGTCGGGGACCACGAGCAGGTCGCGGTACGCCGGGTCGAGCAGCGACTCCAGCGTCGTCGGCTCCGGCACCCCCTGGGCGGCGAACCACGCGGTGTCGACGTTGAGGCACACGTCGCCCACGTCGACGGCGGTCAGCGCGCCGTCGTCCCCGGGCACCGCGTACGCGGCCGCGTCGGACGCCGCCGGCGCGGTGAGCTCGGCGGGCACCACGACGCCCTCGTCGAGCGCGCGCGACGCGAACGCGTTGTCGATCCCGTAGACCAGGTCCCCCAGCGGGGCGTCCTGGGTGAGCACCAGCTGGTTGACCAGCGCACCGGCGTCCGCCTGCTGCACGACCTCGACCCTCAGCCCGGTCTCGTCCTCGAACTGCTCGAGCAACCCCTCGGACAGCGCGAACGACTCGTGCGTCACGAGCGTGACCGTGCCCGTGGCGCCGCTCGTCGTGTCGTCGGCGGGGGTCGCGCCGCCGACCGCCGAGCACGCGGTGAGCGCGGCCAGGGCGACGCTCGCGGCGGCACCGGTCGTGACGCGCCGGGCGCGCGGGGTCCTGCGGGGGCTGGGGGTGGCCATGTGGCGGTGATCCTCCGTCGTGTCGGAGGGGTCCCACGGGCGCCGCGGCACGGGCCGACCCACGTCGACGCCCGCGCGCGACGACCGAGGAGAGAAAGCCCGACTCCCTACGCCGGTACCAACCGGATCAGGTTCGAGGGTCTGCGGTGGTCCGCACTCTCAGCGTCCTCGCCCCGGACCACGGCCCGACGCCTGACGCTCCCCTGTCGTTCGCCGCCGATCCTAACCCCGACCTGTGCGATCGCCCGATCCCGGGTAGCGTCCCAGCAGACGACGACGAGGAGGACCCGGGATGTCGGACGACGACCAGAAGCAGTCCATGACCGCGAAGCTCGTGGGTGCGGGCGTGGCCCTCGCCGCGGCGTGGGCGGTGCAGAAGATCATCGACACCGCGTGGGAGAAGACGAAGGGGCACAAGCCCCCGGCCGCGGACTCGACGGCCGACGACATCCGGTTCAGCGAGGTCGCCGCGGCCGCGGCGATCACGGGTGCCGCCGTCGCCCTCGCGCGGGTGCTGGCGACCCGCGGCGCGGCGCGGTTCGCCGGGCGCGTCAGCCGCTGACGCGCCGCCGCGCGGCTGCCAGGACGGGCACGTCGCGCGGCAGCCCCAGGGGGACGGCGACGGCGGCGACGGTCAGCACCCACGCCCAGTAGTCCAGCCCGAGGAACGCCCAGATGCTGCCGTGCATCGCCAGCACGGCCAGCGCGAACGGGATGCGCGTGACGCGCACCGCGAGCAGCACGGGCGCGACGAGCTCGAGGACCAGCGCCCCGCCGGCGAGCAGCTGCGGCAGCGGGGGCTGGTCGGCGACGAACGCGTTCAGGCCGTCCCCCAGGGGCGAGGTCCCCCAGCGCAGCACCCACGCCATGTTGTCGCCGGTGGCCCACTCCACGCCGCTGTGGCGCAGCTTCTGCACCCCGGTGATCAGGTACACGGTGGCGACGACGGCCAGCGCGGCGCGCGGCGGCCAGCCCCAGGCCACCCGACGGTCCCGGGGGTCGACCGACCGGTCCGGCACCTGGGCGAGCAGCAGCACGGCCCCGACGCTCACCGTGAGGACGTCGTTGTGCTGGGTCTCGGCCGACGCCGCCCACAGGCCGGTGAGCACGGTGTACGTCGCCCACGCCAGGGCGAACCCCCACCGCGGGTGACGCCGCGCGACGACGAGCGTCACCCCGACGAGCCCGGCGACCTGCAGCGCCACGAGGAGCCACGAGGGCACCGGCGCCGGCACCCACCCGACCAGGTGCGCGCGGGTCGTCAGCACGTCCGGCCGCTCGGCGACCAGCGTCCAGTCGCGGGTCGCGAGCCGCAGCCCGATGACCAGGGCGACGAGCGTGTGCACCTCGAGCAGCCGGAACGCCGGGCCCGGGGCGACCAGCCGCTCGTCGAGCCGCGCGGGGCTCCACCACGGGCGCACCGGCGCCGTCGCCGTCCCCGCGGTCACGGCACGACCTCGACGAGCAGCTCGCGCGACGTCTCGCGCCGTGCGCCGGTCCCGGCGTCCAGCTCCAGCACGACCCGCTCCAGGCGGGTGGTGGCCACGTCCGCGACGTCCACGCCGGCAGCGCTCAGCCACGCCCGCACCTTGGCCCGCTGCACCTCCGGGTCCTCCCCGGGCACCTGCGCGTACTGCCCGCCCGTCGCGAGCACGACGGGGTTGCGGGGGTCCAGCCGCACGGGCGTCCGGGTGCCGTCCTCGGCGACGGCGACGAGGTCGATGGTCGTCGTCGTCGCGGTCCGCACGTCGCTGAACAGCCGGTACGCGGTCAGCGGCCACAGCTCGACCTGGACGGCCGCCGCCACGACCAGCAGACCGACGGCGGTCCACGTCACCGTGCGCGCGCGTCGCCGCTGACCCGTCTCGTCTTCGGCGGATGCGCCCTGCCGGGGTCCTGCAGTGCCAACGTCCTCGTCCACGCGCCCCTCACCGTTCCGCCGACCCCGTCGTCCGCCCGTCACGCTACGGGTGACCTCGCCGTCGCGCAGGGCGAGTCGCGCCCCCGTGGTGCGCGACGCGACAATGGCGCCATGGACGTCGTCGTCGTCGGTTCGGGTCCCAACGGTCTTGCCGCTGCGGTGACGATGGCGCGCGCCGGGCTGTCCGTCACCGTCCTGGAGGCGCAGTCCACGATCGGCGGGGGCGCGCGGACGCTCGACCTGGGCCTGGCCGACGGGCTCGTGCACGACATCTGCTCGGCGGTGCACCCGATGGCCTGGGCCTCGCCGTTCTTCCGCGCGTTCGGCCTCGAGCGCAAGGTCGACCTGCTGGTCCCCGAGCTGTCGTTCGCCCAGCCGCTGCCGGGCGGCCGGGCGGGCCTGGCGTGGCACGACCTGGACCGCACGGTCGACGGCCTGGGCGAGGACGGCCCGGCGTGGCGCTCGCTGGTGGGCGCCCTGGCGCAGCGCAGCCCGGACGTGGTGCGGGCCGCGCTGTTCGACAAGCGCAGCCTGCCCGCGGGCCTGGTGCCCGCGGGGCTGCCCGGTGCGGCGAGGTTCGGCCTCGGGGTCCTCGAGCAGGGCACGCCCCTGTGGGGACGGCGGTTCCGGGGCGACGTGGCCCCGGCCCTGCTGACGGGCGTCGCGGCGCACGCGATCTCGCCCCTGCCGAGCCCGGCGGCCGCGGGGACGGCGCTGCTGCTGGCGGCGCTCGCGCACGCGGGGCGCGGGTGGCCGATCCCGCGCGGCGGGTCCGGGGCGATCGTGGCGGCGCTGGTCGACGACCTCGTGGCGCACGGCGGCACCGTCGTCGCCGACCACCCGGTCCGCTCGCGCGCGGACCTGCCCACGGCCCGCTGCTACCTGTTCGACACGACCCCGCGGGGCCTGGTCGAGGTGCTCGGCGACGAGCTGCCGGTGCGCCGGCGGGCCGCCCTCGAGCGGTACCGGCACGGCGACGGCGCCGCCAAGGTCGACTTCGTCCTGTCGGGGCCCGTCCCGTGGGAGCACCCGGACGTCGGGCGGGCGGGCACCGTGCACGTGGGGGGCACCCGCCCGGAGATGGCGCACGCGGAGGCGGAGGTCCACGCGGGCCGGCACGCCGAGCTGCCGATGTGCCTGGTCAGCGACCCGTCCGTCGTCGACCCCGGCCGCGTGCGCGGCGGGCTGCGTCCGCTGTGGACGTACGCGCACGTCCCCGCGGGGTCCGACGTCGACGCGACCGAGGCGATCACGCGGCACGTCGAGCGCTACGCGCCGGGGTTCCGCGACGTGGTCGTGGCGTCGCGCTCCGTCCCGGCGTCGCAGATGTCGCACCACAACGCCAACTGGGTCGGGGGGGACATCGCGACCGGCTCGGTGGACCTGCGGCAGATGTTCGCGCGGCCCACGGCGGCGCTCGACCCCTACGCGGTCGGTGCGGACGGCGTCTACCTGTGCTCCGCGGCCACCCCACCCGGTCCGGGCGTGCACGGGCTCGGCGGGTGGTTCGCGGCCCGCCGGGCGCTGCGGCGCGAGTTCGGCATCCGGGTCCGCTCGGTCTTCGCGGACTGACGCGGCACCGGGCGGGACGGTGCGGCGCGCGGCGCCGCGTCAGAGGTCCGCGTCACGCCCCGGGGCGCCGGGGCGGGTGCCCTCCAGGTCACGCGTCAGCTCGTCGACGACCAGCAGGTCGTTGCGGACCTTCCCGGTGCGGAAGCCGGCACGGCCGACCATGTGCGCGGCGACGGGTGCGGTGAGCATCTGGAACACCGCGACGAGCACCAGCGCCCACACCGCGCCGCCCTCGCGCAGCCGCAGCGCCAGCCCGACGAGCACGAGCACGAGCCCCAGGACCTGCGGCTTGGTGCCGGCGTGCATGCGCGAGAGCAGGTCGGGGAAGCGCAGGGCGCCCATGCCGGCGGCGAACGCGAAGAACGCGCCGCCCAGCAGGCAGACGATCGACACGACGTCCGCGACGGTCTCCCACTGCTGCACGGTCATCGGATCTCCTCGTCGGCCGGGCCACCGTGGTGCTCGTCGTCCGGCGCCGGCTCGACGGTCGACGTCGAGGTCGCCGGGGCCGGGAAGACGGGTGCGCCGGGCACCGGGGCGCCCGTGGCCGGGTCCCGCGGGGCGACCAGCGTGACCTGCTCGTCCTCGACCCGGCGTGCCTCGTCCTCCGCCGCGCGCCGGCGGCGGCGCCGGCCCGCCTCCTCCTCCTGCTCGAGGCGCAGCTTCTCCGCCTCCTCCGCGGCGACCTCCTCGCGGGTGCGCACCCGGCCCTCGCCCTCGGGCTCCACGGCGGCGAACCGCGCGACGGTGACCGACCCGACGAACCCGACGAGCGAGAGCACCACCAGCAGCGGGACCACGTCCGCACGGCGGAAGTAGGCGGCGTACAGCGCGACGCCGGCGATCATCGCCGTGACGACGATGTCCAGCGCGACCGTCCGGTCGAGGGTCGAGGGCCCCTTCTCGGCGCGGACCACCGCGAACAGCGCACCGAGGGTGAGCAGCACGGCGCAGACCACCGTGACGACGTCGAACGTGCTCATCGTGCCGCCACCTCCCGGGCGCGCCGTCCGCGGTGCAGGCCCGCGTCGGCCAGCTCCTCGTCGGAGCCGATCGCCCGCAGCAGGCGGGCCTCCTGGTCCAGCACGTTCTGCCGCGCCTGCTCGACCCCGCCGCTGGTCTCCACGTCGAGGACGTGCACGTACAGCCGGCCGGTGAGCCGGTGCGCCTCGACGATGATCGACCCGGGCACCAGGGACACGAGCTCGGCCGTCATCGTGAGGTACAGGTCCGAGTGGCTGCGCAGCTGGACGCAGATCACGGCACCGCGCGGCGTGTACCGGGGGCGCAGCGCGACGGCGCTGACCTCGAACGACGCACGCACCAGGTCGAGCGCGAACCGGCCCAGCAGCACCAGCAGCGCCACGGGGTGCACCCGGCCACGGAAGTCGACGGGCGTCATGCGCAGCCCTGCGGTGACCAGCACGCCCAGCAGCACGCCGGTGACGAGGTTGCCCCACGTGATGTCGCCCCACAGCAGGACCCACACGATCGTCAGCCAGACGATCGTCACCCACTGGAAGCGCCATCCGGTGCGGCGCGGGTGCAGGCTCATCCGCCGTCCTCCGCTTCCTCGGCCGCACGCTGCGACTCGCCGTCACCGCGCTGCCCGTCGGGCAGGACGGCCTCGATGTAGGGCCAGCGCTCGGCCAGGCTCTGCGCGGCGCGCGCCGTGTACGCGTACAGCGGTCCGGCGAAGACGGTCAGCGCGAGGCTGAACACCACGAGCGCCGCCGTCGGCGCGATCATCATCGGGGGCACGCGGTGGGCCGGCAGCTCCTCCGGCGGGCTCTGCCAGAACGCCTTGTTCCACGCCTTGATCAGCGCGTACAGCGTCAGCAGCGACGTCACGACGGACCCGGCGACCAGCGTGTACCCCAGCGCCGAGCCCCGCTCGACACCGGCCTCCAGCAGCCCCACCTTGCCGAGGAACCCGGAGAACGGCGGGATGCCGCCCAGGTTCATCGCGGGGACGAAGAACAGCACGGCCAGCACCGGGGTCATCTTCGCCAGGCCGCCGAGTCGGTCCAGGGACGTCGTGCCGCCGAAGCGTTCGACGAGGCCGACGACGAGGAACAGCGCGGTCTGCACCGTGATGTGGTGCGCGACGTAGTAGATCGCCGCGGTCCAGCCGTGCACGCTGCCCAGCGCGATGCCGAACACCATGTAGCCGATGTGACTGACCAGCGTGAACGACAGCAGACGTTTGACGTCGTCCTGCGCGACGGCGCCCAGGATCCCCACGAGCATCGTGGCCAGCGCGACCCACAGCAGGATGTCGTCGAGGCGCCCGCCGGGGAACAGCAGCGACTGCGTGCGGATGATCGCGTACACGCCGACCTTGGTGAGCAGGCCGGCGAACACGGCCGTGACGGGTGCCGGTGCGGTCGGGTAGGAGTCCGGCAGCCACGCGGACAGCGGGAACACGGCGGCCTTGATGCCGAACGCGAGGAGCAGCATGGACTGCAGGACCAGCCGCACGCCCGGGTCGACCTCGGGCAGGCGGATCGCGAGCTGCGCGAGGTTCACGGTGCCGACGGCCGCGTACACCGCCGCGATCGCGACGAGGAACAGCACGGACGACAGGATCGCCACGACCACGTAGATCGTGCCCGCGCGGATGCGCTCGGTGGTGCCGGACAACGTGATGAGCACGTACGACGCCGCGAGCAGGATCTCGAACCCGACGTAGATGTTGAACAGGTCCCCCGAGAGGAACGCGTTGGCGACCCCGGCGGACAGCACGAGGTAGGTGGGGTGGAAGATCGAGATGGGCGCGAACCGCTCGCCGTCCTCCCGCCCCTGCGCGAGGGAGTAGACGAGGACGCACAGGATCACGACGGACGACACCGTGAGCATCAGCGCGGACAGCCGGTCCGCGACGAGGCTGATCCCCACGGGCGTCGCCCAGTCCCCGACCTCGACGACGACCGGCCCGGAGTCGGCCAGCACCAGCAGCGCCGCGGAGACCACGGCGACGAGCGTCAGGGTCGCGAGCGACACGATGCGCTGCAGCCGCGGGCGCCGGTACAGCGCCAGGGCCAGGCCGGCCGCGGACAGCGGCAGCACCACGGGCAGGGGGACGAGCCAGCTCCAGTCGGTCAACGTCCCTCCTCCCCGTGCGTCGGTCCGCCGCGCGGCGGCGGGGGCGTGGCGCGGCCCTCGTCGGTCTCGTCGCGGGCGCTCGCGGCCTCCTCGTCGAGGGTCTCGCCGTCGGACTCGGTGTCGTCGTCCTCGAACGCGCGCTCGTCACGCGCGGCGAGGCGCACGATGCGGCGGTCCTCGACGTCGTCCTGCACCTCGTCGTGCCGGTGCAGCTGCCAGGACCGGTAGGCCATGGCGAGCAGGAACGCGGTGAGCCCGAGCGTGATGACGATGGCCGTGAGGATGAGCGCCTGCGGCAGCGGGTCGCTCATGGGGCGGTCGGACGCGACGCCGATGATCGGCGGTGCGCCCGCGGCTCCCCCGGCGACGAGGATGAGCAGGTTGGTGCCGTTGCTCAGCAGGACGATGCCCAGCAGGATGCGCGTGAGGCTGCGCTCGAGCACCAGGTAGACCCCGACGGTGAACAGCACCGCGATCGTCACGACGACGACGATGTTGGGGCTCATGACGACGTCGCTCACGGGACCATCCCCTCGCCGGTGCCGTCGGACCGGACCCGCGGGGGGTCCGCGCCGCGGTCGCCCCGGGCGACCACCACGTGGTCGTAGCCGCTGACGGCGTGCTCGGCCACGTCGTCCTCCCCGGTCTCGGCGCGGCGGTCGATCTCGGCGCCGACGCTGCGCAGGATGTCGAGGACCAGCCCGACGACGACGAGGTAGACCCCGACGTCGAAGAACAGGCTGGTGACGAGCTTGACGTGCCCCCAGACGGGCAGGTCGAACTCGAGGATCCAGGACTCCAGCACGTTGCCGCCGACGAACAGCGCCGCGAGCCCCACCCCGGCGGACAGGAACAGGCCCGTGCCGAGCAGCACGCCGGGCTGCACGGGTGCGGCCTCCCCGAGCTCGTACCGCCCGCCGGCGAGGTAGCGCACGGCCAGCGCGATGCCGGTGACGAGGCCGGCGGCGAACCCGCCGCCGGGCTGGTTGTGCCCGCTGAACAGCAGGAACGCGGAGTACACGATCATCGTGTGGAACAGCAGCCGCACGACGACCTCGAAGATGACGGAGCGGCGCTGCGGGGCCACGGTCCGGCCGGCGCGCAGCCACTCCCGCGCCCGCGCTCCGGCGGCCCGCGCCGTGCCGCGGCCCGGGGTGGCCGGCACGCCGCCGTCCGGGTCGGGCGTGGCGTCGGCGGTGCGCGGGCGGCGCAGCGCGGCCATGGGGTCGGGGACCCCGCCGCCCCACACGGCGCGGTCCGCGGGGGCCTCGCGCTCGCGGAAGATCCGGCCGCCGCGGGCGGAGAGGAACACGAGCGACGCGACGCCGGTGGCCGCCACCAGCAGCACGGAGAGCTCGCCCATCGTGTCCCACGCGCGGATGTCGACGAGCGTCACGTTGACGATGTTCTTGCCGCCGCCGAACTCGTAGGCCTCGGTGGCGAAGTCGGCGGACACCGGGGCGTGCACGCGCGCCGACGGTGCGACCAGCGCGACGCCCGCCACGACGAGGCCGACGGCCAGTCCGAGGCCCAGGCGCACGTACCGCGACGCCGCGAGCGGACGGTCGGAGAAGTACGGGGGGAGGCGGCGCAGCACGAGGACGAACACGACCAGCGTGATCGTCTCGACCAGCACCTGCGTGACCGCCAGGTCGGGGGCGCCGTAGAGCAGGAACATGCCGGCGAGCGCGTACCCGCTGATCCCGGCGAGGATCACGGCCTTGAGCCGGCGGCGGGCGCGGGCCACGAGGATCGCCGAGACGATCGCGGCGGCGGCGAACACCGTCTGCGCGGCGTAGTCCCAGGGCCGGGTCGCGGTGGGGAACGACGTCCCGGTGAGCAGCGCGGAGCCGACCGCGACGACCCACGTCAGCAGGATGATGCCGAGGTACAGCGGCAGGGACCCGCGCTGGGTGACGGCCGTGACGTCCGCGGCCAGGTCGTCGAGCTTGCGCATCGAGCGCCGGTACGTGAGGTCCGCCTCGAGGAGGTGCGGGACGCGCGCCTGCCACCGCTCGACCTTGTCCCGCACGAGGAACAACGCACCGCCGACGGCCAGGATCCCCACGGTGAGCCACAGCACCAGCCCGAACCCGCCCCACAGCAGCAGGTGCCCGGGCTCGCCGATCGGGTAGGTGGCCGCGTACGGCGCCAGGAGCTGCTCCCCGAGCTGCGGGAGCAGGGCCACGACCAGGCCGAGGAACGACAGCACCAGGGCGGGCGCGGTGAGCAGGAACGACGGGCGCGTCACCGGTGCGGGCTCGACGGACTCGTCGCCGCCGACCGCCAGGGACGTCGTGGTCGCGACGCCCTCGGCGTCCTGCGTCTTCGACTGCGGGACGAGGGCGTCCTTGGTCGCGAACGCCCCCCACCACAGGCGCAGCCCGTAGGCGACGGTCAGCGCCGACCCGACGACGACGGCCACGAGCACGATCCAGCCGACGGTGCCGCCCTCCAGGTGCGCCACGCCCTCGAGCCCGGCCTCCTTGGCGACGTACCCGGCGAACGGCGGCAGGCCGATCATCGACGCCGTGGCCAGACCGCCCGCGAGCGCGGTCCACGGCAGGGCGCGCCCCACGCCGGACAGCCGCCGCAGGTCGCGCGTCCCGCAGGCGACGTCCACGGTGCCGACGACGAGGAACAGGGCGGCCTTGAACATCGCGTGCGCGCCCAGCATCGCCAGGCCGGCCAGCGCGGTGGCCTGCGTGCCCAGGCCGACGAGCAGGATGATGAGGCCCAGCTGGCTGACGGTGCCGAACGCGAGGATCAGCTTGAGGTCGTGCTGCCGCAGCGCGCGGTACCCGCCGAGCAGCAGCGTCCCGCCGCCGAGGGCGACGACCGACCAGCGCCACACGGGCATCTCGGCGAACGCGGGCGCGAACCGCGCGACGAGGTAGACGCCGGCCTTCACCATCGCGGCCGCGTGCAGGTAGGCGCTCACGGGTGTCGGTGCCGCCATGGCCGCCGGCAGCCAGAAGTGGAAGGGGATGAGCGCGGACTTGGTCGCGGCGCCGGCGAGCAGGCACGCGACGGCCGCCACGATCGCGGGGGACGCGGCGGGCGGGTCGGCGACGAGCGTCGACATCGAGTAGGTGCCGGCGGCGTGCCCGAGGATCACGACGCCCACGAGCATCGCCAGACCGCCGGCGGTGGTGATGATGATCGCCTGCATGGCGGCGCGCCGGCTGGCCTTGCGGTCCGCGTAGTGCCCGATGAGCAGGTACGACGTGACGGTGGTGAGCTCCCAGAACACGAACAGCAGGAGCATGTCGTCGGCCGTGACCAGGCCGAGCATCGAGCCGGCGAAGGCCGTGAACACCCCGCCGAACCGGCCGAGGCCGGACGCGGTCGGGGAGAAGTAGGCGGCGCAGTAGACGAGGACGAGCGCGCCGACGCCCCCGACCACGATCGTCATGAGCCAGGAGAGGGTGTCGAGCCGGAAGCTCAGCTCGAGGCCGAGCGCGGGCACCCACTCGACGGTCTGGACGGGGCCGCGTCCCGCCCGCACGTCGGCCGTCCACGTCAGCGCCCACACCGCCGCGGAGGCGGGCGCGGCCGCGAGCACCCAGAACGCGCGACGCCCCCACAGGCGGAAGAGCACGGGCGCGACGAGGGCCGCTGCGAGGTGGACCGTCAGCAGCAGCAGCACGTCCGGCTCCGTCCGTGTCGGGGGCGGGTGGTCGGTCGGTCGGCAGTCAGGGCGTGAGCCCCCGGGTGTCGAGGTGCGACGACGCACGGCGCTCGACGACCTGAGGCGACCCGGGGGGCGGGTCCGTGCTGGTCACGAGCGTCGTGGCGGGGTCGGGGGGACGCGCTGATGCTATCAACGCACACCCTCGCACCGGCCGCGCGGCGCGATCCCCGACGCGTCACGCACGCCACACCCACCCCCACCCCGCGAGAGAGCAATCCAGCCCTCCCCCCCGCACCCCACCCCAGCCCGCGAGAGAGCAATCCAGCCCGCCTCCCGCCCCCACCCCAGCCCGCGAGAGAGCCATCCGGTCGACCCGGCGTGACCGCGCACCGGGCGACCCACGTCACCGTCCGACGCGGACGCTAGGTTGACCGCGTGAACCCGACGCAGCTGGTGGCACTCGTCCTGGCCGCGCTCGCGACCGTCGTCGGCGTGGCGGTGTTCGCGCGCGGCGTCGTCGTCATCGTGCGGACCGTGCGGATCGGGCGGCCGCTGCCGGGCCGCTGGGGTCCCGTCGGCCCCCGGCTCGCGACGCTCGCACGCGAGGTGGTGGGTCACGGCCGGTTCCAGCAGCGTCCCGCGGTGCGGGTGGCGCACTGGGTGGTCATGGTGTCGTTCCCGGTGCTGGTGGTCACGCTGCTGACCGGGTACGGGCAGCTGGTCGACCCGCGGTACGGCCTGCCGTTCCTCGCGCACTTCGTGCCGCTGGAGTGGGCGATCGAGGCGTTCGCGTGGCTGGGGCTGCTGGGCATCGGCTACCTGATCGTGCTGCGGCAGCGGGTCCAGCCGCGCGCCGACGAGTCCGAGGCGCAGCAGCGCAGGTCGCGGTTCTTCGGGTCCAACCGCGCGTGGGCGTACGTCGTCGAGGCGACGATCCTGCTGGTCGTCGTCGCCGTGCTCGCACTGCGTGGGCTGGAGTACGCGCTCGGGGTGCAGGACGGCGAGGCGTGGGCGTCGACGCTGCACTTCCCGCTGACGGCGTGGCTCGGCGAGCTCTGGGTCGAGATTGACCCGGCCACGCTCGAGACGGTCGTGGTGGTCGTCGCCCTGGTGAAGATCCTGGTGTCGAACGCGTGGTTCGTGGTCGTCGGGCTGCTGCCGACGATGGGCGTGGCGTGGCACCGGTTCCTGGCGGTGGTCAACGTGTACGCCCGGCGCGAGGTCGACGGGCGGCCCGCGCTGGGTCCGCTCGTCCCGCTGCGGGACGCCGCCGGTGAGCCGCTGGACCTGACGGCCGTCGAGGACCTCCCGGAGGACCTGCGGCTGGGTGTCGGCGCGGTCGAGGACCTGCCGTGGAAGGGCCTGCTCGACGTCGCGACGTGCACCGAGTGCGGCCGCTGCCAGGACCAGTGCCCGGCGTGGGCGACCGGCAAGCCGCTGAGCCCCAAGCTGCTGACGCTCGCGCTGCGGGACCACGCCGCGGCGACCGCGCCGTACGTGCAGGCCGCCCGGGCCGCGGGCGCGTCGCCGGAGGCGCTGGCCGACCCGCACCTGGGCGTGGACCTGGTCGCGTCCGGCGTCATCGACGCCGACGCCCTGTGGGCGTGCACGATGTGCGGCGCGTGCGTGCAGCAGTGCCCCGTCGACATCGAGCACGTCGACACGATCGTCGACATCCGCCGCTACCAGACGCTCATGGAGTCGGCGTTCCCGGCCGAGCTGGGCGGCACGTTCACCAAGATGGAGCGGCGCGGCAACCCGTGGGGCCTGCCGGCGCGGCAGCGGCTGGACTGGGCCAAGGGCCTGGAGTTCGACGTGCCGGTCGTCGGTGCGGACGTCGAGTCCGCCGCCGACGTCGACTGGCTGTTCTGGGTCGGGTGTGCGGGCGCCTTCGAGGACCGCGCGAAGAAGACGACGCGTGCGGTCGCCGAGCTGCTGCACGCGGCGGGCGTGACGTTCGCCGTGCTGGGCGACGGCGAGACCTGCACGGGCGATCCCGCACGCCGCGCGGGCAACGAGGCGCTGTACCAGATGCTCGCCGCGCAGAACGTGGAGACCCTCAACGAGGTGGGCACGCAGCGCATCGTCGTGACGTGCGCGCACTGCTTCAACACGATCTCCCGCGAGTACCCGGCCATGGGCGGGCGCTACGAGGTGGTCCACCACACGCAGCTGCTCGACACGCTCGTCACCGAGGGTCGCTTGCGGTTCGCTCCCGGCGTCGGCGAGGACGCGGACGGCGCTTCCGTCACGTACCACGACCCCTGCTACCTGGGCCGGCACAACGAGGTCTACGAGCCGCCGCGCGAGCTGCTCGCCGCCGCGGGCGTCACCGTCGCGGAGATGCCGCGCAACCGCGAGACGTCCTTCTGCTGCGGTGCCGGCGGCGCGCGCATGTGGATGGAGGAGACGATCGGCGAGCGCATCGGCACCGTCCGCGCGGCGGAGGCCGTCGCGACGGGCGCGGGTGCGATCGCCACCGCGTGCCCGTTCTGCACGGTGATGCTCAGCGACGGGGTCGCGGCACACACGCGGGCGGCGACCGAGGGCGCCGACGCGGCGGACGGGACGACGCCCGTGGACGGTGGCACCCGCCCGGCCCCCGGCGCCGGGGCGACCGGCACCCAGGAGCCCGCCGGTCCGCTCACACCCGCCGCCGTGCCCGCCCGGCCGCCGGTCGGGGTCCCCGAGGTCGCCGACATCGCGGTGCTGCTGCGCGACCGCCTCGACCGGGGCTGATCCGCGGGCGCGTGCATGAGGTTGCTGTTATTGCAGATGGTCGTACGGTAGGCCGCATGGCGACCTATGCGCGCTCCACGACTCTCGACCCTGCGGACCCCGCCGTACGGTCCGGCGCCAGAGAGCTGGCGGACCGGCTGGTGGGTGACACCCCGGTCGAGGCCGCTGTGCGTGCGGTGCTCGACGACGTCGCGCACGGCACGCGGGTCGTGGTACTGCGCGCTGAGGACGAGCTCAGCCCTGCGAAGGCGGCAGAGGTACTCGGCGTGACGCGGCAGTTCGTCGACCGCCTGTGCGAAGACGGCGTACTCCCCTTCCGCCGCCTGCCGGGCAGCCGTCACCGCCGCATCCGCGTGCAGGACGTCGTGGATGTGGCCGCCGAGCGCGAACAGCGCCGGACCGGTGCCGACGCGATCCGCGCGACCCTCGGGGCGTAGGCAGGTGGCCCGCCTGTGGCGGGTCTTCATCGACACGAGCGAGCCGTTCCCCGTGCCGGCCCGACCCAAGTCCCGGAGGTGATCCTGGGTGCCCGGTTCTCTGGACGAGATGATGGCCCGGGCCGAGAGCCTGGCAGACCGCTTCGAGGCGCACGAGCCCGAGCCCGGCGACCGCGACACCGTCTCACCCGTGACCCAGCTGAGGCTCGCAGTCCTCAAGCGCGCTGAGGCCGAACGCGAGATCGCTGAGGCGGTGGCGATCGCCAGGCGCTCGGACACGCCGTGGAAGGTGATCGGTGCCGCGGTCGGGACGAGCGGTGAGACCGCCCGCCGGCGGTACGGCGGCAAGCACGCGTCGTGAGGGTCGACGGCGCCGCCAAGGCGACCCGTTGCCAGTCCCCGCTGTCGACGTACTCGCTGTCAGCGCCGCGCCCTGCCGTCATCGGAGCTGCCTGCGTAACATGGCATTCCTGGGAGCTGGAGGAGGGCACATGGAGCGTCGAGTCGTCGACAAGAACGCGGTCAAGCGTTCCGCCGAGCGTTCCACCCGAGCCTCCGCCAAGCTCGAAGGCCGAGTCGTCCCCAAGGAGTTCGTGCGCTCCGCCAAGGTCGAGCAGTTCGTCGCCGCGCGCACCCGTCGCGCTTCGTGACACCGCTCGAACCCGGCTACGGCGAGACGCCGCTCGACTGGGACGAGCTTGCGGCACTCCTCCCCGACGCGCGCGACGCACTGCCCGACCCGCCCACCAAGGCAGACGTCTACGACCTCGAGCAAGCAGTCCAGACGGCGGTCACCGAGGACCTCGTCGACTCTGTCCTCGACGGGACTGCTGGTGTGACCGACGTGGTCACCGATCACTTCCTTCGTGACCTGCACGCCCAGCTCTACAGGGACATCTGGACGTGGGGTGGCAGGCTCCGACGGCACGAGCTCAACCTCGGTGTCGCCCCGGAACAGATCGCCACGGCACTGCGGAGCTCGCTCGACGGGATCCTGTACCGCTGGCAGCACACGTCGGACTGGACCGCCCACCAGCTGGGGATCGCTGTCCACGCAGAGACCGTTCGAATCCACCCCTTCGCGGACGGGAACGGTCGCTCCACCCGCCTGCTGGCCGACCTCACCCTGCTCGCCGCCCAACGCGCCGACGAGCCGCCGTCGACCTACGACTGGGACGTCGACAAGTCGCAGTACATCGACGCGTTGCGACGCTACGACCAGCACCGCGATCCGACCGAGCTGGCGACGACCATCCTGAGCCGACCCATCGACGCGTAGATCGACCCCGTCGGCACCACCGGTCCGGGCAACGCGACTGCGGTTGTCCCTCTGAACTCTAGGCCGCGAGGCGCTGCCGCGTCCGCGACACCCCAGGCAGCTCGGCTCAGCGCATCGGTGGTCGCCGCAGCGTGCTGCACGGGCCCTTGCCGATGGGCCAGCCTCCCACCGACGCACGAGCGGCCGACCGGCTCGCAAGGACGCCCCACCGGCGTTCACGGCCGGCAGGCTGGCAGATTCGCCCGATGACGGGCGGCCTGGACCCTTCGACCGAGCAGGTCGTGCACCGCGTGTGGGCGGAACGCCTGGGCGTCGCGCCCCGCGTCCTCGCCACACCGGGGCCGGTCGCCATCGACCGGCCGGACCTGACGGCGGTCGTGGTGGTCCGCCACGGCGAGACGGTGGCCGTCGCGGCGCCCGAGGCAGCGTTGTCTCGGCTCACGCGGCTCGCAGCACCGGAGCTGCTCGACGTCGCGTCGCTGCTGGCCGCGTTGACCCCCCTGCGCCCGAGCCTGCTCGGGGCGGCATCGCTGTCGTTCGGCGACCGCCGCACGCTCGTTCCGGTGCCGGCTGTTGCCGCTCGGGCGGCCCCGCAGAGCGACGTGGACGCCGTCGTCTCTCGATGCTCCACCGAGGAGCGCGACGAGAGCGGCGTGCTCGACGTGGACATGCGATGGGTCGTCTCCGGCGGCGGTGGCGAGCCGGCCGGCGTGGCGGGTTACGAGATCTGGGGCGACGGGCTCGCCCATGTCGGCGTGGCGGTCGCTGCGGGGTCTCGTGGCCAGGGCGTCGGATCCCGCGTCGCCGCGGCGGCGGTGAAGCACGCCGTCGGGGAAGGGCTGGTGCCGCAGTGGCGGTGCCGGCTGGACAACGTCGCGTCGGCGCGCACGGGCGAACGGCTCGGACTCGTCCGGCTCGGCGATCAGCTGGCGATCGACCTCGCCCGGAGCGACCTCGAGCCGACGCGCGCAGCCGGCTGAGGACGGCGACGGGGGGTGGCCCACCGACGCGGCCCGTCGCTACCGTGAACCATGGCCCTCGACCGCCCCGTGCTCGACTGGCTCCTCGACTCCGACCCCGCCCTGCGCTGGCAGGTCGAGCGCGACCTGGCGGGCGCGCCGGAGGACGTGTGGCGCGCGACGAGGGCGCGTGTCGCCACGGAGGGGTTAGGAGCGCGGCTGCTCGCCCTGCAGGACGACGACGGGCAGTGGGCGGGCGGGGCGTACTTCCCGCGGGGGTACGACTTCCACGGGCCGGAGGCGCAGCCCGGAGCGGGCCAGCCGTGGACGGCGACGACGTGGACGCTCAACACGCTGCGTGACTGGGGACTCGATGCGGGGGTGCTGGCCGGCACGGCCGGCAAGCTGAAGGAGCACAGTCGCTGGGAGTACGACGACCTGCCCTACTGGGATGGCGAGGTCGACTGCTGCATCAACGCGTTCACCCTGGCCAACGGCGCGTGGCTCGGTGCGGACGTCGCAGCGCTGGCCGACTGGTTCCCCGCGCACCAGCTGCCCGACGGCGGCTGGAACTGCGAGTGGGTCGAGGGCTCGACGCGCTCGTCCGTGCACTCGACCCTCAACTCCGTGAAGGGGCTGCTCTCTTACGAGGCCGCGACCGGTGGCTCCGACGCGCTGCGCGACGCCCGGCACGCCGGCGAGGAGTACCTGCTGGAACGGCGGCTGCTGCGACGCGTGACGACCGGTGAGCCGCTCGGACCGTGGGTGACGGTGTTCTGCTACCCGTTCCGGTGGCTCTTCAGCACGCTGCACGCCCTCGACCACTTCCGCGCCGCGTCCCTGCACGACGGCACCGCGCCCGATCCGCGCCTGGCCGAGGCGGTCGAGACCGTGCGCGCGGCCCGGCAGCCCGACGGCACGTGGCTGCAGGAGCACCGCATGCCGGGCCGCGTCTGGTTCGAGGTCGACGTTCCGCCCGGCGAGCCGTCGCGGTGGGTGACGTTCCACGCCGCTCGCGTCCTGGCGTGGTGGGACGGCGCCGCCTCGTGAGCCTGCCGGCTCAGCTCAGCCGCCCGCCTTGTCGGCGAAGGCCTCGAGCAGCCCACCCCAGCCGCCCGGCGAGCCGAGCGACGCCCGCATCTCCGCAGCCTGCTCCCCGTAGGCGTCGAGCCCGCGGTGCTCGAAGTCGACGCGTGTCGTCGCGGCACCGTCCGGGCCCGTCGCACCCGCGAACCGGACCTCGATCTGCGTGACCAGTTCGGGGTCGTACGTCCAGTCGGCGCTGATCTGCCACGCCAGGACGAGGCGTCCGGGAGGCTCCCACGCGAGCACCCGTCCCCAGGTGCACTCGGCGCCCTCGGCGTCGCGCTCGTACCAGCGCCCTCCCGCGCGGGGCTCGACGACGACGTCGACGAACGGCTTGTCGCCCAGGTGGTATTCCCCGTTCCACCAGCGCGCCATGCCAGCGGTGAAGACCTCGAACGCGCGCTCCGGCGGCGCGGCGACGGTGAGGGTCCGGACGATCGGGTCGGTGCTCATGGCCTCTCCTCGGGTGCGAGGTCCTGCTCGACGGCGCGGGCGTAGGCGGCAAGCGAGTCGTCCCAGAACCGGTCCAGGTACGCGCGCAGGGCCGCGGCACCGCGGGCGTCCAGCCGGTACACCCGCTGGGTCCCGACGGCGGTGTCAGTGACGAGACCGGCGTCCTTCAGCACGCGCAGGTGCTGCGAGACGGCCGGCCGGCTCACGGGCAGTCGCGCGGCGAGCTCACCCACGGGCTGCGGGCGCTCCGCGACCAGCTCGAGGACGCTGCGACGTGTCGGGTCGCCGAGCGCATCCAGCACCGCTCCGTAAGTCGTCACGAACGGTAAGTTACGACTGACGAACGGTCCGGGTCAAGGGTCACGGCACCGGCGTCAGCGGCTCCCGAGTTCCCTCTGGCGTCGGGGGCGCCGACGTCAGCGGAACTCGAACTCGAGCTCGATGGTCGGGTCGATGCCCTGGACGATGCCGGTGTAGAACACCCTCGCCTGGTCCTGCAGGATCTCCGTGTTCGCCTCGACGTACTCGCTCTGGGCGTCCTGGTCGAGGATCGTGTTGATCATCTCCACGACGTCGATCTGCGGGGTCACCCAGCTCAGGACGCCGTTGTCCTCGACGACCGTCCGGAAGCTCTCGTCGTCGTGCCCGATGAAGATGAACTCGGGGACCGAGATGCGGAACTTGCCCTCGCCGGTCGGGACGATCCTCACGTCCTTGCCCTCGATGCCCAGCTTGGCGTTGAAGCCGTACTGCACGAACGACGACCGCCCGCTCCCGGGGATGTCCATCCCGAGGAACGAGCCCCGCTCGGTCTGCTCGGCGATGCCCTCGATCCCCAGGCTCAGGAGCACCACCTGCTCCTGACGGGTGACCGAGGTGACGACCCGGGTGTCGCGCTCCTCGGAGGCCGAGCCGACCAGGGAGAACCTGCTGAACGCCGTCATCGCTACGTACGTCACGAGCGCTCCGAGGCAGACCGCGACCAGCAGCCACAGCGCAGTCCTGGACCGGCGCGACGTCGTCATGGGGGCTCCCGGACTCTCTCTGGCGCGGGCGGGTGTGGGTGAGCGCGCCCAGGCTCCCGCATCGGCGGGGTCTCGGCACGTCGGGAGCCGGGGACGACGCGGTCAGCGACCAGCAGGAGCGACCGCGTAGAACGTCAGGCGGGCGCGCTTGGTGGGCAGGTCGACCTCCGGACCGAGAACGGCGCCGGTGCGCTCGGCCAGACGCAGCATCGCCGCGTTACGGGCGTCGGGCTCGCCGACGATGCGCGTCGCGCCCGTGAGGTCGGCGAGCACCTGCGCGAGCGTCGTCACGAGGCGGTCCGCGTACCCGCGTCCCGGCGTGCCGCCGCCCGGGCGCCGTCCGCCGTCCGCAGCCGGACCGCGCCGCGTCGGCCGCGCCCCCACCAGCACGTGCATGCCCAGGTCACCGGGCTGCACGTCGTACACGTCGCCCACCGGGTCGTGCGCGGGCTCGTACGCCTGCACCAGCGCGACGCGCGTCCCGTCGAGGCGCACGAGCAGCGCGTGGTGGTGGTCGATCGCGGCCAGCCCGGCGTACGTGTCCCGCAGGTCGTCGACGCCCAGGTCGCCCAGCCCCCAGAACCCGGTGCCGCGGGCTGTGCACCACGCGTGCAGGGTCGCCAGGTCCGCGTCGAGGTCCAGCAGGGCGGTGCTCAGCACGCCGAGGCCGTCGACCGTGCGCTCGTCGAGCACCGTCCCGCCCGGCAGCCCTGCCCACGGCGCGGTCAGCCCGACCACCTCGACGCTCACGCCCCCGCCCCCGGCGGCAGCGGCTCCGGCGTCAGCAGCGCCCAGTCGGTCACGACCTCGACCGTCCCCGCGGCCGCCCACACCGGGTGCTGGTCCGCGAAGTGCGCGCTGCGCGGGTCACCGCTCGCACCGAACGGCACGCCCCACCGGCTGCGCGAGCGGTCCCCCAGGTCCCACACCCACCGGGCCACGGACCCCCGGAACGCGCGGTCGGTCACGCCCGGCACGGTCCCGGTGCACCGCACGGTGTCCTGGTCGCCGCCCAGCGGCAGCGCGGGTACGCCCGGCACGGCGGCGCCGGGGACGTCGGCCAGCACGTGCGCCGGGAGCACGGTGTGCCGGCTGCCCCACGTGCCGCCGTCGGCCCGCGTCGCGACCTCCTCCAACGCGGCCCGGACGTGGCCCGGGCCGTCGATGCCCAGGTCCGCACGGTCCAGCAGCGCCGGGAGCACCGCCCCGACGCGACCCCGCAGGCTGAACCAGGCGTCGAACGCCGCGCCGGCCCGGTGCGGCGCCGCGAGCGCCCGGACCGCGGGCTCCTCCACGAGTCGGCCGACGAGCACCGCGCGCAGGTCCGCGAGCAACGCGGCCTGCGGGGAGTCGGCGGCCAGGTGCAGGTCCCACGCGAGCAGGCGGTCGCGGACGGCAGCGGCCGCCGGGCTGAGGCCGTCGAGGTCGGCGGTGTGCCGCAGCAGCCGCCCGGCGCCGGCCCAGTGCGTGTCCCCGTGGACGGCGGCGAGGTCGGCCACGTCCCACACGGGCCGCTCGGCGAGCAGCACCGCGAGGCGCGCCGCACGGTCCGGGGCGTACCCGCTGCCGTGGTCGCGCGCGGGGTCGGCGGGCCGCTCGTTGGCGTCGACCGCCACGTCGGTGACCACGCGCGGCGGCGCGAGCGTGCGCCAGGCCCGCGGCGCGTGGGCGGCGTCCCAGGCGCGCAGCGGCAGCAGCCGGTCGTCGGGTGCCCGGTCGGCGACGAGCCCCGCGTCGAACGTCAGGACCGCGCCGTGGGCGTCGGCGGCGACGACGCGGTTGACCGGGTCGACCCAGCCCGCGAGCGCGTCGGCGACGTCGTCCGCCGTGCGGGCGCGCAGCAGGGGGCGCAGGCAGCCGAACCCGAGGTCCGCCTGGACGCGCGGCTGCAGGCGCACGGACCGGGCCTCCTCGAGCGTGACCTGCGGCAGCGGCCCGGTGGTGACGTCGTCCTGGTCGACGGGACGGCCCGCGGGCAGTCCGCGCACCACCACGGGTCCCCGCGCGGTCTCCAGCACCTCGACGGTCAGCGGCTCGTCACCACGGACGGCGACGTGCGCGGTCGTCCGCTGCACGGCCTCGAACCCGTCGGGGCCGAGCGCCTCCCACCCGTCGTCGACGCGGCTGAGCAGCTCGCGGTACACCTCGGCGGCGTGCGCGGCGGCGTTGGTGATGCCCCACGCGGCGTCGCCGGTGTGGCCGAAGTGCGGGAGCCCGGGGACGCCGGGGAACGCGAGCCCGAGCACGTCGTACTGCGGGCAGGCGAGCCGGACCTGCTGGTACGGGCCGGGCAGCTCGAGGACGCGGTGCGGGTCGCCCGCGAGCAGCGGTGCGCCGGTGGCGGTGCGCGAGCCGTGCAGCGCCCAGGCGTTGGAGCCGCTGGTGGGGCCGTCGGACGCGGGGTCGAACAGGCGCACGAGGTCCCGCGGGTCGACGTCGGCGAGCCCGGGGTGGTCGGAGTACCGCGCGGCGCGCACCACGTGGTCGTGCCACAGCACGCGCGGGAACGTCGAGAACAGGGCGTGGTTGACGAGGAACACCCCCAGCGGCGCCCACGCGGGCCACGGGTCGTCGGGCGTGGTGCCGCCCAGGACGCGGTCGAGCTCGTCGACCTCGACGGGGCGCGGCGCCGACGCGAGCCCGGCGTTCACGCCGGCGGTGTACGCGTCGACCCACGCGCGGTCGTCGTCCCGCAGCGCCGCGTACGCACGCTGCGCGGTGTCCGGCAGCCGCAGCCGGTGCGCGACGACGTCCCAGGCGACCCCCGCCTGGCCGAGGTGCTCGGCCAGGCGCCCCTCGGCGCGCCAACGGTCCGTCTGCACCTGCCACGTGCGGTCGCGCGCGGTCACCCAGCCCTGGCCGTACGCGAGCGCCAGCTCGTCGGACGCGCGCACGTGCGGCACGCCCCACGTGTCGCGGAAGACCTCGAACCCCACGTCAGGCGCTCTCCTCGCGCGCGACCGGGTTGGCCAGCGTCCCGGCGTAGATGAGCGACGAGGACTGGTCCGCCAGGTCGACCATCTGCAGCGTGTTGCGCAGCTGCAGGCGGTTGAGGCACGAGTGCGCGAACCGCGGCGCGCGCAGGTCGACGCGCGACGGCAGGTCCGGGTGGTCGGCGTGGTGCGCGTCGATCGTCTCGGCGACGACGCCCCAGAACACGTCCTGCGTGAGCACGCCGTCGGTGACGAGGATCCCCGCGAGGTGCCGCAGGACCCCGTCGAACACGTCGGTGAAGATCGCCAGCGCCTTCTCGTCGTCGTCGACGACCGCGCGGACGCGCTCGACCGCGGCCGGCAGGGGCCGGTCCGACAGGACGGCGACCTCCTCGCCGATGTCCTTGAGCAGCGCGCCGACGGGCACGTGGTCCTGCCACACGAGCAGCACGTTCTCGCCGTGCGGCATGAACGCCAGGTCGTACGCGCGCAGGCAGTGCACGAGCGGGCGCAGGTAGACCCGCAGGTAGGCGCGCAGCCAGTCCGCGGGGTCGAGCCCGGACGCGCGCACGGCCGCCGTCGCGAACGCGTCGCCGGCGGCGTCGCGGTGCAGCAGCGCGGCCATCGTCGTCGCGCGCTGCCCGGGCGCGAGGAACGCGAACGGCTGCTCGCGCCACAGCGCCGCGAGCATCTTGCGGTGCGCGTTGGGCCGCGGCGTGCGGTGGTAGACGTCGCCGGTGTAGCCGATCGACGCGCGCTCGCGCAGCACCCGCACGTGGCAGGCCGCGAGCTCGGGGTCCGTGTCCACGAGGTCGGCGACCCAGTCGTTGATCGCGGGCGTCGCGCGCATGTACGCCGGGGACAGCCCGCGCAGGAACCCCATGTTCTGGATCGCGACGGCCGTCTTCACGTAGTGCCGGTCGGGGCGGTCGACGTTGAGGAACGTGCGGATCGACTGCTGCGCGCGGTACGTGTCGTCGGACTCCCCCAGCAGGACGAGGTCGCGTCGCGCGACGTCGGGCGCGAACGTCACGGCGACGCGGTGCTCCCACTGCCACGGGTGCACGGGCAGGTACCGGTAGTCGCCGGGGTCCAGGCCGAGCTCGAGCAGGCGGCACGCGAACCGGGCGCGCGTGGCGTCGTCGAGCTCGTGGCGGTACAGCGCGTCCGCGGTGAGGCCCGCACCCGTGGCGACGTGGCTGACGGCCCGCCGGGCCGCGAGCCACACCAGCCGCACCGGCCGCCCGGCCTCGGGGGCGTAGGCGTCGTGCTCGCTGACGCCGTAGCCGATGCGCCCGTTGTTCGCGATGAAGGACGGGTGCCCCTCGGTCATCGCCTGCTCGACGGTGGCGAGGTCCGCGTGCAGCAGGTCGGCGACCGACGGGCCGCCGTGCGCGCGCCGGTACGCGGCGGACGCGAGCGTCGAGGACAGCTCCTCCAGGTACAGCGCGAGCAGGCCGTCGGGCACCTGCAGCAGCGGCTGCAGCTCCAGCACCAGGTCGAGCACGTCCAGCGGCGCCGGCTGCCCGTCGACCTCGCGCGTCACGCTCGTGCGGTCGATCGCCCAGTGCTCCAGCGCGAGCCGGCGGGCACGAAACCGGTAGACGACCGTGCTCCCGCCGGGGGCGTCAAGGGTCAGCACGTACGGGCGCTCGGCGTCGTCGTCCGGGGCAGCGGCAGCGGCGCGGTCCAGGCTCGGGGCGACGAGGCGCTCGTGCGCGAGCTCCGCGAGCGCCTTGCCCACCAGGTGGCGCTGCGCGGCGGCGAGGTGCTCGGGGGTCAGGTGGTCGGCCGGGTGCGGGGCGGGCAGGGCACGTCCCGGCACGACGGGCAGGTCGGTGAGCGTCATCGGGCGTCCTCGTGGATGGTGCGGGCGCCGAGCCGGCTGGCGGCGAAGTCCTCGCGCGTGCACACCGACAGCGCCGCGCGCTTGCCGGGCAGCTCGATCTCGCGGACCACCCGGAACCCGGCGGCGGCGTTCTTGGCGGCGATCGCGGTGTTGCGCACGTCCGGCTCGACGACGACGCGCTGGGCGCGCAGGGTGCCGAAGCAGAACCGCAGGGTGGCGGCCATGACCGCGTCGGTCAGCCCGTGCAGCGGCGGGCCGGCGGGCGGGGAGACGAGCAGGTGCATGCCGACGTCGCCGGTGCGCGCCCGGTACAGCCCGCGCAGCAGGACCCGTGCCGGGTCGTACGTCTCGACCATGAAGGTGGGGCGTGCCGCGACGCGGCCGATCCACGCGTGCTCGTCGGTGGACTCCGCGAGCCGCCGGGAGTACGCCAGCACGTCGTCCAGGCCGAGGTCCGTCATGCGCCAGAACGCCGAGGCGGGGTGCGTCAGCCAGTGGTGCAGCGTCTCGGCGTCGCGCTCGGGCACGACGCGGTCGAGGCGGACCGGCCCGATGCGCTTCCACGCCTCGTCGCGGACGGTCTGCGCGGACAGCGGCTCGGTGGCCTGCGAGCGCCAGCCCGTCACCGTCGCGCCCCGTCCGCGACGGCGCCGGGTGCGGCCGGTGCAGGGACCGTCCCGGCAGGCGCGGGGTGCGCCCCCGTCGGGACCCCGAACTCCTGGAACGCGATCCGCTGCTCGCGCGGGTACACCTCGCGGCCGCACACGGCCGCGAGGATCGCCGACGACCGCCACGCCCCGAAGCCGAGGTCGGGCGCTGTCAGACCGTGCGTGTGCTCCTCGCCGTTCTGCACGAACACCCTCCTGCTCCCGCCGTCGACCGAGTAGTCCCGGGCGACGTCCAGCCGTCCGCGATCGTCCCACGCGAGGCGGTGCGCGATGCCCAGGACGACGTCGGGCACCTGCGCGGCGTAGCCCGTGGCCAGGACGAGGGCGTCGGTGGTGCGCTCGTGCTCGACGCCGAGCTGCGCGTGCCGCAGCCGCAGCGTGTACCGGGCGCCGTCCCAGGTGGCACCGAGCACCTCGGTGTCGGTCAGGAGCGTCGTGGGCACCGGCCCCGTCGCGCTGCGGCGGTACAGCGCGTCGTAGATGTCGTCGACGAGGTCGGCGCTGATGCCCTTGTACAGGCTGCGCTGCTCGCGGGTCAGCCGGTCGCGCACGTCCGCCGGCAGGGCGTGGAAGTGGTCGGTGTACTCCGGCGACGTCATCTCGAGCGTCAGCTTGGTGTACTCCATGGGGAAGAACCGCGGCGAGCGCGTCACCCAGTCCAGGCGCTGCCCGCCCGGGCCGGTGGTCTCCAGCAGGTCGCGGTAGACCTCGGCCGCGGACTGGCCGGAGCCGACGACGGTCACCGAGCCCGCCGCGCGCAGCGTCTCGCGGTGCATCAGGTAGTCCGCGGAGTGCACGACCGGGCCGTCGAGCCCGCGCAGCGCCGCCGGGACGACGGGCTGCGTGCCGACCCCGAGCACGACGTGCCGCGTCCGGTACGACTCCGTGCCGTGGGCGGTGCGCGCGTGCACGACGTACAGGTCGTCGTCGTGCGGGTCGACCTCGACGGCCGTGACGGTCCGGCCCCAGCGCAGCGTGCCGAGCCCGTCGGCGACCCACCGGCAGTACGCGTCGTACTCGGCGCGCAGCGGGTAGAAGCTCTCGCGGATGTAGAAGGGGTACAGCCGCCCGGTGTGCTTGAGCCAGTTGAGGAACGAGTACGGGCTGGTCGGGTCGGCCATGGTCACGAGGTCCGCGAGGAACGGGACCTGGATCGTCGCGCCCTCGAGCATCATCCCCGGGTGCCAGCGGAACTCCGCGGCGCGGTCGAGGAAGACGGTGTCGAGGTCGAGCGGGTCGGCGAGCGCGGCCAGGCCCAGGTTGAAGGGGCCGATGCCGACGCCGACGAGGTCGTGGACGTGCGCGTCGGCGCTCACCGTCGCGTCTGCCGTGCTCACCGCGCCACCTCCACGTCCTGGCGCAGCAGGTCGTCGCCCTCGAGCAGCGCGGCGGCGGCCTGCCGCACCAGCTCCAGGACGTGCCGCACGTCCGCGAGGGTCGTGTCGGGGTTGAGCAGCGTGAGCTTGAGGCACGGGCGGCCGTCGAGCGTGGTCCGGGCGACGAGTGCGCGACCGGAGCCGAACAGCACGCGGCGCACCTGCCCGACGAGGGCGTCGGCGCGCTCGTCGGCCAGGCCGTCGGGCTGGTAGCGGAACAGCACCGTCGACAGGTCCGTCGGGGCGAGCAGCCGCAGGTCGGGGTCGGTGGCGACGACGCCGTGCACGGCCGCGGCCAGGTCGGCCGTCGCGTCGACCATCTCCCCGAGGCGGTCGGCGCCGAGCGCGCGCAGCGTGGTCCACAGCTTGAGGGCGTCGAACCGGCGGGTGGTCTGCAGGGACACGTCGACCTGGTTGGGCTCGTCCTCGCCCGCGGGGTTGAGGTAGTCGTGGTGGTGCGCGACGAGCCGCAGGTCCGCCGCGTGCCGCACGACCAGCGCCGAGGACGACACGGGCTGGAAGAACGCCTTGTGGAAGTCGACGGTGACGGACCGGGCGCGCTCGATGCCGTCGAGCAGGTGCCGCCGCGTCCGGCTGACGAGCAGACCGCATCCGTACGCGGCGTCCACGTGCAGCCACACGTCGGCGACGTCGCACACGTCGGCGATGCCGGCGAGCGGGTCGACGCACCCGCGGTCCGTCGTCCCGGCCGTGGCGACGACGGCGGCAGCGTGCCGGCCGTCCGCGGCGACGTGCCGCAGCGCGATCCGCAGGGCGTCGGGGCGCATGCGACCGCGCTCGTCGACGGGCACCAGGCGGACCGCGTCGGGTGCCAGGCCCAGCAGGTACGCCGAGCGCTGCACCGAGAAGTGGCTCGACGCGGTCGCCAGCACGACGAGGTCGCGCAGGTCAACCCCGGGCGTGGTGGCCAGCGCGTGCTCCCGGGCCAGCAGCAGCGCCTGCAGGTTGGACTGCGTGCCGCCGGACGTGAACACCCCGCCGCCGGCGAGGAAGCCGATGCGCGCGGCGGTCCACGCGACCAGGCGTCGCTCCATCAGGGTGCCGACCGTCGACTGGTCGTAGGTGTCCACGCTGGGGTTGATCGCGGCGAGGACGGCCTCGGCGGCGACGGCCGGCACGGCGACCGGGCAGTTGAGGTGCGCCGTGTACGCGGGGTCGTGGAACCAGACGGCGTGCTGGGCGAACAGCTCGTCGACCTCGCGCAGCGCGGTGGCCGTCCCCCGGCCCGGGCCGTCGAGGTCGACGGCGTCGACGAGGTCCTGCAGGTGCTCGCGGCTCGCGCCGGAGAACGGCTGGGTGGTGGTGCGGAACCGGGCGGCGACCCGGTCGACGGTCCCGCGCATGGCGTCGACGTAGACGTCGGCGCTCGCGGCGGACAGCAGCTCGTGCACGTGTGGTTCTCCCCTGCGCAGGACGCCCCGCGGACGGGACGTGAGGCTCGCCTAAGTGAGGCGAGGCTAACCTACGCGTCGAGGGCGAGACGTCAAGGCGTGTCCACCCGGAACCGGACGACCGTCCACGTCGTGACGTCAGGGGCGAGGACCTCGCAGCGAGACCTGGATCGAGCCGCCGACGGCCAGGTCCACCCGCGTGCACGCCGCATCCGGGTCCTCGATGACCACCGTCGGCCAGTGGTGCTCCTCCCCGAGGGCCTCGGTCGCGATCCGCTCCGCCGTGTCGAGGTCGACGCACGCCCCGGCGACCCGCGCACGCAGCACGTCGCGGATCTCGTCGACGACCTCGACCACCTCGTCGCCCCGCAGGCTGTCGCGGTCCTCCTTGGCGTGCGGCATCACTACGAGGGTGCGTTCGTCCGCGGCCGTGCCTCGGTCGCGGACCGACCACGGCTCGACGGCGAGCCAGACGTCCGCGCACGCCAGCTGCACGCTGTCGGTCCCGCGCGTCTGCGTCCGGACCACCCAGTCCGCGAGGCCGAGGCGGTCCAGCTCGACCTGTGCCGCGGCGGCCAGCGCGCTCTCGTCGAGACACGCGGACCCGAGCCCGTCGACGTAGTCCCGCGTGCTGTCGATCAGCTCCTGGACCGCCATGGCCTGCGGGTCGGCCGGGAGGAGCACGGCGCCGGCCGGCACGTCGGCGCGTGGTGCCACCACGATGCCCCCGTCATCCCCGCGGAGGAACGCCACCGCGTCCTCGATGGGCGGCAGCCCGGTCAGCTCCTGGTACCGCTGGCAGTCCGCGACGGGGTCCCCGGTCAGCATCGGCCCACCGGACCGCTCGTCCTCCGGCGCGTCCCACCGCGACAGGCACGAGATGCCGTCGTTCGGGCCCGTCCCCCGGTACCAGTCGTGGAACCCCGCGTAGGCGGCACCCCCGCCGACGAGCACGGTGGCCAACCCTCCCGCGAGCACCCCCCGGCGCACCCGTCGCTCGCGTCCCGCCCGCGCCCGCTCGTTCGTCGTGGCGTGCGTCGTCATGATCGCCTCCCGCATCGCGTCGTCGGCCCGCAGGTCGACGTGCGCGGCCGGGTCCGCCGCCCGCAGGCGTCGCATCAGGTCCTTGCTCATCTCGCCTCCTGAGGTCCGGGACGGGCACTCGCCCATCCACTGCCGACGTGTCCGGCCGGGTCGCGGCGTTGCACGGCGGGCGGCGGGTCGGGGTCCGCCTGCGCCTCCTCCAGCGCGGCGAGCTGCGCCAGCAGGCGACGCCGGGCGCGGTGCAGCCGCACGCGGACGGTCGCCCGCGGGACGCCGAGCACCAGCGCGATCTCGTCGCGTGCGAGCTCCTCCCACGCGACCAGGCGCAGCAGCTCGCGGTCGTCGGGCGGCAGGGCGTCCATCGCGCGCAGCAGCGTCGGGTCGCTCGGCTCGGGCTGCGGGACGACCTCGACGACCTGCTCACGCAGCCGGTCCGCGAGCGCGAACCGCCGACGCTCGCCGCGGTAGTGGTTCGCCAGGACGCGACGCGCCACGCCGAACAGCCACGGGCGTGCCGCGTCACCGTCCGGGACGTCGTCGAGCCGCCGCCACGCGACCAGGAACGCCTCGGCGACGACGTCCGCGGCGTCGGACGGGTCGGCGACGCGGCGGACCGCGTAGGCGAGGAGGGGGCCGTGCGTGCGGTCGAAGATCGCGGTGAACCGCGCGCGGCGCGCGGCGTCGTCGGTGCGGACGGGCGCGCCGGGCGAGTCGGGTGCGTCGGCGTCACCCGGCGGGGGTGAGGGGCTCACGGGTCTCCCTCCAGGGGCAGGAGTGTGTCACTGCCCACGTGTCCGGCTCCCGTGCGGGCGTTGCAGCCGTCGGCGGGAGCCGTCAGGCCGTGACCGTCCGCGTGATGCGGGCCGCCTCGCCGGAGGTGACCACGGTGATGCCGTGCCGGGCCGCCGCCTCGTCGAGCGGCTGCATGGTGAGCCTGTGGAGGAAGCCCTCCGCCGTGAAGGTCATCGACCCGGACGGCGCGCTCACGACGTACTGGTACGTGGACCGCAGCCCGCCGGACCCCGAGAGCTCCACCGTCTCGCCGCGGCGCACGGGCAGCCCCTCGTGGCGGGCACCGAGACGGCCGGCGAACAGGACGATCCCGTCGGGCCGGTCGAGCATCTCGACCATCGACCAGCCGCGGTACCACGGGGCCCGGCGCGCGCGGACGACGAACGCCCCCGCGCCCATGACGACCAGGCCGACCCACACGACCCACAACGGGAACGTCGTCCCGAAGCGCTGTGCGTCGCCCGCGAAGCCCGTCATGCCCTCCACGACGAGGCCGACGGCGCCGGCGGCGATCCCCACGACCGCGAGGACGGGCGTGAGAGCCGCCCCGAGGCGCGGGCCGCGGCCCGGCAGGTAGACGGCGGGCGCGGGGGTGGCGAAGGCGTCGCCGGGCGAGGTGGTCACCCGCGGACCGTAGCGCGCAGCGGGGAGCGCTGTGACCGGTTTCGGGGGTCGTCTCCGGCACACCGCCCGACACGCCGGGATCGGGACACACCGGACGCTTGACGCGCGTCACCCGAACGGCTGGGGTGGACGCCGCCCACCCCTCTGACCTGCACTGGAGCACCACTTGCGCCTCCCCGAGCGCCGCACCGACCCCGCCGCACGCCCGGCGCGCGCCGCCCGGCGGCCCCTCAGGTGAAGGGCGCGCACCACGCCCTGTGCGGCGCCGCCGCGTGGGTCGCCGTCGCCTCGACCGCGCCCTACACGCTCGGCTGGTACCCGGTCTCGCCGCTCGGCGTCGTGACCGGGGCGCTGGTGTGCGCCGGTGCGGCGCTGGCCCCCGACGCCGACCACCACGACGCGACCATCGCGCACTCCCTGCCGCCGGTCTCCGAGTGGGTGTGCGACGCCGTGGGACGCCTCGCCGGCGGGCACCGCAACGGCACGCACTCGGTGCTGGGCGTCGCCGTGCTCACCGGGATCGCGTGGGCGGCAGGGCAGGTGACGGTTGCCACGGGCGCACTCGGGGACCTCGCGCTCGGAGCCGGCGCCCTGTCGCTGCTGCTCGTCGCGTTCGCCGCGCGGGCGCTGCGCCTGGCCCGCAGGCGGCTCGACGCGTGGGCGCTCGCCCTCGCGCTGGCCGGGTTCATCACCGTCGCCGCACCGACCGAGTGGGACTGGCTGCCCGTGGCCGTCGGGCTGGGTGCCGCCGTGCACGTCGCCGGGGACATGCTGACCGGCGGCGGGGTGCCGCTGCTGTGGCCGTGGGAGCCGCGACCGCCGCGGTGGTGGCGCGCGACGCCCCTGCTCAACGACCTGTGGAGCCGCGGCGGCAACTTCGCGGTGCCCCTGCTGGGGACCACCGGGTCGCGGCGCGAGCAGCTGCTGGTCACGCCGCTGACGGCCTACGCGGCGTACGGGGTGGTCGCCGCGGTGGTCGTCGGATCGCTGACCGCGCTCGGGTACGACGCCGACCGGGTGATGGAGCGGGTGTGGGACGCGGCCGGTGCGCTGGTGGGGACCGCGACGGTCGTCGGCACGGTCGCGCTGGTGGCGCCGCTGCCGGGCTGAGCCGTGGCGTCGGGCGCGGTCACGGGCGCGGTGAGCCAGCGGTAGTAGGGCTGTCTGGCGAGCTTCAGGACCCGGCACGTCACCGCCACAGGCACCCCGTCGGCGGTGAGCTCGCTCACGAGCGGGTAGAGCCTTTTCCCGGCAGATGCGCCTGGGACAGGTAGGCCGCTGCGCGGCGCAGGACCTCGTTCTCCTGCTCGAGCAACCGGATCCGCCGGTTGGCCTCGCGCAGCTCAGCGGACTCGGTTCGGGTCACCCCCGGGCGGTTGCCGTCCTCGACGTCGGCGTCACGCAGCCAGTTGCGCAGGCACGACTCGGCGATCGGCGAAGTCGGCC
>NZ_BONP01000025.1 GCF_016862775.1 Cellulomonas phragmiteti | reverse complement strand
CGGTCGGCCGGTCGTCTGGTCGGTCGGCCGGTCGTCTGGTCGGCTCGTCGGCTGCTCGGGCGGGCACAGCGGTTCCACGTCGAGCATCGGCGCGACCACCCTGTGTCCTCCGGCATGGGATGTCCCGCCGCACGGCGGGACCGACCGGTGAGGCAAGGCGGGCATCACTCGAGGGCTGGTAGTCGCCCGGTCGCTCAGGATGGACGGCGACCTGCGCCCGCCTCGCGGCGTGGCCCGGAGCCACCGTCCCCCGGGTCGGGCGCCCGCCGGTCGGCGCCGTGCCTTCCTCCCTATGGCCCACGGTGGTTCCGTGGGAGCCGTGCTGCGTTGACACGACACGGACGCGGACCGCAGCCCTCTGCGGGGGAGGCGTCGCGCTCACTCGCCGCTCGCCCACGACGAGCGGTGTGATGAGGTCGAGACCGCGGCGTGCTGGGCACGAGTGGCGCAGGGTCATCCAGGGGGAGACGACCACTCCTGGTCGAGACGAGCGTCGACCAGCCCGGGTGCCGCGTCCTTGGCGGACATGCCCCGGGCGCAGGCCGCCCGCGGCGCATGTGGACGGTCGATCGAGGACGTGCCGGACACGCGACGCGGGCCTGGACGCCAGCCCCTAACGCCCCGGCGCGAGGTCGTCGGCACGATGGACCGCCAGGGCCGGCCTCTCCCACGATCCCCGTGCCCCGTGCCCCGAGCCCTGTGCTCCTTGCCCCTTGGTCCCTGCCACTTGCTCCGTGCTCCTTGCCCCCTGCCACTTGCTCCGTGCTCCCTGCCACTTGCTCCTCGCTACTCGCTCCTTGCTCCGTGCCCGTCCTCCTTGCTCCGTGCCCCGCCCTGCGTGCCCCGTGCTCCGTCCTCCTTGCTCCGTCCTCCTTGCTCCGTCCTCCTTGCTCCGTCCTCCTTGCTCCGTGTTCCGTGTTCCATGCCTTGCACCACGGACGCCGCCCGTCCTCACGCGACCACGCACGGCGGGAGTGGCCGCAGATGCCAGCGGGGCGGCGGTCGCATCCGCGACGACAGCGTCGACAGGTGTCGATGTGCGCAGACGACCACGACCACGACCACGACCGAGACCCCAGCGGCGGCCGACCGACACGGTGGCCGGTGGTTGCCCCCTGCTGGCGGGTGGCTGGACGATCGGGTCTCGGCCACGCGCTCCGCCGAGGTACGCACCGAAGTCCACGGCCAGGGGCGGTCCACCCGGTGCCACGCGATGGTCGGCAAGGACGCATTCTCCGTCGAGCCCGACGTCAGCAAAGCAAGCGCGAGACACCCGGCCTCTTGCGACTGAGGAGTCGACGGGATCCCCGCTCGCCAGAAGGGCTCCGCGCGCTCCTCCACCCCAGCGCGACGCCGCCAGCCTGCTGTGGCAGCCCTGTCGTCGAGTGTCGGAGTGCCTCGCCCGAGCAGCACCGACGACCGGCTGCTCGCCACCACGAGGTCGCCGTCATACGGGCGGGATCCCCGTCCTGGCTGTCGACGTCCCCCGGTCGCCGCATCGGGGCACTCCTCCGGGCGGCCGGCGGAACGGGCCCCATCCGCCGGCCGGCTGACGCCGTCCCGGTCGTGCCCTGCTTGATCCCGAGGCACAGCTTCTCGGTCTGCTGCGCTCACGTCGTGCCACCCACGCGCGGACAGGTCACAACGGATCATGGCGAGGCACCCACCCGGCGCGGAGCGGCCCAGTCACACCCTGCCCCGGAGACGCCAGCCGGAACCAAGCTCTGGTGTCATCGATCACCGACACAGCTGACGCCCGGCGCCGGGCGGCCCCGGTCGCCATGGCAACTGTTCCGAGCGACCCGACCTGAGCGGCCTCAAGAGCACTCCGGAACGTCCCTGAAGTGGTGCCTCCCCCCTCGGGACGACCTCGTCGTTCTCAGGACGAGCTCGTCGTTGGCCGCCCACCAGCGGGGCGTGAGAGTTGGCCGCCCACTAGCGGTGCATGAGAAGGGATGACCGGTGATCCGGCCGGAGGCAACCAACGAATGATCTGAGCGTCGAGATGACTGAGCGCACCGAAACGTCTCCTGCCACTCGACGATCCGAGCACGGTCCACGTGAAACCTCACAACGGCCATCCACCGGGCCGGGGCGCCATCCTCGTTGGACATCCCGCTCCCCCCACCATCGCGGCTCCTGCCGGTGGGGCGCCGTCCATCGGTGCTCGCCCACGTCCGGTGTCCTCGCGGATCCCCGCCTCGCCGACTAGCCACCGCGTCGCAGCGGGAGCCGGGTGGTGTCCGCCGGGGCAGGCCGTTCCTGCCGACGTCGCCACACTCACCAGGGTCGGCCCAGAGCGCCTTCTTCTACGACGCTCAGAGTGAGCCGACCGACAGCGAAGCACAGGCCCGACGACGAGAGGAGAGGCCGACACAAGAGACCGGCCCGCACGAGCTCGCGACGTGCGCGACGATGCGAGAACGTCGCAGCCCTGGTTCGGAGCCGTGGCGCTCTGGCGAGCTACACGTCGGAGGGCGCGATGACCTCCACGAGGAACGGGCCTCCGGCGAAGTCTCTCGAGCGCCTCCGACGTTCCACGTGAAACACGCGCGTTCCGCGCACTCAGAGCCCTGTCATGCCTCCACTGCGCGGCCCGGCCGGTTGCAGAGGCCCTTTGCGCCGAGAGACCGCCACCGTCACCGCTCACGGCTCAGGGGCGTCGCTCCGAAGAGCGCGGAGCGGACTTGGGCAGATCGGCCGCCTCGAGGGTCAGACGCAACTCCCGACCATCCTCGGGGGCGACCTCGATCGCTGTGGCTGAACGGACCCGGAGGTCCGTGCCCAGATGACGAGAGTGGTAGCGGGACGAGGAGACGCTCGCCCAGGTCGAGCCGGCACTGGCCCCGTGTGCTCTCGGACGTCGCGCCGACAGTCGTCGCTGGAACTCGGTGGCAGCGTTCGCTCCCTAATCCCCTGGTGGCGGTCCACCGTGGTGTCGGACTCGTGGAGCGGTCGACGAACCACACCTCGTCGACCGATGCAGACGCTTCGTCGCAGGTCACGAGGCCGCCGTACTACCGCAACCGATACTGCCGGCCACCTCCGCCCTCGCTCGCGCCTCAGAGCAGGTGCTTGGCCATGAAGAGACACGGGGTACCGGGCCAGAGGTCGGTGAACTCCTCGAGCCGCACGAACCCCTGGGCCTCGTAGAACAGCCGGGTTCGGCGGTACCCCTCGTCGGGGTCGGCTGCCCCGAGCGTCTTCACGGTCAGCATGCGCGTGCCGCGGGACAGGAGATCGCCCTCGACCTTCGTGAGCAGGGCGCTGCCGACGCCCTGGCGGTGCCAGGCGCGCTTCACGGCCATGAGGTGGATCTCCGCCGTCTCGGGAAAGTGCTGCTCGATGAGCACGACGCCGATCTGGTCACCGGCTGGGGTAACCGCGACGTAGTTCGGGAACCTGTCGGCAGCGGTGATGTACGCCTCGGTGGATTCGGGACGTCCGAACCACTGCGGCAGGTCCTCCAGGATCGTCCGGACAGCGTCACGGTCCCCGGCCTTGTGCCGTGCGATCTGTAGGCGTGGCTCCCTCATGCGTGGAGGCGAGATGACGAGGTTCAGCTCTGGAGCCAGGTGAGGATCGAAACCGGGACCGACGCCGCAGGAGGGCCGGGGAGCTACGGCTTCACCGTCACGGGTACCGAGGCTCGCATCAGTGCTCGCACCGGGCACTCCCCTGTTCCACGTGAAACGCTGGCGCGACCGCCGTCGCGAGGTCGCTCGGCCACCGCCCCGAAACAAGCGAAAGGGCGGATGGCTCCTGCCATCCGCCCTTCTCGCCCGACCGTCAGCTCACGCGGTACGGATCACCACGCGCCGCTCGGGTTCGACGCCCTCCGAGTCGCTGACGAGCCCCGCCTCTGCGACGGCGTCGTGCACGACCTTGCGCTCGAACGGGTTCATCGGTGCCAGCGACTCCGGTGCACCCGACGTCTTGACGCGCTCGATGGCATCGCGAGCGATCGCGATGAGCTCGACACGACGTGCGGCACGGAAGCCGGCGATGTCGAGCATCAGGCGGCTCCGCTCGCCCGTCTTGGTCTGCACGGCCAGGCGCGTGAGCTCCTGGAGCGCGTCGAGCACCTGTCCCCCGGGGCCGACCAGTCGCCGCAGCGAGTCGTCCGTGGCGTCCTCGGCCACGATCGCGACGGCCGCACGACCGTGATCGACGTCGATGTCGATGTCGCCGTCGAGGTCCGCGATGTCGAGGAACTCCTCGAGGTAGTCGGCCGCGATCTCGCCCTCCTCCTCGAGGCGCGTCACGAGGTCGCCGTCTGCAGCTGTGCCTGGCTCAGTTGTCGCCATGTCTTCTCCGTTCAGCGAAGTCGCACCGGCGCCGCCCGGCATCGGACGGCGCCCGGTGGGTGGTCAGGGTGCGGCGGGACCGTCCGTGGGTGCCGAGGACGTTCCCTTGCGCTTCTTCTTCGGGGCCGGCGCGGGGAGGATCTCGTCCACGGGGGCGTCGGAGATCGCCTCGGGCGTCACGTCGTCCGCGGGCACGTCATCAGGGACGGCCGCGGTGGCGCCCGCCGGACCCTGGACCGGGCGGGGCCGGTTGCGGTCCTTGCGCTTGGGCTGCTGCCGCTGCCCGCGCGGCTTCTCCTCGATGACGGCGGTGGTGGCCACGTCCTCCGTGACCTCGCCGCGCGCCGACGCCTTGCGCGACTGCCGGGCCTTGAACGCCTTCTCCGCCTCCGACCCCGGGGTGGGCATCCGCCGGATCGTGTAGAACTGCTGACCCATCGACCAGAGGTTCGTCGTGGTCCAGTACAGGAGCACACCGATCGGGAAGTTCACGCCGGAGAACGCGAAGATCAGCGGGAGCATGTAGAGCAGGATCTTCTGCTGCTGCGCCATGGGGCCCTGCAGCGCGGCCGGCGGCATGTTCTTCATCGTGAGCTGCCGCTGCGTGGTGAACGTCGTGACGGACATCGCGATGATGAGGACGACGGTGACGATGCGGATGTGCCAGTTGTCGCCGGCCTGCAGGAACGTGCCCGACAGCGGGGCTCCCCAGATCGTCGCCGCCTCGGCCTGAGCCGCGAGCTCCGCCGTCATCGGGCCGATCGCGTCAGCGCGGGCGTACGTCCCCTCGGCGAGCCGCGGCAGCTCGAACAGCACCCGGAACAGCGCGAAGAAGATGGGCGACTGCAGGAGGATCGGCAGGCACGACGCGAACGGGTTGGTGCCGTGCTTCTTGTACAGCTCCATCATCTCGCGGCTCATGGCCTCACGGGACGCGGGGTCGCTCTTGCCCTTGTACTTCTTCTGCAGCGCCTGCATCTCGGGCTGCACGAGCTGCATGCCGCGCGAGGCCTTGATCTGCTTGAAGAACAGCGGGATCAGCAGGATCCGCATGACGATCACGAGCCCGACGATCGACAGACCCCAGGCCGCGCCGCTGGTGGGGTCGAGGCCGGCCCACGTCAACAGCTCGTGGAACCGGACCATGATCCAGGCGACCACGACCATGAGGGGGAACAGCAGGCCGTCCATCCAGTCCATGAAGCAGTGCTCCTCGCGAGCGTCAGTGCGCGGCCGTGGCCGCGTCGAGAGAGTGGTGCTGGTGGCGCGACGGTGGAACGTCGTCGACGCCGCCGGGGTTCCAGGGGTGGCAGCGCGCGACCCGGCGGACGGCGAGCCATCCCCCGCGCAGCGCCCCGTGCCGGGTGACGGCGACGACCGCGTACTGGGAGCACGACGGGTAGAACCGGCAGGTGGGCGGCGTCCACGGCGAGATGACACGCTGGTACACCCACAGGAGACCGAGCAGCGTCGCTGTCGGCAGCCGTCGCACGGCGCGCCACGCCCGGGTCCAGGTCATCGCCGCGCGGACCCGTCCGTGCGGCGCTCCAGGCGACGGGACGCCGTGGCCACCGCGCCGTCGAGCTCGCGGCCCAGGCTCGCGGACGTCGCCGACGCCGCCGGCGGCTGGGCCCGGACGACCATCAGGGCGCCGTCGGGCAACGAGGTCATCCTCGCCGCCACGAGGGCGCGCAGACGTCGCTTGACCCGGTTCCGCGTGACCGCGTTGCCGACGGCCCTGGACACGACGAGACCGACCGCCGGCGGGCCGGGGTCGGTCGTGGTCGTCAGGTGCACGACGAGGGTGTCGCGTCCCCCGCGCGCGCCCCGGCGCACCGTCTGCTGGAAGTCGGCAGAGCGGCGCATCCGGTGCGCTGCGGGGAGCACCGGGACGTGCGTCAGGCCGAGAGCTCGGTGCGCCCCTTGCGGCGACGCGCCGCGAGGATGGCGCGACCGGCACGCGTGCGCATGCGCAGACGGAAGCCGTGGGTCTTGGCCCGGCGCCGGTTGTTCGGCTGGAAGGTGCGCTTGGTCACGACGTTCTCCACACGTTTGTCGTAGCGATCGCACGCAGTCGCGCGACCAGGTCCTGGTGCCGGGCTCCACAGCTCCAGGGAACGCACGCGGTGAGGCGTGCGACGGCGTCTGGGCGCGCCGGACGGAGCCGTTGAAAGGCTGGACCACGCTACGCTCCATGCCCGGACGCGGTCAAATGGAGCCACCCCCGAGGCGGGAGTGCGCGGGCCATACCCCAGATCACCGCTCACAGCGTAGCCCTCGCCCCGGCGTGTCGGCCCTCTCACCCGCACGCGCGCTTCTGCCGGGCGACCCTGCCCGTTAGCATCGGGTTCGTCGTGCGTCCTCGACCGGATCCCTCCGGGCGGACCGTACGGGCAGCAGGACGTGGGAGCGCCGCCGGGGCAGGCGGCGGACGCCCCGGGCACCGGCGACAGCTCATCGGACGACCCGTTACCACGCGCGCGCACAGGTGTGGACAACTGTGTGGACGACGGTCGCCCGTGCCACACTCAGCCACCCCGCAGCACCGACCATCGAGGTAGACGTTGTCACAGGACGAAGAGCCGGCCCGCCTCTGGGGTCACGTGGTGACGAGCCTCGAGGCGAGCCCTGACATCACGCCCCGTCAGCTCGCGTTCGTCCGCCTGGCCCACCCCCTCGGGCTGCTCGACGGGACCATGCTGCTCGCGGTCGGCAACGACCTCACCAAGGAGTACCTGGAGACGCGGGTGCGGTCCGAGGTGACGCAGGCGCTCACCGAGGCGCTCGGGCGTGAGGCCCGCTTCGCCATCACCGTCGACGCGGACGTCGCCGACGACGTCCCGCCGGCGCTGCGCGTGGTACCGCCCTCCCCCACCGGCTCGGGCTCCTACGAGCGCAACGGCGAGCAGCGGCCCGACCTCGCGCTCGTCACGTCGCACCCCGGCTTCGGCCGTGACGACTCGGGCGACGGGGCTCCGGCCGCCGACGACGACGGGCACGGAGAGCGGCACGCCGACGCCCGTCCCAACCTGCGGGCGATCGCGGGCTCCGCGCACGACGCGCCGGCACCGCGGCGAGGGCTGTCCGAGCCCGCACGCCTGAACCCCAAGTACCTCTTCGAGACCTTCGTCATCGGGTCGTCCAACCGGTTCGCGCACGCGGCGGCCGTCGCGGTCGCCGAGGCGCCGGCCAAGGCGTACAACCCCTTGTTCATCTACGGCGACTCGGGGCTGGGCAAGACCCACCTGCTGCACGCCATCGGGCACTACGCGCAGAACCTCTACCCGACCGTGCGTGTGCGGTACGTGAACTCCGAGGAGTTCACCAACGACTTCATCAACTCCATCGGCGAGGGCAAGGCGGGCGCGTTCCAGCGCCGCTACCGCGAGGTCGACGTCCTGCTCATCGACGACATCCAGTTCCTGCAGGGCAAGGAACAGACGATGGAGGAGTTCTTCCACACGTTCAACACCCTGCACAACGCGAGCAAGCAGGTGGTGATCACCTCCGACGTCCCGCCCAAGCAGCTCAACGGGTTCGAGGACCGGATGCGCTCACGCTTCGAGTGGGGACTCATCACCGACGTCCAGCCGCCGGACCTCGAGACCCGGATCGCGATCCTGCGCAAGAAGGCCGCCAGCGAGCGGCTCCAGGCCCCGGACGACGTCCTGGAGTACATCGCGTCACGCATCTCGACGAACATCCGCGAGCTCGAGGGTGCGCTGATCCGTGTCACGGCGTTCGCGAACCTCAACCGTCAGCTCGTCGACGTGTCGCTCGCCGAGATCGTCCTCAAGGACCTCATCACCGACGACCAGACGCAGGAGATCACCGCGACCACGGTCATCGGCCAGACCGCCGCGTACTTCGGCCTGTCGATCGAGGACCTGTGCGGGTCGAGCCGCTCGCGCGTGCTCGTCACCGCCCGCCAGATCGCCATGTACCTGTGCCGCGAGCTCACCGATCTCTCGCTGCCGAAGATCGGGCAGGCGTTCGGTGGCCGGGACCACACGACGGTCATGCACGCGAACCGCAAGATCCGCGAGCTGATGGCCGAGCGGCGCTCGATCTACAACCAGGTCACCGAGCTCACCAACCGGATCAAGCAGCAGCACCGCGGCTGACGGGGGCGCTCCCCCACCCCCGGGCGCGTCGGCGATCTGCACCGCTTGCGACGGATCGACCGTCTCGATCCACCGCGCCCCCGACTTATCCACAGGTTTGCCCACTGCCTGGGGACACTTGTGAACGGCTTCACCCAATCGGGCCAATCGGACACGCCACACTGTGCACAGAGCTCCCTCCGCATGGCGCTGACCTGCAACGACGCACGCCGCTCGCATCCCCCGCCACCACGTGGCGACCCTCGTCGGGCTCTCCCCCGGGGCCGATTCGATGAGAGGACTCTCACTACCAAACCGGACGAACCACTTGACGACCCTGTGAGGGACCGGGTGAGACATGCATGGGACGAATGTTCACACCTGTGCACACACCTGTGGACGACGGTGGACGACACGCCATCGCCATGTGGACGCAGCACCCCTGGCCGGTGGACGGTGGAGGACGGCGCTCGGGCCGTCCACCGACGTCCACCGGTCGCACGGCGTGGCGTCCCCACCGACCGCACAGGCCGACACGCCTGCTGACCAGCACCAGGACCGCTTGTCCACATCATCAACAACCCCGATGACGATGACGACCCATCTATCTCAGAGGGATCCACACACCGACGTTGGGCGACCGGCGGCCGACGCCCCGGCGAACGGCAGGTGCCCGCACCCGCACGGTGCCCCGACGGTGTACCGAGCGTCGGACCTGTCGCGTAGTGTTCGGACCAGCCCCGCCAGCGCCCGCTGACGTGCCCCGACGTGCTCGCACCCGCCCGCACCGAGGAGCACCCGCTCCTCGGGCCGGACGACGAGAAGGTGAAGCATGAGGTTCCGCGTCGATCGTGACGTGCTCGCCGATGCCGTCACGTGGACCGCACGCAGCCTGCCGACGCGCCCGCCGGTGCCGGTCCTGGCCGGTGTCCGCATCGAGGCGGACACCACGGGCACCGTCCAGCTGTCGAGCTTCGACTACGAGGTCTCGGCGCGTGCGCAGCTCCCGGCGGACGTGAGCGAGCCCGGGACCGTGCTGGTCTCGGGCCGCCTGCTCGCCGAGATCTCCCGGTCGCTGCCGGCCAAGCCGGTCGACGTCGTGCTCGACGGCACCAAGGTGCAGGTCACGTGCGGTGCGAGCCGCTTCACGCTGCTGACGATGCCGGTGGAGGACTACCCGAACCTGCCCGTCATGCCCGAGCTCACGGGCACGGTCGACGGCGACGAGCTGACCCACGCCGTCGCCCAGGTGTCGGTCGCCGCGAGCCGGGACGACACGCTCCCGCTGCTGACCGGCGTGCGCGTCGAGATCGAGGGTGAGCGCGTCACGCTCCTGGCGACCGACCGCTACCGCCTGGCGCTGCGCGAGATGACCTGGAAGCCCGCGAACCCCGGGGTCGAGGCGGTCGCGCTGGTGCGCGCCCGCACGCTGTCCGACGCGGCCAAGTCGCTCGGTGGCTCGGGCTCGGTGTCCGTCGCGCTGTCCACCGGTGGTGGGGTGGACCTCATCGGCTTCGAGGCCGCGGGGCGGCAGAGCACCAGCCTGCTCGTCGACGGCGACTACCCGCCCGTGCGCCGGCTGTTCCCGGACGAGACGCCGATCCACGCGATCGTCAACCGCCAGGCCCTCGCCGAGGCGGCCAAGCGCGTCGCGCTCGTGGCCGAGCGCAACACGCCGATCCGGTTGACCTTCACCGACGGCCAGGTCGTGCTCGACGCCGGCCAGGGTGACGACGCCCAGGCGTCCGAGGCGCTCGAGGCCGTGCTGTCGGGTGACGACATCTCCGTGGCGTTCAACCCGCACTTCCTCGCCGACGGCCTGGGAGCGCTCGACACGACGTTCGTGCGGATGTCGTTCACGCACCCGAACAAGCCCGTCGAGTTCACCGGTCAGGAGTCCCTCGAGGGCGACGACCGCAAGGACTACCGCTACCTGCTGGTGCCGATCCGCTTCGCGAGCTGAGACCCGCGCGCGACGCGCAGGTGAGCCGCAGGTGCGGCACAGTGGCCGGGACAGCCGTGGGCACGACCACGGCGCACGGCGGAGAGGGGCGAGGCATGCACATCGGTCTGGTGGGCCTGGGCAAGATGGGCGCGAACATGCGCCAGCGGATCCGGGACGCGGGTGTCGAGGTCACGGGCTTCGACCGCAACCCCGAGGTCACCGACGTGCCGACGCTCGAGGACCTGGTCCGTGCCCTGCCGGCCGGTGAGCGCGTGGTGTGGGTCATGGTCCCGTCGGGTCCGATCACCGACGCGGTGATCCGGGACCTGGCCGGCCTGCTCGCCCCGGGGGACCTCGTCATCGACGGCGGAAACTCCTACTACCAGGACGACGCGCCGCACGCCGCGATCCTGGCCGAGCACGGCGTCGGCTTCATCGACGCCGGGGTCTCGGGTGGCATCTGGGGCCTCGAGAACGGCTACGGCCTCATGGTGGGTGGCGCCCCCGAGGACGTCGCGCGCGCGATGCCGGTGTTCGACGCGCTGCGCCCGCCCGGCGAGCGCGCGGACGGGTTCGTGCACGCGGGCCCCGTCGGCGCCGGCCACTACGCCAAGATGGTGCACAACGGCATCGAGTACGGGCTGATGCAGGCGTACGCGGAGGGCTACGAGCTGCTCGCGGCGAAGGACCTGGTCACGGACGTGCCCGCGACGATGCGCGCCTGGACCACGGGGACCGTCGTCCGGTCCTGGCTGCTGGACCTGCTGGTCCAGGCGCTCGACGAGGACCCGCGCTTCGGAGCGATCGACGACTGGGTCGAGGACTCCGGCGAGGGCCGCTGGACCGTCGACGAGGCGATCGACCTCGCCGTCCCCGCCCCGGTGATCGCCGCCGCGCTCTTCGCGCGGTTCGCGTCCCGCCAGGGCGAGTCCCCGGCGATGAAGGCCGTGGCGGCGCTGCGGCAGCAGTTCGGCGGGCACGCGGTGCGCGCCGCGGGCGCCGAGACGGTCACCCCGGCGGCTCCGCCCACGTCGGAGGCCTGAGCCGCGTGTACGTCGCGCACCTGTCCCTCACCGACTTCCGGTCCTACCCGCAGGTCGAGCTCCCGCTCGAGCCGGGCATCACCGCGCTGGTCGGCCCCAACGGGCAGGGCAAGACCAACCTCGTCGAGGCGGTCGGGTACGTGGCGACGCTGGGCAGCCACCGGGTGCCGTCGGACGCGGCGCTGGTCCGCGCGGGGGCGAACCGCGCGGTGGTGCGCGCCAAGGTGGTGCGCGACGACCGGTCCACGCTCGTCGAGGTCGAGGTGACGCCGGGGCGGGCCAACCGGTCGCGCATCAACGGGGGCTCCCCCGGGCGGGCGCGCGACGTGCTGGGGATCCTGCGGACCGTGCTGTTCGCGCCGGAGGACCTGGCGCTCGTCAAGGGCGACCCCGACGGCCGGCGCCGGTTCCTCGACGACCTGCTGGTGCAGCTGACCCCGCGCATCGCCGGGGTGCTGGGCGACTACGAGCGCGTGCTGCGCCAGCGCTCGGCCCTGCTGAAGTCCGCCGGTGCGGCCGCGCGGGCCCGCGCGGGCGCCGACCTGCGCACGCTCGACGTCTGGGACGCGAAGCTCGCGCAGACCGGCGCCCAGGTCGTCGTGGCGCGCCAGGCCCTCGTGGCGGCGCTGCGCCCGCGCGCGGCTGACGCGTACGAGCAGGTCAGCGCAGGGCAGGGCGAGCTGCACCTGCGGTACCGCTCGTCGCTGGACTCGGCGCTGGGGCCCGACGCGGACGAGCCGGCGCTGGACCCGGGCGCGGGCGTCGAGCTGGTCGAGGCCCGGCTGCTCGACGCGATGGGCCGGCTGCGTAGCAAGGAGATCGAGCGCGGCGTGTGCCTCGTCGGCCCGCACCGCGACGACCTGGCCCTGAGCCTGGGGGACCTGCCCGCCAAGGGGTACGCGAGCCACGGCGAGTCGTGGTCGGTGGCCCTGGCGCTGCGGCTCGCGTCGTACACGCTGCTGACCCACGGCGTCGACGACGCGGGCGCGTGGTCCGCGGACTGGGGGCCGGACGGCGAGCCCGTGCTGATCCTCGACGACGTCTTCGCCGAGCTGGACACCCGGCGCCGGGAGCGCCTCGCGGGGCTGGTCGCCGGTGCGCGGCAGGTGCTGGTGACGGCGGCCGTGCCGCAGGACGTCCCCGAGCCGCTGGCCGGTGCGCGCGTCGACGTCATGGGCGGTGAGGTGGCGCGTGTCCTCTAGCGACCGCCACGGCCGGGACGACGACGCGCTGCTGCCGGCGCCGACGGCGGTGCCTGACGGCGTACCGGTGTCCGAGCTCGTCGCCCTGACCCCGCCGGAGCAGGTGGTGCGTGCCGCCCTCGCGCGCGCGAAGGCCGCGGCGCGGGCGCGCGGGCTGCGGCCCGGGGTGGTCCGCAGCAGGCCGGTGACCAGCGGGTCCGCCCCCGGGCCGCGCGATCCGCAGCCGCTCGCGGTGTCCGCCGGCCTGCTGGCGCGGGACCTGGGCTGGGAGCCGGGCCTCATGGTGGGCGACCTGGTGCACCGCTGGGCGCAGATCGTCGGGCCGCAGGTCGCGGACCACTGCGAGTTCGTGTCGTTCGCGTCGGGCCTGCTGACGGTGCGGGCGTCGTCGACGGCCTGGGCGGCGAACCTGCGGCTGCTGGCGCCGACCATGCTCGCGCGGTTCGACGAGACCCTCGGGGAGGGCGTCGTGGTGCAGGTCGACGTCATCGGGCCGGCCGGTCACGGGTTCGGCAGGGGCCCGCGGCGCGTCGCGGGGCGCGGTCAGCGCGACACGTACGGCTGACGGGCCGGGCGACCGCTCCGACGGCGCGCGCCCCCGCTGCCCGTGACGGGGCATCCAGCGGGTAGACTGGACAGGTCAACGAAGGCGCCTGCGCGCCCCCGTGAGCCCAGAACTTCGCCGCTGTGGGGTGATCCGGACTCTCGGGGAGTTCGCAGCCGCTCACGACGCGCCTGGCGCGTATCGAGCTCTCGAGGAGAACCGCCGCCCGTGGCCGACCAGAGCACCCCTCGCGACCCGCACGACGAGACCGCCGAGGGGCAGGACGCGGCGGCCCCCTACCGCGAGCGTCTGACCGACGACGGGTCGTACGACGCCAGCGCGATCACCGTCCTCGAGGGCCTCGAGGCCGTGCGCAAGCGCCCCGGCATGTACATCGGCTCGACGGGCGCCCGCGGGCTGCACCACCTCGTCTACGAGGTCGTCGACAACTCCGTCGACGAGGCGCTGGCCGGGTACTGCGACACGATCGACGTGACCCTGCTCGCCGACGGCGGCGTGCGCGTCACCGACAACGGCCGCGGCATCCCCGTGGCGATCCACCCGACCGAGGGCCGGCCCACGGTCGAGGTCGTCATGACGATCCTGCACGCGGGCGGCAAGTTCGGCGGCGCCGGGTACGCGGTCTCGGGCGGTCTGCACGGCGTCGGCATCTCCGTGGTCAACGCCCTGTCCTCCCGGGTCGAGACGGTCGTGCGGCGCGACGGGTACGTGTGGAGCCAGGACTTCGCCGACGGCGGCAAGCCGGTCGGCGAGCTGCGCCGCGGCGAGCAGACCGACGTCACGGGCACGTCGCAGACGTTCTGGGCCGACGGGACCATCTTCGAGACCGTCGACTACGACTTCGAGACGCTGCGCGCGCGCTTCCAGCAGTACGCGTTCCTCAACAAGGGCCTGCAGATCTCGCTGACCGACGAGCGCCCCGCGCACACCGGGACCGAGGACGAGGTCACGGGCGACGGCGGAGCGGAGCAGGCGGCGACGCCGGCGCGCCGCGTCACGTACCGGTACGACGGCGGCCTCGTCGACTACGTCACGCACCTGAACTCGGCCAAGAAGGTCGACCACGTGCACCCCGACGTCATCGACTTCGAGGCCGAGGACACCGCGCGCCGGATCTCCGTGGAGATCGCGATGCAGTGGACCACCGCCTACTCGGAGTCGGTCCACACGTTCGCCAACACGATCTCGACGACCGAGGGCGGCACGCACGAGGAGGGGTTCCGGGCGGCGATGACGTCGCTGATGAACCGCTACGCGCGCGAGAAGGGCATCCTCAAGGACAAGGACGAGAACCTCACGGGCGACGACATCCGCGAGGGCCTGACGGCCGTCATCTCCGTCAAGCTGGGCGAGCCGCAGTTCGAGGGCCAGACCAAGACCAAGCTCGGCAACACCGACGCCAAGCGGTTCGTGCAGCAGGTCGTCAACGACCAGCTCGGTGCCTGGCTCGACGCGCACCCGGTCGAGGCGAAGGACGTCATCCGCAAGTCGATCCAGGCCGCGGCTGCCCGCATGGCGGCCCGCAAGGCCCGTGAGGCGACGCGCCGCAAGGGCCTGCTGGAGTCCAACTCGATGCCCGGCAAGCTGCGCGACTGCCAGTCCAACAACCCCGCCGAGTGCGAGGTGTTCATCGTCGAGGGCGACTCCGCCGGTGGCTCGGCCGTGCGCGGCCGCAACCCGCGGACGCAGGCGATCATGCCGATCCGCGGCAAGATCCTCAACGTCGAGCGGGCGCGGCTCGACAAGGCCCTGGGCAACGCCGAGGTGCAGGCGCTCATCACCGCGTTCGGCACGGGCATCGGCGAGGACTTCGACGTCTCCCGCCTGAGGTACCACAAGATCGTGCTGATGGCCGACGCCGACGTCGACGGCCAGCACATCCGCACCCTGCTGCTCACGCTGCTGTTCCGCTACATGCCGCAGCTCATCGCGGGCGGGTACGTCTACATGGCGCAGCCCCCGCTGTACCGCATCAAGTGGAGCAACGCCCCGCACGACTACGTGTACTCCGACCGGGAGCGGGACGCCGTCATCGCGGACGGGCGCGCGAACAACCGCCGCCTGCCCAAGGAGAACAGCGTCCAGCGGTACAAGGGCCTGGGCGAGATGGACTACACGGAGCTGTGGGAGACCACGATGTCCCCGGAGCACCGCACGCTGCTGCAGGTGACGCTGGACGAGGCCGCGGCCGCCGACGAGACGTTCTCCGTCCTCATGGGCGAGGACGTCGAGGCCCGTCGCGCGTTCATCCAGCGCAACGCCAAGGACGTGCGCTTCCTCGACATCTGACGCGGACGCCGGGGTGACCCCGGCGACGCGACCGAGCTGGTACCGACGACTGGAGTGACCCGCACGTGACCGAGACCCCGGGCGAGATCGAGCACGGCCGTATCGACCAGGTGGACCTGCAGCTCGAGATGCAGCGGTCGTACCTGGACTACGCGATGGCCGTCATCGTCGGCCGCGCGCTCCCCGACGTGCGCGACGGCCTCAAGCCCGTCCACCGCCGGGTGCTGTACGCGATGTACGACGGCGGGTACCGCCCGGACCGGCAGTTCTCCAAGTGCAGCCGCGTCGTCGGCGACGTCATGGGCAAGTACCACCCGCACGGTGACACGGCGATCTACGACGCCCTCGTGCGCCTGGTGCAGGACTGGTCGCTTCGCTACCCGCTCGTGGCCGGCCAGGGCAACTTCGGCTCCCCCGGCGACGACCCCGCGGCCGCGCCCCGGTACACCGAGTGCAAGATGGCGCCGCTGGCCATGGAGATGGTCCGCGACATCGACGAGGACGCCGTCGACTTCCAGGACAACTACGACGGCCACACGCAGGAGCCGTCGGTCCTGCCCTCGCGGTTCCCGAACCTCCTGGTCAACGGCTCGGCCGGCATCGCGGTGGGCATGGCGACCAACATCCCGCCGCACAACCTGCGCGAGGTCGCGGCGGGCGTGCAGTGGCACCTGGCGCACCCGGAGGCGTCCAAGGAGGAGCTCCTCGAGGAGCTCATGAAGCGCATCAAGGGGCCGGACTTCCCCACTGCTGCGACGATCCTGGGCCGGCGCGGCATCGAGGACGCGTACCGCACAGGACGCGGGTCGATCACGATGCGCGCGGTCGTCGAGGTCGAGGAGATCCAGGGCCGCCAGTGCCTCGTGGTCACCGAGCTGCCGTACCAGGTCAACCCCGACACCCTGGCCAAGAAGATCGCGGACCTCGTCAAGGAGAACCGCGTCCAGGGCATCGCCGACATCCGCGACGAGACCTCCGGCCGCGCGGGCCAGCGCCTGGTCATCGTCCTCAAGCGGGACGCCGTCGCCAAGGTCGTCCTCAACAACCTGTACAAGCACACCCAGCTGCAGGACACGTTCGGCGCGAACATGCTGGCGCTCGTCGACGGCGTGCCGCGCACGCTGAGCATCGACGCGTTCGTCCGGCACTGGACCTCGCACCAGATCGACGTCATCCAGCGCCGCACGCGGTACCGCCTGCGCAAGGCGGAGGAGGACATCCACATCTACCGCGGGTACCTCAAGGCGCTCGACGCGCTCGACGAGGTCATCGCGCTCATCCGCCGCTCCCCCGACGCCGAGCAGGCCCGCAACGGCCTCATGGAGCTGCTGGAGATCGACGAGCTGCAGGCCCAGGCGATCCTCAACCTGCAGCTGCGCCGGCTGGCCGCGCTGCAGCGCCAGGAGATCCTCGACAAGCACGCCGAGCTCGAGGCCGTCATCACCGAGCTCAACGCGATCCTCGCCTCCCCCGAGCGGCAGCGGCAGATCGTCAGCGACGAGCTCGAGACGATCGTGGAGAAGTTCGGCGACGAGCGGCGCACCCACATCCTGCCCTTCGACGGCGAGGTGTCGATCGAGGACCTCATCGCCGAGGAGGACGTGGTCGTCACGATCACGCGCGGCGGCTACGCCAAGCGCACGCGCGTCGACGCGTACCGGGCGCAGCGCCGCGGCGGCAAGGGCGTGCGCGGCGCGCAGCTGCGCGAGGACGACCTGGTCGACCACTTCTTCGTCACGACGACGCACCGCTGGCTGCTGTTCTTCACGAACCTCGGCCGCGTGTACCGGGCCAAGGCGTACGAGCTGCCCGAGGCCGGCCGCGACGCGAAGGGCCAGCACGTCGCGAACCTGCTGGCCTTCCAGCCGGGCGAGAAGATCGCCCAGGTGCTCGACCTCAAGGACTACCAGCAGGCGGAGCACCTGGTGCTGGCCACCAAGCGCGGGCTGGTGAAGAAGACGCGCCTGACGGAGTACGACTCCAACCGCAGCGGCGGGGTCATCGCGATCAACCTGCGCGAGGACGACGAGGGCCGGCCCGACGAGCTCGTCGCCGCGCGGCTCGTCGACTCGACGCAGGACGTGATCCTGGTCTCCCGGCTCGGGCAGTCCGTGCGGTTCACCGCGTCGGACGAGGCGCTGCGGCCGATGGGCCGGGCGACGAGCGGCGTCACGGGCATGAAGTTCCGCGACGACGACGACCTGCTCGCGATGGACGTCGTGCGGGAGGACGCCTTCCTGTTCACGGTCACCGAGGGCGGCATCGCCAAGCGCACGGCCCTCACGGTCGAGAACTACCGCCAGCAGGGACGCGGCGGCCTCGGCATCAAGGTCGCGAACCTGCCGGAGGCGAACGGCGAGCTGGTCGGCGCGCTCGTCACCGACAGCGACGACGAGGTCCTCGTCATCATGGAGCGCGGCAAGATCGTGCGGTCGGCGACGTCCGAGGTCAACGCGACGGGACGGACCACGCAGGGCGTCATCTTCGCCAAGCCCGACGCCGGCGACCGGATCATCGCCGTCGCCCGGAACAGTGAACGACACCTCGAGGACGATGGCGGTACCGTGGTGGAGAACGTGCCCAACCACGACGCAACCGACGTTCCGGACCCGGACGGGTCGGTTCCTGACAGCGCCGACCGGCCTGCGGAGGACGCATGAGCGACACGCCCCCCTCGATACCGCCCCGCAAGCGGCCGACCACGCCCGTGACGGGCAGCAGCGGTCGCTCGGGCGAGCAGGGCGGCTCGGTGCAGGCGGCCGACCACGACGGCAGCTCGTGGGCGTCGATCGGCTCGACGGACGGCGCCACTCCCCCGACCTACACGGTCGACGTGCGCAGCAGCGCCGTCCCGACGTCGGGGCGGTCCTCCGCGCCGTCGGGCCCGCGTGCGGACGACCGCGCGCGGCCGGCGTCGGCGGAGCCCCGCCGGGCACCGCTCGCGGCTCCGACGGCGGGTGAAGACGGCACGGGGGACGAGCAGCCGTCGCCCCTGGTCACCGCGGTGGACGCGACGACGGTCTGGCTGAAGAAGGCGGCCGAGGTCACCGGATCCGGCTTCACGAGGGCGTACTCTCAGCTGACCCGCCCCCGCACCGAGGACGCCTCCATGACCACGACGCCGACGACAGCAGGTGCCGCCACCGCCCAGCGCCCCGCGCAGCGGTCCACGGCGCCCGTCACCGGAGCGACCCCCCGCCCCGCGACCGGCCGCATCCCCAGCGTGGGCGGCGGTCCGCGCCGCGTGCGGCTCGCGATCTCCCGCGTCGACCCGTGGTCGGTGATGAAGCTCGCGTTCCTGCTGTCCGTGGCGATCGGGATCATGATCGTCGTCGCGGCGATCGTCGTCTGGTTCACGCTCGACAGCCTGCAGGTGTTCTCGCAGGTGGACGGCCTGATCCAGCAGGTCGTCGGGCCGGAGAGCCCGCTCGACATCATGGCGTACGTATCCTTCGAGAAGACCGTCTCGGCGGCCACGCTGGTGGGCGTCATCGACGTCTTCCTGCTCACGGCGCTCGCGACGATCGGCGCGTTCCTCTACAACATCGTGGCGGCGCTCGTCGGCGGCGTGCACGTGACGATGACGGACGAGTGACGGCACCGATCCACCCTGCGGGACTCCCCGGCGGTCCCGCGCCCGTCGGTTTGGGCGCGGCGCCTCCGCTGGGGTAGTCTCGACCGTCGCGCCCACCGGTGCTGATCTCCTCGCCGAGGTCGATCCGGCGGTCGTGTCACGGGCCTATAGCTCAGACGGTTAGAGCGCTTCCCTGATAAGGAAGAGGTCACAGGTTCAAGTCCTGTTAGGCCCACGCTGCCGGCACGCACGTCGTGCCGCGGATTGCCGGCACCCACCCGAGACGGGGGATCCGATGAAGAAGCTCTTGCTCCTCGCTGCGGTTGCGGCGGTCGGCTACATCGCCTGGCAGAAGTACGCGGAGGACCGTGACGAGCGGGACCTCTGGGCCGAGGTCACCGACACCTTCGAGTGACCGGGCCCGACCGGGGGCCATGGCGCAATTGGTAGCGCACCTGCTTTGCAAGCAGGGGGTTAGGGGTTCGAGTCCCCTTGGCTCCACGTCGACGACGAGGCGGGACATCGGTCACGATGTCCCGCCTCGTCGTTTCCGTGGCTGTTCTTTCGAGAGTGCGCGCCCGTCGGCGCAGCGGCCCGGGACCGCGGACCGGCTCAGAGCACCGGGAACGTGGCCCAGATGTTCTTGGTCGTCTCCGTCGTGTACCAGCCGACGCTCAGTGACAGCTGACGGGCGAGGTGCAGACCGAGGCCGCCGGCCCCGGTGATGCGCGTCCCCGCGTACACGGGCTGCGACTCCGGGTCGTGGTCGGCGACGTCGAGCAGCCACTGCTCGTCCGTCCGCGACAGCACGACGATCGTCGGCGGCAGACCGTGCGTGAGCGCGTTCGCCGCGAGCTCGGTGGCGATGAGCACGAGCTTGTCCGGCGTCGCCTCGAGGTCCTGGCGGTCGCGCGTCGTGCTGGTACCGATCTGGTCGGCCAGCTCGTGGCGCAGCGTCCGCAGCTGGGCCGTCGACGAGAGCGCCCACGTCCGGACCGGCTCGAAGCCGTCCGGCGGGTGGCTGAGGTGCAGCCCGGCGTCCGAGTCCGTGAGCTCGAGCCGCTCGGGCTTGGGGTCAGTCACTCTGTTCCTCCTGTGTGCTGGAGCACCGAGCATCACAGCCCCGGCGGCCGTGCGCATCCGGAGTCATCGTCGCAGGAAAACCTCGGGACACCGGGTGTCACGGTCCGCGATCCTCGTCGCACCACCCCGCACGCCCGGCGGGCGCACCCGCGCCCGGGCTGGCGCGCGACCACGCCCCGAGGAGGGACGAGATGACCAGCACGTTCCCCGTCGAGCTGCGCGGCGCCGTGGCGCCCACCCTCATGTGGGCCCACGAGCACGACGTCGAGCCCGCCGCGCTCCAGCAGCTGCGCAACATCGCGGCACTGCCCTGGGTGCACGGGGTCCGGGTGATGCCGGACGTGCACCTCGGCAAGGGCGCGACGGTGGGTTCCGTCATCGCCATGCGCGACGCGGTCTCCCCTAACGCCGTCGGCGTCGACATCGGCTGCGGGATGATCGGCGTGCGCACCTCGCTCACGGCCGACGACCTCCCCGACGACCTGCACGCGCTGCGGACGGCGGTGGAGTCCCGTGTGCCGGTGGGCTTCCGTGCGCACGACGAGCCGGTGGACCTGCGCCGGCTGCGCCCGATCGGTGCACGTGCCCGCACGGCCGAGGCGCTGCGGGGAGCGGACGGGTTCTGGGCGCGCTTCGACGCGCTGACGCCGCGGGTCCGGGACCTGGAGGGTCGCGCGCGGCGTCAGCTGGGCTCCCTCGGCGGGGGCAACCACTTCCTCGAGGTCTGCCTCGACGACGACGGCACGGTGTGGCTCCAGCTGCACTCGGGCTCGCGGAACATCGGCAAGACGCTCGCGGACGTGCACGTCGCGGTCGCGAAGGACCTGCCCCACAACCAGGGGCTGGTCGACCGCGACCTCGCCGTGCTGCTGGCCGGGACGCCGCAGATGGACGCCTACCTGCACGACCTGTGGTGGGCCCAGGAGTACGCGGCACGGTCGCGCGCGGTGATGATGACGCTGTTCGTCAACGCCGTGCGGGCGACGTTCGCCGACCGTGACGTGACCTTCGAGGAGGTGGCGAACGTCCACCACAACTACGTCGCGACCGAGCGCATCGACGGCGCGGACCTCGTCGTGACCCGCAAGGGCGCGATCCGTGCCGGCGCGGGCGACGTGGGCCTGATCCCGGGGTCGATGGGCACCGGCTCGTACATCGTCCGTGGGTTGGGCAACCCGGCGTCGTACTGGTCGGCGTCGCACGGCGCGGGGCGGCGCATGTCGCGCAACGCGGCCAAGCGGGCGTTCACGCTGGAGGATCTCGCGGCCCAGACCGCCGGCGTCGAGTGCCGCAAGGACGCCGGCGTCCTCGACGAGATCCCCGGGGCGTACAAGGACCTCGACCAGGTCATCGCCGCCCAGGAGGACCTGGTCGAGGTGGTCGCGCGGCTGCGCACGATCGTCTGCGTGAAGGGCTGACCACCCGCTGACCTGCGCACACACGCCCCTGGCGCCCCGGGACCCCGGGGCGCCAGGGCCGCCGGGGGTGCGACGACGAGCCGTCGTGTACAGTCGTTGATGCGTCATGCCGCGCGAACACGTCCGCGGCGCACTTCGGGCCCTCCGCATCGAAGCGAGGACCATGCGCACCCGGCAGCACCACCGCCGGCCAGGATCTCCGCCCCACCGGGTGCGGAGCGGAAGCAGAGAACATCACACACACCATCTTCGAGAGTCCCTCGACCGCCACGGCGGCGAAGGTGACCTCCGGTCCGGCCGCAGTCTGGCGCGCCGCTGACGACGACCTCTGGGTCGGCACCGTCAGCGGTGAGTACGCCGGTCTGATCGCCCGCCACCCCGACGGCTTCCACGCTCACGACCGCTGGACGCGGCCCGTGGGCGTGGCCCCGACGTTCGACCGTGCGACGTGCCTCCTGGCACCGGCCCGCACGAGCTCTCCCCGAGCGCGTCGCTCGTCGACCCTCCATCGTCTGCGCCCTTCGGGGCGCGGCAACCGGCGCCGCACCAGCGCGCCGGCAGACACAACGAGAGAAGACATCATGGCCACCGGCACCGTGAAGTGGTTCAACGCTGAGAAGGGCTTCGGCTTCATCGCCCCCTCGGACGGCTCCGCCGACGTCTTCGCGCACTTCAGCGCGATCGTCTCGACGGGCGGCTTCCGCACGCTCGAGGAGAACCAGCAGGTCGAGTTCGAGGTCACGCAGGGCCCCAAGGGTCTGCAGGCGTCGGACATCCGTCCGCTCTGAACCACGAGCACCCGAAGGCCGCGCAGCGACTCGCTGTGCGGCCTTCGTCGTCCCCGGGCCGCACGCGGGGCGTCCCTCAGCGGGCCGCTCCCCGGCGGGCCCGCGCGACGACGCTCGCCAGGACCTCGTCGGTGTACACCGGGACGGGCTCGTCGGTGACGGCACCGTCCTCGAGCGTCGCCCACTGCCAGTGGGGGAGCACGTCCGCGGTCGTCGCGTCGTCGGCGAGCCGCAGGTCGAGCAGCACGGCGTAGCGGTACCCGAACCGCTGCTGGATGGCGCGGGCCACGGCGAGGTCGGCCGCGCCGGGCGCCGCCGCGGTCGCGTCGGCCGTCAGCTCCACCAGCAGCAGGTTGTGCTCGGGCCCCAGCCGGCCGCGCTGGTGGACGATGAGGTGCGGCGGTCGGTGCGTGGCGCCGTCGAGCCGCACCGACGACTCCAGGACCATGCCCGAGCGGTCGTAGTCCGCGTCGACGTCCCACGTCTTCTCGATCGAGCCCCGCAGGGCCCAGCCGAGGTGGAACGAGATGGTGCGTGCGGAGGGGCGGCTCGTGCCGGCGGAGGGCGCGAACAGCGTCCACTCGTCGACGAGCGTCGTGGTGAGCGCGATACGCACCCGGGCCTGCAGGTCGGCGAGCAGCATGACGGGACGCTACTCCCGGACGTACCGGCACGGACAGGACCTCCGGCGGATGGGACGCGCGTCACACGGCGCGTCCCATGGCGCGTCCCACCGCGTCACACCATGCCGAGCTGCTCCCGCACCGGCGCGAGGCCCTCGATCCGGACGTCGAGCCGCAGCGCGTCGGGCCGCGCGTCCCAGTCCGCGCGGTCGAGGACGAACAGCTGGCTGTCGACGGGCCCGCCCTCGCGCGCCTGGTGCAGGATGCCGTTGGGCCGGTAGCCGATCTTGCGGCTGACGCCCGACGAGCCGGGGTTGTCGACGAACGCCGAGCTGGTGGCGTGCAGCGCGTCGAACCCCTCGAAGAGCAGGTGCAGGATCAGCAGCCGCATGCGCGTGCCCACGCCGCCGTGCTGGTGCGCCAGCCCCAGCCACGAGCCGGTCTCGGCCGTCCGCGTGACCAGGTAGTCCTTGCCGTAGACGCCCTGCGTGCCCAGCGGACGGCCGTCGCGCACCACCGCGAGCTCGAACGCCCAGTCGGTGGGGGACATCCGCTGCCGCAGGCCCCACTGGTAGGTCATGACGCTGCGCGCCACCTGCGTCGGCGTGCCACGCGTCCACGGTACGAGGAACGGCATGGCGTCCGGACGGTGGACGCCCTGGGCCGCGAGCCGTGCCAGGTCGAGCAGCATCCGGTCGTCCGGTGCGCGCAGCTCGAGGTCCCCGCTGACGACCCGCAGGCCGGTCAGCGGCCAGATGTCGACGTCGGTGAGGTCCGTGGCGGACGGCGGGGCGGAGGTCGTGTCACTCACCCCCGCAGCGTCCCGGTCCGGCGTCGACGCGTCAACCGACGGACCACGAGGGCGCCGCGCGCAACACGCGACGCCCTCGCGCGGCGTCCGACCGCCCCCGCGCCGGACACCGGGCCCGGGCGGACGGAATCGGGCCGCCCGCCCGGGTCGTGAATCGGTCCCGGTCCGGCGACCTCGGGGATCGAGCCGGACCGGGACCCGTCTGTCACCCCGCCGCGCAGGTGGCGCCGTTCACCGTGAACGACGTCGGTGCGGGGTTCTGGCCGGTGTGCGACCCGTTGAAGCCCAGGTCGACCGACGCGCCGGGCGCCAGCGTGGCGTTCCAGGCGGCACCGGTCGCGGTGACCCGGGTGCCCGTCTGGGACCACGTCGCGCTCCAGCCCTGCTGGACCTGCTGCCCGGCCGTGAGGTCGAACGCCAGGGACCACGTCAGCGGTGCCGTGCCCGTGTTCCGCAGCCGCACGGACGCCGTGAAGCCGGTGTTCCAGCTGCTGGCGGTGTACGTGACGGCGCACGTGGCCGGGCCGGAGGTCGGCGTGGGTGTGGGTGTCGGTGTGACCGTCGGCGTCGGCGTGGGTGTCACCGTGGGCGTGGGTGTCGGTGTGGGTGTCACCGTCGGTGTGGGTGTCGGCGTCACCGTCGGCGTCGGTGTCGGCGTCGGAGTCGGCGTCGGCTCCACCGACCCGTCGGGCACCGTGCCCCACAGCAGCGTGGCGCCCTCGTGCAGCGTGATGCCCCGGGTCTTGACCGGGTCGCCCGTCGCCGGCAGCCCGACGAACGACGGGTCGTTGGTCGCGTTCCACTGCAGGGTCCCCTGGACGCGGAACTGGATCTCGCGCCGGTGCTGCGACTGTCCGCCGGGGTGGATGTTCTGCCCCGCGCAGCCGATCTCGGCGTAGTAGAGCGACCCGGACGCCTGCTTGACGGCGGCGGGCTGGCTGCCGCACTCGCTGTAGTTCGTCGAGACGGACAGGCTCGAGGCCGGCACGCCCTCGTCGAGCGTGAACCAGTAGCGGATCGACGCGTTGGTCAGGGAGCGGGCGGGGAAGGCCGAGCGGTTCCGGATGATGGCCTTGACCTCGGTGAAGGCGCCGGACTGCGGCTGGTTGAGCTTCGCCTCGACGAAGAACTCGTCCTGGTCGGGCGTCTCCGGCTGCGGGAAGGACGCCAGCGGCGTGCCGCCGTACTCGGCCGTGAGGTAGGCCAGGGCGCTGGTGAACCCGGCGTTGTAGTCCGTGGCGACCTCGTTGGCCACGTAGTCGCCGCGGTCGTCGACGTACGCGTCGTTGGCCGAGCCCGGACCGCCGACGAGCGCGCCGTACAGCACGTGCCGTGTCTCGACCGGGTCCTTCAGGGAGTCGAGCCAGGAGCCGTGGGCCGTGCGGTGGTGCGGGTTCTTCGGCGGGTTGGCCCCGAAGCCGACGACGTACGACGACTTGCGGGGGTTGTCACCCAGCGCGTAGTTGATCTGCCGCACACCGAAGTCGTGGTAGCGGGCCTTGCGGGTCGCGTCGGTCAGCCAGTCCGCGTAGACGAGCGCGACGAACGAGGTGTTGGCGGCGTACCGCAGCGCGCCCCAGGAGTCCAGGACGGCCATGCCGCCGGGGGAGTAGGTCACGCGCTGGCCGTTGACCCCGACGGTCCAGTAGTCGAGCCAGCGGTTCGTGTCGTCCACGTACTTCTGCTTGCCCGTCTCCATCGCCAGCAGCGCGTACGCGGCGTAGGACTTGTCGTCCCAGGCCACGGTCCACTTGTACGACTTCGTCGACGTCTGGTTCTCGTTGCTGAGCTTGTCGTACTCCGCCTCGGCCTTGGCCAGGTACGTCGCGTCACCCGTGGCCTTGTACAGCCAGTACGCGCCCCAGACCAGCTCGTCCTGGTAGCCGGACCACGACCGGTAGAACGACTGGGCGTCGGTGACGCAGTCGGAGTACTTGCCCCGGTAGGTGTCGGCGAACGTGTAGAGCTGCTTGGCGTGGGTCAGCAGGGTCGCGGAGTAGGCGGGGTCGGCCTGCCGGAAGACGAGCGACGCGGAGGCCATCGACGCGGCGGTCTCGGCGGCGGCGTCGGACCCCGGGCACGCGGCGGTGATCTTGTAGGCGGGGCGCGCCATGGTCATGACCTCGGCGGGGCCCCACCACTTGTGGTCGTCGTCGCCCTTGCCGACCTGCACGTAGAGCTCGTTGGGCGCGGTGTGCGCCTTGATGAAGTAGTCGTTGACGGTGCGCAGGTTGTCGCGCAGCTCGTCGGTCTGGCCGGCCTGGGTGTAGCCCGCAGGGCTCTCGAGGGCGCCCCACGCGAGCATCGTCGCGGTGAAGGCCATCGGCAGGCCGAACTTCACGTGGTCGCCGGCGTCGTACCAGCCGCCGGTGAGGTCCTTGCCGACGTCCTTGCCGTCGTCGAGCGCGGAGTCGCCGCGCCACGAGACGGGGTAGTTCGCCGGCAGGTCGCCCGAGCGCTGCGCCTGGTAGAAGAACATCGACTTCTGCAGCGCCTCGGCGTAGTTGTACGCGGGCGCGGCCTGCGCGGCCTGGGCCGGCAGCGTGACGGCTCCGGCGACGACCGCGACGGCGGCGGCGCCGGCCCACAGCGCGCGTCCTCGCGAGCGGCGGGTGGAGGTGCGGGGCATGGCACGTCCCTTCAGACGGGGAACGAGCGCTGGTGGAGCGCTCCCACGGGCGCGGCACGCGGGACGACGCCGACGTCGCACCAGGTGGGGGCCCGCGCTGATGGTGCTGAGGCGGGGCGGCGGCGGTCAACGCCTGAAACATTTAGCCATCACGCACGCCGGCCCCGGACCGTCGAGGACGGGCCGAGGCCGGTGGTGCGGTGCGCCGTGCGGCGCGGTGCGTCAGGACGCGGGCGTCTCGCCGGCGTCCGGCGTCGTGTCGGGCGTCTTCGGGGTGGAGCGGCGGGTGGCCTTGCGCGCGGTCTCCTGCGCGACCTCCTTGGCCTCCTTGGCCTTGTCGCCGATCTCCTCGCTCGCGTGGGCCACCGCCTCGGCCGCCTTGTCGGCTGCCTCGCGGCCCTTGGCGACGGCCGTGCCGGCGGCCTCGCCCACGGCGTCCGCCGCGTCGCCGACGGCCGTCTGGGCGCGCGCCTTGAGGGACTCGCCACCCAGGGAGTCGGCCGGCTCCCAGGGCTCGGCCCACGGGTCGGTCGTCGAGCGCGAGCGCATCCAGGCGAACGCGGCGGCGCCCGCTCCGGCGAGACCCGCGACGACCCAGAACACCTTGGCGCCCGAGTGCTTGCGCTCGGCCTTGGCGGCCTGCTTGGCGGCCTTCTTCGCGGCCTTGGCCAGCTTCTTGGAGTGCTTGCCGGCGTGCACCGCCGCCGCGTCCGCGGCGTGCTCCACCTGGGCGCCGGCCTTGACGGCAGCGTCGTTGAGAGCGGCCACCAGCTTGGGGATCAGCTCGTCCACGAGCTTGTCGTGGGCGTTGTCGATGGCCGGGGTGGCCTTCTTCGCGGCCTTCTCGACCTGGGGCGCCGCGGACTTCACGCTCTCCTTGTAGAGGTGGTCGACGCGCGGCAGCAGCCAGGCGACGAACGCCTCGACCTTGGGCGTCGTCCACTCCTTGGCGTGCCCGGCGGCGTCGCCGGCCCGCGCGGCCGCGTCCTTGGCGCCGTCGGCGAACGAGGCGCCGAGGTCGGCTGCCTGCCCCTTGAGGCGTTCGGTGTCCACGTCGATCTTCGGACGATGGGTCATGTGCCACTCCCGCGCTGTGTTGGCTGGTCTCGGCTTGATCGGTTCGACGCTGTGACCTCCCACTCTGCCACTGTCCCCGTCGTCCCGCTCGGCGCGCGCCGGTGGTTCGCCCGCGGCGAGTCCGCCGCCCGCCAGGGCGCGGGGTCGGCGTCGGGTGCCAGACTGGACCCATGTTCGCGACCATCCACACGTCCGCCGGTGACATCCGGGTCGAGCTCTACGAGAACCACGCGCCGCGCACCGTCGAGAACTTCGTCGGTCTGGCCACCGGCTCCAAGGAGTGGGTCGACCCGTCCACGGGCGCACCCCGCACGGACCCGCTGTACGCCGGCGTCGTCTTCCACCGCGTCATCCCCGACTTCATGATCCAGGGCGGCGACCCGCTCGGGAACGGGCGCGGCGGCCCGGGCTACCAGTTCGACGACGAGATCCACCCCGAGCTGACCTTCTCGGAGCCCTACCTGCTCGCCATGGCCAACGCCGGCAAGCAGCTCAACCCGGTGACCGGCAAGGTCGGCGGCACCAACGGCTCGCAGTTCTTCATCTCGGTGGCGGCCACCACGTGGCTCAACGGCAAGCACACGATCTTCGGCAAGGTCGCGGACGACGCGAGCCGCGCGGTCGTCGACGCGATCGCCGCGACGCCCACGCGCCCGGGCGACCGCCCGGTGCAGGACGTCACGATCACCTCGATCACGGTGGAGGACTGAGATCAGCACCCCTGGCGTGCCGGGCGGCCCCCTCGCGGGGCCGCCCGCCGTGCCCGGTGACGGCACCGGGCCACCGCCCGTGTGCCCGCGTCACCCCGACCGCGAGGCCTACGTCCGCTGCCAGCGGTGCGCGCGACCCACGTGCCACGACTGCCAGCGAACCGCCCCCGTCGGTGTGCACTGCGTGGACTGCGTCGCGCAGGCCGCCCGGACCTCGCGCGAGGGGCGCACGCTCTTCGGTGGCCGGGTGCGCGGCGGCCGACCGGTCGTCACGCTGACGCTGATCGGGCTGTGCGTCGTCTCGTACGTGCTGCAGCTCGCCGTGCCGGCGTGGACGCCGCAGTGGTGGTTCGTCCCGGCCTGGGGCGCCCTCGAGCCGTGGCGGTTCCTCACCGCCGCCTTCCTGCACTCGCCCGGGCAGGTCTTCCACATCCTGTTCAACATGATCGCCCTGTGGATGATCGGCCCCTACCTGGAGTCGACGCTGGGACGGGCCAGGTTCGCCACGCTGTACCTGGTCAGCGCCCTGGGTGGCTCGGTCGGCGCCGTGCTCCTGGCCCCGGTGACGGGGACGTGGGGGACGGCCATGGTCGGGGCGTCCGGCGCCGTGTTCGGCATGTTCGGCGCCGTGCTGGTCGTGCTGCGGCGCACCGGGCGCGACGCCGGCCCCATCATCGGGATCCTCGTGCTCAACGGCGTCCTCGGGTTCGTGCTGCCGGGGATCGCCTGGCAGGCGCACCTCGGCGGCCTGGTCACCGGCGCGCTGCTCGGCGCCGCCTACGCGTACGCGCCGCGGGAGCACCGCGCGGTCGTCGGGTGGGCCGCGCCCGTGGCCCTGCTCGTCGTCCTGCTGGGGACGACGTGGGCGATGTACGCGTCGTACGGGCTGGCGTGACCCCGACCGGCACGATGCCGCCGGTGCGAACTACACCGGTGTAGTTCTCCACAGGTGTGTGCACCGCCTGTGGACGACGAGCGGCGCGGGATGTGGACGAGGCTGTGGGTACGCGGACCCACAGCCTCGGCACGGCGCCACCGCGGACCGCGAGGTCAGCGCCAGCGGGTGAGCATGCTGAAGCCCGCGATGATGATCGCGAACCCCACGGCCAGGTTCCACTGGCCGATGCCGGGGACCGGGTACGCGGCGCCCGGCGACAGGTACGTGACGACCAGCCACACGAGGCCGAAGATCATCAGGCCCAGCGACAGGGGCAGGAACCAGCGCGGCAGCGGCTTGGGCGCGGACGCCTTCGAGGGCGGCGGGGTGTACGTCGCCTTCTTGCGCGACTTCGACTCGGGCACGGGCGTGGCTCCTGTCTGCGACGGTGCGGTGAGCAGGCGGGGTGTCGACGTCACCGGACCGTCGGTACGGTGGGCCGTCCGGGTTCCCTGGTGTCGTCGACCTGCGGACCGGTGTCGGCGGGCCGCCGAACGTGACCTAGCGTAGTGCTGTCGTCCCGGTCCCCGTGCGGGGGCCCAGCGGAAGGAGGCGGTGATGACCCCGACCGCCGATGCCCGCGCCCCGCGCCCGCGCCGTCGAGGGCTGGGTCGCGGCGCCGTGTCCGTGGGCCTGGTGCTCGGGATGTCCGGCCTGCTGTTCACGGTCAACGCCCGCAGCTCCGGGACCGACGAGGTCCGCCACCCGCAGAACCTGCGTGAGCTCACGCAGAAGCAGGCGGCCAACGTCGAGCGGCTGTCCACCGAGGTCGACGCGCTGCGCGCGGAGGTCGAGGGGCTCACGGCCGAGCAGAACGCGCTCGCCGGCCGTCCCACGCTGACGGTGGGCGCGGGCGACCTCGTCGCGGGCGGCTCGACCCCCGTCACCGGGCGTGGGCTGACCGTCACCCTCGACGACGCCCCGGTCGACGCCCGGCGTGAGGAGCTCAACCCCGACCTCCTGGTGGTGCACCAGCAGGACATCCAGTCGGTGATGAACGCGCTCTGGGCGGGCGGGGCGGAGGCGATGGGGCTCATGGACCAGCGCGTGGTGTCCACGACGGGCGTGCAGTGCCAGGGCAACGTCCTGCGCCTGCACGGACGCATGTACTCGCCCCCGTTCGTCATCACCGTCATCGGCGATCCGGAGCGGCTGCGCGCCGCCCTGGACGAGGACACGGCCGTGCGCAACTACGTCCGCGACGCCGGCGAGCTGGGGCTGGGCTGGAACGTCGAGAACCGGGCGAGCGTCGAGCTGCCTGCCTACTCCGGGGCCACGGAGCTGACGTGGGCCCGGGTGCCCGACGACGTCGAGGTGCTGCCGTCGCAGCCCGCGCAGGCGGCCGTCGCGCGCGACCCGCGCTCGGGGGGTGACCTGTGAGCAGCCCTCCGGTCACGGTGCGCCCGCCCGCCCACGCGCGCACCGCGCGCACGCCCACCGCCTCGTCCATCGCCTACGGGATCGTCGGGGTCGTCGGCGAGCTGCTCATCACCGTGGGCGTGCTGCTGCTCGGGTTCCTCGTGTGGCAGCTGTGGTGGACGGACGTCGAGGGCAACGCCGCGCAGGCGGAGATCGTGCGCGACCTGGGGTTCGCGCCGCCGGTCGTCGCGGAGGAGGACGACGGCGTCGCCGAGCCGCGCCGCGACGAGCCCCCCGTGATCGACGAGCCCCCGCACGCGACGTCGTTCGCGACGCTGCAGGTGCCGCGCTGGGTCGGCGAGCAGGAGCGCCCGATCTCCCAGGGGACCGACCGGCCGACGGTGCTCGACGTGCTGGGCATCGGCCACTACGAGGGCACCGCGATGCCGGGCGGGGTCGGCAACTTCGCCCTGGCGGGTCACCGCGTGACGTTCGGCAAGCCGTTCAACCGGATCGAGGAGCTCCAGGTCGACGATGCGCTGGTCGTGCGCACGGCGGACACCTGGTACGTCTACAAGGTCACGGAGATGGAGGTCGTCACGCCGGCCGACGTCCGCGTGATCGCACCCGTGCCCAACGAGCCCGGCGTCGAGCCCACCGAGCGGTTCATCACCCTGACCACGTGCCACCCGATGTTCTCGGCGCGCGAGCGGTACATCGTCCACGGCGTGCTCGACTACTGGGCCCCGGTGTCCGACGGGACGCCCGCGGAGCTGCTCGGATGACGGCCCCGCTGACCGGCACGCGGGACCCGGCTGGGCGGACGACGACGGGAGGCTCATGATGTACGGATGGTTGTGGCGGCACCTGCCGGGCCCGGCTCCCGTGCGCGTGCTCCTCTCGGCCGTGCTCGCCGCCGCGGTGCTCGCGGCGTGCTTCCTGTGGGTGTACCCGGCGATCGCGCCGTTCATGCCCTTCAACGAGACCACGGTGGGTGAGTGATGACGCGGATCCTCGTCGTCGACAACTACGACTCGTTCGTCTACACGATCGTCGGCTACCTCGACCAGCTGGGCGCGACGACGGAGGTCGTGCGCAACGACGCCGTGCCGCCGGCCGAGGAGCGCGCCGGGTACGACGGCGTGCTCGTGTCCCCCGGTCCCGGCACGCCGGCCGACGCGGGCGCGAGCATCCAGGTGATCCGCGACTGCGCCGCGAGCGGCACGCCCATGCTGGGCGTGTGCCTGGGCCACCAGGCCCTCGGTGAGGTGTTCGGTGGCACCGTCACGCACGCACCGGAGCTCATGCACGGCAAGACGAGCCCCGTCGAGCACGACGGGCAGGGCGTGCTGACCGGCCTGCCGACCCCCTTCACGGCGACGCGGTACCACTCGCTGGCGGTCGTCGACGGCACGTTCAGCGACGAGCTGGTCGTCACCGCCCGCACCCACGGCATTGTCATGGGCCTGCAGCACCGTGAGCTGCCGCTGCACGGCGTGCAGTTCCACCCCGAGTCCGTGCTCACCGAGGGTGGTCACCGCCTGCTGGCCAACTGGCTGCAGGTGTGCGGCGCGGACGACGCCGTCGAGCGGTCCGTGGGTCTGCACCCGCTCGTGCGCCTCTGACGCACGCCACCACCCCCGACGACGAACCCCGCGACGACGAACGCCCCCGGCCACGCGGCCGGGGGCGTTCTCGTCGTGCTGCGGACTCAGCCGCCGTTGTTCCCGCCGCCCTGCGTGGGGCTCGGGCTGGCAGTCGGGTTGTTGCCGCCGCCCGGCCCGCTGGGTCCGCGGGACACCCGCAGCGTGACCCGCTGCTCCTTGGCGATCTGCGTGCCGCCGCTGGGGTCGGACGACACGACGGTGCCCGCGGGCTCGTCGGACTGCACCTCCTCGCGCGCCACGTTCGTCAGGCCGGCAGCCGTCAGGGCCTGCACCGCCATCTCGTACGTCATGCCCCGCAGGTTCGTCGGGACGGCCGCGGTGCTCGGCGCCTCGGCGATCCCGAGCCGCACGGTCGTGCCCTGCGGCACGATGTCGCCCTCCGCGCGGTCCTGCGAGACGACGTTGCCCTCGGGCTCCGTGGACTCCACGCCCGAGGTGTTCACGCGCAGCCCCAGGGCGGCGAGCTCCTCGGTCGCGACCTCGACGTTCTTGCCGGTGACGTTGGGGACCACCACGTTGCCGGACGACACGTACAGCGTGACGGTCGCACCGGCCCGCACGGGCGCGTTCGCCGCCGGGTCCGTCTTGGTGACGCGGTCCTTGGGCACCGTCGGGCTGTCCTCGCGCTGCCGGGTGGGCGACACGACCAGGCCGGCGGCCTCCAGCAGGTCGACGGCCTCGGCCTCCGTCCTGCCCGCGACGTCCGGCACCGTGACCTCGGCCGGGCCCGTCGAGATGTAGACGAGGACCTCGGACTCCTTGTCGACGACCGTGCCCTCGGCGGGGTCGGTGCGCGTCGCGAGGCCCGCCTCGAGGTCGCTGGTCTCCTGCGCGGGCTTCGGGAGCAGGTCCGCCTCGCGGATCGCCGCGAATGCCTCCTCCTGGGACAGGCCGGCGACCGCGGGGACCTCGACGGTGGTCTCGGGCGGTGGCGCCTGGTTCGCGACGATGGCCCAGATGATCCCGCCGACCGCGAGGATCGCGACGGCGGCGAGCACCCAGATCAGCCAGGGCCGCTTGTTCTCGTCCTCGTCCTCCGGCTGCTGAGTCGTCGTCGCCAGGCCCGTCGCCCCCCAGGGCGCGGTGGCCGGGGGCATGGCCTGCGTCGTGGCGACGGGCGGGGCCATCACCTGCGTGGCCTCGGAGGCCGGCACGGCGGCCAGCGCCGCGCCGACGGCCGGCGCGTTGACGTGGCCCCCGCGCAGCACGGCCTCGAGGTCCGCGCGGAACTCCGCGGACGACGAGTAGCGGGCGTCGCGCTCCTTGGCCAGGGCCTTGAGCGTGATGCGGTCCAGCGCCTCCGGGACGTCGGACGCGATCGTGCTCGGCACCGGCGGGATCTCCCGCACGTGCTGGTAGGCGACGGCGACGGGGGAGTCGCCGACGAACGGGGGACGCCCCGTGAGCAGCTCGAACAGCAGGCAGCCCGTGGAGTACAGGTCGGAGCGTGCGTCCACCTGCTCGCCGCGCGCCTGCTCGGGGGACAGGTACTGCGCGGTGCCGATGACGGCCTGCGTCTGCGTCATCGTCGCGGCGGAGTCCGCGACGGCGCGCGCGATGCCGAAGTCCATGACCTTGACCGCGCCCGTGGGCGTGATCATGACGTTGGCGGGCTTGATGTCGCGGTGGACGATGCCCGCGTGGTGCGAGTACTCCAGCGCGGAGAGCACGCCCGCGGTGATCTCGATGCCCTCGTCGATCGGCACGGCGTGCCCGTCGCGCAGGATGTCCCGGACCGTGTGGCCCTCGACGTACTCCATGACGATGAACGGCACGTGCGCGACGGTGCCGGTGGGCTCGGTGAAGACGTCCTCGCCGGTGTCGTAGACGGCGACGATCGCGGGGTGGTTCAACGCGGCGGCCGACTGCGCCTCACGGCGGAACCGTGCCTGGAAGGTGGGGTCGCGCGCCAGGTCGGAGCGCAGGATCTTGATGGCGACCGTGCGGCCCAGGCGCGTGTCGTGCCCGATGTGCACCTCGGCCATGCCGCCGCGACCGATGAGCTCGCCGACCTCGTACCTGCCGGCGAGGATGCGGGATCCGTCGTCCACCACTAGGAGTCCTTCACTTCCGTCGGTCGGGGGTCGTCGGCGCGAGCCGGTCCCCCGTCTGCCGGGGCGGACGTGCCGTTCCCGGTCGGTTCTGCGGCGATCATCCCACCTGGTGGGCCGCCACGAGGGTACTCGGCGGCCACCGTGCGGACGGGGAGGTCCTCGGCACCCGAGCCCAGGAGCCGGTCGGCCAGGGCCGCACCCAGCAGGGCGACCAGCACGAGCACGAGCGCGACCAGCGGCAGGCGCAGCCGTCGCACCCAGGCGAGCGCGGTGGCGAGCAGCCCGTCGACGCCGGCCGAGGCGTCCGACCCGTGGCGGCTGCGCCGCGACCCGTCGTCCGTGGCCGTGCGGCCCGCGCGCTCGCGGCGCGACGGCGGGTACGACGGGGGCGTCCCGGGGCCGTCGGCGTCGGCGCGGTGCGTGGCTGCGTCGGGGTCCGTGCGGGGGCCCGTGGCCGCGCGGCGGTCCTCGCGGGCGCGGGACGGCTTGCCGACCAGCACGGCGACGCCCGACGGGGGGGTCTGGGGCACGAGCCGGTCGAGGAGGTCGGCGAGCTCCTCACCCGAGGAGGGTCGCTCCGTCGGCTCCTTGGACAGCAGGCGCAGCACGAGTGCCGCGAGCTTCTTGTCGACCGACGCGGGCAGCGGCGGGACGGGGTCGTTGACGTGCGCGACCGCGATGTCGACGGCGGTGGGGCCGGTGAACGGCCGCTTGCCGGCCAGGCCCTCGTACGCCACGACGCCCAGCGAGTACAGGTCGGACAGCGGCGTCGCGGGACGCCCGACGGCCTGCTCGGGCGACAGGTACTGGGCGGTGCCCATGACCATGCCCGTCGCGGTCATCGTCTTCTGGTCGGCGGCCAGCGAGACGCCGAAGTCGGTGATCTTCACCTTGCCGGACCGTGCGAGCAGGATGTTGCCCGGCTTGACGTCGCGGTGCACCACGCCCGCCAGGTGGGCGGCGTGCAGGCCGCGGGCCGTCTGGGCGAGCATCGGCAGCAGGCGGCGCGGCGGCAGGACGGGCTCGCGCTCGAGCAGGTCCGACAGCGGCTCGCCGACGACGAGCTCCATGACCAGGTACGCCGAGCCGTCCTGCTCGCCGTAGTCGAACAGCGCGGCGATGTGCGGGTGGTGCAGCGCGGCGGAGTTGCGCGCCTCGGTGCGGAACCGCTCGAGGAACCCGACGTCGCCGGCGAACTCGTCGCGCAGGACCTTCACGGCCACGGCACGTGCGAGGGCGTCGTCGTTGGCCTCCCACACCTCGCCCATGCCGCCGACGGCGATGCGGCGCAGCAGCCGGTAGCGGCCACCGCCCAGCGCGACACCCGGTGCGGTCCTCATGAGGCCAGCACCGCCTGGATCACGGCGCGGGCGATGGGCGCGGCGACCGCGCCGCCGGTCGCCTCGTTGCCGAGGCTGCCGCCGTTCTCGACGATCACGGCGACCGCGACCCGCGGGGCCTCGGCCGGCGCGAAGGCGGTGAACCACGCGTGCGGGGGCTGTCCCTCGACGGTCTGCGCCGTGCCCGTCTTGCCCGCGACCTGGACGCCGTCGATGCGGGCGGAGCGCCCGGTGCCGGACTCGACCACACCCACCATCATCTGCGTGAGGGCGCTCGCCGTGGCCGCCGACACGGCGTCGGAGTACGTCTGGGGCTCCGTGCGCGACACGACGGTGAGGTCCGCGGCGCGCACGGTGTCGACGAGGTAGGGGGTCATGAGCCGGCCGCCGTTGGCGATCGCGGAGGCGACCATCGCCATCTGCAGCGGCGACGCCTGCACGTCGCGCTGCCCGATCGAGGACTGCGCGAGCACCGCCGGGTCGAGCCCGCTGGGGAACACCGACTCCACGACGGGCATGGGCACGCGCTGCTCGGCGTCGAGGAACCCGAAGCGCTGCGACTGCTCGCGCAGCGCGTCCTCGCCGAGCGTCATGCCCAGGCTGGCGAACGCCGTGTTGCAGGACGTGCGCAGCGCGTCCGCGAGGGTCACCTGGTCGCCGCCGCAGCTGCCCCCGCCGAAGTTGCCGATGGTCGCCGACGTCTGGGGCAGCTCGAGCTGCACCGGGGACGGCACCGGGGTGTCGGCCGTGTAGGCGCCGGACTCCAGCGCGGCCGCGGCGGTCACGAGCTTGAACGTGGACCCGGGCGCGTAGCGCTCCTGGGTGGCGTTGGAGCGCAGGGGGTTGCCCTCCGCCTGCGCGAGCGCCCGGTACTGCGCGGCCGCCTCGCTGGTGGAGTGCACCGCCAGCACGTTGGGGTCGAACCCGGGGGTGGACACCAGCGCGAGGATCCGGCCGGTGGAGGGCTCGAGCGCGACGACGGCCCCGTGCTGGTCGCCCAGGCCGTCGCGTGCGGCCTGCTGCGCGGCGGGCAGGATCGTCGTCTCGACGGCGGCACCCTCGGGCCGCTTGCCCGTCAGCAGGTCACGGATGCGGGTGAAGAACAGCTGGTCGGAGCGGCCGGTGAGCTGGTCGTTCTCGTGCTCCTCGATCTGGCTGCGTCCGTTGGAGATCGAGTAGAAGCCGGTGACGGCGGAGTACAGGTCGCCGTGCGCGTACGTGCGCTGGTACCCGAAGGGGTCGTCGACGGGCACGGAGGACGCGACGGCCTCGCCGCCCACGACGATCGGCCCGCGCGCGTTGCCGTGCTCGCGGTACAGGGTGCGCACGTTGCGCGGGTCGGTGTTCAGCGACTCGGCCTGGAAGAACTGGACCCACGTCGCCGAGCCCATGAGGGCCACGAACATGACGAGCGTGATCGTCGCGAGGCGCCGCAGCGGGGTGTTCATCGCGTCCGACCTCCTCGTTCGTCCGTGCCCGGCTCGGTGGTGCTGGTGCCGTCGGTGCCCAGGTGGGCGGTGGGGCTGTCGTCGGGGGCGGGCCCGTCGCCGTCGTCGGCCCGGGTCGCGGTCGACGTGCGGACCGGCGCCTCGCCGACCACCACCGGGGTGCCGACCGCGGGTGTCCCGGTGCGGCCGGTGCTGCGCCCGCCGCCGACGGGCCGGGAGCGGCCGGGGGCGGACAGCGGGATGCCGATGTCGGGTGTCGCGACCGCGCGCACCGCGGGCACGGGCCGGCGCGCCTCGTCGGAGATGCGCAGCAGGAGCGCCGCGATGACCCAGTTGGCGACCAGGGACGAGCCGCCGTACGCGAGGAACGGCGTCGTCAGGCCCGTCAGCGGGATGAGGCGCGTCACGCCCCCGACGACGACGAACAGCTGGAACGCCATGACGAACGACAGGCCGCCGGCGAGGAGCTTGCCGAACCCGTCGCGGACGCCGATCGCGGTGCGCAGCCCCCGGGACACGAGGATCGTGTAGAGCAGCAGGATCGCCAGCAGCCCCGTCAGGCCGAGCTCCTCGCCGAGCGCCGCGACGATGAAGTCGGAATAGGAGAACGGAACCAGGTCCGGGCGGCCCTGGCCCAGCCCGGTGCCGAACAGGCCGCCGCTGGCCATCCCGAACAGCCCGGCGACGAGCTGCCCGGACCCGCCGGGCGACCGGTTGTAGATGTCGCTGTCCAGCGCGTGCAGCCACACGTCGAAGCGTGCGCCGACGTGCCCGAACGTGGCCGCCGCGGCGGCCGCACCACCGACGAACAGCACGAGGCCGATGACGATCCACGACGTCCGCTCGGTCGCCAGGTACAGCACGGCGACGAACAGCCCGAAGAAGAGCAGCGACGTGCCGAGGTCGCGCTGCAGGACGAGGACCACCAGGGACGCCGCCCACACGAGGATGATCGGGCCGAGGTCGCGCGCGCGGGGCAGCTGCAGGCCCAGCACGCGCTTGCCGGCCAGTGCGAGGGTGTCGCGGTGCGTCACGAGGTAGCCGGCGAAGAAGACGGCCAGCGCGATCTTCGCGAACTCGGCGGGCTGCATGCCGACAGGCCCGACGCGCACCCAGATCCGGGCGCCGTTGATGGTCTGCCCGAGGCCGGGGACGAGCGGCAGGAGGACGAGCACCAGACCGGCGACCATCGCGGTGTACGTGTAGCGGCGCAGGGTGCGGTGGTCGCGCAGCAGCACCAGCACGGCGATCGCCAGCGCGACGGAGATCGCGGTCCACGCGAGCTGGCGGTCGGCGATGTCCGCGTCGGCGCGGCCGCGCGCCGCGTACGCGATGGAGATGCGGTAGATCATCGCCAGGCCGATGCCGTTGAGCGCGACGACGACGGGCAGGATCACAGGGTCCGCGTAGGGCGCGCGCAGGCGCAGGACCACGTGCACGACGAGCGCGAGGACGGTGGTGCCGACGGCGTACGCGATGACGTGCGGGGGCACCGAGCCGGTCACGCCGAGGCCGGCGAGCACGTACCCGGCGATGCCGATGCCGAGGGCGGGCACGAGCAGCAGCAGCTCGGTCCCGCGCCCGGGCCGGACCCGGTGGGGCTGGACGCTGGCCATCACAGCGCGGTGGTGACCGCTGGGGGGCCGGGGGTCGGCGCGCCGGCCTCCGGCACGGGGTCGGCCGGGGGCGGGATCACGGGCTCGACGGGCTGCTCGGGCAGGGTCGTGTCCGGTGCCGGCGTCAGCGCGGGGCTCGGGGTCGGCAGCGGCGTGGGCGTCGGGGAGGGCTCGACGACGCCGTCGGCGAGCATCTCGACCAGGCGCCGTGCCTCGTCCAGCGACCCGGCGGTGATGGCCCCCTGGACGCGCTCGCGCAGGTAGCCGGGCAGGTCCTCGGCCTGGACGTCGGAGGTCTCGACGAGCGACGCGAGCTCCAGCGGGCCGAGCGTCTGGGGGATGCCGCGGTAGATCGCGACGGTGCCGTCGGGGGCGCCGACGTAGTACTGGGTCTGCGTCCACAGGTACCCGCCGGTGACGGCGGCGACCAGCGCGATCCCCACGGCCAGCCACGTCAGCACCAGGCCGCGGCGCCGCGGGGAGGGCTCGAGCGGCTCGTCCTCACGGCCGGGGGCGTCGCCGTCGGCCGGCTCGTCGGGGGTGTCGTCCTCGCCGGCCGGCGGGTCGGCGTCGGCGTCGGCGGGTGCGCCGCCGGCCCGGGCCTGGCGCGAGAGCCACGCGGCTCGGGCCGCAGGCCCGTCAGCCGCCGCCGAGGGGCGGTTGCGGCTGACCGCGGCGGCACCGACGACGGAGCTGGCGGTGGACGGCATCTTGCCGTCGGGGAGGTCGTCGAGCTCGACGACGTCGGCGAGGACGACGGTGACGTTGTCCGGCCCGCCGGCCCGCAGCGCGAGCTGCACCAGCCGGTCCGCGCACGCGTCGATGTCCTCGAGCTCGGCGAGGGTCTCCGCGATGGTCTCCGCGGAGACGTACCCGGACAGGCCGTCCGAGCACAGCAGCCACCGGTCGCCGGGGCGTGCCTCGCGGACCGACAGGTCGGCGGTCACGTCGCTGTCGAAGTCCCCGAGCACCCGCATGACGACGGACCGCTGCGGGTGGTGCTCGGCCTCCTCGGGCGTGATGCGGCCCGTGTCGACGAGGTGCTGCACGAACGTGTGGTCGGTGGTGACCTGCGTGAGGGTGCCCTCGCGGAACAGGTACCCGCGCGAGTCACCGAGGTGCACCATCGCCAGCTTGTTGCCGGTGCGCAGGATCGCCGTGACGGTCGTGCCCATGCCGGCGAGCTCGGGCTCGGCGTCGCTGCGCGCGATGATCTCGGAGCGGGCGTCGTCCAGGGCCGTCTCGAGCTCGTCGAGCGCGTCGTCCGGGCCGTGCGACTCCCCGTCGAGGGGCGCGAGCGCCGCGACCGCGACCGACGAGGCGACGTCGCCACCGGCGTGCCCCCCCATGCCGTCGGCGACGACGAGCAGGTGCGGCCCGGCGTACGCCGAGTCCTGGTTGTCCGAGCGGACGAGGCCGACGTCGGAGCGTGCGGCGTAGCGGAGGGCGACCGTCACTCCGCTACCTCTGCAGCTCGAGCAGGCTCTGGCCGATCCGCACCGCGGTACCGGTGGGGACGGGCGTGGGCTGCTCGACGCGCGTCTCGCCGACGAACGTGCCGTTGGTGGAGCCCAGGTCCTCGACGAACCACTGCTCGCCCTGCGGGAAGATCCGCGCGTGCCGGGACGAGGAGTAGTCGTCGTCGAGCACGAGCGTGCAGCTGGGCGCGCGGCCCACGAGCACGGCGGACGAGCCCAGCGGCAGCGTGGTGCCGCGCAGCGGTCCCTCGGTCACGACGAGGCGCGTCGGACCGCCGGCGCCGCGCGGGCGACGCGGTGCGCGCGGCGTCTCGCCGACGGGCACGGGGGCCTCGGCCGCGGGCGCGGCCTTGCCGCCGGGCCGGCGGCGGTCGATGATCCGCGTGCCGTACAGGTCACGGCGCAGCACGGTGATGGCCGACAGGACGAGGAACCACAGCAGCGCGAGGTATCCCAGGCGCAGCAGGGTGATGGTGAGCTCACTCATGCCGCGGCATCACTCGTCCCCGTCCGTGTCGCCGCCGGTCCAGAACAGGATGCGGGTGCGACCGATGGTCAGGGTGTTGCCGTCGAGCAGCGTCGCCGCGGGCACCTGGTGCCCCTCGACGAACACCCCGTTGGTCGACCCCATGTCGCTGGCCACGACGCCGTCGGGCGTCACGCGGATCTCCAGGTGCCGGCGGGAGACGCCGGGGTCGTCGACGATGATGTCGGCCTCCGAGCCGCGGCCGATGACCGTGACCGGGCCGGTGAGGATGTACCGCTGCCCGTCGATGTCGATGAGCGGGTGCCGCGGGCTGGGCGCCGCGTTGCTCGTCGCCGGGGCGACCGCGCCGCGCACCGTCGCGCTGTGCACGGCGAACCGGCCGGCGTCCTGCTCCGTGTTCTCGGAGAAGGACACGGTCACGGGGCCGACGAACGCGTAGTGCTGGCCCGACGCGTGCTCGGTGACGTTGGCCGCGAGCTCCTCGGCGAGCGCCTCCGCGCCCCACGCCTCGACCTGGTCGTAGTCCGGGGTCGACAGCTCGATCGTGAACTCGTTGGGCACGACGGTGCGGTCGCGGCCCACGACGGCGGCGCGGTCGTCGAGCTCGCGGCGCAGGGCGTCGGCCAGCTCGATGGGCTTGACCTCGCTGCGGAAGGCGCGCGCGAACGCGTTGTTGACGACGCGCTCCACGCCGTTCTCGAACTTGTCGAGGAATCCCACGTCCACCTCCTCCCGTCGATGAGCGGGCCGGTGGCCCGTCCCCCGTGCTCGTCCGGCTCGTCCGACGCGGTGCGACGGCGGTCCGCGTCGATGGTATCCGTGCGACGGCATGGACGGGTGCCCATGGGAGTGATCGGTGCACGTGGCGCGTGTGCGCAGGGCCTGGGGGCGGCTCGGTGAGCCCGGCGGCGAGGGGCAGGGCGGGTCGTGACCGCACCGGGCGGACGCAGGGCTGGGCGGGCGGTTCGGTCCCGAGGGCTCCGCCGTGCTAACGTTCTCCGGCGCGCGCGAGTGGCGGAACGGCAGACGCGCTGGCTTCAGGTGCCAGTGTCCGAAAGGGCGTGCGGGTTCAAATCCCGCCTCGCGCACAGTGGGGTGGTTCCCGATGGAACTGCTCAGGTGGTACCGAAACTCCCGGTCAGGGTTCTCTGACCGGGAGTTTCGTGGTTCTGGGGGTGCTGGGGGCGGCTTCGGGGCGCTCGCGGGCGTCGAGAAGCCCTGCCGAGAGGGCTCGGCAGGGCTTCTGGGACCAGATTCCGCGCGTTGGGGCGGTTCGGCGGCAGGCTGACGCCGACGTGGAGAGCTGTCGTGCGTCCCGGTCGGCGACCGGGCGGTCAGACGTCGGTGCTCAGGCGGCTATCCGCGGTACGGGCGGCGCCGGCCTTTCGTCCAGGTGTGGCGGTCCATCGGTTCGGTCGACGGTTCTTCACCGAGCTCGACCTGCCACGGGTCCGGCTGGTGCCGGGCGAGGTGCCAGCCGCGGAGTCTCTCGATGTTGTGCGCGGCGAGCGTCACCGCCATCAGGAGGGTGGTGGCGACGAGCCCGGGTACGCGGAAGTAGCCGCGGTTGACGTTGCGCACCTGGTAGCGCAGCTGAGCGTTGAGGCCCTCGATCAGGCTGCGACGGTTGAACGACAACGCCCACCGGGTCGACTGCCACGCCAGCGGCTGACGGTCGCGCTCGAGGTCGGTGTCACGAACCGTGACGGTGTTGCCGCATGCGCAGTTCCCGCCGCGCAGGCACCGGGCTGTCGGCAGGTAGCGTCCCAGCCGCATGGACGCCGGGGTGTTGGGGCAGCGCAGGTGCCCGGCGAGGGCAGGTCCCTTCCACCGCTGGCTACCGCGCTCATCGCGATGACGAGCCAGCGCGGTGAACCGGTAGGCCTCGCGCTTGTCGAACAGCTCACGGGCGCGGGCCTTCTGGGTGGCGGTGTCGCCGATCTTGGGCGGCTCGAGCTGCCGCAGCGGTTCGGGTAGCGCGTCGGAGTACAGGGCGCCGTCGATCCACAACGACCCGGCGATCGGCCCGGGTCGCACGCCGCGCTGCGTGGAGTGCAGGTCCATCGTCACCGCAATCCCGCGCTCACGTAGCGGTCGGGCGAGGTTCTCCGCGCGGGAGGTGGTGTAGCCGCGGTCGAGGAGGACCTCCTTGACGTGCCGCAAGGCGTCCAGGATCCCGAGTGCAGCGCCGGCCCTGTCCCGGACGCCGGGACGCATGGCCAGGCCGGCGGCCAACTGGGGCAGCGGTTCACCTGCGGGCTCGGGTGCGTAGGTCGCGATGTGCGCCTCGTAGCCGAAGTACAGCTCGCTGGGCCGGCGGTCGGTCCCGGTGCGCTTGGCCCACCGTGCATCGGGGTCAGCGGCCGGCCGATCGTCCGCGTCCGTTCCGGTGTTCGTGGTGCGGGCCCTGTAGGCGGACTCGACGTCGGTCCCGTCGATCGCCACGACGCTCGGCGGCGTCCACGTGGACGGGATGCTGGCCTGGACCAGCCCGGTGGCGACCTCGTCGAGGCTCGCCGGCGCGAAGGGGCAGCCCTCGGGGCACTCGTCGACCTCGCCGGTCTCCGGGTCCGCGGTCAGCTCGTGGTCGTGGGGGACGAAGAAGCCCACGCCCAAGGCGTCCTCCAGGGCGTGGAACCCGGACAGGACGGGCCGGTACCGGATCACGGTCTTTGGCGGGAAGCCCAGCGCGAACCTGTCGCTGGGCGACGCTGACAGCAGGGTGCGGGTGACCCCCGCGAGGGTGAACGCCGTCGGGCTACTCAGAGCATGCAAGAACATCCCCGCGGCGATGGCGTCCAGCGGGTAGGCGCGGTGGCGGCCGACATTGTGCATCCGAGCCGTGACGAGCCGGGAGACGACGTCGCTCTCGGCCCAGGCTCGAGCGCGCCGGACCTTCTGCGCGGAGGTCAGCGGCGGCGGCTTGTAGATGATGCGGCTGATGCCGGTGGACGACGTCATCGGCCAGGACTGTCCGGCGCGGCGGGCCTTCATCGCCGCACCATCGAGGCGAACACCTCGTGCTCGGGCAGCGGGGTCATGAACGGCATCACGTAGCCGAAGGTCTTCGACGAGGTGACGCCGGCGAGCTGGGCGAGTGCGCCGAGGTGCACGCCGTGCTCGAGGTGCTCCTTGAGCCAGGTGACGCGCAGGCGGCTCAGCCGCAGCGGCGGGCAGTCTGGTGGGAGTTCGATCCCCTGCATCAGCCGGGACAGGCGCGAGCGGTCCCAGTTCGCGGCGAAGAAGCCCAGCAGCAACGAGCCCGGGTCCTCCTCCCTGATGAGTTGCAGCGTGCCGTCGTGCGGCGGGCTGATCGGGATGGTGCGGGCCAACTTGCCCGGTACGGCCAGGCAGAGGTGGCCGTGGCGCCCGACCAGGTTGTCGGTCGTGACGTGCCAGATCTCGCGCGGGTAGAGCCCGGCGCCCAGACCCATCGCCAGGAACGACTGCATCCGGCGCTGCTGCAAGGGCGTGCGCTGCTGGGTGGCGACCTCCAGGAGTCGGGCTACCTCGTCTGCGGTGTAGGGGACGATTCGCTGGTTGGCGCGCAGCCGCTCCTCGGGCGGTTCCCATGGCGCCTTCGTCGTCACGGCTGCGCCGAAGCGGCGCAGGTCCGAGCGGCGGGTGGCCCGTGAGGGTTCGGCGAGGTGGGTGCAGCCGACCTGGATGTACCGGCTGACCACGTCCGGCGTGAAGATCTGCTCGCGGTCCAGCGGGAGCCCTTCGCGGTGTGCCCACACGAGGAACTGCGACAGCGTCCGCATCGTCTCGACGGCTCGGCGGTCATCGATTGGGTGCACCTCGACGGCCACGGCGCGCGCGAACGCGGCGACCGGTGCCCAGTCCTCGGGGCGTAGCGCTTTGGGGGCGTAGCCGGCCACGGCCTGCGCGGGGGTGAGCGGGCTGGCGGCGTGTCGGTTGACGGGAGTAGTTCTGGAATCTGAAGATGGGCGCACGAAAGCTCCTCATGTCGAGTGACGGTCTTTCGATCAGCGGCTGCAACCGCTGTGAAGGCGATCGGGCCGGGATCCCACTCCCGGCCTTTCGCGTGTCAGAGGATCGGCGCCCTGCGCCGAGCAGCTCAGGCCATGCCGCCCCTGGCGTCGTCGGCGAGGGCGGAAGCCAGGAGGTCTGAGGCGACGGCGCTCACGGGACGCCTCGCGGCGCATGCGCGCGCAAATAGGGGCCCGGCCACGGCGGCGGGCATGCGGATCTCCACCCGGACGAGCTCGTGGGGCTTCAGGTCACGGGAGCGCGACGGGGGCCGGCCGGATCGGGCCGGTGCTACGTGGACTGTGAGATCTGGATCGTTCATGTCACCCACCTCCTGCGATATGCCTGGCCTGCGTGCGAAGTACTGCTCATGCCCTGGTCAGGGATCGCACGGCTGGTCAGACCGTCAGGAGGTGGAACAATTCAGTTATAACACCGCGCCACAGGCAGAACGCCTAAGAAGTGACTCGACGCGCCGCACCGCGGTACGGGGCCGTGCTTGCACGCTACCGCGCAGCGCCTCGATCTCGTGGACGACACGCCCCGGTCTGAACCGTCGAGAGAAGATCAGAGGCGACGGCCGCCTGCGCGCCGGAGCAGGGCAGCACACCGGTGCCACTCGCCGAGAATCGCCCACTCCTATCCCGTGGCCTGCTCGAGCCGTGCGGCAGGATGAAGCCGTGCCAGAGACGGTGATCGACAACCCTGTCCTCAACGGTCCGTTCGACGCCCCGACCAGGCACTGGATGCTCGACGAGCACGGCCAGCTCACGTCCGACATCGCCACGCGACGACGGCCGAGCGAGTCGTGGATCCCAGTGCCGCGCCAGCGGAAGGGTCGCGGTGCCAAGGCGTCGCAGCCGACGCTGGGCATCCAGGAGGAGCTCGACGTCACCCGCACGCATGAGCGCAAGGACGTCAACGACACGATCAACCGCCTGCGCACCGATGTCGATGCGTGGCGCTCGACGGGTTACCCCGGGGTCACCGCGACGACCCTGCGCCTCCTGCGCCACTGGTCGGACCCCGCGCGGGAGAACAGGGTCTTCTTCGCCCAGCGGGAGGCCGTCGAGACGGCGATCTACCTCGGCGAGGTAGCGGGCCGGCTCAAAGCGTCTGAGGCCGGCCGTACGGCGCGCGTCGCGCAGTCGGGCTGGATCCAGGACGCTCTCGACGAGCACAACGCCGAGTACAACGCGGGTCTGCCACGTACGGCGCTCAAGATGGCGACGGGAACCGGCAAGACCGTCGTCATGGCGATGCTGATCACCTGGCAGACGCTGAACAAGGCAGCGCGAGCCAAGGACCCGCGCTTCACCAACCGGTTCCTGCTCGTGACACCGGGCATCACGATCAAGGACCGCCTGCGCGTGCTGTTCCCGTCCGACGCCGGCAACTACTACCGCGAGCGGGACCTCGTCCCAGCAGACCTGTGGCCCCAGCTCATGCAGGCACGCGTCGCGGTGACGAACTACCACGCGTTCATGCGTCGCACCCGGCACGACGGGCAGGGCGTCTCAGCGACGACGAAGAAGCTGCTCACAGCCCGCACGGGCGTCGACCCCTTCATCGAGACCGACGCCCAGATGGTCGCGCGGGTTCTGCGTGACCTGGGGGGTACTCGCGGCCGGCAGGCGACGGGCCAGATTATGGTGATCAACGACGAGGCGCATCACTGCTACGCACCGCGGGACGCGGAGGCGGAGGTCAAGCAGCTCGAGGCTGCGGAGCGCAAGGAGCTCAAAGAGGCCAACCTCGAGGCCGGCGTCTGGTTCACAGGCCTGCAGCGCATCCACGCGGCCGTGGGCATCAAGACGGTCTTCGACCTGTCGGCGACGCCGTACTTCCTCAACGGCTCGGGCTACCCGCCTGGGTACATCTTCCCGTGGGTGGTGTCGGACTTCTCGCTCATCGACGCAATCGAGTCGGGCCTCGTCAAGATCCCCCGGCTGCCGGTGGACGACGACGCCTCGGGAGACGACCCGTCGTTCCTGCACCTGTGGGAACACGTGAAGGACGACCTGCCGAAGCGTGTCGGTAAGGACTTCGACACGTCCCGTCCGCTGCCGGCGATGCTCGCAGGCGCCATGCAGAGCCTGTACTCCTCGTACGAGCGCGCCTTCGAGCGGTGGCAAGCGAGCGGCGAGGCGGACACCCCGCCCGTCTTCATCGTGGTGTGCCCCAACACCACGGTTTCCAAGTGGGTGTACGACCAGATCGCCGGCTACGAGCAGGTGCTTGACGCGGACGGCGAGACTGTCACGCGCCGCATCTCCGGGCAGCTCTCCTTGCTCTCGAACTACACCGACGGCAACCGGCTACCCCACCCGCGCACGATCCTCGTCGACTCCGCGGAGCTTGAGTCGGGCGAGGCCGTGAGCAAGGAGTTCCGCGACGCGGCGGCCGACGAGATCGAGGCGTTCCGTCGTGAGGTCGTCACCCGCACGGGGGCTGCGGCGGGCGAGATGGACGACGGGCAGCTGCTGCGCGAGGTCCTCAACACCGTCGGCAAACCGGGGCGGCTCGGAGGGCAGGTCCGGTGCGTCGTGTCCGTCTCGATGCTCTCGGAAGGGTGGGACGCCAACACCGTGACGCACGTGCTCGGTGTCCGCGCCTTTGGCTCCCAGCTCCTGTGCGAGCAGGTCGTCGGGCGTGGTCTGCGGCGACGCTCGTACGCGCTGGACGACGACGGCCTACTCCCGCCCGAGTACGCCGAGGTCTACGGCATCCCGTTCTCGTTCATCCCGTCCAGCCGGCCGTCGGAAGACCCACCTCCACGCCCGCCCGCCACGCAGGTCCGGGCGGTCGAGGGTCGGGAGTCCGCCCGAATCGAGTTTCCCTACGTAGACGGGTACCGCTTCGAACTCCCGGACGAGCCGCTGCACCTCGATCTCGACGCTGTCGGTCCCTACGTCTTGGATCAGGGCGCCATCCCGACGATGACCGAAGTGGCGGGCGTCATCGGTGAGCACGAGGAGCACAGCCTCGACGCGCTGCGCGCGATGCGGCCTCGTGAGGTGGCGTTCAAGCTCGCTGTCCGCCGAGTGCTTCCGCTCTTCGCCGACGGCCAGAACGTGCCCAAGCCGTGGCTCGTCCCAGAGCTCGTGCGCATGACCCAGGCCTGGCTCGAGACGAAGGTCGAGCTCAAGGGCAACGCGTTCCTTGGCATGCTGCTCCTCGGCGCGCACGCCAGCCAGGCTGCCGAGCAGGTGCAGCGGGCCGTCATCACCGTGGGCGGCACGCGCGAGCCGATCGTCCTGCCGATCATCAGGCCGGACGCCCCCACGGGCTCGACCGACTCCGTCGACTTCCAGACCATCAAGAACACGTTCGTCACCAACGGCCGCAGCCACGTCTCGCACGTGGTGCTCGACAGCGGCTGGGAGCAGACCGCGGCGATGATCCTCGAGGACCACCCCGATGTCGACGCCTACGTGAAGAACGACCACCTCGAGTTCGCGATCCCTTACACGCACAAGGGCATCGGACACATCTACCGGCCGGACTTCCTCGTCCGGCTCACCCAGCGACCCGACGACGCGGTGCGCACGCTCATCGTCGAGGTGTCGGGAGGGCTCAAGGACCAGGTCGCGCGCCAGGTGAAGGCTGACACCGCGCGGAACCTGTGGTGCGCAGCGGTCACCGCGGACGGCCATTTCGGCCGCTGGGGGTACGTCGAGGTCGACGACCCCTACCTCTTCAAGAACGTCGTGGACGCCGCCATCGCCGACCTCTACGCCGATCGGCCGATCACCGGACATCCGATCGCCTTCGACCTCTTCGCGGGTCTGGACGACGACCCCGCGCTCGCGCTGACCGGCGCGCCCGACGAAGGAGCACGCTGACATGCCCGCCGCCGACCGCACCACGCCCGTCGAGTCCCACCAGCACGACGACCGGCGGGTCAACATCCCCACCGCGGACGCGGAGTACTTCGTCGACGACGCCGTCGCCGCGCCGCGCAACGTAACGTGGGCTCGCCGCGACCCTGCACTCGACCCGCAGCTGGTCTGGCGCGGCAAAGACGCGCAGTCTGACGTGCTCGACGTCGTAACCCCGCCGATCTACATCCAAGAGAAGATCGATCCACGGGCGCTCATCGAGAACCTGCGCCAGACCGCGGCCAAATCCGAGGACGAGCCGGAGTTCACGCTCTTCGAGGAGTTCGACGACCTCGGCCCGTTCGAGTCCGTCGAGTTCTACGAGCACGAGTCCAAATGGGCCAACCGCATGATTCTCGGCGACTCGCTCGCTGTGATGTCTTCCCTCGCCGACCGCGAGAACCTCCGCGGGCAGGTGCAGGCCATCTACCTAGACCCTCCTTACGGCATCAAGTTCGGATCGAATTGGCAACCGAGGGTCGATAAGCGCGATGTCAAAGATGGAAGCTTGTCCGACATGGCGCGAGAGGCTGAGCAGATAAAGGCCTTTCGCGATACCTGGGAGGATGGAATCCACTCCTACTTGGCCTACCTTCGGGACCGCCTAGCCATCGCACGAGAACTCCTCACAGATTCGGGTTCGATCTTTGTTCAGATCGGAGACGAGAACGTGCACCTTGTCAGGAGTTTACTCGATGAGACTTTTGGCCGGGAGAATTTTGTTTCAATCATCACCTATAACAAGACGGCAGGCCAAACAGCAGAATACCTCAGTGGGGTGTCGGACTTCATCTTGTGGTTTGCCAAGAGTCGCGAATCGATGAAGTTTCGACGCTTATTCACAAAGCGAACGCTTGGTGAAGCCGGCTCGTCGAAGTACGATCAGGCGGAACTGCCGGACGGGACCCGAATGCCGCTCTCGCGGGTTGCTAAAGGGCAACACTATCGAGTGTTTCGCGTCGACAATATGACAAGCCAGAGTGCCGGTCGAGAGAAAGGGATCGGCGCCGCTTCGTGGTTCCCCGTCGAGATCGATGGAAAGACGATTCTTCCGACCTCGCAGACCCGCTGGAAGACCAATGAAAAGGGTATGGCGCGACTGCAGATCGCGCGGCGCGTGACGCTCACGGGGCGCTCGATTGGGTATGTCAGATACCACGACGACTTTCCCGCGATGACTCTCACAAATGCGTGGAGCGACATCGGTGGTATCCAGAGCAGGGCCGATCCAAAGGTGTACGTAGTCCAGACAGCCACCTCGGCGATCGAGCGATGCCTACTGATGACCACGGACCCCGGCGATCTCGTGCTGGACCCGACGTGCGGATCGGGCACCACGGCTTATGTCGCCGAGCAGTGGGGTCGACGGTGGATCACCATAGATACCTCCCGGGTAGCAACTGCACTAGCTCGTCAGCGGCTCATGGCGGCGCGCTTTCCGTACTACCTGCTAGCGGACTCCGCAGAGGGCGAGGCGAAGGAGCGCAGCCTCGGCGCGCAGATGAAGTCGATCGGCTCGAGCCACCAAGGTGATGTTCGCCAGGGCTTCGTCTACGACCGCATCCCGCACATCACGCTGAAGTCGATCGCAAACAATCCCGACATCGTCGAAGGTATGTCGCGAGACGAGATCGATGCGGCGGTCCGGCGCCACGCTGACGTCGAGTACTTGTACGACCGGCCGTTCGAGAACAAGAAGAAGGTCCGCGTCTCTGGCCGCTTCACCGTGGAGTCGCTCTCACCGCATCGGTCGTCGTCGTTCGACGCGGCGTTCCCGCACGGGCCCGAACCCACTGAGACGAGCCAGCCGGTCGGTGCGGGCTACGAGTCGACGATTGTCGACAACCTCCGGACCGCGGGTGTGCAGAACGGCCGTCGCCGGGAGCGAACGGTCTTCACCTCAATCGATCCCAATCCGGGGACGTTCGTGCAGTACCTCGGCTCGGCTGCGTCGCAGGCTGACGTCGATGCAGCCAAGGCCATCAGCACGCACGCCGAGCCTGCGACGCGCAAGGTCGCGATCTGCCTGGGTCCGGAGTACGGGACAGTCGACGCGCGAATGGTCAAGGCTGCCGCACGCGAGGCGCTGGAGATGTCGGACGTGGAGCAGCTCTTGGTGCTGGGGTACGCGTTCGAGGCGAACGCCCTGGACGCCGTCGGGGAGACGCAGCGCGAGGGCTTCGCGTCCGTAGCTGCGGAGCACAAATTGGGCCGCTTGCCGGTCGTGCTCGTGCGGATGAACGTCGACCTGGCGATGGGTGACGAGCTCCTGAAGAACTCGAAGGCCGCCAACCTGTTCACGGTTTTCGGTGAGCCCGACATCGACGTGCGAGTGACCGAGGCGGGCGTCGTCGTCGAGATCAAGGGTGTCGACGTGTACGACCCGACGACAGGCGACGTGCGCAGCGACAGCGCGGACGGGATCGCGCTGTGGATGGTCGACACGGACTACGACGAGGAGCAGTTCTTCGTCCGCCACGCGTACTTCTCCGGCGCGGGAGACCCGTACAAGAAGCTCAAGACGTCGCTGAAGGCCGAGATCGACCCCGAAGCTTGGGACTCGCTGTACGGGACGGTCTCGCGACCGTTCCCGGCGCCCTCGACGGGGAAGATCGCGGTCAAGGCGATCAACTACTACGGCGACGAAGTGCTCGTCGTCCGTGAGGTCACGGCCTGACGACGATGCCCACGTACACGCCCGCTCAGCAGGAGGCCATCGCCTGCCTGGACGCCCCGTTGCAGATCATCGCCTGTGCCGGGTCCGGCAAGACGCAGGTGATCTCGCAGCGCATCTCGGAGATCCTCAAGCTGCCGGGCGTCGAGCCGCGCCACGTCGCCGCGTTCACCTTCACCGAGAAGGCCGCTGCCGAGCTCAAGGACCGGATCCTGTCGATCGTCGAGCAGGAGCACGGCTCGGCGACGGGGCTGGCGGAGATGTACGTCGGCACGATGCACGCCTTCTGCCTCAACCTGCTGCAGACCTATGTGCCGGAGACGTTCAAGTACTCGGTGCTGACCGAGCAGACCCAGAGGCTCTTCATCGACCGCAACAGCAGGCGTAGTGGCCTGACGGAGTGCCCGACGCTCTCGGCCGGCACGCCTCACCTACGGCGGTTCATCCACTCGCGTCTCTACACCCAGGTGATGTCGATCCTCACCGAGGACGAGACTGATCTCTCGCTCGTCTGCGAGGAGGTCAAGGCCGCCGTCGGCAAGTACCGAGACCTGCTCGAGGCAAACGCGTACTTCGACTACACCTCGATGGTCGACCGGGCTGTGCGGTTCCTCGAGTCGCCCGATGAGGGGATCGGCACGGCGGCGCACGCGCTGCTGCAGCACGTGCGCGACGACGTGAAGTTCGTAGTGGTGGACGAGTACCAGGACGTCAACCCGCTGCAAGAGCGGCTGATCCGTGGGCTCGTGCAGTTCGGCGCGAACCTCTGCGTGGTCGGCGACGACGACCAGACGATCTACCAGTGGCGCGGTTCGGAGGTCGCGAACATCCTCACGTTCGCCGGCCGCTACGAGGGCATCCGATCGGTCACCCTGGCTCACAACTTTCGCTCGTCCCAGGGCATCGTGGCGCTCGGACGTCGGGTCGCCGAGGGCATCTCGGTCGGGAACCGACTGCCGAAGTCGATGGAGCACGCCTCGCACCAGACGTGGGACCGCGGCGACATCATCGCCGGTGCCTATCTGACTCCGGAAGACGAGGCAGCTGCGATCTGCGAACGGATCCAGGACCTGCGGGGGGTCGCGTTCACGGATCGCCCGGGCACCGAACCGCGGGGTCTGTCCTGGTCAGACGTCGCCGTGCTCTACCGATCCGTGGCCGCAGACGCCGGGCCTCTGGTCGCCGAGATGGAGCGGCGCGGGATCCCCTACATCGTCAAGGGTCTGACCCGGCTGTTCGACTCTCGGGAGATCTCCGCCGTCGTCAGCCTGTTCCGCTACATGACGGGCCACGCGGCCTTCGCCGACGTCGAAGCGCTGTGGGCCGTCTCGGGACTTCTCGCGCCAGGCGTGAGCGTCGCGGCGGCCAAGCCGCTTCTGGACGCGGGTGCGGACTTCGGTCGCGGCGAGCGCTGGGGCACGTACAACCTCCAGCGCCTCTATCTCGACGTTCTCGACGCGCTTGGGATCCGCGAGGACACGGTGCCCGGCGACCCGGTCCGCGGCGAACTGGCGATGTACCAACTCGGCAAGTTCTCGCAGGTCATCTCGGACTTCGAGGCCATCTACTTCTCATCGAACCCAAAGGACAAGTACGACTCGTTCGTCGGGTGGCTCGAGTACCAGGCACCCGGCTACTACGACGAGGCCGACCTCGACACCGGGTACGCCACACCCGACGCGGTCACGATCTCCACCGTTCACCAGGCCAAGGGCATGCAGTGGCCGGCGGTGTTCGTGCCATGCCTGCGGGCTAACCGGTTCCCGTCCAAGCGTCATGGCGGACTGGGGGTCTTCCACGTGGTGCCGGACACGGCTGTCCCCCACGCAGACCGGTACCGCGGCACCGTCGAGGACGAGCGTCGCCTCTTCTACGTCGCGGTCACCCGCGCACAGAAGTTCCTCTACCTCAGCTTCTCGCCCGGGACGTCGCGCCTGTTCCAGAAGGCATCCGCGTTCTTCGGTGAGGCGACGACCGTGCCCTTCGTCTCGACCGCCGCGCCGCTGCTCGGAGCGAGCGTCGCCCGCCTCGAGCCTCACCCCCGCGTCGAGGTCCCGCAGGTCACGCTGTCCTTCTCAGAGCTGAAGTACCTGTTCGAGTGCCCGTACCAGTTCAAGATCCGATTCCTCTACGGCTTCAATCCGCCGATCCACGAGGCCCTGGGGTACGGCAAGGGCCTGCATGACGCCCTTGCCGAGATGCACAAGCGTGCGCTCGACGGTGACGTGCTCGATGCCACCGCGGTCGACGAGCTCGTCCAACGCCACCTGCACACCCCGTACGCATACCCGCTGCTGCGCGAACAGCTGGAGCGCGCTGCCCGGGCGGCGCTCAAGCGCTACTTCGTCCTCCACGGTGACGACCTGCCTCGCACCCTGCACTCCGAGAAGCAGATCCAGGTTCACGTCGCCCCCGGAATCACAGTGGACGGCCGCATCGACCTGATAAAGCGGCTCGAGACCGACGAGGTCTCGATCGTCGACTTCAAGTCCACCTACCGAGCCCAGGCCGAGGACGTGACCCGCGACCAGCTGCACGTGTATGCCGTCGGCTACCAGGAACTGACCGGGACGTCCGCTGACGTTGTCGAGGTGCTGAACCTGGACGAGGATGGCAAGAACACCCGCGAGACGGTCGTCGGTCAGCTCCTGATCGACGTCCGCGACCGAATCCACGATGCAGGTGAGTCCTTGCGCACCAACAAGCTGGATCGACTCCCGACGTGGTGCAGCACGTGTGCCGCCTGCGACGTGCGGAGCTTGTGCCGAAGCGCGGAACCGGTGTCGCAGGTCTTGACGCCGTGACGACGGCGGGGCGTGGCGTCGGTGCTGTGACGACCATGCTCGATCCGGAGCGGTACGGGCGCGACTTCGCGCGCACCCAGCAGGAGGTTCTCCAGCACCTGGAGGCGGCTCCTGGCACCCGTCTGGAGGTCAGCATGAGATCCAAGCCGTGGACGCTGACGGCTTCAGCGCCGGGACGGTGCGCACGGTCCGTGAGAACGGGACGGCGCTGCGGTTCGACGCCAACGGCTTCGAGGAGACGTAGGGGCTCACCGCTCACCAGCGCCGGGCCGGTCCTTCGTCCGTTGACGCGGGCCTCCGCTTGGTGCCATTAGGTACGGAGCTGCAGGTCAATCGAGTGATCTCGACTCTATCAATATCCGGCATCGCGTAACCGGCGCTACGGTCGGGCAAGACGTGAGCTGCCCTGGCGGGCAGTACCGAGGAGAGGAGTCCCCGTGGCCAAGGGGCACGAGTGTCCGGTGTGCGGGACGTACACGCTCCAGCCGTGCACCACCAACCAGTTGAAGTGCACCAGCTGCAGCACCATCGTGAGGAAATAGCTATCCGGCGACGGACACCAGTTCGATACGCGCTCGTACTGTCGTGGGTCCGTGCGCACCTCTAGCCCGGGGATCTTCGGTACCCAATCGAGTCGCCGCGATGCTGCGTCAGCGACGCCGGGCAACTTCGGCGAACGCACGGTCGATGCGGGAGCGAGCCGCAGCGCTGCAGCGGGGGTCGGCGCTCAATGCCGCCAGATACTCCTTGGCGCCCTGCGCGATGCCCGACTCAGGTTCGGCCTGCACCGCGGCACGTTGCGTAGCTGGATGGAGCAGGTGGCTGCACAAGTCGATGTCGGACCGCGACGCCGGGAGGCCGCGAGTCACGAGCGCGGGCGTCACGAGGATGTGACCGCGGACGTAGTCACCGTCGGGCGTCCTGCACGTGTCTTCCTGCTCCCTTGAGCAAGCCACGCAGATGATGACGCCTGCCATCTTCCGCGGGTAGCGGCGACGCCACTCGTCGTCGACGACGTACACGTCAGCCTGCTGGCCGATGGGGCGTCGGCACGCGGCGCAGGTGAGTCGAAACCGGGGTCGCACTGGACTCGTCACGACCGGCTCCCTTCCGCTTCACGATGACAGTAGCGGCCGTCCTGGTCTACCCGGCACGGGGTTGTCTCCGCACGG
>NZ_BONP01000024.1 GCF_016862775.1 Cellulomonas phragmiteti | reverse complement strand
CCCGCCGGTACGTGCACCGGCGGGCGGCCGTGCGTCAGGCCGGCGCGCAGGTGGCCGTCAGCGCACCCGGGGCGCCCGAGGCGATGAACCCGGCCGTCGTGCTGGCACCGGCACCGAGGGAGCCGTTCCAGGCGGCGTTCGTCAGGACGGCCCCGCTGTGCGAGCTGTTCCAGGCCTGCGTGATGGTCGCGCCACCGACGGTGACCTTCCAGCCGTTGATCGCGCTGGAGCCGGCGGTCACGCGGACCTCACCCTGCCAGCCGCCGCCCCACGTGCTCGCGGCGGTCACCGTGGCGGTGCAGCCACCCGGCTGGGGGGCCGGGGTGGTCGGCGCGGGCGTCGTCGGCTGGGGGGCCGGCGTCGTGGGCTGGGGCGCCGGGGTCGTCGGCTGCGGAGCCGGCGTCGTCGGCTGGGGGGCCGGCGTCGTCGGGTTCGGCGCCGGGGTGGTCGCCGTGCCGTTGATGTTGATGTCGGAGCAGATGTAGTACGGCTGGTCGAGGTGGCTGGCCTGCCAGATCGTGAACAGCACGGCGCGGCCGGAGCGGCCCGGGATGCTGATGTCCGTCTCGTACAGACCGGTCGTGCCGTAGCGGCCCGTCTCCTTGATCAGGTCGAGGTCACCCCACCCGAGGGCCGAGGTGGTCGGGTCGAAGCCGGCCTTGCTCACGTAGATGCGCATGTAGTCCGCACCGTGCCGCGCACCGTCGGTGAGCGTCAGGCGGAAGTTGTTCGGCACCGTCGTCATCGTCCACGGGCCGGGGGTGTCGAGCGACGCGTAGAGGCCGTTCTGCGTGCGGCCGCCGGAGCACAGCTGGCCGCTGGGGATCACGGCCTCGTGACGGCCGCCGACGTTCTCCCGGTAGAGGCCGTTCCAGTTCCACATCGTGTTGGGGTTGGCCTGGAAGGCCTGCCAGCACATGGGGTCCTGCTGCGCCATGGCCGGGTTGAGGTGGTCGGCACCCCACCGGTCGTAGCAGCTGAAGTTGCGTGACGCCGGGTTGGTGACCGACCCGTGGGCGGACGCGGTGGTGGCGACGAGGCCGGTGGCCACGAGCGCCAGAGGCAGTGCCAGGGCGAGGCGGCCGAGGCGGCCGAACCTGCTCCGGGTACGGATGGACATAGGTGTCTCCTGGTGTCGGTGACTGACGGACCCCGTCCGCGCTCGTCCGACCGATCGCATCGATGCGATCCGTGGACGACAGGGCGCCGCGAGGGCTCGACCACCGTGCGGCCTCGACGGGCGGCAGGCGAGGGTGCTAACCGTTTCAGCGGGACCACGGTCCCGGGACGCGCCGGGCCCGGACGCTCCTGGTCAGGCGACCAGGAGCGTCCGGGCGGGTCACCGCCGGATCAGGCCGGGGCGCACGTGGCGGTCAGCGCACCGGGCGTCCCCGAGCCGAGGAACCCGGCCGTGGTGCTCGCGCCCGCCGCGAGCGTGCCGTTCCACGCGGCGTTCGTCAGCACCGAGCCGCTGACCGAGCCGTTCCACGCCTGCGTGACGGTCGCTCCGGTCAGCGTCACCGCCCACCCGGTCAGGCCGGACGAGCCCGCCGTGACGACGACCTCCCCCTGCCAGCCGCCGCCCCACGTGCTCACGGGCGTCACGGTCGCGGTGCACGCACCGGTCCCGGGTGCCGGCGTGGGGGTCGGCGTCGGGCTCGGGGTCGGTGTCGCGGAGGGGGTCGGCGTGGGCGTCGGCGTGACGCCGGGCGTCGGCGTCGCCGAGGGGGTCGGCGTGGGCGTCACCGACGGCGTGGGCGTCGGCGTGGCCGCCGTGCCCCCGATGTTGATGTCCGAGCACAGGTAGTACGGCTGGTCGGCGTGGCTGGCCTGCCAGATCGTGTAGAGGATCGCGCGGCCCGACCGGCCCGTCAGGTCGACGTCGGTCTGGTAGAGCCCCGTCGTGGGGTACGCGCCGGTGACCTTGAGCAGCTGCATGTCCGACCACGCGGGGGACGTGGTCGTCGGGTCGAAGCCGGGCTTGGTCACGTAGACGCGCAGGTAGTCGGCGCCGTGCTTGGCCTGGTCGGTCAGCGTGAGCGTGAACCGCTGCGGGACGGTCGTCATCGTCCAGGGGCCGGGCGTGTCGAGGGCGTCGTAGCGCCCGCCCTCGGTGCGGCCGCCGGAGCACAGCTGGCCGTCGGGGATGCGCTCCTCGTGCCGGCCGCCGATGCCCTCGTGGTAGAGCCCGTTCCAGTTCCACATCGCGCTCGGGTCGGCCTGCCAGGCCTGCCAGCACATGGGGTCGAGCGTGGCCATCTGGCGGTTCTGGAAGTCGTCGCCCCAGCGCTCCCAGCAGCCGTAGTTGCGGGTGGGCGGGTCGGTGACCGAGCCGTGCGCGGCGGCAGGGGTGGCGACGAGCGCCGACGCCGCGAGCGCCAGGGGGACGGTGAGGGCGAGCGCCGCGGCGCGCAGCCCGCGGCGGGCGGATGGACGTGCGGGGTGCATACGACTCTCCGGGGGGTCGGTGGGAGGCGGGCACCCACGGTCACCTGCCGCGCCGGGACGGCCAAGGCACTGAAGCGTTTCGACGCACGCCACCAGCCCGGATGCGTCCGCCGGTGGCGGGCGCACGGCGTCTCAGCGGCGGTCGAGGACGTGGATGCGCGGGTGGTGGCCCTTGGCGAACACACGCGTGGCGGAGCGCGGCACCCACAGGTCCGCGGCGTCCCGCACCACCCGCTCCATCACCTTCACCTCGTGGGTGAGCACCACCAGGCGCGCGCCCGGGGCGCTCACGGCGTGGGCTGCGCGCAGCAGGCCGGCGTGCAGGCGGGGCGCGTCGGCGTGCGACCCGTGCAGGGTGCCCCACGGCGGGTCCGCGAGCACGACGTCCGCGGCACCGCCGAGCGGCTCCGTGACGGCCGCGCGCAGGGCGTCCGCGTCGGTCGCGTCGGCACGCACCAGGACGGGCCGCGGCGGCCGGGCGAGCAGCCGGGCGGCCTCGAGGTTGGCACGCGCGGCGTCGAGCGCCGCGGCGTCGAGGTCGACCCCGACGCCGGCCGCCGCGGGCGCGGCGAGCAGTCGCTCGACGAGCAGCGTGCCGGACCCGGCCATGAGGTTCAGCACGCGGTCCTGTGGCCGCAGACCGGCGAGACGCGCGACGGCCGCGGCGATCGTCGCGTTGGCCGCGCCGGGGAAGTCCGCGACGCGCCAGGTGCGTGCGGACAGCGGGCGCGGCCCGACCCGCACCAGCACGTCCCACCCCGGGTCGACCTCCCGGGCGGCGGCCCGCCCGCCGCGGGCTCCGGGGGTCGCGTCGCGGCGCGCGCCGCGGCGCACCCGCACCACCAGGTCGCCCGCGTCCGGGTCGTGCTGCAGGCCCGTCGCCTCGTGCAGCAGGCCGGCGAGCCGCGCGAACACCGCCGAGTCCGCACCGGCGGCCTCGAAGCGGAAGGTCGAGGAGCCGGCGACCCGCAGCGAGGCGTACACCGCGTCGACGATGCGGCGCAGGTGCTCGGGACTCGCGAAGGACTTGGGCCGGGGCACGTCGAGGTGCACGACGACCCAGGCGGCGACCGCCGTGCGCAGCGCCGCGACCTCGGCGAGCGGGCCCGGCAGCGCCAGGGCGACCGCGTCGTCACGGCCGGGCACGTCCCGCACGCCCCGGACCGCGGGCAGGGTGGCCGCGACCTCGTCGACGAGCACGTCGCGCAGGCCGGGCAGGTACGTGAGCTCGACGGACGTGGTCGCGGCACGCGCCGGTGCCGCACGCCGGTCCCCGCCCCGGGGCGAGGGGGCACGACGGCCGGGCTGCCTGTCCCCGTGGCGGGCTCCGGACGCGGGCCGCCCGGCGCGGCCACCGCGGGACGGGCCCGCCCGGCCGGCGCCCTGCGCGCTCAGACCGCCACCGGCACGCGCGCGCCGACCGCGCGCAGCACGAACGTCTCGGTCTGCTCGATCGCGCGCTCACGGTCCGGGCCTGCGTCGGGCAGGCCGCGGCCGGTGAGGCAGGCGTTCACCAGGGGCACGGTGGTGGCGGGGTCCTGCTCGGGGAACGCCCCGGAGGCGATGCCCGCGTCGAGGATGCGGCGCAGGATCTGCTCGACGACGACGACGTGCTCGCGGACGCGCTGCTGGGCGCCGCGGGAGAGGACCGACCGCAGCTCGGGGCCGGGGGCGACGTGGTAGACGCGGGTCAGCGAGGCCTGCGCGCGGACGTAGGCGCGCAGCTGCTCCACCGGGTCGTCGATGTCGTCGAGCGAGGCCTGCAGCCCTGCCGCGTACTGCTCGGTCTCGTGCGTGATGAACCCGAGGAGCAGCGACTCCTTGTCGGTGAAGTGGTTGTAGACCGCGGTGCGGCCGACCCCGGCCGCGGCCGCGATGTCGGCCAGGGTGATGGCGTCGAACCCGCGCTCGCTCATGAGCGTGGACAGGGCGTCGAACAGACGGCGGCGGGTCTGCTCGCGGTGCTCGTGCAGCGACGCCCCGATGATCTTCGGCATGCTGACATGATCGCACAGGGTGTCAGCAAGTTCTGCCGGGGGCAGGAAGTATTCGGTTGAAACTGTGACATTCCTCACGGTGGTTCGTCGCTTTCGCCTACAATGCCTGAGCGCCACCTGCACCACCCGCCCGACGGAAGCCCGAACGCATGAGCCGACACGCCCAGCCCGCGCAGGACGGGTCCCCGCGGGCCCTCGCGCGCGTCGGCACCGTGCCGGGCCCCATCCCGGCGAGCCGACCCGGGGACTGGCACGCCGACGAGCCGGACGCGCGGCCGACCGCGGCCGTGCGCGCCGCGCACGAGCGCTTCGTCGTCTCGGGAGGGGACCCGGGCCGCCAGGTCCGGCCCGTCGTGGCGGACTCGTGGCGGCGCAGCCGACGCGTCGGCGTCGACCCCGAGCTGCCCACGCCGCCCGTCGACATCGGCGGGTCCGACCTGGCGGAGCTGCGCAGCTCGCACCCCCTGTCCGGTGCCGTGCCCATCGTGCGCCGCCTGCTCGTCGAGCCCGGCGCCGGGTGGGTCGCCGCGCTCAGCGACGAGGCGGGCCGCCTGCTGTGGGTCGACGGGGACCAGGACCTGCGCCGTCCGCTCGACGCCGTCGGGTTCGTCGAGGGTGCCGCCTGGCGCGAGGACGCCGTCGGCACCAACGCGCTCGGCACGGCGCTGGCGACACGGCGCCCCCTGCAGGTGGTCGGCACCGAGCACTGGGCCCGCGTCGTCCACCCCTGGAACTGCGCGGCCGTACCGGTCCACGACCCGCACGGCCGCCTCCTGGGCGTCCTGGACGTGACCGGGCGCGACGACGCCGCGTCCTGGATGGCGCTGGCCCTGGTCCGCGCCACCGTCGCCGCCATCGAGGCGACCATCACCGCGAGCGCGGGCGCCGCGCCCAGCGCCCGCCTGTCCGTGCTCGGCGCGCACGGCGGGACCCTGCACACCCCGACCGGCCGGCGGCGCCTGACCTGCCGCCACGCCGAGATCCTGCTCCTGCTCGCCGAGCACCCGGGCGGGCTGCGCGGCGACGAGCTCGCGGTGCTCCTGTCGGAGTCCGAGCTGTCCGAGGTCACGGTCCGCGCCGAGATCTCGCGGCTGCGCCGGCTCGTCGGCCCGCTGCTCTCGGAGTCCCGCCCCTACCGCCTCACCGCGCCGCTGGAGACCGACGTCGACGCCGTGCGGGGTGCGCTCGCCGTGGGCGACGTCGCCCGTGCGCTCAGTGCGTACGCCGGCTCCGTGCTGCCGCGTTCGTCCGCGCCCGGCATCGCCCGGGTGCGCGCGACCGTGCAGGACGAGATCCGGGCCGCGGCCCTCGCCTCCGGCGACCCGGAGCTGGTGGCGCGCTGGACCGCCAGCGAGGAGGGCGCCGACGACTGGCAGGCGTGGCAGACCCTCGCCGAGGTCGCCCCGATCGGCTCCGCGGCCCACCTGCGGGCCCACACCCGGCTCGCGCAGCTCGACCGCCACCTGCGCTGAACCCGCGGCGCGGCGCACGCCGCAGCGCCGCCCGGCGGCACCCGACGGATTCCGTCGTCACCCGGGCGTGTTGCAGTTGCGAAACCCTTCCCGAAACGTTTCTTCGTCGACGGGTCCCGTCGTGCCGTGACACGCCGCTGACCGGCGGGAGCGCACGGTCGGCCCCCCGGCGGGGGACGCCGGTGACGGATCTCGTCGTGCAACGGTCGTGCAACGGTCCGAGGTCTACCGTCAGGACCGGTGGCGACGACGACGCGCCCCTCGCGGGGCAGGTCGTCCAGGTGCCCGGTCGGGCGGCGCGCGGGAGGGGGCGCGTCGCCCGACCCTCACCTCCGCCCCGGGCCGGCACGCAACCCCACCGGGCCCGCGACGGCCCCCCGTTCCCGACGCGGGCGACGCCCGCTACCGTGGCGCCGTGGACACCGACCACCCCGCCGCCACGCCCGCCGACACTCCCGCCGAACGGCCCCCGGCCATCGCCCCGGACGCGAAGGACTGGACGTGGGTCCTCGAGGCCCGCTGCCCCGAGTGCGGGTTCGCCGCCTCCGACGTCGACCCGCAGGGCATCGGCGGCACCGTGCGCGACCTCGTCCCGCGGTGGGTCGCGGCGCTGCACCGCGAGGACGCCCGCGAGCGCCCCGCGCCGGACGTCTGGTCGCCGCTGGAGTACGGCGCGCACGTGCGGGACGTCATGCGCGTCTTCGACGAGCGCGTGCGGCTCATGCTCGAGCAGGACGACCCCCTGTTCGCCAACTGGGACCAGGACGCGACGGCCCAGGAGGACCGGTACGACCTGCAGGACCCGGGCGTCGTCGCGGACGAGCTGTCGGCGTCCGCCGAGGCGACCGCGCTCCGGTTCGACGCCGTGGCGGGCGCGCAGTGGGAGCGCACCGGGCGGCGCAGCAACGGCTCGCTGTTCACCGTGCGCACGCTCGGCCAGTACTTCCTGCACGACGTGGTCCACCACCTGCACGACGTGCGCGCCTGACGGCTCGTGCCGTCCACCCCTCGGACGGCACGCACGGGCGGGTCCGGCGCGCCCGGCACGACGCGCCGGTCGGGGCCGGACCGGTGTCCGGCTGCGAAACACGAGCGCAGCAATGACTGTGTACGTTCCCGCCATGACCGGACCGACGGCGGTTCCCCCCGACCTCGACGGCAGCCACGTGCTCGCCGTCCCGCGCGGAACCTCGCTCGTCCCCCTGGCCCGCGCCTGGTTCCCGCAGGCGGCCTGGTCGCGCGAGCCGGCGACGGCGGCGCAGACCGCGTCGGCCCGGCCCATGACCGGCGCCCGGTTCCGTGGGATCGCGGTCGCACCACCCGATCCCACGGGCGCGCTGAGCCTCGACGGCGCCGTGGAGGTCGTCGGGCCGTGGCCCCTCGACGCGGCCGACGCGCGCGCGCTCGGGCTCCCCGCGCGAGACAGCGACCTGTACGGCCTGCCCGCGGCACCCGTCGCCGGGGCGACGCTCACGCCCGAGCTCGTGACCGGCTGGGCCACCGCCGTGGCCCGCCGCACGGGTGGGGGCATCCTGCCCGCGGCGCGCGACCGCGTCGTCGTGCCCGACCCCGGCGCCGCCGTCGACCTCACCCTGTGGTCCGCGGTGCCGCTGAGCCCGGACGACGCGCTGCCGCTGGTGCGCCCCGCGCTGTCCGGCAGCAGGTTGGCCGTGCCGGCACCGGTGTCCGGCCGGTCGCAGGCCTTCACGCTCGTGGCGACCTACGAGTACGACGGCGAGGTCGAGGTCCGGTGCGCCCGGTCCCGGGAGGTCCCGGTCGTGCTGTCGACGCTCGACTGGCGCGAGCACGGCCCGTGGGGCTACCACGTGACGTGGCGACCGCCCGACCCCCTCGAGCTGGAGGTCCCGCACCCCTCGCAGCTGCACGTCATCGCGCGGCAGCGGGTCACCCCGAGCATCGCGCGCGTCGTCGCGTCCCTGTGGCGCACGGTCGGGGGGACCATCGTCGACGCGGGAGGGTTCGTCGTCGGGCACGAGGAGGTCGACGACCGGGCGCGCCCGCGCTGACGCCCCACGCCCCCTCAGGCGAACGGCTCGGAGCCCGTCGGCACCAGGTCGACCTCCACGCGCGGCGTCGCGCCCCCGCCCTCGGTGAAGATGACCCCGCGCAGCGGCGGCACGTCGTGGTAGTCCCGGCCCCAGCCGAGCACGACGTAGCGGTCGTCGACGAGCTGGTCGTTGGTCGGGTCCGCGTCGAGCCAGCCGTGCCCGGGCAGCCACACCGACACCCACGCGTGCGACGCGTCGGCGCCGCGCAGCTTGGGGCGCCCGGGGCGCGGACGGGTCTCGATGTACCCCGACGCGTACCGCGCGGGCACGCCGTGCAGCCGCAGCGCCGCGATCATCAGGTGCGCGAAGTCCTGGCACACACCGGCGCCCTGCGCGAGCAGCTGCGCCTGCGTGGTGTGGACCGTCGTCGACCCGGACCGGTACGTCAGCTCCGCGCGGATGCGGTGCAGGAGGTCGGTGACGACGTCGGCGAGCGGGGCCTCGTCGGCGAACGACGGCGCCGCCCAGTCCCGGACCTCGTCGACGAACGTGACGTGCGCGGACGGCAGCACGGCCTCCCGCAGCGCGACGACCCCCGCGGCGTCGGTGTGCAGGACGCCCAGGTCCCCCGCGACGACGCCCCGGGCCAGGGCGCGCCACCCGACGTCGGGCAGCTGGTCACGGGGCGGGACCGTGCGGCTGACCTCGAGGGTCGAGCGCGCGGTGACGACCAGCCGCGTGTGCGGCCGGGTCACGCCGAAGTAGGTCGTCGTGTTGCCGAACCAGTCGACGTGCCGGCCCGTGTCGGCCGGCTCCGGGTCGATCGTCAGGGACGTCGCGAGCAGGCGCTGGTCCGGCAGGTCGCGCGGCGTCAGGGTCGTGCGGCCGTAGGAGTCCGTGACGGGCTGGGCGTACTCGTAGGTGGTGCGGTGCACCAGGTCGTACGCGCGGACGCTCACCGGGCACCTCCGTCGGCGGGCTCGCCGTACGTCGAGCCCCACAGGTCGTCCAGGGCCCGGCTGGGTGCGGGCCGCGTGAAGTGCACGCGCTCGATCTCGTCCGACGCCTCGCGCAGCCGCCACAGCATGGACTCCAGCGCGTCGGCGAGGCGCACGCGCCGCCCGTCGTCGGAGACCTCGTTGCCGACGACCACGGTGTCGAGCTCGGCGACGAGGTCCGCGACGCCGTGCAGCAGGTGGTCGCGCTGCGCGGCCGAGCGCGGCGCCGGCACCTGCTCGAGGTCGGCGAGCAGCCGGTCGAGCGCGAACGCGAGCGAGCGGGGGTTGGTGCGGTCGTGGACGAGCAGGTCCAGGACGCCGGCCACGTCGGTCCGGGACTGGTGGCGCCGCCGGTAGGTGATGGCCGACTCCGTGGCCAGCAGGACGGACTCCAGCACGAGGTCCTCGACGTCGGACGGCCGGTGGTCGACCAGGGTCGCCCGCAGCACGGCGACCAGCCGCTGCGCGCGCTCGAGCCGCCGTCCCGCGTCGAGCAGGTGCCAGCCGACGTCACGGGTCAGCCCCTCGGCGGCGATGCCCGAGATCGCCAGCAGGCTCTCCAGGACCCCGTCGAGGGTGGGCCGCAGCCCCGCGGTGACGGAGCCCGGCGGCACCGGGGCGGCCGGGCTCTGCCCGCGCTGCTGGCGCCCGCGGACCCGTGCGCGCTCGTCGCGCAGGGTGCGCTCGATGCGCGCGAGCGGTCCGAACGTGTCGGTCGACAGCTGGTCCCGCACGGTCGCGGCGGCGGCGGCGAGCCGGCGCACGGCCCGTGCGACCGACCCGGGGGTGCGGTGGTCGAGCAGCAGGTCCCGCAGCGCGGGGACCCGTGGTCCGATGTGCTCGGGCTCCGACGGGACGGCCACGGCCTCGCCGCCGTCGGGCAGCGCCGCGGGCGTCAGCGTCTGCAGCAGCACCGCGAGCGCCTGGCCGCCCGCCGTGCCGGGGGTGCGGTGGTAGTCGTCCCAGCGGTCCGCGACGGCGCGCAGCACGCGCACCCCGTCCTCGGCGCGCTCGGCGTACCGGCCCATCCAGTACAGGTTCTCGGCGGCGCGCGGCGAGATGCCGTAGGCGGCGGTGCGGGCGACGCCCGCGACGTCGCCCTCGCGCTGCGCGGGGGCCGACGGCGTGGGCTGGGACGTCAGCACCCACACGTCCTTGGCGTGCGCGCCGGCGGCCGACGACGACACGACGTGGTCGTCGGCGACGCGCGCGAGCCCGCCGGCCATCACCGTGTACGTCCCGGCGTGCGCGACCGCGAACGTGCGCATGACCGCGGCGCGCGGCCCGAGGTCCGCCGGCCCGACGCCGGCCGCACCGGGCCGGTCGGTGCCGACGCCCGCGAGCGCGTCGGCGGCCGCGTGCTCGACGCTGGGGCCGACGAGCTCCTGCCCCACCCACCGCCACGGCTCGGCGGCGATCCGCGCGGCGAGCTGCTCGCGCTCGGCGCTGCTGAGCAGCCAGCCGAGGACGGTCGTGGTGCGCGGCCCGTGCACGACGGGCTTGAGGACGAGCCGGTCGAGGCGGGCCAGCACGTGCCGCAGGGACCGCTCCTCCCCGCACCACCAGGTGGGTGCCGAGGCCAGGGTGAGGTCCTGGTCGAGGACCGCCCGCGCGAGCCGCGGCAGGTAGCCGAGCAGCGCGGGGTTCTCCAGCACGGACGTGCCCAGGGGGTTGACGACGCTCACGGACCCCTGCCGCACGGCGTGCACGAGCCCGGGCACCCCGAGCCGGGACCCGGCCCGCAGGTCGAGGGGGTCGCACCACTCGCCGTCGACGCGCCGCAGGACGACGTCGACCGGCTCGAGCCCGTCGATGCCCTGCAGGTAGAGCCGCCCGGCACGCACGACGAGGTCGCTGCCCTCGACGAGCGGCAGCCCGAGCATCGAGGCGAGGTACGCCTGGTCGAACGCGGTCTCGCTCGCAGGGCCGGGCGACAGCAGGACGGCGCGCGGGTCGTCGCCGGCCGTGAGGGGCGCGACCTCGCGCAGGGCCTTGCGCAGGGCGTGGAAGAACGGGCCGAGGCGGGCGATCGACGCCTGCCGGTAGACGGGGGCGAGGACCTGCGCGGTGACGCGCCGGTCCTCCATGGCGTACCCGGCGCCCGACGGGGCCTGCGTGCGGTCCGCGACGACGCACCAGTCGCCCGCCGCGTCGCGCACGAGGTCCGTCGCGGTGAGCACCAGCTCGCGGCCGCCGGGCAGCCGCAGCCCGTCGACGGCCCGCAGGAACCCGGGGTGCGCGAGGACGGCCGTGGGCGGCAGGACGCGGTCGTCGAGCAGGCGGCGCGGACCGTAGAGGTCGTGCAGGACCGCGTCGAGCAGCTCGGCGCGCTGCACGAGGGCCGCCTCCAGGCGCGCCCACTCGGGCTCGTCGACGACGACGGGCAGGGGGTCGAGGCGCCACTGCTGGTCGCCGTCGGCCGCCTCCGCGCCGTAGGTGACGCCGTGGCCCGCCAGCAGCTGCTCGGCCTGGGTCGCGGCGCGGGCGAGGTCGGCCTCGGTGGGGGCGGCGGCGGGCGGCAGCCAGGTCCAGTCCGGCCGGTGCGCGATCGTGCCGTCGCCCAGCGGGCGCGGCGACGAGAGCAGGTCGGTCATCCCGGCAGTCTGACGCACCGCCGGACCGCGCGACGCACCCGGGGGCGGGTGTCGCCCCCGGGTGCGGGCCGTCGGCGGCACCCGGGGCGGGCGCCGGCGCGGTCAGGGACCCTGCACGACCATGGCGCCGTACCCGTACAGCGCGGGCGTGATCTCGAGCTGCAGGTCCGCCGGGTCGGCGACGGCGAACGCGAGGTGGAAGTGGATCGTGGCGCCGACGGGGATGCTCATGTCCGGCCCGGTCAGGGCGATGCCCTGGTCGGGGTCCCACACCGCGACGGCCTCCTGGCCGCCGGACGTCGCGCGCGCCTGCAGGGTGTTGGGGCGGAAGGCGGTGTCGGTGCGGTTGGTCACGACGACCAGGAGCTTGACTGGCACCCCCTGGTCGGTGCCGGTGGCGTTCTCGCTCGGCTCGTACCGCTGCGGCGTGTTGGCGGCGACCTCCAGGCCGTTGCCGTACGTGTGCGACTGGCCGTAGCCGACGACGCTGCCGGGCTGCTCGCGCGTCTGCGTCGCGGCGCGCGCCGCGCCGCTGTCCTCGGCTGCTGCGCTCGGGGTCGTCGGCACCATGATGCGGAAGACGACGACCGCGGCGACGACCGCGACGACCGCGAGCAGCGCGGCCGTGATCGTCACGGCGCGGCTGCGCCGCTCGGGCTCGTCCGCGGCAGGGACGTCGGCCGCGCGGGCGGACAGCGCCGAGATGCCGAAGCCGGCGGTGGGGACGCCGGAGCGGGGGGTGGGGACGGAGTCGATGGTGCGGGGGTACGTGGGGCGGGCGTCGGGCCGGTCGGTGGTCACGCGTGGTTCTCCCTGGGCTCGGCGGCCGGCAGGGGCCCGGTCGGACCGGCGCCCTGCCATGACGGACCCTCCGTCCGGGGCGTGCGCGGGCAGGGCTGCGCGGTCCGGCGTGCGGAGGGGGTCGGGACGCTCCGCGTGCGTCGCCGACGGCCCAGAAGGTAGCGTCCGGTTTGTCCGTTCCCGGCGACCTAAACGATTGCCCGCGACGGACTCACATCAGGCTCTCACCGGGTGACCGGGTGGTGTGACTGCTGTCGCGGGCCCGACGTGCGGCGACCCGTCCCGCGGCGTGGCGGCTCCGTCCGCGCGCCCGGGCGGGTGAGGCTGGGGCGGTGCCGGACGACCACCCCACGACCCCGCCCGCCACCGACGCCCCCACCTCGGCGGACACGGCCAGGCACACTCACGCGCACGGCGCCGTCGCGCTGCCCCGCGCGTCCGCCCGGCGTGCCCGCGCGCTCCTGGCCGCCGTGCTCGTGCCCACGGCGCTGCTCACCGCGCTGGGCGCCTGGTGGCTCTGGCCGGACGCGGACGCCCGCCCCCCGCAGTTCGCCACCGACGGGCCCGGCGTGACCTACGTCCGCGCGGAGGTCGTCGAGGTGCACCCGGGCCCGGCCGACGCGGACCAGGCGACGGTGCGGCTGCCCGACGGCGAGCAGGTCGGCCTGCACGTGCCCGCGGAGTACGTGCCCGAGCTGGACCCGGGCGACGTCGTGCGCGCCGCGCGGCTCGAGGTGGCCGCCATCGCCTTCGACCCCACCGCCGACCCCGACGCGATGACCACGCAGCACGTCTTCGTCGACTTCGTCCGCGGCCCGCCGATGGCGCTGCTCACCGCGGTGTTCGTGCTGCTCGTCGTCCTCGTCGCCCGCTGGCGCGGCCTCGCGGCCCTCGTCGGCATGGCGGTCGGGCTCGGCGTCGTGGGGGCGTTCACGCTGCCGGCGCTGCTGCAGGGCCGGCCCGCCGTGCCCGTCGCGCTCGTGACCAGCGTCGTCATCATGTTCGCGGTCCTGTACCTCGCGCACGGCGTCTCGGTGCGCACGTCGACGGCCCTCGCGGGCACGCTCGTCGGCCTGGTCGCGACCGCGGGGATCGCCGCCTGGGCGGGCGGGGCGGCGCACCTGACCGGGCTCTCGGGGGAGTACGCGCTGGACCTGATGTCGGTGGCCCCCGACGTGCGCCTGCGCTCGGTGCTGGTGTGCGGCATGGTCCTGGCGGGCCTGGGGGTGCTCAACGACGTGACGATCACGCAGGCGTCCGCGGTGTGGGAGCTGCACGCGGCGAGCCCGGGGCGCTCGTGGCGGTCGCTGTTCTCGCAGGGCATGCGCATCGGCCGCGACCACATCGCCTCGACCGTCTACACGATCGTGTTCGCGTACGTGGGCGCGGCCCTGCCGCTGGTGCTGCTGGTCAGCCTGTCCGACCGCGACCTGCTGGGGCTGCTGACCAGCGGGGAGATCGCCGAGGAGGTGGTCCGCACCCTCGTCGGCTCGATCGGCCTGGTGCTGGCGATCCCGGTGACGACGGCGCTGGCCGCGACGTTCGTGCGGCTCAGCGCCGTCGCACCGGAGGTGGACCTCACGGAGCCGGTGGCAGCGCCTGCGGGTCGATGAGGCCGCGCCGCAGCGCCGGCACGAGGCGCGGCGGCACGACGACGTCGCGGTCGCCGACACGCACGCGCGTCAGCGGCGTCGCCGTCGCCCCCCACTGCGCGCGGCGGGACCGGGTGCGCGAACGGGACATCTTGCGCTTGGGGACGGCCATCAGCCCTGCCTCCCCTTCCACCGCGGGTTCTTCTTGTTGATGACGTAGGTCTTGCCGCGACGGCGCACGACGATCGACCCGTCCTTCTTCTTGAGCGACGCGAGCGACGCACGGACCTTCACGAGCCCTCCTCCGTGCCGCCGGCGGGGCGGCCGTAGCGGCGGTTGAACTTCTCGACGCGGCCCGCGGTGTCCATGACGCGCGCGTTGCCGGTCCAGAACGGGTGGCTGGCGCTCGAGATCTCGACGTCGATCACGGGGTACGTGCGCCCGTCCTCCCACTCGACCGTCGTGGCGGACGTGGCGGTGGACCGCGTGAGGAACGCGAACCCGGCCGACGCGTCACGGAACACGACGGGGTGGTAGTCGGGGTGGATGCCCTGCTTCACGGGTGACTCCTCACCAGCTCGACTTGGTGACGCCGGGCAGCTCGCCGCGCAGCGCCATCTGACGGAACCGCACGCGCGACAGGCCGAACCGGCGCAGGTGGCCGCGCGGGCGGCCGTCGGCGAGGTCGCGGTTGCGCAGGCGGACGGCGCTGGCGTCGCGCGGCTGGGCCTGCAGCTCGGTGCGGGCCGCGACCCGCTCGGCCTCCGTGAGGTGCGGGTTCACGGACGCGGCGCGCAGCTCGGCACGGCGCTCGGCATACCGGGCGACGACCTCGCGGCGCTGGGCGTCGCGCGCGATCTTGGACTTCTTGGCCATCTCAGCGCTCCTCGCGGAAGTCGACGTGGCGGCGCAGGACGGGGTCGAACTTGCGCAGGACCAGTCGGTCGGGGGTGTTGCGGCGGTTCTTGCGGGTGACGTACGTGAACCCGGTGCCGCCGGTGGAGCGCAGCTTGATCACGGGGCGCAGGTCCATGCGCTTGGCCATCAGACCTTCTCCCCGCGGCGCAGGAGGTCCGCGACGACGACGTCGATGCCGCGCCGGTCGATCACCTTGATGCCGTCGGTCGAGACCCGCAGGCGCACGTGGCGGCCCAGCGAGGGCACCCAGTACCGGCGGCGCTGGATGTTCGGCACGAACCTCCGGGAGGTGCGGCGGCCCGAGTGGGACACGGTGCGCCCGAAGGTCGGCACCTTCCCCAGGACCTGGCAGTGGTTGCTCATGGCGTGACAGGCTAGTTATTGATTATGGTTCTCGTCAACTGTCGAGAACCGTTCGCACCCAGCCGGAGGCACCACCGTGGTCCGCACCCCCGTCGTCGTCCTGTCGTCCGTCGACCCCGTCGAGCGCGAGGCGACGCTGCTCGGCCTGCTCGTGGACTCCCCGCGCACCGTCGCGGTCCGCCACGACATCCACGACGACGAGGACGGCGGGTCGCTGCGGCGCGTCGTGGCCGCCGCGGGCGGCGTCGTCGAGGACGAGGTCCTCCCCCTGGAGCACGCGTGCCTCTCGTGCGCCGTCCGCGAGGACGCCCTGCCCACGCTGCGCCGCCTCGGTGCCGACCCGCGCTGGGACACCGTCGTCCTCGCGCTGCCCGTCAGCGCCGAGTCCCTGCCGGTCGTCCGCTCGCTCGCCTGGGCGATGCGCCCCGGCGAGCCGCTGGCCGGCCTGCGCCTGGCCGACACCGTCGCCACCGTCGACCTGAGCACCTTCACGCACGACCTGCTCGGTGACGACCTGCTCGACGAGCGCGGCCTGGCCCTCACCGAGGACGACCGCCGGTCGGTGGGCGAGGCGCTCGCCGCGCAGGTCGCGCACGCCGACGTCGTCCTGGTGGCGGGCGACCCCGGCCGCGACCCCGTCGCCTCCGACCTGCTCGACCACGTGCGCGCGGGCGACGGGCGTCGGGTCGACGGCCGGCACCGCGCGGGCGTCGTCGACCTCGTCATGCACGAGCACCACCCCGCGACGGGCGAGCGTCGGCTCGACCCGGCGCACGTGGCCCCGGTCACCGGCGCCCCCACCGCGCACGGCGTGTGGACCCTCGACCTGTGGAGCACCCGCCCGTTCCACCCCGAGCGGCTGCTGCACGACATCCAGCGCCTCGGCAGCCCGGCGGTGCGCAGCCGCGGGCGGTTCCACGTGCCGAGCCGCCCCGACACGCTGTGCGTGTGGGACGGCGCCGGGGGCCAGCTGAGCATCGGCGCGGCCGGGCCGTGGGGACGCCGGACCCCGGACACCCGGATCGTCGTGACCGGGACGGGCGGGGAGGCGGCCGACATGCGCGCGGCGTTCGCCGAGCTGGTCCTCAGCGAGGCCGAGGAGCGGCGCGGCTACGCCCCGTGGCTGGGACGCCCGGACGTGCTCGAGCCGTGGCTCGGCGAGCGCACCAGCGCCTGAGCGTCAGCGCGTGGTGAGCACGAGGGGGTCGTAGCCGCCGAGCGCGGGGACGACCGTCATCGTGATGTCGCGCGGGTCGGCCACGACGTACGCCAGGTCGAAGGTCACGACGTTCGCCGGGCCGAGCTCGGTGCTCGGGCCGGTGAGGTCGATCTGCGAGCCCGGGTCGATGATCTGCGTGGCGGGGACGCCACCCGACTCCACGGTCGCGCTGAACGTGTGCGCCGTGTACTGCCCACGGGTCCCGTTGGTGACGGTGATCCGGATCCGCACGGGCTGCCCCTCGACCTCGTCCACCCCCTCGGCCTGCGACGTGGGCGTGAACGCGACCGGCTCCTTGATCTGCAGGAACAGGCCGTTGCCGTACTTGAACGGCTTGCCGAACGACGTCTGCGCGCCCTCGTAGGTCATGACGGCGGTGGGCTCGTTGCCCTCGGCGCCCGCGGCGGACGCGCAGCCCGCGGCCGCGACGAGCGCGGCGGCGGCGCCCACGGCCAGGGCGACGACGCGCCGGGGGCGACGGGCGGTCGGTGCGGCGACGAGGGCGGGGGACGTGGTGGCCACGCGGGCTCCTCCAGATCGGTGCACCGGGCGTGATCACGCACCGGTGCCGGACCTGCGCACCGGCCACGCGCGCGGCGCGCGGCGTGTCACGACCCGGTGCGGCGGTGCGGGGTGCGCATCGGGGCGGTGCGCGCCTCCAGGGGGCGGCGCCAACGTAGCAGCGCGCCGCTACCGGCCGGTACGGTCGCCGGCGGGCGGTCCGCACGCTTCTGACCTGCGACGACACCGCCGCGACCGGGCGGCCCGGGACCCGTCGCTGGGCCGCGCGGGTGACCGCGACCGCGCGGTGCCGTTACCGCGAATTCACACAGTGCCCGGCATGTGAGATGCCGCTGCTCGGCGCCGTCCCGCGCACGACATGACGAACCCGGCCGTGCGGGACTGCGGCGCGGCCGGGTGGCGTCGAGAGGTCGTCGAGAGGTCGTCAGGAGGTCGTCAGGACCATCGGGTCGTAGCCGCCGAGCGAGGGCACCAGCGACAGCGTGAGGTCCTCGGGGTCCTCGACGACGAACGCGAGGTCGAACGCGACGACGCCGGACCGGCCGAGCGCGCGGGACGGCCCGGTCAGCTCGATGCGCGAGCCCGGGTCGATGATCTGCTCGGCCTGCTTCCCGCCGGACACGATCGTCACGCCCAGGGTGTCCGGGACGTACTCCACGCTGGAGCCGTTGATGATGCTGATGCGGACCTTCACGGGCTGGCCGTCGGCCGCCTCGAGACCCTCGGCCTGCGCGGTCGGGACGAACGGGACCGGCTTCTTGACCTCGATCACGAGGCCGTTCGCGTAGGTGAACGACTCACCGAAGCTGGTCTGGCCCCCGGCGTACGTGGCGATCTCGGCGGGCTCGGTGCTGCCCCCGGCGCTGGCGGTCGACGTGCAGCCGGCGGCGGCGAGCAGGGCGGCCGCCGCGGCGGCCACGGCGACCAGGGTGCGGCGGCGGGTGGGGGTCGTGCGGGTCACGGGTGCTCCTCGGGTCGGCGCCCCGGACGCGGCCGGCCCCGCACGCGACTGCCGCGCACCGGGCGACGCACGACGTGCGACGCGACCACGACCCGGTGCGGCGGTGCGGGGGGCGCGACACCTTGCGACGTCGTCCTCCCCTGGGCCGCGGCCAACGTAGCATCGACGCCCGCGGCGTCCCGCGGGCGTCGGTCTCACCCGGCCCGGCCCTCCCACCTGGGGGGACACGGATGCGCCACCCGCTGGAACACGTCGCCGTGCGCCGCGCGGGTGACGGACCGAAGGTCCCGCCGTCACAGGATCTTCACACCAGCATCCGAATGGTGGGACGATTCTTTCGATCATCCGACCGGCAGGTTTCGCGCAGGTGCGCTCAGGTGGTCGCCCGGTCGACGAGGTCGACGAGCTGGGCGACGTCCGGGTCGCCGTCGAGCACCGCCGGCAGGGTCCGGGACTCGGCGCGCAGGTCGGCCGCGCTGATGAGCTCGGACCACGGCCCGCCCACCAGGCGGTCGGTCAGCAGCGCGACGACGAGGTCCTGCCGCAGCCGGGGCGAGGCCTCGCGGGGCGAGTCCGCGCAGTCGGGGCCCGCCAGCGCCCCCGAGCGCTCCACGGGCCGTCCCGCGTCGTCGAGGTAGCGGACCGTCGCCGTGACGAACGGCTCGCTCGAGGCGCCCTCGCGCAGCGCCACCTCGTACAGCGCGGTGGTGGCGTGCCCGGCGAAGACCTCACCACCGTCGACGGCGTCGTTGCGGAAGTCCTCGTCCGCGACCGCGCGGTTCTCGTAGCCCAGGAGCCGGTAGCCGGACACCTGGGCGGGGTCGAACGTGACCTGCGCCTTGGCGTCCCGGGCAGCCACGACGAGAGAGCCGGTCAGCCCCGTCGCGAACACGCGCTCGGCCTCGGCCGCGGTGTCGATGTAGACGTGCCACCCGTCGCCCTGGTCGGCCAGCTGCTCGAGCAGGTGGTCGTCGTACGTCGTGATGCCGACGCCGACCGAGATGAGATTGATCCCCGTCTTCGCCTCGGTGCTGATCCGCGACAGGATCCCATCCGGGTCGGTCTCGCCGACGTTCGCCACCCCGTCGCTGATGAGCACGACCCGGGTCATGCGGCCCTCGGTGCGCATCGACATCGCCACGTCGTAGCCGAGGGCGAGCCCGGCCGCGGCGTTCGTCGAGGCCTGGGGAGCGAGCCGGTCGACGGCCGCGAGGATGCCGGCGCTCTCGGACACCGGGGTCGGCTCGAGCACCACCTGGGCCTCGGTGGAGTAGCAGACCATCGCCACGCGGTCGGAGGGCCGCAGGGACGCGACCAGGGTGCGCAGCGCCGCCTTGGTCGTCTCCATCTTGCCCGCCTCGCCCATCGACCCCGAGCAGTCGACGACGAGGGACAGGTCGGCGTCGCTCCGGGAGACACCGGAGCTCGGCGCGCTGGCGATGCCGACGCGGACGAGGCGGTGGGCGGGGCGGAACGGCAGCGCGGTGGCGTCGATGCTCACGCCGAGGCCGTCCTCGGGGGTGGGGTAGTCCTGCTCGAAGTAGTTGACGAACTCCTCGGTGCGGACCTCGCGCGGGTCGATCGACATGCCGCGGGTGACGGAGTCGCGGAACCGCGTGTACGAGCCGGTGTCGATGTCGAGCGCGAACGTCGACAGCGCGTCCTGCGCCGGGTCGGTCATGCCCGACCGCACGGCGGTCCGCGAGAGCTCCGGGTACAGCTCCGGGTAGGGCTCGTCGTACCCCTGCGGCGCGGGCTGGACGTCGCCGACGGAGTCCGCCCAGCCGTCGCCTGCCGAGCACCCGCCCAGCGTCACGGCGGCGATCAGCGCCGCTGCCGCCAGCCCCGTCGTCCTGCTCCGGTCGGTCCTCATGACGCCCCCATCGGTGGTCGGGATGATGCGGGCGACGCTAGGGGTCGGTGGGGGCGTCGGTGGCGGGAGTTGCCGCCTCGTGACCGGACCGATGGCCTTCCGTGTCCGGGAGCGCCTCCGCGTATCCGGACCGTGACCTGCGGTTACGCCGTTCGGGGGGGGTGGGGTGGCGGCGTCAGCGGGCGATGTTCGTCCGCTCGAACAGCGCGTGGACGAGGCGCATCACCGGACCGACGGGCGCCTCGGTCGGCCACGTCACCACCCCGGCGCCGGCCGGCACGAGGGCGGACAGGACCGCGGCGCGCACCCCGTCCGGGTCGATCCCCATCGCCTCGAGCAGTCGCGGCGCGCGGGCCGAGGGCTCGAGCACCGCCAGCCACAGCACCGCACTGCTCGCCGTGCGCTCCTTCGGCAGCGCGTGGGCGCGGCGCAGGTGCGCCCACTTCACCGAGGCCTGGTTCGACGCCGACTGCAGCTCGGGCGTGTGCTTGACGCGCAGCCTCCCGCCCTGCCCGGCAGCGGGTGCGGTGACAGCGGGGTCGTCCGCGGCGAGGCCCAGCCGCGCCAGGTGCGGGGCGTCGTCCACCGCACCGCGCACGGCGTCGCGGACGGCCGGCACCGTGAGGCCGGGGCAGGCGCGCACGACCTGCTGCGTCAGGTGGTCGTCGGCGCGCAGCAGCCCCAGCAGCAGGTGCTCGGACCCGTAGGCGCGCGCTCCCAGGGCGGTGGCCTCCTGCGTCGTCGCCGTCATGGCCGCGACGAACGTGTCGTCATAGATCAGCATGGTTGCTCCATCTCCGGGGTCCGCGCGGGCTGCTGTGCTTCTTGTGGACCGTCTGGCGGGTCACCTGGAGCTCCACGGCGATCTCCGCCCAGGACATCCCCTGCTCCCGGGCCCGCGCGACATGGAGGTCCTCCAGCCGGTCCGCCAGCCGGTGCAGCGCCAGGACCGTCCGCAACCCCTCCCGGGGGTCGCCCGTCGCCGCTGCCGCTTCCACCTGCCGGAGGTCCATGGGTGTCAGCCTGGTCTGACACCCCGAGGATGTCAACCCAGTCTGACACCGACCTGGTCGCAGGGTGCTGGGGGGGCGGTGCCGGGGCGTCGTCGAGCGGTGCACGTCGACGAGGCCCCGCGCGCACGACGCGGAGGGGACCTGCGGTGGGAAGCGGCGGCGCGAGGGGCCTGCACGCGGTGGCCGGGCACGGCCGGCCTGCTGCGAGGTCCTGACCTGCGGACCTGCTGGAGCGGGTGACGAGAATCGAACTCGCGCTATCAGCTTGGGAAGCTGAAGTTCTACCACTGAACTACACCCGCGCGACGCCCTGACGGACGTTGCGGCCACGATCCTACCCGGTACCCCGCGTGGTCCTCCAACCCGGCCGCGCGTCCGTCCGGGATCTGGTCGCGACGCCCTGGGGGTGGCAGGGTCGGGCGGGTGACCGCGTCGCTGCGCCCGTTCCACCCCTCCGACCTGCCCGGCATGTACCGCGTGTGCCTGCTGACGGGCGCCGCGGGCGAGGACGCGACCGCGCTGTACCGCGACCCCGAGCTCCTGGGGCACGTGTACTGCGGGCCGTACCCGACCGCAGACCCGGGGCTGTCGTTCGTGGTCGTCGACGAGCAGGGCGTCGGGGGGTACGTGGTGGCGACGGCCGACACCGTGGCGTTCGACGCGTGGTGCCGGCGCGCGTGGTGGCCGGTGCTGCGCGGCCGCTACCCGCGCCACGACGACCCGGGCGACGGCACCGCGGACCACGTGCTGCGCGCGCGGATCCACGCCCTGGACCCGTCCCCCACCCTCCCGGACGCCCCGGCGCACCTGCACGTCGACCTGCTGCCGCGGCTGCAGGGGCAGGGGTGGGGCCGCCGGCTGATCGAGACGCTCGCGGACGCACTGCGGGCACGCGGGGTGCCGGGCGTGCACCTGGGCGTCGACGGGCGCAACACCCGTGCGATCGCGTTCTACGAGCACCTGGGCTTCCGGCACGAGCGCACGTACGACTGGGGGCACCGCATGGTCCTCGACCTGCGGTGAGGGGTGCGCACCGCACCACACCTTATTGATATCGCCTCTCAGTACTGTTACGTTCCCGTCGCCCCACCTGGACGACCCCGAGAGGACCGGGCGACCACGCCCGCCACACCATGAGCTCTGCCACCGCACCCGCACGTCTCCGCCGGGCCACGCCCGCCCTCGCACTCGCACTGACGACCGCGGTGCTCGCCGCCTGCGCCGGCTCCCCCGGCACCGGTGACGCCACCGCCACCCCGACCCCCGAGCCGACCACCGCCGCCGCGCTGGAGCGCGCCACCGCCGTCGCCCGCATCGCCGTCACCTACGACGGCGGGGTCCAGGTCCTCGACGCGGACACGCTCGAGGTCGTCGCCGACCTGCCCGCCGACGGGTACCTGCGCGTCAACCCCGCCGGCGACGGCCGCCACGTCCTGCTCTCGACGGCCGGCGGCTTCCAGCTGCTCGACGCCGGCACGTGGGGCGAGGCGCACGGCGACCACGCGCACTACTTCACCGTCGACCCGCTGCTCACCGACGTGACCTACCCCGCCGAGAAGCCCGGGCACGTCGTGGTCCACGACGGCCGCACGGCCCTGTTCGACGACGGCACGGGTGAGATCACCGTGGTCGACGCGGCGCACGTCGGCGACGGCCCGTCCGACGACGCCCGCACGTACACGACCCCGTCGGCGCACCACGGTGTCGCCGTCGAGCTGCACGACGGCACGCTCGTGGTGTCCGAGGGCACCGAGGACGCCCGCACCGGCGTCCGCGCGCTCGACGCCGACGACACCGAGACCGCCGCCACCGACGCCTGCCCCGGCGTGCACGGCGAGTCCGTCGCCGCCGACGACGTCGTGGCGATCGGCTGCCAGGACGGCGTCGTGCTCTACCGCGACGGCGCGTTCACCAAGGTCCCGAGCCCGGACGCCTACGGCCGCATCGGCAACCAGGCGGGCAGCGAGGACTCGCCGGTCGTCCTCGGCGACTACAAGTCCGACCCGGACGCCGACCTCGAGCGCCCCACGCGCGTGTCGCTCGTCGACACCCGCACCGCCACGCTGCGCCTGGTCGACCTGCCCGCCGCGTACACCTTCCGCTCCCTGGCCCGCGGCGACGACGGCGAGGCGCTCGTGCTGGGCACGGACGGCGCGCTGCACGTCATCGACCCCGAGTCCGGGACCCTGCTGCGCTCGATGCCCGTCATCGACGCCTGGGAGGAGCCCGAGGAGTGGCAGGAGGCCCGCCCGGCGGTCAAGGTCCACGCCGGGACCGCCTACGTGACGGACCCCGCCACCCGCAGCATCCACGCCGTCGACATCCTCACCGGTGAGGTCTTCCGCACCGCGACGCTCGACGTCACCCCGGACGAGATGGCCATCGCCACCGGCGAGGCCGCCGAGGGCGCCCACGACCACTGACACCACCAGACAGGCTGAATCGCTCTCTCCCCAGGACTCCCCCCAGGGCTCCCCCATCAGGGCGTGAGAGAGCAATCCAGCCCACCCCCACCCCCACCAGGGCGTGAGAGCGCAATCCAGCGCACCTCCACCCCCACCAGGGCGTGAGAGAGCAATCCAGCCGCGGCACCGACGCGGCTGGATTGCTCTCTCACGACTGCTTTGCTCTCTCGCCACGGGGTTGCTCCTACCATCGGTGAGAGGGCGATCCAGCACACCCCCGCGGCCGCGGCTGGATTGCTCTCTCACCGCTGGGTTGCGTGCTCGCCGCTGGATTGCTCTCTCGCCGGGGGAGGGGTGATGCGCGCGTGGGCACGGCCGCCCCGGTGGCCCGATGGCGCAGCGTCGGGCCGAGCACGGCAGGATCGGCACGTGAGCCCGACCGAGCCCGCGTCCACCGCACCCGACCCCGCACGCGAACCCGCCGCCGCCCTCGACACCGATGCCGGCACCGAGACCGGGCACCGGCACGCCGCCGCGAGGTCCGGCGGGCCGACGCGCATCGTCCTGGCTGTCGTGGTCCTCGTGGCGACGGTCGCCGCCGTCCTCGGCATCGCGTTCACGTGGCCGGGGGGTGAGGGACCCGAGACGGGCCTGGTGGACCCGGACGTCACCTACGTCGGCGCGCAGGTCGTCGACGCCCGCACGCAGGCGTGCGACGGCACCATCGAGGACGTCCTGCCCGACGGGACCGTGCCGCAGAGCGTGGACTGCCTGCAGGTCACCGCGCGCACGTCCGGGGGCCGCGAGGTGCAGGTCTTCGCGACCAGCGGCATCACCGCTGCCGACATCCCCGCCGGCACCCGCGTGCTGCTCGAGCGGTACCCGGCCGCCGACGGCGACCCCGAGGTGTGGGCGTGGCACGACGTCGACCGCACCCTGCCGCTCGGCACGTTCGCGCTCGCGTTCGCCCTGGTCACGACCCTCGTCGCCGGACTGCGCGGACTGCGGGCCCTGATCGGCCTGGCGCTGGCGTTCCTCGTCCTGGGCGCGTACATCCTGCCCGCGCTCGTCGTCGGGCAGGACGGGCTGACCGTCGCACTGTCCGGGTCGACCGCGATCGTCGTCGTCGTGCTGTACCTGGCGCACGGCGTCTCGCTGCGCACCACCACGGCCCTCGTGGGCACCCTGCTGGGACTGGCGATGGTCACCGGTCTCGGGCTGCTCGGCGCGCACGCCGCGCGCCTGCAGCCCGTGACGTCGGAGGACACGTTCGCGCTCGCGCGGGCCCTCGGCGCGGACGGCGTCGGGGTGCTGCGCGGGGTCTTCCTGTGCGGCGTAGTGCTCGCGGGCATCGGCGTGCTCAACGACGTGACGATCACGCAGGCGTCCGCCGTGTGGGAGCTGCGCGCCGCGGACCCGTCGGCGTCGTGGCGCACACTCACCGCACGGGGCATGCGCATCGGCCGCGACCACATCGCGTCGACCGTCTACACGATCGCGTTCGCCTACGCCGGGGCGTCGCTGCCCCTGCTCCTGCTGCTCGAGCTCTACCAGCAGCCGCTGCTCATCACGCTGACGTCCGGGGCGTTCGCCGAGGAGATCGTGCGCACGCTCGCCGGAGCCACGGGCCTGGTGCTCGCGATCCCGCTGACGACGGTCGTCGCGGCGATCGCCGCCGTCGGGGCACCGCCGGACCGCTCCGGCCAGGGCCACGCGCACGGCCACGCGCACTGACGCACGACGTGCCCCGTCACCTGTCCTTCAGCGCCGCCAGGGTTGCCGGTTGCCACAGACCTGCAACCAGCACGACGGCCGCTGCCACCGCGCACGCGAGCACCCCACCGCGCACCGCCACGTCCAGCACGAGTGCGACGGACGAACCGAGCGCCGTGACCGCGTAGGTCACGGCGAGCGCCACGCCCCACAGGACCCCGGGCACGACGACGCCGAGCCCTTCGACCCACCTCAGGACGACCCCACCGGACCACGGCACACCGATCGACGCGTACAGGGCCGCGCGACCGCGACGTGTCCACGCCACGACGACCCAGACCATCCCGACCACCCCGCCGGCGGCGGCTCCGACCCACCGGGTGGGGCGCTGGTCGTACGCAGCCGCGGGGTCCGCCGCGAGCGCGCCGGCCGGCAGTCGGTCCGCGACGGTGATCGCGCCGGTGGCGCTCTCTCCCAGCACGGCCGGCAACGCCGCGTGCACGTCCTCCCGGTACTGCGCGCCGATCCGCACGAAGCAGGCGTCGGCGCCCCCGGTTCCGGGTGCCGCGACGAGGAGGCCCGTGGACGCACCCTCGGACAGCAGCTCGAGGTCCGCGACGGACGAGACCGTCAGGACCCCCCGCGGCAAGCCCGGCATCACGTCGTCCGGGAGGAGCTGGAGCCGGGACCCGACGGACCACTGCCAGCGATCGGCGACGACCGTGGAGACCACGACGTCGTCGGGCCCGGGGACCGGGAGTCCGAGCAGGTCGAGCACCCCGTCCGTGGCCGCCACGACGGTCTGGCGGGCCTCCGGACGGCCTACGACGCCGGTCGCGCCCGGCGTCACCGTGACCGCCGCGCTCGCCGTGACGCCCGTGAGCCGCCGCGCGGCGACGCATGCGGCGACGTCGATCGTCGACGCGTCCTGGCGTCGCGCGACGAGCAGGTCGCCGCCCTCCGCCAGGTAGTCGCGCTCGGCCTGCACGACGCGGTCCGCGGTGTGCACGTCGGCCACGAGCCCGACGCCGACGATGCCCGCGGTGAGCCCGACGAGCACGACCATGAGCACGCCCCCGCGGGACAGGTTCGCGATCGCCTCGTCCCACGACGCCCGCGCGGTCCACCGCTGCGTCACCGCCGCCCCCTCACGCCGTCACGACGCGGCCGTCGTCGATCCGCACGATGCTGTCGCACCGCGCCGCCACGGCCAGGTCGTGCGTCACGACCACGACACCCGCCCCCACCGACGTGGTGAACAGGGCGTCGAGGACCGCTTCGGACGTCGCCCGGTCCAGCTGGCCGGTGGGCTCGTCGGCCAGGAGGAACGGACGCGCGGACGCGAGCGCGCGCGCGATGACCACGCGCTGGAGCTCGCCGCCCGACAGCACGCGTGCGGCGTCTCCTGCCCGCCGGGCGAGGCCCACATCCGCCAGGCGATCCGCCGCCACGGCGCGGGACTCCTCGCGACCCAAGCCCCGGGTCCGTGCCGCGACTGCCACGTTGTCGAGCGCGGAGCGTTCCGGCAGCACGTTGACCGTCTGGAGCACCCACGCCGTCACGTCGCGAAGCGCTGGTGCCAGCCCTTCGGCGACCGCCACGCGCGCGGTGCCGCGGGTCGGCGTCACCAGCCCTCCCAGCACCGAGAGCAGCGTGGACTTCCCCGAGCCGGAGGGCCCCAGGACGGCGAGCGTGCGGTCCGGCTCGACCGTGAGGCTGGCGTCCGCCAGGATGTGCCGGTCTGCTCTCGGGTACCGGACCGTGACCTCGTCTACGACGAGCCGCACGGGTACGCCAGGTCGACACGTCCGGGATTCGCGAGCACCTCGTCCAGGGGCAGGTCGGCCGGCAGCTGCGCCGACCCCACACCGCCTCCCACGGGTGACACGGAACGGGGCTGCGCGTCAGCGGCGGCATACACGCAGACCGTGCCGTCCGCCCCCTGGACGAGTGCCGACGCGGGGACCACGACGACCGGCCGTGCCTCGACCGCGCGCACCCGCGCGGCGCCCTCCGTGCTCGGCGCCAGTGCCGACGCCACGGCGGCGACGTGGTCGGGCACCTCCACCGCACCGGAGCCGGGGACGTAGGGCACCTCGACCGACCCGACGACCAGCGCCGCGGCGGCACCGAACTCACCCACCCCGGCGACTCCGCCGGTCGGCTCGGTCACGGCGACGACCGACGCCCGCGCGGGACCGCGCAGCACCGGCGTGCCCGGAGCGACCGTCGCCCCGGTCTCCACGATCACCTCCTGCACGACGAGCGGAGAAGGGCCTACCCAGACGACGACCGCCGGATCGAACGTGCCGACACCCGTGCCGAGTCCCGCCTCGACGTTGAACCGTTCGACGGCACGCCGCAGCGCCGCCCCGAAGCGCCCGTCCGCCGGCCCGTCGTAGTGCCCGAGCACGGTCAGGTACTCCTGGAGCCGGGTGACGTCCGCGCCCACGTCTCCCGGGGCGAGCGGGCGCCACGGTGGCGCGCTCGAGACCATCGCGCGGACGGGACGGTCGTCGACGCGCAGCACCTCGGTGCCTGCGTCGAGCGTCGCACCGACCGACGGCGGGGCGGTGACGGTCCCCGCGGCGGCGAGCGTCACCTGGCGCCCCGGCGCCTCGCCGACCTCCACGGTGACCGCGGCCTCTGCCCGTAGGTCCTGCCGGGTCACGGGCGCGACGACCGGCTCGACCGCCGCTGCACCCGCGGTGCGGTTCGCGGCCGAGCTGACCGTCCACCACCCGACCAGCACCAGGACGGGGGCGAGCAGGAGCCCGGTCAGGACGACCCACGGGGTCAGGTGCACCGTCGCGCCGCGATCCGTCACCATGGCCGGGTACCGGGCGCGTAGCCGCGCGAGTTGCGACGACTCTGATGCTGCACTTTGTCCTCCGTCAATCTATGTGGCATCCGAGTGTCGCCCGGACTCCGCCGTCCGAGGCGCGAGCGCTCCCGCGCGGAGCGCTCGCGCCTCGGACGGCAAGGCTCAATACGTCCCAGCGCCGATGTGATCAACCATCTCCTTACCCGACTGCCGTGCATACGTCCCGTCGTAGAGCCACCCGGGCGACACCGTCGTGCTCGTTCCCGGCGGGTTGATGTAGATGCGAACTCCGACGATGCTGCACCCGTTGTTTCGGTCCTCCGAAGCGGCCCAGTCGGAGTCGAAGAACCAGGTGTGCCGGAACGTGCACGAGCGGATTGTCTCGTCATAGTAGGCCGCGCTGGCACTCCCGGCTGGGAGCACCAGTAGCAGGGCGGAAAGCGCTGCGACCGCGGTGGCTTGTCGCGTCTTGAAAGCCATGTTTCTCTCCTTCGTCTCGGTAAACTACAGAACCTGCTTCCAGAAGCCCGGCCTGGACCAGGATTCATGGCTTTCGGAGGCGCGAGGGTCGAACTCTGCCCATTCGGTAGATGGGTAACGCGAGCGAAACGTAAACGGGCGCGCGGATGTCAGCCGTCCCACGTGCTGTACCCAATCTCTCCCATACAGTCAGAAGTCGAGTTCAACTGCGTCCGATCGGAGGCCGCGTTGATCAGCTCTTCGAAGGAAGCATCCGCGCTCACGTCTGCCCCATCCGTGACGAGGCACTCCCGAAGGAGCGGCTCCAGCGCCGCAGCGCGCCGGCTCGCCCATGCAAGAGCATCAGGACTCTGCGTCTGCCAGTACATGTCGACGAAACGCGCCTCCGTCAGGTAGCAGTCATCCTGGAGCGACTTTCCGGCCGCACCCGCCAGATCTGTGCCTGCCGTCGTCCCCTGCACCGTGTACTTGATGACAGTCGTCCCATTCTGACGTTGCGTCCCAGCGACGCTCACCGCGAGGCCCGCGTCCCGCATACACTCGAAGGCGCGGTTCATGGCCGTCTCGTACTCGTCGTATGAAACGTCGCCGTCCTCGAGCAAAGCGATCTGGCCGGAACCGGCGCCCTCCTGCCGCGCCGACTCGAGGACGCGCATGGCACCGTCCGGCGCCGCATCGGCACCAGTTGGCGCGCAGGCCGCGATGAGCGACACCCCCAGCGCCGCTCCTGCTGCGTACAGGACTGGTTGGCGCAAGCCTCGTCTAGGCGACGTCTGCCGCTCGAGAATCGGGTCAACCCCTCCTCTCGTCCGTCGCGCGCAGCGTTCCCACGCGACTTGGCTACCCGAACGACTCGCCACGGAGCCTCCTTAGTCGACGCTGGCGGCGGGAGGCGTCGTCGCCCCTATGACTGCAGCACCGTAACGCGTGTGACACCCCCGTGTCTGAAGAATCGGGTCTCGCGACGGCGTCAGTACCGATCCGCACCTGCGAGAGTCAGACGACACGCTCGGAGGGTAGTGTGGCGCCCCGGCGCCGCGGTGGATGTGATCGTGCTCGCCGAACAATCGTCACGCGACGCAGCCACGGAGGAGACATGACACGTCCGAGAGCGGGCATCGCCGCCGGCTCCGCGCTCCTGGTCATGACGCTGGCGGCATGCAGCCCTGCCGACCCTTTCGCCGTGCTCGACGGCCTCGGGGGCGCCGGCCTCGCCGAGCGGTGCGCGGACGGCCTGCCCGAGCCCGAGGGCACCGTGACGCACGTGTGCAACGACGGGCAGGGCGGCGGGACGGTGCCGATCGACCTCGAGGCAGGCGACTACGTGCTCGTGGTCCTGTGCGACGGTGACGTGCGGGACATGACCGTCAAGCTCGCGGCGCTCACGCCCCCCGTCGAGCCCGCGGTCGGCGAGTGCGACCCGCAGGGCGACCCGGCGCAGGCCGAGATCGGCACGCTGGACGAGCCGACCCTCACCGAGATGACCATGCTCCAGCACGGCGAGGGCGACGTCGCGATGTTCGTCGTCCGCCGCTGACGCCGGACGACCTGCCGGGCGACCTGCCGGACGGAGCGCCCCGCGGGTCGGGTCAGACCGTGACGCCCAGCCGGAACGTCCCCGAGCGCTCCTCGCCCGGCTCCAGCACGAACACGCCCGTCCCGGGCACGCCCTGGTCGTGCAGCGTGAACCCGTCGTTGACGTTGGTGGCCGGCTCGATCGCGAAGTAGCAGCGGCGCCGCGGCGCGTACAGGACGAGGTGCCGGTAGACCGGGTCGACGGTCAGGTCGACGGTGACGCCCTCCTCGGGGTACTCGACGTGCACGGGCGCACCGGGCGCCAGGTCGGTGAGGACGTCGTCGACGAACCCGGTCCCCAGCGGCCGTCGCGTGCGGAAGTCCGCGCGCGGCGGGACCGGTCCCGCCGGGCCGTCCGGCAGCGCGGACGTCAGGCGGTACCCGGCGTCGGCGCGGACCTGCAGCAGCGGCCCCGCGGTCGGCGGGTACTCGCGGACCGGCGCCCCGACGGGCAGCAGCGCACGGCTCAGGTACGGGTGGTGCCCGAACCCCGCGGGGAACGGCTCCACGTCGGTGTTGCGCACCGACGTCGTGACCACCAGGTCGTCCCCGTCCACGGCGTACCGCACCGTCGCCCCGAACTGCCAGGGGAAGTTGACCCCGATCTGCTCGGTCGTGTCGACGGCGAGCGTCACCGCCGTGCCCGTCCGCTCGACGACGTCCCAGTGCGCGTACCGCACGGCACCGTGGATCGCGGTGCCGTCGGGGGCGGTGCGCTGCAGCTGCCACCGCCGCCCCGCGAACGGCAGCACACCGTCGCGGATGCGGTTGGACCACGGCACCATCGGGAAGCTCGCGCACTTCTCCGGGTTGCCCGACGACGTGCGCCGGGTGGGGCGCAGCAGGTCGCGCCACACCCCGTCGGAGGTGCGGATCCGCCCGGCGCCGAGGGAGGCCCCCGTGCCCGGGAGCACGTCGACCTCCCAGCGGTCGTTGCGCAGCGTGACGGCGCCCGCCGGCGCCGCCACGGCCGGGGTGACCGGGGCGGGCGCGGGCTCGGTGACCTGTGCGGTGATCGTCATCGGCGGCAGCCCCCTGCTGTCGGCGCCGGGCGCACGGCGGCCCCGGTCAGAGCGTGACCTCGACGCGGACGGTGCTGCCCGCCGGCGCGTACGGCACGTGGTTGCCCTCGACGGGGGTCCCGTCGACGACCAGCGCACCGCGCGAGCCGCGGGCGCCGGAGTTGGTCACCGTGATCTCGTACGTCGCGCCGCGGGCGACGCGCGTGACGGTGAACGAGGGGACGTCCGGGCCGATCTGCGGGTCGACGACCAGGCCGTCGTAGTCCGGGCGCACCCCCAGCAGGTACTGCGAGACGGCCACGAAGTTCCACGCCGCGGTGCCCGTGAGCCACGAGTTCTTCGCCTCGCCGGCGCGCGGCGCCTGCTTGCCGGCGATCATCTGCGCGTACACGTACGGCTCGAGCTTGTGGACGTCGCTGATCTCCTCGCGGTACGCCGGGGTGATCCGCTTGTAGTAGTCGAACGCCTTGTCCCCGCGGCCCACCACCGTCTCGGCGATGATCACCCACGGGTTGTTGTGGCAGAAGATGCCGCCGTTCTCCTTGTACCCGGGCGGGTACGTCGAGACCTCGCCGAGCTCGATCTGGTAGCTCGTGTACGCGGGGTACTGCAGCACCAGGCCGTGCGGCGTGCCGAGCATCTCCTCGACCGCGTCGAGCGCCTGGATCGCGGGCGCCTCGGTGTCGTCCGGGCCGTCGCCGACACCGATGCCGGCCATGACCGCGAAGCCCTGCGGCTCGATCCAGATCTTGCCCTCGGGCTTGGCGTCCGTGCCGACGGGGTTGCCGTAGAAGTCGTACGCGCGCAGGAACCAGCGGCCGTCCCACGCGTGCTCGAGCACGGCCTCGCGGACCTCGTCGACGACCTTGCGGGCCTGGGACGCGACCTCGGTGAGCCCGCGGCGCTCCGCGAGCTCGGCGTACTGCTCGCCGTAGAGGACGAACTGCGCGGCGATGAACACCGACTCGGCGTGCCCGCCGGCCTGGTTCTCCGTGGTCTGGAACGACTCGCCCGGCTCGGTGGAGAAGCAGTTGAGGTTGAGGCAGTCGTTCCAGTCGGCCCGGCCGATCAGCGGCAGGCCGTGCGGGCCGCGGTGGTTCACCGTGAAGTCGAACGAGCGCGTCAGGTGCTCGAACAGCGGCACCTCGGAGCCGGGCGCGTTGTCGAACGGCACGGGCTCGTCGAGGATCGAGAAGTCCCCGGTCTCCTTGACGTACCCCGCGACGCCGGCGATCAGCCACAGCGGGTCGTCGTTGAAGCCCGACCCGATGTCGTTGTTCCCGCGCTTCGTCAGCGGCTGGTACTGGTGGTACGCCGACCCGTCCTCGAACTGCGTCGAGGCGATGTCGATGATCCGCTCGCGTGCGCGGTCCGGGACCAGGTGGACGAAGCCCAGCAGGTCCTGGTTGGAGTCGCGGAAGCCCATGCCGCGGCCGATCCCGGTCTCGAAGAACGACGCCGAGCGCGACATGTTGAACGTGACCATGCACTGGTACTGGTTCCAGATGTTGACCATCCGGTCGAGCTTCTCGTCGTCCGAGCGCACCGAGTACGTCGACAGCAGGTCGGTCCAGTACGCCTGCAGCGCCTCGACCGCGGCGTCCGCCTGCGCGGCGGTGGCGAACCGGCCCAGCAGCGCGTGCGCCTTCTCCTTGTTGACGACCTGGTGGGCGTCGTCCGCCCACTTCTCGTCCTGCGCGTTCTCCAGGTAGCCCAGGACGTAGACGAGGTCGCGGGTCTCGCCCGGCGCGAGGGTCACGCGCACCGAGTGCGACCCGATCGGGTACCAGCCGGAGGCGACCGAGTCCGCCGAGGCGCCGGCGCGCGGCACGGCCGCCTCACCGAGCGAGTTGTAGGCGCCGACGAACGTGTCGCGGTCCGTGTCGAAGCCGTCCGCCCGCGTGTTCACGCCGAACACGGCGTAGTGGTCGCGGCGCTCGCGGTACTCGGTCTTGTGGTAGATCGCGGACCCGTGGGGGCCGTCCTGCTCGACCTCGACCTCGCCGATCGACAGGTTGCGCTGGTAGTTGGTCTGGTCGTCCTGCGCGTTCCACAGGCAGAACTCGACGAACGAGAACAGCGTGACCGTCTTCTCGGCGTCGGACGTGTTGGTGACCGCGACGCGCTGCACCTCGGCGTTCTCGCCCAGGGGGACGAAGAACGTCGTCGCGACCTTCAGCCCGCCGCGCTCACCGGTGATGCGGGAGTACCCCAGGCCGTGCCGCGCCTCGAAGTGGTCGAGGTCCGCCTTGACCGGCAGCCAGGACGGCGTCCACACGTCCCCGCCGTCGTTGACGTACAGGTAGCGGCCGCCCGCGTCGGCGGGGATGTTGTTGTAGCGGTACCGCGTCAGGCGGCGCATCTTGGCGTCGCGGTAGAACGAGTACCCACCGGCCTGGTGGGACAGCAGCGAGAAGAACTGCTCCGACCCGAGGTAGTTGATCCACGGGTAGGGGGTGTGGGGCGTCGTGACGACGTACTCGCGTGCCTCGTCGTCGAAGTGGCCGAACCGCATCGCATGCCTCTCGTGCCTCGTCGCACGGCCGACGACCGAGGCGTCACCGCGACGGGTGCACGCCAGGTGTCAGCGACCCTGCTCAGGTACCTGGTCGTCCTACGGAACTACATCGCGGGACCTCCCGCGCGGGCTCGCCGTCGAAGCGCGTCGCCTGACCGCGGCGAGAGCGCTCCCACAGACGAGCGGGCACAGCATATCCCGAAGGGTGATCCGCCCGGAACGGCCTGTACCTTTCACCGCCCGTCGCGCCCCGACGACACGTCCCCGCCGCGCTCGAGCCCTCCGCGCGTGCCGGCCCGCGCGGCGTACCCGCAGGACGTCCGTCCCACGGCTCGTGGCGCACGAGTCGGGCACATGGGGAGCAACCCGGCGCCGCCGGGATGAAGTGCGGTGTGAAAAGGCCCGGCCCCGCGCCCACGCGCCACGGCGCCCCCGCACGATCTCCAGGCGCAGAGCGCTCGCCGGTCGCACCGGCCCGCCACGCACCCCCACTCCGGACCGCGCCGTCGGCGCACGCCCGGACGACCCCTGGAGGACCCGTGCCCCTGAGGCAACCGCCCGCATCCCCGACGACCCGAGGCACCGCACCGCACCGCGGGCGCCGGGCCCGGCGCGCGACGACGACCGTCGCCGCCCTCGGCCTCGCGCTCGGTGGCGGGCTCCTGCTGCCCGCACCCGCGGTCGCCGACCCCGCACCCGCGGCACCGACCTCGCTCTTCGCGGTCGGCGCGACCGTCGCCGGGACCGTGCCCGACGGCGTGTGCTCCGTCGTCGCGACCGTCGTCGGCGGCGCCGGTGGCCGGTCGGCAGCCGGCGCCAACGGTGTGGGCTCCAACGGCGCCGGCGCCGCGGTGACCGCCACGTTCGACGTGCTCCCCGGCACCACCTACAGCGGCAGCGTCGGCGGCGGCGGGCGCACCCACACCGGCAGGACCGGCGGCGCGGGCGGCGTCGGCGGGGGCGGAGCCGGCGGCACCGCCGTCACGGACCACGGCGGCGCCGGCGGCGGCGGCCTCAGCTCGCTCCACCTCGGCGGCACGGACGACGCCGCGCTCGCCGTCCTCGCGGGCGGCGGTGGCGGCAGCGGCGGCGGTCACTCGATCACGAGCGACGGCTTCGGCGGTGACGCCGGGCTGCCGACGACACCCGGCCAGGTCGCCGCGGGCGCGGCCGGGACCAACGGCTTCGAGGGCGGACCGGTCGTCGGCGGCGGGCAGGGCGGCGGTCCCGTCGCGCCCGGCGCCGGTGGCACCCACCCGAACCCCGCGCTGGCCGGACTGCCGGGCGTGGGCCGCACGGGCGGTGCCGGCGCACCCGACCCGAACTACGACGCCGGTGGCGGTGGCGGCGCCGGCCTGCACGGCGGCGGCGGTGGCGCGTCCACGACGATCCGCGAGGGCGAGAACGGCATCACGACCGTCGCCGGCGCCGGCGGTGGCGGCGGGTCCAGCCTCGTCGCCGCGAGCGGACGCGACGTGCAGGCGACGGCCGCGGGCCGGCAGACCGGCACGGGCAACGGCGCGGACGGCTCGATCCGGCTCGACTGGGTCGAGTGCGCGTACGACCTCGCCGTGACCAAGACGGCGGTCGTCAGCGGCGCACCCGCGGGGTCGGCCGACCTGGCGCCCGTGGGCAGCACCATCACGTGGACCGTCACCGTGCGCAACGCGGGCCCGCAGGCGATGACCCGCGGCGACGTCGTCGTGCTGCGCGACACCCTGCCCGGCGCGGGCGCGACGTCGCTCACGTCGGCGACCGTGTCCGGCGGCAGCAACGCGCAGCTCGCGCGCGGCCCCGTCACCTGCGACGCGACGACGGGCGCCCCGCTGCCCGCGGCGCTGACGTGCTCGCGGCCCTTCGCCCCGCTCGGCGGCGTCGCCGACGGCGCACGCGGCCTCGACGTCGGGGAGACCCTCACCGTCGTCTACACCCAGCAGGTCACCGACGCGCCCGGCACGGTGCTCGCGAACGTCGCGAGCGTCGAGGACCGCGGCGACGAGGACGACAACACCGCGACCGGGACCGTCACCGTCATCGGCCGGCCCGTCGCGACCGACGACGAGGACCGCGGCAACCGGATCGGCGAGCCCGTGACGGTGCCGGTGCTCGGCAACGACTCCGCCACGAGCGGCGCGCTCGACCCCGCGAGCGTCGTGCTCTGGGACGCCGACCGCGGCGAGTCGCTCGGCACCGAGCTCGTCGTCCCCGGCGAGGGCACGTGGACGGTGGACACCACGACCGGTGACCTCACGTTCACGCCGCAGGACGGGTTCCTCGTCGACCCCACGCCCGTGACCTACCGCGTGAGCGACGACCACGGCCAGACGGCGACGGCCCTGGTCACCGTCACGTACGTGCCGGAGGCGGCGGACGACACCTCCCTCGGCCACGCGATCGGCACGACCGTGACCCTCGACGTGCTCGCCAACGACACCGGCGACCTGGACGCGACGAGCGTCCGGCTGGTCGACGGCGGCGACCGCGTCACGACGCTCGTGATCCCCGGTGAGGGCACGTGGACCGTCGACCCCACCACCGGCGAGGTGACGTTCACGCCCGAGGACGGGTTCCTGCTCGACCCGACGCCCGTGGGCTACGAGGTCACCGACACCACGGGCGACACCGTGACCGCGACCGTGACGGTCGGCTACGTGCCGGGCGCGACGGACGACTGGGACCTCGACAACCCGCTGGGCAGCACCGTGACGGTCGACGTCCTGGGCAACGACACGGGCGACCTCGACCCCGCGACCGTGCGTCTGGTCGACGGCGACGACCGCGTCACGACCCTCGTCGTGCCCGGCCAGGGCACGTGGACCGTCGACACCACGACCGGCGGGGTGGTCTTCACGCCGCAGGACGGGTACGTGGGCAACCCGACGCCGGTGCGCTACGAGGTCACCGACACCACGGGTGACACGACCGGCGCGCAGGTCACGGTGACGTACCAGCCGGAGGCGACCGACGACACGCGTCGCGACAACGTGCTGGGCACCCCGGTGGTGCTCGACCCGCTCGGCAACGACCGGGGCGACCTGGACCCGTCGACCCTGCGCCTCGTCGACCCCCGCACCGGTGAGCTCGTGCGCACGCTGGACGTGCCGGGCGAGGGCACGTGGACGGTCGACCCGGCGACGGGTCGGGTGACGTTCACCCCGCTGGCCGGCTACGACGGCAACCCGACGCCCCAGCGGTACGAGGTGGGCGACGCGGCCGGCGGCACGACGAGCGCCCGGCTGGTCGTGCTGTACCTGCCGCAGGCCGCGGACGACGTCGACGAGGGCAACGTGCGCGGCACGGCCGTGACGGTGGACGTGGTCGGCAACGACCGCGGCACGCTCGACCCGACGACCGTCCGCCTGCTCGACGCGGCGGGCTCCCCCGTCACGTCGCTGACGGTCGGCGGCGAGGGCACGTGGACGGTCGACCCGGTGAACGGGGCGATCACGTTCACGCCCGTCGCCGGGTTCCCGGGCGACCCGACGCCGGTCCGCTACCGCGTGGCCGACGTCGAGGGCAACCCGACCGAGGCGGTCGTGCGCGTCACGTACGTCGACCCGGCGACGTCGCCCGCCCCGACACCGGCACCGACCGCAGCCCCGACGGTGGCACCGACCGCGGCACCGACGCCGGCACCGACCGCGACGCCCGACCTGGCCGTCACGGGCTGGGGCGGCTGGGGGCTCGCGGCGCTCGCCGGGCTCCTGGTCGTGGCGGGCGCCGGCGTCCTGGTGCTGCGTCGCCCGACGGCCGGGTGACCCGCACCGCCCCACCGGTCCGCCGGTGAGGCCCTGAGCCGCCCGCGCCTCGGCGCGGGCACCCACCACGCGGTGGGGCGCACCCCCCGGAGCGCCCCACCGCGTGCGTGGTCCCGGGGGACGTCGCTCAGGGGCCGGGGGTGTCGCCCGCGCCGCACTCGGGCAGCAGCCCGAGGCGCCCGGCCGCGGCGAGCGCCTCCGCGCGCGAGGACGCGTCGAGCTTGCGGTACAGCGAGCGGAGCTGGGACTTCACGGTGTGCGGGCTGACGACCAGGTCGGCCGCGATCTGCGCGCTCGACCCGGTGCGCGCCAGCGCGCGCAGCACGACCGCCTCCCGCGGGGTCAGCGTCGGCAGCTCCTCGGCCGCGGGGACCACCGCGGGCGACGACACGTCGACCAGCTCGACCAGGCCGACGGGGCCGTGCTCGCGCGCGAGGCCCACGAGCGTCGAGCGCGCGTCGGCGGGGACCAGCGCGAGCGGCAGCCGCAGCTCGTGCACCGTGAGCAGCGCGTGCGCGCGGCGCAGCGCGGCCGCGGCGTCGACGTGGCGGTCGAGCGCGACCAACGCGGCTGCCTCGAGCAGCGCCTGGTCGGCCTGGGTGCGCACCGCGGCGCGGCGCACGGCAGCGGTCCGCGCGAGCGTCTCGAGAGCGACCTCGGGGCGCCCGGCGGCGAGGTGGGCGCGGGCCAGCGCGACGACCCGCGCCGGGTCGCCGGGCGTGCGCGGCAGCAGCTCGAGCGCCGCGAGCGGACGCCCCGCCGCGACCAGCAGGGTCGCACGCGTGGCCTCGAGGCCGGCCGCGGCCGCACGGTGCGCGGGCTGGTGCTGCGCGTGCTGGCGCAGCGTCGCGTCGAGCCGTGCCAGCGCGGTCTCGGCACCGTCGCGCAGCAGGTCCACGTACGCCTGGGCGTGGGCGACCAGGGGCCAGTGCTCGATGGTCGGCAGGTGCGGCGCGAGCGTGTCGAGGTGCGTCTGCGCCCGCTGCGGGTCGAGGTCCTCGAGCGCGAGGAACGCCTCCGCGACGCGGTAGCAGGCACCCGAGTAGCCCTCGACGAGGCCCGCCGGCCAGCTGCCCGCCCGCACGCGCCGCACGTACCGCCGTGCGCGGGGCACCGCACCGTCGAGCGCGAGGGTGCCGGCGAGCAGCGCGAGGCCCGGCAGCTGGGCCGGCGGGGTCGCGGCAGCAGCGACACCCTGCTCGAACGCGTGCACCGCCTGCTCGACGCGGTCGTCGTAGAGGAACGCGGTGCCGGCGTGCACGTAGGAGTGCGGCAGGACGTCCGCGACGCGCGCACGCTCGACCTCGGTGAGCTCGTCCGCGCGCCGGACCACGTCGGCAGCGGCGCGCGCAGCCGCGCGGCCGCGGCCCGTCAGCCGCAGCGCCACGACCTCGATCGTGCGCAGCAGCACCCGGTCGGCGGGCGGCGTCCGCTCACCCTCGACGCGGGCGCTGGCTGCGGCGAGACCGAAGAGCGCGACGGCACGCAGCCGGCCCGTGGGGTCGGCGTTGTACCCGAGCGCCAGCAGGAACAGCAGCAGGGGTCGCCGACGCAGGCGCAGCAGGTTCACCGGTCGCAGCGCGGGCCGCACCGTGCCGACGTCCTCGAGCAGGAACGAGCGCCAGTGCCTGCGCGCGACGGCCGTGACGAGATCGAGGTCGTCGGAGTCGACGGCGGCGTGCAGCGCCTCGACAGGCAGGCCGTGGTCGTCGCACCACGCGGCGACGCGCGCCCGCAGACGCCGGAACGCTGCCGGGTCGGTGCGCCGCAGGCGGGCGCGCAGGGCGTCCCGCACGACCGGGGTGTACGCGAACCCGCTGCGGGCGGTGTCGGTCCACGTCCCCAGGCCCAGCGCGGCGACGGCGTCGAGCCGGTCGCGTGCCTGCGCGCGGCCGCACCCGCTCAGGTCGGCGACGAGGTCCGGCGTGAGGACGTCGGCCGTCGCGGTCGTCCGCACGAGGTCGGCCGTCGAGGCGTCCAGGTGGTCGACGGCGCGGACGACCACCTCCTCGAGCGTGCGCCGGCCGTCGTGCCCGGGCTCCTGGTCGGCGAGCGCGACGAGACGGACCCCGAGCGGTGAGCCACCGGTGAGGTGGTGGACACGCGCGGCACGCCCGACGTCCGACGCGTCGGGACCGTCGACGCCGAGGACGCGCGCCGTCTGCGCCACCGTGAGCGCGAGCTCGGCCCCCGTGACGACGTCGACGTCCACACGCACCCGCGCGGCGGGCGACTCCAGGTGCCCCGGGGAGCGGGTCGTGGCGACGACGCGCAGGCTCGGGACGGCCTCGACCAGGTGCACGACGTCGGCGGCGGTCGGCTCGTCGAGGCCGTCGGCGCCGTCGAGCACGAGCACCACCCGCCCGAGCAGCCCGAACCCGCGTACCAGGTGCGTCCGGACCGCACGCGCCTCGCGCACGCTCGTGGCGCCCGCGGCGAAGGGGTGCTCGCGGCCGGGCAGGCCCGCGTCGGCCACGGCCTGCACGACCCGCTCCCAGAACGCGCGCCCCTGAGCCCCCTGCACCTGGACCCAGACCCCGCGGTGCGCGGTCGCGCGCGCCCACTCCGCGGCCAGGACCGTCTTGCCGCCCCCGGCGGGGGCGCGCAGCACGATCACGGGCGCGGCGCTCTCGAGCCGCGCCACGAGGTGCGGCCGCGGCACGAGCCACGACGGCAGCCGCGGCGCGCCGTGGACCGTCGCTCCGCCGTGCGCGTCGGCGGTCACGCGAGCGCCCGCTCACGCGTCGGGGCCGTGGGGACGCGGCCCGCGCGCCGCCCGGCGACCAGGGCGAGCAGCGCGACGACCGCGGCGACCACGAACAGCGCGGGGTACCCGCCGGCGCCGGTCACGAGCAGGCCGGCGAGCACCGGCGCGAGCGCCTGGGGCACGTTCGTCGCCACGTTGAACAGCCCCAGGTCCGTGGCGGGCGAGCTCCCGGCCGCCGGCAGCACCTCGGTGACGAGCGCGGTCGCCGCGGCGAGGTGGGCACCGGACGCCAGTCCCTTGAGCACCGCGAACACGGCCATGCCCGGGACCGTCGGCCACAGCAGGGGGACGAGCACGGCCACGGCCAGCAGCGCGCACGCCCCCACCAGGAACGGCGTGCGCCGGCCCGTCCGGTCGCTGCCCAGACCCGTGACGGCGGCGCCCACGAGGACCGACACGAGGCTCACCGCCGTCAGTGTGCCGAGCACGACGGACGCACGGGCGTCGGTGAGGCCGAGGTGGTCGGTCAGCACGTAGAGCTGGTACGTGTACACGAGCTGGTAGGCCAGCACGAACCAGAAGCGCGACGCGAACACGCGCGCGAACGCGGGCTCGCGACGCGGGTCCACGAGCAGGCTGCGCCACGGGCGGGGCGACGAGGCGCGGGGGCGTGGCCGTGCGACGCCCGCGACGACGACGAACACGGCGGTCGCCACCAGGACACCCGTCCCGAGCGCCGCATACGCACCGACCGTGCCGTCCGGGGCGGCGCCGATCCGGGTGACGGCGACCGCCGCGCCCGCGACGGACGCCGCACCGAGCGCCGCGAGGGTGCGCCCGCGTCGCGGCGGCGGCACCTCGTCGGGCACGACGGCGGCAGCGGCGACGTCGACGCCGTTGAGCGCGACCTGCGCGACGACCCACAGCGCACCGAGCAGCAGCAGGGAGGACGCCCGCCCGAGGGCGAGCAGCGCGACGGACGCCACCAGCGCGCAGCCCACGAGCCACGGGACGCGCGGACCGAACCGGCCCCGGGTGCGGTCGCTCAGCGCACCGACGAGCGGTTGCGCGGCGACCGTGAACGCGAACGACACGCTGCTGACGAGCGCGAGGTTCTCGACCTTCGACGCCGCGTCGAGCAGCGCGACCTGCCGCGGCAGCAGCACGACGACGACGCCCGCGTAGCAGGCGGCGAGCGCGGCCTGGACGAGCGCCAGGGGTGCCACGACGCGCACGGTCCGTGCGGTCGTCGTGGTCACGCGTGCCACGCTAACCCGGCCACCGGCCCGCACCCGTGGCGCGCCGCGGGTGAACGCGCACGTCACGTCCGGCCGTCCGGGGGAGGGCCACACGTGTGAGGGTGCTGTGCACGGCGCCCGGTTCGTACCGGCTCCGCACCGGTTCCCACTACGCTCGCACGCGTGCTGCTCTCCGACCGCGACATCCGTGCCGAGCTCGAGTCCGGCAGGGTCGCCCTGGACCCGTACGAGCCCGCGATGGTCCAGCCGTCGAGCGTCGACGTGCGTCTGGACCGGTACTTCCGGTTGTTCGACAACCACAAGTACCCGGTGATCGACCCCGCGGCGGAGCAGCCCGACCTCACGCGCCTGGTCGAGGTGGAGCGCGGCGAGCCGTTCGTGCTGCACCCCGGGGAGTTCGTCCTGGGGTCGACGTACGAGCAGGTGACGCTCCCCGACGACGTCGCCGCGCGGCTCGAGGGCAAGTCCTCGCTGGGACGGCTCGGCCTGCTCACGCACTCGACGGCCGGGTTCATCGACCCCGGGTTCACCGGGCACGTGACGCTCGAGCTGTCGAACATGGCGACGCTGCCGATCCTGCTGTGGCCCGGCATGAAGATCGGGCAGCTGTGCTTCTTCCGCCTGACGTCCCCCACGGAGAACCCGTACGGGTCCGCGGCGTACGGCTCGCGGTACCAGGGGCAGCGCGGGCCGACCGCGTCCCGGTCCTGGCAGGGCTTCCACCGGACGGACGTGTGATGGCCGCGTACCCGCCGCTCGCGGTCGACGACCCGACGCTGGCCGACCGTCACCTGCTCGCCCTGCCCGAGGGCGTCGAGCCCGAGGAGATCGAGGTCCTCGCCGCCAGCCGGTTCCGCAACGTGCGCTGGGAGGACGCCCGCGCGCCCGAGACGCCGACCCGCACCGGGGTGCTCCCGGCGGTGACCGCGGCGTTCGGGATGCGCTCGGTCGCTCGCCAGCAGGCCCGGCCGTCGCGCGCGCTGCGCCTGGCGCGGCTCTCCTCGCTCGCCGGGCCCTACGGCGTGGGGGCGCACGACGCGATCGCGCTCGGGCTGCCGGCGACGACCGTGATGGTCTGGGTGCTCGACGCCCCGCGCGAGCGCGGCGAGCGCCCGTGGCCCGGGGGCGACCGCGACGGGCTCAAGCGCGCGTTCCCCGACGGGCTGCCGATCCGCGAGGAGGAGCGCGTGCTGCAGTGGCTGATCGCCGCCGCGCGACGCCTCGGCGGCGCGGTCCGCACGCAGACCGGCGTCGTGCTCACGCCGGACCCCGACGCGGCGACCGACCTGACCGTCCTCACGGACCGCTGGCTGGAGCCGGCCGACGTGCTGGCCGTGGTGCAGCGCGTCCAGCCGCGCGCCTTCCTCTCGGTGGCGACACCGGGCTCGTGGTCGGGCCCGACGGTCCTGGCCGGGCGCGGGTCGCAGGGTGCGATGGGCGGCAGCCCCGAGTCCGGCGGCTCCGGGCTGCGCGCGGCCCTCGAGGAGCACGGCGTGCTCGACCCCGACGACCGGCGCCGCCTCATGGCCGAGGCGGACGCCTACGACCAGCTCATGCTCGCCGACCCGCCGCCCGCCGAGGCCTTCGGGGTGCTGGTCGACCTGGGCGTCGACGGCATGCTGGCCGTCGAGGTCGCCGCGTGCGAGCAGCTCCCCCCGCTCATGGAGGACCTGCCCTGGACGAAGGCCGGCGTCGTGGCCTACCGCGTGCGCTGGGAGCCGTTCGAGATCGAGCAGATCGAGCAGGAGAAGCCGTCGTTCGAGCACCGCGTCGCGCGCAGCCGCTCGGCACCGCTCATCGCGACGGTGACGAAGGCGCTGCAGGCCGTGGCCGGCGGCGAGGTGGCCGACGAGGCCGACTTCCTGGTGGACCCGGCCGACCTCTGAGGGCCGCTGCGCCCGGGACCGGGCAGGGAGGCACACCCCGTGAGCACGCAGTTCTACGCGGACGCGGCGACGTACGACCGGCTCTTCCCCGGGAGCGAGCAGGCCGTCGCCTTCTACCGGGCCGAGGCCCGCCGGCAGGGTGGACGCGTCCTGGAGCTCGGGTGCGGCACCGGGAGCAAGCTGATCCCGATCGCGTCGGACGGTCGGCCGTGCACGGGCCTGGACCTGTCGGCGGACATGCTCGCGGCGGCCGCGCGCAAGGCGGACGCGCGCGGCGTGCAGGTGCGGTGGGTGCAGGGCGACATGCGCGGGTTCGACCTGGGCCGGACGTTCGACCTCGTGGTCATCGCCGCGAACTCGCTGCTCCACCTGCTCACCGCCGAGGACCTGGTGGGCTGCCTGCGGTCCGTGCGACGGCACCTGGCACCCGGAGGACGGCTCGTCCTCGACGTGTTCAACCCGAGCGTGCGCGCGCTCGCCCTGGCGGACGGCGTCCGGCGACGGCGCGACGCCCTGTCCTTCGTCGACCCCGACCGGGGCCTTGTGCACGTCGACGTCGCCGACACCTACGACGCGGCGACGCAGGTGACGCGCGGGACGTGGTACTTCTCGACGGAGTCCGAGGCCGACGTGGTCGTCGCACCGCTCGAGATCCGCTGCGTCTTCCCCCAGGAGCTCCCGCTGCTGCTGACGCTCGCCGGCCTGCGGCTCGTCGAGCGCTTCGGCGACTGGTCCCGGGCACCGCTCACCGCCGACGCCCCCCTGCAGCTCTGCGTCTGCGCGGCGGACTGAGCCGGACGGTCCGTCGGCACCGTGACGCCCACGCCCTGGTCGCTGAGGGCGTGGGCGTCACGGTCAGCAGGAGCCGTCGGTCAGCCCAGGACCTCCGGGTACGCCACCGCGTCGTCGCCCGTGCGGCCCAGCACGTGCTCGGCGAGGAACGCCTCGACGGCGCCGTACCAGACCTTGGCGTGCTGCGGCTGCAGGATCCAGTGGTTCTCGTCCGGGTAGTAGAGGAACCGGTGCGGGCTGCGGCCCTCGTCGTCGGCGGGCAGGCCGGACGCGGACAGCAGCTCGTACCACAGGCGCAGGCCCTCGCCGATGGGCACGCGGTAGTCCTTGTCGCCGTGGATGACGAGCATCGGCGTGACGATGTCCCCGACGAACCGGTGCGGTGAGTTCTCGAGCGCCATCTCGGGGGTCATCTCGCGCTGCCAGTAGTACGACGCGTCGGTCGTGGGACCGAACTGGTCGAGGGCCCACAGGCTCGCGTGCGTGACGATCGCGCGGAAGCGGTCGGTGTGCCCGGCGACCCAGTTGGCCATGTACCCGCCGAACGAGCCGCCCATCGCGGCGGTGCGCTCGGGGTCGACGTCGTCGCGCTCGAGCGTCGCGTCGGTCGCCGCGAGGAGGTCGGTGTAGGGCGCGGCGCCCCACGACCCCCAGCCGCGCTGGATGAAGTCCTGGCCGTAGCCGGTGGACAGCGCGGGGTCCGGGAGCAGCACGGCGTAGCCGCGCGCCACCAGCAGCCACGGGTTCCACCGCCACGACCACGCGTTCCACGAGCCGAGCGGGCCGCCGTGGATCCACAGCAGCAGCGGGGCCTTGGCGTCCGGGCCGGCGCCGTCGGGCAGCGCGAGCCAGGAGCGCACGCGGGTGCCGTCGGCGGCCGTCGCGACGACCTCCTCGAGACGTCCCGGCAGCGCGACGTCGGCGGCCGGTGAGGGCAGGGCCTGCGCCGCGACGGGCGTGCCCGCGAGCGCGGCCGCGAGGTCGATCCGCACGGGGTGCGCGGGCGCCTCGTACGACGTGCGCAGCGCGTAGGCGGTCCGTCCGTCGGGGCTGACGCGCACGTCGGAGAAGGCCGCGTCGTCGCTGGTCACGCGCGTGACGGTGTCCGTGCTCAGTTCCACGTGGAACACCGGGGCACGGCCGTCCTCGTCGGCGACCACCAGGAGGCCGTCGGACGTCGGCAGCCAGACGAACCGTCCGGGCCAGCGGTCCCACGTCGCGACCAGGCGACGGGGCTCCCCGCCGGCCAGCGGCACGACCCACAGCTGCTCGGACGGCGCCTCGAAGGGGGTCGACAGCGTGCCGCGCACGTAGGCGACCCACTGACCGTCGGGCGACACGACGGGCCCGGCGACGTCGGCGTCGGGGTCGTCCACCAGGACGCGCCGCTCACCCGTCGCCACGTCGACGGCGACGAGGGACGTGCGCAGCTCGCCGCGCGCGACGGCCCGGTTCCACGGTGCGACGACCGTGCGGCCGTCGGGGCTCAGCACCGGCGACTGTTCGAGCAGGGCGATGCGGGCGTCGGGCGTGACGTCCGCCAGGTCCAGCCGCGGGTCACGCTCACCCGCGCGGGGGGCGACGACGTCCGCGGCGATCGTGCCGACGAACGCGTGCGGCGAGCCGGGACCGAGGTCGTGGTCCCAGTACCGCACCGGGTACCCGGTGTGCAGGATCGCGGCGACCTTGGCGTCCTTGCGCTCCTTGCGGCGGCGGTCGTCGTCCGCGGGGTCGCTCGCCGAGGGCAGCACGTCGGACGTCACGAGCACGGTGGGGGCGTCGGTCGCGACCTGGACGCCCCCGAGCCCGGCGCCGCGGTCCGCGACGACGCGCGCCTCGGCGCCGTCGGCGGGCAGCAGCCACAGGGCGGGCTTCGGCTCGTCGTCCGGGTCCTGGGCGTCCGGGTCGGGGCGCGCGCTGGTGAACAGCAGGTCCCCCGCGGGGGTGAAGGCCGCGGACGCCTCGCTCTTGGCCGACCGCGTCAGGCGCCGCGCCGGACGCTCCCCCGCGGGGTCGACCTCCCACAGCGCGGTGACGTACCCGGTGCGCTTGCGGTCGAGGGTCTGGACGGCCGTGACGAGGCGCGTGCCGTCGGGCGAGAGCACGAGCCCCGACAGGCGGGGGAGCGCGACGTAGGCGTCGAGGTCGTGGAACGGGGTGGCGGCCGGGGTGTCGCCGCCGGGAGGTGTCGTCATGGCACCGTCCTATCACCCGCAGGTGACAGGGACCTACGTCGATGCCTCGCGGTCGCAGGTGCACCACTGCGCGTCCGGGACCTGCGCGCGGACCGCGTCGACGTGCTCGCCGCAGCCGGCCCAGGTGGTCAGGCCGCAGGTCGGGCAGGCGGTGGGGTAGCACATGGGGTCCTCCGGGGTCACGATCACTGTAGCCGCGCGGCGCCCGCCCACCGGTGAGCCGACGCGGGGGCGCGACGTCGACGGTCGGGACGTCCTGTCGGCCCGCCGCCACCTGGAGGAACGCATGACCACGCTGACGCCCTACCTGACCGTCCACGACGCCCGTGCCGCGATCGAGTTCTACGGTGCGGCGTTCGGCGCGGTCGAGACCGGGGAGCGCTACGAGGAGGGCGGGCGCATCGGGTTCGCCGCGCTGACCGTCGACGGCGCGCCGCTGTTCCTCTCCGACGAGGCGCACGAGTACGGCGCGTGGGCGCCGACCAGCGCGGGGCACGCGACGGCGGCGGTCGCGCTCGCGGTCGCGGACGTGGACGCGACCTACGCCCGGGCCGTCGCCGCCGGCGCTGCGGTCGACCGCGAGCCGAGCGACCAGGGTGACGAGCGGCGCGGGTGGCTCGTCGACCCGTTCGGGCACCGGTGGGTGATCAGCTCACCCCTCCCCTGACGGACACCGGCACCGCAAGCAGTAGCGAAGGTGCGATGAAATGTAGTACACCTACTACATGGACAGCATCGAGCACGCCCCCGTGCACGTCGCGGGTCTCCGGATGTCGTACGGCGGTCGCACGGTCCTCGACGGCATCGACCTCGACGTCGCCGCCGGCGAGGTCGTCGCGCTGCTGGGGCCCAACGGCGCCGGCAAGACCACCACCGTGGAGATCGTCGAGGGCTTCCGTCACCGCGACGCCGGCGACGTCGCCGTGCTCGGCGTCGACCCCGAGCACGGCGACGACGCGTGGCGCGCCCGCATCGGCGTCGTCCTGCAGTCGTGGCGCGACCACCGCCGGTGGCGGGTCCGCGAGCTCCTCGGCCAGCTCGCCGACACCTACCGCCCGTACGCGTCGCCTGGCCGGCCCCGCCCCCGCGACGTCGACGACCTGCTCGCCCGCGTCGGCCTGAGCGGCGCCGCCGACCAGCGGATGGCGACGCTCTCCGGCGGTCAGCGTCGACGCCTCGACGTCGCCGTCGGGCTGGTCGGCCGGCCCGACCTGCTGATCCTCGACGAGCCCACCGCCGGTCTGGACCCGGTGGCCCGCCGCGAGTTCCACGAGCTGGTGCACGAGGTCGTGGACCGCGACGGCACCACCGTCCTGCTCACCACGCACGACCTCGCGGAGGCCGAGACCGTCGCGGACCGCATCCTGCTCCTGGCCGGCGGCCGCATCGTGGCCGCCGGCAGCCCCGCGGCTGTCGCCCGCGAGGTCGCCGGGCCCTCCGAGGTGCGGTGGAGCGCCGGGGGCGCCCGCCACGTCCACAGCACCCACGACCCCGTCGCCTTCACGCGCGAGCTGCTCGCGGGCGGCGCCGTCGAGGACCTCGAGGTCGTCCGGGCGACCCTGGAGGACGCCTACCTCGAGATCGTCCGCCGCCACGAGTCCGACGCCCACCGGGACCTGGAGGTCACGCGATGAGCACCCACCTGCCCCGCTCCGCACCGACGCCGCGCACGTGGGCCCTGCGCACCGGGTTGCGCCGCGGGCTCACCGAGTTCCGCCACATGCTGCGCAGTCCCGAGGACCTGACGTGGAACGTCGTCATCGGGATCGGGATCCTCGTGTACCTCGTCACGCAGCGCGACACGATCGTCCCCGGCACCGGCGGCCTGACGCTGCCCAACCTGGCGCTGCCCGGCATCCTCGCCGCCACCATCCTGTTCGGCATGGTCATGGGCCCGGCGTTCGCGCTGTCCGCGGAGGCGGAGGACGGCACGGTCCTGCGCCTGCGCACGATGCCGCGCGGCACCACGACCTACACGGTCGGGATCGTCGTCGGGCAGGTGCTCGGGGCCCTGCCCATGCTCGCGATCCTGCTGGTGCCGTGGCCGTTCCTGCTGGGCGACCCCATGCACCAGGGACCGGGCGGCTGGGTAGCGGTCGTGGGGTGGCTGCTGCTCGGGACCCTGGCCATGCTGCCCGTCGGCATCATCGGCGGCGCGCTCGCGGGGCGCCCGACGCGCGTCATGCTGTTCGTCCTCGCACCCGTGGTCGCCCTCGCGTTCGTGTCCGGGGTGTTCGGGCCGCAGACGGTGCCGGCGTGGGCCGCGGGAGTCGTCCAGGTGTTCCCGCTGTACTGGCTGGCCCACGGGCTGCGCGCCACGTCGTTGCCGGCGGGCGCGGAGGGCCTGGAGCTCGGCGGGGCGTGGCACCCCGAGGTTGCGGCCCTGGTGCTGGTCGCGTGGGCCGTCGTCGGGCTCGTCGTCGCCCCCCTGGTGCTGCGTCGCTCGACGGCCCGGCAGACCGCCAGCGCGCTCGCACGGCGCGTCGACGCCCTGCTGGGGCGCTGACGTGGCGACGGAGGACGAGCGACGACGGCCGACGGGCGGCGAGACCGTCCACAACCGCATCGCGGTGCTGCGGGCCGAGCGCGGCGTCAGCCGGCGCGAGCTCGCCGAGGCGCTCGGGGTGCACTACCAGACGGTCGGGTACCTCGAGCGCGGGGAGTACAGCCCGTCGCTGCACCTCGCGCTGCGCATCGCGGCGTTCTTCGACGTGCCGGTCGAGGTCGCGTTCTCCCTCGAGCCGTTCCCCCGCATCGGCGCGTGACGCACGTCGGGGTCGCACCGGTGGGCGCGAGGCTGGGCGGCCACCTCGGATCCTGCTCCTCGACCATCCTGTGTGTCACGCGCGGGTGAGAATCTTCACATCTTTGTCACAATCGGACATCTCGACGCCGTGCCGTGGACACGTTCTTGGCACGAGCCGCCATCCAGGTCAAGAAAAGGTCACAGAAGGGCTTGGCAAGGACCGCCCGGAGGAGCAGGATGTCGCCCGTCTCCTGCGGGGCTGGGCGGCCACGCCAAGGACGACGACGCACCACCGCACGACGCCCTGCCGCCGCACCGCACGACGACGTCCGGACGGACGGCGGCCCGAGGCCCCGCAGGGCACCCGGGCCACCTGGGCGGCGCGGCGCTCAGACCAGCAGCGCGCTCGGCACCGGACGCGTCACGACGCCTCCTGCAGCGTGGCGTGCGGCGCGCCGTGACCCTTGCCCTTGCCCTTGCCCGGCTTCCACGGACCGTGGTGGTGGCCCTGGTCGCCGGGACCGGACACCCCGTTGATCGCCGAGGTGTCGGTCGCCAGGCGCGCGGTCGCGTACGCCACGGCGGGCGCCATGATCCCGATCGCCTCGCGGCTCACGTTCGACAGGTCGTCGGCGGGCGTGTGGTAGTTCGGGTCGTACCGGATGCCCGGCGTGCCGCCGAACAGCGCGACCTCCGCCTCCGTCTTGCTGCCGTCGGCCCCGGTGAACAGGCCCGAGGCGGGGACGCCGTTGAGGATGAACGCCTGGTAGTCCGACCGCCCCGAGAACTGGGTGTCGACCCACGGCTGGCCCGTCGCGTCGAACCAGTCGGTGAAGACCGCCTCGGTCTCGGCCGAGCCCGGCGGCACCGCGACCGGCGCCGGGTACGTCGACTCGTCCGCGTCGTAGACGCCGATCACGTAGTTGGGCGAGCCGACCATGTCGAAGTTGAGGTAGGTCGCGATCCGGTCGAGCTCGCCCTCCTGGGCCGCGAGCTCCTCGACGTACGCCGTCGAGCCGATGAGCCCGAGCTCCTCGGCCCCCCACCAGGCGAACCGCACGGTGTTGTTGAGCTTCTTCTGCTGGGCGAGCTTGACGGCCACCTCGAGCAGGACGGCGGACCCGCTGCCGTTGTCGTTGATGCCCGCGCCGTCCTCGACGCTGTCGAGGTGCGCTCCGAGCATGACGACGTTGTCGTCGCGGCCCGCGCGCGTCTCGGCGATCACGTTGAAGCTCTCGGCCTCCTCGGTGTGGATCCGGACGTCCAGGGTGAGGACCGCACCGGCCGCGACGGCCTCGACGAGCGCCAGCCCGTCGGCCAGCCCCGCACCGGCGACCGGCACCTGCACGACGCCCTCGGCACCGAGCGTGCCGTTCAGCAGCTCCTCGACGTTGTTGTAGACGACGACTCCCACGGCGCCGGCCGCCTCGGCGGCGACCGCCTTGTCCGCGAACGGGCACACGCCACGGCTGACCACCGCGATGGTGCCCGCGGCCTCGACGCCGGCCCACGCCTCGGCCGTGCAGCCGAGCGGGTCGGCGGGCACCGAGCCGGGAGCGGTGACGCCGCCCTCCGGCGAGCTCGGGGAGAACCGCATCTGGTCGACCTCGTACGACTCCCCCGTGTCGAGGGTGAGGCTCGCGGCGTCGACCACCTCGAACCCGAACGTGAACGGGTCCCGCGTCGTGGTGTAGCCCGCGCGCCGGAGCGTGCGCTCGACGTACTGCGCGCTCGCCTCGTACCCCTCGGTGAGTGCGGCGCGGTTGCCGCCGTTGCGGTCGGCGACGCGCTGCAGCTCCTCGAGGTGCCGCCAGACGCCGCGCGTCGTGACCTGCCGGGCGAACCGCTCGGCGTCGAGGGTGTGGCCCGGCGCGCCCGGGCCGCCGCGGCCGTGCGCGGCCGCGGGCGGGACGAGCAGCGCGCTCGTCCCGAGCAGGAGCGCGGCCAGGGTGCCCGCGAGGGTGGTGGTGCGTCGAGATGCCACGGTGGTGCCCCTTCTCCACGTGGGCCGTCGGCCGGTCGGCCGCGGCGCGGACGTCGCCCGGGCGGGTGGCCCGGGAGTGACGTCCCCCGCCAAAGTAGGGCGAGGCGACGGGAAAGTCACGACTTGCGGTGACATCCCGGACCGACGTCCTGACCGGTGCGGGGACGGGACGGGCGGCCGTCCGGCGTGCGCCGGCGGCGGCCGCGCGGGACAGTGGAGCCCGACGTCGGACGGCCGGGAGGCGACATGAGGGGCCGCGGTCACCACGAGCCGTGGGGCGAGGAGCCCCGGCACCTGCAGCTGCGTCGCGTCCTGCTGGGACTCGGCGGCGTCGTCGCGGTCGCCGCCCTCGTCGCCGGCCTCGTGCTGCTGCTCGGCTGAGCCGTGGACGACGAGCGGCGCACGCGACGCATCGCCCGGCTGCTGGTGTGGACGGGCGCCGCCGTCGTCCTGGGGGTCGTCGTGGGGCTCGTCCACGCGATCCACCCCCTGGTGACCTGACCGCGGTCAGCCCGCGGCGACCTCGGGGGCGACCGGGACGTCGAGCAGGCGGAAGTCGTCGTCGAAGACGACCCCCGTCCCGGCCTGGAACACCACCGTGTCGACGTCCAGGCGCGGGTACACGAACGAGTACGTGCGGGTCTGCCCGCCGTCGATCCACGCGCCGGCGTCCAGGTCGGAGGCCGTGAACCACTCGCCGTCGGTCCAGGTCTCGTTCACCCCCACGCGGTAGTCCAGCGGGAACAGGCGCGAGGCCCCCTGCAGCACGGTGCCGCGGGCCGTGATGTCGTGCGGCGTGACCGTGTCGCCCGGCCGGTGGCTGGAGAACCCGCGCAGGAAGCTCACGGCCCACCCCAGGCCGCGCTCGTCGTCCGCGCCGTGCACGGTCAGGTCGACGACCACGTGACCGTGCACCCGGCGGGCCGTCGCGTCGACCTCCCACGTGCGGGCGACGTTCTCGATCCGCAGCGGCGTGCCCGCCGGGCCCACGAGGGAGCCGAACGGCGGCAGCTCACCGGTCGTCGTGACGTCGGTGCGCGTGACGACCGTCGAGGTCAGCGACACCGTCACGCGGCGGTTGAGCGCCCGCCCCTCCTCGGTCGCGTTGTCGGCGACCGGCTCGGCCTCACCCCGCCCGTCGACCGCCAGGCGGTGCCCGGACCCGCCGACCTGCGCCGCGAGCGCGTCCGCGACCGCCTGCGCGCGCCGCCGCGACAGGTCCCGGTTGTACGCGTCGTCGGCCTGGTCGTCGGTGTGACCCACGACCTCGACCCGGCCCGCCTCCCGCTCCAGGAGCCGCTGCGCGACCAGCACCACCGCCGGCGCGGCCTCCGGGGCGATGTCCGCCGAGTCGAAGGCGAACAGCACGTCCGACCCGAGGGTGACCTCGACCCGCTCGGTCGACTCGACGGTCCGCACGGCACCCGCGAGCTCGGCGCTCGTCGACTCCAGCGGGAACGTCGGCGCGCTGACGACCGCGTCGAGGTCGAGCTCCTCGGGCGCCTCGACCTCCTCGGCACGAGGCGTGGCCGACGGGCTCGCGGACGCGGCCGCCGCCGCGGCCACGTCGTCCGGGTGCGCGGCCGACGGCAGCTCACCCTCGACGATCGGCACCTGCGCGAACAGCGGCGCGCCCGGCACCAGCAGCGACAGCGCCGCCACGTCCGCGGCGGGCGCCGCGAACGGCATCTGCAGGCGCGTGCCGCGCTCGGTCGCGATGCGGTTCCACGTGCGCGGGGCGACGACCGGGTCGCCCGCGGCGTCGGCGCCGACATGGTGGACGACGTCGGCGGCGAGGTCGAACAGCCGCACGTTGACCGGCGCCCTGCCGACGGCCACGAAGGAGCTCACGCCGAAGCCGAGGACGTGGACCGTCTCCTCGAGGTCCTCCAGCGGCACGAGGTCGAGCGTGAGGACCACGTGGTCACCCGTGCGCACCAGCGGGTGCACGCGGAGCTCGTGGTCCACACCCCCCTCGGGGATCACGGCCGTCGCGACGACGTCCTCGGGCCCCGGGCCGGGGTCGACAGCGGGCGTCGTCCCGGCGACGGGCGACGGGTCACCGGTGCACGCCGCGAGCAGCGCGAGGACGGCGACGAGGGCCGCGACGGGCGCGGAGCGGGACGTGCGGGGACGGCGGGCAGACGGCACGACGAGGTCCTCCGGGGGTGGGCGTGCCGCCATGATGCCCGACTTGCCGGGATCGACCGGTGCCCCGACCCGGACCTCACCCGTTCGCCCGCGCCGATCCAGGGGCCTGCCTCAGCCGCGGCACAGCGGCCGCACAGACCGCTGCGGCTGGATGGGGACGTCCACCTGAACGACGGGTGCCCACCCGACGACCACCGGAGAACCCTGTGCCCGACCTCACGCTGCTCGCCGCCGACCTCGTCGCGGTCACGATCCTCACGTTCGCGCTCTACCTCCCCCGGCACCGGCGCCGCGACCTCGTCGTCGCCTACCTCGGCGTCAACGTCGGCGTCCTGGCCGTGTCCGCCGCGCTGGGCTCGGTGACGGTCGGCGCGGGCCTCGGGCTGGGCCTGTTCGGGGTCCTGTCGATCATCCGGCTGCGGTCCACCGAGCTCGCGCAGGGGGAGGTCGCCTACTACTTCTCGGCGCTCGCGCTCGGCCTCATCGGCGGGCTCGGCATCACGTCCGTCCCGCTGGGCGTGGCGCTCATGGCGCTGGTCGTCGGCGTCATGGCGGTCGGGGACTCGCCGCGCCTGCTGCGGCGGTACCGGTCGCAGACCGTCGTCCTGGACCAGGCGTTCACCTCGGAGCCCGCGCTCGTCGCGCACCTCGAGCACCTGCTCGACGCCCACGTGCACGCCGTGGACGTGCAGCGCCTCGACCTCGTCAACGACACCACGTGCGTCGAGGTGCGGTACGCCCTGCACCACGACGACCCTCGCACCGCCGAACCGGTCCGGGAGCGCCCGGTCGTCGCGACGGCCGTCCCGGCGGGGGTCGCCCGGTGAGCGCCGCGACCTCCGGGCACGCGGCGCTGGCGGGCGTCGGCCTCGACGAGCTCACCGCGCGCGCGTCCCTGCAGACGCGGGTCGACCGCAAGTACGTCGTCCCCGCTGCCGCCGTCGACGACCTGCTGCTCGACCTGCAGGACCACCTGGAGGACGTGCGCGTGCTGCGCATCGACGGACGCGACGACTTCGCGTACGAGTCCGTGTACTTCGACACCCCGGACCTCACGAGCTACCTCGGTGCCGCGCACCGCCGTCGCCGCCGCTTCAAGGTGCGCACCCGCAGCTACCTGGACTCCGGGGCGTGCTTCGTCGAGGTCAAGACCCGCGGACCGCGCGGCACCACCGTCAAGACGCGGACCTGGCACGACCCGGCCCTGCGGGACCGCCTCCCGCCCGACGCGGTCGCGTTCGTCGTCGCCACCCTGCGCGCCGCGGGCGTCCCCGTCGCCGACGACCCGCGGTTCGCCCCGACCCTCGTCAGCCGCTACCACCGCCGCACGTACCTGCTGGCCGGCGACCTGCCGGGCCACGACGCGCGGATGACGGTCGACGCCGGCCTGACCTGGAGCGGCGCCGGCGCGGCGGAGCTGCGGCTCGCCGGCCCCGTCGTCGTGGAGACCAAGACCGGCTCGACGCCGTCCGCGGCCGACCGCCTGCTGTGGCGGCGCGGGCACCGGCCCGTGCGCGTCTCGAAGTACGGCACGGGCCTGGCCGCGCTGGCGCCGCGGCTCCCCTCGACCCCGTGGCGCCGTGTGCTCGACCGGCACGTCACGCCCGCCCTCGTCCCCACCCCCTGACCCGCACGGGTCACCCCCACGGAACGGATCCCCTCATGCGACGCACCCTCACCCGACTCGCCCTGCCGGCCGCCCTGGCCGCGCTCCTCACCGGCTGCTCCGTCGCCGCCACCGGTACGTCGACCACGTCGTCCGGCACGACCACGACCACGACCACGACCGCGGACCCCGCCGCCGCGGGCACCACCCTGCAGACCGAGCTCGACGCCGACCACGCCTGGGTGACGTCGAGCACCACGTGGGACGCGTCGTCCGCGGTGACGGTCACGCTCGACGGGACCACGGCCGCGGCCGACGGCGACGGGGTCGACGTCGACGGCGGCACCGTGACCCTCACGTCGGCCGGGACGTACGTGCTCACCGGCACGCTCGACGGGCAGGTCGTCGTGGACACCACCGACACCGACCAGGTGACCGTGGTGCTCGACGACGCGTCCATCACGTCGTCCACGACGTCGCCGCTGCAGGTCACCGCCGCCGAGGAGGTCGTCGTGGTCCTCGCCGACGGGTCCGCGAACACCCTGGTCGACGCCGTGCAGTACGTCGACGCCGACGCGGAGGACGCGCCGAGCGCCGCCCTGTTCTCCGCCGCCGACCTCACCATCGCGGGCACGGGGGAGCTGACCGTCACGGGCCGCGCGAACGACGGCATCGCGTCGAAGGACGACCTGGTCATCGCCTCGGGCACGCTCACGGTCACCGCCGTCGACGACGGGCTGCGCGGCAAGGACACGCTCGTCGTCCTCGACGGGGACGTGACCGTCGAGGCCGGCGGCGACGGCCTGAAGTCCGACGCGGACGACGACGCGACCCGCGGCTACGTGTACGTCGCCGACGGCGCCCTCGACGTGACGGCCGGGGACGACGGGATCACCGCGACGACGGACGTGCTGATCGGCGGCGGTGCCGTGAGCGTCGTCGCCGGCGGCGGGGCCGGTGCAGCGGCGTCCGTCACCGAGGCGGTCAGCCCCCGGGGCGTGTCCGCCGGCGTCGTGCTCGTCGTGGGCGGCGGGCAGCTGCTGGTCGACGCCGCCGACGACGCGCTGCACTCCGACGGCAACCTCACGGTCACCGACGGCGACGTGCAGGTGGCCGCCGGCGACGACGCCCTGCACGCCGACGGCGGGCTGACGATCAGCGGCGGGACGGTCGACGTCACCGCGTCGGTCGAGGGGCTGGAGGCGCAGGCCGTCACCGTCAGCGGCGGCGACGTCACCGTCGTGGCCTCCGACGACGCCGTCAACGGGTCCTCCCCCACGGCGACCGAGTCGATGCAGGCCGTCGAGGGCGTCGAGGTGGTCGTCAGCGGCGGCACCCTCGTCCTGCACGCCGAGGGTGACGGGCTGGACTCCAACGGGTCCGCGACGATCTCCGGCGGGACGGTCGTCGTGCACGGCCCCACCAGCTCCGGGAACGGCGCGCTCGACGTCAACGGCACGTTCACGGTCAGTGGCGGCGTGCTGCTCGCCGCCGGGTCGTCCGGCATGGCGCAGACACCGGACGCGGGCGGCGCGCAGTCGTTCGTGTCGCTGACGTCGGCCCAGGTCGTGCCCGCCGGGTCGGTGGTGCACGTCCTCGACGAGGACGGCACGGTCCTGGCCACGTTCGAGACCAGCACGGACGTCGGCAACGTCGTCTTCTCCTCCGCCGACGTCGTCGCCGGGGCGACCTACCGCCTCGCCGTGGGCGGCACGGCCTCGGGCGAGGCGACGGGCGGGCTGTTCACCTCGGGCGACGCCACGGGCGCGACGGTCCAGGTGACCGGGACCGCGGGGACCGCGTCCGCCGGCACGGGTAGTGGGCCCGGCGGCGCGGGCGGCGGGCCCGCAGGCGGTGGGCCGGCCGGCGGTGGGCCCGCGGGCGGTGGGGCGCGCCGGCCCTGAGCGGCGCGGTCCGCCGGGCCGAGGCGCAGGCTGCGCCGTCGGCGCGGGCGGCGGGTCAGCGGGACGTGACCGTCCGGCGACCCGCCGTCAGGTCCTGCAGGTGCGGGAGGATCGTGTCCCCGGCGGCGCGCAGGCCGTCGTGCAGGTACTCGTTGGTGATCCACACCTGGGCGTTGCCGAGGCCCGAGGCCGTCGTCAGCGCCAGGTCGAGGTCCACGTACGGGTCGTCGTAGTACTGGACGGCGGCGACCGGGACGTCGTTGGCGGCGAGGCGGTCGACGTCGTAGAGCGCGGGCCACGCGGTGCGCGACGCGAGGTCCTCGGCAGCCGCCGCGAACGGCCGCAGGGCCGCGACCTGCTCGTACACCCACGGGAACACGGCCTCGCCGGTCAGCGCCAGGGGCCGCGCGCCGGTCGCGAACGACGCGTGCCGCGCGAGCTCGTCGGCCGCGGCCCACCCCGGCTCGCGGGGCCCCGAGTGGTAGATGACCTCCTGCAGGACCAGGTACAGCGGGTTGGCGGCGAAGCCCGTGCGGGACGCGACCTCGGCGAGGAACCCCGGCGCGGGCTCGCCGCGGCGGTCCAGCGCGGTGTCCAGCAGCCAGTGCAGGTCGTCGATCCCGGTGCTCATGCCCAGCGGCATCCCGAGGGTCTGGAGCCGCTCGACGGTCAGCGGCTCACCCGTCGGCAGCGTGACACCGCCCGCGGCGACGCGGTCGGCCAGGTGGCCGAGCAGCTCGACGTCCGCGGGGAACGCGCGGTGCAGCGCCCGGTTGCGCGCGAGCTGACGGGGGAACGTCGCGGCGTACACGTCCCGCGCCGTGGCCCCGACGGGCGGCAGCCCGCCGGTGACCCAGCACGCGTCGAGCGCCTCGGGGTGCCGCGACAGGTACGTCAGCGTGACGAACCCGCCGTACGACTGCCCGAGCGTCGTCCACCGCCGCCCGCCGTACACGGTCCGGCGCAGGTGCTCGGCGTCCTCGACGATCGCGTCGGCACGGAAGCACGCGAGGTAGTCACCGGCCGTGCGGGCGTCGTCGAACGCCGCGACGTCCGCGCCCTCGACGCGCGAGGACCGGCCCGTCCCGCGCTGGTCGAGCAGCACGACGCGGTGCGTGCGCAGCGCCGTCGCCCACCAGCCGCCGCCCGGCACGGGTCGCGGACCCATGCCGCCGGGGCCGCCCTGCAGGAAGAGCAGCAGCGGGAGGTCCTCCCCGGCCCGGTGGGGATCGACGATCTCGCGCGCGAACACCTCGATCGAGCCGAAGCGGTGCGGGTCGGCCCGGTCGACGGGGACCTCGACGCGGTGCTCGCGCACCCGGAACCCGGTCATCGCGTACTCGTCCACGGCGTCACCCTACGAGTGCCGGGGGACGGGTGCTTTCCGGATCACTGCGCCTTGCGAGTTCGGTGACCCGAAACTAGGTTGCGTCCATGGCCGGTCGACGTCCCCGCACCCCGCACCTCCTGCGGGCCGCGGCCGTGCTCGCCGCCCTCGCCCTGGTCGTCGGCTGCACCCCACGGACCGCCGACGACGACCACCGCCCCGTCGTGCTCACCACCTTCACCGTGCTGGCCGACATCGCCCGCAACGTCGCCGGCGAGCACCTGCGGGTCGAGTCGCTCACCCAGGTGGGTGCCGAGGTCCACGGGTACGACCCGACGCCCGGGGACGTCGCCCGCGCGCGCCGCGCGGACCTCGTGCTCGACAACGGCCTGGGCCTGGAGGCGTGGTTCGCGCAGTTCGTCGACGGGATCGACGCGCCGCACGTCGTCGTCTCCGAGGGCGTCGACGTGCTGGACATCACGGGCGACGCGGCCGCCGGCCGCCCCAACCCGCACGCCTGGATGAGCCCGGTGCAGGCGCAGGTCTACGTCGCGAACATCGCCACGGCCCTCGCGGACCTCGACCCCGCGCACGCCGACGACTACCGCGCCAACGCCGAGGCCTACACCGCCGAGCTGCAGCAGGTCCACGACGACCTCGTCGCCGCGCTCGCCGCACTGCCCGCGGCGCAGCGCACCCTGGTGACCTGCGAGGGCGCCTTCTCCTACCTCGCACGCGACGCCGGGCTCACCGAGCGGTACATCTGGCCGGTGAACGCCGAGCAGCAGGCGACGCCGCGGCAGATCACGGCCGTCATCGACCACGTCCGCGAGCACGACGTGCCGGCGGTGTTCTGCGAGTCCACGGTGTCCGACGCCCCCATGCGGCAGGTCGCCGAGGCGACCGGCGCCGTGCTCGGCGGCACCCTGTACGTCGACTCGCTGTCGGCACCCGACGGCCCCGTCCCCACCTACCTCGACCTCCTGCGGCACGACGTCCGGGTCATCGTCGACGGCCTGGCCGGGCGCTCCTCGTGACCGCCGCGCTGGAGGTCCGCGACCTGCACGTCAGCTACGGCGACGTGCCGGCCCTCGACGGTGCCGACCTGACGCTCGACCACGGGCGGGTGTGCGGGCTCGTCGGCGTCAACGGGTCGGGCAAGTCCACGCTCTTCAAGGCGGTCATGGGAGTCGTGCGCCCCGACGCCGGCACCGTGCGCGTCGACGGCGACGACCCCGCCACGGCCCGCCGCCGCGGGGTCGTCGGGTACGTGCCGCAGAGCGAGGACGTCGACTGGACGTTCCCGCTGTCCGTGCGGGACGTCGTCATGACGGGACGGTACGGGCACCTCGGGACCACGCGCCGCCCGCGCCGCGTCGACCACGCGGCCGTCGACGACGCCCTCGCGCGCGTCGAGCTCACCGAGCTCGCCGACCGGCAGGTCGGGCGGCTGTCCGGCGGGCAGCGCAAGCGGGCGTTCGTGGCTCGTGGCCTCGCCCAGGGCGCGACGGTGCTGCTGCTCGACGAGCCGTTCGCCGGCGTCGACAAGCGCTCCGAGGCCACGATCACGCGCCTGCTGCGCGAGCTCGCCGCGGCGGGCGCCGCCGTGCTCGTCTCGACGCACGACCTGCACGCGCTGCCCGCCCTGGCCGACGAGGCCGCGCTGCTGCACCGGCACGTCCTGGTGCACGGCCCGCCGCAGGAGGTGCTGCGCCCGGAGAACCTCGCGCTCGCGTTCGGCCCCGACGTGCGGGAGGCCGGGCGGTGAGCGGGCTCGACCTGCTCCTGGAGCCGTTGACCTACGACTTCATGGTGCGCGCGCTGGTGACGATCGTCGTCGCGTCGGTGGTGTGCGCGGTGCTCTCGTGCTGGCTCGTGCTCATCGGGTGGTCGCTCATGGGCGACGCCGTCTCGCACGCCGTGCTGCCCGGGGTCGTGCTCGCGTACGTCCTCGGGGCGCCGTTCGCGCTGGGGGCCGTCGTGTTCGGGCTGCTCGCGGTCGTGCTCATCGGGTTCGTGCGGGACACCAGCCGCGTCAAGGAGGACGCGGCCATCGGCATCGTCTTCACGTCGCTGTTCGCCCTGGGCCTGGTGCTGGTGTCGGTGACGCCCAGCCAGACCGACCTCAGCCACATCGTGTTCGGCAACCTGCTCGGCGTCTCCGGCGGGGACCTCGTGCAGGTCGGTGTGCTGGGGGCCGTGGTCCTCGCCGTACTGCTCGTCAAGCGCCGCGACCTGACGCTGTACGCGTTCGACCCCCTGCACGCGCACGCGATCGGCATCGACCCGCGGCGGCTGGGGGCCCTGCTGCTGGGGCTGCTCGCGCTGACCGCGGTCGTCGCGCTGCAGGCCGTGGGCGTCGTGCTCGTCGTCGCCCTGCTCATCATCCCGGGCGCGACCGCGTACCTGCTGACCGACCGGTTCTCGCGCATGCTGATCATCGCCCCGTCGCTGGCCGCGGCGTGCGGCGTCGTCGGGCTCTACGCGAGCTACTACGCGGACACCGCCTCCGGCGCGACGATCGTGCTCACCCAGGGCGTCGTGTTCGCGCTCGTCCACCTGCTCGCACCACGCCGCGGCGTCCTCACGGCGCACCTCGCCCGCCGACGCGCCCGCTCCCGCGCGTGACGGGCAGTGCCGGGGGCGAGCGGGCTGGATTGCACTCTCACCGGGGGGTGAGAGGACTGGATTGCACTCTCACCGGGGCCCAGGCGG
>NZ_BONP01000023.1 GCF_016862775.1 Cellulomonas phragmiteti | reverse complement strand
CGCTCGCTCACCCCTGGAGGGTGGGTCTCTTTCATGGGTGGTGAGAGAGCAATCCAGCCGGGGTGGGGACGGTGTCGCCGCTCCGCAGTGCCCCGGCGTTCTCAGCCCTCCGGCTGGCCCGCGAGGAGCCACCGGATCGTGCGGGTCGCGCCGTGCCCGGCGGCGCGGGCGAGCGGCCCGGTGACGCGCCCCGGGCGGCGCAGGCCCAGCTCGTCGATCGCCCACGGCGGCAGCGACTCGACGGCGGCGGAGGCCAGCGCCGAGTAGCCGGGACGCAGCGTCCACGGCACCGGGGGCTCGCGCAGCAGGAACGCGGCGGCGTCGATCGCGGCCGGCGTCGCGCGCAGCACCGGTCGGTACCCCTCGATCGCCGCGGTCAGCTCCGCCACGGTCTCCGGCACGTCGACGGCCCCGAGCGCGCGCCCGACGCGCGCGGTCTGGGCCACGTACTCGTCGGCGCGGTCCGGGCTCAGGGGGTGGGAGCCGTAGCGGGTGTGCGCGACCAGGAAGCTCTCGATCTCCGCGACGTGCACCCAGCGCAGCAGGTCCGGGTCGTCGGCGGCGTACGCGATCCCGTCGGGGGTGACGCCGCGCACGCGCTGGTGGATGGTGCGGACGGCGTCGACCGCCGCCTGCGCGTCGTCGGCGGTGCCGAACACCGTCGTGGCGAGGAACGTGCTCGTCCCGGCGAGCCGACCCCAGGGGTCGTCACGGAAGTCCGAGTGGCTGGCGACGCCCGCCATGGCCGCCGGGTGCAGCGACTGCAGCAGCAGCGAGCGCAGCCCGCCGACGAACATCGACGCGTCGGCGTGCACGACCCGCACGGCCGCGTCCGGCTCGAACCACCGCGGCCCCGGGCGCCCGTGGATGCGGGAGCGGCTGCGCCGTCCGTGGGGGCCGGCGACACGGAGGAACAGCGCCTCGCCGGAGCGGGCGCGCCAGCGTCGGACGGGGTCGGCGAGCGTCACGCACCCACGGTACGGACCCGCGGCCCGACCGTCGTCCCGGGGACCGCTGCGACACCCGGTCGGGGACGGCCGGGCAGGTGGTGCCGGTGCGTGCGGGACGGCCGGGAACGGCCCCCGGGACGGACGTCGTGCACCGGACGCCGGTGACTTCCGCCTCGGCGTGCGGTCGGTGAAGGATGGACGTGACCGCGTCCGTCGACGAGGAGGACGACATGGAGACCACCCGCACCGAGCTGCCCACCGTCACCGTCGCCGCGGTCCGCGCGCCCGTGCCGATGTCCGGGCTGCGCGACTTCTACGACACCGCCTACACGCGGGTCGCCGAGGCCGCCGCACGCGAGGGCTGGGCCATCGCCGGGCCCGCGTTCGGCTGGTACCGCGGCATGCCCACCGACACCGTGGACGTCACGGCAGGCTTCCCGGTCGACGGCGTCGCGCCCGGCACGTCGTCCGGAGGCGTCGACGTGCTCGACCTGCCGGGCGGCGACGCGCTGGTGCTCACCCACACGGGGTCGTACGACGCCCTGCCCGAGGCGTGGGCCCGCCTCGAGCAGGACAGCGCAGCACGCGGCGTCCAGGCCCGCGGCGACTTCTGGGAGGAGTACGTGACCGAGCCGTCCCCGGGCGGCGACCCGGAGGCGAACGTCACCCGTCTCGTGCTCCCGCTGCGCGCCGGCGCCTGAGAGCCGCGGACCGCGTGCGAGCCGCGGCCCTCCGCGCTCAGTCGGAGCCGCCGGTCTTCCCCTCGAAGAGCCCGATCTCGTTGCCGTCGGGGTCGACGAACGACGCCCACCAGCTGGTCGCGTCGATCGGCGTCCGGGGGAGCCGGACCTCGCCGCCGAGCTGCGTGACCTGCGCCAGCACGGCCTCGATCGAGTCGACCTCGACGTAGCTGCGCGGCACCGTGAACCCCTCGCTGCGCGGGGCCAGGCCGCCTCCGCTGACCTTGTTGGGGGCCGACCACATGGGGTAGCCCTCGAAGCCGGGGAACTCGCGGATGTCCCAGCCGAACAGGCTGCCGTAGAACTGCGCCGCCGCCTGGGCGTCGCTCACGGGGATGTCGATGTGCGTGATGTCGCCGTGCGCCATGGCTCGTCCTCCTGGGTCGTCGTCGTCCGTGGTTCCAGGCTAGGACGGACCGGTGACATCGCCCAGGGAGCGGTTCCACCCGGGCTCCGGGGTCAAGGTCGGCGCCGGTCTGCCGACAGCACGGGGGAGGGAAACATGCGGGTGAGGAGCGGGCGGCGGTGTACGTTCGCACCCGGCCGGCACTCCTCGACGGTGTCGGCGCCACCACGACCGGGGGGATGGAGGACACGATGCCCACGTTGCTGCGGCTGCTGCTGCCGGACCCGCGTGCGGGACACGAGCCGCGACCCGCCGAGCCCGTGCCGTGCGCCGCCCGCCCCGGGACACCGTTCCGTCACCTGGACGGACCGTGCCAGTGCTTCTTCGGCGGTCCCGCGCCGGAGTTCCCGCCCTCGGCGGGGTCACCCGCCTGACGTCAGGCGAGCGGCGTCGCTTCAGGACGGCAGCGACTCCGCGAACCGCACGACGACGGACCCGATCCCCGTGCCGAGCGCGGCGAGGAGCGCGACCCCGGCCAGGACGAGCGTCGTGACCGCACCGCTCGTGCGGCCCTGCCGGCGGGGCGTTGCGTCCGTGGGGCGTGCGGGGTCGACCCAGACCGTCCCGTCGAAGATGTACGGCTGCCCGGGGGCGTGCACGCGGAACACCTGCATCCGCGTCCGCAGGGTCGTGCCGTCCGGGGCGGGGTACTCGACCTCGACGAGGTCGCCGCCGGGGCTCGGTGACGTCGAGAGCAGGCGCGCCGGGACCTGCACCCGCCGCACGCCGCGCGCCCGGCCGAGCGCGCGGAAGCCGATGACCGCCAGGACGACCGCGAGCACGAGGCTCCCGACGCAGGCGAGGGCGAGGGCTGACGAGGTGGTCACGCGCACACGGTAGCCGCCGGTCACCTCGGCGGGACGTCCGCCGGGGCGAGATGTCTCGTCACCTGGTCGTGGCGTATCAGGGGCGGCTCCCGCGCCTCCTGCCGACCGACGCGGGTGTCGCGTCGAGGAGAAGGAGCCGCACGTGTACCTGCCGCTGCCGACCGAGGCCGTGAGACTGCCGCTCGTCGCCCGGCCGGGCCTCCGGGCCGCCGCCGGCGGGGTCACCGGGCCGCCGGTGCCGTCGCACCTCGTGGCGCTCGCCGAGGCGCTCGGCCGGGTCGTCGACGTGCACCTGCTCACCGGGGCGGACGCCGACCCGGACCTCGCCGGCGCCGCGGACGCCGTGACCGGCGGCGGTGGCGCGCTCGTCACCACCCCGCGGACGCCGGACCAGGCCGCGCACGTCGTCCGTGTCGCGCGGGAGCACGACGCGGCGGTCGCCGTCCCGGGCGACGGCGCCGGCGCGGCAGGGTCGCTCGACGGTGCCGTGCTGGTGTCGACCGCCGCCCTGGACCACCTGACGGTCCTGCCCGTGCTGGCGCGCGCGCACGTCGGCGTCGGGGCGCGCTGGGACGACCTCGTCGCGGCCGCCGCCTGCTTCGGTCTCGTGCCGGTGGCGGCGGGGCCGCCCGTGCGGGTCGTCGGGGAGGTCGCGGGGCGCGCCCTCGACGCCGCCGGGCGGGCGGAGCCGTGGCCGGGCGGGGTGCGTGCCGTCGACGTCGTCACGGGCGACGGCACCCTGCGCCGCCTCACGCGGGCGGACGGGCCGGAGCGCATCCCGGCGGCGCGCGGCGCGACGGGGGCGCGGGGCGTCGTCGTCGCGCTCGAGCTGGACCTCGTCGAGCTGGACCTCGTCGAGCGGGAGCTCGACGGGCGGGACCCCGCCGAGCCGGCCGCGCCCTGAGGCGGCGGCGGACGGCCGGGCCCCCGGTCGCTGCCGACCTACCTCTCGAGCCCGGCCGCGGCGGCGGTGCGCAGGGCCGTCGCGACGGCGTCGAGCGCGTCGGTGCGCAGCGCCCACTGCTGCCAGAGGAGCGGGACGTCGACCGCGTCGTCGGTCAGCCTCACCAGCCGCCCGGCGCGCTCGTCGTCGTCGGACTGCTGGGCCGGGAGCATGCCCCAGCCGAACCCCAGGCGCACGGCCGCCGCGAAGTCCGCCGACGCCGGCACCAGGTGCCGCGGGGGACGCGCCGGGTCCACGCGCCGCCGCCGCAGCCAGCGGTCCTGCAGCCGGTCGTCGGCGTCGAACACGACGACGGGCGCGGCGGCGAGCGCGGCGGGCCGGACGCCGTCGACGCGCCACGCGTCGCCGAACCACCGCGCCGCGAACGCCGGGGACGCCATCGGCCGGTACCGCATGACGCCCAGCGGCTCGACGGTGCATCCCTGCACGGCCACGGCCTGCGACGTCACCGCGCCCATGACGGACCCGTCGCGCAGCAGCTCCGCGGAGCGGTCCTGGTCCTCGCGCACCAGGTGCAGCGCGACGCGTCCGGCCAGCGGGGCGAGGGCGGGCAGCACCCACGTGGTGAGCGAGTCGCCGTTGACGGCGAGCGTGACACGGGGGACGTCGGTGTCGCCCGTGAGGTGGCGGGTCGCGTCGGCGGTGAGGGCGTCGAGCTGCCGGGCGAGGCGGACCAGCGGCTCGCCCGCCGCGGTGGGGCGCACGGGCCGGTCGCGGTGCAGCAGCACGGCGCCGGCGGTCTGCTCGAGGGCCTTGATGCGCTGGCTGACGGCCGACGGCGTCACGTGCAGGGCGCGGGCGGCCGCGTCGAACGTGCCGAGGTCGGCGGCGGCGGCGAGGGCGCGGAGCTGGCCGAGGTCCCAGTCGGGCATGCAGCAACGCTAACGGTCCGTGCAGAACATTCGCTGTGCTGAACGAGCGGGGTCGCCTAGCGTCGTCGCCGTGTGGAGCTCTGCGGCAGCCGGCCTCGGCCTGGGACTGGGACTCATCGTCGCCATCGGCGCGCAGAACGCGCACGTGCTGCGGTACGGGCTGCGGCGCGAGCGCGTCGGGCTCGTCGTCGCGATCTGCGCGTGCTCGGACCTGCTGCTCATCGTGGTCGGGACCGCCGGGGTGGGCACGGTGATCGCGGCCAGCCGGACCCTGACGGTCGTGATGACCGTCGCGGGGGCGTGCGTGCTGCTGACGTACGGGGCGCTCGCCGCCCGACGTGCCGTGCGAGGGTCCGACGTCCTCGTCGTCGACGCCGACGCCAGGCCCGCCCCGCGCGCGTCCGCGGTCGGTGGTGTCGTGGCCACGACGCTCGCCCTGACGTGGCTCAACCCCCACGTCTACCTCGACACCGTGGTGCTGCTGGGCTCGCTCGCAGCGGGGCACGGCGACGCCCGATGGTGGTTCGCCGCCGGGGCCGGGCTCGGGTCCGTGCTGTGGTTCACCGCGCTGGGGTACGGCGCGGCGCTGCTGCGGCCGGTGTTCGCGCGCCCGGGGGCGTGGCGCGTGCTCGACGGGGTGATCGCGCTCGTGATGGTCGGGATCGCCGGGGGCCTCGTCCTGGATCTCGCGGCGTGCTGACCAGCAGGGATGTGATGTCGACGTGCTGTCGATAAGATGCTGACATCGCGTCACCAAGATGCGACCGTCCACCGAGAGGTCCTCATCCGTGTTCCTCGCCCTGCGCGAGCTCACCTTCGCGCGTACCCGCTTCGGACTCATGGGCGCCGTCGTCGCGCTCATCGCCGTCCTCATGGTCCTGCTGTCGGGGCTGTCCTCCGGCCTCGTCGTCGACGGCGTCTCCGGACTGCTGCGCAGCCCGTTGCACGCGGTCGCCTTCGAGGACGGCACCAAGACGGACTCCGCCTTCACCCGCAGCGTCGTGACGTCCGACCAGCGCGACGCGTGGGCGGCACGTGACGACGTCGCGGCCGCCGAGCTGCTCGGCACCGCGATCGTCAACGCCAGGAGCTCCGACGGCACCCCCGTCGACCTGACCCTGTTCGGCATCGAGCCGGGAGGGTTCGTCGAGCCCGCGGTCGGCGAGGGCCGCGCCGCCGCCGACGAGGGCGAGGTCGTCCTGTCGGTCTCCGCGCGCGACGAGGGGGTCGGGCTCGGCGACGTGCTGACCATCGACCGCGTCGGCACCGAGCTCGAGGTCGTCGGCTTCACCACCGACCAGCGCACCTTCGGGCACGTCGACATCGGCTTCCTGCCGCTGCGCACGTGGCAGGAGGTCCACTCCGCCACCCCGCCGGGGCAGACCGCGCCTCCCGAGGCGTACGACACCGCGAGCGTCGTCGCGCTGCGCGGGGTCGACGGCGCGGTGCCCGACCTGGCCGCCGGCGACGCCGTCGCCGGGACCGACGCCCGCACCCTCACCGAGGCCTTCGGCTCGTCGCCCGGCTACACGGCCGAGATCACCACGATGCAGCTCATCCAGGGCTTCCTCTACGCCATCTCCGCGCTCGTCGTCGGCGCGTTCTTCACGCTCTGGACGGTGCAGCGCACGCGCGAGCTCGCCGTCATGCGCGCCATCGGCGCGTCGACGCGCTTCCTGCTCGTCGACGGCCTCGCCCAGGCCGCGATCCTGCTCGTGGTGTCGGTCGGCCTCGGGCTGGGTGTCGGCCTGGGGCTCGGCTCGCTCCTCGTCGGGACGGGCATGCCGTTCGAGCTCGAGGCCGCGCCCGTCGCGACGGGCGCGGCGCTGCTGCTGGGCCTCGGCCTGGCCGGCGCCGCCGTCGCCACCGCCCGCATCGCCCGGGTGGACCCCGTCACCGCGCTGGGAGAGAACCGATGACCACCACCACGACCCGCACCGGGCTCGACCTCACCGACGTCACGCTGACGTTCGGCGACGGCGACACCCAGGTCACCGCGCTCGACCACGTCGACCTCACGGTCACCCCCGGCGAGATCGTCGCCGTCGTCGGGCCGTCCGGCGCCGGCAAGTCGAGCCTGCTGGCCGTCACCGGCGGCCTGACCCGCCCCACGTCGGGGTCCGTGGTCGTCGGCGGGACCGACCTCACGGCGCTGTCCGGCGCCGCCCTGGCGCGCTTCCGGCGCGAGAACCTCGGCTTCGTCTTCCAGTCCGGCAACCTCGTCCCGGCCCTCACGGCGATCGACCAGCTGCGGCTCGTCGAGAAGATCACCGGACGCCGCGCCGCGACCCCGCCCGAGCAGCTGCTCGCCGCCGTGGGCATGGCCGAGCACGCGGACCGGCGCCCCGGGAGGCTGTCCGGCGGTGAGCGGCAGCGCGTCGGCATCGCACGGGCCCTCGTCGCCTCACCGTCCGTGCTGCTCGTCGACGAGCCGACCGCCGCGCTCGACCGCCGGCGCAGTCATGAGATCGTCGAGCTGCTCGCGCGGCAGACCCACGAGTTCGCCGTCGCGACGGTCATGGTCACCCACGACCACGACGTGCTCGAGCACTGCGACCGCGTGCTCGAGATGGTGGACGGTCGACTCAGCGCCGTCTGAGCCCGGAGGAGGGCAGGTGCCCCGGATCACGGCCCGGTCGGTGCCCGAGCACCGCGAGGCGCAGCGGCGCGCGATCCTCGACGCGACGCGCGCGCTGCTGACCGCCCGCCCGGACGTCGAGCCGACGTTCGCGGACGTCGCCGCCCGGGCGGGCCTGTCGCGACCGAGCATCTACCACTACTTCCCCACGCGGGACGACCTGTTCCAGGCCGTCGTGGTGGAGACGCTGCCGCGGTGGCGTGAGGCGGTCACGGCCGCGACCGCCGCGCAGGACGAGCCGATGGCTCGCGTCGCCGCGTACGCGGACGCGAGCCTGACGCTCGTCGCGCAGGGCGAGCACGCCGTCATCAGCGCGCTCGCGTCGTTCAGCCCGCGCGCGTTCGCCGACCCGTGGGTCGCCCGGATGCACGGCGAGATGGTCGAGCCGCTGGTCGCGGCGCTGCGCGACGCCGGGGTCGAGCACCCCGAGACGCTCGCGGAGCTCGTGAACGCCGTGGTGCACAAGGCCGGGGCGATGGTCGAGGCCGGGGCCGACGTGGCGCTGGTGCGCGGTGCCGTGCGCAGCCTGCTGGCGCCGCTCCTCCCGCAGGGCCCGCAGGTCTGAGCACGCCGGCACGCCGGCGCGGGACGGACGTCCTCGCCCCGGCGCCCCGGACCGCGGGACGCTGCTGCGATGGACGTGCTCACCACCGACCGCCTCACGCTGCGGCCCTTCCGGGTCGACGACGGACCCGCGCTGCACGCGTACCTCGGTGACCCGCAGGTCGTGCGGTTCGAGCCGTACGACGCCCCGACCCCCGCGCAGTGCGAGCTGCTGGCGCGGGAGCGGTCGGCCGACGACCGGTTCGTCGCGGTGTGCCGCGACGACGTGCTCGTCGGGAACCTCTACCTGGCGCCGACGGGCCAGCCGCGGACGTTCGAGCTCGGGGTCGTCCTGCACCCCGCGCACGGCGGCCGGGGGTACGCCACCGAGGCGGCGCGTGCCCTGCTGGACCGCGTGTTCGCCGCCGGTGCGCACCGCGTCGTCGCCGGCTGCGACCCGCGCAACGCGCCGTCGTGGCGCCTCCTGGAGCGGCTGGGCATGCGTCGCGAGGCGCACCTGCTCCGGGCGGTGACGTTCCGCTCCGGGCCGGACGGCCGGCCGCTGTGGCACGACGCCTACCGGTACGCGGTGCTCGCGGACGAGTGGCGGGCACGCGCGGACGGGGAACAGACCGGCCCCCGGTGACCGTTGCGCCCCTCATGCGTGCCATCACCTACGACCGCTACGGCGGCAGCGACGTCCTGCAGCTCACCGACCGGCCGGAGCCCAGGCTGGGCCCCGACAGCGTGCTCGTGCGGGCGCGCGCCGCGTCCGTCAACCCCGTCGACTGGAAGGTCCGGGCCGGCTACCTCGACGCCCTGATGGACGTCCAGTTCCCCGTGGTGCCGGGCTGGGACGTCGCGGGCGTCGTCGAGCGTGTCGGGCAGGACGCCACCGAGTTCGAGGTCGGCGACGAGGTCTACGGGTACGTGCGTCGCGACTGGGTCCACGGCGGCACGTTCGCCGAGCTCGTCGCCGCGCCCGTGCGCACCCTGGCCCGCAAGCCCGCGTCGCTGACGTTCGAGGAGGCCGCAGCGGTACCGCTCGCCGGGCTGACGGCGTACCAGTCCATCGAGCGCGCGGGCGTGCACGCCGGGCAGACGGTGCTCGTGCACGCCGCTGCGGGCGGCGTCGGGCAGTTCGCCGTGCAGATCCTGCGGGCGCGCGGGGCGCGCGTCGTCGGGACCGCGTCGGCGCGCAACCACGACCACCTGCGCGGCCTGGGAGCCGAGCCGGTCGAGTACGGCGACGGCCTCGTCGACCGGGTGCGGGCGCTGGCACCCGACGGCGTCGACGTCGTCCTCGACTACGGCGCGGACGACCTCGTGGGCACCACGCGGGCGCTCCTGGCCGACGGTGGCACGGTCGCCTCGATCGTCGAGGCCGCCGCCCGCACCGAGCTCGGCGGGCACCTCGTGTGGGTGCGGCCCAGCACCGCGGACCTCGACGCGCTCACGCGGCTGATCGACGACGGCGCCGTGAAGGTCGACGTGGCGCAGGTGTTCGACCTCGCCGACACCGCCGCCGCGCACGACCTGGTCGCCGAGGGGCACGTGCGGGGGAAGGTCGTCGTCCGGGTGTGACGTCGTCGAGCGCGGCGATCGAAGGACTGGAGAAATCTGTCGACTGTCGATAGATTCCTCCCGTCCACCGATCGAGGAGTGCCGATGCGCCACCTCACCGTCCTCGCCCTGCGCGTCGTCGTCGTGCTCGCGCTCGCCGGGTCGCTGGCCGTCCAGGTCGTCCTGGCCCCGCTGCTGTGGGTCGACCTGGAGGAGGCGCCGCCCGGCGTCCGGGCGCCGGTCGTCGCGATCTTCGTGCTGGGCCTGGTCACCCTGCAGGTCTGCGCGGTGTGCGTGTGGCGCCTGCTGACGATGGTCCGGCGCGAGGAGGTCTTCACGCCCGCCGCGTTCCGGTGGGTCGACGTGATCGTCGGCGCGATCGCCGCCGCCGCGGTGCTCGCGCTTGCGCTGGGGGTGGTGCTGGCGCCGGGGGAGGCGGTCGCGCCCGGCGTGGTCCTGCTCATCGGGGGTGCGGCGCTCGTGCTCGGGGGCATCGCGCTCGTCGTCCTGCTGCTGCGCCTGCTGCTCGCGCAGGCGGTCGACCGCGACACCGAGGCCCGGCAGCTGCGCGACGAGCTCGACGAGGTGATCTGATGCCGATCGTCGTCGACGTCGACGTCATGCTCGCGCGGCGCAAGATGTCCGTCGGGACCCTCGCCGAGCGCGTCGGCATCACCCCCGCCAACCTCGCGGTCCTCAAGAACGGCCGCGCCAAGGCCGTCCGGTTCACGACGCTCGCGGCGCTGTGCGAGGTGCTCGAGTGCCAGCCGGGCGACCTGCTGCGCTGGGAGCCGGACGGCGAGCCGGACGCGCCGGACCCGGCGTAGCGGCGCCCCGGTACCCTCGCCGCGAACGCCGAGGGGGCACCGATGGTCGACTACACGACGCCGCGGGCGTACCAGCGCAGCACCGGCAGGTTCTTCACGGTGCTGCACCGGCGCGCTGCCGACCACGCGTCCGCAGCGGCACCCCACGGCGGCCGCGTGCTCGACGTCGGCTGCGGTCCCGGGATGCTCGTGCGGACGCTCGCGCGCCGGCGTCCCGACCTGCACGTCGACGGCCTGGACGTCACCCCGCAGATGGTGGAGCACGCGCGGGCCGTCCTCGCGCGCGCCGGGGTGGCGGGCCGCGCGGCCGTCGTCGTCGGCGACGCGGCCGCCCTGCCCTACCCGGACGCGTCGTTCGACGTGGTGACGTCCACCATGAGCTTCCACCACTGGTCCCCGCTGGACCGGGCCGTCCGCGAGGTGCTGCGCGTACTGCGCCCGCGGCCGACGTCCCGGGGTGGACGAGCGAGCGTGTGCTGGTGCGCGGCGTCGTGCTGCCGTCCGTGCTCTACCGGGGGGTGCGGCTGCGGCGCGTCACGTCGTGACCAGCACCTGCCTGTGGTCGTCGCGCACGACGGCGCGCGGGGTGTCCGTCACGTCCAGCTCGACGTGCAGGCGGTGGGCGCCGTCCGCGGACGTCGCGGTGTAGCGGTAGCGCGTGTTGGTCAGCTCGTCGGTGGTGGTGCGGGCGTGGTGCAGCCACGCGTGGCGGCGCCGCAGCGCGATCAGCTCCTGGTGCAGCGCCAGCACGTGCCGCTCGTCGTCGCCCAGGTCGTCGGGGGTGGCGGGCAGCGGGGGCCGCACGGCGTCGTCGCCACCCTCACGGTCCTCCTTGAGGCCCGTCCAGCCCAGCTCGTCGCCGTAGTACACCGACGGCACGCCGGCCACGGTCATGAGGACGACCAGCGCGAGCGCCCCCGCCTGCGGGCCGACGCGCGTGGCGACGCGCGTGACGTCGTGGTTGCCGACGAACGTCTGCGGCACGAACGCCTCGAGCAGCGCGTCGTGCCGCTGCAGCGCGTGGTCGAGCTCCCAGAAGTTGCGGTCGAGCAGGCTGCTCCACACGGCCTTCCACAGCTCGTACTGGGTGACGGCGTCCATGCCGGACGCCGCGACGACGCCCGTGTAGTCGCCGTGGATGACCTCGCCCACGATCCACGCGTCGGGGTGGTGCGCACGCACGGCGGGCAGCACGCGCGCCCAGAACTCCGGCGGTACCGCGTACGCGGCGTCCAGGCGCCAGCCGTCCGCGCCGCGCGTCAGCCAGTGGGACATGACGTCCGCGACGTAGGCGGCCACCGCGGGGTCGTCGTGGTTGAGCGCGACGAGCGCGCGGTGCCCCTCGAAGTCGGCGGTGCGCGGGCCGTCGGGGTGGTCCCAGTCGACGCGGACGAAGCCCGCGCGCGGCCCGTCGGGCCCCTCGGCGAGCACCTGCGTGACCAGCGGGTGCTCCGCGCCGACGTGGTTGAACACGCCGTCGAGCAGCACCCGCAGCCCACGCTCGTGCGCGGCGGCGAGGAACCGCTCGAGGTCGTCGTCCGTGCCCAGGCGCGGGTCGACGCGGAAGTGGTCCGTGGTGTCGTACCCGTGCGTCGACGACGCGAACACCGGGCCCAGCAGCACGCCGTTGGTGCCGAGGCGCACGACGTGGTCGAGCCAGGGGAGCAGGTGGTCGAGGCGCCTGGGCGGGTCGTCGGTGTCGGGGGTGCGGATCGGCGCTCCGACCGCCCCCAGGGGGTAGACGTGCCACCAGATCGCGTGCTCGGTCCATGCCGCGCTCATGCCGCCTCCGTCGCTCGTCCGCCGGCGCCGCCGCACCCGCCCACCCGACCCTAGCCCGCGGGCCGGATCGCTCTCTCACGACCGGGGGTGGGGTGCGGGGCGAGCTGGATCGCTCTCTCACGGTCAGAGGGCAATCCCGCCCACCCCCCGGGGTGAGAGGGCAATCCCGCCCACCCCCCCGGGGTGAGAGGGCAATCCCGCCCACCCCCCGGGGTGAGAGGGCGATCCGGCCCGCCCCCCGGGCGTGAGAGGGCGATCCGGCCCACCGCCCCCGGGGGGTGAGAGAGCAATCGAGCCCACCGCCCCCGGGGGTGGGGTGCCGGATTGCTCTCTCACGCCCAGAGGAGAAGGCGATCCAGCCCGTCCCCCGGGGGTGAGAGGGCGATCCGGCCCACCCCCAGGGGTGAGAGTGCGGTCAGTCGCCGAGGCCTGTCCCGACCTGGCGGGCGGCCTCGACCCACGCGTGGTCCGGGGGGACCAGCTTGACCTTGCCGGCCACGTCGGCGAGCGGCACGGGGACGGCGTCGTCGCCGCGGGCCGCGACCATGACGCCGAACTCGCCGCGGCTGACGAGGTTGGCCGCGGCCGCGCCCAGGCGCGTCGCGAGCAGCCGGTCCGCCGCGCACGGCGTGCCCCCGCGCTGCACGTACCCGAGGATCGTCACGCGGGTCTCCAGGCCGGTGGCGGCCTCGAGCTCGCGCGCGAGCTTGAACGTGTGCTCGCGCTGCGCGTCCTCGACGTGGGCCAGGTGCTTCCTGGCGGCGCGCCGCGACTCCGGGGTCTTCGCGGACTTCACCAGCAGCTGCGCGGCCTGGTAGTCGGCGGTGTCCTCGACGTCCCGCGCGCCCTCGGCGACGGCGACGACCGAGAACGACGAGCCGCGGGCCGTCCGCCGGCGGATCGTGTCCGCGACCGACTCGATCGTGTACGGGATCTCGGGGATGAGGATGATGTCGGCGCCGCCGGCGATGCCCGCCGCGAGCGTCAGCCAGCCGGCGTTGTGCCCCATGATCTCGGTGAGGATGATGCGGTGGTGGCTGTGCGCGGTCGAGTGCACGCGGTCGACGGCCTCGGTGGCGATCTCGGTGGCCGTCGCGAACCCGAAGGTCGTGTCGGTCTCGGCGATGTCGTTGTCGATCGTCTTGGGCAGGTGGATGACGTTGAGGCCGGCGTCGACCAGGCGCATCGCGTTCTTCGCCGTCCCGCCGCCGCCGAGCATGATGAGCGCGTCCAGCCCGAGGGCCTGGTAGTTCTCGACGACGGTCGGCACCATGTCCTGCGGCTCGCCGCCGTCGACCGCGTACCGGTGGACCTTGTCGCGGCTCGTCCCCAGGATCGTCCCGCCGATCGTGAGGATCCCGGACAGCGCCTTGCCGTCGAGCTCGACGTACCGGTTCTCCACCAGCCCCGTGACCCCGTCGCGGAACCCGATGAGCTCCATGCCGTGGTGCCCGATCGCGGTCTTGCCGAACCCGCGGATCGCGGCGTTCAGGCCGGGGCTGTCGCCGCCCGCCGTGAGGATCCCGACCCGCTTCGCCGTGGTCTTGGCCATGCCCGCCTCCGGTGCCCGTGACCGGCGGGGGCCGGCCGTCTGGGCACAGTGTCGTGGGCGGGCGCACCGGCGCACAATCTCGTCGGACGTCGTCGCCGCGCGGTGACGTCCCAGGTCGTCGGCGTGCGCCGGGTCGCGGGACCCGCCGGCCGGCTCAGCCGCGTCGCCGCGAGCGGGCGACGTACGCCTCGCCGCGCGGGCTCAGGGCGTAGCCGACCTCGAAGCTCTGCGTCAGGTCGAGGGCCTTGAGCTTGCGGACGTCGAGCTTGAACGGGTCGCGCTCGCGGCCCAGCTCGGCGGCCAGGTCGGGGGCGCGCACGTGCGGGCGGCGGCGGATGACGTCGAGGGTCGCGGCCGTCCACGGTACGTGGGTGGCAGCGCGGTCGAGACGGTCCAGGCGCGCGTCGATCGCGGCGACGTCGTCGTCGGTGAGGTCGGCGGACTCCCGCAGCGCGATGCGCGGGTCGGGCCCGGCCCAGGCCAGGCCGACGCGGTGGACGGGCCAGGCAGCGGTGTCGGGTGCGTCGGCCCCGCGGTCGGGGGCGGGCGCGCGCCCGTACCGTGCCCGGCTGCGGCGGCGTGCGACGGCACCGGGGTCGAGCAGCGCCCGCAGCGCGGCGGCGTCGGGCAGCCCGGCGGCGCGGGCGTCGGCGTCGGTGAGGGCGGCGGGGTCGACGACGTCGACGGACGTGACCTCGACGACGCCCGCGGACGTCCGGAACCGTGCGCCGGGCTGCACGTCGGCGTGCTGCCAGCGGCGGAACGCGAGCGTCACGGTGCCGTCGGCGACGCCCGCGGCGACCTGGGGTGGCAGGAGCACGCGTCCAGCGTGGCGGGTCGGGGGCGTCGCGTCGAGGGGTGGACGGGGAGCCGTGCGCCAGGTAGCGTATAAGTACCAACTTATACGAACGACGGAGGCGTGATGACCCGGATCGACGCACTGGAGCAGGTCGGGCTCGTGGCACGCGAGCTGCGCCGCGGCGAACGAGACGGCGCCCCGACCAAGGTCGTCGTCGCCCGGCGCACCTACCGCGCCGAGCCGGCCGACGTGTGGGACGCGCTCACCGACGCCGAGCGGCTGCCGCGCTGGTTCGCGCCCGTCACCGGCGACCTGCACGTGGGTGGGCGCTACCAGGTCGAGGGCAACGCGGGCGGCGTCGTCGAGGAGTGCGACGCCCCCCGGCGGTTCTCGCTGACGTGGGAGATGGGCGACCAGGTCAGCTGGGTCGAGGTCCTCCTGGCGCCCGCCGACGGCGGCACCGACCTCACGCTGTCGCACGAGGCCGTCGTCGACCCCCAGTTCTGGGAGCAGTTCGGCCCCGGGGCCGTCGGCGTCGGGTGGGACCTCGCGCTGTGGGGGCTCGCGGCGCACCTCGCCACGGGGGAGGCGATCGCGCGCGAGATCGGCGAGGCCTGGCCGACGACCCCCGAGGGCCGCGCGTTCATCGAGCACGCCGCGACGGGGTGGGCGCAGGCCGACGCCGCCGACGGGCGCGAGGCCGCGTCGGCGGCCGCTGCGGGGGCGCGCACCACCGCGTTCTACACGGGCGACCCCGCCCCCGAGGGATGAGCGCGGCCCGCGCGCCGCGCCCGTCGCCCGACGCGACACCCGACCCGGCCGCCCGCGCGGACGGGGCCGCCCACGGGCGCCCCGTCCCCGTGGACGTCGTGCTCGCGGCGCTCGCGGAACCCGTGCGCCGGCGGCTCGTCGAGCACCTCGGCCGCGCCGAGCGGGCCGCCGGCGAGCTGGTCGCGGCAGCCCGCGAGGAGTTCGGCATCTCCCAGCCGGCGACGTCCCAGCACCTGCGCGTGCTCCGCGAGGCGGGCGTCGTCGTCGTCCGGGCCGACGGGCCGCGGCGGCTCTACCGGGTGGACGTCGCCGCGCTGGACGTCGTCGAGGACTGGCTCGCCGGGTTCCTCGACCCGTTCGCCCAGCCGCTCGACGCCCTGGCCACCGAGCTGGCCCGGGGGAGGCGCGCGCGGCGCGCGGGGGCAGGGGAGGAGTCCGCGGTGACCTCGGCCTGACGGTCGGCGACCGGCGGGCGGTCCGTCCGCAGCCGCTGGTCGGCCAGGTCAGGGCCCGAGGAGCGCGGCGGGGATGACGGCGATCCCGTCGGCCCGTCGGTAGGCCGCAGGCCCCGTCGTGATGACGGCCGCGTCGACGAGGTCGTCGCCCACGTGCTCCCGCAGCCAGTGGAGGTGGCGGACGTCCTGGTCGTCGGCGACGGGAGCGAGCTTGATCTCGAGGGCCACCATCCTCCCGTCGTCACGGGTGACGATGAGGTCCACCTCGTGCTCCCCACGATGCGTACGGAGGTGGCTGACAGCCGCACCGGCGGCGTCGGCGTAGGTCCGGACGCCCAGGGTCACGAGGCTCTCGAAGAGCGCACCGAGGAGGGTGCCGTCGCGCGGGACGGGTGCACCGTCGGGATTCGGCGACGTGAGCAACGCTCCGGCGCCCACGCCGAGGAGCCGAGCAGCCAACGCGGGGTCGGCCAGATGGTGCTTGGGCGCCTGGCCGAGCGAGGTCATGGGGGAGCGGGTGCCGGCCCAGGCCGGGACGGGGTCGAGCAGCCACATCCGTTCGAGTGTGTCGCGGTAGGCCATGGTCGTCGTCTTCGCCGGCTTGTCGGACTGGCCGGGCGTCGAGGCGTCGAGGACTGCGCTGTACGAGGCCGTCGTCGACGTCGCAGCGGCGTAGGCCCGCAACCAGGCGCGGAGCGTCCGGGGGCGGCGCACCACGTGGCCGACCTCGGCGAAGTCGTGCTCGACGACGGCGTCGAGGTACCCGTCGAGTGCGGCGGATCGCGCGTGAGCGGGGACGGCGCGGACGCCCGGCAGGCCCCCGGTCACGATCTCCTCGGCGTAGTCGGCCAGTCCGACCGTGGTCGTCGCGCTGATCGGCGGGCGGGAGCCGGACAGGAGATCGGCGAGAGACACCTCCGGTGCCGGAAGGCCCCTCTCGGCGAGCGTCATGGGCCGCATCCGTAGGCGGACGATCCGCCCGGCACCCGTGTGCGTGGGTGCCGAGGTCGGCGTGGCGGAACCCGTCAGCAGGTAGGACCCCGGCCCGGCGCCTCTGTCGACCGCGCGCCTGACCTGGTCCCACACGTCGGGGAACAGCTGCCACTCGTCGATGAGTACCGGCGGGGGGAGCCGGGTGATGCGTTCACGGTCGGCTCCGAGCAGCACACGCTCCGTCGGGTCGTCCAGGGCGAGGACCGTCGTGGCCCGGCGCGACGCCGTCGCGGTCTTGCCCACCGCCTTCGGGCCGTCGATGACGACAGCGGGGAGGCCCGTCAGCAGGCGGTCGAGCTGCTGGTCGAGGACGCGGGGTATGTACGCCATGCGTCGACACTACCGTTCCGCATCGTCAAACACGACCATTTCGCGATCGCAAACACTACCGTTTCGCGATGTCACACCCTACTGTTCTGCGATCCACCAGCCGAGGTGGCCCATCGCCCACGTGTCCCGTAGGGGACGGCGACGGGCCACGCGACGTCCGCCGTCCTGCCCGCGACCGTCCACGTCAGTCCCGTCGCCGGGTCGTGCCGCGAGGGTCTGGACGCACGCCACGTGCGCACGGGACCCTGGGGGTGATGCGTCCGGCGTCGACGCCGGACGGCGCGACCAGCAGGGGGCTCGCGATGACCACGTCCACGACCGTCGGCACCATCCCCGTCGTCCGCGGCGCGCCCGTCGTCGGCAGCGTCGCCCAGCTCGCGCGCGACCCCGCCGCGTTCTTCGTGCGGTGCTACCGCGAGCACGGCCCGGTGTTCCGCGTGCGGGCGCTGCGCCGCACGCTCACCGTGCTCGCCGGCCCCGAGCTCGCACGCTGGATGGGCTCGCGCGAGGGGCGCGAGAACCTGCGCTCCGCCGAGGTGTGGCAGGGGCTCGTCGACGAGTACGGCGCGACGCGCACCCTCACCGGCGTCGACGGCCCCGAGCACCGGCGGCTGCGTGAGGTCATGCGGCGCGGGTACTCCCGCGAGGCCCTCGACGGGCGCCTCGACGAGCTCGTCGCGATCACCGACGACTGCCTCGACCGCGCGTGGCGGCCGGGCGCCTCGGTGCCGCTCGTCGAGGCGCTGCAGTTCCTCGTCACCAGCCAGCTCGGCACCCTGCTGACCGGCACGGTGCCGACCGAGTACGTGCGCGACATCCGCACGACGATCCTCTACATCCTCAACGCGCTCGTCACGCGCCAGCGCCCGCAGGTCGTGCTGCGCAACCCCGTGTACCGGCGCTCGCGGGCGCGGGTCCAGGAGCTCGGCGAGGAGATGATCCGCGCGCACCGGGCGCGGGGGCCGCGCGCCGACGGCCGGCGCACGCTGGTCGACGACATCATGGACGCCCACGACGCCGACCCCGGGCTGCTGGCGGAGAACGACCTGGTGCTGGCACTCACGGGGCCGTACGTCGCGGGGCTCGACACGGTCGCCAACACGCTCGGGTGCCTGGTGCACGCCGTCCTGGCCCACCCCGACGTGCTCGCGCGCATCCGGGCCGAGGCCGACGAGGTCTTCGCCTCCGGGCCGCTCACCGAGGCGTCCCTCGAGCGCCTCACCGCGACCGACGGCGCGGTCATGGAGACCATGCGCCTGTACCCGATCGCCGTCGCGCAGCCGCGTGTCGCGAACCGCGACTTCGAGTACGCCGGGCACCTGGTCCGTGAGGGCGAGCCGGTCTACTGCGCGATCACCGTGCCGCACTTCCTGCCCGAGTTCTTCCCCGACCCCCTGCGGTTCGACATCGACCGCTACGGGCCCGACCGCCGCGAGCACGTGCCCCCCGGCGCGTACGCCCCGTTCGGCAAGGGCCCGCACACCTGCCTCGGCAAGGGCATCGCGGACGTCCTCATGACGCTCACCGCGGCGCGCCTCTTCCACCGCCTCGACCTCGAGCTCGGACCTCGCGACGCGGTGCTGCGGCGCCGGGCGGCCCCGACCCCGGGGCCGGTGGCGAGCGTGCGCGTGCGGGTCGTGGGGGAGCGGCGGGCGAGCGCGGCCGCGCGGTGAGCGCCGGGCGCGCGACAATCCGGTGTGCGCGCCCTCCTCGCCGTCCTGCTCGCGGCCCTGTGCTTCGGCACCACGGGGACCGCCCAGGCCCTCGGGCCGCAGGTGGACCCCGTGGTGCTGGGCGCGGCGCGGATCGCCGTGGGCGGCCTCGCGCTCGCGGTGGTCGCCGCGCTCGTCGCGCGCCGGCGCCCGTCGACGTCGGACGGTGGCGCGCCCCGGCCAGGCGCGGCCGGGACCTCGCGCGCCCTGCACCCGCGCGCCCTGCACCCTCCCACCCTGCACCCTCCCACCCTGCACCCGCGCACCCTGCACCCGCGCACCGCCGCCGCGGTCGCTCTGGGTGCGCTCGGCGTGCTGGCCTACCAGCCCGCGTTCTTCCTCGGCACGGCCCGCAACGGCGTGGCCGTCGGCACGGTCGTCGCGCTGGGCTCCGCGCCGGTGCTCACGGGCCTGGCGACGTGGGCGGTGCGCCGGGTGCGCCCCGGCGCGCCGTGGCTGGTCGCGACGGCCCTGGCGACGGCCGGCGTCACCGTGCTCGGCCTCGCGCCCGGGGCGTCGGCGGGTGGCGCGACGACGGGCGGGCTCGACGTCGTCGGCGTGCTCGCCTCGCTCGGCGCCGGAGCCGCGTACGCGACGTACACGCTCGCGGGGGCCGCCCTCATCGACGCGGGCTGGACGTCGACCACGAGCATGGGCGCCCTCTTCGGGGTCGCGGGGCTGCTGGCCGTCGGGGTGCTGGTCGTCGTCGGCACCGCCGGCCTGACGACCCCGGCGGGCGTCGCGACCGTCCTGTGGCTGGGCCTGGTGACCACGACGCTCGCGTACGTCCTGTTCGGGTACGGGCTGGCGCGGCTGGGTGCCCCGACGGTCGCGACGCTGACCCTCGCCGAGCCGCTGACCGCGACGGTCCTGGGCCTGGTGGTCCTCGGCGAGCGGCTGTCCGCCGGTGCGTTGACCGGGCTCGTCGTGCTGGCCGCCGGGCTCGTCGTGCTGGCCGCCGCCACGCGCCCGCGGCCCGGCGTCAGGGCAGCAGGGCCGTCCGAGCCGCCAGCAGCAGCACCACGAGCGCCCCGACGACCGACGTCCACCGCCGACCCCGCGGACCGGTGAGCCGCGTCCCCGCCCAGGCGCCCGCGCTGCCCAGCAGCAGCTGCCACGACGCCGACGCCACGAACGCCGCGACGACGAACGCCACCCGCTGGGCGGGCGCGGTGAGCGTGGTCGCCGCCGACCCGGACGTCAGGGCGACGAAGTACACGACGGTCGCCGGGTTCACGGCCGTCGCGGCCAGGACGAGCGCGAACGCGCGGCCCGGGGTCATCGCCCGGCCCGTGACGGCGGGGTCCGGCGCGACCTCGCGGGCCGTCGCGGGGCGCAGCAGCAGCAGCGCGACGACGACCAGCACCGCCGCGGCCGCCCACCGCACCGGCCCGGCCGCGCGCACCAGCACGGGGGCGAGCGCCGACCCGAGCACCACCGCGGCCGTCGCGTACAGCCCGTCGACGACGGCCGCGCCCAGCCCGCCGGCGCACCCGACCCGCCGGCCGTGGCGCGCGCCCAGCAGCACCAGCAGCACGCCGACGGCCCCGACGGGCAGGGCGATGCCGTACCCGGCCAGCAGGCCGGCGACCACTGCGGGCCCCAGGTCGCCGGTCACGGGGTCGGGGCGCAGGTCAGGGGGGTGGGACGACCGCAGCGCATGCCTGGACCCTAGCGACGTCGCGCGCCCCTAGGGTGTGACCGAGTACCCGCCCGAGGCCCCAGAGGACACGACCCGTGACGACCGACAGCACGCCCGCCCCCGGCCCTGCCCCGACGCCGACGGCGAGCGGCGACGCACCTCCCGCGGGCCCCACCGCCTACGGTGCCGCGCCGGTGTTCGGGGCCCCCGCGGCCCCCGGCGACGAGGGCACCCGCGCGCTGCAGCACGACGCCCGCCGCCCGCCGCGCTGGTGGGGCAAGGGCCTGGCCATGGCCGTCGTGGCCGTGTTCGTCGGGATCTTCGCGTGGGACGCGATCGGTGCGCTGCAGAGCCTGCTGGTCAACCTGCTCATCGCCTTCTTCATCGCGCTCGCGCTCGAGCCGATCGTCGTGTGGCTGGTGCGGCACGGGTGGAAGCGCGGTGGGGCGGCCGCGTTCGCGCTGCTCGGCGGCCTCGCGCTCACGCTGGTGGTGCTCGCGCTGTTCGGCAACCTGTTCGTCCAGCAGCTGGTGCAGCTGGTCGGCAACGTGCCGGACCTGTACGCGTCCGCGCAGACGATGGTGCAGGAGCGCTTCGGCGCGCAGCTCCCCGACCAGGAGGAGCTGCTGCAGCAGGCCGCCGAGCAGTGGGGGTCGGAGGTCGCGTCCGGTGCGCTGCTGGTCGGCACGACGATCCTGGGTGGGGTCTTCGCGGCCCTGACGATCCTGCTCGTGACGTACTACCTGCTGGCGGCCGGGCCGCGGTTCCGCGCGTCGATCTGCCGCTGGCTCACGCCGCACCGCCAGCAGGAGGTCCTGCGGCTGTGGGAGGTCACGCAGGTCAAGGTCTCGGACTTCATCAACACCCGCATCGTCCTGGCGGCGATCGCGACGGCGACGACGTTCGCGTTCCTCGCGGTCCTCGGCACCCCGTACTCGCTGCCGCTGGCGCTGTTCACCGGCGTCGTCTCGCAGTTCGTCCCCACGATCGGCACGTACCTGGGGGGTGCGCTGCCGGTGGCGGTCGCGCTGACGTCCCAGGGGGTCCCGCAGGCGCTGGGGGTGCTCGCCTTCATCGTCGGCTACCAGCAGGTCGAGAACCTGTGGCTGGCCCCCAAGGTCTCGGCGCGCGCGCTGGAGATGAACGCGGCGGTGTCGTTCGTCGTCGTGCTCGCCTTCGGTGCGGTGTTCGGCGCGCTGGGTGCGTTCCTCGCGCTGCCGATCGCCGCCACGATCCAGGCGGTCGCGAACACGTACGTGCAGCGCCACGAGCTGGTCGCGTCGCACATGCTGCAGGACCCGGGGCCGGCGAGCGCCGGCGCGGGTGGCGACCCCGCGGGCCGCGGCGACGTGGACAAGGCGCGCGCGGCGGCCGCCGAGGTCGACCAGCGGCGTGAGGACGGCGTCTGACGGCCCGTGCGGCTCAGCGCGCGGGCGCGTGCAGCAGGGCGAGGACCTCGCGCAGGCGTGCCGCGTCCAGCTGACCGGGTGCGCTCGCCGCACCGACGGCGCCGAACGTCATCGCCGAGCCGAACACGCCGCCCGCCAGGCGTGTGACCAGGCCCAGCGCGCCCATCGCCACGGTCACGACGGGGCGGTCGGCGTCGCGGGCGACCGTGCGCGTCGCGCTCAGCAGGGCGAGGACGTCGTCGGGGTCGTGCGGCATGACGGCGACCTTGCAGACGTCGGCGCCGACGGCGCGCTGACGCCGCAGCACCGCGACGATCTCGTCGGCCGGCGGGGTCCGGGCGAAGTCGTGGTGCGACACGACGACGGCGAGCCCGGCGGCGTGCGCGCGATCCACGAGGCCCGTGACGTCCGGGGTCGCGAGCTCGACGTCCACGGCGTCGGCGCCGTCGGGCCCGGCCCCCGCGACGACCGCGTCGACCACGGTGGCGTACGCGGCGTCGTCCGCGGCCTGCGCCCCGCCCTCGCGCTGCGAGCGGAACGTCGCCAGCAGGGGCACGTCGGCGGGCAGCGCGGCGCGCACGGCGGTCACCGCCGCGCGCACCACGGCCGGGTCGCCGGCGGACCCGGCGACGTGGTCCAGGCGCAGCTCGACGACGTCCGCGGCGCCGGCGGGCAGGGACCGGGCCGCTGCGGCAGCCGCGGCGGGCGTCGTCGCCACCACGGGGACGCAGACCTGCGGGGTGCCCGCGCCCAGGGTCGCCCCGCGCAGCCGGAGCACGCCGTCGCTCGTCGTCATGCGCCGATTCTCGCCGCACCGCGGCGTCGGTGCGTCGTGCGTCCGCCGGGAGCGCCCGCTCAGGAGGTCGGCCGGGCGGGGAACGACGCCCACACGTGCTTGCCGGTCGCGTCGGACCACCAGCCGACGTCGCTCGCGAGGCGCCGGGCGATCTGCAGGCCGAACCCGCCCTCGCCGGGCTCGCGGCCCTCGGCGAGGAACGGGGCGTGCGTCGCGTCGCCGTCGGACACGACGACGAGCACCTCGTTCCCGTCGAGCAGCAGCTGCACGTGAGCCGGCGCCCGGCCGTGCGCGAGGGCGTTGGTCGCGAGCTCGGAGGTCACCAGGACGATGTTGTCCGGCAGGCCGTCGTCGTCCGGCGCCGGTGCGACGGAGGCGGCCAGCTGGTCGCGCAGGTCGCTGCGCAGCGCCCTCAGCTCGGCGGCCTGCTCGAGCACCCACCGCCGCACCTGCACGTGGTCGGTCGACGGCCGCGCGGCGGGCAGGGCGCGTCCGAGCACGGTGGGCGACAGGGCGTCGTCGGGGGGGAGAGCCGCGGGTGGGAGGGGTGCGCTGCCGCACGGGGAGCTGCCTCCCCCGGGGCTCGAGGGCGACGTGAGCTGCTGCTCGTCGCTCATGTCCCGCCCCCTTCCTCCTGGTGCGTCCCGCTGCGCCCCGGCTCGTCGCGCGTCCCCCTGGCCCGGCGTCCTCGGCCACCGTAGGCGCCTGCGGGGAATACCACCACAGCGGGCGTGTCGCGCCGCGGGTGGAGGTGGACGGCCGTCCAGGCGGTGCGGGGCGGCGTGTCGGTGGCCGCCGGTAGCGTCGGCACGGGCTGCCGCGCCGGTGGCCGGGCGGAGGGAGCGGTCGTGAGGCTCGGTGTCGTGGGCAGCTTCGGGACGGTGCACGAGGTGGTCGACCTGGCGGTCGAGGCCGAGGGTCACGGCTGGGACGGCTTCTTCACCTGGGACGGCGTGGACCTCGGCGGGATGGACGCCTGGGACCCGTGGGCCGTGCTGGCGGCAGCGGCCGTGCGCACCGAGCGGGTGACGCTCGGCGCCCTGGTCTTCGCTCTGCCGCGCCGCCGGCCGTGGGTGTTCGCCAAGCAGGCGGTGACGGTCGACCACCTCTCGGGCGGGCGGCTGGTCCTGCCCGTGGGGCTGGGGGTGCCGACGGACCGTGCGGTGTCCGGCGTCAGCGGGGAGGCCGCGACGCTCCGGGAGCGCGCGGAGCGGCTCGACGACGCGCTCGCCGTCCTCGAGCGGTCGTTCACCGGGGACCGGTTCGACGTCGACGGCGGGCACCTGCGCGTCGACGGCCTGCAGCTGCGTCCCGTCCCCGTGACCCGCCCCGACGGGCGGTCGCGCATCCCCGTGTGGGTCGTCGGGTCCTTCCCGTCCGCGCGGTCGATGGGCCGCGCCGTCCGGTACGACGGCGTCGTGCCGCAGCACCGTGGCGAGCGTGCCGAGCAGCCGCTCGACCCGCAGGACGTCGCGGACGTCGTCGCCTGGGTGCGTGAGCACCGCCCGGCGGACGCCGGCCCCTTCGACGTGGTCCTGCACGGCGCCCTGCCCGCCGACCGGGGCGCGGCGCGCGAGCACGTGGCGGCGCTCGCGGAGGCCGGGGCGACCTGGTTCGTCGACGCCCTGTGGGACCCCGCCACCGCGACCCCCGAGGCGCTGCTGGCGCGGGTGCGGCAGGGTCCGCCGGTGCCGTGACGGGCGGCGGGGTGCCGGCGACGGACCGGGCGCCGCGGAGGTCAGACGGCGGGTCGGGTCATCGGGTAGATGTGCGGACCTGCGGGGGCCAGGGGGACCGGGGTGTGGGCCTCGGTGTACCCGCGCATCTGGTAGTAGCCGACGTTGACCTCGTTGGTGGTCTCCAGGTACGACCGACCGCGCTGCGCATCGAGGTCCGCGAGGAACCGGCGCATGAGCACGCTCCCACGGCCCTCGCGCTGCAGGTCCGGGCGGACCCCGAACGCCTCGACGTACCAGCAGTCGGCCGGGACGCCGCGGGACGTCAGCTCACCGAAGCGGATGATCCCCGCGCTGTGCTCACGCGTGCGCACCGCGATCCGCGCGATCCGGCCAGCCTGGCGCACCCAGCGCGCGAGCGACATCGGGTACGTCCCCGGCGGGTAGATCGCCAGGACGCCGGTCACCTGGCCGTCGAGCGTGGTGGCCAGGACGCGTCCGTGCCGCAGGCCGTCGGCGAGCGTCATGCGGTACACCTCGCGCAGCTCGCGCTCGCGGCGGGCGCGGACGGGGAACAGGTGCGCGTAGCCCGGATCGTCCGCGAGGGCGGCCGCGAGAACCGCGGCGGCCTGCGAGCGGTCGCGCGGGTCGAGCCGCCCGACCGTGTCGGGCGGGTCGACGCGTTGCGTCCCCGGTGGCCGTCCCCCAGCGTCCATGGGGGCATCGTGACCCGGACGTGCGTCCAGATGCAACCGGTACGCGGGGTTTTCAGCCGCTCCCCGTCCGGGTTGCCCCGGGACGCCACGCGGACCGGGCGCGACCTGCGTGGGGAGGACGGGTGAAGATCCCCCCCGAACCGGCCCGCGAGGGCCTACCGAGGTGACAGGCTCGGCACGTCTCCCGCGCCACCACGCCACGACGTCGTGCGCGCCTGCGCCGCTCCGGTCGGCCGCGACGCGGGGACCGCGACAGGAGGACACGACGGTGCGTGCGGCACGAGCGGCGGGGCGGGCCCCTGCCCGGCAGTGGATGGCGACGGGCGTGCTGGTCGCCCTGGCGGCGACGGCGCTCACGGCATGCAGCGCTGGCGCCCCGGACGCCCGCCCGGCGGCCGAGGCCCTCGCCCGCGCCCTCGAGACGGGTGACTTCGACGCCGTGCCCCTCACGGCGGACGCCCCTGCGCCCGCCGCCCTCGCCGCCACCCGGGCCGAGGTCGTCGAGGGCCTCGGGGAGCAGGCGGCGGCCACCGTCGAGGTCGGCGAGGTGACCCTCGCCGACGACGAGCTGACCGCGACCGCAGGGCTCACCGTCACCTGGGACGTGCCGTGGACGGACGAGGCCTGGACGTACGCCACGACCGCGCAGCTGGTCCGTGACGAGGACGACGACGAGCAGCCGTGGCGCGCGCGCTGGACGCTGCCGCTGCTCGCCCCCGACCTGGTGCCCGGCGAGCAGCTGACGGTGACCCGGCGGCCGGCCGCCCGCGGCGTCGTCCTCGGCCAGGGGGACGTCCCGCTCGTCGAGGACCGACCCGTCGCGCGCATCGGGCTGGACAAGGCCCACGTGGCCGAGGGCGGTCTCGACGCCGACGCCGCGGCGCGCGCCCTCGCCGACGCCCTCGGCACCGACCCCGAGGCGTACGCGCAGCGCGTCGCCGCCGCAGGCCCCCGGGCCTTCGTCGAGGCCATCGTCGTGCGTTCCGGGGACCCGGCGTACGACGTGCCCGCGCTCGACGCCCTGCCCGGGGTGGGCGTGGTGCCCGACGTGCTGCCGCTCGCGGTGACCCGCACCTTCGCGCGGGCGATCCTCGGGACCGTCGGCGACGCGACCGCGGAGATCGTCGAGGCGTCGGAGGGTGAGGTCGTCGCGGGTGACAAGGCGGGCCTGTCGGGGCTGCAGCGGCAGTACGACGCGCAGCTGCGCGGCACACCGGGCGTCGTCGTGGCGGCCGTCGGCGCCGAGACCGGCGCCCAGCGCGTGCTGCTGACGGTCGACGCCGTGCCGGGGCAGCCGCTGCGCACCACCCTCGACGCGACCCTGCAGCAGCGCGCCGAGGACGTCCTCGGCGGCCTCGAGCCCGCGGCGGCCATCGTCGCGGTGCGCCCCTCGACGGGGGAGGTCCTGGCGGCCGCGAACGGTCCGGGCAGCGGCGGGCTGTCGACGGCGACCGTCGGGCAGTACGCGCCCGGCTCGACGTTCAAGGTGGTCAGCGCGCTGGCGTACCTGCGCGGCGGCCTGACGCCGGACTCGACGGTGAGCTGCCTGCCCTCGCTCACGGTCGACGGCCGGACCTTCCAGAACTTCCCGGGCTACCCGGCGGCCGCCCTGGGCGACGTCCCGTTGCGCACCGCCTTCGCGAACTCCTGCAACACCGCGTTCATCGGCGCCCGTGACCTGGCCGCCGACGGTGCGCTGCTCGCCGCGGCCCGCTCCCTCGGCCTGGAGCCGGCGGTCGACCTCGGCTTCCCGGCGTTCCTCGGCACCGTGCCGGACGGAGCATCGGGCACCGCGCACGCGGCGTCGGTCATCGGTCAGGGGGCGGTCCTGGCCTCCCCGCTCGGCATGGCCACCGTCGCGGCGTCGGTCGGGGCGGGGCGCACGGTCGTCCCGTACCTGGTGACGCCCCCCGAGCAGGCCACGGACGACCCGGACGACGCGGACGCGGACGCGGCGACCGACGACGCGGACGGGGCCGACCTGCCACCGGCCGCACCGCTGACGGCCGACGAGGCCGCCGCCCTGCAGTCGATGATGCGGGCCGTCGTCACCGAGGGTGGGGCGACCCTGCTGGCCGACGTGCCCGGCGAGCCGGTCCTCGCCAAGACCGGCACCGCGCAGTTCGGGCAGGACTCCGACCTGCGCAACCACGCCTGGATGATCGCCGTCCAGGGCGACCTGGCGGTCGCGGTGTTCGTCGGTGAGGGAGACTACGGTTCCACGACGGCCGGTCCGCTGCTGCAGGCGTTCCTGGCCGGTTGACCGGCCGGGTCCGCCCCGGGGGACGCTGACGTCAGGAGCGACGATGACCGCACGCCACGTGCCCGGGGGGCCGGGCTGGCTGCGCCCGCTGCCGGGGACGGGTCTGACCGTGAGCGCGCTCGCGCTCGGCGGCAGCCCGCTGGGCAGCATGCCGGAGAACTACGGGCAGGAGGTCTCGCCCGAGCGCGGCATCGACACCGTGCGGGCGGCGCTGCACAGCGACATCCGGTTCCTCGACACGTCCAACGGGTACTCCGGAGGGGAGAGCGAGCGTCGGATCGGTGCGGCCCTGACGGCCGCGGGCGGCGTCCCGGACGGGTACGTGATCGCGACCAAGGTCGACCCCGAGGGGTCCGACTACTCGGGTGAGCGCGTGCGCCGCTCGGTCCTGGAGTCGCGGGAGCGCCTGGGCCTGGACCACCTGCCGCTCGTGCACCTGCACGACCCGGAGTTCCACGAGTTCGACGACCTCACGGGCCCGGACGGGGCCGTGGAGGCCCTCGTGGAGCTCCGCGAGTCGGGTGCGGTGGGAGCGATCGGGCTGGCCGGCGGCCGCGTGCAGGAGATCGCGCGCTACCTCGCGCTCGGAGTGTTCGACGTCCTCCTCGTGCACAACCGCTGGACCCTCGTCGACCGGTCCGCCGGTGCGATCATCGCCGAGGCGCGTGCCCAGGGCATGGGCGTGCTCAACGCGGCCGTCTACGGCGGCGGGATCCTGGCGCACCAGCACGGCGGGCCGACCAGCTACGGCTACCGGCCGGCGCCCCCGCAGGTGCTCGCCGCGGTCGAGGCGATGCGGGCCGCGTGCGCCGACCACGGCACGGACCTGGGGACGGCGGCGCTGCAGTTCTCGCTGCGGGACGACCGGTTCGCGTCGACGATCGTGGGGATGTCCCGCCCCGAGCGCGTCACGCAGACGCTCGCCGCGGCCGCCGCCCCGCTGCCCGACGCCCTGTTCGACGACCTCGAGACGCTGCTCCCGCCGCCCGGCTCCTGGCTCGACGCGCCGTTCGAGGGCTGAGGGGCCGGTCGGGCGGCGTGCCTCGCCCCGGCGGGCATCGATTACCGTTCACCGACGAGGTGGACGTGCGCGCCGCCCGTCGGGGACGGAGCGAGGATGAGCGACGAGGCGAGCGGTGCGGCCCCGGTGCCGGGCCTCGGAACACCCGCAACCGCATCGACGGTCGACCACGACGCGTGCGCGGACGAGCCGATCCGCGTCCCCGGGTCGGTGCAGCCCCACGGCGTGCTGCTGGCCGTCTCGGAGCCCGAGCTGGTGGTGCGGCACGCGTCGACCAACGTCGTCGGGCTGACCGGGCACGACGTGGACGCGGTGCTGGGGTCGTCCCTCGCGGACGTCCTCGGGCAGTCCGCAGCGCGGGCGGTCCGTGCGCACGTGCGCACGTTCGGTGACCTGCGGACCCGCAACCCGCTGGGGCTGGAGGTGCAGGGCCCCGCGGGCCCGGTCGCCGTCGACGCGATCCTGCACCGTGTCGCGGTGGGCGCCGGCACGATGCTCGTCGTCGAGCTCGAGACGGCCGAGGGGCCGCGCCCGTTCTCCTTCCCCAACACGTACCAGGCCGTGCGCGGCGCGCTGGAGGGGCTCAACCGGGCGGTCACGCTCGAGGAGCTGTACGAGGCGGCGGCGCGGGAGGTGCGCACCCTGACCGGGTTCGACCGGGTCATGGTCTACCGCTTCGACGCCGACTACAACGGCGAGGTCGTCGCGGAGGACCGGCGGCCCGACCTCAACTCGTTCCTCGGGCTGCACTACCCCGCCTCGGACATCCCGCCGCAGGCCCGGGCGCTGTACGAGACCAGCTGGGTGCGGATCATCGCCGACGCCCGGTACACGCCGGCCCCGATCGTCCCGGCGTTCGACGAGGTGTCCGGTGAGCCGCTGGACCTGACGCACGCGGTGCTGCGCAGCGTCTCGCCCGTCCACCTCGAGTACCTCGGCAACATGGGCGTGCGCGCCTCGATGTCGATCTCGCTGCTGCGCGACGGCCGGCTGTGGGGCCTGATCGCGTGCCACCACTACGCAGGTCCGCACCGGGTGCCGTACGGCGTGCGGGCGGCCGCCGAGTTCCTCGGCTCGGCGCTCTCGCTGCGCTTGGTGGCGCGGGCGCAGGACCGTGAGCTGGAGCGCGAGCTGCAGGCGCAGGCGGTGGTCGGGCACGTCCTGCGGGCGGCACGGGACCCGGACCGCGGGCTCGCGCAGGCGCTCGTCCGCGACGAGCCGGGCCTGCTGTCGGTCGTCCCCGCGCACGGCCTGGTGGTCGTGGCGGACGGGCAGACCGTGACGGCGGGCGACGCCGACGTCGACGTGGCGGCGCTGCGCTCGTGGGTGCTGGCGCAGCCCGAGGGGGTGACCGCCCGCACCGGGCTGGGGGCGAGCGACCCGACGCTGGCGGCGGCGCTGCCCGACGTGGCGGGCCTGCTGGCCGTGCGCCTGCCCGACGACCAGGTGATCGTCTGGCTGCGGCACGAGCACGTGCGCGACGTCTACTGGGGAGGGGACCCGCAGAACGCGGCCGTCGCGCGCCGCGAGGGCGACGTCGTGCGGCTGAGCCCCCGGGCGTCGTTCGAGCGCTGGCGCGAGGAGGTGCGCGGCCGCAGCGAGCCCTGGGCCGCGGAGCACGTGCGCGCGGTCGAGGACCTGCGCAGCCGGCTGCTCGAGGTCATCATCGAGCGCAACCGCTGGCAGATGGCCGCCGCCCACACCGTGCAGCTCTCCCTGCTGCCGCGGCACCTGCCGACGGTGCCGGGCTGGTCCCTGCAGGCGAGGTACGTTCCGGCGGCGGGCGGGCGGGTCGGCGGCGACTGGTACGACGCGCTCGAGCTGCCCGACGGCCGGCTGGCCGTGGTGGTCGGCGACGTGGCGGGGCACGGCATCGGTGCGGCGGCGGCGATGGGCCAGCTGCGCAACGGGCTGCGGGCGTACCTCCTGCGGTGCGCGGACGTCCGCGAGGCGCTGGTCGACCTGGACGAGCTCGCGCGGCGCACCATGCCGGAGGACATGGCGACGGTGGTCGTGGTGGTGGTGGACCCGCTGACGGGCGCCGCCACGATGGGGGCGGCGGGTCACCCGCGTCCGCTGGCGCTGGCGCCCGACGGTGCGGCCGAGCTGGTCGCGATGCGGGTGGACCGCCCGGTCGGGGTCGGCTCGGGCGACCCGCGGGTCGTGGACCTGCACCTGGAGCCGGGTGGTGGGATCGTGCTGTACAGCGACGGCCTGGTCGACTCGCGGACCACGGCGCTGGCGGAGGGCATCGACCGGCTGATCCGGCACTTCGACCGCCCCGACCCGACGGTGCCGGTCGACATCGACGAGGTCGTGGCGGACTGCTCGGACCCCGACTCGAAGGACGACATGACGCTGCTGCTGCTGTGCCGGGACGTCGACCTGCCCCCGGGTGCGCGCCCGTGAGCGTCCGGCGGGCGGCGGCCCGCGCGTTCTGGCGGGTGAGCCGGTGGAGGCTGCGGACCGAGCGCGTCCCGCGGGACGGCGCGGGGATCCTCATCGGCGCACCGCACACGTCCAACTGGGACTTCGTCCTCATGCTGGCGATCGCGTGGGAGGCCGAGCTGCCGTTCCGGTGGCTCGGCAAGCACACGCTGTTCCAGGGCCCGGCGGGACCGCTGATGCGCGCGCTGGGCGGGATCCCCGTGGACCGGCGCGACCCGGCGGGTCTGGTGGACGACATCGTGGCGCGCATGGCGGCGGGTGAGCGGTTCTACCTCGTCGTGACGCCCGAGGGCACGCGGTCGGGCTCGGGCTGGAAGTCGGGGTTCTACCGCATCGCACGCGCGGTGGACCTCCCGGTGACGCTGGGCTACGTGGACCGCACGACGATGACGGCGGGCCTGGGCCCGACCCTGACGCTGACCGGTGACATGCGCGCGGACATGGACGTCGTGCGCGCGTTCTACGCCGACAAGTCCGGGTTCGTCCCGGCGCGGCGCACCGAGCCGCGGCTGCGGGACGAGGGCGCTCCGGATGCGGTGGAGCCGGACCCGACCTAGCGTCGTGTCACCGACGAAGGGAGCTCTCATGGGTCTGGACGACAAGGTCAAGAACTCCGCGCAGGAGGCCGGCGGCAAGGCCAAGGAGGCGCTCGGCAAGGCGACGGGCGACGAGGAGCGCGAGGCCGAGGGCAAGGCCGACCAGTCCTCGGCCAACCTCAAGCAGGCCGGCGAGAACGTGAAGGACGCCTTCCGCTGACGCCTCGGCGAGCGACGACCGGGCGCCGGTGGCGCTCGCAGCACCCCCGTGCCGAGGACGGCGCGGGGGTGCTGCGCTCTCGGGGGGACGTCCGTCCGTCACCCGGTCGGCCGCGTCGGGAGCGCCGACGGCGCCGACACGCCCGGCCGGGGGTCCCGCAGATACCCGCCGTCCGGGTGAATTGGGCTCCTGTCCAAGACAAGTGACCCACATCACTTCCGTTCCGCGTGAGAGCCGTCTAATGTCGGACTTGTCAGCGAAACGGCAAACCCTCCGCGAGGGGGGGACGCAAAGCCACGGGACCCACGGGGTCAGCCGGGCTACCGAACGAAGGGCCCCGTCATGGACCAGCGCAACTCGGCCGCAGAGCCGCACGAGGTTCGCCCCCAGGTCATCCCGGTCGCCCGTTGGGCCGCCATCGCCGCCCGCCTCGAGGCGTCGGTCCTGGTGCCTGCTCAGCGCGACGCTCTCGCCGCCTGACGCACCCCCCAGACTCGCAGAACGGTCCCTGTCGTCTCCCCCGGTGGCAGGGGCCGTTCTGCGTGACCTTCCGGCTCAGAGCTCGCCGACGCGCGTGAGATAGCGCATCGCGAGCCAGCCGAGCGGGATCCGCAGCCAGAACGTCAGCACGCGGAAGAGCAGCGCGATCGTCCCGGCGACACCGAGGTTGATGCCGACGACGGTCGACAGGCCCAGTGCCAGCGCGGTGTCGACGGTCCCGATGCCACCGGGCGTCGGGATCACGGAGCCGGCGGTGTTGCCGGTGAGGTACACCAGCGCGACCTGCACCAGCGACGCCTCCTGGCCGAGGGCCGCGAGCGCCGCCTCGAACGCCAGCACGTACCCCATCGTCATGAGGACGTTGCCGCCGAGCGCGAGCGCGAGCCGCCAGGGCTGCCCGATGACCTCGATGAGCCGGGGCAGGGTCTGGCGGACCGTCGGCCCCACCGTGCGCTGCGCCCACGTCCGCACGCCGGGGAACAGCAGCGCGACGCCGACGCCGGCCGCCGCCACCGCGAGCACGATCAGCACGGCCGGCGAGACCGGGGACGACGTGGGGGAGCCCACGCCCGCCGTCACGGTCAGCACGAGCAGCAGCAGCAGGGTCGTGACGAACTGGCTGACCTGGACCAGCGCGACGGTGGCGCCCGCGAGCGTCGCGCTCACGCCGCGCCGCGTCAGCATGCGCAGGTTGAGGGCGGCCGGCCCGATCCCGGCGGGGGCGGCCAGCGCGACGAAGGTCGCGGCGGTCTGGACGAGCGTGGCCCGCCAGACCGTCAGCCGCACCGGGGAGAACGCGACGAACGTCAGCGCGGCGCCCACGAGCGTGAGCAGCCCCAGCCCGGCGGCGAGGGCCGAGTAGCGCCAGTCGCTGTCCGCCAGCACGGGGCCGATCTGGGAGACGTTGACGTACGTGAGCACGACGAACACCGCGACGATCGTCAGCACGATCGTCATCAGGGTGCGCGCCCCGAACCGGACGAGCTGCTCGGGCTGGACGTCGGCCTCCGGCAGGCGGGCGACCAGCGCGGACCGCAGCTCGGCGAGGACCTCCTTGTGCACGCGCATCTCGTCGCGCGTGCGCCGGGGCAGGGCCACGGTCTGCAGCAGCGGGCCGATGGCCTCGATGTCGGCAGCGGGCAGCATCTCGGCGGCGGAGCGCACGGCGCGGGCGGCGCCCACGCGCAGGGCGAGCAGGGCGATGAGCTGCATGGTGTCCATGCGGCGCGCGAGGTCCGACGACGCGACGTCCCCCTGCTCCCAGCCGGTGATCCACACCCGCGGCCCGGCGGGTCGCTGCTCGACCAGGATGACGTCGGAGGTCAGTGCTCGGTGGGCGATGCCCGCGGCGTGCGCGAGGCTCAGCTGGGCCCAGATGGCGTGCAGCACGTCGTCGTCGATGTCGTCGGTCTCGACGTCGGACAGCGGGACCGCGGCGTCGGTGCCCTCCTGCAGCAGCAGCATCGAGTCCTCGGCCTCGGCGATGCTCAGCAGCTGGGGCGTGCGGACGCCGGCGGCGCGGGCGGCGTAGGCGAGCAGGGCGGCGCGCTCGGTGGCCTGGCGCAGCGACAGCGCCGAGCGACCCTCGAGCCCACGCAGCCGCAGGCTGCGCCAGAGCCGGGTGATCATGCCGACGACCTGGCGGTCACCGTCGAAGACCAGCAGGTCGAGGTGGCGGCCGTCGTCGGTCGCGACGTCGTAGACGCGGTCGCCGGACGCGCGCACGAGCGCGCGCTGCGCGGGCGCGCCGGCGGGCAGCTGTGCCAGGGCGGTGAGGGTCGCCGGGGTGCGGTCGGCCTCGAGCACGGGGTCGGGGACCCGCACGACGGTGGCGGGCTCGACCCCGGCGCGCCGGATCCCGGCGAGCAGCGCGTCACCGTAGGCGCGCTCGGGGTCGACGCCGCCGAGGTACCGCACGCCCAGCCCGGCGACCCGGCCGACCAGCAGGGCCAGGCCCAGGCCGGCGAGGGACACGGCGGCGGTGATGAGGACGACGCCGGTCGTGATCCACAGCAGGTTCCACGACCACGCGACGCTGCGTCGTCGGCTGCGCGGCCCGGCGACGGTCAGCAGCGCGGTGAGCATCGCGATGTACTCGGGGATCGTGAGCGTCCACTGGCCGCCCAGGCGCACCGACATCCCCTGGACCAGCTCGGCGGAGCCGAACGCGAGGAACGTCCAGTGCAGCGCGGCGACCAGCAGCATCGCGCCGGCGGCGGCGACCACGGACTGCAGCAGCTGGCGGCCGAGCCGACGCAGCGCGAGCTCGGTGAGCACGGCGATCGGCACCACCACGGTGGTGAACCCGACGAGCACGTTGACGGGGACGAACAGGATGCGCCGCAGCAGGGTGGCGAACCCCTGGACGTCCTCCGCGACGCCCGTCGTGGTGTTCTGGGCGTAGGTCGCCAGGACGACGACGACGACGGCGAGCAGCGTGGTCAGCGTAGCGCCGAGCAGGTCGCTGGGGCGGTGCAGGCGGGCTGGCCGGACGTCCTGCACGTCGACCCGGGAGCGCACGGCACGCACGGAGCCCGTGGGGGTGAGCAGCGCCGCGGGCGTCGCGGCGGCGGCGCCCGTGGTCCGCGCGCGCGTGTCGTCGGGGTCGTCGACGGCACCGTCCGGCGCAGGCGTCGACGAGGTGGACATGATGGCGAGTGTAGGCAGGACGCTGCGCGCGCCTCGTCCTCCTCACGGTGGGTCGTGCGGTCCGCGCCCTCCGCCCCGGGAGTCAACACCTGTTGACATGCCGAGGCCAGCGGGTCAACATGTGTTGACGTCAGGACATCGATCGAGGAGCACCGATGACCCAGGAGGAGGCCGACATGTCCGTTCTGGTCGCCCGCGCCGAGGACGACGACCCGCTGGGTGCCCTCCTCGCGCTGTCCCACCTGCGCCGCGAGGTCGCGCGCCGCGAGGCCGTCGCCGTCCGCCGCGCCCGCGCCGCCGGCGTCCCGTGGGTCGCGATCGCCGCGATGCTCGGCGTCAGCAAGCAGGCCGTCCACCGCCGGTACGGCGGTCGACGCCGCGAGGCCTGACCAGCCCGTTCGCCGCGCCGTGCGTGACGGTGCGCGCTACGTTCGTCGCAGGGGTGTCGCCGCGCGGTCCCGCGCCGTGCCGCTCCCGGCAGCAGGTCTGCCCGGCGAGGAGGCGCACATGGTCGACGAGATCTCCACCCAGGTGGCACGCACGCTCAGCAGGCTCTGGTGGCTGCCCGTGCTGCGCGGGCTCCTGCTGCTGATCCTCGGGCTGCTGCTCATGGCGCAGCCGACCGCCTCGGTCCAGGCCATCGTCTGGCTGTTCGGCATCTTCGCCGTCGTCGACGGCGTGGTCGCGCTCGTCCACGGGCTCGCGGACCGCGGTGTCCCCGGGTGGACGTGGTGGGTGGTCGAGGGTCTGGCCGGCGTCGCGGTCGGTGCGGCCGTCGTGCTGTGGCCGGGGCCGACCGTCCGCGTCCTGTTCTTCCTGTTCGCCGCCTGGCTGCTGGTCCTCGGCGTCGTGTCGATCCTCGGGGCCGTCGCGATGTCGCGCTCGCGCGGCGCGGGGTGGCACTGGCCGCTCGCGTTCGGGCTGGTGTGCACGCTGTTCGCGCTGCTGCTCATCGCTCGCCCGCAGGGCTCGCTCGCGGTCTTCGGCGTCCTGCTCGGGCTGTTCGCGTTCGTCGGGGGAGCGCTCAACGTCGTCAGCGGCTTCGCGGTGCGGCAGGTCGCGCGCGACCTGGCGAGCGACCCCGCCGCCTGACCCGCGTCACGTGACGCCGATCGCCTCGAGCCACGCGTCGGGCAGGCTGGCGTAGCCGACGAACGCCACGATGTCGAGCACGGTGTGCGCGACGACGAGCGGCATGACGCGGCGCCGTCGCCGGTAGTACTCGGCGAACACGACGCCCATGACGACGTTGCCGAAGAACGGCCCCCACCCCTGGTACAGGTGGTAGGAGCCGCGCAGCAGCGCGCTCGCCGCGATGATCGCCGGTGTGCTCCACCGCAGCTCGCGCAGGCGCTCCATGAGGTAGCCGACGGCGACGACCTCCTCGATCAGCGCGTTCTGCAGCGCGGCGAGGATCAGCACCGGGACCGTCCACCACGCGTCGTTCAGCGCCGAGGCCTGCACCTCGACCGTGATGCCCACGGCACGGCCCACCGCCCACAGCCCGAGCCCGGGGATCCCGATGACCGCCGCCAGGCCCACCCCGACGCCCAGGTCGCGCCACGGACGCGCCCGGTCGAGCCCGATGCGACGCACGGCGGAGCGGCCGTTCGCGGACAGCAGGTACAGCGCGAGCGCGACGGGCAGCACCGCGAACCCGATCGCCAGCAGCTGGTACGTGAGGTCGAGGTACGGGCGCGGCGACCGGCTCGGGTTGAGCGCGACCGTCTGCTCGGCGAGCGGCGTGCCCGCGGTCAGCATGGCGACCAGGGAGACCACGGCGTACACCGCGGCCTTGCCCAGCGACAGGCCGAGCACGATCCAGATCTCGGTGGTCAGCCGGCGCCGCACGGCCCGGTCGCCGGGCGGGGGAGCGGCGGGGTCTCGCGCGTCGCCTGAGCTGTCCACCCGGGCAGCGTAGAGGGCGGTCCCCCAGGTGTTGACCTCCGACCTGCCCGCGGGCAACCTGTCCACGCACCTGCGCCGCTCCGAGGGAGCACAGGAATGACGACGTCCACCCCGCCTCCCGTGCTCGTCGAGCACGTCACCCGACGCTTCGGCGCGGTCACCGCCCTCGCGGACGTGAGCCTGCGCGTCGACGCCGGGGAGGTCGTCGGCCTGCTCGGCCCGAACGGCGCCGGCAAGACGACGCTGCTGTCCCTCGTCGCGGGCCTGCGGACCCCCGACGAGGGGACGGTCCGCGTCTTCGGCGGCGACCCGCGCGATCCTGCCTCCCGCACGTCGCTGGGCACCACCCCGCAGGAGACGGGCCTGCCCGAGACGCTGCGGGTGCGCGAGGTCGTCGACTTCGTCGCCGGGCACTACGCCGACCCCATGCCGCGCGCCGAGCTCCTGGCGCGCTTCGGCCTCACCGACCTGGGCGAGCGGCAGACGGGCGCGCTGTCCGGCGGGCAGAAGCGCCGGCTCGCCGTCGCGCTCTCGCTCGTCGGCCGCCCGCGCCTGGTCCTGCTCGACGAGCCGACCACCGGGCTGGACGTCGAGGCGCGGCACGTCCTGTGGCAGGCCCTGCGCGACTACCACGCCGACGGGGCCACGGTCATCGTCACGAGCCACTACCTCGAGGAGATCGAGGCGCTCGCCGAGCGCGTCGTGGTGGTCGGGAACGGCACGGTGCTCGCCGACGACAGCCTCGCGCGCGTGCTCGACCTCGTCGCGGTGCGGCGGGTCTCGTTCACCCTCGCGTCCGGCGGGCCCGCCGGCCTGGTCGGCCTGCCCGGCGTCCAGGACGTCCTCGAGGCGGCCGACGCCCCGAGCGGCGCGCGCGTCACGCTCCTCGCGTCCGACGCCGACGCGGCCGTCCGCGCCCTGGTCGAGCGCGGCGTCCCGTTCGCCGACCTCGAGGTCCGCGGCGCGTCGCTCGAGGAGGCGTTCCTCTCCCTCACGCGAGACGACGCCCCGGTCGCCGCGCCAGCCGGGCCCGGTGTGGTCCGGTGACCGTCACGCCCCCGCCGGCCACCGCCGACCTGCGCCCGTGGGTCGCGCTGGTGCGGCTGCACGCGCGCTACCAGTTCCTCGAGACCGTCCGCGTGCCCATCGCCGTCATCGGCAACCTGCTGTTCCCCGGGCTCGCGCTGCTGTTCTTCGTCGTCCCGCAGGGCGCGATCACCACCGACCCGCTCGCGTCGACCGCCGCGATCGCGCAGCTCGGCACCTTCGCGGTCATGTCCGCCTGCCTCTTCACCCACGGCGCGGGCGTCGCCGAGGACCGCGCGCAGCCGTTCGACACGTTCGTGCGGACCCTGCCCGCGCGGCCCGGTCCGCGGCTGGCCGGGCGCGTCGTCAACGGGCTGCTGTGGGCGTACCTGGCGCTGACGCCGCTCGTGCTCATCGGGGTGCTGCTGACGTCCGCGACGCTCACCGTGCCGCGCGCCCTGGGTGCCGTGGCGATGGTCGCGCTGGTGGCGGTGCCGTTCACCCTGCTCGGCATGGCGATCGGGTACGCGATGTCGACCAAGGCGGCGCTCGCGGTGGTGCAGTGCGTGCTGTTCCCGCTCGCGTTCGCCGGCGGCCTGTTCATGCCGCCCGAGATGTTCCCCGGCTGGCTCGACGCGATCTCGCAGGGCCTGCCGTCCCGCGCGGCCCGCGACCTCGTCGTCCAGGTCACCACCGGCATCGAGGGCGGCGCGCTCGCCCTGCCGGTCCTGCTGGCCTGGACCGCGGTGTTCGCGGCGCTCGCGGTCGCGGCCGTCCGCCGTGACGAGGGTCGCCGCTTCCGCTGACGGACGCCCGCTCCATCCCCGGAGCCCGGACGGGTCAGGGGGTGGAGCGGGGCCGCCCCCGGCGGGGCGGGGCGGCAGCCGTGTCGGGCATGCGGCCGGCGTCCTTCAGCGCGCGGCGCAGCAGCAGGTCGATCTGGGCGTTCACGCTGCGCAGGTCGTCGGCGGCCCACTTGGCCAGGGCGTCGTGCACCGCCGGGTCCAGCCGCAGCAGCACCTGCCGCCGCTCGCGCCGCGCTGGTGCCCCGTCCTCGCCCCCCACGGGTCCCGCCTCCGTCACGCGTACAGCGAGCCGGTGTTGACGACGGGCGTCGCGCGGGACTCCCCGCAGAGCACGACGAGCAGGTTGGACACCATGGCCGCGCGGCGCTCGTCGTCGAGCGTGACGACGCCGTCGGCCTCCAGCCGGCTCAGCGCGCCCTCGACCATCGACACCGCGCCCTCGACGATCCGCTCGCGGGCCGCGATGATCGCGCCGGCCTGCTGGCGCTGCAGCATGGCCTGGGCGATCTCGGGGGCGTAGGCGAGGTTGGAGATGCGGGCCTCGACGACCTCGAGGCCGGCGATGACGACGCGGGCGGCGACCTCGGCGGCGATCTCGGCGGAGACGACGTCGGTCGCGCCGCGCAGCGAGTTCTCGCCGTCGTCGGCGTGGTCGTACGGGTGGGACATGGCGACGTGCCGCAGTGCGGACTCGGACTGCACGCGCACGAAGTCGGCGTAGTCCTCGACGGCGAAGGTGGCCTTGGCGGTGTCCGCGACCTGCCAGACGACGATCGAGGCGATGTTGATCGGGTTGCCGTCGGCGTCGTTGACCTTGAGCTCGCTGGTCTCGAAGTTGCGGACGCGCACGGAGACGTTCTTGCGGGTCGTCAGCGGGACGGTCAGGACCAGGCCGGTGCGGCGGACCGTGCCGACGTACCGGCCGAAGAGCTGGACGACCCGCGTCTGCCCGGGGCTGATGACGGCGAGCCCGCTGAGCAGCACGACGCCGAGGACGAGGAGGACGACGCCGAGGATCCCCCACACGTGCTCGTCCGTGCTGTCGGCCCGGGCGATCAGCGCGAACGCCCCGACGACTCCGGCGACCGCGACGAGGATCGCAAGAAGTGCCCCGGCGGCGCCGGTGGCCCAGGCGTCGCGCTCGGCGACGTCGACGCGGGCGCCGGCGTGCCCGACCGGGCGTCCGCTGGGGTCGCCGCCGACGGACTCCTGCGGCGGTGCGGTGTCGGGCATGGGGACCTCCTGGGGACGAGCGCTCGCGCGCTATCAATGTGATAGCAGATTAGCACGGTGGCGCCTCCCCGGTCGTCCGTCCGTGCCGGCCGTCAGGCGAAGCGCCGCAGCCGCAGGCTGTTGGTCACCACCAGCACCGACGAGAACGCCATCGCCGCCCCCGCGATCATCGGGTTCAGCAGGCCCAGGGCCGCCAGCGGGATGGCCGCGACGTTGTACGCGAACGCCCAGAACAGGTTCTGGCGGATGACGCGCAGCGTGCGGCGCGAGAGCCGGATCGCCTGCGGCGCCGACGCCAGGTCCCCGCGGACGAGGGTGAGGTCCGCGGCCTCGATGGCGGCGTCGGTCCCGGTGCCCATCGCCAGCCCCAGGTCCGCGGTCGCGAGGGCGGCCGCGTCGTTGACGCCGTCGCCCACCATCGCCACGCGCGCGCCGCCGGCCTGCAGCCGCTCGACGGCCGCGACCTTCTCGTCCGGCATCACCTGCGCGACGACGTCCTCGTCCGCGATGCCCACGGCCCGCGCGGCGGCCAGCGCCGCACCCCGGTTGTCGCCCGTGAGCAGGACGGGGCGCAGCCCCAGGGCGCGCAGCTCGCGCACCGCGTCGGCCGACGTGGGCGTGACGGGGTCGCGCAGGACCAGGACCCCGCGCGCCCGCCCGTCCCAGGCGGCGACGACGGCAGTCGCGCCGTCGTCCTCCGCGGCGGCGACCGCGGCCGCGACGTCGTCCGTGCGTACGCCCTGCTCGGCGAGCCAGCCGAGGCGGCCCACCAGCACGCGCCGCGCCAGGTCCAGACCGCTGTGCGCGGTGCGGACCACTCCGCTGACGCCCCGCCCGGCGTCCGCGCGGAACTCCCGCACCTCGTCGGCGCCGATCGCGACGCCGTCCGCCCCGAGGGCCACGTCGACCCGCGGGTCAGGCGCTGCCGCGGCGGGGCTGGATTGCTCTCTCGCGGCCGGGGTGGGGTGCGCGGCCGGGGTGGGGTGCGCGGCCGGGGTGGGGTGGGTGGCCGGGGTGGGGTGGGTGGCCGGGCTGGGGTGGGGGGTGGGGTGGTCGGCGATGGCGCGGCCGACGGGGTGCTCGGAGAGGCGCTCGACCGCGGCCGCGAGTCGCAGGACCTCGGCGGCGTCCTCACCTGCGGCGGGCACGACGTCGACCAGGGCCATGCGCCCGGCCGTGACGGTGCCGGTCTTGTCGAGCACCACGGTGTCGACGCGTCGCGTCTCCTCGAGGAGCTCCGGGCCCTTGATGAGGATGCCGAGCTGCGCACCGCGTCCCGTGCCGACGAGCAGCGCGGTCGGCGTGGCGAGGCCCAGCGCGCAGGGGCACGCGATGATCAGCACGGCCACGGCGGCCGTGAACGCCGCCTGCACGCCACCCCCGGTGACGAGCCACACCACGAGGGTCCCGAGGGCGATGGCCATGGCGATGGGCACGAACACCGCCGAGATCCGGTCCGCGAGCCGCTGCACGGGTGCCTTCCCGGTCTGCGCGCGCGCGACCAGCCGCCCGATCTGCGCCAGCCGGGTCTCCTCGCCGACGCGCGTGGCGCGGACCACGAGGTGGCCGGACGTGTTGATCGTCGCGCCGGTGACGTCGTCGCCCGGGCCGACGTCGACGGGCACGGGCTCGCCCGTGAGCAGCGAGGTGTCGACGGCGCTGGTGCCGGACACCACGACGCCGTCCGTCGCGATCTTCTCCCCGGGGCGCACGGCGAACTCGTCGCCCGCGGCGAGCCGGTCGACGGGTACGCGCCGCTCGACACGCCGACCGTCGGCGTCGGTCACGAGCAGTGCCACGTCCTTGGCGCCGAGGTCCAGCAGCGTGCGCAGCGCGTCACCGGCACGGCGGCGCGAGCGGTGCTCCGCGTACCGGCCGGCCAGCAGGAACGTCGTGACGACGGCGGCGACCTCGAGGTACAGCTCGGGCATCGACGCGCCGTGGCCGGCGCCGGCGGCGGGGAACAGCACGGGCGTCATGCGCATCCCGAGCTCACCCGCGCCGCCGAGCAGCAGCGCCCACAGCGACCAGGCGGTCGCGGCGACGACGCCCGTCGAGACCAGGGTGTCCATGGTCGAGGCGCCGTGGCGTGCCGCCCGGACGGCGGCGCGGTGGAAGGGCCACGCCGCCCACGTCGCGACGGGCAGCGCGAGGGCGGCGACCACCCACTGCCACCCGCGGAACTGCGTCGCCGGGACCATGCTCAGCACGACCACGGGCACGGTGAGGACCGCGGCCACGCGCAGGCGGCGCAGCAGGTCCGCCCCGCGGCGGTCGTCGGGAGCCGACGTGTCGTCGGCCGCGTCGTGCTCCATGCCGGCGTGCTGCATGCCGGACAGCGCGTGCTCGAGGTCGGCGCCGCCGTGCCCGGGTCCGCCGTGCTCGGCGCCGCCGTGCTCGGGCCCGCCGTCGTCGTCGACGCCGTGCGGTGCGTGCTCGTGCGGGCCGGTGGTCGGTGACCCGGGGCGCCGGACCGGCCGGGCGTCGTAGCCCGCGGCCTGGACGGCGGCGACCAGCGCCTCGACCGTGGGGGCGGGGCCGTCGTCCGTCGCGGCCACGTCGACGTGCGCGGTCTCGAGCGCGAGGTTGACCGTGGCGCGCGCACCGGGCACCCGGTTGAGGCGCTTCTCGACGCGTGCGACGCACGACGCGCACGTCATGCCCTCGATCGCGAGCTCGATGCCCGCCGCGGCCGTCCCGTCGGGCGGGCCGGTCCGCGGGGTCGCGTCGGTGCTCACAGCAGCGACCGGGTCGGGGTCACGGCGTACCCGGCCTCGACGACGGCGGCCTCGATGTCGGTCGACTCCAGGGGGGCGCCGGACGTGACGGTGACGGGCGACGAGCCGCCGGTGACGAGCTCGACGTCGACGCCGGTGACGCCGGGCAGGGCCGACAGCTCCTCGGTGACGGCGCGCACGCAGTGGCCGCAGGTCATGCCGTCGACGCGGAAGGTCGTGGTGCTCATGGTGGTGCTCCTTCGATCGGGGGTCAGCTGCGGACGAGCCGCGCGATGGCGGCGGAGGCCTCGCGCACCTTCTCGGCGCCGGCCTCGGGCGACTGCCGGGCGGCGTCCACGACGCAGTGCCCGAGGTGGTCCTCGACGAGGCCGAGGCCGACGGCCTGCAGGGCCTTGGTCACGGCGGCGATCTGGGTGAGCACGTCGATGCAGTAGACGTCCTCGTCGACCATCCGCGCGATGCCGCGCACCTGCCCCTCGACGCGCCGCAGCCGGCGCAGGTACTCGTCCTTGGCGGGCGTGTAGCCGTGGCCGGCCGCGGGGTCCGCCGGGTGCTCGTGCGGGGCGTCGACCGGCGGTGGGGGTGGTGGCGTCACGGTCATGCCCAACAGGGTACCCCCGGGGGGTATTCCGTCGCCGGGACGGGCCCGGCGCCGCGCCCTGCACCACGCACCGCGGGCGGCAGGGGAGAATCGGCGCATGCGGGTCTCGGCGAAGGCGGACTATGCGGTGCGGGCGTGCGCCGAGCTGGCGAGCAGGCCGGGGGGTGAGTCCGTCCCGAGCGAGGTCCTCGCCGAGGGCCAGGGCATCCCCACCAGCTTCCTCGAGCGGATCCTGGGCGACCTGCGCCGCGGCGGGGTCGTGGTCAGCGTGCGCGGCCGGTCCGGCGGGTACCTCCTGGCGCGGGGCGCGGACGAGATCACGGTGGCGGACGTCATCCGGGCGGTCGACGGGCCGCTGGTCACGGTCCGGGACGTGCGCCCGCCGGGGCTGACGTACGAGGGGTCGGCCACCGCCCTGCTCGACGTGTGGGTCGCGCTGCGGGCCTCGGTGCGCGACGTGCTCGACGTCGTCACGCTGGCCGACGTCGTCGGCGGCGACCTGCCCGAGGCCGTGCGCGCGCTCGCGGCGCGCGAGGACGCCTGGCAGAACCCCTGACCGTCGCTCTCGCGCGGCGCGCCGGCAGGCGGGACCGCGTCTCAGCATGCGAATGGTGCTTGTAACCCGAGCAGTCGGGTCGGAATTATCAGCGCAGCACGGACGCCGTCCCGTCCGCGCTCGTCGTCCGACCCGACCCGGCCCCGCGCCGGGCACGACCCGAGGTGGTCCCCGTGCCCACGATCGTCCTGCTCGCCCTCGTCGGGCTCGCCGCGCAGCTCGTCGACGGCAGCCTGGGCATGGCCTACGGCGTCACCTCGACGACGCTGCTGCTGGCCATCGGGACCAACCCCGCCGCCGCGTCGGCCACCGTGCACCTCGCGGAGATCGGCACGACCCTCGCCTCGGGCGCCGCGCACTGGAAGTTCGGCAACGTCGACTGGAAGGTCGTGCTGCGGATCGGGGTCCCCGGGGCCGTCGGCGCGTTCGCCGGGGCGACGTTCCTGTCGAACCTGTCCACGGACGCCGCCAAGCCCGTGATGTCGCTGGTGCTGCTCACCCTCGGGGTGTACCTGCTGGTCCGCTTCACGCTCCGGGGCCTGCGCACCGACCGGCAGCACCTGCCGCTGCGCAAGCGGTTCCTCGCCCCCCTCGGGCTGGTCGCCGGGTTCGTCGACGCGACCGGCGGGGGTGGCTGGGGCCCCGTCGGCACGCCCGCGCTGCTGGCCAGCGGCCGCATGGAGCCCCGCAAGGTCGTGGGGTCGATCGACACCTCCGAGTTCCTCGTCGCGATCGCCGCGAGCCTGGGCTTCCTGTTCGCGCTCGGCTCGCAGGGCATCGACTTCACCTGGGTCCTGGCGCTGCTCGTCGGCGGGCTCATCGCCGCGCCGATCGCCGCGTGGCTGGTCCGCAAGGTCCCGGGCCGGGTGCTCGGGTCGGCCGTCGGCGGCGTCATCGTGCTGACCAACACCCGCACGCTCCTGCGCTCCGACTGGGTCGGCGTGGGCGACACCTCCACCGAGGGCGTGGTCCTGGCGGTCATCGCGCTGGTGTGGATCGCCGCTGTCACGTGGTCGGTGCGGGCCTACCGCCACGACGTCGCCGCCGGTCGCGGGGACGTGGCGGCCGTGGGCCACGGCCCGGCCGAGCCCGCACCGGACGACGCCCCCGACCTGGTCGCGGCCGACGCCGAGCCGGGCGGCCCGCGGCGCTGACACCGCGCGCGTCCTCCCCACCGGGGACGCGGGACGGCGAACGGCGGGCCACCCCCCGGGTGGCCCGCCGTCGTGTCGTCAGCCCCGGTGCGCCCGGGGTCCGCTCACTGCTCCGGGCGCTCGGCCTCGGCGGCTGCCCGCGCCGCGTCCGGCAGCGCCTCGATGACGCGGTCCAGCACGCCCTCGTCGTGGGCGGCCGAGACGAACCACGCCTCGAACGGCGACGGCGGCGCCAGGACGCCCGCCGCGAGCAGCGCGTGGAAGAACGCCCCGTAGCGCCAGTGGTCCGACGCCTGCACGGCCGCGTAGTCCCGCGCCCCCTCGGCGGCCGCCTGCTCACCGAACACCACGCTGAACAGGCTGCCCGCCCACTGCAGCGCGTGCGGCACGCCGGCCTCGGCGAGCGCGCCGGTCACCGCGCGGCGCAGGTGCGCCGCCGCGGCGTCGACCCGCGCGTACACCTCGGCGTCCGCGAGCCGCAGCGTCGCCAGGCCCGCGGCCGTCGCGACCGGGTTCCCCGACAGGGTGCCCGCCTGGTACACCGGGCCCACGGGTGCCAGCTGCTCCATGATGTCGGCGCGGCCGGCGACCGCGGCGACCGGCAGGCCGCCGCCGATGACCTTGCCGAACGTCAGCAGGTCGGGCGCCCACTGCTCGGAGGCGCCCTCCAGTCCCCACCAGCCGGCGCGGCTGACGCGGAACCCCGTCATGACCTCGTCCTGGATGAGCACGGCGTCGTGGTGCTGGGTGATGCGGCGCAGCTCGCGGTTGAACCCCGGCAGCGGCGGCACGACGCCCATGTTCGCGGGCGCGGCCTCGGTGATGACCGCGGCGATGGACGTCCCGTGCTCGTCGAACACGGCCTGCAGCGCCTCGACGTCGTTGTAGGGGACGACGATCGTCTCGGCCGCGACGGCCGCGGTGACGCCGGCCGAGCCGGGCAGCCCGAGCGTCGCGACGCCCGAGCCGGCCTGCGCGAGCAGCGAGTCCACGTGACCGTGGTAGCAGCCGGCGAACTTCACGACCTTGTCCCGGCCGGTCCACGCGCGGGCCAGCCGCAGCGCCGTCATCACGGCCTCGGTGCCCGTCGAGACCAGGCGCACGCGCTCGGCGACGGGCACGCGCTCGCGGATCTCGTCGACCAGCTCGACCTCGGTCGTCGTCGGCGCACCGAAGCCCAGGCCGCGCGCGGCCGCCTGCTGCACCGCCTCGACGACCTGCGGGTGCGCGTGCCCGACGAGCGCCGGACCCCACGACCCCACGAGGTCCACGTAGTCGCGGCCCTCGACGTCGCGCACGTACGCGCCGGCCGCCGACGCCAGGAACAGCGGCGTGCCCCCGACGGCCCCGAAGGCGCGCACCGGGGAGTTGACGCCGCCGGGGATCACGGACGTGGCGTGCGCGAAGGCCTCCGCGCTGGTGGTCGCCCAGGCCGGGGCGTACCCCGACGCGACCGTGTCGTCCTCGACCTGCGTCATCACCGCTCCTCCGCCAGCCACCCGGCCAGCTCCGTCGCCCAGTACGTCAGGATGGCATCGGCACCCGCCCGCCGGATGCTGAGCACCGACTCGGTCACAGCACTCCGACGGGCGATCCACCCCTGCGCGGACGCCGCCTCGATCATGGCGTACTCACCGGACACCTGGTACGCCCAGACGGGCACCGGTGAGGTCGCGGCGACGTCCGCCAGCACGTCGAGGTACGACATCGCGGGCTTCACCATGACGACGTCGGCGCCCTCGGCCACGTCGATCGCGACCTCGCGCGCCGCCTCGCGGCGGTTCGCGGGGTCCATCTGGTAGGTCCGGCGGTCGCCGTCGAGCTGCGACTCCACGGCCTCGCGGAACGGCCCGTAGAACGCCGACGCGTACTTCGCGGCGTACGCGAGGACCGCGACCTCGTGGTGGCCGGCCGCGTCCAGCGCGTCGCGCACCACGCCCGTCTGGCCGTCCATCATGCCGCTGAGCCCGACCAGGTGAGCGCCCGCCTCGGCCTGCGCGAGCGCCATCGCCGCGTACCGCTCGAGGGTGGCGTCGTTGTCGACCATCCCCTGCGGGGTCAGGACCCCACAGTGCCCGTGGTCGGTGAACTCGTCGAGGCACAGGTCGGCCTGCACGACGAGCGCGTCGCCCACCTCGGCGACCACGTCGGCCACGGCCACGTTGAGGATGCCGTCCGGGTCGGTGGCCCCGGAACCGACGGCGTCGCGGTGCTCCGGGACGCCGAAGAGCATGATCCCGCCGATGCCGGCCTCGACCGCGCGCGCGGCCTCGTGGCGCAGCGAGTCGCGCGTGTGCTGCAGCACGCCGGGCATCGACGTCAGCGGGCGCGGCGCGTCGAGCCCCTCGCGGACGAACACGGGCAGCACCAGGTCCGCCGGGTGCAGGCGGGTCTGGGCGGTGAGGCGGCGCAGCGCCGGGGTGCGCCGCAGGCGGCGGGGCCGCAGGCGGCCGGGGCTGGTCACGGGGCGTCCTCCGCGGGGGTGGGGGGTGAGCCGGGCAGGGAGCCGGGTGGGGCGCCCGTGCGTGCGACGTGGTCGACGAGCGCGTCGACGAGGCCCGCGAGCGTCTGGCGGCCGGCGACCGCGTCGACGCGCAGGCCGAGCCGCTCGGCCTCGGCGTGGGTGCTGGGGCCGATGACGACGACCCGCGTGCCCGCCGGCGGCGGGCCGAGGTGGTCCAGCAGGGCGCGCACGCTGCTGGCCGACGTGAGGAGCGCGGCGTGGACGTCGCCGGCCGCCCAGGCGTCCGCGACCTGCGGGTCTACCGCACCGGCGGCGACGGTGCGGTAGACGACGAGGTCGTCGACCGACCACCCGGCGGAGGTCAGCCCGTCGGTGAGCGTGGCGGCGGCGAGGTCGCCGCGGGGGAAGAGCGCGCGGGGCGCGGGTGCCGGGTCGGGCGTGGCCGTGGTGGAGGCGACGAGCGCGGCGACGAGGTCGGCGGCCGTCGAGCGCACGGGTGGGACGACGTCCACGTGGACGCCGAGCGCCTGCAGCGCGCGCGCCGTGCCCGGGCCGACGGCGCCGACGCGGACGCCGGCGCGCTCCACGAGGGCCGCGAGCCCGTCGTCGTGCGCCCGGGCGCGCTCCGCCAGGACGGCGACCGCGGCCTGGCTGGTCACCGTGAGCCACGTGTACCAGCCGGCGCCGAGCGCGAGCAGGGCGTCGTCGAGGGGCGTCAGGTCCTCGACCGGGACCGTACGGACCAGCGGCACGACCACGGGCTCGGCCCCGGCGGCCACCAACGCCACCGCCGCCGGGCTCAGCCCTGCACCACCCCCCAGACCCAGACCCCCGTGGCCCCCCACCCCAGAGGCGTGAGAGAGCAATCCAGCCGCTGCCTGCGCCGGGTCCGTCGGGACCGCAGGGTCATCCCCACCCCCAGGGTCATCCCCACCCCCAGGATCCTCCCCACCCCCAGGGTCGTGAGAGTGCGATCCAGCCGTTGCGTGCGCCGGGTCCGTCGGGACCGCCGCGTCCCCACTACCCCGAAGGGCGTGAGAGTGCGATCCAGCCGCTGTGGCGTCCGCGCGCGGGCCCTCCTGCGGGCTGGATTGCTCTCTCACGCCCGGGGGGGTGGGGTCGAGCGGCGGGCGGGGGACCAGGACGCGCCAGCCGGCGAGGGGTCCGGCGGACGGGCCGAGAGCGCTGGTGCCCGGGTCGGTGGTGCCCGGGTCGGTGGGGTGGTGGGTCATCGGGCGGGCCCGACGGGTGCGAGGTCGGCGACGCCGGCGGCGAGGAGGTCGTCGGCGAGCCGGCGGCCCAGCGCGTCGGCCGCGCGGTCGTCGTCCGCGGGTCCCTGCGCGCTCAGGCGCAGCAAGCGGGAGCCGTCCGCGGCGGTGACGACGGCGTCGAGGAGCAGCGTGCCCGTCGCGTCGTCGAGCCGACCCCAGGCGCCGATGGGCGCGGCGCACCCGGCCTCCAGCCGGGCGAGCACGGCGCGCTCGGCGACGACGGCCCGGCGGGTGGGGGCGTGGTCGAGGGCCCGCAGCGCGTCGGCGAGGGGGGTGTCGCCGGACGCGTCGGCGGTGCGCACCTCGACGGCGAGCGCACCCTGCCCGGGTGCGGGTGCGAGGACGTCGGGGGCGAACCACTCGCTGACGGCGTCGAGGCGCCCGAGCCGCTCGAGCCCGGCGGCTGCCAGCACCACGGCGTCGAGGTCGCCCCGGGGGGCGTCCGTGGCGACGCCGGGGTGGGGAGCCTCGGGTCCGACGTGCGTGCCGCCCGCGACGGTCGTGGGGTCCAGGCCGCGCACGCGGCCGAGTCGCGTCCCGACGTTGCCGCGGATGTCGACGACGTCGAGGTCGGGACGTCGTGCGCGCAGCTGGGCGGCGCGCCGCGGCGACCCGGTGCCGACGCGCGCGCCGGCGGGCAGGGCCGCCAGGGTCAGGCCGTCGCGGGCGCACAGCGCGTCGCGCGCGTCGGCGCGGGGCGGGACCGCCGCGATCACCAGGCCGTCGGCCGGGCCCGTGGGCAGGTCCTTGAGGGAGTGGACCGCGACGTCGCAGCGTCCGTCGAGCAGGGCGTCGCGCAGCGCGGTGACGAAGACCCCGGTGCCGCCGAGGCTCGCGAGCGACGCGCGGACGCGGTCACCCTCGGTGCGCACCCGCACGGTCTCGACCGCGAGGTCGGCGAGCGCGGCGAGCGCGTCGGCGACGTGGCCGGTCTGGGTGAGGGCCAGGGCGCTCGCGCGCGTGCCGATCCGCACGTGCTGGGGCATGCGTCCAGTGTCGTCGCCGCGCGGGCGGATGTCGAAACCGGGGAGCGTCCGCGGGATCGTCGCAGGTGGCGGACGGAATTCTGCAGAAAATTGATCTGACAATGCGTCAGAATGCCGCGCGGACGGGGCGAGAATGTGATCCACGCCATGCCGGACCTGACAATTCTGACGCCCTGTCAGGTCGTCTGTCGAGCACGTCAGGGCGCGTCGGGCTCCGGGACGTCGAGCAGGGACGCCGCCGCCGTGCGGGCGTCCGGCACCACCGACGCCAGGCCGTTGCCCGCCGCCCACGCCCCGCAGACCGCGACGCCCGGGAGCGCGTCGACCGCCGCCCGGACCGCGGCCACGGCGGTGCGGTGGGCGGCGCTGGGGCGCGGCAGGGACTGCGTCCACCGCACGACCGCCGACCCGCGCAGCGCGTCGCGGTGCAGCGGCACGCCCAGCAGCGTCGAGGCGTCCGCGAGGGCGAGGTCCACGAGCGCGTCACCGGTCGGCAGCGCACCGGCGTCCGTCGCGCCCGTCGCCGCGTCGGCCCCCGGCACGTCGGCCGGCCCCTCGCCCGCGCGCCCGTACGACAGCCGGACCACGTGCCGGCCCGGTCCGGCCGCGTCCGCGACCCACCCCCACTTGGCGGTCGCGTGCGTCAGCGCCTTGGCGCGCACGTCGGCCACGCCCGGGCCGGTCAGCACGCCGGTGCCCCGCGGTGCCGGGTCCAGCGCGGGCTCGTCGAGCACCAGGGTGACCAGGGTGACCGGGGCGCCGTCGTCGAGCCGGACGTCGCGCAGCCGCGCACCGTCGAGCCCGTCGAGCACGGCCGCCGCACCCGGCGTCGCCAGGACGAGCCGCTGCGTGCGCAGGTCCCGCGACGGGCGCGGGGGACGGCCGCGGTCCTGCGTGCCGACGACGAACGTGCCGTCGGACGCCCGCGTCACGGACTCCGCCCGCGTGCGCGTCAGCAGCACGCCACCGTGGGCCGTGACGTCGGCGACGAGCGCGTCGACGAGCCGGTGCATGCCGCCCCGGACGCCCTCGACCGCCGTGCCCGCGGGTGCCGACGCGCGCAGCCGACGCACCGCACGTGCCAGCGACCCGCCGCTCGCGGCCACCGCCTCGCGCAGCCCGGGAGCCGCCGCGTCCACGGCGAGGTCGTCGGGGTCGGCCGCGTGCACGCCGCCGACCACGGGGTGCACCAGCCGGTCCACGACCGCCCGGCCCATGCGCGCCCGGACCAGCGCACCCAGGGTCGCGGCGTCCGCACCCACCCGCGCCGGCAGGACCAGGTCGAGCGCGGCCCGCAGCGCACCGGCCGTGCCGAGGGTCGCCCGCAGGTCCCGGGCCAGCGGGTACGCCGGCACGCCGAGCAGCCCGGTGCGCGGCAACGGACCGTCCCCGCTGGTCAGGTGCGTCCAGGCACCGCGCGGCTCGGGGGCGACCACGTCGTCGGCCAGGCCCAGGTCGGCCAGCAGGGCGGCCACCGACCCGTTGCGCGTCGCGTAGGAGTCGGCGCCCGCGTCGAGCCGCAGCCCGGCGACGTCGTGCCCGCGCACCGCCCCGCCGGGCGCGTCGCGCTCCTCCAGGACGAGCGTGCGCAGGCCCGCGCGCGCCAGCTCGCGCGCCGCGACGAGCCCGGCGACGCCCGCCCCGACGACGACCGCCTCCCACCCCGACGAGCCGGGGTCCGGTGCGGTCGCGGCGTCGTGGCTCACAGCGAGTGGACGAGCTGCACGAGCCGGGTCAGGACGGTCGGGTCCGTCTCGGGCGGCACGCCGTGGCCGAGGTTCACGACGTGCCCGGGTGCCGCCGCGCCGCGCCGCGCGACGTCGCGCACGTGCGCCTCGAGGACGTCCCACGGTGCGGCGAGCAGCGCCGGGTCGACGTTGCCCTGCAGCGGGGTCGAGCCACCGAGCCGGGCCGACGCCTCGTCGAGCGGGACGCGGTAGTCGACGCCCATGACGTCGGCGCCCGCGTCGCGCATGGCGACCAGCAGCTCGCCCGTCGCGACACCGAAGTGCACGGTCCGCACGCCCAGGGCGCGGGCCTGCGCCAGCACCCGGGCCGACGCGGGCGCGCAGTGCGCCGCGTAGTCGGCCAAGGACAGCGCCCCGGCCCACGAGTCGAAGAGCTGGGCGGCGCTGGCCCCGGCGGTGACCTGCGCGGCGAGGAACGCCCCGGTGACGTCCGCGGTCCAGTCCATGAGCGCGGTCCACGCGGCCGGGTCGGCGTGCATGAGGCGCCGCGCGGCGAGGTGGTCGCGTGACGGCCCGCCCTCGACGAGGTACGCGGCGAGCGTGAACGGCGCGCCGGCGAACCCGACGAGCGGCGTCCCGCCGAGCTGCGCAACGGTCCGCTCGACGCCCGCGGCGACCGGCGCCAGGCGCTCGGCGTCCAGCGGGCCCAGGTCCCGCAGCCGCGCGACGTCGTCGAGCGTGCGCACCGGTGAGGCGATGACCGGGCCCGTGCCCGGGACGATCTCCACGTCGACACCCGCCAGCTTGAGCGGCACGACGATGTCCGAGAAGAAGACCGCCGCGTCCACGCCGTGCCGGCGCACGGGCTGCAGCGTGATCTCGGAGGCCATGTCCGGGTCCAGGCACGAGTCGAGCATCGCCGTGCCGGCGCGCAGCTCGCGGTACTCGGGCAGGGAGCGTCCGGCCTGCCGCATGAACCACACCGGCAGGCGCTCGGGTCGGGACCCGGAATACGCCGTCACCAGCGCGGAATCGGTCGTGCGGCCGTCGCGGAGAGGATGGTGTGGGGGAAGACTCACACGATCGATTGTGCCGGACATTTCCCGGGATGATTCAATCGGGTCCCGTGGTGCTCCTGTCTCTCGTCGCGAGCCACCACTCCCTCGACCTGACCGTGCTGGAGCGTCTGCAGTCGGACGTCCACGCCGTCGGCAGGGAGCTCGTCGCCGCGACCAACGCCGTGACCGGTGCCGTCGTGCTCGCGACGTGCAACCGGTTCGAGCTGTACCTGGACGTGGACGACACCGCGCACACCCCCCGCGCCCGTCGCGCCGTCGCGCAGGCCGTCGCGTCGCGCTCGGGCTACAGCGCCGACGACGTGGCCCAGCACCTGCGGCCGCTGGTCGGTGCCGACGCCAGCGAGCACCTCTTCGCGGTCGCGTCGGGGCTGGAGTCGATGGTCGTGGGGGAGCGGGAGATCGCGGGCCAGGTCCGGCGGGCCCTGACCACGGCACGCCGCGACGGCACGACGACGTCCACGCTCGAGGCGCTCTTCCAGGCGGCGTCGCGGGCGTCCCGCGCCGTCGAGAAGTCGACGGGCCTGGGCTCGACGGGCCGCTCCGTGGTCGGTGTCGCGCTCGACCTCGCCGCACGCACCCTCCCGCAGGCCGACGGCGACGCCGACTGGGCGGCCGTCCGCTGCGTCCTGGTCGGCACCGGCTCGTACGCCGGTGCGAGCCTCGCGGCCCTCAAGGCCCGCGGCGTGGGGGACGTGCGGGTCTTCTCCCCGAGCGGGCGGGCGGGGCCGTTCGCGTCGGCGCGGGGCGTCACGGCGCTGCCGGCGGGCGCCGACCTGCTGGCGGAGGTGATGGCGGCCGACCTCGTGGTCGCGTGCTCCGGAGCCGCCGGCGCCGTGCTGGGCGTGGAGGCGCTCGCGGCGGTGCGGCGCGGCACCGACCGGCCGCTCACCGTGGTGGACCTGGCGCTGCGGCACGACGTCGACCCGGACGTGCGCTCGCTGCCCGGCGTCGCGCTGGTGTCCCTGCAGTCGGTGGCGGAGCACGCCCCGGCCGAGCACGCCGCGCTGGGGCACGCGCGCGACGTCGTGCTGCAGGCGGCCGAGGACTTCGAGGCGGACCGGCGGGTCCGGGACTGGGACCCGGCGGTCGTGGCGGAGCGGACCCGGGTGCTGGGGGGCCTCGAGGCGGCGCTGGCCGACCTGCCCGCGGCCGACGTCGACGGGGCCCTGGCGCGCTCGCTGCGGCGTCGCACGCGCGCGGCCCTGCACGGGCCGACGGTCGCGGCGCGGGCCGCGGCCCGGGTCGGGGACGCGGCGGGCTACGCACGGGCGCTGACCGAGCTGGCGGCCGTCGAGGTCCCCGACGTGCGGCCGACGACGGTCTGACCAGCGCCGTCGCAACGGGCCGCGGCTTCCGGAGGCGGACCTGCCGGGCCCGACGTAGCGTCGGCCGGGCACTGATTCCCGGAACGCAACGTCAGGAGACGACCATGGCCACGATCGACGAGACCGTCGACGTCGACGTCCCGGTCCGCACCGCGTACGACCAGTGGACCCAGTTCGAGGACTTCCCGCACTTCATGAGCGGCGTGGAGGAGGTCAAGCAGATCAGCGACACCCTGACCCGCTGGACCACGTCGATCGCGGGGGTCGAGCGGGAGTTCGACGCCGCGGTGCTCGAGCAGCAGCCCGACGTCGTCGTCGCCTGGGCGAGCGTGGACGGCACGACCCACGCCGGTCGCGTGACCTTCGAGCCGCTCGGCCCCGGGTCCACGCGCGTCACCACGCACATCGAGTGGACCCCCGAGTCGCTCGTCGAGAAGGTCGGTGCCGCTGTCGGCGCCGACGACCGTCAGGTCAAGAAGGACCTGCACCGCTTCAAGGAGTTCATCGAGGAGCGCCGCACCGAGACGGGCGCGTGGCGCGGGACCGTCCACGGCGGTCACCCCACCACCTGACGCAAGAGCCGGATCGACCTCTCACCCGTGGTGAGAGGTCGATCCGGCCCGGCCGTCCCCGCCCCGTGGGTGGTGAGCGGTCGATCGGTCACGCACGCGGGCTGGTGTCAGGTGCGCAGCTGCTGCGTCAGCCGGCCGGGGTCGGTCGTCGGCCGCTCGCACACGAAGCCGCGGCACACGTAGGCCGCGGGGCGCCCGTCGACCAGCGGGCGGTCGCGGAGCAGGGCCGGGGCGTCGTCGCCCAGGTGGCCCGGGTCCCCGACGGCGAGGACCAGGCCGGGGGCGGGCGCGCCGAGTGCGGCCCGGTGCAGCGCCCGCGTCGCCGGGTCGTCGGCCGGCCCGACGACGGCGACCTCGCGCGGCCCGTCGAGCAGCGCCTCGGCCGTCGCCAGCGCCCAGCCGGCGGCCCGCGGGTGCCGCCGCGACACCAGCAGCGGGACGCGCAGCGCGTCGAGCGCGGCCTCCCGCAGCTCGAGCGAGCCGGTCGCGGCCGCCAGCGTGGCGAGCGCCGCCGCGGCGGCCGGCTGTCCGGCGGGAGTGGGGCCGTCCGCGACGTCCTGCGGGCGGCGCAGCGCACCCAGGACGGGGTCGGTCTCGTCGTCGGCGGTGTCGTAGAAGCCCCCGTCGCCGTCGCCGTCGCCGAAGTGCGCGAGGACGGTCGCGAGGAGCCGCTGCGCCCGCGTCGTCCAGACGTGCTCGCCCGTGACCGCGGCGAGCGCGAGGTACCCCTCGGCGACGTCGGCGTAGTCCTCCAGCACGCCGGGTGCGCTGCCGGCTGTGCCGTCGCGGGACGTCCGCAGGAGCCGGTCGCCGTCCGGCGCGGCGCGGGTGTGCAGGTCGGCGAGCAGCTGGGCGCACCGCTGGGCGGCGTCGAGCCAATCGGGCCGGTCGAGCAGCGCACCGGCCTCGGCGAGGGCAGCGACGGCCAGCCCGTTCCAGGCGGAGACGACCTTGTCGTCGCGCGCCGGGCGGGGGCGGGTCTCGCGGGCGTCCCGCAGGCGGGCGCGGACGGACGCGAGCCGCGCCGGGTCGTCGGGGTCGTGGCGCAGCTGCAGCACGGACGTGCCGTGCTCGAACGTCCCCTCGGAGGTGACGCCCAGGACGTCCGCGGCCCAGGCGCCGTCGTCGTCGCCGAGCGCGTCGCGCAGCTGCGCGGGGGTCCACGCGTAGAAGGCGCCCTCGCGGCCCTCGCTGTCGGCGTCGAGCGCGGACGCGAACCCGCCGTCGTCGGTACGCAGGTCGCGCAGCAGCCAGTCGGCGGTCTCCTCGACGACGCGCCGGTGCTGCGGGTCCCCGGTCAGCCGCCACGCGTGCAGGTACACGCGCAGCAGCAGGGCGTTGTCGTAGAGCATCTTCTCGAAGTGCGGGACGGTCCACGTGGCGTCGACGGAGTACCGGGCGAACCCGCCGGCGAGCTGGTCGTACATGCCGCCGCGGGCCATCGCGTCGAGCGTCGAGAGTGCCATCGCCAGAGCGTCCTCGTCCCGGGTGCGCGCGTGGTGCCGCAGCAGCCACTCGACCACCATCGTCGGCGGGAACTTGGGCGCACCGCCGAAGCCGCCGTCGCGCTCGTCGAACGACGTCGACAGGGCGCCCAGCGCGCGGGCGACGACGCGCTCGTCGACGAGGTCACCCCCGGTCGGCCCGTCGCCGCCGCCGGACGCCGGGCGCTGTGCGAGAGCGGCGGCGATGGTGCCGGCGCTGGCCATGACGTCGTCACGGCGCGTCGTCCACGCCTGCGCGAGGGCCGTGAGCACCTCGGTGAACGACGCCATGGTCTGGACCCGCCGCGGCGGGAAGTACGTGCCGCAGAAGAAGGGCCGGCCGTCGGGGGTGGCGACCACCGTCATCGGCCAGCCGCCGCTGCCGGTCATCGCCTGCGTGGCAGCCATGTACACCGCGTCGACGTCGGGGCGCTCCTCACGGTCCACCTTCACGCACACGAAGTGCTCGTTCATGAGAGCGGCCGTGGCCGGGTCCTCGAACGACTCGTGCGCCATCACGTGGCACCAGTGGCACGCGGCGTAGCCGACCGAGATCAGCACGGGCACGTCGCGGCGGCGGGCCTCGGCGAAGGCGGCGTCGCCCCACTCCCACCAGTCGACGGGGTTGTCCGCGTGCTGCAGCAGGTAAGGGCTGGTGGCGCGGGCGAGTCGGTTCGGCACTCCCCCAGCCTGGGTCAGGACGGGCGGGTGGGCGACCGGGCGGGTGTGCCCGGTGCGTGCGGCGGGCACGAAAAAGCGCACCGGGCCTGGTCGGGGGGGAGGACCAGGCCCGGTGCGGTCTGTGGGTCGGCCGCGAGGCCGACCGGGACCGGGGCTCTCCGTGGAGTGCCGCTCGGGTTCGTGCCGGTATGTCTAGGGATGCTACGCGAACGCGGCGCCCCGTGGGTGAAAATTCACCGATCAGATCTTACGAGTGTGCCCAGTGACGCTGCTGCGCCGCAGGACCTGGTGCCCACGTGTGGGGGACGACCTGGTTGGTCTCGATGTCGGTCAGCTCGGCGGCGTACACGATGGCCTCGTAGACCCCGGCCTCGACCCGGTCGAGGTGCAGGCGCTCGGCGCGCTCGATGTCGTCGCCCAGGTGGGAGATGCGCGCCACGACGTACCGCTGCGCGTCCTGCCACTGGTCGACCACGCGCACCGACAGACCGTTCCAGCGGGCCGTCAGGTCGAGCTCGAACAGCTCGCTGACGTCCTCGCGGGCCACGCGCCGGTACCAGCGGCCCGACGGCGACTGGTGGAACCCGGTCTCGGCGAGCGGCGGGTTGGCCAACGCCAGCACGACCGTGTGCCCGCCGTCGACCACGTCGGCCTCGAGGTAGGCACCGTGCCACTTGGCGACGGGGCCGACGCAGCGCGACAGCGAGGCCAGCGCCGGGCGCGGTGCGCCGAGCTGCGTGACGGTCCAGCCGGTCCCCACGTCGCCGTAGCGCGCGAGGAGGGTCGACGTGCCGTCGTCGTGCACGCGGATCAGCTCCGCGCCCGGGGGGATGCGCGAGTGGCGCAGCCACCACAGCGGCACGATGTACCCCGGGACGTCGCGGTACTGCAGCTGCGGGGAGGACTCGAAGCGCAGGATGTCGATGGACCGGTCGTAGGGGCTGAACGGCGAGCCGGGGTAGCCCAGGCCGTGCACCTCGAAGAGCTGGGCCGGCGTGGTCGCGAACGCGACGTCCTCGGCGCGGACCACGTAACCGGCGATGCGGTCGTGACCCTGCGTGAGGTGAGCGCGCGCCAGCGACGGGGTGATCGCCTTCTGCATCAGTGTCACGTGAGGGCTTCCTTGCCGGATCGGACGGACGGGGAGGATTCCGACGACGCCGACGATTCTGTCCCGATCCAGGGCACATGTCCAGGTATCGAAACGTATCGACAGGAACCGCTCCCACTCCGGAGCGAGCAGTTAGGCTGAACGGGTGACGCAACCGGGGGACGTTCCCACCTGATCCGGACGAACCGGACGACAGGCTACTCCAGGTGGGCGACGAGCGAGGCCGCCAGGCCGGTGTACGAGCCCGGCGAGAGGTTTCGCAGGCGCTCGGTGACGTCCTGCGGCAGCCCGAGCGAGTCGACGAAGGCGCGCATGTCGTCCGCCGTCAGCCGCTGGCCGCGCGTGAGCTCCTTGAGACGCTCGTACGGGTTGTCCATGCCGGCCACGCCCGCGACGGACGCGGCGCGCATCGCCGACTGCACGGCCTCGCCCAGGACCTCCCAGTTGGCGTCGAGCTCGCGCGCCAGCATCGCGGTGTCCACGGACAGCGCGCGCAGGCCGCGGCGCACGTTGTCGATCGCGAGCAGCGAGTGGCCGAACGCCGGGCCGATGTTGCGCTGCGTCGTGGAGTCCGTGAGGTCGCGCTGCAGGCGGCTGGTGACCAGCGTGGACGCGAGCGTGTCGAGCAGCGCGCACGAGATCTCGAGGTTCGCCTCGGCGTTCTCGAACCGGATGGGGTTGACCTTGTGCGGCATCGTCGACGACCCCGTCGCCCCCGCCACGGGGATCTGCGTGAACACGCCCCGGCTGATGTAGGTCCACACGTCGGTGGCCAGGTTGTGCAGCACCCGGTTGTAGCGGGCGACGTCCGCGTAGAGCTCGGCCTGCCAGTCGTGCGACTCGATCTGCGTGGTCAGCGGGTTCCACGTCAGGCCCAGGTGCTCGACGAAGGTGCGCGAGACCACCTGCCAGTCCGCGTCCGGCACTGCGGCCAGGTGCGCGCCGTACGTGCCCGTCGCGCCGTTGAGCTTGCCGAGGTACTCGTCCGACGCGATGCGGCGCAGCTGCCGGCGCAGCCGGTGGGCCAGCACCGCGAGCTCCTTGCCGAGCGTCGTCGGCGTCGCGGGCTGCCCGTGCGTCAGCGCGAGCATGGGGACGGCCGCGTGCTCGGCCGCCAGGGCCGCGACCTCGTCGGCCAGCTCGACCGCCGCCGGGAACCACACCTGCGACACCGCGCCGCGGACCATCAGCGCGTACGAGAGGTTGTTGACGTCCTCGCTCGTGAGCGCGAAGTGGACCAGCTCGTTGACCCGCGGCAGCACGGTGTCCGCGCGCAGCGCGTCCGGGGCGGCGGCGAGGCGGCGCTTGAGGAAGTACTCGACGGCCTTCACGTCGTGGACGGTCGTGCGCTCGATCTCCGCGAGCTCCGCGACCTCGTCCGCACCGAACGTCGCGACGACGTCCCGCAGGTACTGCTGCTCGTCGGGTGCCAGCTCCGGCGCGCCCGGGACCACCGCGTGGGACGTCAGGTGGATGACCCACTCGACCTCGACCTCGACGCGCGCCCGGTTCAGCGCCGCCTCCGAGAGGTGGTCGACCAGCGGGGCGACGGCCGGGCGGTAGCGACCGTCGAGCGGGCCGAGGGCGATGGCGGGGGTGACGTCGGCGAGGGGGACGCGGGTGGCGGGGGCGTCGTCGAGCGGCATGGAAGCAGTGTCCCAGAGGGTGCGGGGGTGGTGTGCGGGGCGTCCGGGGCCGCTGGGAAGCGAGGACCGCCCCGGCTCGCTGGGGCGTCGTGGACGTTGGACCCGTTGCAGCGGTTTGCGACGCAGGCGACGTTCGCGTGGGTGGACGGGGTGTGGGCGAGCTCGGCCGAGCAGGTCATCCACTACGACGGTGATGGTGATGAGCCGGGGTGGATCGTGGAGGACGCGACCCAGCCGGAGGAGGTCACGCGGTGGGTGGAGGGTGCTGATGGTCAGGTCGCGGTGAAGACCTCGGCGACCGGGGATCGGGTGCTGCAGCTGGTGGATCTGCACGGGGACGTGGTTGGGACGGTGCCGATCGGTGAGGGTGCGCAGCGGGCGTCGTGGCAGGAGCTGAGGTTCGTGTCGTACGACGAGTTCGGTGCCCCGCAGCCGTTGAGTGGTGCGGCGTCGGCGAACGCGCCGCCGCGGTACGGGTGGTTGGGTGCGGCGCAGCGCTCGGTGGACACCCCGGCTGGTGTGGTGCTGATGGGGGTGCGGCTGTACCACCCGGGTGTCGGGCGGTTCTTGCAGGTCGACCCGGTGCCTGGGGGTAGTGCGAACCAGTACGACTACTGCAATGCCGATCCGGTGAACTGCACGGACCTGTCCGGGACGATCGCCTGGGGCAAGGTGCTGGGGGTCGTGGCGGCGGTCGGGGAGGTCGCCTCGTTCATCCCCGGGCCCGTCGGGGCCGCGGCGGCGGGTGTCTCGGCGGTGGCGTATGCGGCGAACGGGAACAAGGGCAAGGCCCTACTGATGGGGGTCACCGCGGCCGCGACTCTCGTGGGCGCCGGGTTCGCGGTTCGTGCCGTTAACCAAGCGCTGAAGGCGCGTTATGCGACCCGCCTGTCGCGGGTGTACAACGGAGGGAAGGCCCGTGTTCGGGTTCCAGTGAGCCAGACGAAGCGGTTTGACATCGACCTGCATGGAAAGGCGCACTTCGACAAAACGAGACAGCAGTCGATCAAGACTCCACACCTGGTGCGCTCAAGGGTTCATCCCAAGGATCCGAGACCAATTCCGGGCTTTACAAGGGAGCGGCGAACACGCAACGCCTCTTGGGTCTCCCTGATTAGGACACATCGCTACCTAAGGAGTGCGCGGTGATCGAGTTCGTCGGCATCGACGCTCAGGCATCGAAGAAGGTCGCACCTTATATAGTGTCCGATGGCGAGGTCATAGATCTTCGCTACGCGTACTGGATTGATAGATTGTCCGTCTGTCTCTCAGCGCGTTCGCTCAGCGTCTTTTTCAGGAGCGACATCGACTCAAGCGCGGACCGCGTCATGGTGCTGGAGGGAATTCGAGAATTCATGTTCCCCAACGAGCATTTCTCCGATTCTGAGGAAACTTTGCCGCTGTCCGGACCGGCGGGTTTCGATTTCCTTGACATCGCGGGCGGCGATCGCGAGCACGAGGGCGGGAGTGTCAATATCGCCCTTGACGGCGTTAATCTGATAGTCGATCCCGCGACCGTGACGTTGAGGCGCCGTCACCTCTGTGATGAGGCGATCTCGGTCCCGGAGGCATCCAGGGGTGTCACGATGGGATCGCTTCTCGACGCCGTGCACCTGGATTTCTCTTTATCACGTGTGGTCCTGGAGTTGTCTGGTGTAGGGGGCGGATCCGTCGTGATCGACCGAGCGTCCTCCATTTCCTGGGAAGGCATGACTGAACTGCGCGATCCGGGAAGGGCTGAACAGCGGATCGTCCGCGCGGCACGCCGCACCGTTGTCGAGAGCGAGGTGACGCAGTTAGTGGATACGCCAGCCTGGAGGATCTTCGTCACGAGCGGTGTCACCACGTAGTGCATGATCAGAACGCCGATCGGTGCGGCGGCCGCGAACTGGGTGGACGACGGCGATGCCGTCGACCGACGGGTCGGGGGCCGCGACCACGGGGTACTTCGTGAACGATCTGGTGGCCTCGCAGGAGGTGCCGGGGGTGGAGCGGGCGTCGTGGTCGTTGGATCCGTTGCAGCGGTTTGCGACGCAGGCGACGTTCGCGTACGACGAGTTCGGTGCCCCGCAGCCGTTGAGTGGTGCGGCGTCGATCTCGACAAAGCTGGGTGATCGGTGACGGGGCGCAGGGGCCCGCTGGGATCGGGGTGCGGGCGGCGTTCAAGGCGACGTCGAGGTGTCACGGCAAGCGAAGCGCCGTGGGTGCTCGAGCAGATGATCTCCGATCGATTCATCCCGACGATGCGGCTGAATGGGCGATTAGGCTGATAGAACTCGACGAGGATGTAGGTGCGCTCGACGGTTGTCTTTACGAACTTGTGGAGGCGATTTCTCTGGCCGAGATTCAGCCCGAGGAATTCGACGGCCCGGTGTATCGTCGACAAGATTTCGAGAACTGGCTGCGACGGTACCGCGAGTGCGTGCAATCGAACACCGCCTCATCCGGCGCATAGGAGGCGTCAGCTGCTCGTCAGAGAAGATCGCGGAGTGTTGAGCCCGTGGCGCTAGTGGCGCGTCTCTGAAGTCTTCTTCGGGTTGGCCTTCGTGAGGACTTCGTCTGCGGTCTTGGTCCAGACGAACGGGTGGGAGCGGTCGTTCCAGCCGTCGATGAAGGCGCGGATCTTGGCGTTGAGGTCCTTGACGGAGGTGAAGGT
>NZ_BONP01000022.1 GCF_016862775.1 Cellulomonas phragmiteti | reverse complement strand
CGTGTTCCCACCCGCGTCGTACGAGATCGACCCACCCGCGATCGTCCGCGACACCGGTGAAGCACCCACCGGCGGATCAGTCACCGTCGTCGAGGTCAACCGGTCCGCATGATCGAAACACGAGACCACCGTGGTCACCGCGACCCCGTCGAACACATCCCGCGACGACGTCCGGTTACCGTTCGCCCCCGCCCGAGGGTTCACACCACACCCACCCGCCGCCGCGAACTCGTACGACACGTCATGCCGTGGGATCACCGCACGCACCAACCGGCCCGCACCGTCATACCAGTGCGACGAGGCACCCGACACGACCCCGCCCTCGGAGACCGTCGCCGAGAGGACCCGCCCCGACTGCGACCGCACCACCCGATCGCCCACCGACGCCGACCCCACGAACGACCACACCAGCTCCGCCAACGCTCCGGCCGGATCCCGCGTGATCGCCACACTCGTTCCATTACCCCCGGCACCCGCTCCCGCCGGGTACGACACCGACACCACATCGCCGCCCGGCCCGTACTGCGGCACCGCGACGACCTTCCCACCGTCCAGCAACCGCACCGGTCGACCATCCGCGTCGTACTCGACGCTGGAATCGACGACCTGACCACCCCCCGTCGTGCGCGACGAGGCCGGGCGCCCCGCAGCGTCGTACGACGTCGTGGTCACCACACCCCACACGTCCGTGTACGACACGACCCGACCCAGCAGGTCCACCGTCGTGCTCGTCGTCCCCGACCCCGGCGACGCCGTGTCCGTCACCGACGACACCAACGGGTTGCCGCCCACCGCGTACGACGTGGTGACCGTCCGCGCCGGCGTGGCTCCCTCCGCCGGGTACACCACCTTCGTCACCCGGCCCCGGGCGTCGTACGTCGAGCAGGTCCACCCCGACGCCCCCGAGACCCGCGTGCCGACGCCACGCCCGAAGTGGTCGTACACCACCGAGGTCACCACCGGGTCACCGACCGCAGGGGTCGGCTCCGTCGTCGACCTCAACAACCCCGTCGGCTTCGCCCCCGCCGGCACACCACAGACCTCCGGCTGCGCAACCAGCGGACTGTAGTACGCGTACCTCGTGCCGCGCGCCGCGGTGAGCGTTCCCGCCGCGGTCGCGGCCGGCAGCCACCGCCCCGTCCGACGCCCGTACCCATCGGACTCGTATGCAGTGGTGGTCGTCAACGCCAGACCACTCGGGTCCTCGATGCTCAGGCTCGGGCGGCCCAGCCACGGGGCCGATCCGAAGTCCGTCCTGGTGGTCTGCGGCGGCACCTGTGCCGACGTCACCGCGGGAGTTCCCACCGGCACGGTCGCAGGGGCGGCGTCATCGACGGTCGTGCTGGTCACCAATCCGTAGTCGGGCGACAACGCGGAGTCCGGGATGACCCCGGCCGTGACGCCAGGGCCGGACCAGGACAACGAGATCTGACCCGACGCCGACCTGTTCACGTAGTCGATGCGGATGCGCGCCGGCCCGGCGGCCGCGCGCACGAGCGTTCCCGTGACGGTGGCCATGTCAGGCGGGCTGACCACCAGGACGTCGTCGATCCAGACCCTCATCTGGTCGTCGGCCTGGGCCGTCAATCTGTACGTCCCCGCGGCGGGGAAGCTGAGGATCCCGTTGAGACGAGCACCCCACGGCGCGGCCGTGATGGCGGAGTCCGGCATGCCGGTACCCCAGCTCTTCGACAGCGAGCCCGTCCCGAGTCCGCGCGCGAACGCCTTCGGCTGCCCGGCGAGGTTCGCCCCGCTGTAGTAGGCGACGTTGAGGCCGCCCATGCCCTCGTCGTACCGGGTGGACGAGTGCGCGACGCTCGACGCGCACCCGGCCGTCGGGCGCCGGTCGGCACCGAAGCACGATGCTGGAGCCGGGCCGTACGAGTCGGTCGCGCGGTCGAGGTTGTCGTAGAGGGTCGTCGTCGTGCGACCGCTCGGGTCCGACTGGGACAGGACGAGGTCTTTCGACGCGTGCCACGTCTGCGTGGACCGTAGACCCAGCGCCGACACGTCCGCCGTCTGCCGCCAGGTGCCGTCGAACGTCACGGTACGAGCGGTACCGGGCACGCCGCTGCGGCTCACACGTGTCGTCGTCGCGTCCGCGTAGGTGAACGACGTGGTCAGCCGCCCAGCGCTCGTCACACCGTCCGCGGCCGGCAGCGTGATGCTGGTGACCTTCGCCGCCTTGGTGGACGGGCCCGTGACGTCGTACGCCAGCATCACCTTGTTGGCATCTGCGGCCTGCCGCGTCGCGTCAGCGGCCAGCCAGTCGGTCATGGCCGGCGTGCGCAGGCCGACCAGCTCGCCGGACGACGCGTACCCGAAGTCCGTGACCTCGTTCCCAGGGTCGACGATGCGCACCAGTCGCCCTGACGCGTTGTACCGCAACCACGTCGACTCCCCCACGCCCGTTCCGGACGCCGGGGGGTACACGATCCGGCAGACCATCCCGGCCGGCGCCGCCGTGAAGCCGGTGGCGTCCGGGCAGGCCGGCCCGCTGCCCTCCGGTGCTGTGTCACCGCCGTAGTAGAACCGCACCTGCTTGCCGGACGCCCGGTCGGTGATGGCATCGAGCTGGCCGGTGAAGCCCCGCCACGTGACCTTCGGCGACGCGGGGGTCTTGGCGTCCTCAGGTGGTGTCGCCGATTCGAGCCGGCCGTTGGTGCCGAACACGTAGACCGTGCCGTCCTCGTCCGTCAGGTTCACCTGCCCCGTGGTCGACAGGCCGAGGACGCCGTACTCCCCCGGTGGTGCCGTGTACCCGCCGTCGGAGCTCCGCGTGTAGGTGTGCGCCGTCCCGGTGACGTCGGTCAGGACGACAGAGCTCGCCTCGACGACCGCGGTCGTGTAGTCGGCGCCACCCCCGGCCAGTGCCGACGAGGCCGACCACCCGGCCGGCAGCGTCTCGAACGTCGGGGACAGCCAGGCCGACGGGACCACGAGACCGTCGGGGTACCCCGGGCCCTTCACCCACAGCTGGAAGTTCGCGGCGCCCGTCTCCTCGTAGTAGTCCACGCGGATCGGTGTCTGCCCCGTGACGTTGGACGCCGCTCCCCACACCACCCCGTTGACGTGGTTCGCCCACCGGTCGATGACCGTCGCTGATCCGACCGCGACGCGCGCCCCGTTGTCCTGGGCGACACCGAAGGTCCATGCCCCGGCGCTGGGTGGTGTGAAGAAGCCCGTCCACCGCACGGCGAACTGGTCGGCCGGCACGGCCGGGGCCGGTGTACCCGCACCCCAGGAGAAGTTCAGCTGCGGATCGGTGCGCGTCATCACCGGTTCACCGGTGAAGGCGAAGGCCGACCCCGGGCCGTTGGTCGCGTAGTACCGACCCAGCAGGCCCTTGGCGCGGACCGCCTGCGAGTTGTAGGAGAAGGTCAGACCCATCGGTCCCCCGACGGTCGCCACGGTCGGGGACGAGAATCGCAGCCCGACGTTGCCGTTCGCGAGGTTCACCGAGACGGGCCCGACCTGCTCGACGGGCGACGGACCGGACTCCGCGAGTCGTCGGTCGACCTTGAAGGAGGCCGCCCAGGTGCCCCGCCCCTGCCCGATCGGGTCACGCGTCATCACGGTCCAGCCGTAGACCCCGCCGTCCCGCAGGCTCCCCTCGGGGACCTGGTACGACGTCCCGTCCATCCAGCCCGAGGTCAGGACCGTCCCGGTGATGGCGTCGGCACCCGTCGCGATGCGAACCTGGTACTCCACCTTGCCGTCCTGGTCGGCGGGAACTGCCGGCCACGTGATGGTGGGTGACGTCGAGACGATCGTCTGGGTGCCGGACGCCGGGGGCGCTACCCCGTCGAACCTCACGCTGGCCCGGTCGACCATCGGGACGGTGTTCGTGGTGAACGACCTGACCGGGCTCGCCCGCTGGGTCCACACACCGAACAGGTCGTGGTAGGAGTTGAGGACGAACGCCTTCCAGTAGTACGTCCTGCCCTCCTCGAGGCGAAACTCCGGGACGGTCACCGAGTCCTGGCTGATCCAGCCGGTCTCGTACACGGCGCTGGAGTCCGGGTCGGGCGTCGTGCCCACCCGGAAGTAGCGCGAGATGCCGCCGGACTGCGCGGGGTCGGCGAACGAGGCCGTGAGCGTCGGGACCACTGAGACGCGCGCACCGTCCGCAGGTGCGGTCAGGGCCACGCTCGGGAAGTCGACGGTCGTGATGTACAGGCCGCTGCTCAGGTTCTTGTAGGTGTACACCCCGGGTCGCTCGTCGCCGGACATGAACACGAAGGCGCCCGGGGTGCCGCTGGAGACCCACGACGCGTACGCAGCCGACACGGCGTCGTTGTCGAAGTACCCGTCGTACTCGATGGTGGTGGTCCCGTGCGAGCTGCCCTGGCAGTGGTACCCGAAGCAGCTCGCCCACCCTGTCAGTGCGAGGTGCGAGTTGTAGGTCCCGGAGTCCGTGACCGCGTAGACGTACGCGTCGAGCACCTGCTTGCCGAAGAACTGCTCGTAGTCGTAGTGGTAGACGGTGCGCCAGTACCGGTCGCCCTCGGCGCGCGAGTTGCCGATGCGCAGCTTGCCGTCCATCAGGACGGTGCCGTCCGACCGGTACGACCTGACGCTCCCCTGCCCGAGAGCCACGGTCGGGTCGACGGAGACCGGGTAGACGCGGTCCGGGTCCTGCAGCCAGTCGAGTCCGGGCGTAACCGTCAGCAACCACCCCGTGCGGTCACGCTCGACGGTCATCGGGGCGTTCGCCATGGCCGGCTCCCGCACACCTTCCTTGCCGCTCGCGTCCACCATCACGGCAGGCGGGATGAGCATGGCGACGTCACCCGCCCTGTTGACGATCTCGAACGATCCGTCGTCACCCGCACGTACCCCGAAGCCCTTGCCAGACAGCCGCCACCGGTACACAGGCTGGCTGGTGGGGGCTTCGGACAGGATGACGGACTCCTTGACGGAGCCCGGCGTCACCTCGTACTCGAGATCCGCACCTGGCAGCACGTCCTCGTATCGCGCCGTAGCGCCCTCGCGCACCAGCGGCTTCGAGCGGCCGCCGACCAACCCGATGCTCAGCTCGATGTCGTCGTGCGAGAGACGCAGCAGCTCCGCCGAGCTGCCGCGGGCCGCGAAGCGCGGCGAGAGCGGGTGCCGCGGAGCACGCCCGCCGTCGCCGTTGGCCTCGACGGTCGTCTCCACCCCGGTCCACGTCCCGTCGGCAAGCTGCACGTTGGACGGCTCGGCGGTGAGCGCGGTCGTGTACGTGCCGTCGGCGTTCTTGAAGACCGTCTGCGTCTCTGAGCGCTGCACGACCTCGGACGTCTTCTCGTCGAAGCCGTCGATCATCTCCGCGCGCTCGAGCTCGACCTCGGGCGGGACGACAGCCGGCGCCTCGGACGTCCCGGTCTGGACGTCGGCCGAGAGCTGCTCCGGCGTGTCCGAGACAAGCGGCGGAACGTCGACGGCCTCGACCGCCGTGGGCACGGCGGCCGCGTCCCGCGGCTCGGCGTGAGCAGGCGGCAGACCGACCACGACGAGGCTCAGCGCCACCACGGACGCGACCGCAGCCGCGCGCATCCCCCGCACACCCCACGAGACCTGGTTCATGACGCCTCTCACGGGCACCCGCGCGCCCCCGCTCGCCGGTGCCTGCGGGTCGCCGCCCCCCGGAGCCGGCTCCGAGGTCGGCTGGCAGGAAGGTAGCGGTCCAGCAGGGGGTCACACCGAGACTTGTCGCAATGACTCTCCCAGCCTGAGACGAATCACCCGTTCGGGTGCAGCCACGGCCACGCTCGCGGGCACGAGCGCCCTCTCTTGCCCGGCCGCTTCCCTGCTCGCAGCGGAGGCCGTCGTCACGGACCGCATCGCGTCAGACCGGCTCCCGTCGGCGCACGGAGCCAGGAGGACGGCCCGTCGCGCGCGTGAACGCCCGGCTGAACGCGGCGGCCGACGCGTACCCGGCCGCGACGGCCGCCTGCGCGACCCCGTCGCCGCGCGCCAGCCGGTCGGCTGCGACGTGCATCCGCCACGTCTGGACGTAGGCCATGACCGGCACGCCGACGACCTGCGTGAACCGTGCCGCGAACGCCGACCGTGACATCGCGGCCGTGCGGGCCAACGACGCCACCGTCCACGGGTGCGCGGGGTCCCGGTGCACGGCGGCCAGCGCGGCACCGACGTACGGGTCGCGCAGCCCGCCGATCCAGCCGGTGAGCGGCTCCTGCGCGTCGAGCCAGGCGCGGACCGCCTGGATGACCAGCACGTCCGCGAGCCGCGTGAGCACGGCCTCGCCACCGGGGCGCACGTGCGCGAGCTCGTCGGCCATGAGCTCGAGCGTGCGGGTCAGCCACGGCGTTGCCGAGGGCGACGCGGGCACGTGGACGACCGCCGGCAGCAGGTCCAGCAGAGGGCGGGCGGCCGGCCCGTCGACCGTGAGCACGCCGCACACGAGGCCGGACCGCGGGCCGTCGCCGTCGTGCCGCAGCACGGAGTAGCTCTCGGTCACGTACTCCTGCGGCAGGTGGTCGACGCGGCCGAGCGAGGGGGCGTCGAGGTCGCTCGCGAGCACGTGCCCGCGGCCGTGGGGGACGAGCGCCAGGTCGCCGGCGTGCAGGTGGACGGGTGCGGCACCGGGGACGGCGATCCCGACCTCCCCCTCGGTCACGACGTGGAAGGTCAGGCAGTCCCCGAACGCCGGCATGTCGACGGCCCACGCCCCCGCGGCCTCGGTGCGGCAGTAGAAGACCCCGGCGACGCGCAGCCTGTGCAGGGCCTCCCCGACGAGGTCGGGAGCGGGGCGCGGCGGTGCGACGACGACGCTCACAGGGCCTCCGGCGGCTGGACGATCGGTCATCTCTCGACGACGCACGAGCATAGACCGTCCACGCCCCCGCTGGTTCGCTGGTGGTAGCGGAGGCCGCCGGCCTCCCCCAGCCGTGGAGGTCACCATGCAGGTACTCGTCGTCGGAGCCACCGGAGGCTCGGGCCGTGCGGCCGTCGCCGCGCTCGTCGCCCGCGGCCACACCGTCACCGCGCTGTCACGCCGCGCGTCGACGCTCACCGGGCCGGGGGTGCGCGGCGTCGACGGCGACGCGACGGACGCGGCCACGGTCGACGCACTCGTCGCGGGGCAGGACGCCGTCGTCGTCACGCTCGGCATCAGCGAGAACCCCGTGCGGGTGCGGCTGCGCGGACCGTCGGGCACGCCGGCGGACGTGCGCTCACGGGGCACCCGCACCGTCGTCGACGCCATGACGCGGCACGGTGTGCGCAGGCTCGTCGTGCAGACGTCCTACGGTGTCGGGCCGACCCGGCCGCTGCTGCCCGCCGTGACGCGCGTCGTCTTCGCCGTGCTGCTGGCCCCCCAGATCGCGGACACCGAGCGGCAGGCGCGGCTCGTGCACGCCAGCGACCTCGACTGGGTCGAGGTGCAGCCCGTCAACCTCGTGGACGACGACCTGCCCGGCCCGGCCTTCAGGTCGACGGACGGCGAGCAGCGCGGCATGACGGTCTCGCGCGCGCAGGTCGGGGCGTTCCTCGCCGCCGCCGTCGACGACGGCACGCACGTCCGGCGCACCGTCGCCCTGTCCCACGCGGCCGCTGCCTGACCCGCGCACCGGAAATTCTCAACTACGGTGGTCCGTTGAGAACGCAGTGCTCCGAGGGGATGAGGTGCCGGGATGATCGGCCAGCGGGTGACCCGCCAGCGTGTGGCGATCGCAGAGCTGCTCGAGGACGTCGAGGAGTTCCGCAGCGCGCAGCAGATCCACCAGATGCTGCAGCAGCGCGGCCAGGAGATCGGCCTGGCCACCGTCTACCGCACGCTCAACGCGATGGCCGAGCAGGGTGACCTCGAGGTGCTGCTGCAGCCGACCGGCGAGCACACCTACCTGCGCTGCGAGCCGCGCAGCGCGCACCACCACCACCTGGTGTGCCGCACGTGCGGGCGCACGGTCGACGTGGCGGCACCGGAGCTGGAGCAGATCGTCGAGGCCCTGGCCACCAGCCACGACTTCACCGACGTCGAGCACTCCATCGACTTCCTCGGCACCTGCCAGGACTGCGCCCGAGCCTGAGGAGCCCCATGACCGGCACCCGAGCGACGCACGCCGACGCGGTCGTCGCGCTGGTCCACCGGTGGCTCGAGGCCGCCGCCGCCGAGCCCGCCGACCCGGCGGCGCGGCACCTGGCCGCTCTGCTGCGCGAGCCGGACGGCCTGGCGTTCGCCGTCGGGTTCGTCGACGGGGTCGTGCGACCCGAGGACCACGGCGTCGCCGCGCGGCGGCTGCGCGAGCTGGCCGCCCGCCCGCCGGCGTTCCTGCCGGTGCCGCTGCGCGCCGCCCTGCGCGTGGGCGGCACGCTGGCACCGGCACTCCCCGGCATCGTGGTCCCCGTGGCGCGTCGCGTGCTGCGCCACATGGTGGGCCACCTCGTCGTCGACGCGACCGACCGGCGGCTGCGTGCGGCGATCACGCGACTGCGCAGGGAGGGCGTCCGGCTCAACGTCAACCTGCTCGGCGAGGCCGTGCTGGGACGCCGGGAGGCCGCGCGTCGCCTCGCCGGCACGCGCCGGCTGCTGGCCCGCGACGACGTGGACTACGTGTCGGTCAAGGTCTCCTCCGTCGTCGCTCCGCACGCGCCGTGGGCGTTCGAGGAGTCCGTCGCCGACGTCGTCGAGCAGCTCGTGCCGCTGTTCGAGCAGGCGGCGGCGTCGCCGAGCCCGACGTTCGTCAACCTCGACATGGAGGAGTACAAGGACCTCGACATGACCGTCGAGGTGTTCACGCGCCTGCTGGACCGCCCGGCCCTGACCGGTCTCGAGGCCGGGATCGTGCTTCAGGCCTACCTGCCGGACGCGCTGCCCGCGATGCAGCGCCTCCAGGCGTGGGCGGCGCGGCGACGCGCGGCCGGCGGCGCCGGCATCAAGGTCCGGCTCGTCAAGGGCGCCAACCTGCCGATGGAGCATGTCGAGGCCGAGCTGCACGGGTGGCCCGTGGCCACCTGGGGCAGCAAGCGCGCGACGGACGCGCACTACAAGCGCGTGCTGGACTGGGCGCTGACCCCCGAGCGCATCGCGAACGTCCGCCTGGGCGTGGCCGGGCACAACCTGTTCGACGTCGCGCACGCCTGGCTGCTGGCCGCCGAGCGCGGGGTGCGCGACGGCGTCGAGATCGAGATGCTGCTGGGCATGGCACCCGGCCAGGCGGAGGCCGTGCGGCGCGACGTCGGCCGGCTGCTGCTGTACACGCCCGTGGTCGCACCGCAGGAGTTCGACGTCGCCATCGCCTACCTGGTGCGCCGCCTCGAGGAGGGCGCGTCGGACGACAACTTCATGTCCGCGGTGTTCGACCTGGCCGACGACGACGCGCTGTTCGCCCGCGAGCGCGACCGGTTCCTCGCGTCGCTGGCCGACGCGGACGCCCCCGCGGCGGACCGCCACCGCGTCCCCGACCGGCACGCGGCGGTGCCGCCGTCGGCGCCGGGGGCGTTCACCAACACCCCCGACACGGACCCCGCCGTCCCGGAGCACCGCGCGTGGGTGCGCGACGTCCTGGCCCGGGTGCCCGGGTCCGACCTCGGGGTGGCCGGCATCGACGCGGCCCGGGTGCACGACGCGGCCGCGCTCGACGCGCTCGTCCGCGACACCCGCCGCGCCGGCGAGCGGTGGGGCGAGCGCACGGCGACCGAGCGGGCCGAGGTCCTCGACCGCGCTGCCGCGGCGCTGGAGGCGCGCCGCGGCGACCTGCTGGAGGTCATGGCGTCCGAGGCGGGCAAGACCGTCGACCAGGGCGACCCGGAGGTCTCCGAGGCCGTCGACTTCGCCCACTGGTACGCCGAGCTGGCGCGCGGGCTGGACCACGTCGACGGTGCGGCGTTCGTCCCCGCGGCGCTCACGCTCGTCACTCCCCCGTGGAACTTCCCCGTCGCGATCCCCGCGGGGTCGACGCTGGCCGCGCTGGCCGCGGGCTCGGCGGTGCTGCTCAAGCCCGCCGGTCCGGCCGAGCGCTGCGGCGCGGTCCTGGCCGACGCGCTGTGGGAGGCCGGCGTGCCGCGCGACGTCCTGCGCCTGGTGCAGGTCGACGAGGGCACGCTGGGACGCGACCTGGTCGCGCACCCGGGGGTGGACCGTGTGATCCTCACGGGCGCGTACGAGACGGCCGAGCTGTTCCGGTCCTTCCGCCCGGACCTGCCGCTGCTGGCCGAGACGAGCGGCAAGAACGCGATCGTCGTGACACCGAGCGCCGACCTGGACCTGGCGGTGCGTGACGTGGTGGCCTCGGCGTTCGGGCACGCGGGGCAGAAGTGCTCGGCGGCGTCACTCGTGGTCCTGGTCGGGTCCGTGGCGACGTCCCGGCGCTTCCGCTCCCAGCTGCTCGACGCGGTGTCGTCGCTGGTCGTCGGCCCTGCGCACGACGCCCGCACCCAGATGGCCCCGCTCATCGAGCCCGCGTCCGGCAAGCTCCTGACGGGCCTGACCGACCTCGGGCCGGGCGAGGAGTGGGCGCTGGCGCCGCGCCGGCTCGACGACGCCGGCCGGCTGTGGACGCCGGGGGTCGTCACGGGCGTGCGGCGCGGGTCGCGCACGCACCGCACCGAGTACTTCGGGCCCGTGCTGGGCGTCATGACCGCGGCGACGCTCGACGAGGCGATCGACCTGGTGAACGACGTGGACTACGGCCTGACGTCCGGCCTGCACAGCCTCGACACCGACGAGATCGCGCGCTGGCTCGACCGCGTCGAGGCGGGCAACCTCTACGTCAACCGCGGCACGACCGGTGCGATCGTGCGCCGCCAGCCGTTCGGCGGCTGGAAGCGCTCGGGCGTCGGTCCGGGCACCAAGGCCGGCGGGCCCAGCTACCTCGCGGGCCTGGGGTCGTGGACGTCGGCGCCGGCGACCGCGGACGCGGACGTGACGGTGCCGGCGGTGCGGCGGCTGCTCGCCGCGGCCCGTGCGGAGCTGGACGGGACGGACGCCGACCGCGTCGAGCGCGCCGCGCGGTCGGACGCCGCCGCGTGGGACGCGCTGTTCGCGGCCCGGGACGTCAGCGCGCTGGCGTGCGAGCGCAACGTGCTGCGGCACCTGCCGGCGCCGGCGCCGGTCCTGGTGCGCCGGGCGGCCGGGGCGCCGCTCGCCGACCTGGTCCGCGTCGTCGCGGCCTCGGCAGCGGCGGGCGCGCGGCTCGTCGTCTCGACGCCCGACGCCCTCCCCCCGCGGCTCGCGGCGGCGGTCGCAGCCGTCGGGTCCGTGCACGTCGAGGACGACGCAGCGTGGGCCGCCCGGGTGGCGGCGCTCGACGGGGGGCGCGTGCGGCTCGTCGGGGCACCGGCCTCGGGGGTGGCGCACGCGACCGGTGGCCGTCCCGACGTCGCCGTGTGGGACCACCCCGTCACCGAGGCCGGGCGTGTCGAGCTGCTGCCGTTCCTGCGGGAGCAGGCGGTGAGCGTCACGGCCCACCGGTTCGGCACTCCCCGTGACCTGACGCGCGACGTGCTGCCGTCGCGCTGACGGGCTCCCGCCGCCCGCCCCCGCACCCCGGACGCAGGTCCTGTGCATACCCCCGTGGGTATCGCCTACGGTGGTCGCACATCGGTGACCCGGGAGGCAGCAGTGAAGATCGTGGTGGTGGGTGGCGTCGCAGCGGGCGCCTCGGTGGCGGCGCGGGCGCGGCGGCTCGACGAGCACGCGGAGATCGTGGTGCTGGAGCGGGGTCACCACGTGTCCTTCGCCAACTGCGGGCTGCCGTACCACGTGGGCGGCGTCATCACCGACCGGGACCGGCTGCTGCTGCAGACCCCGCAGTCGTTGCGCGACACGCTCGACATCGACGTGCGCATCGCGCAGGAGGTCGTCGCGATCGACCGCGACGCGCGCGAGGTGCACGTGCGCGACGTCGACACCGGCCGCGAGTACACCGAGTCCTACGACGCGCTCGCGCTGTGCCCGGGCGCCGAGCCGGTGCGCCCGCCCCTGCCAGGCATCGACCTGCCGCAGGTCCTGGTGCTGCGCCGCCTGGGCGACATGGACCGCATCAAGGCCCGCCTCGACGCCGCCCTCGACGCGCACACGGCGGGTGAGCGCGGTCCGGTGCGCACCGTGGTCATCGGCGCCGGGTACATCGGCCTGGAGATGGCCGAGAACCTGCAGCACCGCGGCGCGCACGTCACCGTCGTCGAGGCGTCCGACCAGATCCTGCCGCCCGTGGACCACGAGATCGCCGTCCCGGTCGAGAACCACCTGCGCGCCCGCGGGATCGACCTGCACCTGTCGACCGCCGCCGCCGCGTTCACGCCCGGCGACGACGACACCGTCCGGGTCGAGCTGAGCACGCACCACACCCTGGAGGCCGACCTCGTGGTGCTCGCCGTCGGCGTGCGCCCCGCGACCGCGCTGGCACGCGCGGCCGGCCTGGAGATCGGTCCGCACGGCGGCGTCGTCGTCGACGAGCACCTGCGCACGTCCGACCCGCACGTATGGGCAGCGGGCGACGTCGTCGCGACCCCGCACACCGTGCTGCCGGGCTCGTGGCTCGCCCCGTTGGCCGGGCCCGCCAACCGGCAGGGTCGCGTGGTCGCCGAGAACATCTGCGGTCGGCAGACCGTGTACCGGTCGACGCAGGGCACGTCGGTCGTCAAGGTCTTCGACATGGTCGCCGGCGGCACGGGGGCCACCGAGCGTCAGCTGCTCGCGGCCGACGTGCCGCACCGGGCCGTGCACGTGCACCCGTCCGGGCACGCGGGCTACTACCCCGGCACCGCCCAGATGCACCTCAAGGTGCTGTTCGACCCCACGGACGGCCGCCTGCTCGGCGCGCAGGCCAGCGGGTTCGACGGCGTCGACAAGCGCCTCGACGTCCTGGCCACGGCCGTGCGCGCCGGGCTGACGGTGTTCGACCTCGAGGAGCTGGAGCTGGCGTACGCGCCGCCGTTCGGATCGGCCAAGGACCCCGTCAACATGGCCGGGTTCGTCGCGGCCAACACCGTGCGCGGCGACCTGCGGCTCTGGTACGCGCAGGACGCACCCGGCGCGCTCGAGGGTGCGCGGCTCGTGGACGTGCGCACCCCGGAGGAGTTCGCGATCTGGCACCTGCCCGGCGCGGAGAACGTCCCGCTGCCGACGCTGCGCGAGGCGTGCGGCACGTGGGACACCGCCCAGCCGGTGCGGCTGTACTGCGCGGTCGGGTTCCGCTCCTACCTCGCCTACCGCGCGCTCGTGCAGCGGGGGTTCACGGACGTCGCGACGCTGTCCGGCGGCTCGACGACGTACCGCGCGTGGCACGACGTCGAGGGCGAGGGCGCCGTGGCGGTCGCCCCCGAGGTCTCGTACGCCGCGGCGGCCGACCTGCTCGCGGCGACCCGCGAGCGCGTCACCGTCGACGCGGGCACGGGCACCGTCGTCGACCTCGACTGCACCGGGCTGGCGTGCCCGGGCCCGATCATGCGGCTCGCGCAGACCGTCGAGGGCCTGTCCCCCGGCGACGACGTCGTCGTGCACGTCTCCGACCCGGGCTTCGCGCACGACGCACCGGCGTGGGCGTCCGCGCAGGGGCACCGGCTGCTCGAGATCGTCCCGGAGGGACCGGGCTACCGCGCGACGATCCGCAAGGGCGGGACGCGCGCCACGGCAGCAGCGGACACGCGGGACGGCGTGTCGTTCGTCGTGTTCAGCGGCGACCTCGACAAGGTGCTCGCGGCGTTCATCATCGCCAACGGCGCGCTCGCGATGGGCCAGCCGGTGTCGATGTTCTTCACCTTCTGGGGCCTCAACGCGCTGCGCCGGCCCGACGCTCCGGTGCGCACCCGCCCGCTGATGGACAAGGCGTTCGCCGCGATGATGCCGTCCGGTGCCGACGACCTGAGGCTCTCGCAGATGCACATGGGCGGCGCGGGTACGGCGATGATCCGCAAGGTCATGAAGGACCACCAGGTGCCGACGCTGCCCGAGCTCATCGCGTCCGCGCAGGCGGGCGGGGCGCAGCTGACGGCCTGCACCATGACGATGGACCTGCTGGGCATCGCCGCCGAGGAGCTGCTCGACGACGTCGACCTCGGGGGTGTGGCCACGTTCCTGGGAGCGGCGGGGAGGTCCGCGACCACGCTGTTCATCTGAGCGCCGACCACCTGATCGCCGGCGACCTCAGCCCGCCCCGACCCCGCGCGCAGAGGTGCGGGGTCGGGCGGTGGTCAGTCCCGGGTGATCGGCGGGTGGAGGGTCCGGACGTCGCCCAGGCGGTAGAGCGTGGCCGGGCGGCCCCGACCCTCGGAACGCGTGCGGCCCGTCTCGACCAGCAGGCCCGGCACACCGGTGACCTTGCGGTGGAAGTTGCGGGGGTCCAGCGCCCGGCCCCACACGGCCTCGTAGACCTGCCGGAGGTCCGCGACGGTGAGCTCGGGGCCGCAGAACGCGGCGGCCAGCGGGCTGTACTCCAGCTTGGCGCGGGCACGCTCGAGCCCGTCGGCGAGCAGGCGGTCGTGGTCGAACGCGAGCGGCCGGCGTTGCGCGTCGGCGACGGGGACCCAGGCGGCGCGGGCCGCGTCGGTGCCGGCCACCGGCTCGGGCAGGTCGGGTGCGAGGGCGAGGTAGGCGACGGACACGACCCGCATGCGCGGGTCGCGGTCGGGGTCGCCGTAGGAGCCCAGCTGCTCGAGGTGGCCCGGGACGTCGCGCACCCCGGTCTCCTCGGCGAGCTCGCGCGCGGCGGCGGCGTCGAGGCTCTCCTCGGGGCGGACGAACCCGCCCGGCAGCGCCCAGTGCCCGAGCCACGGCTGCGCGCCGCGCTCGACGAGCAGCACGTGGAGCACGCCGCCGCGCAGCGTGAGGACGACGAGGTCCACGGTCACCGCGAACGGGGGGTAGGCGGCCGGGTCGTACCCAGGAGACGTCATGGCGCCACGATATCTCGTCAGATTGACATGAAGCAAGACAGGGTTTTATCGTCGTCCTGACGCGAATAAGCGTCGTCACCCTCACGAGGAGCGCCGACATGGCCACCATCACCCGCTACCCCGTCGTGCGGCACCTGCGCTCGACCCCCACCGCCCACGTCATGCAGCTCACCGGCGGCCGGCTGCGCCGCTCGGGCGTCGGCCTGGCGTTCTGGTTCCGCCCCCTGACGGCCGTGCTGTCGGAGGTGCCCGTCGACGACCGCGAGCTGCCGCTGGTCGCGCACGCCCGGACGGCCGACCTGCAGGACGTCACCGCGCAGGTCACCGTCAGCTACCGCTTCGAGGACCCTGAGGTCGTCGCACAGCGGCTCGACTTCAGCATCGACCCCACCACCGGACGCTGGACCGCCGACCCGCTGCAGCAGGTCGGGCGGCTGCTCGGCGAGCTCGCCGCCGGGCACGTGATGGACGCGCTGGCGGGCAGCACGCTGCGCGACGCGGTCTCGTCGGGCGCGGGTCCCCTGCGCCACCAGGTCACGGCCGCGCTCGTCGCCGACAAGCGCGTCACCGCCACCGGGCTGCGCGTGCTGGGGGCGCGCGTCAGCTCGGTGCGCGCCGACGCCGACCTCGAGCGCGCGCTGCAGACCCCGGCGCGCGAGGGCGCCCAGGCCGAGGCCGACCGCTCGACGTTCGAGCGGCGCGCGCTGGCCGTCGAGCGCGAGCGTGCGATCGCGGAGAACGAGCTGAACAACCGCATCGAGCTCGCGAGCCGGGAGCAGCAGCTCGTCGCGCAGGAGGGCACCAACGCCCGCGTCCGCGCCGACGAGGCCGCCGCCGCCGCGCTCATCGCGGCCCGTGCCACGGCCGAGCGCCGGCACCTGCAGGCCACGGCCGACGCCCAGGCCACCCGGCTGCAGGGCGAGGCCGACGGCGCCGCCGAGCGGGCCCGCATGGCCGCGCTCGCCGACGTCGACCAGGGCGTGCTGCTCGCCGTCGCGCTGCGCGAGCTCGCCGCGCACCTGCCCGAGATCGGCCAGCTCACCGTCACGCCCGACCTGCTCACCGGGGCGCTCACCGCGCTGACCGCCGGGCGGGGTGAGTGACGTGCCCCTCGCACCCCGGGCGGTCGTCGTGCACCGCCGCTCCGAGCTCGACGAGCTGGTCGACCGGCACGGCACCCGCGGTCAGGTCGAGTTCTTCCTGCGCACGCGCGGGCGCGACCTGGCCGGGGTGCAGGCGCGGCACGACGCGCTGACCGAGACGCTGCGCGAGGTCCGCGCGGCCGTCCCCGCGGACTGGCGCCGCGGGGACGTCGAGCGCGGGGACCTGCACCGGTTCGCGTTCGACCCCGGGGACGTCTGCCTCGTCGTCGGGCCGGACGGCCTGGTCGCCAACACCGCGAAGTACCTGCGCGACCAGCTCGTCGTCGGGGTCGACCCCGAGCCCGGGCGCAACGCCGGCGTCCTCGTGCGGCACCGCGCCGGGCAGGTCGCGGGAGTCCTCGCGGACGTCGCGCGCGGGGCGGTCGCCGTGGAGCCCCAGGCCCTGGTGCGCGGCGCACTCGACGACGGGACCTCGATCGACGCCCTCAACGACGTGTACCTCGGGCACGCCGGCCACCAGTCCGCGCGCTACCGGCTGACCACGCCGGACGGGGACGAGCGGCAGTCGTCGTCGGGCGTCGTCGTGACCACCGGGACCGGGTCGACCGGCTGGGCGACCTCGCTCGCCCGGGGTCGCGCCGACGCACCGGCGCTGCCGGGCCCCGCCGACGACGCGCTCGCCTGGTTCGTGCGCGAGGCCTGGCCCTCGCCGACCACCGGCGCGGCACGCACCGCGGGGCTGCTCACCGCGGGCCAGGAGCTCGCCCTCGTCGCGGAGTCCGACGCGCTCGTGCTCTTCGGCGACGGGCTCGAGGCGGACCGCCTGACGGCGACGTGGGGCCAGACGGTCCACCTGGGGGTGTCCGACCGGCGCCTGCTGCTCGTGGCCCCGTGACCTGGTCACCTCCCGGTCCCCGGCCTCGCCAGGGCCGGACCGACGGCGGGGCTCACTGGTCGACCCCGGGGGCGGAGGAGGCGAATCGTCTCAGGCGCCCTCGTGGTCACCGCTGGTCGGGTCGGGCGTGCCGGGGTGACCGTCCCACGCCACGAGGTACACGCGCCCCGAGGCGTCACGCACGCGCTCGAACCCGCCGCGCAGCTCCCCCTCGCGCGCCCGCTCGGCGTCGGTGGAGGCACGCCCCCGCCGCCGCGGGTCGGTGACCTGCGCCGGACCCAGGAGGTACCGCGCGAGCCAGGCGGTCGCGTCCAGCCGCTCCTTGCGCTGCTTGCTCATCGCGCGCTGCGTCCGCGCGCCGCAGGACTGCCGAGGGTCATGGTCCGAGCCTGCCACGAGATGATCACCGCAGGGTCTGGTGGGCCGGCCGTCGCACGGTGTTGCATGGGCCACGTGACCCCGAGCGACGCACCGGGCACCGACCCGGCCCTCACCCCCGGGTTCCGCGGACGCCCGCGGACCTCCGGGAACGCGCTGCCGCCCGGGCAGTACGAGGTGCGCGACTTCCCGGTGCTGTCCGCCGGGCCGACGCCGAACATCGACACCGCGCACTGGCAGCTCGAGGTCCGCACCGAGGACGACGCGACGTGGCGCTGGTCGTGGGCCGACCTCATGGCCCTGCCGCAGGACGACGTGCTCGTCGACCTGCACTGCGTGACCCGGTGGTCGAAGTTCGGCACCCGGTGGGGCGGCGTGAGCCTGGACGTGCTGCTCGCCGACGTGCCGTCCGCCGCGCAGTACGCGTACGTCACCTGCTACGGCGGGTACACGACCAACCTGCCCGTCGCGGACCTGCTCGGCGGCACGGCGTGGATCGCGCACACCTACGACGGCCGCCCGCTCGAACCGCTGCACGGCGGGCCCGCGCGCCTGCTCGTCCCGCACCTGTACCTGTGGAAGTCGGCCAAGTGGGTGCGCTCGATCACGCTGCTGCGCGACGACATGCGCGGGTTCTGGGAGCGGTACGGGTACCACGACTACGGCGACCCGTGGCGCGAGCAGCGCTACCAGGGCGACTGACGGCCATGACGACGACCGACGCCGGCCCGGCCGGCACCGGACCGGCGGTGGCGCGCCTTGGCGACCGCTTCGCGAGCACGCACGGGTGGCGCCGCGCCACGGTCGTCGACGCGTGGCCCGAGTCGGCCACGGCCCGCACCCTCGTCCTCGACGTGCCCGGCTGGCCCGGTCACCGCGCCGGGCAGCACGTCGACCTGCGTCTGACCGCCGACGACGGCTACACCGCCTCGCGCGCGTACTCGGTGAGCGCCCCCACCGACCCGGCGCACCCGCAGCACGTGCAGGTCACGGTGCAGCGCGTGCTGGGCGGGGAGGTCTCGCCCTACCTGGTGGACGACCTGCCCGTGGGCGCGGGCATCGAGGTCCGCGGCCCGGTGGGCGGCTGGTTCGTCTGGGAGCCGGGCGCCGCGGGCGGTGCCCCCGTGCTGCTCCTCGCCGGCGGGTCGGGCGTCACGCCGCTGGTCGCGATGGTGCGCGCGCGCCGCGCGGCCGGTGACCGGACGCCGTTCCGCGTCCTGTACTCGGTGCGCATGCCGACCGACGCGATGTTCCTCGACGAGCTCACCGGTCCCCGCATCGACGGCGTCGAGGCTGACGTGTGGTTCACGCGCGCGGCACCACCGGACGCACCGCGTGCCGTCGGCCGCATCGGGCTGCGCGACCTCGCACGCCACGGCTGGCCGGCCGACCTGGCGCCCGTCTGCTACGTGTGCGGGCCCACCGGGTTCGTCGAGGCGATGACGCGGATGCTGCTGGTGCTCGGGCACGACGCGGGCGCGATCCGCGCCGAGCGCTTCGGGCCGTCGACGGACTGACCTGCCGGGCGCGGCGCCCCTCAGTGCGCCGCGGCGTGCCCGCGGCGCCTGTGCACCTGGTGCATGACGAGCACGACCACCGCGCCGACCACCAGGCCGATCAGGGCCGAGGCCAGCGTGTTGACGAGCCACGCGAGGAACCCGCCGACGCCCGCGACGCCGTGCACGGCCTCCTCGAGGTGGTGGACGACGTCGTACAGGCCGTGCCAGCCGAGCTCGTCGACGCCGACGAGCAGGATGTGCCCGCCGACCCAGAGCATCGCCGCGATCCCCACGGTCGACAGGACCGCGAGCACCTTGGGCATCGCAGCGACCAGACCCCGCCCGAGCGCGGCCGTGGCCCCGTGCCGGGTCTGCGCGAGACGCAGGCCGATGTCGTCCATCTTGACGATGAGCGCGACGATCCCGTAGACGACGGCGGTGATCGCGATGGCGACGACCACGAGGATGATCGCGCGCGACACCAGGTCCTCGTCGGCGACCTCGTTGAGCGCGATCACCATGATCTCGGCCGACAGGATGAAGTCGGTGCGGATCGCACCGCCGACCATGCGCTTCTCCGCCTCCGGGCCCTGCTCGGGTGCCGGGACCTGCGGCTTCTCGTGGTGCGTGCCGCTGACCGCCTCCCACAGCTTCTCGGCGCCCTCGAACGCGAGGTACGTGCCCCCGACCATGAGGATCGGCGTGAGCAGCCACGGCAGGAACTGGCTGAGCAGCAGCGCGGCCGGGAGGATGAACAGCAGCTTGTTGCGCAGCGAGCCGCGCGCGATCTTCCAGATCATCGGCAGCTCGCGGTTGGCCGTGACGCCCTGCACGTAGCGCGGCGTCACCGCGGTGTCGTCGATGACGACCCCGGCAGCCTTCGCGCTCGCCCGGCCCGCCGCCGCACCCACGTCGTCGACCGACGCGGCCGCGAGCCTCGCGAGCGTCGCGATGTCGTCCAGGAGCGCCGCGAGACCGCCTGCCATGAGCCACCTTCGTCCGTGCCGGGCGCCGTGCCGGGTCGGCTGCGCAGGGAAAGGTTAGGGCCCGCCGGGCGGGAACGCCGCCGCACGCTCAGCCGATGAGCGGTCGACCCTCGGGCCGGCGGAAGAACCGGCCGCGCTCGCGCAGCACGAGCGCGGACGCCAGGGTCACCGGGCCGAGCCGGCCGGCGAACATCAGCACGACGAGCACGATCTGGTGGCCCGCCGCGAGGTCGGCGGTGATGCCCGTCGACAGCCCCACCGTGGCGAACGCGGACACCACCTCGAACAGGACCTCGTCGAGGCTGTACGGGCTCGTCATGGACAGGGCCACGGTCGACACCACGACGGCGGCGACGCTCAGCAGGGCGACCGCGAGCGCCTGCCGGATCGTCCCCGCCATCAGGCGACGGTCGAAGAGGTCGACGTCGGGATCGCCGCGCAGCTCGGCGACGATCGCGAGGAGCAGCACGGCGAACGTGCCGACCTTGATCCCGCCGGCCGTGCCGGCGCTGCCGCCGCCGATGAACATGAGGACGTCGGTGCCCAGCAGCGTGCCGGTGTTCAGCGCCCCGGTGTCGACGCTGTTGAACCCGGCGGTGCGGGGCATCACCGCCTGGAAGACGCCCGCCAGCACCCGGCCGGCGGGGTCGAGCGCCCCCAGGGTGTGGGGGTTCGCCCACTCGGCACCCGTGATGAACACGCTGCCGCCGACGAGCAGGATGCCGGTCATCACCAGCGTGAGCTTGGTGTGGATGCTCCAGCGCCGCGGCCGGCGGTGCTGGCGCAGGATCTCCAGGACGACGGGGAAGCCCAGTCCACCGACGACGACGGCGAGCATGACCGGCACGCAGACCCAGGGGTCGGTGGCGAACCCGACGAGGCTGTCGCTGAAGAGCGCGAAGCCCGCGTTGTTGAACGCCGAGACGGAGTGGAAGACCCCGAGCCACAGGCTCCGGCCGACCGGGTGGCCGTAGGTGGTCGCGAACCGCACGGTCAGGACGAGCGCCACCACGGCCTCGACGGCGAAGCTGACGCGCGCGACGCCGAGGAGCACGGTGCGCACGTCCCCCAGCCCGACGCTCTTCGTCTCCGCGGCCGCGACCATCCGCGAGCCCAGACCCAGCCGTCGGGTGATGACCAGGCCGAGCAGCGAGGCGAGCGTCATGATGCCGAACCCGCCGGCCTGGATGAGGACGAGGATGACGGCCTGACCGAACGGCGACCAGAACGTCGGGGTGTCGACGACCGCCAGACCGGTGACGCACAGCGCCGACGTCGCGGTGAACAGCGCCTCGAGGGGTCCGGCGCTGCCGCCACCTGCCCGCGCCACGGGGAGCATGAGGAGCGCAGCCCCGACGAGGACGCCACCGGCGAAGCCGGCGACGAGGGTGCGCCCCGGGTTCCGCAGCGCCCGCCGCGAACGTCGCGGACCGCCGCCCTGCGACTCGGAGGACGCGAGGAGGCCGTCGAAGATCACTGCCATGGCGGGGGGTGCCTTGTCTGCGCGCGCGCGGACCGCGGCCCACGGCACCGCCGGATCGGCTGGTGCGGCGTCCGAGCGTAGGTTCCGCCCGGCGGTCGCGGCAGGGACGAACCGGTCTCGGGGCGTCAAGATTTCATCAGGAAACCTGGCGACCGCCGGCCGGGACGCGCGTCCACCCGCGCGGTCCGCGGCCCCCGGGTGTGCGAGCCTGGGCGGCATGCCGAGCTGGACCCACTCGCGGGACGCCGCACTGGGCGTCGTCCGGGGCGGGGTGACGCCGACCCGCCGGTGGACCGGCCTCGGGCTCGTCGTGGTGGGCCTGCCGCTCACGACGGCGGCGCTGCTGACGGTCCGCGGGCAGGTGGCGCTCGGCAGCGTGCTGCTGGTGCACCTGCTGGTCGTCGTCGTCGTGTCGGCCGTCGGTGGGCTGCTGCCCGGCCTGGTGGCCGCGGCCGCGTCGGTGACCCTGGCCAACTGGTACTTCACGCCCCCGTTCCACACCCTCGCGGTCGAGCGGCAGGACGTGCTCATCGAGCTGGTCGTGTTCGCGGCGGCCGCGGTCGTCGTCGCGGCGACGGTCGAGCTCGCCGCCCGCGACCGGCTGCGGTACCGGCACGCGCTCGACGTCCAGGAGGCACGCACCCGCGAGCTGGCCGCGCAGGACCGGACGCGCGCGGCGCTGCTCGCCTCCGTCGGGCACGACCTGCGCACGCCGCTGGCGAGCACGAAGGCCGCGGTGAGCAGCCTGCGGCAGCGGGACGTCACGTGGCCCGAGCCCGCGCGCGCCCAGCTGCTCGCCACGATCGAGGAGTCGACCGACCGGCTGACGCGGCTGGTCGCGAACCTGCTCGACATGACCCGGCTGCGGTCCGACGCGGTGACGGCGCAGGTCCGGCCCGTCGCGCTCGACGAGGTCGTGTCCCGCGCGGTGCTGCACGAGCACCGGTCGAGCGTGGACGTCCTCGTCGCCGACGACCTGCCCCTCGTCCTGGCCGACCCGGGTCTGCTCGAGCGCGTCGTGGAGAACCTCGTGGAGAACGCGGTGCGCTTCAGCCCGCCCGGCACCCGCGTCGAGGTGCGGGCCGACCTGCACGAGGACGGGTCGGGCGGGTCACCGACGGTCGCGCTGCACGTGGTCGACCACGGCCCGGGGATCGCGCCGGAGCGCCGCGCCGAGGTGTTCGTCGCGTTCCAGCGGCTCGACGACCGGGACGCGGGCTCCCACGTCGGTCTCGGCCTGGCGATCGCCCAGGGCTTCACCGAGGCGATGGGTGCCCGGCTCACGCCGTCGACGACACCGGGCGGTGGGCTGACCATGACCGTGCTGCTGGGTGCGGCGTGACGCGGCTGCTCCTCGTCGAGGACGACGAGGCCCTGGTCAGCACGCTGCGGCTCACGCTGCCGGCGCACGGGTTCGACGTGCACGCCACCGGGCGCGGCGGCGACGCGCTCGTGCTCGCGCGCACGTTCCAGCCGGACGTGGCCATCGTCGACCTGGGCCTGCCCGACGTCGACGGCCTCGACGTCGTGCGCGCGCTGCGCGCCGAGTCCGACCTGCCCGTCCTGGTGCTGTCCGCGCGGGACGCCCAGCACGACAAGGTCGGCGCCCTGGACGTCGGGGCCGACGACTACGTGACCAAGCCGTTCGGCATGGACGAGCTCCTGGCCCGCCTGCGCGCGGCCCTGCGGCGCGCCTCCCCCGCGGACCGCGTCATCGTCTTCCGCACCGACCACCTGGTGATCGACCGGACGGCGCGCCGCGTCGAGCGGGACGGCGAGCAGGTGCACCTCACGCCGACCGAGTGGGGTGTGCTGGAGGCGCTGCTGCGCTTCCCCGGCCGCGTCGTCACGCAGCGTGACCTGCTGCACGACGTGTGGGGCTCGCAGTACGTGGACGAGGTGGCGTACCTGCGCGTCTACGTCGCCCAGCTGCGCCGCAAGCTGGAGGTGCTCCCCGCGGCGCCCCGGCACCTGCTCACCGAGCCGGGCGTGGGGTACCGCTTCGAGCCGTGAGGCTCACCGCAGCTCGGCGGTGGCCCACCAGCGGACCGTGGCGAGCGCACCGAGCAGGCCGACCGGCAGGGGTAGCAGCAGCTGCAGCGGCGTGACGGCGTCGGCGGCCGCCTGGCCGCCCATCCCGGCCCACAGCCCGGGCGTCGCCCACGGGAACCACGCCCCGGCGCCGGCCACGGTCGCGACCTGGGTGACGACCACGATCCCGAGCAGGGCGCCGACGCCCGGCAGGTAGCCCCGCCGGACGCTGGCGACCAGCGCCAGGGGCAGCGTCAGCACCGCCATGAGGAGCGCCACCACGAGCGCACGACCCCCCGCGCGCAGGCCCGCGCCGTCCGGCGGCCCGAGCCCGATGAGCAGGCCCAGCACCACGGCGAGCGCCACGGTCGCGACCGCGCACAGGACCGCGCCGAGCAGGACGGTGGCCAGCTTGGCCCGCGCGATCGCCGCCGGGGGCGTCGGCAGGGCCTGGAGGCTCGCGATGGTGCCGTCGGTGAACTCCCGCCCCACGGTCCAGGCCACGACGACGCCCACCGCGAGCAGCACCCCGACGGACAGGATCTGCCCGAGCATGCCCAGGTACGCCTCCCAGCCGGTGCCCTGCAGCATGGGACGGACCTTGACCGCCATCTGGCTGTCACCGTCGCCGAGGCCGACGGCGGTGAACGCCGCGGTCAGCGCGCACGTCCCCAGGACGAGCGCGAGCGCGGACGTGCGCGCGACCGACGACCGGCGCAGCTTGAGCAGCTCGACGTCCCACGCGGCGCCGGTCACGCGCCGCTCCCCGTCGAGGCGTCGCAGGCCGCCGCAGCGTCCGCGGCGTGCACCATCGCGAAGAACTGCCGCTCCAGGTCGACGCCCTCGGGCGCGAGGCCGCCGACGACCCGTCCGCGGTGCAGGACGGTGATCCGGTCGGCCGTGCGGGCGACCTCGTCGAGGTGGTGGCTGGAGACCAGGACGCCCGATCCCGCGTCCCGGGTGCGGCGCAGCCAGGCGCGCACGAGCACGACCCCGGCGGGGTCGAGCGCCGTCGACGGCTCGTCCAGGACCAGCAGCCGCGGCGCGTGGACCGCCGCGCAGGCCAGGCCGAGGCGTTGCCGGTTGCCCATCGACAGCGTGCCGGTGCCGCGGTGCGCCCAGCGCTGCAGCTCGAGCGCCTCCACCACGCGACGCGCTGCCGGCACCGCCGCCGACGCCGGCATGCCGCGCAGGCGGGCGGCCGCCACGACCATCTCGGTCACCGTGAGCTCGGGGTACGCGAACGGCGTCTCGACGAGGTGCCCCACGGCAGCCCAGACCTCGGCGGGCGCGTGCCACGCCTCGACGGCGTCCGTGCCGGGCAGCCGCAGGTGCACCGACCCGGCAGCCGGCCGCAGCATCCCCAGCGCGAGCCGCATCAGCGTGGACTTGCCCGCGCCGTTGAGGCCGACGATCGCGTGGATCTCGCCGGACCTGACGGTGAGGTCGATCCCGTCCACGGCGCGGTCGTCCGCGAACGCGCGCCGCACCGCGCGCACGTCCAGCAGGACGTCGCCGGCAGGGCCGCCGCCGCTCACGACGCCTCCTCGGGGGGCGGACCAGCCGGTGCCAGGTACGCCAGGGACCGGGCGATGATCGGGCCGAGCTCGCACGGGCCGGGCTGGCGCCCCCACGTCAGCAGCCCCTCCATCAGGGCCGAGAGGCACGCGCTGGTCGCCACCCGGGCCTCGAGCGGTGGCACGCCGTCGTCCTCGAGCGCCGTGACGACGAGCTCCCCGGTGCGCTGGTTGTTCTGCCACGCCCGGGCCATGAGCCCCCGGTGTCCGGCGATCAGCCGCACGCGGGCCCGCGTCTCCTCCTCCGTCGGCTCCGGCAGCGCGGCCCACGCGGCCGCGATCCCCCGCCGGACCCGCTCGAGCGCCGGCAGGGCGCGGTCCTGGGCGAGCACCGCGTCGGCGATCACCTCGTCGTACGGGTCGTCGAGGACGACGTCCTCCTTGGTGGCGAAGTGCCGGAAGAACGTCATGTGCGAGACACCGGCGGCTGCGGCGACCTGGTCGACCGTCGTCGCGTCGAAGCCCTGCGCGACGAACAGCTCGAGGGCGGCCGCGCGCAGCCGTTCTCGGGTGCCGGCGGATCGACTCACACCCCGGATGTTAGCGACTAACATCCGGGGTGAGAAGCCGGGGTCAGGACGAGACGTCCCGCCGCCCGAGGCCCGCCGTCGCCACCGCGGCCAGCACCAGCGCGGTGGCCGCCGTCGCGACGAGCGCACCCACCGAGACGGACTCGGACGGGACCCGGGCCACGAGCGCGAACGGTGCCGCGTCCAGCACGGCGTCGGGCAGCCGGAACAGCGGGCCGTACAGGCCCACGAGGATCGACGCCACCAGCAGGGCCCAGACCCACCATGTGCCGGCCCGCCACCCGTGCGCGACCGCCGCGAGCCCGGCGAAGCACAGCACCAGCGGCAGGTAGGCCAGGCTCCCGACGGCGAACGGGCCCGCCAGGCCCGGGTCGCCCACCGACACGGCCGCTCCGGCGCCGAGGCCCAGCCCCGACACGAGCAGGAGCGCCGCGGACCCGACGACCGTCACCAGCAGCGACCCGCGCAGCCACGCCGGTCGGCTCACCGCCGTGGCGAGGACGACACCCGTACGCCCCTCGTCCTCCTCCCGGCCCAGCCGGTTGACGGAGACGACCGCGTAGACAGCGACCGCCATCGCGAAGAACGTGAGGAACGCGGAGAGCGTGGAGCCCAGGACGTCGTCGGCGGAGGCCCCGCCGAACACCTCGGCGAGCTGCGGCTGGGCCTCGAAGCTGTCGACGATGCCCTGCGCCATGGACCCGGTGAGGACGGCGAACACCCCCAGGCCGACACCCCACCAGGCGATCGCCGCGCGCTCGGTGCGCCACGTCAGCCCGACCGGGCTCAGGAGCGTGCGGCGGGCGTCCGCACGGCCCCGACGCGCCGCGACCAGACCGGCCCCCACGTCACGGCGCGCCGTCAGCGCGAACGCCGCCACGACCAGGACCACGCACAGCGCGACACCGAGCAGCAGCGGCCACCAGCGCAGGTCGACGAAGGCCCGGGTCTGCTGCGCCCACCCGATCGGGGACGCCCACGACAGCGCGCTGCCGCCCTGCTGCGCGGCGTCGCCGACGCCGCGCAGCACGTACGCGAGGCCGAGCAGGCCACCGGCGGCGCCGGAGGCCGTCCGCGCGTGCTCGCTCAGCTGGGCCGTCACGGCGGCCACACCACCGAAGACCAGGCCGACCACGGCCACGCCGGCGGCCACGGCCCCGGAGTCGACCGGCGCGAGTCCGTTGGCGAGCAGCGCACCGAGCAGCACCAGCGCGACCGCGGCGTTCGCAACCACGAGGAGCACCAGCGCCGCCGCCAGCGGGGCGTCGCGACCCACGACGCCCGCGCGCACCAGGTCGGCGCGCCCGGCCTCCTCCTCCGCCCGGGTGTGGCGCACCACGAGGAAGATCGACATGACCGCCACCGCGACGGCGACCATGCCGAGCATCTCGTTGGCGAGCAGGACACCGAAGGTGTAGTCGTCGAGCCCGTAGCCCGGCCCGGTCATGAACGCCCCGGACGGCTCCTTCATGATCTCGGCGCGGGTCTGCAGCGCCGCCGCGTCGGGGTAGGCGACGGGGATGGCGGCCCCGAAGTACGCGATCAGACCACCGACGGCGAGCGCCCACACCGGGATCCGGACACGGTCGCGACGCAGGCCGACGGCCACGAGCCGGCCGGTCCCGACCCACGGCGTGCTCGATCGAGCGCCGCGCTGCGCGCGGGGCTCACGTGCCGGAGCGAGCGCCGTCACCGTGCACCACCGGTGGGCACCGCGTCGTCCGTGGCGGCGGTGCCGTAGTGGTGGACGAACAGCTCCTCGAGGGTCGGCGGGGTGACGACCAGGTTGCTCATCCCGGCCGCGGCCAGCGCCGCCATGACCGACGACAGCGCGTCGTCGTCGACGGTGAACGTCAGCTGGCCGCCGTCGGACGCCACGTCGTGCACGCCCACGATCCCGTCGAGGGCGGCAGGCGGCAGCGCGGTGGTGACCCGCACGTTGCTGCGGGTCAGGTGACGCAGGTCGCGCAGCGTGCCGCTCTGCACGGCCCGCCCGGCCCGGATGATCGTGACGCGGTCGCAGAGCTTCTCGACCTCGGCGAGGATGTGGCTCGAGAGCAGGACGGTCGTGCCGCGCCCGACGGCCTCGGCGACGCACTCCTGGAACGCGAGCTCCATCAGCGGGTCCAGGCCCGAGGTGGGCTCGTCGAGCACGAGCAGCTCGACGTCGCCGGCCAGCGCGGCGACCAGGGCGACCTTCTGCCGGTTGCCCTTGGAGTACGTCCGCGTCTTCTTGGTGGGGTCGAGGTCGAAGCGCTCGAGGAGCTCGGCCTTGCGGGTGCGGTCGAGCGGGCCGCGCAGGCTCGCGAGGAGGTCGATGACCTCGCCGCCGGTGAGCTTGGGCCACAGGTTGACCTCGCCGGGCACGTACGCGAGGCGCCGGTGGAGGTCGACCGCGTCGGCCCAGGGGTCGCCGCCGAGCAGCCGGGCCGTCCCGGCGTCGGCGCGCAGCAGGCCGAGCAGCACCCGGATGGTCGTGGACTTCCCGGCGCCGTTGGGGCCGAGGAACCCGTGGACCTCCCCGGGGGCCACGGTGAGGTCGAGCTCGTCCAGCGCGCGCACGGCGCCGAAGGACTTGGTCAGGGCACGGACCTCGATGACGGGGGACGAGCTGGTGGGGCTGGGCATGGCGTCACGCTCTCTGCAGGGGGTCGACGGGTGGACGACGACGGGCAGCGGCGGGCTGCCCGTCAGGCGCTGCGGTCAGCGCCGTCCTCCTGCGGCGGGTCGCCGACGTAGAGCAGGTAGGCCTCGAGCATGCGGTTGTCGGTCATGAGACCGTGCGTGAACAGCTCGATCGCGGGCAGCATCATCCGGTCGCGGTGCCGGTGGAGGATCCCCTCCACGTCGGTGGGGTCGTCCGGCGGGTGCAGCGTCATCTCGAGCAGCAGGGCGCCGAGGCCCTGCAGGGTGAGGTAGCGGGCGCGGGCCTTCTCGTCCCGGCTCGGGCGCATCGACCCGGCGGCGACCGCCTCGGCGATGTAGACCTCGGCGTCCGCGACGAAGTGCTCGACGAACTCCCGGGCGAGCTCACCGCCCGCCTGCATGCTGCGCAGCGCGTACCCCACGAGGGGCGCGTAGCGGTCCATGGCGGCCAGCTGCAGCAGCAGGTCCTGGGCGCTGCCCGTGACGAGCGCCTGCTCCTTCGCCTCGCGGATCTGGCGCAGGACGTGCGCGTCGCACGCGGCCCGCAGCCCGTCCTTGGAGCCGAAGTGGTGCACGATCAGCGCCGCGCTCACGCCGGCGTCCTCGGCGATCACGCGCAGCCCGACCCGGAAGCCCTCGCGCGCGTAGCGCACGACCGCGGCGTCGCGTATGCGCGCGCGCGTGGTGAGGTCCGGGTCGGGACCCGGGTCCGCCAACTCGCTTGAACGCATGTTCCATAGACTAAACAAGCGTTCAGCGGCGGCGCAAGGCCTGTCGTCAGCGGCGCCGGGGGGCGCGGTCCTGCAGGAGCTCGCGCACGTGGGAGGCCGTCGGCACCCGCCCGCAGAGCACGACCTCGTCGTCGACCACCAGACCCGGGGTGCTCAGCACCCCGTAGGACGCGATCACCTCGTAGTCGGTGACCCGGACCACCTGCGCCGGGAGACCGAGCGTCGCCAGCGCCTCGTCGACCATGCGCTCCAGGGCCTGGCAGCCGCCGCACCCGGGCCCGAGGATCTTGATCTTCACGGCGCGCTCCCCTCGCCTCGCGGAGCGCCCGCCCCTCCGGCGCCGGGCAGCGCGACACCCGCCCCGACGTCCTCCGCGACGACCACACCGGCAACGTAGGACGGCCCCCGCCCCGCACCGCGGGACGAAGGTCCACGATGTCGGACGCTCGCACAGATCGTGCTCCAGCCGTCGGCGCCGGTTCCGGCGCCGTTCACCTCGAGTTCAGACGGATCGCGTTCTCTCTGTCCTGTCCACATGACGAGGTCCCGGCCCGCCCGGGGCCGACACGAGACGGGAACACCAGTGTTCAGACTTGCGAACCGCACCGCGGCCGCCTTCACGGCGACCGGCGCCGTTCTCCTGCTCGCCGCGTGCGGTGGCCAGGACAACACGTCCGCCGCGCCGTCGGGTGAGAGCGACGGGGGAAGCCTGAGCGGTCAGGTCGTCATCGACGGCTCCTCGACCGTCGAGCCGCTGAGCTCGGCTGCCGCCACCCTGTTCCGCGACGTCGAGCCCGGCGTGAACGTCACCGTCGCGACCTCCGGCACCGGCGGCGGCTTCAAGCGCTTCTGCGCCGACGAGACCGACATCTCCGACGCCTCCCGTCCGATCAAGGACGAGGAGGCCGCGGAGTGCGAGGCGAACGGTGTCGAGTACACCGAGATCGTCATCGCCAACGACGGCCTGTCCGTCGTCGTGAACCCCGAGAACGACTGGATCGACTGCATCACGGTCGAGCAGCTCGGCACCATCTGGTCCCCGGAGTCCGAAGGCACCGTGATGTCGTGGGCCGACGTCGACCCCTCGTTCCCTGACGAGCCGCTGGAGCTGTACGGCGCCGGCACCGACTCGGGCACGTTCGACTACTTCACCGACGCGGTCAACGGCGAGGAGGGCGCGGTCCGCACGGACTACACGCCGTCCGAGGACGACAACCTCACCGTCCAGGGCGTCTCCGGCGCCGTCGGCGGGATGGGCTTCTTCGGCCTGAGCTACGCCGAGGAGAACGCCGACTCGGTCAAGCTCCTCGAGGTCGACAACGGCGCCGGCTGCGTGTCGCCGACCTCGGAGACCGTGCAGGACGGCTCGTACGAGCCGCTGGGGCGTCCGCTGTTCATCTACGTCAACAACGCGAAGTACGCGGAGAACGCGGCGCTGCGGGCGTTCGTCGACTTCTACCTGGAGAACGAGGAGCAGATCGCGGCCGACGCCCTGTTCATCGACCTCACCGAGGAGCAGGCGAAGACCGCGCAGGACGAGCTCGCCTCCCTCGTCGGCTGACGAGTCCCAGGACTCTCACCATGACGACGCTGCGCACGACTCCGGCAGGGGCGGCCACCACGCCGCCCCTGCCGGGGGCGCCCTCCCTGACGGGCCGACCCCGACCGCTCGAGACCGTGGTGCGCTGGATCCTGCGCGCCGCCGCCGCGCTCTCGGTCGTCATCACGATCGGCATCGTGATCTCGCTGCTCGGCCCGGCCCTCGCGTTCTTCCGCGAGGTCCCGGTGCTCGACTTCCTCACCGGCACGCGCTGGGCCCCGCAGTTCGCCGACAAGTCGTTCGGCGTGCTGCCCCTGGTGACCGCGACGGCGTGGACGACGTTCATCGCGCTGCTGGTGGCCGTCCCGTTCGGCCTCGGCGCGGCCATCTACCTCGCGGAGTACGCGCGGCCCGGGGTGCGACGCACCCTCAAGCCGATCCTCGAGCTGCTCGCGGGCGTGCCCACCGTCGTCTTCGGGTTCTTCGCCCTCAGCTTCGTCGCCCCGGTCCTGCTGCGCGGACTCCTGGGGATCCAGGTCGGGACGTTCTCGATCCTCGCGGCCGGCCTGGTCATGGGCTTCATGATCATCCCCACCATCGCGTCCCTCTCGGAGGACGCGATGACGGCCGTGCCGCAGGCGCTGCGGCAGGGCTCCGCGGCCCTGGGCGCGAACCGCATGCAGACGACGCTGCGCGTCGTCCTGCCCGCCGCGCTGTCCGGGATCGTCGCCGCCGTGGTCCTCGGGATCTCCCGGGCCATCGGCGAGACGATGATCGTCGCGATCGCGGCCGGCGCACGTCCGCAGATGGTGACCGACCCCACGATGGAGGGCGCCACCATGACGGGCTTCATCGCCCGCATGGCCCTCGGGGACTCCCGCATCGGCTCGCTGCAGTACAACACCCTCTTCGCCGTCGGCCTCCTGCTGTTCGTGCTCACGCTCGCCGTGAACCTCGTGGCCATCCAGCTGGTCCGGCGCTTCCGGCAGGAGTACTGATGACCACCACGACGACGACCACGACCACGCCGCACCAGCGGCTCGCCACGGACGGCCGCTCGCGCGAGCGCAACCCGCGCTCGGTGATCTTCCTCGTCGCGCTCTGGCTGAGCCTCTTCATCGCGCTGCTGACGCTGCTCACCCTCATCGTGTCGACGTTCATCGACGGCGCGGGACGGCTCGACTCGCGGCTCTTCACCGAGTTCCCGTCCTCGCGACCGCAGCAGGCCGGCGCCCGGCCGGCGATCCTCGGCTCCCTGTGGGTGATCGGCACGACCGCCGTCCTGGCGATCCCGCTCGGCATCGCCGCCGCGGTCCACCTCGAGGAGTTCGCCGACCGGCACAGCCGGTTCAACCGGTTCGTCGAGGTCAACATCCAGAACCTCGCGGCGATCCCCTCGATCATCTACGGCATGCTCGCCGTCGGCTTCCTCGGGCTGCTGGGCGTCGCCAACAAGAACATCGTCATCGGCGGGGCCGTCGCGCTCGCGCTGCTCATCCTGCCCGTCGTCATCATCTCGACGCGTGAGGCGCTGCGGGCCGTCCCGCGCGAGCTCCGGCAGGGCTCGCTGGCGCTGGGGGCGACGGGGCTGCAGACGACGTGGCGCATCACCCTGCCCGCGGCGATCCCCGGCATCTCCACCGGGACGATCCTCGCGCTGTCCCGCGCGCTCGGCGAGGCCGCCCCGCTGCTGCTGCTCGGTGCGCTGGTCTTCGTCTCGTTCGACCCCAACGGCCTGTTGAGCGGCTTCACGACCATGCCCATCCAGATCTTCGGGTGGACCAACAACCCGCAGGCGGAGTTCCGCGAGCTCGCCGCGGCGGCCTCCCTGCTGCTCGTCGGGATCCTCCTGGCGATGAACGCCCTCGCGATCGTCATCCGCAACCGCTACCAGCGGCGCTGGTGACGTCCTCCTCCCCGCCGACGTCCTCTCGACCGGAGCCCTCATCATGAACCCCACTGACCGAACCCTCGAGCCCTCCGTCAAGGAGGCTCCGGCCCACGCCGCCCCGACCACCGCGCCCAGCGCACGGTGGCGGGAGGAGCGGGTCACGAAGGACGCCCCGACCCCGGTCCTGGAGTGCGTGGACGTCGACGTGCGCTACGGCGGGTTCGTGGCGGTGCGCGACGTCTCGCTCCCCTTCGGGCACAACGAGATCACGGCGCTCATCGGCCCCTCCGGGTGCGGCAAGTCGACGATCCTGCGCTCGCTCAACCGCATGAACGACCTGGTCGACGGCGCACGGGTCGACGGCAAGGTCCAGTACTGGGGGCAGGACATCTACGGCCCGGGCGTCGACCCGATCGAGGTGCGCCGGCGGATCGGCATGGTCTTCCAGAAGCCGAACCCGTTCCCCAAGTCGATCTACGACAACGTCGCCTACGGTCCGCGCGTCACCGGCATGGACGTCGACTCGATGGACGACCTCGTCGAGCAGACCCTGCGCCGGGCCGCCCTGTGGGACGAGGTCAAGGACAAGCTCAAGCAGAGCGCCTACGGCCTGTCCGGCGGGCAGCAGCAGCGCCTGTGCATCGCCCGCACGATCGCGGTCGAGCCCGACGTCATCCTCATGGACGAGCCGTGCTCGGCCCTGGACCCGATCGCCACGCTCCGCATCGAGGAGCTCATGGTGGAGCTGCGCGACCGGTACACGATCGTCATCGTCACCCACAACATGCAGCAGGCCGCGCGCATCGCCGACAGGACCGCCTTCTTCACGGCGGACGTCGACGAGACGTCGGGCGACCGCACCGGGGTCCTGGTCGAGTTCGACCTGACGTCGAAGATCTTCGAGAACCCGTCGGACAGCCGGACCGAGGACTACATCACCGGCCGGTTCGGCTGAGCCTGCGTCCGGGAGCGACGAGCACCTCAGGGGGCGGACGAGGATGACGACGACGGTGTCGCCTCGGCATCGGACGGGTGCGGCGTACCGCAGCGACACGGTGCGGGCGTGGTTGCGGGCCGCGGTCCCGGGCCGGCTGGGCATCGTGGACCGCGCGCTCGCGGCCGACGACCCGGTGGTCGAGGCGCTGCGGGGCTGCGGCCTCGACGTGACGGTGCACCAGGACGAGCTGACCGCGCTGGTCCACCTGGCCACGACCGGGCCGGACGTCGTGCTGGTGTCGGCGACGACACCGAGCGACGCCGACCGCTTCGTCTCGGTGGTCCGCGAGGCGATCGGCTGCCCCGTGCTCGTGGCCTGGTCACCCGGCCAGGAGGACGTGCTGCGGACCGCGGTGGCCGCGGGCGCGCACCCGGGGGTGGGCCTGCCCTACCACCTGGACGAGGTGCTCGTCGCGCTGCGCCCGTACTGGCCGGCCTCCGCACCGGGCTCCCCCACGATCCGGGTCGCCGACCTCGTCCTCGACCCGGACGGCTACCAGGCGCGGCTGACCGGCCGTGCGCTGGACCTGACGACGATCGAGTTCCGCACGCTTGCGCTGCTGGCCGCACGGGCGGACCGCGTCGTCAGCCGCAGCGCGCTGACCGCGGCGCTGTGGCCCTCGGTCGGGGACCCGGACGGGGCGATGGCCGCCACCGTCACCCGCCTGCGGCGCAAGCTCACGGCCGCGGGCGCGGGGCCGGCGATCTCGACGCTGCGGGGCGTGGGCTACCGCCTCGAGACGCACCTGCTGCGCGTCGGTCCGCCGGCGCCCGTCGCTGACGCACCACCGGCTTGACCGCTACTTCGACATCCGTCAATATCGACACGTGCCGATACAGCCAGCCGTCGACCACCCGCCCGCGCCCGCCAGGGCGGGCCGCCTGTCCACCCTGGACCGGTGGCTGCCCGCCTGGATCGGGCTGGCCATGGTGGCGGGTCTCGCGCTCGGCCGGTTCGTCCCGGCGCTCGCCGACCTGCTCGCGCACCTCGAGGTCGGCGGGGTCTCGGTCCCCATCGGGCTCGGCCTGCTCGTGATGATGTACCCGGTGCTGGCGAAGGTCAGGTACGACCGCGTCAGCGCCGTCACGGGCGACAAGCGGCTGCTGGTCAGCTCCCTGGCGCTGAACTGGCTGGTCGGCCCCGCGCTCATGTTCACCCTCGCGTGGGTCTTCCTGCCCGACCTGCCGGAGTACCGGACCGGCCTGATCATCGTGGGCCTGGCCCGCTGCATCGCGATGGTCGTCATCTGGAACGACCTCGCCTGCGGGGACCGCGAGGCCGCCGCAGTGCTCGTCGCCGTCAACTCGGTCTTCCAGGTCGTCGCGTTCTCGCTGCTCGGGTGGTTCTACCTCACCGTCCTGCCGGGCTGGCTCGGCCTGGACACCCAGGGCCTCGACGTCTCGGTCGGGCAGATCGCGGTCAACGTGCTCGTCTTCCTGGGCGTCCCGCTCGCCGCGGGGTTCGCGTCCCGCCGCATCGGCGAGCGCAGCCGGGGACGCGACTGGTACGAGGCACGCTTCGTGCCCCGCGTCGCACCGTGGGCCCTCTACGGCCTGCTCTTCACGATCGTCCTGCTCTTCGCCCTGCAGGGGGACGCCGTCACGCGCAACCCCCTGGACGTGGCCCGCATCGCCCTGCCCCTGCTCGCGTACTTCGCGGTCATGTGGGGGGTCGGGATCGCCTCCGGCAAGGCCCTCGGCCTGGGCTACGCGCGGTCGACGACGCTGGCGTTCACGGCGGCCGGCAACAACTTCGAGCTCGCGATCGCCGTCGCGATCGGCACGTTCGGCGCGACGTCCGGGCAGGCGCTGGCCGGCGTGGTCGGACCGCTGATCGAGGTCCCCGTGCTCGTGGGCCTCGTGTACGTCTCGCTGTGGGTGGCGCGGCGCTGGTTCGCGACCGACCCCTACGCCGAGTCGGTCACCCCGCGGACCGCCCCGTGACCACCACCTCGCCGCGGCCGGCGGTCCTCGACGACGGGTGCACCCCGGCACCGCACGTGCTCGCGATGGGCACGGACGCCGCCGACCGGCTCGCCGCCGTGCTCAAGGCGCTCGCCGACCCGCTGCGCCTGCGCGTGGTGTCGCTGATCACCGCCAGCCCGACCGGCGAGGCGTGCGTGTGCGACATCGCCACCCTCGCCGACGTCTCCCAGCCCACGGTCTCGCACCACCTCAAGGTCCTCAAGGACGTCGGCGTGCTGACGTCCGAGCGGCGCGCGACCTGGGTGTACTACCGCCTCGCACCGCAGGTGCGCGGCGCCGTCGCCACGCTGCTGGACTCGTTCGCCCCCGCCGCCGTCGAGCCCGCGCGCGACGCCGGGACAGGGCTGCGGGACACGGACGCGGTGCTCGACCGGGTCGCCGCCCGGCTCACCGCCGAGTTCCCCGACGCCTCCGCGCCGACCGTGCAGCTCCTGGTGCGCGAGTCGTACGCGTCCCTCGCCCGCACGGCCACCGTCGGCGCGCACCTCGTGGTCAACGCCGAGCGATTCGCCCGGCAGCGGCTGACCGACCGCGCCCGGCCGGCCGGTGACACCCGCCCCCACGTGCTGTTCGTCTGCGTGGCCAACGCGGGCCGCTCCCAGCTGGCCGCCGCGCTGCTGCGCCACCACGCGGGCGACCGGGTCGTCGTGCGCTCCGCGGGCTCGGCACCCGCTGCCGCCGTGCACACGGGCGTCATGCCCGCGCTCGCCGCGCTCGGTGCGGACGACTCGGCCTTCCCCAAGCCGTTGACCGACGACGCCGTGCGCGCCGCCGACGTCGTGGTGACCATGGGCTGCGGCGACACCTGCCCGGTGCTGCCCGGCACGCGGTACGAGGACTGGGCGGTCGGCGACCCCGCGCTCGCCTCCCCCGAGGGCGTCGCCGCGATCCGTGACGAGCTCGACCGACGGGTCCGCGCCCTGGTGGCCGACCTGCTGCCGGCCGACTGACCCCTGCGACCGACCCACCGACCGACACCGATGAGACGAGGACCCACCATGACGTCCACGACGCCCAGCGCCCTGTTCGTGTGCGTGCACAACGCCGGCCGTTCGCAGATGGCGGCCGGCTACCTGCGCCACCTGTCCGGCGGCGCCGTCGAGGTCCGCTCCGCCGGGTCGATGCCGGCCGAGCAGATCAACCCGACGGCGGTCGCGGCGATGCTCGAGGAGGGCATCGACATCCGGGCCGAGGTCCCCCAGGTCCTCACCGACGAGGCCGTCCAGGCGTCCGACGTCGTCATCACCATGGGGTGCGGCGACGCGTGCCCGTTCTACCCTGGTAAGCGCTACGAGGACTGGAAGCTCGACGACCCGGCCGGCCAGGGCATCGAGGCCGTCCGGCCGATCCGCGACGAGATCCGCACCCGCGTGCTCGGACTCCTGGAGTCGCTCGGCGTCACGCCGGTGACGACACCGAGCGCCCCCTGAGGCTGCGGCCCGCAGGACCCCGGTGGCGTCCTGCGGCACTCTCCCGCGCCGGTAGAGTTGGCGGGATGACTGCCGGAGGTGAGCGCGTGAGGGTCGACCACAAGCAGATCGGTGAGGTCGCCGAGCGCACCCGGCTGTCCCTGCGCACCATCCGGTACTACGAGGAGGTCGGTCTCGTCGTCCCCTCGGCGCGCTCGCAGGGCGGGTTCCGGCTGTACTCCGAGGCCGACATCGCCCGCCTGCAGCTGGTCCGCCGCATGAAGCCGCTGGACTTCTCCCTCGAGGAGATGCGCGAGCTGCTGCAGACGATCGACGCCCTCACGGACACCGCGACGCCGGAGCCCGAGCGCGCACCGCTGGTCGACCGTCTCGAGATGTTCCGGCTGGCCGTCGAGGAGCGCTGCGCGAGCCTGCGGCAGCAGCTCGCCAACGCCGAGGCCTTCGCCGGGGAGCTGCGCACCGAGCACGCCCGCCACGGGGGTGGGTCGCCAGCGTGACCTCGACGACCGACCACCACGGCGACACGCCGGCACCCCGCCGCAGCATCGCCGTCATCTCCCACCCCGACGCCGGCAAGTCGACGCTCACCGAGGCGCTCGCGCTGCACGCGCACGCCATCTCGCGCGCCGGCGCGGTGCACGGCAAGGCCGGCCGCGGCGGGGTCGTCTCGGACTGGCAGGAGATCGAGCAGAAGCGCGGGATCTCGATCTCGTCCGCCGCCCTGCAGCTGCAGTTCGAGGACACGGTGATCAACCTCCTCGACACCCCCGGGCACGCCGACTTCTCCGAGGACACCTACCGGGTGCTCACGGCGGTCGACTGCGCCGTCATGCTGCTCGACGCCGCCAAGGGCCTCGAGCCGCAGACCCTCAAGCTCTTCGAGGTGTGCCGCACGCGCGGTGTGCCCGTGCTGACCTTCGTCAACAAGTGGGACCGTCCGGGCAAGGACGCCCTGGAGCTCTGCGACGAGCTCGAGCAGCGCATCGGCCTCGTCGCGGCACCGGTGACGTGGCCCGTGGGCGAGGCGGGCCGCCTGCGTGGCCTGCTGGACCCGCGCACCGGCGACGTGACGACCTACCACCGCGCACCCGGTGGTGCCACGCTCGCCGAGGAGCGGCACCTCACGCCGGACGACGCCGCCCGCGAGCTCGGTGACGACGTGACCGACGCCGTCGACCAGGCCGGGCTGCTGCCCGCACCGGACGTCGAGTCGTTCCTCGCCGGACGCACCACTCCCCTGCTGTTCGGCGTCGCCCTGACCAACATCGGTGTCCGCGGGCTGCTGGAGGCCGTCCGCCGGTTCGCACCCGCACCCGGGCCCCGGGTCACCACCGACGGGCGTGCCCGTGACGTCGACGCCCCGTTCAGCGCCGTCGTGTTCAAGGTGCAGGCCGGCATGGACCGCCAGCACCGCGACCAGGTCGCGTTCATCCGCGTCGTGTCGGGGACCTTCGAGCGGGGCATGCCCGTCGTCCACGCCCAGACCGGCCGCTCGTTCGCCACCAAGCACGCCGCCACCGTCTTCGGTCGCGACCGCGAGATCGTCGAGACCGCGTACCCCGGCGACGTCGTCGGCCTGGTCAACGCCACCGCCCTCGCGGTCGGCGACACCCTGTACGACCCCCAGGGCCCGCCCGCGGTGTTCCCCCCGATGCCCGCGTTCCCGCCCGAGCACTTCGTCACCGCACGTCCCGCCGACCCCGGCCGCGCCAAGCAGTTCCGCAAGGGGATCGCCCAGCTCGCCCACGAGGGCGTCGTGCAGCTGCTGGTCTCACCGGACCGCGGCGACGGCGAGCCGATCCTCGGTGCGGTCGGGCCCCTGCAGTTCGAGGTCGTCGCCTTCCGCATGGAGCACGAGTTCGGTGCCCCCGTGCGCACGCAGCCGTTGTCCTACGGGCTCGCCCGGCTCGCCACCGACGCGGACGTCGCCGCGCTGGCCGGAGCCCGGGGTGTCGAGGTCGTCACGCGCGCCGACGGTGCGCGACTCGCGCTGATGCGCGACCGTTGGGTCCTGCAGGCGCTGCGCCGCGACCGCCCCGGACTCGCCCTGCCCGAGCTGCTCGTCGGCGCCGCCTGACCGCGCCGTCCCGTCCTGCGCGACACCCGCGCCCCGACCTTCCGTGGCCGTGTCGGCCACCGCTGTCCAGAGGAGAACCATGAACCGAACACCACAGGGCCGGCTCCCCGCGCTGCCCAAGCGCGGCCTGCGCGTCACGCCGTTGGGCGGACTGGGCGAGATCGGACGGAACATGACCGTCCTAGAGCACGCGGGCCGCCTGCTCGTCATCGACTGCGGCGTGCTCTTCCCCGAGGAGGACCACCCGGGCGTCGACGTGATCCTGCCCGACTTCAGCTCGCTCGCCGACCGCTGGCAGGACATCGACGCGATCGTGCTCACGCACGGGCACGAGGACCACATCGGCGGGGTCCCGTACCTGCTGCGCGAGCGGACGGACATCCCGGTCCTCGGCTCGCGCCTGACGCTCGCCTTCGTCACCGCCAAGCTGGTCGAGCACCGGCTGACGCCCGCCACCGTCGAGGTCGCCGCCGGCGACCGCCTGACGATCGGCGCCTTCGACCTCGAGTTCGTCGCCGTCAACCACTCGATCCCCGACGGCCTGGCCGTCGCGGTGCGCACGCAGGCCGGCATGCTCGTCAACACCGGCGACTTCAAGATGGACCAGTTCCCGCTCGACGGGCGCCTGACGGACCTGCGGCACCTGGCCCGCCTCTCCGACGAGGGCATCGACATGTTCCTCGTCGACTCCACGAACGCCGAGGTGCCGGGCTTCACGATCTCCGAGCGCGACCTGACGCCCGCGATCGGCGAGGTGTTCGCCACGACGAAGCGCCGCGTGGTCGTCTCGAGCTTCGCCAGCCACGTCCACCGCATCCAGCAGGTGGTCGACGCCGCCGTCGAGCACGGCCGCAAGGTGGGGTTCGTCGGCCGGTCGATGGTGCGCAACATGAAGATCGCGCAGGACCTCGGCTACCTCACGATCCCCGACGGCGTCGTCGTGGACCCCAAGCAGCTCGAGCGCATGCCCGACCACAAGGTGGCGTACGTGTGCACCGGGTCCCAGGGCGAGCCGCTCGCCGCGCTGTCGCGCATGGCCCGCGGCGAGCACCAGATCGAGGTCGGGGAGGGCGACACGGTCCTGCTGGCCTCCTCGCTCATCCCCGGCAACGAGACGGCGATCTACCGCGTCATCAACCGGCTGACGGACCGCGGCGCCCGCGTCGTGCACAAGGGCAACGCCCGCGTCCACGTCTCCGGCCACGCGAGCGCCGGTGAGCTCGTCTACCTCTACAACATGCTGCGCCCCCGCAACGTCCTGCCCATCCACGGCGAGGCCAAGCACCTGCGTGCGAACGCGGACCTGGCCCTGCGCACGGGCATGGCACCGGAGAACGTCCTCGTGGCGCACGACGGTGACGTCATCGACCTCGTGGACGGCACGGCCAAGGTGGTCGGACGCGTGGCCGCGGCCGAGGTGTACGTCGAGGACGGCGTCGTCGGTCGCACCGACGAGCGCCTGCTCGCGCAGCGCCGCGAGCTGCGCGACGGGGGCGTGGTGACGGTCGTCGCGGTCGTCGACTCCGACGCCGCGACCCTCGCCGAGCCGGTCGAGCTGCTCTCCACGGGCGTCGCGCACGCCGCCGACGCCCAGGGCGCGGTCGACAAGGCGATCCGGCAGGCGCTGTCCCAGGCGCCGGCGGCCACGTTCACCGACGCCGACGCCCTCGACGCCCTGGTGCGCCGGGCGGCCGAGCGCGTGCTGCGGCGCCGTGGTGGCCCGCAGCCGGTCGTCGTCGCGGTGACCGTCGAGGCCTGAGACCCGACGACGAAGGGCTCCGTGACGTGGTCACGGAGCCCTTCGTCGTCCCTCGGGAGCGGGCGCGTCGTCAGTGCCCCTGGCCGAGCTGCCCGGCGAGGTGCTCGTGCCGGCGGGCGCTGTCGTCGTCGAGGTTGATGATCTCGACCTCCTTGCCCTTCTGGGCGTACCTGGTGCGGATCGCGTCGAGGGTCGCCACGGTCGACGCGTCCCAGATGTGCGCACCGGCCATGTCGATGACCACGCGGGGCGGGTCGCCCGCGTAGTCGAACTGGTACACCAGGTCGTTCGACGAGGCGAAGAACAGCTCCCCGACGACCGCGTAGACGGCTTCGCCGTCCTCGTCGCTGTCGTCGAGACGCACGACCTGGGTGAGGTGCGCGACCCGCCGGGCGAAGGCCACCATCGCGACGAGCACGCCCGCGAGGACCCCGTACGCGAGGTTGTGCGTGGCGACGGTGATGCCGACCGTCGTCAGCATGACGACGGACTCGCTGCGGGGCATGCGACGCAGCGTGCGCAGCGAGTGCCAGTCGAACGTCGAGACCGCCACGACGACCATGACGGCGACGAGCGCGGCCATGGGGATCTGTGCGACCAGGTCACCGGCGCCGACGACCAGGGCCAGCAGGAACACGCCGGCGAGGAACGTCGAGATCCGGGTGCGCGCACCCGACGCCTTCACGTTGATCATCGTCTGCCCGATCATCGCGCAGCCGCCCATGCCGCCGAAGAACCCGGTGATGATCTGCGACACGCCCTGACCCCAGCTCTCGCGGGTCTTGTTCGAGTGGGTGTCGGTGACGTCGTCGACCAGCTTGGCCGTCAGGAGCGACTCGAGGAGGCCGACGAGGGCGATGGTCACGGCGTACGGGGCGACGATGCGCAGGGTCTCGACCGTGAACGGCACGTCCGGGACCAGCAGGGACGGCAGGGAGCGCGGCAGCTCGCCCTCGTCGCCCACGGTGGGCACGGCCAGGGCGGTGACCATCGTGAAGGCCGTGAGGAGGACGATGGCGACGAGCGGTGCCGGCACGACGGTCGTCCACCGGGGCAGCAGCACCATGACGGCCAGGGCGACGGCGACCAGGACGTAGACCACCCACGACACGCCGGTCAGGTGCGGGAGCTGGGCCAGGAAGATGAGGATGGCCAGCGCGTTGACGAACCCGACCATCACCGAGCGCGGGATGAACCGCATGAGCCGCGCGACCCCGACGAGCCCGAGCACCACCTGCAGGACGCCTCCGAGGATCACCGCGGCCAGGAGGTGGTCCAGGCCGTGCTCGCGCGAGAGCGGCGCCACGACGAGCGCGATGGCCCCGGTCGCGGCAGAGATCATCGCGGGCCGGCCGCCGAGGAACGCGATGGACACGGCCATGGTGAACGAGGCGAACAACCCGACCCGGGGGTCGACCCCGGCGATGATGGAGAACGAGATGGCCTCGGGGATGAGCGCGAGGGCCACGACGAGGCCGGCGAGGACCTCGGTGCGCAGGCGGCGGGGCGATCGCAGCGCGGCGCGCACCGAGAACACCTCGGCAGCCTCGGGGACGTGGGGCGTGGTGGGCACGGTCGTCGACACGCAGGTGTTCCGTTCGTCACGAGGGCGCGCACGCCCGAGCCGCTGGGCGGCAGGGTCAGGGGGTCGGCGCGGCGGCGCGCACGGTCGGACCCGTGGGCAGCCCGGGGCAGCGCCCGCGTGGACGACCGGGACCACCGTACCCTGACGTGAGGGTCGAGTCCGCCCTCCGGCACCAGGGTGGTGCACAGTGGCCCCCATGGGACGCCCGCGCTTCGAGGAGATCGACCACCAGCAGACCCCGATCGGCGCGGTCAGCCTGCGCCGCCGGATCGACCCGCGGACGGGCGAGGACGTGTTCGAGGTCAAGCTCGACGACGACTACCTGATGTCCAGCATGTTCACGACGTCCGAGACCGAGCTGGCGCGCACGGCCCTCGCGCACGCCCCGGACCGGCCGCTGGACGTCGTCGTCGGCGGCCTCGGGCTGGGCTACACCGCCGCCGCCGTCCTGGACGACGAGCGCGTGCGCAGCCTCGCCGTGGTCGACGCGCTGGCACCGGTCATCGGGTGGCACCGCGACGGTCTCGTCCCGCTCGGACCTCACGTCGCCGGCGACCCCCGGTGCCGGCTCGTGCTCGGCGACTTCTTCGCCCTCGTGCTCGGCGTCACCGGGCCCGCCGACGACGCGGACGGCCTGTTCCCCGTCGACGCGCTCGTCGTCGACATCGACCACTCGCCCCGGCACCTCCTCCACCCGGGGCACGCACCGTTCTACACGTCCGACGGCATCGCGAAGGTCGTCACGCGGCTGCGACCCGGCGGGGTGTTCGCGCTCTGGTCCGACGACGCGCCCGACGACGACTACCTCGCGCGACTGCGGGCCGCCCTGCCCGACGCCGCCGCCCACGTCGTCACCTTCCCGGACGCCTCGCGGACCGGGGTCGCCACCAGCACCCTGTACGTCGCGTCGGTGCCGCAGCCCTGAGGGACTGCAGCGCCCGCGAGCAGGCTTCATCGAACCTTCATGGCCGACGGGACCCTCGCCCCCCGACCAGCGGTGCCGACCCGGCACATGATGGGGCATGCGCACACGTACCCTGCCCGGGGCCGCCCTCGTCGCCGCCCTCGCCCTGCTCGTCGGCTGCGCCACCACCGCACCGGACGACGCACCCGCCCCACCCGACGGCGACGTCCTGGCCGCCCTCGGTCTCGACGGGCTCACCGGCACGGAGATCGTCGAGCGGCTCGACGCGTCCACCGACCCCCGTCCGCTCGACCTCATGGCGTCCGTGCGTCAGGACGAGGTCCTGGTGGGCGACGGCACCACCGAGGTCGCCGTGCCGCTCGACGGCGACGTCTTCTACGTGTCGATCGCGCCGTACGTCGACAGCACGCACGAGTGCTTCTTCCACAGCCTCGCCACCTGCCAGGGCGAGCTCGTCGAGGAGCCCGTCGACGTGCTCATCACCGACGCCGACGGCGAGGTCCTCGTCGACAAGAGCACGACGACGTACACCAACGGGTTCGTCGGCTTCTGGCTGCCGGCCGACATCGACGGGACGATCGAGGTCACCCACGAGGGCCGGACCGGCAGCGTGCCCTTCAGCACCACCGACGGCAGCCCGACGTGCGTCACGACCCTGCGGATGACCTGAGCCGACAGCGCCGGACCTGGCCGGTCCCGCTGCGGACGCCGTGGTGCCCGACCCGGTGGCTAGGCTCGCGGGATGAGCCGGATCTTCACCACCGCCTTCGGGGCCGTCCACCCCCTCTACGTCGCGAAGGCGGAACGCAAGGGACGCACCCGGGCCGAGGTCGACGAGATCATCACCTGGCTCACCGGCTTCGACGAGGCCACGCTGCGCGCGCACGTCGAGGCCGGCACGACGTTCGAGGAGTTCTTCGCCGCCGCCGACCTGAATCCTGCCGCGACCCTCATCACCGGCTCCGTGTGCGGCGTGCGCGTGCAGGACGTCGAGGACCCCCTGATGCGCCGGATCCGGTACCTCGACAAGCTCGTCGACGAGCTCGCGGCGGGGCGCCCGATGGAGAAGATCCTGCGTTCCTGAGCGGCGCGGCCCGCGCCGTCGTCGTCGCCGAGGACCCCCCGCGACGACTCCGCACCGCGGACGCGTACGGTACCGGTGGACCGCGGCGACGGCGCCGCGGGCTGCGAGTCCCCCGCGTCCGGCAACGGAGGAGACATGCGCCTCGTCGTGCGGCGCGCCGCCACGCAGCTCCCGCTGCTGGCCGCGGTGCTCGCCGTGGTCGTGCTGGGGGCCGTGCTGCTCGGGACGTGCGCGCTGCTCCTGACGAGCGGGCAGTCGCAGGCGCTCGACGTGGCGCTGCAGCGCGCCGCGCCCCGCGACGTCGCGGTCGAGGTGACGCTGCGCGTCGGCGGTGCGGACGCCCGTGCCGTGGTCGACGACGCGACGCGGGTCGTCGCCGACGCCCTCGCCCCGGTGCGCCCCGTCGTGTCGACCTGGCTGACCTCGGCGGTACGGCCGCTCGTCGTCGAGGGCACGAGCGGCGCGCACGGCTACGTCGTCGAGGGCGACGACCTCACCGCGCACGCGGAGCTCGTCGCCGGCCGCTGGCCCCGGCCGACGTCGGCGGGCCCGGTCGAGGTCGCCGTCCCGGTCGAGGTCGCCCGCGGTCTCGGCCTCGCCCCGGGCAGCGAGCTCGTGCTCGACGAGCGGCGCGACGGGACGGCGCCCGCCTCCGCCACCGGCGCGGCCGCGGCACGGCTCACCGTGGTGGGGACGTTCACGCCGACCGTGGACGACAGCTCCTCCTGGGACCGCGACCTCCTGCGCGGCGCCGGCTCCGACGCGACGTGGGAGCTGCCGACGGCGGGGGCGCCGGCCACGGTCACCGCCTACGGGCCGTTCGTCGCCGCAGCCCGGACCCTCACCACGTCCGCCGTCCAGGCGGACCGTGTCTCGCTCGTGGCCCGCCCGCAGCTCGCGGGGCTCGGTGCGGCCGACCAGGTCGCCGTCGGGCGGGCCGTCACGGACCTGCGGGCCGACCTGCGCGCCGTCCTCGGGGACGAGGTCTCCCCGCTGCGCGTCCGCACGGAGCTGGCACGGACCATCGCCGCCGCCCGGACGCAGGCGCGGGTCACGACGTCGGCCATCGTGGCCGTGGCCCTGCTGCTCACGGCGCTCGCGGCCGCGGCCCTGGCGCTCGCGGGCCGGCTGGTGGCCGTCCGGCGCGACGCCGAGCTGCGGCTGCTCGACGCACGCGGCGCCGCCCGCTCCCAGCTCCTCGGGCTCGCGGCCGCCGAGAGCCTCGTGCTCGCCCTGGTCGCCGCCGGTGTCGCCGTCCCGCTCGCGAGTGCCCTGTTCCGGTGGCTCACCCGGCTGCCGCCGGTCGCCGACGCCGGCCTGACCAGCAGCGTCGGCGTCACCCCGACGCTCGTGGCCACCGTCGTGGTCGGTGCCCTCGCCCTGGCCGTCGTCCTGGTCGTCCCGGCCGTGCGTCCGGCCGACCACCGGCACGCCGGCCCGCGGAGCCGGCGCGGCCGGGTGGCACGGACGAGCGTCGAGCTCCTCCTCGTCGCCCTCGCGACCGTGGGGTGCCTGCAGCTGCGAGGTCGACCCTTCGCGGCGGACGGCGGCGCCGACCCCGTCCTCGTCGCCGTCCCCGTGCTGTGCCTGGTGGCGGGCGCGGCCGTCGCGCTGCGGGTGGTGCCGTGGGTGGCCCGCGGGGCGGAGCGCAGCGCGCACCGGTCCCGTCGGCTCGTCGTCCCGCTGGCGTCCTGGGAGGTCGCGCGCCGCGGCCACTCGACGGGCGCCGCCCTGCTGCTCGTCCTCGCCGCGGCTGCGGCGACCTTCGGCACGTCGCTCGGCGACACGTGGTCCGCGTCGGCGCAGGACCAGGCCGACGCGCAGGTCGGCACCGAGCTCGCGGTAGGGCTCACCGCGGGGCAGCCCCTGCGGCAGGCGCGCGCGCTGACCGCGCTCACGGGGGCCGAGGTGCACCCGGTGACCGACCGCGAGGTGTCCCTCGGAGCGGCCGGCGACGTCGGCTCCGCGACATCCGGGACGCGTCTGGTCGCCCTCGACACGACGCGCGAGGCGACGACGCCCCGCCGCCCGCTGCCGGGCGGCACCACGTGGGCCGACCTCACCTCGGGGCTGGCCCCGGCCACGCGGGTCGCAGGGATCGGGCTCGCGCGCGGGTCCGACGAGGTCGTCCTGACGATCACGGGCACGCTCGGGGACGTGGGCCGCCGGCCGGCTCCCGACCTGTCGGTCCGGCCCACCGTGGTCGTCCAGACCGCCGGCGGGGGTCGGCAGTCGCTCCACGGCCCGGCGGTGCCGCTCGACGGGACGGGGCACGAGGTGGCGCTGCCCCTGCCGTCCGGGACGGCCGACGAGGCCGCAGGCGGCATGCAGGTCGTCGCCGTCGACCTGCGGGTCCGCCTCGGGTCGGGGGACGACTACCTGCTGCTACCCACGGAGTCGACACCCCTGGACGTCACCGTGACCGTGGCCCCGGCCGACGTGCCCGCCGCACCCGACGGCGGCTGGTCGGCGGTGGTAGCACCCGACAGCGCCGAACGCCTCCGGGCGCCCGGGGACGTCGCCCTGCGCCGGACGGTCGACGGCGTGACCGTCACCGCGCGGGTCGGGCTGGTGGTCGCAGCGCTGGTCACCGGCGACGGCGGCCTCGTCCTGGCGGGATTCGCACCGCCCGGTGACCTGCCCGTGCTGCTCAGCGGGGAGCTGGCCGCAGCGGTCGCCGCCGCACCCGGCGACGCCCTGCGCCTGCAGGTCGGCCCGACGACGCTCGTCGCGCGCGTCGCCGCCGTGGCCCCCGCCCGGGCGGCGGTGCCCCGCGGCGCGAGCATCCTCGCGGACCACGACGCCCTGTCCCGCGCGACGGTCGCGCACGGCTCGACGGCCGACGTGGTCGACACCTGGTGGGTCGTCGGAGCCGCCGACGTGCCGGCGACCGCGGCGGCGATCACCGCCGCGGGCCTCGGCGACCCGGTCACGCGCGACGCCGTGGCCGCGCGGCTCCGGGACGACCCGCTGCGGATCGGCGTGCAGGTGGCCCTGTGGCTGCTCGTCGCGGCCGCCGGGGTGCTCGCCGTCGCCGGCACCGTCGTGCAGACCACCGCAGCGCTCGAGGCGCGGACCGTCGACGTCGCGCGCCTGCAGGGCATGGGCGTGCCGCGGCGCACGGTCGTCGCGACGCTGCTCGTCGAGCACGCGGCGGTCAGCGTCCTGGTGGTGGCCGCCGGCGGTGTGGTCGGCGCGGTCGCCGCGCTCACCGTCGGGCCGCTCCTCGTCGTCGCACCGTCGGGCCGCGCGCCCGTCCCGGCGGCCGTCGCGGTGTGGTCGTGGCCGGCGCAGGCGTCCCTGCTCGCCGTCCTCGTCGCCGCGTGCGCGCTCGTCGTCGTGCCGGTGGCCGCGCGGCTCGCGCGCCGCGCCACCGTGCACCACCTGCGCATGGAGGGTGGGGCGTGAACCGGCACGGCGCGCACCGGCGCACGGACCGGCGACCGCGTCGACAAGCGGGGACGAGCACCGCGGGCGTCCTCGGCCGGGCGCGTGCCGACCGGTGGCCGCTCGTCCTGACGACGCTGGTCGTCGCCCTCGCCGCCTTCCTCGCCACCGCGACGCCGCGCCTCGTCGCGGCCACCGGCGACGCGTCGCTGCGGTACGCCGTGCGCGCGGCGGGCCCGGCCGCCGACGTCACCCTGCGCCGGGCGTTCGACGCCGACCCCGGCGGGCAGCGCACCCTGCACGTCGACCTGGCCGCCCGCACGCGGGAGGCGACGCAGCTCGTGCACGCGAGCCTCGCCCCGGCCCTCGACGCGGTCCTCGCCGAGCCCGTCACCACCGTCGCCACCCTCCCGCTGCTGGTGGTGGGACCCGGGACCGACCTCGACCGTCCCGTGCTGCGCACCGCGTTCGTCGACCGTGCCGGCGCGCCCGCGGTCACCTGGGTCCGGGGGCGGCCCGCCGGTGCGACCCTCTCCCCGCAGGAGGCACGCGCGTGGCCCGTCGGCGCCCCCGTGCCCGTCGAGGTGGGCCTGTCGCAGGACGTGGCCGCGGCGCTCGGCGTCGACGTGGGCGACACGCTCACCACACGCAACGAGAACGCGTCGGTCGTCCTCGACGCCACGGTGAGCGGGATCTTCCGGGCCGGGTCCCCCACCGATCCCGTCTGGTCGACCGTCCCCGGGCTGCTCGAGCCCCGCACCGTCGGCACGTTCCTCACCCGGCAGACCCAGCTCACCGGGCTGCTCTCCGACGCGTCGCTGCCCGCCGCCGTGCTCGCCATGCCACCGGGCACGACGTCGCGGGTCGTCACGTTCGCACCCGACCCCGACTCCCTCGCGCAGGCCGACGTCGCCACCGTCGCGGCCGAGGTCGCCGGGCTGCGCGCCGCAGCCGACGAGCCGGTCCCCGGCGGCGCGTCGCGCACCACGGTCACGACGACCCTGGACACCGTGCTGCTCGACGCCCGTGCCCGGTTCCGCGCCGCGGTCGCCCAGAGCTCCGTGCTCCTCGCCGGGGTGCTCGCCGTCACGCTGCTCACCCTGCTCGTCGCGGCCGCCCTGCTGGTGCGCCGGCGCGCGACGGTGCTCGCGACCTACCGCGCCCGGGGCGCGTCGCTGCCGGCGATCGGCCTCGAGCTCGGCGTGGAGTCGGTGACCGTCGCGGCCGTCGGGTGCGGTGCCGGTGCCGGCCTCGCCGCGCTCCTGGTCCCCGGTCCGGTCGCGTGGCCCTGGCTCGCCCCGGTCGTCGTCGTGGCCGCCCTGGCCCCGCCGGCCCTGGCGGTCCGGCACGCGGGCGCGAGCACCGGCGGACGACGGGGCGCGGGGAACCGCACCGAGCGCGCCGCCGCTGCCGGTGACCGCCGTGCGGCCCGCCTCGCGGTCGAGGCCGCCGTGGTGCTCCTCGCGGTCGGCGCCCTGGCGGCGCTCCGGACCCGGGGGGTCGTCGACACCGGCGCCGCGAGGAGCGACCCGCTCCTCGCGCTGGCTCCCACCCTGGGGGCGCTCGCGGGCGCCGCGCTGCTGCTGCGCGCCCTGCCACCGCTGCTGCGCGGCGCCGTGAGGAGGACCTCCGGGTGGCGCCGCGCCGTCCCCGTCCTCGCCGCGGCCCGCGCGCAGGCCAGCGCCGGTGCCGCGCTGCCGTTCCTGGCGCTGACGCTCGCGACGAGCCTCGTCGTGCTCGGCGCGACGTTCGTGGCGACCGTCCAGCGGGGCGAGGTCGACGCGTCGTGGCTCGCCGTGGGCGCCGACGTGCGGGTGACGTCGGAGCCGGACCCCGGGCTCACGGACGTCGCCGCCGCCCTGCGCACCCACGACGGCGTGCGCACCGCGCTCGCCGGGCGGGTCGAGGACCACGTCCAGGTCTTCGGGCCCCGCGGCGACGACCTCGTGCGGCTCGTGGTCCTGCCGTCGGCCGCGTTCTCGGACCTCCTCGCGGGCACACCTCTGCCCGACGCGCCGGAGCTGGCACGGCTCGACCGCGCGGACCCCGCCGGGCGGCCCGGGGTGCTGCTCAGCGCGGGGCTGCGCGTCGAGGAGGGCGCCGACCTCGTCCTGGCCTGGTCCGGCGCCCGGGTGGACGTCCGGGCGGTCGGGACGGCGTCCGCCGTGCTCACCGCGGGCGAGGACACCGTCGTGATCGACCGGGCGGCGCTCGAGCGGGCGCTCGGCGGCAGCGTCGCGCCCGACCGGCTGTGGGTCGTGGGGACAGGAGCACGGGCGGCGGTCGCGGCGACCTCGTCCCTCGCCGACGCGACGGTCGAGACGCGAGACGGGTGGCTCGCCGCCCACCGCGCCGAGCCGCTCACGGTCGGCGTCCAGCGGCTCGCGGCGGCGGCGGCCGTCGTCCTGCTCGCGCTCACCGCCCTGGTCGTGGTCCTGGCGTCCGCCACGAGCGCCCCGCACCGTGGCCGCACGCTGGGGACCCTGCGCACGCTGGGCCTCGACGGCCGCGCGGCGCGCACGGTGACCGCCGGGGAGCTCCTGCCGGGACCTCTGCTGGCCGGCGCCGGTGGCCTGGGCCTGGGTGTCCTCCTCGCCGAGGTGACGACCGGGCCCCTCGCGCTGCGGCTGGTCACCGGGCAGCCGACCGACCCGCCGGTCGCCCTCTCGGCCTGGTCGCTGACACCGCCGGTCGTCGTGACCCTCACCGTCCTCGCCCTGGTGCTCGCCGAGTCGTCGTCACGGCGCCGGGAGCGGCTGGGCGAGATCCTGCGGGTGGGGGGCTCGTGAGGGTCGGCACCGGGCGTCGCCGCCCACCGCACCCACGACGAAGGCCCGGACCTCATGGTCCGGGCCTTCGTCGTTCTTGTAGCGGGGGCAGGATTTGAACCTGCGACCTCTGGGTTATGAGCCGAGTGCTCTACCGTCGACGCCCGTCGTTGAGTAGGCTCGCAAGGAGCGAATGCGCAGGTCAGCGGCCAACCTTGAGTCCGCCATCGTACGGGACAGGCCGCATGTGTGCGCCGCCGTCTGCCCACATTCTGCCCACACCGCACGTACGGAGAGGTCGCCGCATGGCCTGGGTCACCAAGCGTCGAAGCGCCGACGGCTCCGTCCGACACCAAGGGCGGTACCGGGACCCCTTCGGCGAGAAGCGGACTGCCGGGACGTTCTCGACCAGCCGAGAAGCTCTGAAGGCGGCCATGAAGGCGGAGGGGAAGATCGCCGACGGCACGTGGATCGACCCACGGGGTGGCGCCATCACCTTCCGCGAGTACGCCGAAGACGTCTGGCTTCCGTCACGACACCTCGAGGTAAGCACCCGAGCTGGCTACGTGTCCTACCTCCGCAACCACTTCGTGCCGTTCTTCGGCGCGATGACGCTGGCCCGCATCATGCCGTCGACGGTGCAGGACTGGGTCACGCGGGCCGTCGAGCAGGGCCTGTCGCCGCGCTCGATCGCGAAGTACCACGTGATGCTGCACTCGGTGTTCGCCCGGGCGGTGCGCGACCGCCTCATCGCCTTCAATCCGTGCGAGGACACCGAGCTTCCCAAGGTCGTCGCGAGGAGAGCACGGACACTGACTCCCGAGGAGTACACCTCCGTGCTCGCCGAGGTCCCCGACCGCTTCAAACCCCTGGTGATGACAGCAATCGAGACCGGCCTCCGTTGGGGGGAGCTCGTGGCGCTGCGTCCGCGACACGTGGACTTCCTTCGGCGCTCGATCACCATCGAGGAAACGATCGTGGAGGTGTCTCGCAAGGACTCCCCCACCGGCGAGCGGATGATCGTCAAGGCCTACCCGAAGAACGACGAGCCACGGACCCTGCGGGTCTCGCAAGGACTCCTCGACGTCCTCGCATCTCGGATCGCCCTCCTCGGCCTCGGTCGTGACGACCTGCTCTTCCCGTCACGCGAGGCGGCCGGCGGTCAACCGCTCTCCCGCGCGACTTTCAACACGCGATACTGGAGGCCGGCCATCGAGCGATCCGGCGTCGACTTCAACGTCCGCATGCACGATCTTCGACACGCCCACGCGTCGTGGCTGTTGGCCGGTGGTGCCGACCTCAAGTCCGTCATGGAGCGCATGGGCCACGCTCAGATCATGACGACGCAGAGGTACCTGCACACCCTCCCCGAAGCCGACGACCGCGCCCTCGCGGCCTTCGAGGCGGTTCGACAACGTCGGAGCTGATGCCCTGTGGTCCACCTCGATGCGTTGCCGGGACGGCTTGCCCGCGGATGTCGCCGTGGGAGACCGCTCCACCTCACCAACGGTGAGGCATCGGTGACCTTCGACTTGGCGGACCTCGATGTCTCGCGCCGGGTCTAGTGGAGGCTCGGAAGTGACGCTTCGACGGTAGTCGGGGCGTGGTGGTGTCGGTAGTAGTTGTCTTCGTGCTCGACGGGTGGGATCAGGCCGATCTCTCCGTGCAGGCGTCGGTGGTTGAACCAGTCGATGTACTCAGCGACGGCGATCTCGAGGTCGTCGATGTTCTTCCAGGGGCCCTTGTTGCGGACCAGCTCGGCTTTGAACAGGGAGTTGAACGCCTCGGCCAGGGCGTTGTCGTAGGAGTCGCCGGTGGACCCGACCGAGGCGACGGCGCCGGCCTCGGCCAGGCGCTGGGTGTAGCGGATGGCGAGGTATTGGACTCCCTTGTCGCTGTGATGGGTCAGGCCAGCCAGATCGTGGCCGGTGCGCTGGCGGGTCCAGATGCCCATCTCCAGTGCGTCGAGCGCCAGGTCGGTGCGCAGGGACTTCGACAGCTGCCAGCCCACCACCCGCCGGGAGAACACGTCGATGACGAACGCGGCGTAGGCCCAGCCGGAAAACGTTCGGCAGTAGGTGATGTCAGCGACCCACAACTGGTCCGGGCCGGTCGCGGTGAACTCGCGATCCACCAGGTCCGGACGGGTGTCGGGACCGGTGCCCGGGATCGTGGTGCGGGGCCCTTTGGCTCGGGTGATCCCGCGCAGCCCCGCGGCCCTCATCAGGCGTTGGACGGTGCAGCGCGCGACCGGGTGCCCTTGGCGGCCGAGCTCGGCGTGGATCTTGCGCGCCCCGTAGACCCCGAAGTTCTTCTCGTGAACCGTCCTGATCACCGCGGTGGTGGCGACGTCGCTGAGCGACCGCGCCGAGGGCGGCCGGGACTTGGCCGCGTAGTAGGTGCTCGGGGCGACCTGCAGATCCCTGCAGATCGGCTCGACCCCGAACCGGTCCTTGTGAGCGTCGATGTACTCGACGATCACCGCTGTGGGCGGTCGAGCTCCGCCGCGAAGAAAGCCGACGCCGATCGCAAGATCGCATTCGACCGGCGCAGCTCACGGTTCTCCCGCTCGAGCTCAGCCAGCCGCTGCGCGTCGGTGGTCGTCGTTCCCGGGCGGTCCCCGGCATAGACCTCCGCCTGGGTCACCCAGTTCCGCAACGTCTCGGGGTTGATCCCCAGCTGATCACCGACCCGGCGCAACGCCCCGGACCGCGTGGCCGGATCACGCCGAGCATCGACCGCCATCCTGATCGCCCGCTCCCGAAGCTCCTCGGGATACTTCCTCGGTGCTGCCATGACTCTCATCCTCCACTGGATTGAGAGCCTCCATCAGACCCGGCGCGAGACAGTTCCACTCGATCTCGGCATTCAACAACGCGGGCTTCGCGCTCTTCTCGGACAGCCTGATGGGCTTCGCCGCCGACCCCTGGATCTGTGTGCCGACCACGGTGGCCGTGGTCCTCGGTGGCCTCGGCTTCCCGGTCATTCTCGAGGTCTGGCGTCAGCACCGACGCCCGAGCCGTTGGAGCCTTCACACCAAGATCACACTGCTGATGACCGGGGCGCTGATCCCACTGGGAGCGGTGTTCTTCCTGGTCGCGGAGTGGGGCAACACGTTGAGCGGGTTCTCGGTGCCTGGACGTGTCCTCGCAGCCTTCACGCAGTCGGTCATGTCAAGGACTGCCGGCTTCAACTCGGTGGACACCGGATCGATGCACGAGGGGACACTCCTCGGCACCGATGTGCTCATGTTCATCGGGGGCGGTTCGGCGTCCACCGCCGGCGGCATCAAGGTCACCACCTTCGCGGTGCTCCTGTTCGTCATCTGGTCGGAGGTCCGCGGAGACCCGGACGTCACGCTCTTCAGCCGGCGGATCGCCACCAGCGCTCAGCGCCAGGCGGTCTCGGTCGCACTGGTCGGTGTCGCCGTGGTCGTGGTCCCGACGATCGTCATCACTCTGGGCTCCACTTTCGGGATGAGCGAGGTCCTGTTCGAGGTCATCTCCGCATCCGCCACCGTGGGCCTGTCGACCGGGATCACGGCGGAGCTCGGCACCGGCCACCAACTCCTCCTGGTCGTGCTGATGTTCCTCGGCCGGCTGGGCCCGATCACCTTCGCGACCGCGCTGGCGGTGAGAGAGAGGCAGCGCTTCTTCCGCCATCCCGAGAGCGCGCCGATCATCGGCTGAGCTCTACGGCTCCAGGCGGTAACCCATCCCCGCCTCCGTGATCAAGTGGCGGGGATGCGCCGGATCCGGTTCAAGCTTGCGCCGCAGCTGGGCAACGTAGACGCGCAGGTAGTGCGTCTCCCTGTCCAGGTAGGGCCCGCGCAGCTCCTGCAGAAGCTCGCGACGCCCCACGACCTTGCCGGCGTTCCTGGCAAGGATCTCGAGCATGTGCCACTCGGTGGGTGTCAGCCGGACGTCCTCGCCTGCAGTCGTGCGCACCCGGCGCGCTGCCAGGTCGACCGTGAAGGCCGCTGTGCGCACGACCGGGGATGCGTCGCCTGGAGCGTGCCGCCGAACCGCGGCGCGGATCCGTGCGAGAAGCTCGTCCATCCCGAACGGCTTGGTGACGTAGTCGTCCGCCCCCGCGTCGAGGGCCTCCACCTTCTCGTCGCTGGTCTGGCGGGCGGAGAGCACGACGACGGGGACAGCAGACCAGGCTCGCAGCGCGCGGAGCACCTCGAGCCCGTCGAGGTCCGGGAGTCCGAGGTCGAGGACGACGAGGTCCGGGTGCCATGTCGCCATCGCGTCGAGCCCGCCCGCCCCGGTGTGCGAAACGGTTGCCTCGTACCGATGAGCCCGCAGCGTGACCGCGAGTGCCCGCGCGAGCGCGGGCTCGTCCTCGACCACTAGCACTCGAGTCGTCATCGCGTGCCTCCGTTCAGGGGCAGGTTGACCACCATCGTCAGGCCTCCGCCGGGCGTGTCCTCCGCCTCGATCGTGCCGCCGTTGGCTTCGACGAAGCCCCGCGCGACCGCCAGTCCGAGGCCGACCCCCTTGCCGCGGGGGGCGTCGCCGAGGCGTTGGAAGGCGGTGAACATGAGCTCCTTGCCTGCATCGGGTACCCCTGGGCCATGGTCCACCACGCGGATCACCAGATGGTCCCCGACGCACTGGGCGCTCACGTGTACCGCAGCGCCCGGCGGGCTGTGGCGGACGGCGTTCTCGATGACGTTCGCCACAGCCCGCTCGAGAAGGCCCGCATCTGCCATGACGAGCGGGAGCGACTCGGGGACGTCGATCGCGACCGCCCCGTCAGCGACGGAGTCCACCGCACGGGGGACGACCTCGTCCAGGGCGAGCCGCTCGAGTCGCGGGGTGACGGCCCCGGAGTCGAGGCGACTCATGTCGAGCAAGTTGTCGATGAGCAGCTGCAGGCGATCGGCGTGGTGGTCGACGTCGGCGAGGAGCTCCTCCCGATCAACCTCCGGGATTCCATGAGTGGTGCGCAGCGCGCTGATGCCGGCCTTCATCGCCGCGAGCGGGGTGCGGAGGTCGTGGGAGACGGCGGCGAGCAGAGCGGTTCGCATGGCACCCCGTTCGCGCTCGGCCCTGCTGGCCCGGGCTTCGGCGCGGAGGTGGTCTCGCTCGAGCACCGCTTCCGCCTGGTAGCCGACTGCGCCAGCCAGTCGAAGGTCGCTCGGCGGCATCGGACCACCCCATAGGCGGAGCCGCAGTTCTCCCGAGATCGGGACCACCTGGTCGTCGCCTGCGGCAAGTGGCGTGCCGCTCATGGCGACGTCCTGCCAGGAACCTGTGGCGACGTCCCGCCGCTGCAGTGCGACCCCCGCCAGGTGCAGCGTTGCTCGCAGCTGGGCGAGCATCGAGGCCACGGCATCACCTCCCCGTAGGACGCTGCCGGCGATCCTTGTCAGCGCGTCTGCCTCGGTGCGCGCCCGCGCTGCCTCCGTGCTGCGGCGAGCGGAGACGTCGACGACTGCAGAGACAGCGGCAGCCACAACGACGAGCACGAGGATGGCGAGGGCGTTCTGTGGCTCGGCGATAGTCCACGTGTAGAGCGGGGGTGTGAAGAGGTAGTTGCTGAGGAGGCCACTCGCGACGGCCGCGAGGAGCGCGGGCAGCAGCCCGCCGATGATCGCCACTCCCACGGTCAGGGCCAGGAACAGCATGAGGACGGTGGGCAGCGCGCCTGGACCACTCGCCGCGCCGAGGCCAAATGCCAGCACGGGGGGGCCGAGAGCGGCGAGGGCCCACCCTGCGGCGACACGACGAGGGCCGAGAGAGCCGCGCCGCGAACGACGGAGCGTGGCGCGGCCAGCGTGCTCGTGCGTCACGACCAGGACATCGATCTCCCCGGACCCGCGGATCACCCCCGGGGCTATCCCGGGCGACACTGCCGCGGCGAGCCGGGATCGTCGCGTCGCGCCGAGCAGGATCTGGCTCGCGTTGACGGCGCGCGCGAAGTCGAGCACAGCATCGGCGACGTCGTCGGCCATCACGGCATGCCAGCTGCCTCCCAGCGACTCGACGAGGGTGCGCAGGCGCACGAGGGAGCTCGGCTCGACGTCGGCGATCCCGTCGCCCCGCAGGACGTGGAGTGCGAGGAGCTCGCCGCCGCTCGCTCGCTGGGCGATCCGGGCCGCGCGGCGGATCAGGGTCTCGCTCTCGGGTCCTCCGGTCACGGCCACGACGACCCGTTCCCTGGTCGCCCAGGTCGCGTCGATGCCGTGCTCGCGCCGGTAGGTCTCGAGCGAGTCCTCGACTCGGTCGGCCGTCCAGAGCAGCGCCAGCTCGCGCAGCGCGGTGAGGTTGCCCAGGCGGAAGTAGTTCGCCAGAGCGGCGTCGACCTTCTCGGCCTTGTAGACGTTGCCGTGCGCGAGCCTGCGCCGTAGAGCCTCGGGGCTCATGTCGACGAGCTCGATCTGGTCGGCGCGCCGTACGACCTCGTCCGGGAGGGTCTCCTTCTGCTGGATGCCGGTGATCGATGTCACGACGTCGTTCAGGGTCTCCAGGTGCTGGATGTTCACGGTCGTGACCACGTCGATGCCCGCTGCGAGTAGTTCCTCGACGTCCTGCCACCGTTTCGCGTTCCGGCTACCGGGGACGTTCGTGTGCGCGAGCTCGTCGACGAGCGCGACCGTCGGACGGCGGGCGAGCACGGCGTCGACGTCCATCTCGGTGAAGGTGGCGCCGCGGTAGTGGATCGTCGCGCGGGGCACCACCTCGAGGCCCTCGACCAACGCGGCCGTCTGCGGCCGGTCGTGGGTCTCGACGAGGCCCACGACGACGTCCACGCCGCGCTCCAGTCGGCGACGACCCTCGTCGAGCATCGCGTAGGTCTTGCCCACGCCGGGGGCGGCGCCGAGGTACACCCGCAGGCGGCCGCGCCGCGCATGTGGTGCGGCCCGCCCCCCGGTGCTGGTCTCGTCGGTCATGACAGGGTCAGTCAAGCATCGTCAGGGCCGCGTTGAGCTCCAGGACGTTCACCCGCGGTTCGCCGAGCACGCCGAGCTCGCGCTCCGTGGTGGCCTCGGAGACCAGACCACGAACGGTGGGCTCGTCGAGCCCGCGGGCCTGGGAGACCCGGCCCACCTGCAGCGCGGCGTACGCAGGTGAGATGTGGGGGTCGAGGCCCGATCCGGAGGCGGTCAGAGCGTCGGGCGGGACCTCTGCGGGGTCGACCTCCTCCAGCTCGGCCACCTCCGCGCGTCGCTGCTCGACGGTCGAGAGCAGGTCCGCGTTCTCAGGTCCCAGGTTCGAGGCTCCCGAGGCGAGCGGGTCGTACCCGTCTCCAGCGACGGACGGGCGCGGGTGGAACCACTCGTCACCGTCGAAGGGCTGGCCGATCAGCCGTGACCCGACGACCTGGCCGTCGACCTCGATCATCGACCCATCCGCACGGTCGGGCATGGTGCGGCCCACGGCATAGACCGCGGCCGGGTAGACCAGCCCCGTCAGGACCGTCAGGACGAGCAGGACGCGCAGGCCGGCGAGGCACTGGCGCAGGAATGCAGTCATGGGTGTTGCTCCGTTCGTGTCCGGCTCACAGGCCGGGAAGGAGGGAGACGACGAGGTCGATGAGCTTGATGCCGACGAACGGTGCTACCAGGCCGCCGACGCCGTAGACGAGCAGGTTGCGGCGGAGCATGGCCGCTGCGCCGGCCGGCCGGTACCGCACCCCCCTCAGGGCAAGCGGCACGAGCGCGACGATCACGAGGGCGTTGAAGATCACCGCGGACAGCACCGCCGACTCCGGTGAGGACAGCCCCATGATGTTGAGCCTGTCCAGCTGGGGATACAGGCCCGAGAACATCGCCGGGATGATGGCGAAGTACTTGGCGACGTCGTTCGAGACCGAGAACGTCGTCAGGGCACCCCGGGTGATGAGCAGCTGCTTGCCGATCGCGACGATCTCGATCAGCTTCGTCGGGTTGGAGTCCAGGTCGACCATGTTCCCCGCCTCCTTGGCGGCGGACGTGCCCGTGTTCATGGCCACCCCGACGTCGGCCTGGGCCAGAGCCGGGGCGTCGTTGGTGCCGTCCCCGGTCATTGCCACGAGCCGGCCCTCGGCTTGCTCTTTGCGGATCAGCGCGAGCTTGTCCTCGGGTGTGGCCTCGGCGAGGAAGTCGTCCACCCCGGCCTCGTCGGCGATCGCCTTGGCGGTCAGCGGGTTGTCACCGGTGATCATGACCGTGCGGATGCCCATCTGACGGAGCTCGGCGAACCGCTCCCGCATCCCCGACTTGACGACGTCCTTCAGGTGGACGACGCCCAGTGCCCGAGCCGACTCGCCGGGACGCCGTTCGGCCACGACGAGCGGTGTCCCGCCCGAGGCGCTGATCGCGTCGACCATCGCACCGACGTCGGCGGTCGGGTGACCTTCGTTCTCCCGGACCCACCGCATGACGGCGCTCGCCGCGCCCTTCCGGATCTCCCAGGCGCCGTCCCGCTGGGCCACGTCCACCCCGCTCATGCGGGTCTGCGCGGTGAAGGGGACGAAGGTCGCGTGCGGGAGCTGGGAGGCGAAGCGGTTGCGCATGGCGTAGCGCTCCTTGGCGAGGACCACGATCGACCTGCCCTCGGGTGTCTCGTCGGCGAGGCTCGACATCTGCGCCGCCTCGGCTGCCCGCTCCTCGGTGATGCCGTCGACCGGCACGATCTCGACCGCCTGTCGGTTGCCCAGGGTGATCGTTCCTGTCTTGTCCAGCAGCAGGACGTCGACGTCGCCCGCCGCCTCCACGGCGCGGCCTGAGAGTGCCATGACGTTGCGCTGCACGAGGCGGTCCATCCCGGCGATGCCGATCGCCGACAGGAGTGCGCCGATGGTGGTGGGAATCAGGCAGACCAGGAGCGCGACGAGCACGACGAGCGGCTGAGCCTGCCCCGAGTACACGGCGAACGGCTGGAGGGTGACGACGGCCAGCAGGAACACCAGGGTCAGCGCCGCGAGGAGGAGGTTCAGCGCGATCTCGTTCGGCGTCTTCTGCCGGGCAGAGCCCTCGACCAGGGCGATCATCCGGTCCATGAACGTCTCTCCGGCCTTGGCGGTGATCCTGACGACGATGCGGTCGCTGAGCACCTTCGTCCCGCCGGTGACGGCGCTCCGGTCGCCGCCGGACTCCCGGATGACGGGAGCGGACTCGCCGGTGACGGCCGACTCGTCGACGCTGGCGATGCCCTCGACGACGTCGCCATCACCCGGGATGACCTCGCCGGCCGGGACGACCACGAGATCGCCGACCACGAGGGACGTGCCCGGCACGGTCTCCTCGCTGCCGTCGGCGCGAAGGCGGCGCGCTACGGTCTCGGTGCGTGTGCGGCGAAGGGAGGCGGCCTGCGCGCGACCACGCCCCTCGGCGACTGCCTCGGCCAGGTTGGCGAACAGGACCGTGGCCCAGAGCCACAGGGCGATGGACCAGGAGAAGACGCCCGGGTCCGCGAGGGCGAGCCCCGTGGTGGCCACGGAGCCGACCCACACGACGAACATGACGGGGTAGCGGACCTGGTGGCGCGGGTCGAGCTTGCGCAGGGCGTCGGGCATGGATCGCCACAGCTGGCGCGGTTGGAAGGCTCCCGGCGTGGGGTGCGACGGCGTGGCCTCAGGGCGGGACGACAGGGCAGTGGTCACAGCAGGGCCTCCGCAATAGGAGCGAGCGCAAGAGCGGGGAAGAAGGTGAGGCCCGCCACGACGAGGACGACGAACACCAGCAGGCCGACGAACACCGGACCGTGGGTGGGAAGCGTGCCGACGCCGACAGTGGCGGGCTGCTGGCGGGCGAGACTGCCCGCAAGCGCGAGCACCAGAATGATCGGCACGAAGCGGCCGAAGAGCATGCCCAGGCCGAGGGCCGTGTTCTGGTACGGCGTCCCGGCCCCGAAGCCGGCGAAGGCGGAGCCGTTGTTGTTCGTCGCGGACGCGTAGGCGTAAAGGATCTCCGACAGGCCGTGCGCGCCGGGGTCCTGGACGGACGCCTCGACCAGCGCGGGAGTGCCCGCCGTGATCGCCGCGCCCACGAGCAGCAGCGTCGGCATCGTCAGGACGTAGAGCGCCACGAAGGTGATCTCGCGTCGACCGATCTTCTTCCCCAGGTACTGGGGAGTCCGGCCCACCATGAGACCCGCGAGGAAGACGGTGAGCACCGCGAGCACCAGCATCCCGTACAGGCCCGCCCCCACCCCGCCGGGCGCCACCTCGCCGAGCATCATGTTGAGCAGCGTGACACCGCCGCCCAGAGCGGTGAACGAGTCATGGAAGCTGTTGACCGACCCTGTCGACGTGCCTGTCGTCGAGGCGGCGAACAGTGCGGAGGCCGCTTCGCCGAAGCGCACCTCCTTGCCCTCCATCGCCGCGCCGGCGGCTTGGGGCACGGTCCCGAACCCGCGCATCTCCGCCCAGGTGATGACGCCGACGGCTGCTGTCCAGATCGACGCCATGACGGCGACGATCGCCAGGCCCTGACGGCGGTCGCCGACCATGCGTCCGAACGTCCGGGGCAGGCTGAAGGGGATGACCAGGAGCAGGAAGATCTCCAGCAGGTTGGTCCACGCGTTCGGGTTCTCGAACGGGTGAGAGCTGTTGGCGTTGAAGAAGCCCCCGCCGTTGGTGCCCAGGTCCTTGATCGCCTCCTGTGAGGCGATCGGGCCGCCCACGATGCTCTGCGCAGCACCGTCGAGAGTCGTGATCTCCTGAGGACCGGCGAAGTTCTGCACGGCACCGCCGATGACGAGCAGCACTGCGGCGACGAACGCGATCGGGAGCAGGATCCGCACGGTGCCGCGCACCAGGTCCACCCAGAAGTTGCCGAGACGATCGGTGCGGTGACGGGTGAATCCGCGGACCAGTGCGATGGCTACCGCGATACCGACCGCCGCTGACACGAAGTTCTGCACGGCCAGTCCGGTCATCTGGACGAGGTGGCCCATCGTCGACTCGCCCGAGTACCACTGCCAGTTCGTGTTCGTCACGAAGGAGACGGCCGTGTTCCAGGCCCCGTCCGGGCCGACCGCCGGCAGGCCCAGCGCGAGCGGGAGGTGAGCCTGCAGACGCATCAGCGCATAGAGCATCAGGACGCTGACGAAGGAGAAGGCCAGCACCGAGCGGGCGTATACCGGCCAACGCTGATCAGCATCGGCGCCGACACCACCGAGGCGGTAGATCACGCGCTCGGCCCGCAGGTGCCGGGTGTCGGTGAACACCTTCGCCATGTAGTCACCCAGCGGGACATGCACGGCGGCAAGGACGGCGACGAGAAGAGCGACCTGGAAGACGGCCGCGAGGACGGGCGACATCAGAAGGCCTCCGGCTTCAAGAGGGCGCGCAGCAGGTAGGCGGCCAGGGCCACCGCGACGACGAGAGCGACGACGGACTCCACGGTCACTGCTTCGACACCCCCGCGACGATGGCGCCCAGCGCGACGAAGCACGCACAGGTCAGAGCTACGAAGGCGAGATCGGCCACGGTCTACTCCCCAGATCGACGCAGCACGGGGGCGACGCCGGCGACCACGGTGGCCGCCATCAGCCATTCACCACCCGCGGGCGCACCCCTAGGGGACGTCCAGACGCCTTCCTGACGGCTTCGGTTGCCGTCCTGACGGGATCCAGACGGTGTGCCGGCCCCGCGCCTGCCAAGCTCGCCACGCGTCCTTGACACCCGTCCGGCGACCCCTGCACGAGGCGCATCGTCAGGAAGACGTCCGGATCCGCGCGATCGGCGTCAGCGAACCGTCTGGACGCCCCGCGGCGCTCCGCCTGACCGGGAACCTGCAGGCATGACCGCAACCAGTACAAGACCGGACGCACACACCGCGGCGAACGAATCGAGCCGACCGCGAGCGGACGACCTCGAGAGCGCCGTGTACGTCATCGGCCTTGCGATCGGCGTCGTCGTCCTCGCGGGAACGGGAGCGCATGGCGGAGTCGACCCCTGGGTGCCGACTGCCGCGACGGCGATCGGTCTCATCCTCACGCGCCGACACCTCATTGCACCCCACGCCGCCTTCGTCGCGATCTTGAGCTGGTGCGTCATCACCGGCTTGATCCCCCAGGGGGACGCCGAGCTGAGCTTCGGCTCCTCGGACCTCTGGCGGCTGACGGCGCTAGGAGCGGCGGCCGCGGCGAGCGGGCTGAGTGCAGCGCGACGCCGCCCATCGCCCCGCGCCTGAGCCGCGCGCAGACAGGTGGCCGTGCCCGTCATGCCGCACGGGGTGTGTGGCAAGACC
>NZ_BONP01000021.1 GCF_016862775.1 Cellulomonas phragmiteti | reverse complement strand
TCACGACTGCCAGCACGTCGCGACGGAGGTCACGCGCCCCGGTCCCGAGGCTCTGCCGGCTCGTACCGGTCACCCGAGAAGCCCCAGCTGCACCTGGGACCGCGCACGAGCCTGGTGGCCGACCTCATGCACTGGGCCGGGCAGCAGCCTCACCTGGACCCGGCGCACCGTTCGTCCTTCCGCGCATGGCAGTACCGCGGGCAACGGGTCCTGGGCATCAAGCGCACCGTCGGGGGGCTGACCATCACCGCCGGCATCGACGGCAAGGAGGGCGCGTACCCCCGAACCGTCACGCTGCGCATCTCCGCGCCTCTTGCCGAAGCCCAGCTCGACGAAGTTCAGGCCGGTGTCGAGAGTGGTTGCCGAGAGCGCGACACCAATCCCGCACTGAGCCCGGACGAGCACTGGCTGCAGGCTGTGCTGCGCCGCGACCCGGGCCTGCTCGGCTTGGAGCAGCCCGTCCTGCGGGAAGTAGCCGCCTGGCGTCCGTGTGGCTCAGCGAAGGCGAACGGCTCAGGATGGGGGCGCGGGTTCGTCGACCTGGCCGGCCTGGACGCGGCAGGCAACCTGCTCCTGGTCGAGACCAAGCTCGACGGCGACGACATGCTCGTGCTGCAGGGGCTGGACTACTGGATCTGGGCGAACGCCAACCGGGACGTCCTCGCCCAACGGCTCGACTGCTCTCCGAGCGTTCCCATCGAGATCGTGTTCTGCGTCGGGGGCAAGACCGGCGGCGAGCCGCTATCGAGCAGGCACATGGAGGCCCAACTGGCAGCACTGCCTCCCGGCCTGACGTGGCGGGTCGTGCACGTCACCGACTGGGTCGCAGGCAATCCTCCGGCGATCACGACGGTCGCGGTCTCGGGGAATGGTGCTGCTGGTACCTCACCGTCTGTCGACCATCGCGACCTCGACGACGACAGGCGTGAGGCCGCAGTCATGACCAGGGCAGCAAGACTGGGCGACATCGCCGAGGCGCACTATGCGTGGTCGCGCGAAGTAGAGGCGCAGTCGTCACCTGACGTTCGCACCGAGGGGATCTCCGACGCGGGTGAGCACTACGCCGACGTCGTCGCCACCCCCGAGCAGAACGCAGCCTTCCTCGAGCGGGTCGCTCGGACGAGCGGGACGGATCCGTTCCCTACCGAACGCTGAGGCAGCGGTTCGCCTGCGGGTTCAGGTGCGGAGGTCGCGACGCTGGGGGTCGCGGTCGACGACCGGTTTTATCGTCGCGCTGTGCGCTATATCCGACCGGCCACGTACGCCAACGTATGGCGAGCGATCTCGGTGCAGCCGAGCCACCACTCGCGCACGTTCGGCCAGCGGTCGACCAGTTCGTTGGCGAACCACAGCACCTCGTGGCCACCGTCGGTCAGCGGTCCGTCGAGCCGAAGCGCCATGACGTCGTGCTGATGTGGAGCGACGAAGACCGGGTAGAGCTGAGCTCGGGCCGGTAGACCGTCGACAGGGCCGTACTCGTAGAACAGGTCCAGCGCCGTTCCGCCCCGATCCCACAAGGGGCCCTGTCCGATGTCACGGGTCCCGAGCACGTCCCCATCGAGGAAGGCACCCGGCCAGCCATCTGCGTGAGCCAAGAGCTCGCGGTGCTGCCGGTCCAGCAGGTACCCGACCCGGCTCTCCGCGCCATCCAGCGCGTCGTCATCGGCTCCCATGCGCGGGGCAGAGAGCGGGTAGACCGCGGGGGCAGCCTGGGCCAGCTGGGTGGTCACGATTCCGAGGTCGCCCAGCATCACGCTCCAGCGAGTGTCGTCCACGCCTCACCCTCCGATGATCTGCGGGTGCAAGCGCCCGTCGACGAACGTGATCGGGAGGACCGTGGGCCGATGCCCGATGGCGGGTAGACCCGCGACGACCTCGAGGCTGGCGTCGACACGCCGACCGCGCCGTCGTCGACGACCACGCACCCGCGACTCCATTCAAGGGCGCAGCTCAGTGTCGCCGAGCCTCGGCGGTCGATCGTGTCGCTGGTCACGGACATCCAGGGGACGGTACGGGATGTGCCGAGAGACATCCTGTCGTGAGCCGGTCCGCCCGCTCGATCCAGCGTCAGGCGGGCGGCCCTGGCGCGGCACCGAGGGTGGCGCGCTGGCCAGTCGCGTGAGCGGAGCACATCGCGCCTGCGGGCCCGCCCGCCCGCGACGACCTCGCTACGTCACCGCGACCCATCCCGGAGCCCATCGGTGATCGAGGCCTAGGGTGGCCAACATGAAGATCCTCTTCCTCGTCGGGAGCCTGCGCCGCGAGTCCCTCAACGGGGCAGCGGCGGCCTCGGCGGCCGAGATGCTCCCCGGGGGCGTCGAGCCCACGTGGTTCGGGCGCCTCGACCAGCTGCCGCACTTCGACCCGGACGTCGAGGAGACGAATCTTCCGGAGGCCGCGCAGCGGCTGCGCGGCATGGTCGAGGAGGCCGCCGGCGTCGTCATCTGCTGCCCGGAGTACGCGCACGGCGCCAGCGGTGTCATGAAGATGACGCTGGAGTGGCTCGTCGGCGGTACCGAGATGGCAGCCAAGCCGACGATGCTCGTCAACGTCTCGACGTCCAACGGCGGGGGCCTGCGGGCACAACGCTGGCTCGAGGAGACCCTCACCGTCATGGGTGTCGACGTGCGGCCCGAGCGGGTGTCCGTCGCGGCCGCAGCGCGCAAGGTGTCGGGTGGTCGGCTCGTCGACGAGGCTGCGCTCGCCGACCTCCGCGGAGCGCTCGACGGGTTCCTCACCTACGTCGGCTCGCTCGGTGTCGGCAAGGACGCGGTCGACCTCCTCTACTGAGCGTGGCGCGCGGCGGTCGGCTACTGCTCGCGTCCCCGGCTGGTCGGCCGACCAGGGGCCGAACGCACGTGCTCGCGCGCACCGCCGCGAGGGCCGTTGCGGACACGAGGCTGACGTCCTCGCCGGGGGTTCCGAGGTACGGGCGCCGACGACGGCGACCCGAGGGTCGTACGTATATCCCAGGTGCTCCGCAGATGGAAGGCTAAAGGGCAGAAGAGGCAATGTATTTTCCGTAGCCTCCGGATGAATGCGCAGCCGCAACGGTTTGCCGCCCTCCCGGGTCTGTGACCTGCCGTCCTGGCGGCCGATACCACGGGACGATCGCCTGTGAACAGGCCCCCACCCGATGCTGGGCGACGTTCACACGGCAGGCGTCAGATGAACATCGGAATGCCGCTGCGAGCCGGACAAATGTCCATCTCGACCACGTCTCCACGTGTGCCAAGATGCGCAGGGCGCGCGTTTCTTTGCGCACATCGTGGGCGACAACCAGGGGGATGACGATGACGCGCGCACCTGCACCAACCGCTGTGGGCACACCGGCCGGTCGAGCCGCGGCGATCCTCGCGATCGCCGCACACCGGCCCGACCACGTCGTCGACCCGGAGCTTGTGCCGTGAGCGCGATCGACACCGCGTGGGTGCCCGTCGTGGCGCCCGCTCCAGCACTGACCGCGGCACAGGAGGGTGTCGTCGCCGACGTCGTGCTCGGCGGCGACGGCTGGCGGTACAACTGCGGCAGCGCCTACCACCTCACCGGCACCGTCGACGTCGGTCGTCTCGCCGCGGCAGTGCAGGCAGCCGGCGTCGAGACCGAGTGCCTCGCGGCGCGGCTCGTCGAGGGTCCGGACGGTACGTGGCGACAGGTGCCCCACCCCGTGCCGCCGCTCGCCGTCGTCGATGACCTCGACCCCGTGGCCGTCCGCGAACGCATGGACCGCGCGTTGGCGACGCCGCGGCCGCTCGACGGTGACGACCTGTGCGAGCACACCCTCTTCCGTACCGGCCCCGACCGCGCGGTGCTCTTCGTCCGCTACCACCACGCCCTCATGGACGGCCTCGGCCAGACCCTGCACGTCGCCCGCATCGCCGGGCACTACTCCGGGACGGCCGGCGAGCCTCCGGCCGTCACGTACGGCGACGCCGTCGCGGCGGCCGGTGCCTATCGCGGTTCGGACCAGGAGGCTGCCGACGCCGAGTTCTGGGCCGCCCACGACCCCGACGACGCGACGTCGCTCTCCGTGCAGGAGACCCGAGCGTCGGGGGTGCACCGGGCCCGCTCCCGGCTCGACCCCGCCCTGGCCGAGCGGCTGCGCACATCCGCCACGGCGCTCGGCGCTCGGCCCGCGGCCCTGCTCATCGCCGCCGCGGCGATCTACCAGGGACGGATGGACGGGACCGCCTCGCCGGTCCTGGACATTCCCGTTCCTGCCCGACCGACCGCCCGGATGCTGCGGGTGCCCGCGATGTTCGCCAACGAGCTGCCCCTGCGCACGGCCCTCGACCTCGACGACGACTTCGCCGCCCACGTGGCCCGGGTGTCGAGCGGCGTCGCCGACCTGCTCCGCCACCAGCGCTTCCGCCGTGAGGACCTGGCCCGCCGCCGGGCCACGGCGGGTGCCCCGCCGCGCCTGCCCGCCACCGTCGTCAACGTCGTCGGCTTCGCCGCCCCGCCGGTGCTCGCCGGGCTCGGCGTGCGCGTCGAGCACCTGTCGGCCGGACCCGTGCGCGACGTGAAGCTCACCGCCTACCAGGGGCCCGGGGACGTGGAGCTCGTCCTCGAGACCAGTGCCGCCCGGTACGCGCCGCACGAGGCCGCTGCGCACCTGGACCGGTACGTCGCGCTGCTGGACGGCCTGCTCGCCGACCCCACGGCGCCGGTCCGTGAGGTGCCGCTGGGCGATGCGGCGGAGCGGCGGCTGGCCGCCACCGCGGGCCGTGGACCTGCACGCAGGCACCCGGTGGAGCGTCCGCTCCAGGTGCTCGTCGCGGAGCAGTGCGCCCGCACCCCCGACGCCGTCGCGGTCTCCGACGCCGACGGCGCCGACACCTACGCCGGGCTCGCTGCCCGGTGCGCGGAGCTCGCCCACCGGCTCGCCGGCGTCGGCGTCCGGCCCGGCGACGCCGTGGGCGTGCTCCTGGACCGCGGCCGTGACCTCGCGGTCGCGCACCTCGGCATCCTCTGGGCCGGGGCCGCGTTCGTCCCGCTCGACCCGGCCTGGCCCGCCGCGCGCGTGGCGTCGTGCACCGCAGACAGTGGCCTGTCCGTCGTCGTCACCGACCGGCTCGCACTGCCCGGAGCGCCGGAGGCGACGCCCGTCGCGGTCCCCGACCTCGCGTCCTCCGCCGCCGCCACGACGCTGCCCGCGACGGACGCCCCGGCCGGCCCGCAGTCGCCGGCCTACGTGCTCTTCACCTCCGGGTCCACCGGCCGGCCGAAGGGCGTGGTCGTCCCGCACGAGGGCATCGTCAACCGGCTGTGCTGGATGCGCGACCTGCTCGCTGCCGGGCCCGACGACGTCGTGCTCCAGAAGACACCCACGACCTTCGACGTCTCGGTGTGGGAGTTCTTCCTGCCGCTGCTCTCCGGTGGCCGGGTCCACTTCCCGCCGCCGGACGCCCACCGTGACCCGCGGCAGATCGCCCAGGAGCTCGTCGACAAGGGCGTGACGATCGCGCACTTCGTGCCCTCGATGCTCGACGTCTTCACCGAGCACCTCGAGGCCACCGGAGCGCACGCCGCCGCGCTCACCCGGCTGCGGGCGCTCGTGTGCAGCGGAGAAGCGCTGGCGCAGGCGTCGGTGGACGCGGTGCTCGGCGCGCTGGCCCCGGCCGGCGGCGTCCGGCTGCTCAACCTGTACGGCCCGACCGAGGCCTCCGTGGACGTCACCGTGCACGAGTGCGTCGCCGGCGCCGATGAGGCCGCGGTCCCGATCGGCCGGGCGGTCGACGCCACGGGCATCACGATCCTCAGCGGCCTGGGCGAGCCGTTGCCCGTCGGCCGGCCGGGCGAGCTGCGGATCTCCGGGATCCAGGTGGCCCTCGGTTACGCCGGCCGCCCCGAGCTGACCGCCGCGGCCTTCGGCACCGACCCGGCGACCGGGGAGCGCACGTACCGCACCGGTGACCGCGCGGTCCTGGCCGCCGACGGCACCGTCCGCTACCTGGGCCGCGACGACGGCCAGGTGAAGATCCGCGGCGTGCGCATCGAGACGGGCGAGGTCGAGCAGGTGCTGCGCGACCAGCCGGCCGTCACCCAGGCCGCCGTCGTCCTGGTCGCGGGCGGCACCCCGCGGGCGGCCCTCGCCGCCTACGTCGTCGGTGACGGTGTCGACCCGGACGCCCTGCGGGCGACGATGGCCGCCCGGCTGCCGGCGTCCATGGTGCCCGCGCACCTCGTCGTCCTCGACGCCCTGCCGCTGACGGCGCACGGCAAGCTCGATCGCGGCGCCCTGCCCGAGCCGGCACCGGCGACGACGGACGCCGCGGCCGCCACCGGACCGCTGTCGCCCGCGGAGGCCGCGCTGGCCACGGCGTTCGCCGCGGTGCTGGACCTGCCCCGCGCGGTGGGCAGGGACGACTCCTTCTTCGCCGTCGGCGGCGACTCGATCCTCGCGCTGCGGTTGCGCTCCCACGTGGAGGCGGCCGGCTTCGCCGTCGACCTCGCCGACCTCTACGCCTGCCCGACGCCGCGCCTGCTCGCCCCCCGCCTGCGGCCCGTCGAGGTGGGCGACCCGGACCTCACCATGCCGTTCTCGCTGCTCACCGCGCAGGAGCGGGCCGGCCTGCCCGACGGGCTCGACGACGCCTACCCGCTGTCGCGGATGCAGGCGGCGATGGTCCACCACGCGACGCCCGGCACCTCCGTCTACCGCGTCGTCACCTCGGTGCACGTCGCCGCGGCGCTCGACGTCGCCGCTCTCGAGGCGGCCCTCGCCGACGCCGTCGCGCGTCACCCCAGCCTGCGCCTCTCGGTCGACCTGACCGGCGCGGACCGCCCGCTGCAGCTCGTGCACTCCGCGGTGAGGGTGCCGGTGGAGGTCGACGACTCATGCGCCGCGCTCGCGGACCCCGGGCCTGCCCTCGCCGCGTGGGCCGCGGACGCCCGGTTCTGGGACGTCGACCTCACCGCCCCGCCGCTGCTGCGCGTCGTGGTCCACCCCCGCTCGGACGGCACGGTCCAGGTCAGCGCGATCGAGCACCACGTCGTCCTCGACGGGTGGAGCGACGCGGTGCTCCTCGACGAGGTGCTCCGCGACTACCTGGCGCGCGTCGCGGGCCAGGAGCCGCCACGCCGCGCGCCGCTCGTCACGACCTACCGCGACTTCGTCGCCGCCGAGCTCGACGCGCTCGCCGACCCACGTCACGCCGCGTTCTGGCGGGAGCGGCTGGCCGGCGCCGAGGCCAGCCCGCTGCCCGCGCCCGCGACGCGGCGCGGGCCCTCCGACCGCCGCCACCAGCTGGCTCTGGAGGTGCCCGCGTCGCTGGCCGCCGACCTGTACGACACCTGCGCGCGGCACGGTGTGGCCCTCAAGCACGCGCTGGCCGCGGTGCACGCCAAGGTCGTCGGTGACCTCACGAGCACGAGCGAGCCGGTGACCGGCGTCGTCGGGCACGCCCGCCCGGCCACCGCGGACGCCGACCGGGTCGTCGGGGTGTTCCTCAACACCCTGCCCGTGCGGGTGCCGCTGGCGGACACGTCGTGGCTCGAGGTGGCCGCGCGCCTCGCGGCCGGGGAGGCCGACGCCACGCCCCACCGCGCCTACCCGTACCCGGCGATCGCCGCCGACCTGCCCGATCTCGGCATCGACACCTACGTCAACCTCATGGACTTCCACCAGGGCTGGGAGTCGGTGCCGGGCATCGAGTCCGGGTTCGGGGTCGCCGAGACGGACTTCGCGCTCACCGCGAACTTCCTCGTCGACCCCACCACGCGCGAGCTCGGGGGCTACCTGGACGTCGACACCTCCCGCGTCGACCCGGACGTCGCGCACCGGATGCCGGGCTACTACCTCGCCGCCCTGCGCGGACTCGCCGAGGATCCCGACGCGGCGCCCTGGCCGCTCGACCTGCGCAGCGACGACGAGCGCCGCCGCGCCGAGCGGTGGGCGCACGGCCCGTCGCCGGAGGTCCCCGCTGCGACCGTGGTCGAGGCGGTCGAGCGCCTCGCCGCCACCGACCCCGGCCGCCCCGCCGTCCACAGCACCGCCGGGTCCCTGACCTACGGAGGGCTCGCCGCGGAGGTGGGCGCGCTCTCCGTGCGGCTCACGGCGCAGGGAGCCGGCCCCGGCACCCGGGTGGGGCTGCACGTGACGCGCGGGTCCGGCCTCGTCGTCGCGATGCTCGCCGTGCTGCGCACGGGCGCGGCCTACGTGCCGCTCGACCCGGACTTCCCGGCCGAGCGGCTCGAGTACATCGCGCGCGACGCCGGACCGGTCTGCGTCGTCAGCGACGCCCCCGACGTCGCACCCGCCGCGGGCGTGCCGGTGCTGGCGCTGCACGACGCCACGGACGCCGACGTCGCCGGCACTGCCGTCCCGCCTCCCGCAGTCGTGAGCCCCGACAGCCCGGCCTACGTCATCTACACCTCCGGCTCCACGGGCCGGCCCAAGGGGACGGTGCTCACCCACGGGAACCTCGGCAACTTCCTCGTCGCGATGGACGAGGCCGTCGGCTTCGGTCCGCAGGACCGGCTGCTCGCGCTGACCAGCGTGTCCTTCGACATCTCGATCCTCGAGCTGCTGTGGCCCGTGGCCCGCGGCGGGCAGGTGCTCGTCGCACCCGGCAGGCTTGTCGAGAACCTCGCCCACGGGCGGGAGTCCCTCACCGGTCTCATCGGCTCCTTCGCGCCGACCCACCTGCAGGCCACGCCGTCCTTCCTCGCCGCCGCCGTGACCCTGCCCGAACCCACCGCCGCGCTCGCCGGCGTGGGCACGGTGCTCGTCGGCGGTGAGGCCCTGCCGCTCGGGCTGGCCCGCGTGCTCGCCGACCGCGCACCCGGGACGCGGCTCATCAACATGTACGGCCCCACCGAGACGACGATCTGGTCGACCACCGCGCCGGTGCCTGCCGGCCTCGCCGAGGACGCCGGACCGCTGGCGATCGGACGCCCGGTGGCCCACACGGTCGTGCGGGTCACCACGACCGACGGGCGCGAGCTGCCGCTCGGGGTCTCCGGCGAGCTGTGGATCGGTGGTGCCGGGGTCGCCGTCGGCTACCACGAGCGGCCGGAGCTGACCGCGGAGCGCTTCACGGTGCGCTCGGGTGACGGCCGTGGGTACCGCACCGGTGACCGGGTGCGCTGGACGGAGCACGGTGACCTGGTCTTCCAGGGCAGGCTCGACCGGCAGGTGAAGATCCTCGGCCAGCGCGTCGAGCTCGACGAGATCGAGAGCACGATGTCGCGCCACCCGGCGGTCGCCGGCGCCGCCGTGATCGCACGCCCCACCGGCACCGGCCACGAGCTGACCGCGTACGTCGTGCCCCGGCCGGGTGACGACGGGTCCGCCGACCAGCGTGAGCGCTGGCGCGACCTGTGGGACGCCGCGTACGCCGCCGAGGACGACGCCACGAGCCGGTTCTCCGGGTGGACCAGCAGCTACACCGGCGAGCCGCTGCCCACCGCGCACATGCGGCGCTGGGTCGAGGCGACGGTCCGACGCCTCGAGGCGCTGCCGCACCGCCGCGTCGTCGACGTCGGCTGCGGTGTCGGGCTGGTGCTGGAGCACCTGGTCGCAACCTGCGAGTCCTACCGTGCGTTCGACGTCGCCCCGCACGCCCTGGACCGCGCGCTGTCCTCCGTCCCGTCGGAGCTGCGGCACCGCGTCACGACCGGGGTCGACGACGCCCTCGCGCTGCGTGACCTGGACGACGGCAGCGCCGACCTCGTGGTCCTCAACTCCGTGGTGCAGTACTTCCCGTCCGAGGCCTACCTCACCGAGGTGCTGGGCCACGCGATGCGGGTGGCGGGTCCGGCCGGGGCGGTCGTCGTCGGGGACGTGCGTGACCTGCGGCTGGTCGAGGCCTTCCACGCCGACACCCAGTCACGCCGGCTACCGCCCGGCAGCCCGGCGGGCGACCTCGCGGCGACGGTGCGCCGGCTGGCGGCGGCCGAGACCGAGCTCTGCCTGGCCCCGGCGTACTTCGCCGGGCTCGCCGCGACCCGCCCCGGGTGGGCCGTGCGGCTGCTCTCGCGTACCGAGCCCGACCGCACCGAGATGTCCCGCTTCCGGTGGGACGCCGTGCTCCTCGGGCCGGACCACCCGGAACGCGCACACGGCGCGCCGGAGGTCCAGGTCGCGTGGGACGAGGACACCGACCTCGCATCACCGGCCGGTCTCGCCGCGCTCGCCGGCGCCGGCGGGCGCACCCGGGTCACCGGGGTCCCCAGCTCCCGGCTGCACCGGCCCGCCGGCGCGCTGGCCGCCGCGGCCGACGACGGCCTCACCGTGCGCGACGTCCAACGCCGCGCGTGGGCGGCCGACCGGCGGCCGGGCTGCGACCCGGCCGTGCTCGCCGACGTCGCGGCCGCGGCGGGCGTGGCGGTCCAGGCCGGACCGGCGGCCTGCGGCGACCCGTACCTGCTCGACGTCGACCTCGTGGCGGTGACCCGATGACCACTCCCGCGACCCGTCCCCGGCCCGCGTCGCAGGCCCTCGCCAACGACCCCGCCACCGCGACCGCCGCGGCCGGGCTGCGCGCCGACCTGCGCGGCTTCCTCGCGGACCGGCTGCCGGCCCCGATGGTGCCCGCCCGCATCGTCGTCGTCGACGAGCTGCCGAAGCTGCCGAACGGCAAGGTCGACCGCGGCGCCCTGACCCGGTCGGTCGACGACGACGCGGGCGGCACGTCCGCGGCGACCCCGCCCGAGGGTGAGGTCGAGGAGCGGGCCGCCGCACTGTGGACGTCCCTGCTCGGCGTGGCGGCGGTCGGGGCCGAGCAGTCGTTCTTCGAGCTCGGGGGCGACTCGGTGCGCGCCACCCAGATGCTCGCCCGGTGGGACGTGGGCTCCGGGCGGCGCACCGACATGCGGGCCTTCCTCGAGAACCCGACCGTGCGGCACCTCGCCGCCCTCGGCGGCGCGAGCACCCCCGGCGTGGGGGCCACCGGTGGCGGCAACCCGCGGTCGGTGCCGGCACAGCGGCTGCAGGCGCTCGCGGTGCTGCCCGACGACATCGCGCCTGAGCCCGGGGCCCGGCCGTGGGAGCCGCCGTTCCAGCACGTCCTGGTCACGGGCGGCACCGGCTACACCGGTGCGCACCTCGTGCGCGAGCTGCTCGACCGGTCCGACGCGCGGCTCACGGTCGTCGCCCGGGCCGCCGACGACGCCGAGGCCGCCGCCAGGGTGATCGCGGCCATGCGCCGCTACGGGGTGCTGCGGGACGGCGACGCCGAGCGGGTCCACGCCCTGGCCGGCGACCTGGCCCTGCCCCACCTGGACCTGCCGGTGGCGGCGTGGGACGACCTCGCCGCGACGGCCGACCTCGTCGTGCACAACGGCGCCTGGTCCTCCTACGCCCTGCCGCTGGACCGGCTGCGGCCGACCAACGTCCTCGGGACCGAGGAGGTGCTGCGCCTCGCCGCCGCGGGGAGGCCCAGCCCGGTGCACTACGTCTCCTCGCTCGCGGTCTACCCGGGTGTCCCCGGGGCGCCGCGCTGGGACGAGGACGCCCCGGTGCCGGCCGAGGGCGTCGTCGGCGGGTACCGGCAGAGCAAGTGGGTCGGCGACTCGCTCGTCGAGCAGGCCCACCGGCGCGGCATCCCGACCGCCCGGTACCGGCCCGGCCAGATCACGGGGTCGCAGGCGACGGGGGCGTGCGACACGGCCACCTTCCTCAACGCGATGATCCGCGGCTGCATCCAGCTCGGGGCGTCGCTGGACTTCGACGTCGCTCTCGAGGTCACGCCGGTCGACTACTGCTCGGCCGCCCTCGCGCACCTGGCCCTGGACGGCGGTCACACGGGGCACGCGTACAACCTGCCCGGCGCGAGACCGCTCACGTGGGCCGACCTCACCGCGATCCTCGGCGACTACGGCTACCCGCTGCCGGTGCTGCCCTACCCCGAGTGGCACGCGCGGCTGCGGGCGGCGGTGGCGGCCGGGGACGGCAACGAGCTCGAGGGCTACCTGCCGCTGTTCTCCGCGCAGGCGCCCGAGGCCGACCTGGGCTACGAGCACAGCGCGCCGGACTACCGCGACGACAACACCCGGGCGGCGCTCGCCGGCTCCGGTATCACCTGCGCACCACCCGACCTCCACCTGTGGACCCGGTACCTCGACCACTTCGTCGACACCGGCTTCCTGCCCGCACCGACGAAGAGACGACGATGACCGAGACGATCCTGCACCGCATCGCGGCGGCCGTCGGCGAGCGCCCCGAGCACCCGGCCGTCGTCTACGTGCGCGAGCACGACGACGACGAGGTGCTCACCTACGGCGCCCTCGCCGACAGGGCCGCCGCGATCGCCGCGCGCCTGCGCGAGGTCTGTGAGCCCGGCGACCGCGCGCTGCTCATGTACCCGAGCGGCACCGAGTTCGTCGCCGCGTTCCTCGGCTGCCTCCTGGCCCGGGTGGTCGCGGTCCCGGCGCCGCTGCCCGGCCACTACCAGTACCAGCGCACCCGCATCTCGGCCATCGCGCAGGACGCGGGCGCCCGGGTCGCGCTCACCGCGGCCGGTGGCGTGACCGACGTCGGCGAGTGGGCGGCGACGGACGGCGGGCGGGTGGCCGTCCACGCGACCGACGCCTGGTCCGGGGCCGGCGCCTGGGTGCTCCCGGACGGCGTCGACGGGGCGGACGTCGCGCTGCTCCAGTTCACCTCGGGATCCACCGGCGACCCCAAGGGGGTTGTCGTCACGCACGCGAACCTCAGCCACAACACCGCCTGCATCACGCGCGTCTACGGCCTCACCTCGCAGACCCCGGTCGGCGGCTGGATCCCGCTGTACCACGACATGGGCCTCATGGGGCAGCTCCTCCCGGCACTGGTGCTGGGGGCGACGGCGGTCCTGCTGTCCCCGACGGCCTTCGCCAAGCGGCCCCGGATGTGGCTGCAGACGATCAGCCGCCACCGGGTGCACTACTCGGCCTCGCCGGACTTCGGCTACGAGCTGTGCCTGGACCGGATGACCGACGCCGACGTCGCGACCCTCGAGCTGTCGTGCTGGAAGGTCGCGGCCAACGGCAGCGAGCCGGTCATCGCCTCGACGTTGCGGGCGTTCACCGAGCGCTTCGCCCCCGTGGGCTTCGACGGCGCCGCGTTCACCCCGAGCTACGGCATGGCCGAGGCCACCGTCTACGTCAGCGGGGAGCCGGATCCGCGACCTCTCACGCGCTCGGTCTCGGTGGCCGCGCTGGAGGCGGGGCGCCTCGTGGCGTCGTCCGGCGCCGACGACGCCACGGAGGTCGTCAACTGCGGCCGCCCTGAGGACTTCACGTGCCGCGTGGTCGACCGTGCGACGCTTCGCGTGCTGCCCGAGGGGGAGGTCGGCGAGATCTGGCTCGCCGGGCCGAGCGTCGGCGCCGGCTACTGGGGGCGCCTGGACGCCACGGCCGAGCAGTTCGAGGCGCACACGGCCGACGGCGAGGGTCCGTTCCTGCGCACCGGCGACCTCGGCGCGCTGGTCGACGGTGATCTGTACGTCACCGGCCGGGCCAAGGAGGTCGTCATCATCCACGGCCGGAACATCTACCCCCAGGACGTCGAGCACAGCATCCGCGCCGAGCTGCGCGAGCTGGCGAGCCTGTCCGGGGCCGCGTTCGCGGTTGCCGATGAGGCGGGCCGCGACGCGATGGTCGTCCTCCACGAGGTACGCGGTCGCCGCGACGGCGAGGCGCTGCACGGCCTGATGATGTCCATCCAGCAGCTGGTGGCCCGGGACTTCGGCGTCGTCCCGTCGGAGGTGCACCTGCTGCGCCCGGGCGCCGTCCGTAAGTCCACGTCCGGCAAGGTGCAGCGCACGACGATGCGGGAGCTGCACCTCGCCCGGCAGCTCGTGCCGGTCGCCTCGTGGTCGCGGCCCGTCGGCTCGGTGCGGTGACGGCGGTGACGGCGGTGACGGAGATGACCGCGGCGACCCGCCCGGGGTCGCTCGCGGAGTCGTTGGCCGACCGGATCGCCGCCGACGCGGCGACCGGCGGTCCGTTCGGCCCGGACGCGACGGCGGCGCGCGACGAGGCCGAGCGCTTCCCGGACGACGAGGTGCGGCTGCTCGACGCCTGGGGTGGTCCCGCGGCGTTCGTCCCCGCCCGCCTGGGCGGGGCGCCGGGCGACGTCCACGACCTCTTCGACGTCGTGCGGGTCCTCGCCGAGCACGACCTCACCCTCGCTGTCGGGTACTGCAAGACCTACCTCGGGGCGGCGCCCGTCTGGGTCGCGGGCGGCCCCGAGCAGCAGGCCCAGGTGGCGCGGCTCGTGATGGTCGAGCACGCCGTGGCGTCGTGGGGGCTCACCGAGCCGGGTCGTGGCAGCGACCTCGCCGCGGGTACCACCCGGGCCCGCCGACGACCGGACGGCGCCTGGGTGCTGGACGGCACGAAGTGGCCGGTGAACAACGCGAGCCGTGGCCGGCTCCTGACCGTCCTGGCCCGCACGGCCGACCGGCCGGGACCGGCCGGCACGTCGGTGCTCCTCGTCGACGGCGCCGACATCGGCCCCGGGGGGCGTACCCCGCTGCCCAAGGCACGCACCCACGGCATCAGGGGCGCCGACATCAGCGGTGTGCGGTTCAGCGAGGCGGTCCTGCCCGCCGGCGCGCTCGTCGGGCAGGAGGGCACCGGGCTGCGGACGACGCTGCTGGCCCTCCAGTTCACCCGGATGGTGACGGCGGCGCTGTCGGTGGCGGCCCTGACGAGCGCACACCGGGTCGTCGGGGAGTTCGCGCACGCCCGCGAGCTGCACGGGACCCGGTTGGCTCGGCTGCCGCACGCGGCCAGGGTGCTCGCCGACGCCGCCGCTGCACTCGACCTCGTCGTCTCCGGCTGCCGGACCGCCCTCGGGACGTCCGCGACCCGCCCGGCTGAGCTGTCCGTCGTCTCGGCGCTCGTCAAGGCCGGGGTGCCGACGCTGGCGCAGCGTCACCTCACGGCGCTGGCCCAGCTGTACGGCGCGCGCGGCTACCTCGCGCCCGGGCCCGTGTCCGACGGCCGCTTCGCGCGGCTGGAGCGGGACCACCGGATCGTCGCGATCTTCGACGGCTCGACGGCGGTCAACCGGGCCGGGGTGGTCGCCCAGCTGCCCGTCGTCGCGGCCCGGCACGCCGCCCGGCACGCCGCAGGCCCTGCCGCCGGCGGCGACCTGCTCGACCTCCTCGCCGCCGCCCGTGACCGCCGGCCCGCCGACTACGGGGGCGCCACACTCCTCAGCCGCGACGGCTGCACCCTGCTCGGGGTGCTCACCGACCCGTCCGCGCCCGGCGCTGCCGGCGTCCTGGCCGGCGCGCTGTCCGCCACCCTGGAGGCCGGCCGGGCGCTGCGGACGGTCGCCGACCGCCAGGAGCCCGCCGCGGTCCAGCTCGTCGCCCGCCTCGAGCTGCTGTACCTCGCAGCGGCGGTCGAGCTGCGCCGCCGGGCCGGGGAGCTGGCCGACGACCGGGCGGAGCGGGCACTGTCCCTCGCGGCACGGCAGGTCCAGGCGCTGCCCCTGGATGCCGAGGTCGCGGCATGACCGAGCTCGTCGACGCCCGGCCGGTCGACGGGCTCGCCGCGGTCGAGGCGGTCCTCGGGGACGCCACCGACCTCGGCAACCCGTTCGGGCACGCCGCCATCGGCACCCACGACGACGCCGGACGGCTCGCCCCCGGGCTGCCGCAGGCCCTGACGGTCGCCGGGCTCGGGGCCGCGCTCGTGCCCGAGGCCCACGGCGGCCGGCTCCGGGGTCTCGACGGCCTCGTGCGCGTGCTGCGCGCGGTCGACCGTCGCGATCCTGCCGCCGCCCTGGCCCTCGGGGTGACCCCGTTCATGGCCTGGGCCAACGTGTGGGTCGCCGGCGACGCCGGGCAGCGGGACGCCGTCGGTCGGCTGCTCGCCGCGGGGGAGCGGGCGGCGTGCGCGTACCACGAGCTGGACCACGGCAACGACCTCACCGCGAACGCCCTGACCGCCCGCCCGGACGGCGACGGGTGGGTTCTCACCGGCCGCAAGGAGGTGATCTCCAACGCCGACTTTTGCGCCGCCGCCGTCGTCTTCGCCCGCACCGAGGCCCGGCCCGGCCCGCGCTCGCACAGCCTGTTCCTGCTGGACGCAGCGGTGCTCGGCGATCCCCGGGCCCGCACCCTGCCGCGCTACCGCACGGCGGGGATGCGTGGGGTCCGCCTCACCGGCCTCGACCTCGACGGCTGCCCGGTGCCCGGGGACGCCGTGCTCGGCACGCCGGGCCGCGCCACGGAGACGGCGCTGCGGTGCTTCCAGCTGAGCCGGGTCGTCCTGCCCGGTGCCACGCTCGGACTGCTGGACACGATGCTCCGCCTCGCCGTCACCGCCCTGCGGGGCCGCTCGCTGTACGGAGGCACGGCGCTGGACCTGCCGGCGACCCGCGAGGTGCTGGCCGCAGCCTTCCTCGACCTGCTCGTCGCGGACGCTCACGTCCGGGCCGTCGCGCGGGCCGCGTCAGCAGCACCGGAGCACCTCGGGCCGCTGGCCTCGGGCGTCAAGGCGCTCGTGCCCGAGATCCTCGTCGGCGCAGTCGACCGGCTCGGCCTGCTGCTCGGCTCGCAGTTCTTCCTGCGCGACGGCACCGGCGCGACGGTGCAGAAGCTCGTGCGCGACGCCCGGCCGACCTCCTTCGGGCACGCCTCGCAGGTCACGTGCCTCGTCTCCCTGCTCCCGCACCTGCTGCGCTGCGCGCGGCCCGACGGCCCGGCCCCCACGGTCCCCGCCGTGCTCTTCGACGCCACCGACGTCGGGCCGGTCGACGTCTCGCGGCTCCGCGTCGCGGCTCCGGCCGGCGACCTCCTCGCCGCCCGGGCGGCCGGCGAACCGGCCGCCGGCTGGGACGCCCGGGTCGCCGCACTCGCCGCCGACGTCCGCGCCCGCGGCCTGGCCGACACCCGCGTCGACGCCTCGGCGGCTGCGCTGGACGCCGCGCACGCGTGGACCTGCGCCCAGGCTGCCGGTGCCTGCCTCGGGCTCTCCGACGCCGGCCGCACGCCGCTCGCGGACCCGCTGGTGCGGGCCGCCGCGCTGACCCGGCTCGCGCTGCAGGCCCGCCGTCACGAGGCGCCGCTCACCCGCGCCGCCCGCGAGCACCTGCTCGACCTGCTTCTCGCCCGGGTCGAGGGTCGCCTGACCCTCGACCTCGACCCCGACCCGACGCTCGCCTGAAAGGTAGCCACCTCATGTCCACCACCCCCACGGCTGACCACCTCGAGAACTTCCTCCGATCGCGGGTGGCCGAGCTGTCCGGCACCCCCGTCGACGAGGTCGGCGCCGACCGCCCGCTCGCCGACCTGGGCCTGGACTCCATCCAGCTGCTCGGTCTCAGCACCGACGTCGAGGACGAGTACGGGGTGGTCGTCGACGAGGCCCAGATGTGGGAGCAGCCGACGATCCGCGGGCTCGCAGCGGCCGTCCACGGCTCCGTCGCCGCCGGGGCCGTCCGATGACCGCCGTCGCGACGCTGCCCCTGGACCGCACCGACCCTCTGGACCCGCCTCCCGCCTACCGCGCGCTCGCGGCGCAGGAGCGGGTCTTCCAGGTGCGCACCCCGCGCGGGGACCTGGCGTGGGTCGTCTCGCGGCTCGAGGACGTCCGGCAGGCCCTCACCGACCGGGCGCTCAGCTCCGACCCGCGCACGCCCGGCTTCCCGACCTACCTCACCGGCGACGTCCCTCCACCGCCGGGGTTCTTCATGCAGGCCGACCCACCGGACCACACCCGCCTGCGCCGGCTCGTGACGCGCGAGTTCCTCGTCTCGAACATGGAGGCGTTGCGGCCTCGGATCGAGGAGAACCTGCGCCGCATCGTCGCCGACCTCGGCCCGGTCGACTCCGCCGACCTCGTGTCGCAGGTCGCGCTGCCGCTCGCGGCCAGCACGATCTGCGAGCTGCTCGGCGTGCCGTTCGAGGACTACCCGCTGTTCGTCCGGCTCACCGACACCGTCCTGTCGCGCACGAGCACGCCCGAGCAGGCCATGGGCGCGGCCGTCGAGCTGCTCGGCTACTTCGACCGGCTCGTCACCGCGAAGAAGCAGCACCCCACCGACGACGTGTTCTCGCGGCTCGTCGCCCGCGAGGAGGCCGGTGACGCGACGCACGAGGAGCTCGTGGGGGTCGCCACCCTGCTGCTGCTCGGCGGTTACGACACGATGGCGCAGATGATCGGCCTCGGCGTCTACGCCCTGCTCCGGCACCCCGACGAGCTCGCCCGGCTGCGAGGGGACTCCTCGCTGGCCCCGGGCGCGGTCGAGGAGCTGCTGCGCTACCTCACCGTCAACCACTCCGGCCTGCCCCGCGGCGTGCTCGAGGACACCGAGATCGGCGGGCAGCCGATCCGGGCCGGCGAGGGGGTCATCGTCATGCTCAACGCCGCCAACCGGGACCAGGACGCGTTCACCGACCCGGACGCGCTGGACCTCACCCGCGGCTCGCGCGACCACGTCGCCTTCGGGCACGGCTTCCACAAGTGCATCGGGCTGACCCTGGCCCGGATCGAGCTCCAGGTGGTCTTCATGACGCTCTTCGACCTTCTTCCGGGCCTGCGCTGCGAGGTGCCCGAGGGAGACCTGCCCTTCCGCCACGACATGGTGCTGTACGGCCTGCGCTCGCTGCCTGTCGGATGGGACCGGTGACCGACCCGTCGAAGGCCACCGGCTGGTGGGGCGGGCGGAGAGCTCTCCTCACGAAAGGGTGATCAGGATGGAGTCCTCTGGCCGAATGGACCTTGGCGTCGATGTCGACGGGGAAGTCGTTCTCGAGCCTCTGGAGGGCACCCCATGATGCTGATGTCGCTCGCGGGCGCTGACGTGGTCATCACTCCGGACGAGCTCGAGTCGGCGTTACGGGACCGCTACGAGCATCTCCACGTCGCCCGGTCCCCATCAGGGCGAGGCAATGCCGTGAACATCGGCATCCTGGCGGGGCGTTCCAGCGATCCTCGACCTGTCGGACTCGATGACCAACCTCGCGATCCAGGGCAGCTGGGAGGAGGCCGCGGAGATCGCCGCCGTCGTCCGCGCGGCCCTTCCGGCGGACGGCCCGGCACTCGTGCTCCTCGACGACGACGGCGCAGGCTTCGCCGCCGTCCCCGCGGGCTCGACCCCCGAGTCCGTCGCCGCCGGGTGGCGGGACATCTCGCACTTCCCCGGCTACTCGCAGGACTGAGCAGCCACCGGCGCCCCACGCAGAGCGGCGCTGACTCGGCAGGGCCTCTTCGGCTGGAGGCAGTGCTGCGAAGCGGTCGCCGGGCAGGCTGACGCGACCGACTGGTGCGTCCCGGCCAGCCGCCGAGCGACAGACGACAGCGTTCACGCGCCTGTCCGCGGGGGTGTCCACGAGCTCACACGGCCGAGACACGCTCCGGATGCACGATCGGGCCATCGCTGGAAGTCTCACTCGCGGCGATCCAGCCGACGTTCCTCGTCCCGGTGCTCGGACTGGCCGTCCTCGCCATCATGCTCGCGCTCACGGCGATCACGATCGTGAGGAAGAAGTGACGCGACGCACCGACGGTGGGTGGCGTCGACGACCTCACGCGAGCGGCGGGGTGGGGCTCGGGAACCAGCAGGAGGACGTCGGGAGGGTGACCTCGACCGTGGTCGAGGGCGCGTACGCAGGCATCGGCCTGTGGGGTGGTTCGCTCACGTAGTGAAAGGACTCTGATCATGGTCTCTACCGGCGCCAGCGGGAACGCCCTCTGGGGCGTTCTCACGATCGTCGTCGCGCTCATCGTCGTGATCGTCGGGAACAAGATCCGCGACAGAAGGGGGCGCAAGTAGGCGCTCGGCGTGCCCGCAGGGTCGCATCAAGGAGGTGCCCATCCTCGCGATCATGGTCGTGTTCACGGTGATTGCCATCGTGAAGAAGAAGTGATGCGACACGACCGTGTGTCACCACCTTCTGTCCACGTGTCAATGCCCGGCGCTGCCCCGGCCACCCGGGCAAGGGCGGCTGCCTCGCGCGAACGGCCCGGCAGGACTGAGCTGAACCCGGTGCGGTTCAGCTCAGCCGGTGATGCAGGCGCCCGCGGGCCTCGAGAAGCCCTGCCGAGGGTCTCAGAGCGCGAGTGCGGGTTCCCGAGGTGCACGGTCGCGACGGCGCCACAAGACTCTGCGGGCAGACGTGGGCTCAGGCCGCCGCGGGGTGCCCGAGACACGCAGCCGCCCAGTCCAGGTCGAGCCGCCCATCGGTGGCTCGGGAACTAGCAGGAGGACGGTACGAGATGCTCAGTCGTCGGGCAGGGCTCTGGCTGGCCGCGGTCTTCTTCCCGCCGATGACGATCGCGGCGCTCGTCATCGCCGTGATCGAGGGTGACGTCTGGGCGATGCGATTCTGGCTGGTTCCCTGGATCCTCATCTCGGTGTTCGCCGTGACGTGGCTGGTCCGGGACCTGACGGGCCGATCGCGCCCCCGACGCTGAGTACGATCCCCGTTCGGCGAACGACGGCGCAGGCTTCGCCGACGTCCCCGCGGGCTCGACCCCGGAGTCCGTGGCCGCCGGGTGGCGGGACATCTCGCTCTTCCCCGGCTACTCGCAGGACTGAGCAGCCACTGGCGCCCCGCCGCCTCGGGCGCAGCCGGCCGCCCGCGTCCCCGTGGTCGCCGACCTGGGTCGTCGACGAGCGGGGAACCTCTGTGACGCCGCGGGTGTCCTGCCCTAGTTTGTCGGGATGAGGCGTCGTCCGGCGTTCAGCGCGGCACGAGTGACGGCCGTCCTCGTGGTGCTGCCCGCCCTGGCGGTGGCGGCGTGCGGCGGTCCGGACCGCCGGTCCGGCGGCGGGGACGACGCCGGTGTGGGGGCCGACCTGCTTGGGACGTACGGGTACGGGCCGGACGCCGAGCCCGCCGCGACGCTGCAGGACGACGTCGTCCTGATCGCCGGGGGTCCGGCCGCCATCCGCTCCGCGCGCGGCGACGGCCTGCAGTGGGTCCTCGACGGCGACGCGGACGGGGTGGCCGGCCTGCAGGTCGGTGACGTGATGTTCGCGTCGGCCTCGGCGGTCGGCCGGGTCGCGGAGCTCGCACCGGTGGGCGACGACGTGGCGGTGACCATCTCGCCCGTCGGCCTGGCCGAGGTCGTCCGTGACGCCACCATCGAGATCGATCGCGCCCTCGACCCGGGCACGATGCGGTACCAGGTGGTGCCGGACCTGCCGGGTGTCGTCTCCGAGCCCGACCTCGGGACCACGGAGGGGATCGCCGGCGCCGAGGGCGTCCCGTCGGGTGACGCGGCCGCGGGGGCGGTCGTCCTGCCGGCCGTCCGGCTCCTCGCTGCACCCGCCGGCGCCGTCGACCTGCCGCCCAGCAGCACCACCCAGGTCGAGGTCCCGCTCGGGGACTGGTCCGTGACGGCCAGCGGGAGCAGCTCGAGGCTGTCCCTGAAGCTCGAGCACGACGTCACGACCGGGCTCAAGGCGGGCGTCGAGACCGCGTTCGGCGTCGAGGACCTGCGGATCCAGGGCGGCGTCACGGTGAGCGACAGCATCCTCGGGGACGCCACGATGCTGATCGAGGGGCTGCGCTCCGTCAGCGTCACGTTCTCCGCCGGCATCGGGGAGGGCGGCACGGCCGACAACGAGTCCGTGCGCCTCGAGGTGCCGATCGTGCTGACCATCCCCATCCCGCCGAGCCCGGCGACCGGGGGCCTGCCGCTGAACCTGACGGTGACGTTCAAGGCGCTCGCCTCCACGGCGCTCAGCGGCAGCAACTCGACGCTGCTCGCGACGGGCAGGTACGGCCTGGCCGGTCCGATCGGCCTGCGCGACGGCAGCCTCGTGACCCCCGAGCTGAGCGTGCAGCAGAGCCTGATGGACAGCATCCAGGGGCTGACGCTCGGGCCCAGCGGCATCGTCGTCGGGACGAGCGTGCAGGTGCAGATCGGCATCGGACCCCCGGCGTTCTCCGCGGGCCCCTACGGCAAGCTCACGACGTCGATCGGCGTCACCCAGGGGTCCGCGCTCGGCTCGCCGCTCGTGACCTGCCAGACCGGGACGCTGGACATGAAGGTCGCCGGCGGGGCCAGCCTCAAGCTCAGCGCGTCGGTGAACCGCGCGCTCGAGCGGCTGCTCCCCCCGGGCACGAACCTCGAGTACGGCGTCGAGGCGTCGACCACCGTGCTCACCCGGAGCCAGACGACCCCCGACGTCCCCCTCTGCCGAGGCTGAACCCGAGGAGCGTGCCATGCCCGGAACCCGCCGTCGGGCCGTGCCCTGGACAGTTGTGCTCGTCGTCGCGGCGCTCGCCGCGTGCAGCAGCGAGCAGCCGGCCACGGTCGCCACGACCGACCCCCCGGCCGTCACCCCGGCGGCCGTCGCGACGACCGCTGCCGCGTCCGTCGCACCGGAGCCGGCCGGTCCGCTCCAGCCGTGCGAGCTGGTCACCCGGGCCGAGGCGGAGGCGCTCGCGCGCACCCCGCTGCTCGACGGCATCCGCGCCGGCGGCGACGACGACGCGACGTGCACGTACCCAGGCCCCACCGACGGCCCCGTCGCGCAGGTGGAGGTCTTCGTCGGGCCCGGTGCCGAGAAGTACCTGGACGTCGAGCGGGCCCTGGGGCACGTGCTCGAGGAGGTGCCCGGCATCGGTGACGAGGCGCACCAGGAGCCCGGCGCCATCTTCGTCCGGCAGGGGACGACGTGGGCGGCCGTGCGCCTGGTGCGGCTGGACGACAAGGCCCAGTACGTGGAGCCGATGCGGGAGCTGGCGCGCACCCTCGTCACCAGGCTCTGACGGCCGCGCCTCCTCGGCACCACCGCGGGGGTTCGCCGCGCGGCCCGTCCGGGGTACGGTCGACGGAACGACCCGACCGACCCGCGGGAGCACCCGTGACCTCCAGCCACCTGGATCTCGACGAGGACCTCGAGCGTCCCGTCGTGACCAGGGTGCCGCCCCGGCACAGGCCGCCTGCGGGCGCGTCGCCCGCCGCCGCCGTGCGCTACCCGGTGGGTCCGGTGCCGGACGTCGAGGACGCCGTGCCCGCCGTGAGCGGCCCGCGCGCCCGGTGGGCCGGGCCGGCGCGGTGGCTCGGCGCGCGTCGTCCGGTGACGTGGGCGCGGGACCGCCTGCGGTCCCGTCGCCCGGGGACGCGCTCGCCCGCGCGGCCGACGAGGCAGCCGCTGCCCCGCTCGCGCGTGCTGGCGGGGCTGCTCGGTGTCGTCCTGGGCGGCCTCGGCCTGCACGCGCTGTACCTGGGCCACCGGCGGCGGGGGCTGTGGATGCTCGGGACGACGCTCGTGCTGGGCCCGCTCACGCTGGGCGTCGCCGCGCTCCTCATGGGGGTGTGGGGCCTCGTCGAGGGTCTGCTCGTCCTGGGCTCGCGGCGCGGCCGCTTCACGCGGGACGCCTGGGGCCGTCCGCTGCTCGGCTGAGAAGCCGGGGCCGCTCGCCGGACGGGTGCGACGACCGGCGCCACGACCCGTGCGACGACCGCACGTCCCGCAGGCACCCGCATGGGCGGTTGGGCCCATTCGGGCGCCCGCGGCCGCGCATAGCCTCGCGGGGCGGCCCGCGCCGCCCGTGGTCGGCACGTCCGGCAGCCCGGCCCGCGGCTCCGTGTCGTCGTACCGGCTGCAGCGAACGGAGCCCGCCATGGGACTGCTCGACGGAAAGTCCATCCTGGTCACCGGCGTCCTCACCGAGGGCTCCATCGCGTTCCACGTGGCGCGGCTCGCCCAGGAGCAGGGGGCCGACGTGGTCCTGACGTCCTTCGGCCGGCAGTTCCGGCTGACCGAGGTCATCGCCCGGCGGCTGCCCGCCCCGGCGCCCGTCGTCGAGCTGGACGTCACCTCGACGCAGGACCTGGCCGAGCTGGCCACCCGCGTGGGCGCCCACGTCCCGCGGCTCGACGGCGTCGTGCACTCGATCGGGTTCGCGCCGCAGGCCGTGCTGGGCGGCCGGTTCCTCGAGGCGCAGTGGGACGACGTGAGCACGGCCGTGCAGATCTCCGCGTACTCGCTCCAGGCGCTGGCCGTGGCCGCCCAGCCGCTGATGGGGCAGGGCTCGTCGGTGGTCGGCCTGACCTTCGACGCCCGCTACGCGTGGCCCGTGTACGACTGGATGGGCGTGGCCAAGGCGGCGTTCGAGGCGACGTCGCGCTACCTCGCCCGTGACCTGGGCCCCCAGGGGATCCGCGTCAACCTGGTCTCGGCCGGCCCCGTCCGCACGACGGCGGCCACCTCGATCCCGGGCTTCGCCACGATCGAGGAGGGCTGGGACGCCCGCGCACCCCTCGGCTGGGACGTCCGTGACGCCCGGCCCAGCGCGCAGGCGGTCGTCGCGCTGCTCTCCGACTGGTTCCCGGCCACCACGGGTGAGGTCGTGCACGTCGACGGCGGCGCGCACGCGATGGGATGACCGTGCCACGGAGGAGCCGTCGACCGACCCGGGGGTCGTCATGCTAGGAACACCGTCCGCACGACTCGCGGGCCCGTGGCCGACGATCATCCAGGGCGGGATGGGCGTCGCCGTGTCGTCCTGGGTGATGGCCCGGGCCGTCTCCCTGGCCGGGCAGCTGGGCGTGGTGTCCGGGACCGCGCTGGACGTCGTGCTCGCCCGCCGGCTGCAGGACGGTGACGTGGGCGGCCACCTGCGCCGGGCCCTCGCGCACTTCCCCGTGCCGCAGGTCGCGCAGCGGATCCTCGACCGGTACCTGCGGCCCGGCGGACGTCCGCCCGGCACGCCCTACCTGCCGGTGCAGAAGCTCAGCGTGCGTCCGTCCGCCGTCGCCGCCGAGCTGTCCGTGGCCGGGGCGTTCGCCGAGGTGTGGCTCGCCAAGGAGGGCCACGACGCCCCCGTCGGGATCAACCTGCTGGAGAAGATCCAGCTCGCGACGCCCAGCACGCTCTACGGCGCGATGCTCGCGGGCGTGGACGTCGTGCTCGTCGGCGCGGGCATCCCGTCGCAGGTCCCGCGCCTGCTCGGCCGCCTGGCCGCGCACGAGCCGGGCACGCTCGACCTGCACGTCGAGGGCGCCACCGCCCCGCACACCGTCGGGATCGACCCGCGCGCCGTCACCGGGCTCGACCTGCCCCCGCTGCGGCGCCCGCGGTTCCTGGCCATCGTCTCGGCGCACGTGCTGGCCACGCACCTGGCCAAGGACGAGGCGACCCGCCCCGACGGGTTCGTGGTCGAGGGGTGGCGGGCCGGCGGGCACAACGCGCCCCCGCGTGGCCGCCTCGTCCTCGACGACGACGGGCAACCCGTGTTCGGGCCCCGGGACGAGGCCGACCTGGCCAAGGTCGCCGCGGTGGGCCTGCCGTTCTGGCTCGCCGGCGGTGCGGGCAGCCCCGAGGCGCTGCGCGAGGCGCTCCGGGTCGGTGCCACCGGCATCCAGTGCGGCTCGCTGTTCGCCCTGGCCGAGGAGTCCGGGCTGGCGGACACCTGGCGCGCGCAGGTGCTGGCCGACCTGCGCGCCGGGACGCTCGAGGTCCGCACCGACCCGCGCGCGTCACCCACGCGCTTCCCCTTCAAGGTCGTCTCCCTGCCGGGCACGCAGTCCGACGACGCGGTGCACGGGGCCCGGCCGAAGCTGTGCGACATCGGCCACCTGCGCACGCCCTACGAGCGGGCCGACGGGTCGGTGGGCTACCGGTGCCCCGGCGAGCCCGTCGACGCCTACCTGGAGAAGGGCGGGCAGGAGGCCGACACCGCGGGTCGCAAGTGCGTGTGCAACGCGCTGCTGGCTGGCGTCGGCCTCGGTCAGACCCGGCGCGACGGGTACGAGGAGACCGCCCTGGTCACCCTCGGCTCGGACGTCGAGGGCCCGACGCGGATGCTCGCGCGGCACCCGGCGGGCTGGACCGTCGCGGACGTGGTCGACTTCCTGCTCGGCGGCACGGGGCGGCGTCACCCGTCGTTCATCCCCCCGTCGTCCGACGCTCGTCGTCCGGTCGCGCCTCCAACCTAACGTCCCCTCCGTCTGCCGGTCCCCCCGGCACCCGTGAGGAAGGACCCCCGTGAGCGACCTGCGCCCGCATGCCCCCCGTGCCCGGTACCGACGGGGGGCGGCGACCGTCGCCGCGACGGCCCTGCTGTCCGCCGGCCTCGTCCCGGCCCTGCTGGCCCCCGCGTCGGCGAACCTCGTCGCGGAGCCGGTGCGGCACGCGGCCACCGACGCGGCGCTGACGCTCGCACCGCTCGGCACCTACGCGACGGGCGTGTTCAACGCGTCGGCGGCGGAGATCGTCGTCCACCACGCCGGCACGCAGCGGCTGTTCGTCGTGAACGCGCAGTCGGGCGAGGTCGACGTGCTCGACGCCTCCGACCCGACCGCGCCGACGAAGGTCGGCACCATCGGCGTGGCCGGCATCGAGGACGCCCAGGGCGTGACTGTCCCCGACGGGGCGTCGGTGAACTCGGTCGACGTGCGCGCGGACGGCCTGGTCGTCGTCGCCGTGGAGCACGCGACCAAGACGGAGCGCGGCTGGGTGGCGTTCCTCGACGCCGCCACGCTCGACGTGCTCGGCGCGGTGCGCGTCGGCGCGCAGCCCGACCGGGTGGTCGTGGCCCCCGACGGCGCGTGGGCCGTGACGGCCGACGAGGCCGAGCCGGCCGACGACTACAGCACCGACCCGCCCGGGTCCGTCAGCGTCGTGGCCCTGCCCTCCGGTGTGGCCGCGCCCGCGCAGGAGGCGGTCCGCACGGCCGGCTTCGAGGCGTTCGACGCCCCCGGTGCGCTGCCGGCCGGCGTGCGCGTCTTCGGGCCCACGGGCCCCGGGGCGCCCGCGCTGCTGCCCTCGCTCAACCTCGAGCCGGAGTACGTGACGGTCGTCGGCGGCACGGCGTACGTGACGCTGCAGGAGGCGAACGCGCTCGCGACGGTCGACCTGGGCACCGCGACCGTGACGGGGATCCGCGCGCTCGGCACCCAGGACCACGCCGTGGTCCCGCTCGACCCGTCGGACCGCGACGGCGGGTTCGCGCCCCGCACGTACGCCGGCCTGCGCGGCCTCTACCAGCCGGACTCGATCGCGTCCTACACGGCCGGCGGCGTGACGTACCTCGTCACCGCCAACGAGGGCGACGCCCGCGAGTGGGGCGACTACGCCGAGCCCGCACGCGTGAAGGACCTCGGCAAGAAGGGCCTGGCGCCGGTGTGCGCACCGCTGGCCGGGCTGACCGGCGACGCCGACCTGGGACGCCTCAACGTCTCGACCGCGTCGGGCCTGGACGCCACCGGCACCTGCTACGAGGAGCTGCACGCGTTCGGCTCGCGGTCCTTCTCCATCTGGACGACCGACGGCACGCAGGTCTGGGACTCGGGCTCGTCGTTCGAGGAGATCACCCACGCCGCCGCCCCCGAGTTCGTGAACTCCAACCACAGCGAGTCCAACCTCGAGGGACGCAGCGACGACAAGGGCCCCGAGCCCGAGGCGCTGACGATCGGTGAGGTCGACGGCCGCACGTACGCGTTCGTCGGGTTCGAGCGCGTCGGCGGCGTCGCCGTCTACGACGTCACCGACCCGCGGGACGCGTCGTTCGTCAGCTACGTCAACAACCGCGACTTCTCGGTGTCCGTCGCCGGGGGCGGCGACCTGGCCGCGGCCGGTGACCTGGGGCCGGAGTCCCTCACGTTCGTCCCCGCGGCGGACTCGCCCACGGGCCGGCCGCTGGTCGTCGTCGGCAACGAGGTCTCGGGCACCACGACCCTGTTCACCGTCGAGACCGACGGGTCCGCCACCGACGACCTCGTCGAGCTGCAGCTGCTGGGCGTCAACGACTTCCACGGGCGCCTCGAGCCGGACCTGCGCGGCGGCGTCGCCGGTGCGGCGGTCCTCGCCGGTGCGGTCGAGCAGCTGCGCGGCGAGAACCCCGACACGGTGCTGGTGTCCGCGGGCGACAACATCGGCGCGTCGACGTTCCCGTCGGCGATCGCCCAGGACGTCCCGACCATCGACGTGCTCAACGCCGCGGGCCTGGAGGTCTCGGCCGTCGGCAACCACGAGTTCGACCAGGGGATCGACGACCTCACGGACCGGGTGCAGCCGCTCGCGGACTTCCCGTACCTGGGTGCCAACGTCTACGCGCGCGGCACCACCGACCCGGTCCTGCCGGAGTACGCGGTCGTGGAGCGCTCCGGCGTGCGCGTCGCGTTCGTCGGCGTCGTCACCGCGCAGACGCCCACGCTCGTCTCACCCACGGGTGTCGCGGGCCTCGAGTTCGGCGACCCCGTCGCCGCGCTCGACCGGGTCGCGGCACGCATCGAGGCCGAGGACTTGGCGGACGTGACGGTCGCGCTCGTCCACGACGGCGCCGAGGCGAGCACCTGCACCGCCGTCGGGACCGAGGACAGCGACTTCGGTCGCGTCGTGCGCGACACCACGCCCGCCGTCGACGCGATCTTCTCGGCGCACACGCACCGCACGTACGCGTGCGCGTTCCCCGTCACGGGCAGCGACGTCCCGCGGCCCGTCGTGCAGGGCGGGCAGTACGGCTCGCACCTGGCCCGCGTCGGGCTCACCTACGACACCGCCACGGACCGCGTCGTGGCCGCCACGCAGGACCTGCTGCCGATGGTCGTCGGCGGTGCCGCCGCGTACCCCGCGGACCCGACGGTCCAGGCGATCGTCGACCGGGCCGTCGCGGACGCCGAGGAGTCCGGGTCCGTCGTCATCGGGTCCGTGACGGCCGACGTCCTGCGGGCGCGCAACGCCGCCGGCGAGGTCGACCGCGGCCTGGAGTCCCCGCTGGGCAACCTCGTCGCCGACATGCACCTGTGGGCGACGAGCACCGCCAACCCCGGGTACAGCGGCCCGCCCGCCGACCTCGCGGTCATGAACCCGGGCGGTCTGCGCGCCGACCTGCTGGGCGGGCCCGGCGGCGAGGTGACCTACCGCGCGGTCGCCGACGTCCAGCCGTTCGCCAACACGCTCGTCGTCGTCGACCTCACCGGCGCGCAGCTCGCCACGCTCCTCGAGCAGCAGTGGGGCACACCCGCCGCGCCGCGCACCCGCCTGCACCTGGGCCTGTCGGAGAACGTCACGTACGTGTACGACGAGGCCGCGCCTGTGGGGCAGCGGGTCGTGTCGGTGCGCGTGGACGGGCGGCCGGTCGACCCGGCCACGACGTACCGCGTCACCGCCAACTCGTTCCTCGCGGCCGGTGGCGACGGGTTCACGGCGCTCGCGGCCGGTGCCGCGCGCGTCGACTCCGGGCAGGTGGACCTCGCGGCGTCCGTCGCGTACGTCCGCGCCCTCTCACCGGTGTCGCCCGCGGCTCTCGGGCGGGCCGTGCCGGTGTCGGAGGCGGCCGGGGGGAGCACCACGCAGCCGCAGCCGCAGGGGGGCGGCGGCACCACCGTCGGGGCGCTCGTGCAGGCGGGCGGCGGCGCGGTCGGGGCCAGGCTCGCGGCCACCGGCGCGGACGCCGCGCTCGGCCTGCTCGCCGGGCTGGGCCTGCTGGGCGCCGGCGCCGCCCTGCTCCGTGCGCGCGCACGGCTGCGTCCGGCACGCACCACCACCGGCTGAGGACGGGTCGGCGCGCCGGCACCGGCGCGCCGACCCACCCGGCGGTGGACCCGCGGTCAGGTCGACGCGCGCGGCACCACGTGGAACACGTCGTCGGGGCGCTCCGGCGGGGCGTCCGCCAGGCCCAGCGCCGCGAGCAGCGCGGTCGCCAGGTACGCCGCCTGGGCGTCGATGGCCTGCCACACGGTCGTCAGCGCCGGCGCGGCCACGCGCGCGGCGGGGATGTCGTCGACGCCGATCACGGCGACGTCCCCCGGCACGTCGAGCCCGGCGGCCCGCACACCCGCCAGCACGGCCAGCGCGACCTCGTCGTTGTACGCCGCGACCCCCGTCACGCCACCGGCGTGCCAGCCGCGGACCGCGTCCGCCGCCGACGCGACGTCGAGGTCCACGGCCGTGACCAGCGGCTCCGGCAGGCCGTGGCGCTCGCACGCGGCCCGCACACCGGCGAGCCGCCGGTCGGCGAACGCCGCGACGCGGTCGTCGTGCGGGGCGGCGTACGCGAGCACGCGGCGGCCCCGGGACACGAGGTGGTCCGCCTGCAGCCCGCCGATGCTCGCCTGCGGCACCGCGAACACGTCCGGCTGCGGGTCCTCGTCGAGGGCGGCCCCCACCACGGGGATCCCCGCCTGGCGCATCGCCCGCGCGTCCTGCTCCCCGAACGGCAGCAGGCCCAGCACCGCGCACGGGGTGACCGCGCGCCACAGGTCCGACAGCGGCCGGGCGCCGCGGCGGATGTGCACGAGGACCGACAGGCCGTGCTCGGCCAGCGCCGTGGTCAGGTGGTCGAGCAGCGTGTCGATGGCGGGGCCGATGGTCCAGTCCGGCAGCACGCACAGCACGAGGTCGCTGCGCCCCGAGCGCAGCGCCCGGGCGGGGGCCGACGGTGTGTACCCCAGCCGCGCGGCGGTCTCCAGGACGCGCTGGCGGGTCGCCTCGGTGAGGACGACGTCGGCGCGGGCGTTGAGCACGTAGGACACGGTCGTGCGCGAGACGCCGCTCTCGCGGGCCACGTCGGCGCTGGTCACGCGCGACACGTCGGCCTCCTTGCCTGGGCGCGGATCGGTGCGGGCACGGCGGGACGGGCGCCGCGAGCCCGGACCCGACACTACCGACCCCCCGCGGGGTCAGCGCCGGACATCACCCGGTCGCGGGCGCGCCACCGACGCGCCGGGGGGCGGGAGCGTCGTCAGGTCGCGGTCGGCGGCGCAGCGGCCGTGACCTGCGCGGCGCGGACCGCGCGGCGTCGGTCCACGATCACGACCCCACCCAGCACCGCGACGGCCAGCGCGACCGAGGCCGTCACGTCGGTGAGGAAGTGGTACCCGAGGTAGAGGCGGCTCAACCCCACGAGTCCCGTCCCCAGCACGATGAGCGCGAGCCACCCCAGCAGGGAGGCCCACGCCGGTCGGCGGACCCACGCCAGGTAGCCGGCGACGAGCAGCAGCGTGGCCGCCCCGATGGTGTGCCCGGACGGGAACGAGTAGGTCGACTCCACCCCCGCGACCGTCATCGTGTCCACCGGCGGGCGCGGCCGCGCGACGATGCCCTTGATCGCCACGGAGACGAGGGTCGAGACGACCATCGCGGCCGCCAGGAGCCCGGCCTGCCACCACCGCCCGCGGACCAGCCCCCACGCCAGGGCAGCCACCAGCACGATGATCGGCAGCACCGTCGGCCCCGACACCGTGGTGATGGCGGTGAGCACCACCGTCAGCACGTCGCTGCGGCCGGCGGCCAGTGCCGTCAGGACCGGGTCGTCCAGTGCCGCCAGGTCCTCCGCCTCCTGCACGGCGTCCAGCACCCCGAGGAACCCGGCCGTGCCGAGCACCACCAGGAGCACGCCCACCCCGACCGCGACCTGCTGCCCGTGACCCCGCACCCGCGCCGTGAGCGCGCCGAGCCCTGGGCGCGCCTGCGGGTGCGGCGACCGCTCCTCGGACCTCTGCGCGTCGGACATCGGACCAGCCTGACACGACCGGCACCGGATGATGTCCTCATGAGTGCAACCCTCCAGGCCCGCGCGGTGGCCGCGGCGTTCGGCGACCGCGAGCTGTTCAGCGGCCTCGACCTCGTCGTCGCGCCCGGGGACGTCGTCGGGCTCGTCGGCCCCAACGGCGCCGGCAAGACGACGCTGCTGCGCATCCTCGCCGGTCAGCGGCCTCCCGAGGCCGGCTCGATCGCGCTGTCGCCGCCGTCAGCGCAGGTCGGGTACCTCGTGCAGGAGGTCGAGCGGCGCGCGGACGAGAGCGTGCGGACGTTCCTGGAGCGGCGCACCGGGGTGCACGACGCGCAGCGGGCGATGGACGCCGCCGCGGACGCGCTCGCGGCCGACGAGCCGGGCGCCGACGACGCGTTCACCCACGCGCTGGAGCGCTGGATGGCCCTGGGCGGCGGGGACCTCGACGCGCGGCTCGGCGTCGTCGCCGACGACCTCGGCCTGGCGGTCGACCTGGACCTGCCGATGACCGCGCTGTCCGGCGGGCAGGCCGCCCGCGTCGGGCTGGCGGCCCTACTGCTGTCGCGCTTCGACCTGTACCTGCTCGACGAGCCGACCAACGACCTCGACGCCGACGGGCTCGACCGCCTCGAGGAGTTCGTCGAGCGGGCGCAGGCGCCGATCGTGGTCGTCAGCCACGACCGGGAGTTCCTCGCCCGGACGGTGACCACGGTCGTCGAGATCGACCGCAGCCTGCAGCGCGTCGCGACCTACGGCGGCTCGTACGACGCGTACCTCGAGGAGCGCTCCACGGCCCGGCGACAGGCCCGCGAGGCGTACGAGGACTACGCGTCCCGCCGCGACGCGCTCGCCGGGCGCGCCCGCATGCAGCGCGCGTGGATGGAGAAGGGCGTGCGCAACGCGCGGCGCAAGGCGTCGGACAACGACAAGCACGTCAAGCACCACCGCGGCGAGACGTCCGAGAAGCAGGCGGCCAAGGCCCGCCAGACGGACAGGATGATCGAGCGGCTCGAGACGGTCGAGGAGCCGCGCAAGGAGTGGCGGCTGCAGATGAGCATCGCGACCGCACCGCGCTCCGGTGCCGTGGTGGCCACCACGCGCGCCGCCGTCGTGCGGCGCGGCGACTTCGTCCTCGGGCCCGTCGACCTGCAGCTCGACTGGCAGGACCGCGTCGCCGTCACCGGTCCCAACGGCGCCGGCAAGTCCACGCTGCTCGCGCTGCTGCTGGGGCGCCTGGCCCCGGACGCGGGCAGCGCGTCGCTGGGTCCCGGCGTGCTGGTCGGCGAGGTCGACCAGGCGCGCGCCGCGTTCGAGGGCGACGAGCCGGTCGGTGACGCGTTCGCCCGGCAGGTGCCGGACTGGACGACGGCCGACGTGCGCACCCTGCTCGCCAAGTTCGGCCTCGCCGGGCACCAGGTCGGCCGCCCCGCCACGTCCCTGTCACCGGGGGAGCGCACCCGCGCCGCGCTCGCGCTGCTGCAGGCCCGCGGCGTCAACCTGCTCGTGCTCGACGAGCCGACCAACCACCTCGACCTGCCCGCCATCGAGCAGCTCGAGCAGGCCATGGAGTCGTTCGACGGCACGATCCTGCTGGTCACGCACGACCGGCGGATGCTCGACACCGTGCGCCTGACCCGCCGCTGGCACGTCGAGGACGGGCAGGTGGGCGAGGTCCGCCCGGACTGACCGCGTGCCGGCGGGGCGCACCCGTCGCGCGACCGACCCCCGTCGTCCCGGCGACCGATGCCCGCCCGGGTGCCACGTCGTTAGCGTGACGGTCCGACCACAGGAGGTCCGACGACATGACGACGATCCCGAGCTCACGCGTGCTGCGTGCGCTGCTCACCGGCCTGACGACCACCGCCTACTACGCCGTCCCCGACGTCGCCCGCACCCGTGCGTCACGCGGCTGGCTGAAGGCCGCCTGCGTGGCGGCCGCGCTCGCGGTCTCCGCCCCGGACGTGCGCGAGGGCTGGCACGACATGCGCCGGTCGTGGCGCGACGCGGTCGACGGGACCACGGGGGACGGCGAGGTCGACGGCACCGACCCGGACGGCGTCTCCCTGGACGGCGCCACCCCCGACGCCACCCCGTCCCCGACCGGACCGGCGATCGCCGTCGGGCTCGTCGTCGTCGTCGCCTCCATCGCGGGCACCGTCGCGGCCGAGCGGTGGCTGTTCCGCCGGGGGCAGGCCGCTGCGGCGGCCGGGGTGCGGTGCGCGCACACCCGCACCGCACTCGCGCTCGGGGCGCTCACGGCCGCCGCGGACCTGGTCCTCACGGCGACGACGCCGTCCGGCGACCGCTCCCCGGACGACCCCTCGCAGGACGTCGCCTCGCGCTGAGCCTTCCCACCGGCGCCCGTCGGTGCCTAGCCTGGACGGGTGCCGCGGGACACGCGGCCTGCCCACCCCGCCGGGAGCGTGCGATGCCGGACTCCACCGAGGTCCCCGTCCCGACCCCGACGCGCCGCGCCCGCGGCCAGGTCCTGGGCCGCCGCACGTTCCTCGCCGTGGCCGGGGCGACGGCCGCCGTGGTCACCGGGGCAGGCGCCGCCGCCGCCGCGCACGACGGCCGCACGTGGGGTCCGCGGCCCGTCCTGCACGACCGCCCGGGCCAGCACCACGGCGGCCGGGCCGGGTCCGAGCGCGCCGCCGTCGCATTCGTGCGCGCTGCCGCCGACGCGTACCCCGCCCTCAACACCGGACCGCGCCTCGCGCAGAGCTACGCCGACGAGCTCGGGCTGTTCTCCACCGCGTTCGTCTACGACAACGCGCTCGCGATCTGCGCGCTGCTCGCCGACGGCCGGCGCAGCAGCGTCGACAGCGCCCGGATCATCGGCGACGGCCTGGTCTTCGCGCAGGACCACGACCCCGACCACACCGACGGGCGCCTGCGCCAGGCCTACAACGTCGGGCCGTACACGTTCTACGACGGCACGCCGCAGCCCGACGGGTTCGTGCGCGCCGACGGGTCCGCGAACGTCGGCGCGCAGTTCGGGTTCCTCGGCACGGCGGTCGGCGACATGGCGTGGCCGGGCATCGCGCTGCTGCACCTGTTCCGCGCGACGCGCGACGCGCGCTACCTCACCGCCGCCGTGCGCATCGGCGAGTGGATCACCTCGACCACCTGGTCGACCGCGCCGCTGGGCGGCTTCTCGTTCGGCGTCGACGGCGTCGACGCCCCCGTGCCGAACGGCTCGACGGAGCACAACGTGGACTGCGTCGCGTTCTTCACGATGCTGCGCAAGGCCACCGGCGAGCGGCGGTGGACCGACGCGTCCGAGCACGCGCTCGCGTTCGTCGACCGCATGTGGGAGCCGGGCTCGGGGTGGTTCTGGACGGGCACGAACGACGGGGTCGAGATCAACCGGGACCCCGTGCCGCTCGACCCGGCGACGTGGAGCCGGCTCGCGATCCGCGAGCGACGCTACGACGGCGCCCTGGACTGGGCGGGGCAGGCGCTCGCGGTGACCGACGACCCGTCCGCGGCGACGTCCCAGCTGCCCGCCGACGCGGGCCGGATCTCCGGCGTCACGTTCAGCACCGCCTCCCTCACGTCGACCGCGACGTACAACGACACCCCGGTGCACCCGCAGGGCGTGTGGCTCGAGGGCACCGCCCAGCTCGCGACGTCCCTGCTCGACCGGGACCGCCGCGGCGACCGGCAGCGGGCGGACTGGCTGCTGGGGCAGGTGCGCCGGGCGCAGGACACCCTGGGCGCCGGGCAGCGCCTGGGCGGTGCGCCCGTCGACGGCGGGGTCGTCGCGGCGTCGAGCCTGCTGGACTCGGGCTTCGGGTTCGGCTACTTCCAGGTGCAGCACGTGGGCGCGACCGCGTGGTTCCTGCTCGCCTCCAACGCCGCCAACCCCATGCGCTGGGGCGGCGTGCGCTGACCCGGCGCCGGGCGGCGACGGGTCAGGCCGACTCGGTCGGCTCGGGGTCGTCGGCGGACGGCCGCGGCACCACCGGCTCGCGCGGGTCCGGCTCGTCGTTCGACGGCAGATCCGTGAAGTTCGGCTCGTCCGGGACTGCCCCCGGGTCGGGGATGGGGCTGCTCATGACGCACCTCCTGGTCGGTGCGCCCGACGCTAGCCCGCCCGTGGCGCTCGCGCCCGGCGAGGTGCTCACCCCGCCGCCGCGACGTCCCCGTCCACGTACTGCCACCCGTCGGCCCCGCGCGCGAACCGGCTGACCTCCCGCAGCGACCCCCGCCCGTCGGGACTGCGCCAGAACGCCTCGAACTCCACGGTCCCGCGCGTGTCGAAGGCGCCGCCGTCCGAGGTCGCGAGGACGTCGAGGCGGTACCAGCGCACGTCGTCGTCGAGCGTGAGGTCCGCGGGCCGCGTCGAGGGGTGCCACGAGCGGAGCAGGTACGCGGCGTCACCGACCGCGAACGCGCTGAAGCGCGACCGCATGAGCTGCTCGGCGGTCCCCGCGGCCCGCTCGCCGCGGTGCAGCGGCGCGCAGCACTCGTCCAGGGGCAGACCGCGCGAGCAGGGGCACCGTGTCACGGGCCTCATGCGCCGGCCACAGGCCGTGCAGCGATGACCGCAGGCAGACGGCTGTGCTGCGTGAGGTGCTGGTGGAGGTCGGGCGAGAGGTGGCGTGCCACGAACACGATGTGTCGACGGTGGTTCTCGGGCTGTCTGTCGAACACCGACTCATGGTGCGCCACGCGGTTGCGGAACTCGCGCAGAGCGCTGAGCGCGACGTGGAGTCGGCGGCGGTCGGCGCCGGGCACGTACGCGGTGTGCAGGGCTGGCACCCAGAGCGACTTCTCGTGCAGGTCGTCGGTGAGGTACGACCAGAAGCCGAACATCAGCTCGGCGACGGCTTTGCCTCGAGGCACGACACCATGGTCGAACCCGGAGAGCCTGCGCGCGTTCTTGACGTTGGACCGGGGGGTGGCGTTCTTGTCCTGGCGCTGCCCGTTCGTGTCGTTCGCCATGTGCGGTGGGAAGATCCGGTCGCAGGACGCAGCAGTGAGCCACTCGCCGTGGAGGAGGTCCGGGTGGGTCAGCAGCGCCCGGTCGTAGGCGTTGCGCACGGCGACCTCCAGGTGGCCGAGGTCGCGCAGGAACGCGGACGCGATCTCGCTGTTCCATTCGTACAGCTCGAGGCCCAGCCGGGGGTCCCCGCCGGCGGCGTTGAGGTACTTCGCGAACCTGCCCGGGGTCAGCCAGTCATGCACCCACGTCGGCGTCGACACCTGCGTCGTCCCCCTGTAAAGTTGGCGGAGCGTGAGAGTTCCAAACGACCGCTGCATGCATGTTGTTGGAGCCAAGGCTTGGGGAAGCCCCGGTATCGGCGAGAGCTGACCCGGGGCTTTCTGCCGTCGCCGCTCGCTCACGATATCGGTCCGCTCCGACAGTGCGATGTGAGGGCCGGTACCGAGCTCATGCCGCGCACGGGGCGGGGCCGAGTCCTCCCGCAGCGTCCGACGTGCGGCCGGCGCCGGTCACGTGGGTAGCGTGGCGGGGTGACGACGCCCCCGCGTGCCCTGGTCCTGTCCGGTCGTGACCGCTACGGCGACCCGTGGCACGACCACGCGGCCACGTCGTACCGGGTGGCGCACGAGCTGACGGCCGCCGGGTTCGGCGTGGAGGTGCGCAGCACGTTCCCCGACGCGCTCGACGACCTGGCGGTCGCCGACCTGCTGGTCGTCAACTCCGGCGAGGGCCCGGCCGGGGACGACGACGCCGCGTGGCGCCCGCTGCACGAGCGGGTGCGGGACCACGCGGACGCCGGGGGTCCGGTCCTCGCGCTGCACCAGGCGACGATGACGTTCGCCGACAGCCCGTGGTGGACCGAGGTCGTCGGCGGGCGGTGGGTGCACGGCACCTCGTGGCACCCGCCGCTGGGCAGCGCGACGTTCGACGTGCAGCCCGGGCACCCCGTGACCGACGGGCTGGGCGCGCTCGTCGCCGAGGACGAGCGGTACACCGACCTCGTGGTCGACGCGGGCGTGCGGGTGCTCGTGCAGCACGAGGAGGGCGCCGCGACCCACCCGGTCGTGTGGGTCACCGCCGCCGGGAACGTCGTCTACGACGCGCTGGGTCACGGGGTCGCGTCGTACGCGTCCGCGGCGCGGTGCGCGCTGCTGCGGCGCGAGGCGCGCTGGCTGGTGGGCCTGCCGCCGGCCTGAGCCGCCGTCAGACGGTCTCGGGTCGCTTCTTGCGGGCGAAGCGCGCGGGGGTGTCGGGGCCGTCCCACACCTGCACCGCACCCCACAGCGACGCGGCGATCGGCACGGCGAGGACCGCGCCGGTGATGCCCGCCAGGACGGTGCCGGCGGTCAGGGCGACGAGGATCATCAGCGGGTGCAGGCGCAGCGAGCGTCCCATGACGATCGGCTGCAGCAGGTCGCCCTCGAGCTGGTTCACGCCGACGACGATGGCCAGGACGATGAGCGCCTCGATCGGGCCCAGCGACACGAGCGCTACCAGCGCGGCCAGGATCCCGGCGAGGGTCGCCCCGACCAGCGGGATGAACGCGAGCAGGAACGTCAGGACCGCCAGGGGGATGACGAGCGGGACGCCGACGATCGCCAGGCCGATGCCGATGCCGATCGCGTCGACCGCGGCGACGATCGCGGTGCCGCGCACGTACCCGCCGAGGGTCTGCACGGTCTTGGCGCCGACGCGCTGCCCGCGCGCGTAGCGCTCGCCCTCGAAGGGCCGCAGCAGGAACTCCCAGATCTTGGGGCCGTCCTTGAGGAAGAAGAACAGCACCACGACCATGATGAAGAAGCCGGTGACGAAGTTGGCGGTGGCCGACAGGCCGGCCAGCGCACCGGCGCCGACGGCGTCGGAGGCCAGGGCTCCCTGCAGGGCCTCCTGCGCCTCGCCGATCTGCTCGTCGGTGATCTCGAACGGCAGGCCCGAGATGAGCGTCTGCAGCTCGGCCAGGCCCTCCGACGCGGACTCCGCGAGCTCCTCCCACTGGTTGATGACGGCCCGCACGACCGCCCACACGACCAGCGAGAGCAGCCCCACGAGCGTGAGCAGCGCGATCCAGGTCGCCAGCATCGACGGCACGCCGCGGCGGCGCAGGCCGGACACCAGGGGGCTGATCGCGGCGGCGAGCACGAGCGCGATGAGCACGGGGATGACGACGAGGGTCAGCTCCATGACCGCCAGCACCCCGACGGCGAGGACCGCGAGCACCGCGAGCGTCTGCAGCGCGCGCGTGCCGACGCGCCCGAACCCGTCGGACCACAGGGTGCCGGCGGTGCGCTGCGGGCCAGGGGCGGGCGCGCTCGCCGCGGGCGGGCGGCTGGGTGCCACGTCGCGTCGTGTGCCGAACCAGCCCATCGGTGTCCTCCGTCGTCCCAGGCTCCCGGCGGGGCCCACCGCGTCCGACGCTACGGCCTGGCCGTGTGCTCGGCGCGACGAGCGGCTGGCGCGCGGTCGCCGACCGGCGGATCCTGGGGCTGCGGGCGGGCTCGCCGCCCGCGCGGAGGTCCCGCGCGCGCGAGCAGGGGCGCCCGGTCGAGGAGGTCGCGGTGGTCGTCGTCGGGCTGGTGCTGGCGGGCGTGGCCGCGCTCGTGCACGTCTACATCTTCTGGCTGGAGTCGGTCGCGTGGACGACCCCGCGGGCGCGCGCGGTCTTCGGGACCACGCCGGACGAGGCGAGCGCGACGCGCGCGCTCGCCTACAACCAGGGTTTCTACAACCTGTTCCTCGCGGTGGCCGCGCTGCTGGGGGTGGTCCTGGTCGCCGTCGGTCACCGGACGGTCGGTCTCACGCTCGTGCTGACGGGCGTGGGGTCGATGGCGGCGGCGGCGCTGGTCCTGCTGCTGTCCGACCGGAGCAAGGCGGCCGCCGCGCTGAAGCAGGGCGTGGTGCCGCTGCTGGCCGTGGTCGCCGTGGTGGTCGGCCTGCTCGTGTGACGCACTGGACGCCTGTCCGATTCACCCGATGTGCACGAATCAGCCGAACGGGTGACGCGGCTCATGGACTTCTCATGGAAGTCTTGCTGACAGATAAGTAAGCACTCCGTACTTATCTGTGCCGCGCAGCCGCCCTCGTCGACGAGGGACGGCGGGTGAGGCCTCCCCGCGCGGTACACCCCGCGCGGGCAGCCGGGGGGCGAGAGGAGCGCGATGCGCCACGTACGCACGAGGTGGACGGCAGCCGTCACGGCAGCCCTGACCCTGGCGGGGACGCTGGTCGCGGGGATCGCCGCCGCCGCACCCGCGGCCGCGGTCGGGCCCGACCGCCTGCCGATCACCGTCGGCAACCAGTCCGGCCGCGGCGAGCAGGTGTACCTGTACGTCCTCGGCACGAACCTCGCCACCGGCCGCCTCGGCTGGGTCGACGGCAGCGGCACGTTCAACGCGTGGCCCGCCGGGTCCAACCCGCCCTCACCCGCACCCGACGCCTCGATCGCCGGGCCCGCGAACGGCGGCAGCACGACGGTGCGCGTGCCGCGCGGGTTCTCCGGGCGCATGTACTTCTCGTTCGGGCAGAAGCTGCCGTTCTCCCTGACGCCCGACGGCCTCGTGCAGCCCGCCCCGTGGGCCGGCGGCGACCCGACGCGCGACATCCTGTTCGACTGGAGCGAGTTCACGTACAACGACGCCGGGCTGTGGCTCAACAGCTCGCAGGTCGACATGTTCGCCGTGCCGCACTCCGTCAGCGTCACCGGCGCGTCCGGCACGACGCGCACCACCGGCCGCCTCGTCCCGAACGGCCGCGCCGCCGTCATCGACGCCCTGCGCGCCCGCCCCGAGTGGGCCGGCAGCGTCGTGACCCGCGCCGACGGCACCGTGCTGCGCGTCCTGGCGCCCGGCAAGGCCGCCGCCGCCGGGCTCATGAGCAGGACGTTCCTCGACGGCTACATCGCCACCGCCTGGGGCTCGTACACCTCGCGCACGCTCACCGTCGCGCCCTTCGGTGACCGCCCCGACGTGCGGTACACCGGCCGCAGCAGCGGCACCTCGCTCGTCTTCACCGACTCCTCCGGCCGGCAGGTCGCGAGCTTCGCGCGCCCGTCGTCCGCGGACGTGTGGGGCTGCGACGGGGCGCTGCACGCCCCCAACGACCAGGTCGTCGGGCCCATCGCCCGCACGCTGTGCGCCGCGCTGTTCCGCGGCACGCTCGGCACCTCGACGCTCGAGCCCGTCACCGACGCCTCGCAGTTCTACCGCGCGACCCCCGTCAACGAGTACGGCAAGGCCGTGCACGCCGCCATGGTCGACGGCCGCGCCTACGCCTTCGCGTTCGACGACGTCGGCGCCTTCGAGTCCCTCGTCCACGACGGGGACCCGCGCTCGGCCCGCGTCGACCTCACGCCGTTCGTCGGCGGGACCTCCGGCGGGGGCGGCGGCGGCACCGGCGGCGAGACCGGCGGCGGCGACCCCGGCACCCCCACCACCGGCCGGATGCTGGTGTCCGCGCTCAACGGCAAGTGCCTCGACGTGCCGGGCGGCCGGTACGAGCCCGGCACCCGGGTCGTCATGTGGGGCTGCCACGGCGGCACCAACCAGCGGTGGGAGCTCACCGGCGGGACCGTCCGCACCCAGGGCAACCAGTGCCTCGACGTCACCTGGGGCGCCACCACCAACGGCACGCCCGTGCAGCTCGCCACGTGCAGCGGCAACGCCGCGCAGCGCTGGGTGCTGACGGCCGCCGGGGACCTGGTCAACCCGCAGTCCGACAAGTGCCTCGACGTCGTCGACCTCAACCGCGCCGACAACGCCCTGCTGCAGATCTGGCAGTGCGGCGGGACGTCCAACCAGAAGTGGTCGCTGCGCTGAGCACGCGCACCGCACCCCGCGCCTGAGCGGCGCGGCCCCGGACGACGGTGCCCTGCGGGACCGACCCCCCGCAGGGCACCGTCCTGCTCACCCGAGGACCGTGTAGCTCTCGCCCCCCTCGCCGCTGCCGAGCTCGACGGCCAGCAGCAGCCGCAGGTGGGTGCGCACCTCGTCCGTGCCGTCGGGCAGCGGACCGCGCCACAGCTCCCCGCCACCGGCGGGGTCCAGGGCCACGAGCTCGGCCCGCTGCCCCCGCTGCGGGGCCGCCGCCAGCGCCAGCAGGTGCCGGCCGTCCGTCACGGGCAGCGCGGTCGTGGCGGACGAGCGCCACAGCTCGTCCCCCGTCCGCGCGTCCAGCGTCAGCACCTCCGAGCCCGCGTCCACGTGCACGCGCCCCGCCAGCAGCAGCGCGGCGCCCGGCGCGGCCACCTCGACCGACCACACCTCGGCGCCCTCGCCGTCCCACGCGGTCAGCCGTCCCCCGCCCGAGGTGAGGACCAGGCCCGGGACGCTGCCGTCGTCGACCTGGGTCACCACGATGTCGCCGGTCACCTCCACGTCGCCCTCGGGCCGCACCACCGTCGTCGTGGTCCGCGCGCCCTCGACGCGCGACCCGTCGGCACCGCGCTCGTACCCCATCGGGGACGGCACCACGTACAGCTCGATCCCGGGCCGGCCCGTCACGAACCGCCCGTCCAGCTGCTCCGTGCGCACGGCGCGCCCCGTGGCGTCCAGCAGCCGCAGCTCGGTGGGCGTCACCAGCGCCACCAGCTCGCCCACGGACGTGACGAACGTCCCCCAGCCGTCCTCGTCGCGCGGCCCGGGGACGGTCAGCTCCCACGCCGGCGTGCCGTCGAGCCGCACCGCGTGGACCTGCGCGCCCGCGTCCGCCGCGACGGCGACCGCCACGACGCCGCCCGTGGCCGCCACCGCGGAGGGCCGGTCCGTGACGTGCAGCGCCTGCGTGAGGTCCTCGACGACCGACCCGTCGCGCACGTCGAGGACCACCACCCGGACCGTCGACGGCGGCACCTCGACCGACTGGAGGTCGGCCACCACCCAGGAGCCGTCGTGCGCCATGCAGACCACCAGGTGCTGCTCACCGGTCACCCCGACGCACTGCCCGGACCACGCGTGCGCCTCCGGGGTCCCGGCGGGCTGCTCGCGGGTCGTCCCGTCGACGAGCTCGGTGCGCCACACCTCCGCACCCGTCCCGGCGTCGCGCCCGGCCACCGCCACCGGCCCCTGCGAGGCGTGCTGCACCCCCACGAGCACGTCCCCCGCGCGTACCTCGGCGCCGAGGTAGAGGTCGTCGAACGACGCCTCCCACCGCATGGCCGGCGGCCCCGCCAGCAGGTCGACGCCACCGGGCTGGCGCGCGACCGCGGCGACGGTCTCGCGCTCGCGGGCGTCGACGACCCCCTGCCCGACGACGGCCGCGCCGACGACCACCACGAGCAGGGCCGCCGCGGCCGCGACGGCCCGCCGCCGTCGGGGCCGCGACGGCGGGTGGGTGTCCGGCGCCGTCGGCGCGGGAGCGTCGGGCTCGTCGTCCTCGACCAGCTCGACGTCGTGCAGCGGACCGCGGCGTGCCATCGTCGCAGGCTAGCGGTGTCCGCGGCCGCGCGGGGACGGACGGCGCGCCCGGCTCAGCGCAGCACCTGCGCGACCGTCGGCACCACCGGGTCCAGGGGCCGGGTGACCAGCAGGCCCTGCAGTCCCTGCACCGACGTGCCGGCGGGCAGCGGGGTGCGCCAGGCCTCGGTGCCGTCGGTGACGTGCAGCGCGACCAGGTCGTACGGGGCGCGGTGCCGGCCGTCGCGGCCGCCCAGGACCAGCAGGTGCCGGCCGTCGGTCTGGGGCGGCCCCGTCGCGGTCGGCCGCTGCGTGCGCCACAGCTCGGCGCCCGTCGCGCCGTCGTACGTCACGACCGCCGCCGACGTGCCCACGTGCACCCGGCCGCGCAGCACGACCACGTCCTGGGCGTCGACGACCGTCGTCCCCCATCGCCGGGTGCCGTCGCCCGCGTCCCACGCCTCCAGGCGCGGCGTGCGCGTCAGCACGAGGCCGGGCACGCTGCCGTCGTCGACGACCACCCGCACCGGCGTGCCGTCGAGGACGACCTCGGCCGTCGCCGACACCACCGTGGTGCGCTCGCCGTCACCGACCACCGCGGCGCGCAGCGCGGGCGCCAGCACGGCGCTCGACGTCGTCGTCACCCCGGACAGCGCCGCCCGCGGCTCGGCGACCACCGTCCGCAGCACCTCGCCGTCCGTGGCCACGAGCGTGACCCCGCGCCCGTGCACGACACCCAGGGTGCCCGCGTCGAGCAGGCCGCTGGTCGCGGTCACCTCCGCGAACGGACCGTCGTCGGCGACGTCCGCGGTCACCTGCCACCGCGGCGTGCCCTCCGCCAGGGACTGCGCGCGCACGTGCAGCGTGCCGCCCTCGTGGCCGACGAGGAGCACGTCCTGCCCCGACGGCGTGAACGACTGCGTCGACGGCGGGACCTCACGGTCCACGCGCACCGTGCCGTCGGCGGCGTCGAGCACGAGCAGCCGGGCGGTCGCGGTGGGCGTCTGCACCCAGCGACCGTCGACCCGACCCCAGCCACCCTCGGTGACCAGGCACGCGACCTGCCCCGGGCGCGCCGGGACGGTCGCGCACGGCACGGTGTCGGCCAGGGCGTCGGGCACCCAGTCACCGCGCGCGGCCAGCACCTCGAGCGTCCACACCGGTGCGCCCGTGGCCACGTCGAGGCCCTGCAGCGCCACGGCCTGGTCGTCGCTCACGAGCCCGGCGACCAGCACGTCGCCGACGCGAGCACCGGGCCGCGTCCCCGGGTCGACCTGCCACGCGGCCCGCACGACGTCGTCGAGCGGCGACAGGACGCCCGGGACGGCGGCCAGCGCCGCCCGCGCGGCGCGCTCCCGCTGGTCGGTGACGACCTGCGCACCGACGAGCACGAGCACCACCGCGAGCACCGCCGCGAGCCACCACGGGCGGCGGCGCGGCTCGTCGCGCGCGGGCGCCGGTGCGGCGTCGGTCGCGGGCGCGTCGTCGCCGAGCTCCACCTCGACCCTGCGCGCCCGGCCCATGCGCGCACGGTAGCCCGCACGGCCCGTCGTCACCCCAGGAGGGTGATGACGGGCCAGGTCCCGTCGGAGAGCGGGGCGAACGAGTAGACGGCGAGCAGCCCCAGCACCGAGCGGAGCACGTTGCCCTCCACCGGCAGCGTCACGCGCCACGCCACGTCGCCGTCCGTGGGGTCGAGCGCGACCAGGACCTCCGGGTCGCTGGCGCCCGGGCGCGGACCGAGGACGAACAGGTGGCGCCCGTCCGTCGTCAGGCCGGAGTCCGGCAGCAGGCCGTCCACGCGCCACAGCTGCTCGCCGGTGACGCCGTCGAGGGCGACGACCCCCGCACCCTGCCCGACGAGGACCCGACCCGCGAGGGACAGGGCGTCCCGGCCGCCCACCCGCCGGTCCGACGTCCACAGCGGCGTGCCGGCGGCGTCCCACGCGTGCAGGCCGTCGTCGTCCGACGTCAGCAGGAGGCCCGGCGTGCTGCCGTCGTCGACCGTCAGCTCCACCCAGTCGCCCGGGAGCCGCTGCACGCCGGCCGGGCGCACGACGACCGTCCGGCCGGCGGGCGTCTGCACCAGCGCCGCGTCGCCGGCCGTGCCGCGCACGTGGTCGGCGGAGGACAGCTCGACCTCCTGCCGGGTGACGCCCCGCGCGTCGAGCAGCCGCAGCGCGTCCGACGTGGCGACCGCGACGCCGTCCGTCGTGGCGTGCAGCTCGACGTGCGCACCGAAGGCCGTGGTCGTCCTGGTCGGGAACGTGCCCTGCCAGGCGACCGTGCCGTCCGCGGTGACCGCACGCACGTGGGCGCCGCCGCCGTCGGCACCACCCAGCACGACCAGGTCGTCCAGGACGACCGACGACCGCGACACCATCGGGTCACCCACGGCACCCGACAGGTCCGTGACGACCGACCCGTCGCGCGCGTCGAGCAGCAGCAGCCGCGTCACGGTCGGCCGCACCTGGGTGAGCGTGCCGCGCCCCACCAGCGAGAGCCCGTTGTCGGCCAGGCACACCAGCAGGTCCTCGCCGGCGCCGTGCGCCCGGCACCAGCCGCGGCTGGGGACCAGCTCGCCGCCCGGCGGGACGTGCAGCTCCTGCCCGCGCGGGATCAGCGTGGTCTCCCACGCCACGGAGCCGTCGGTGGGGTCGATCGCGCGGACCGACTCCTCGCCGTCCTGCCCGGCGGACGCGCTGACCAGCAGACCGGCGGACGTGCGGGCGCTCGCGCGACGCACCCCCTCGTCCGCCGCGGTGCGCAGCACCCGGACCGGCCCGTCGGCCACGTCGACGACGCCGGGCACCCCGGCGACGGCCGCGACCCGGGCCTGCTCGCGCGAGCGGGCCACCGTCTCCCCGACGACGGCGACCGCGACGATCACCGCGACCAGCACCGCCGCGAGGGCCAGGACGCGCCGGCGGGTGCGGCGCGGGGCGTCGTCCGCCGTGGGCCCGGGGGCGGTGCGTGCGCCGCGTCCCGTGGGGCCGGTCCCGGCGTCCCGGGGCGCGCCGGGGGCGTCGTCCCCGTCGTCCTCGACGAGCTCGACGTCCGTCCTCGCGTCGCCGCGTGCCACGGGCGCAGGCTAACCGCCGGACGAGGTGGGCGACAGGCGTGCGGCCCGCGCTCACCCGGGCGCGCAGGCTGCCGGGGCCGTGCCGCCCGCCGGGGCGGATCGGTGGACATGCCCGGACGGACGTCACCCCCCGGCCGGGGGGGAGGGCCGGGGGGTGACGTGTTCTGGGGGTGTCGCTGACACCCGTGGGTCGGGCGCGGGTGCGCCCCGGGTCAGCTCTCCGTGCGGTGACGGCGCCGGGCGAGCACGAGGGCGGCGCCACCGGCGATCGCACCGATCGCGGCCATCAGGCCGAGGGCGGCCTGCGTGCCCGTCGCGGCGAGCCGGTCGTCGTCGTCGACCGCGGCGAGCACCTCGGCGCGCTCCGTCGGCGTGGGGGTCGGCGTGGGCGTGGCGGCCGGCGTCGGGGTGGCGCTCGGCGCCGGCGTCGCGACCGGCGTCGGGGTCTCGGCCGGGGCCGGGAGCACCTCGCTGGTCTCGGACGGCGACGGCGAGGGCACGGGCGCCGGAGGCGTCGCCTCGGGCGTCTCCTCGACCTCGGCGGTCGGGCTCGGCGACGGGGTCGGCGTCGGCGCAGGCGTCGGGACGACCTCGACCGGCGGGGTCGGCGTGGGCGTCGGGACGACGACGACCGGGGTCGTCGGGGTCGGCGTCGGCACGACCGGGGTCGGGCTCGGCGTCGGCGCCGGGGCGCACAGGGCGTCGAGGTCGACGATGCGCGAGACCTCGTAGTGGCCGTAGTAGGCGAGCGTGTTCGGCATGAACCCGCCGTTCGGCGGCGTGATGATCGTCGGCATGACGGACACGAGGTCGAGCTCGCGACCGGCGACGCCGTTGCCCGCGAGGTCCACCTGCAGGCCGTAGGACGCGCGGTCGGCGCAGACGGCCGCGGTGTCGGCGGCGTCCAGCTCGAGCGGGATGACCTGCGACTCGCGCGGCAGGCTCTTCGACGCCTCGAGGCGCAGCGACGCGTCGGCCGAGGGCCACGCCCACACCGGGTGCAGCGCGACGCGGTGCTGCTCGCCGCTGTTCCAGAACCCGGCCGGCTTGCGCACGTCGAGCTTCTTGTAGAGGTAGTACCCCGTGGCCTTCTCGCACGTGTAGGCGTGCCAGGCGATGACCTCGCCCTTGCGCGTGCCACCGCACAGGTCGGTGGGGGCGGAGGTGGGCTGCGGCGTGGGCTTGACCTTGCCGGGGCCCTTGCCGCGGTCGTGGCCCGAGGAGTACCCGGGCTTGGAGTACCCGTGGTTCCCGGTCGCGGTCGCGGAGGCGGCAGGCAGCACGACGAGCGCTGCGACGGACAGGATGACGAGGGGGAGACGGCGGTTCACGGGGGGACTCCTCGGCCGCGGACGCTTGGACGGGTGCCTGACGGTGACGGCCACGCCATCGGGCGTAACGGACAATAGAGGCAAAACCCGGTCCCGTGGTGAACTTCTGTCCAAGTTGGGGGTGAATCATCCGTTCGGACCTGCCCCGGTGGGGTCCGTCCGGGTGGGGGCGGGGTCGGGCGGGGTCAGGCGGGCCGGGCGAGCGACGTGACGGCCCGCGCCAGCAGCTCGATCGACGCGTCGGCCTGCGCGTCGTCGTGGTCCGCGGTCCACGCCTGCACGATCCCGTCCGTGGCGGACAGCACGAGCGCGGCGACGTGACCGACCGGTGCCTCCCACGCCACGCCGCCGTGCCGGGACCACGTGTCGAGGAGCCGCTCGATCTCGGCCAGGTAGCGCCGGCGCTCCCAGGCCACGGCGCTGACCCCCGCGTCGTCGCGCGCCGCGCGGATGAGCTCGTAGAGCGCGGCCTGGTGGGCGGGGTCGGCGCGCACGATGTCCAGCTGGGCGCGCAGCGCCTGGCGCAGCGCGGTCTCCAGGTCGTCGGTCGCGACGGCGGCGCCCCACGCGGCGGTCGCGCCGGTCAGCTCCCGGTCGATCAGCGCGCGCACCAGGGCGGCCTTGGACCCGAAGGCGTAGTGGAAGATCCCGTGCGGCACGCCCGCGTGGGAGGTGACCGCCCGCGTCGTCAGGCCCGCGAGCCCGTGCTCGCGCAGCACCTCGACCGCGGCGTCGAGCAGCTGCGCGCGCCGCTCGTCGACGGATCGGTGCCCGACCGCTGGAAGGTTCACCCGGCCATCGTAGGACGGGCTTGGCCAGATGACTTGGACGCTTGGCCAACTTCGCCGTACGGTGGGTCACGCACCGCGTGACTGCCCGCAGGAGGACCCCATGATCGTCGTCGCACCGGCCGCGCCCAGCGACCTCGCCGCAGCCGTGTCCGTCCTCGCCGAGGCCTTCGTCGACGACCCGGTCACGGGTGCCGTCGTGGGCGGTCCCGTCCGTGACCGGCTCGCCCGCACCGAGCACCTGTTCACGGGACTGCTGCGCCCCGTCATCGCCGACGGCACGGTCGACGTCGCCCGCGAGGCCGGCGACCCGCGGGTCCTCGGCGTCGCGATCTGGGAGGCCCCCGGCTCGGTCACCGGCGTCGCGCGGCTCGCGCTGCAGGTGCCCTGGTTCTGGCGCGCGTGCGGCCCCACCGGCCTGTGGCGGGCCGCGACGACCAAGAACGCGCTCGACCGGCACCGCCCGCGCCGCCCCCACTGGTACCTGCAGGAGATCGGCGTGTCCGCCGCGGCGCGCGGCCGCGGCGTCGGTGGTGCGCTCCTCGAGGCCCGCCTCGCCGGCGTCGACGGCGAGGGTGCCGCCGCCTACCTGGAGTCCTCGACCGAGCGCAACCGCCGGCTGTACCGGCGTCACGGGTTCGTCGACGTGGCCCCCGTGCGGGGCCTGCGCGCCGCCCCCATGGCGATGTGGCGCGCCCCCGCCACCGAGCGCGCCCTGCGCGCCAGCACCGTCGCCGGCTGACGGCGTCCGGCGCGGACACCGGCGCGGACACCCGCCGCGGCCCGGTCGTCCGTGCGCGCGGGAAAACCCTTGGCGGGCCCGCGCGGACGTCGTAGCGTCGTGGCACACACGGAAGGAGGTGGTCCACGACATGAAGTCTCACCGGACGCGTGAGGTGGCTGCCCGCTAGCCGCCCGAGTCATCGGACGGACCGCTCGGTCCGCTCGCTGCTCCGCCGGCTCGCCGGCAGGGCGGTCAGCGACTACCCGGCAGTCACCGCAGCCCGTGGGAGCCGCGACCTCGTCCTTCGCGGCAGCACCTCCGTCAGGAGGTGCAGCCCACGGGCTGTTCCCTGCCCGCAGCGCTCCGCCCGGGCCCGCGCGGCCGCCGCCCGGGCGGCGGCGTCAACGGCCCACGAGCAGGTGGTGACGGCCCCCGAGGTCCACCGCGCGGGCGTCCACGCCGTAGACCTCGCCGACGCGGGCCGCCGTCAGCACCTGCGGCGCCGGGCCGTCGGCCACCACGCGGCCGCGGGCGAGCATGACGACGCGCGTGCAGTACGCCGCCGCGAGGTCCAGGTCGTGCAGCGCGACGACGGCCGTGCCCGGGGCGTCGGCGACGTGCGCGAGCAGCGCGTGCTGGTGGCGCAGGTCGAGGTGGTTGGTCGGCTCGTCGAGCAGCAGGACGTCGCCGCCCTGCGCGAACGCCCGGGCGAGCAGCACGCGTCGCCGCTCGCCGCCCGACATCTCGTCGAGCCCGCGCGACGCGAGCGGCGCCAGCTCCCAGCGGTCCAGCAGGGCGTCGACGGCCGCGTGGTCGGCGTCGTCGTACGGGCGCCAGTCCGGGTGCCGGACCGCGCGGCCCAGCAGCAGCACGTCCCGGGCCGTGAACGGCAGGTCGCCCTGCTCGTCCTGCCCGACGAACGCGAGCCGTCGCGCGCGGGCGGGCCCCGGCACGCGCCGCAGGTCCGCCCCGTCGAGGTGCGCGATGCCCGACGTCGGTGTGCACAGCCCGCCGAGCACCCGCAGCAGCGTCGTCTTGCCCGACCCGTTGGGGCCGACGAGCGCGACCTTGTCCCCGGCGGCGACCGCCAGCGTCACGTCCGTGACCGCGTCCACGCGCCCGTGCCGCACGCCGACCCCCACGGCGTGCAGCACGGGCGCGACCTCGGCCGGGGGCACGTCAGCCGGCCTCGGTCCCGGCGACGAGCTCCTCGAGCCCGCCGACGGACGCCGGCGACGGGTGCGACGCGTCGGGCCCGACGAGCACGATGCGGCCCTCCTGCACGGCGGTCAGGTCGCCGATGCCCGGCTCGGCGAGCAGGGTGGCGCGGGCGTCCTCGACGCTCTCGCCGTACAGGCCGTGGCTGAGCACGACCCAGTCGGGCTGCGCCGCCAGCAGGCTCTCGGTGGCGATGGTGAGGTAGGCCTCGCGCTGGTCGGCGAACACGTTCTCCAGGCCCGCGGCGGTGAGCAGCGCGTGCGGCAGGCCGGTGCCGCCGTAGCCGGACAGCGTGTCGGTGGACGAGAAGTAGTACAGCCAGGCGGCGGTCTGCCCGGTGGCCGGGCGCGTGGCGTCGGCGATCCGCTCGGCGAGGGCGTCGGCGGCGGGCTCGGCGACGTCCGACGTCGCGAACACCTGGCCGAGGCGTCGCACGTCGTCCACGACGGTGTCGAGCGTGATCTCGGCCGGGGCGTCGGTCGAGGCGTCGTGGCCGCAGTCGCCCTGCACGGTGAGCAGGGTGATGCCGGCGTCGCGCACCTGGTCGGGGTCGGCGACGAACAGCCCGTACCCGAGGACGACGTCGGGGTCGGCGGTGAGCACGGCCTCGGTCGTCGGGTCCGACGGGTCGACGACCAGGTCGTCCGCGGGCGGGTCGGTCAGGCCGGCGGGCAGGGCCGCGTCGAACTCACCCGACCGGGCGGTGATGACGTCGGCGGCGCCGGCGGCGTCGAGCAGCGCGACGGCCGCGGTGCCGACCGTCATGACCGAGGCCGGGCGGGCGTCGAGCGTGACGGGGGTGCCGCAGTCGTCGACGGTCACGGGGTAGCCGTCGGCCGAGCCCGTCGGCGCGGCGGCGGGCTCCGACGCGGGGGCGGACGACGTGCACGCGGCGAGCAGCGCGACGAGCGCGGTGCCGAGCAGGGCGGTGGTGCGGGTGCGGGGGTTCATCGGGTTCCTCCTGGAGGGGTGGGGGGCGGTCAGTCGGCGCTGCGCCGCAGGCGGCGACGCACGAGGGCCATGAGCAGGGGGGTGCCGAGCAGCGCGGTGAGCACGCCCAGCGGGATCTCCCGCGGGGCGAGCACGGTGCGCGCGAGCGTGTCGGCGACGACGAGCACGAGCGCGCCCAGCAGGGCCGACGCGGGCACGACGAGCCGGTGGGTGGCGCCGACGAGCCGGCGCGCGAGGTGCGGGACGACGAGCCCGACGAACCCGATGGCACCGCTGACCGCGACGGCCGCGGCCACGCCGAGCGCCGCGACGACCGCGACCTGGCGTCGTAGCCGGTCCGGGTCGGTGCCCAGGCTGCGGGCGACGTCGTCGCCGAGCGAGATCGCGTCGAGGCGGCGGGCGCGCAGCACGAGGACGCCGAGCGTGACGGCCGTCGCGGCGGCGAGCAGCGGCAGGTCGCCCCAGCTCGAGCGGCCGAGCGAGCCGAGCATCCAGAACATGACGGCCCGCACGGCGTCGCGGCTGTCGGCCAGCACGACGACGAGGTTGGTGACGGCCGTGAGGAAGTAGCCGACGGTGAGTCCGGCGAGCACGAGCCGGTGGCTGGATAGGCCGGTGCGGGCGCCGAGCACGCCGATGACCAGCAGCAGCGCGAGCAGCGCCCCGGCGAACGCGCCGCCGGTCAGGGTGACGGTGCCGACCAGGGCGCCGAGCCCCAGGGTGAGCACGAGCGCCGCACCGAGGGACGCCCCGGCGGACACCCCGAGCAGGTAGGGGTCGGCGAGCTGGTTGCGCACGACGGCCTGCAGCGCGGCCCCGGAGGCGGCGAGCACCGCGCCGACGCACGCGCCGACGAGCACGCGGGGCAGCCGCAGCAGCCAGACGACCGTGTCGTGCATCGGGTCGGCGGGCCCGGGCCCGCCGGCGACGTGCGCGAGGACCACGTCGAGGACGGCCCGCGGGGGCACGACGAGCGGCCCGATCCCCACGGCCGCGACGCAGCCGGCGACGAGCGCGGCAGCGAGCACCACGAGCACCACGGCGCCGCGCGTGGGGGTGCGTCGGCGGCCCCGCGTCGGCCGTGCGGGAGCGGCCGTCGCGTCGTCCGCCGTCGGGGTCCGGGACGGACCCGACGTGGACGACGCGTTGACGTGCGGCGGCGAGGTGCTTAGGGTCACAGCGGGAATGATAACCACTCTCAACAACGGGGGGTCGACGTGGTCCACGTGCGCCTGTCACGGCTGCTCGGGCGACGCCGCTGGGTGCTGGTGCCGCTGGCTGCCGTCGGCGTGGCCGTCGCCGCGACGTGGGTCGCCCAGGCACTGGTCACCTCCCGGGTCTTCGCCGCCGTCGTGCCCGGCGCCGGCCGCGCCCCCGCGCCCCTCGACGACCTGGCGCCCCTGCTCGTCGCGCTGGCCGCCCTGCTCGTCGCGCGCCCGCTGCTCGTCCTGACCCGCCAGCTGCTCGCCCAGCGCCTCATGACGCGCACCAAGCAGGACCTGCGCGCCGCCGTCACCGGCGGGTTCCTGCGCCGCAGCGCCGCCGACCCCGGTACCGGGCGCACCGGCCGCGACCACGCGGTGGTCGTGGACGGCATCGAGAACCTCGACCCCTACCTGTCCGGGTACCTCCCGCAGCTCCTCGTCACCGGCGTGGTCGTGGCCGGCGTGGGTACCGCGATGGTCGTCGTCGACCCGGTCGTCGGGCTCACGGCCGTCGCCGCGACCGCGGTGCTGCCCCTGCTGCCGCGCGCGTGGGATCGCGTCCTGGCGGCGCGCGGCGCCGACCACTGGGACGCCTACCAGCACCTGCACGCCGAGTTCGTCGACTCCATGCAGGGCATGACCACGCTCGTCACCCTCAACGCCGAGCGGTCGCGCGCCCGGGAGCTCGCCGCGGCGTCCGCGCGGCTGCTCGAGCGCACGCTGCACCAGCTGCGGGTCTCGCTGATCGAGTCCGGCCTGTCGACCTTCGCCCTGGCCGCCGTCCCCGTCGTCACCCTCGGCGTGGTCGTGGCACGCCGGGCGAGCCTCGACACGGTCGCGGTGTTCGCCCTGGTCCTGCTGTCCGTCGAGCTCGTCCGGCCGCTGCGCGACCTCGCCGCCCAGTGGCACGCCGGGTACCTCGGCACGTACTCCGGCGCGCAGGTCGCCGCCGTCCTCGAGGCCGACCGCGTCCGGGCGGCCGCCGGACGGGACGCGGTGACCGCGGTGCCCGCGGCGGACGACGACGCCCGCGGCGGTCCGACGACGGCGCCCGGTGCGCCCGCGCCCGTCGTCCTGCGCGGCGTCACCGCGCGGTACCCCGGCACCGAGAGCGACGCGCTCGCCGACGTCGACGTGGTGCTGCACGCCGGGCTCACCGCCGTCGTCGGCGCCACCGGCAGCGGCAAGTCCACCCTCGCGGGCGTGCTCGCCGGCCTGCTCGTGCCGAGCGCCGGGCAGGTGCTGCTGCACGGGGTCCCCGCCGGCCCGGACACCCTGCTGGAGCGCGTCAGCCTCGTCCCGCAGGACCCCGTGCTGTTCGCCGGCACCGTCGCCGCGGACGTCGCGCTCGGTCTGCCGTCCGGTGTCACGGCGGCCGGTGGCCCGGCCGGACCTCGCGCGGAGGGGACGCGCCGGGACGTGCCCGACGTGCCGGCCGCGCTGGCCCTGGTGGGGATCGGCACGCAGGACCCCACGCTCGGCCCCGCGACGCCCGTGGGTGAGCGCGGTGCGCTCGTGTCCGGCGGGCAGCGGCAACGCGTCGCGGTCGCCCGCGCCCTGGTCCAGGGACGTGAGGTGCTCGTGCTCGACGAGGCCACGTCGGCGCTCGACGCCGCGAGCGAGGCCGCGCTGGTCGACGCCGTCGTCACCGCCGACCCGACGCGGCCCGTCGTGGCCGTGACCCACCGCGTCGACGTCGCGCTGCGCGCCGCGCACGTCGTCGTCGTCGACGCCGGGCGCGTCGTCGAGCAGGGCCCGCCGGACGCGCTGCTGGCCCGCGACGGGGCGTTCGCCGCGCTCGCCGGGGTGGTCGCCGTATGAGCGCGACGTCGCTCACCGAGGCCCGCGCCGACGCACACGCCGACGCGCCCGTGCGCCGCCTTGTCTCGACGTGGCGGACCGTCGCCGCACCGCTCGTCGCGCTCGGTGCGCACCTGCGGGCCGAGGCGCGGCTCGCCGTCCAGGTCGTCGTCGTCGCGTGGCTCGTGCTCGTCCTGGGCGTCGGCACCACCGTGCTGTCCGTGGCCGCGACCACCGCCGCGGTCGTCGACGACGGCGCCGGCGCGCTGCTCGCCGCGCTCGCCGTCGCCGTCGTCGCCCTCGGGCTGCTGGCCTGGACCGAGCAGTGGGTCGCGCACGTGCTCGCCTACCGCGTCATCGACGCCGTGCGGAGGGCCGTGCACGACGCGATCGCGCGCCTCGCGCCGCTCGGCCTGGGGCGTCGCCGCTCCGGTGAGACGGTCGCGGCCGCGATGACCGACGCCGAGGCGCTCGAGTGGTTCTACGCGCACACCGCCGCGCAGGTCGTCGCCGGGCTCGCGGCCGCGCTGACCGTGTCGGTCGGCGCCGTCGTCTGGCTCGGCCCGGCCGGGCTGGTGCTGCCCGTCGCGCAGCTGCTGGTCCTCGCTGTCCCGCTGCTGGCGCTGCCCGTCGCGTCCCGGCAGGGTGCCGCGCTGCGCGGCGGGATCGCGGACCTCGCGTCCGTCGTCATGGAGGCCCGCGCCGCCGCCCGCGAGACCGTGCTGCTGGGCCGCGTGCCCGCCGTCGTCGCCGACGTGCGGGCCGGGACCGCCCGCGTCCAGCGCGTGCGCCGCGGGATCGCCGTGCGCACCGGTGCGGAGCAGGCCGCCCTCGAGGCCGTCGGCGCCGCGACCGTCCTGACGACGCTCGCGCTGGTCGCCGCCCGGGTCCAGGACGGCGCGCTGGCGCCCACGGCGCTGCCCGTCGCGGTCGCGCTGGCCGGTGCTGGGCTCGCGCCGGTGCTCACCGTCGTCGCCGGCCTGCAGCGCACCGGCGAGACGTCCGCCGCCGCCGCCCGCGTCGACGCGCTGCTGCGCGCCCCCGGGGCGCGACCGGCCGACGGCCCCGACGTCGACCGCGGCGCACCCGCGCCCGGCCGCCTCGACGTCGAGCAGCTGCGCGTGACGTACCCGGGCACGGACCGCGCCGTCCTGGCCGGAGTGGACCTGCACGTCACCCCCGGGGAGCACGTCGCCGTCGTGGGTGCGAGCGGCGCCGGCAAGACGACGCTCACGCTGGCGCTCGCGCGGCTCGTGGCGCCGGACTCCGGCCACCTGGCGGTCGACGGCGTCCCCGCGGACGACGAGACGGGGCGCCGCACGCGCGAGCGGCTCGTGCTCGTCGGGCAGCACGCGCACGTCTTCCGCGCGAGCGTGCGCGACAACCTGCTCGCGCCCGGCACCTCCGACGCCGCGCTGTGGCGCGTGCTCGAGCGCGTGCACCTCGCGGACCGCGTGCGGGCGCTGCCCGAGGGGCTGGACACCCCGCTCGCCGAGCGCGGCGGCGCCTGGTCCGGCGGGGAGCGGCAGCGCCTCGGCCTTGCACGCGGGCTGCTGCGCGACCCGTCCGTCCTCGTGCTCGACGAGCCGACCGCCGGCCTGGACACCCGCACCGAGGCGGCGTTCCTCGCGACGCTCGCCGACGTGCGCGCCGGGCGCACGACCGTCGTGGTCACCCACCGGCCCGCCGCGATGCGCGCGTGCGACCGCGTGGTGCTGCTGGCCGGCGGGCGCGTCGTCGCCGACGGCCCGCACGACCGCCTGCTCGCCACGAGCGCCGCCTACCGCGACGCGCTCGCGGCCCCCGACGACCCCGGCGACCAGCCGGGGGACGCACCGATCCCGGAGAGGGGGTGACACAGATGCAGATCACGATCACCACGGTCGAGGAGCAGCGCACGGCCGAGACGGTCCTCGCGCCGAACTCCAACCACCACGGCCACGTCTCCACGGCGTTCTCCTGGGCCTGACGCCCGGGCGGTACCCGAGCGGGTCCGGCCTCGACGCATGAGGCCGGACCCGCGTCGGCACCGCACGGGTGCCGGCTCCGACGCTACGCCCGCGCGTCGGACGCCCGCACGTGACCGGCGTCCCACCCGGTCCCGTCCCGTCCCCCCGCACCCGTCGTCGAGACGACGGCCACCGAGCACCCCCCGAGCGGAGAGCACGATGACCAGCCTGCCCGCGACGACCCCGCACCCGGCCGCCCGCTCGGCGGTGCACCCCGGCACCCTCGCCGAGGTGCGCCCGCTCGACCCCGGCACGTGCGTGGTGACCACTCCTGACGACGTGCACCACGTCGTCGGGCTGCCCGCGCTCGACGTCCTGCGGCTGGTCGACGCGTGGCGCAGCGGGCGCACCGACCTCGTCGACCCCGCGCTCGCGGTCGCGGCGCGCCCGCTGCACGACCTGCTCGTCGCGCGTGGCGGGCTGGGTGGGTCTGCGGACGCCGTCGACGGCCCCGCGGGAGCGCCCGCCCGCCCGGACGCCCCACGCCGCACGCTCGACGTGCTGCTCACCGGCGACGACGACCTGGTCGCCGCGCTCGCCGCGCGCGCGGACGGCGTGCAGGTGCTGCCGCGCGACGACCGCGCGTCCGTGAACCGCGCCTACACGACGCGACGGCTGCTCGTCGTCGCGGTGCGCGGGCCGCGCGACGCCGACCTGGCCGACCTCGACCGCATGTGCCACGACCTGCGGGTGCCGTGGCTCGCGGTCGAGCTGACCCGCGGGCGCGCGTGGGTGGGCCCGCTGGTGACGCCCGGCGTGGGCGCGTCGTACGAGGACGCGGTCGCCCGGCGCACCGCCGCCGCGCGGGACCGGCGCGTCCACCGGGCCGTGCGCGGGCCGGCCGTGGGCGGCGACGGCGGCCCCGACCCGCTGCTCCTGCCCGACGTGCTCGACGCGGTGATCGACGTCGTCGCCGACCTCGCGCCGCGCGCGCACGACGGCCTCGCCGCCCCCGGGGACGTCCTGCACGAGCTGCACCGCAGCCCGGGCGGCGTCGAGCACGCGCGGCACCCCGTGCTGCCGCTGCCGCACCGCAGCACCGTCCACCGGCCGCACGACCGCGCCGACCTCGTCGACCCGCGCACCGGTCTCGTCCTGCGGGTGCGGGACGTGCGCCACCACGCCGCGGTGCCGTCGTCGCTGGTCACGCGGCAGGCCGACGTCGGCGACGTGCGGTCCGTCAGCGCGTGGGCCAACAACGTCCTGTGCCAGGGCAGCGCGTTCGGCGACCCCGCGGGGGCGTACGCCGCGGCCGTCGGCGAGTCGGTCGAGCGGTACTGCGGCAACGTCCTCGACACCCTGCCGGTGACCCACGCGTCGTACGACGAGCTGCGCCGCCGCGGGGTGCCCGCGCTCGACCCGGCCGACCTGGTCCTGTACTCCGACGCGCAGTACGCGGCACGCGGCTTCCCGTTCGTGCCGCTCGCGCGCGACCTGGCCGTCCACTGGGTGCCGGGGCGCTCCCTGACGACGGACCGCGAGCTGCTCGTGCCCGCGTCGCTGGTCTACGTCAACTGGTACTCCGCCGGGTACGCCGCGGCACCGCCGACCAACTTCTGCGCGTTCGCCGGCATCGCCGCCGGCCCGGACGAGGACTTCGCGGTCGCCAGCGCGCTGGAGGAGGTCGTCGAGCGGCACGCGACGATGGTCTGGTGGCTCAACGGCCACCCGCTGCCCGCCGTCGCCCCCGACGCCCTGGGACCGCACGTCGCCGCCGTGACCGCCGGCCCGGGCCGCACCGCGCTGCTGCACCTGGACAACGAGCTGGGCGTGCCCGTGGCCGCCGCGGTCGTGCACGACGACGACGCGCAGCTGGTCAACGTCGGGTTCTCCGTGCGCCCGTCGTTCGCCGACGCGGCCCTCAAGGCGTGGACCGAGGCGTTCACGCTGCAGGAGGGCTCGCGCGACCTGCTGCGCCGCGACGGCCTGCACTGGCAGGTGATGGCCGACGGCGAGCTCAACGGCCGCGCGTTCAAGCCGTGGCGCGCGGACCGCCGCTACCTCGACGACTTCCGCCCCGACATGCGCGACTGCGACGACCTCATGGTGCAGCAGCAGGTCTACCTGGACCCGCGTGCCGGCGCGCGCATGGCGCACCTGCTCGACCCGCCGGTCACGCGCACCCTCGCGGACGTGCCGTCCCTGCCCGACCGGTCCGCGGCGACGTACCGCGCGACCGTCGAGGCCGCGGGCCACGAGGTCGTCGTCGTGGACCTCACCACGCCGGACGTCGCCTCGACGGGCATGCGCGTGGTCCGCGTGCTGGTGCCCGGCACGGTCGGCAACGCGCCCGCCGCCTTCCCGTTCCTGGGCCGGCGCCGCGTGCAGGACCTGGCGGTCGAGCTGGGGTGGCGCGAGCGCCCCCTCGCGGAGGACGAGCTGGTGACCTTCCCGATGCCGCATGCCTGACGCCGTGCTCGACGCGCTGACGGCCGTGCGGCTGCGCCACCCCCCGGACCTGCCGCCCGGCTTCCACCACCACCAGGTCACGATGCCCGCGGCGCACGGCGTCGACGCGCACGCGGTCGCCGTGCAGCTCGTCGCCGACGGGCCCGACGGTCCAGGCGCACCGGACCCCGACGTGCTGACGGCCGCCGCCGTGCGGCACTGGGCGGGCGAGGACCACGGCCAGCTCGACGTCGTCCGCACGTCGGCCGACGCGCTGCGGGCGGCGGGGGTGCCCGTGCTGACGCTCGAGGACCTCGGCCTCGTCGACCCGGCCGTGCTCGCCACGCCGGGCTGCCCGCTGGTCCGGGTCGACGGCAGCACGCCGCTGACGTGGGTCCGCGCGACCCGCATCGGGCCGCCCGGGCACGGCATCGACGGGCGCGGCACCGACGGCGCGGCCACCGGGCGGGTGCCGTACGGGCAGGTCGTCGTGCGGTACCTCGACGGCCGCCCGGACGAGCCCGTCGCCCACCCCCTGACCATGGCCGGGCTCGGCGCCGGCCCCACCCCCGACGCGGCCGTGGCCGCCGCGTGGGCGGACGTGGTCGCGCAGGACGCGGCCTGGACCTGGTGGTCGGACACCGCCGCCCCGGCCCCGCGCCCGCTGGCTCCCGTCCCGGACCTCGTGCGCGCCTGGGGCCGCAGCCCGTTGCGGCTGGACCTGCGGGCGCTGCCGGCACCCCTGCTGGCGGGCGGTGCGGAGGGTGCCGTGCTCGCGGTCGTCGACGACGGCGCGGTGACCGTCCTGGCGGTCGCGGCCGGTCCGCGCGCGCAGCACGCCGCCGCGGCCCGCGCGCTGTGGCAGCTCGTCGTGGCGCGCGACCTCGCCGACCCGGGGGGCTCGCTCGTGCGCTCCGGCGCGGCCGTGCACCGCCCGTCCGGCGACCACCTCGCCGCCGCGGGACCGGGTGCGCGCGGCCTCGTCGACCCCCTGCACCACGTGCAGCTCGCCCTGGACCCGACGGTGCGCCGGCGCGTGCACGCGCGGCTGGGCGGCCTGCGGACGACGGCGCCCGCGCGCGGCACGCAGCGGTCGTCGTCGCCTGGGGCGGACCCGGCGCCCGGGGCACACGGCGCGCTCGCGGCTGTCCACGGCGCGCTCGCGGCGGACCCGGCGGCGGTCCCGTGGGTCGTCGACCTGACGACCCCGGACGTCGCCGCGCGTGGGTGGGCGTGCGTGCGCGTCCTCGTCCCCGGGGCGTCGCGCCTGGCGCCGGGCGCCTTCCCGCCCGACCCGGCCGTCGCCCGCGCCGCCGCCCGGCGCCTGGGTCGCGAGCCCGGCCCGCGCGAGTCCGTGCCCTGGCCGGGGTGGTGACACACTGACGCGCGTGGCCCTCAAGTCCCCCGCAGAGATCGAGCAGATGCGCCCCGCCGGGCGGTTCGTCGCGAGCGTCCTGACGTCGCTGCGCGCGTACGCCCAGGTCGGCATGACGACGAACGACCTGGACGCCCACGCGCGCGACCTCATCGCGCAGGCCGGCGCCCGCTCGGTGTACCTCGGGTACCACCCGAGCTTCGGGGCGATGCCGTACCCGGGCGTCCTGTGCACGTCCGTCAACGACCACGCGCTGCACGGGCTCCCCTCGGACCGGGTGCTGGCCGACGGGGACGTCGTGAGCATCGACTTCGCGTGCGAGGTCGAGGGCTGGGTCGCCGACTCGGCGCTGACGTTCCAGCTCGGCACGACGACGCCCCAGGCGCAGGCCCTCATCACGGCGACCGAGCAGGCGCTCGCGGCGGGTATCGCGGCGGCGCAGCCGAACGCGCGGATGGGCGACATCTCCGCTGCCATCGGGCGGGTCGCGCGGCAGACCGGGTTCGCGCTCAACACCGACTTCGGTGGGCACGGCGTCGGGCGGACGATGCACGAGGACCCGCACGTCGCCAACGACGGCCGACCCGGCACCGGCATCCGCCTCAAGCCGGGCACGGTGATCGCCATCGAGCCGTGGCTCATGGCCGGCGGCAGCGACTACGTCATCGACGACGACGGCTGGACCATCCGCAGCGCCGACGGCGCGCTCACGGCGCACGCGGAGCACACCGTCGCGATCACCAAGCGCGGCCCGGTGGTCCTGACGGCCCGCGACTGACGCACCCGCGAACGTGAGGGGTTGCCGTCGCCTGACGACGGCAACCCCGCACGGTCCCGGTTCCGACGCGGCGAACGGCCCCCGCGGACGGGGCCGGTGCGCCAGGATGGCCGGATGAGCGGACAGCAGGGGGCGGCAGGGATCCCGGCGGCGCGGCCGGTCGACGCGCAGGCGTACCGCTCGGACCCGTCGGGCGACGACGGGGACGGGCCCCGCTGGAACCAGGACGGGGACCGGTGGCTGCGCGCCGCGTTGGCCGCGGCGTTGGTGCTCGCGTCCGCGCTGGGGGACCTCGGGCCGCTCGTGCTCGCGGTCGTGGTCGTCGTCGCCGCGGAGCAGACGGTGCGGACCCGCCGGACCGGCGTCCGCTGGTGGACCGTGCTGGAGATCGCCGTGCTGGTGCTCGTCGCGACCGGTGCGCTCGTGCTCACCCCACTGGGGCAGGCGCTCCCGGGCGTGGAGCTCGCCGCCCAGCTCTTGGTCGGGGCGCTGCTCGGGGCGGGCGTCGTCGTGGTGGGGGCCGTCGTCAGGCGTCGTCGCGCAGCTCGGGCGGGACTGCCGACGGGGGCGTGACCCCCACGGGCTCGACGAGCACGAGCGGGTCCGCGTCGAGGTCGACCACCCGGGACCGGGCGGGCGGGGTCACGGCGGTCTCGAACCGCACGGTCGCCTCCCGCCCGCGCACGTGCACGACCCAGCCGCGCCCGAGGGTCGCGTGCTCGACGTCGAGCCCCGGGCGCGCGTTGCCCTCGTCGAGCGGCAGCCCCACCTGCGAGCCGCCGAGCGGCCGGCCGACGACCGCCTTCTCCGCCCCGACGAGCCGCGGGTCGTCCTCGACGAGCCGGACCACGTCCTCGTCGACGTCGGGGGCCGCGACGCCGTCGGGCAGCACCGGGTCCGCGCCGTCCGCGTCCACCATCCGCCCGCCCACGTGGTCGTGCTCGCCGACGACCGCGCGACGTGGCGCGTCGAACAGGTGGGCGTCGAGGTCGAGGGCGAGCTGCGCGTGCGTGGACAGGGCGTGGAACGCCACCCCCAGCAGGCGGACTGGCTCGACGACGCCGGCGGCGAGCACCGCCCTGCGGGCGGCGTCGCGCAGGTCCGCGTCCGACGCGGTGGGGTGCGGGAACGTGACCGACCGGGTGACGGTCGAGAAGTCGGCGTAGCGCACCTTGGCGACGACCGTGCGCGCGGCGCCACCGTGCCGCTCGAGCCGCTGCAGGGCCTCGTCGACGACGTCGTCGACCGCGGACAGGACGACGTCGCGCCCGCGCAGGTCGGTGGCGAAGGTCCGCTCGGCACCGGCGGACTTGCGCTCGGTCGTGGTGACCACGGGCCGGTCGTCCAGGCCGCGGGACATGAGGTACAGCCCGGTGCCGTGCGCCTCGCCGAGCGTCATCGTCAGGGTGTCGAGCGGCTGGCGTCGCAGGTCGGCGACGGTCCGCACGCCGAGGCGCTCCAGCGCGCCCTGGGTCGCGGGGCCGACCCCGGGGACGGTCCGCACGTCCAGGGGCAGCAGCACGTCGTCCTCGTCCTCGGGCCGCACGACGACGACCCCGCCGGGCTTGCGCAGGTCGGACGCGATCTTGGCGACCAGCTTGGAGCGGCCGACGCCCACCGACACGGTGAGCCCGGTGAGCTCGGCCACGCGCGCCTGCAGCTGTGCGGCGGCATCCTCGGGCTCCGGGACGCCATCCGGCGCGAGGGCCAGGTCGGCGAACGCCTCGTCGATCGACAGCGGCTCGACCGCGGGCGTCAGCTCGCGCAGCACCCCCATGATGACCTGCGAGTACGCGGCGTACGCGGCGAACCGGGGCACGAGGACGGCCGCGGCGGGGCTGAGGCGGCGGGCCCGGGCCATCGGCATCGCGGACCGGGCGCCGTCGCGCCGCGCCTCGTAGGACGCGGTCGACACGACGCCGCGCCCCCCGACGCCGCCGACGAGCACGGGCCGTCCCCGCAGCGACGGCTTGTCGCGCTGCTCGACGGCCGCGAAGAACGCGTCGGCGTCCAGGTGCAGCACCGTGGCTGCGCCCCGCACGCGCACACCGGCCTCGAGACGGTGCGCGCGTGCGGGGTCCACGCCCCTATCCTGCGGTGTCAGCGGCGGGGTGGCCGCCGGTGGGTCAGCAGGTCCCGTGCACCGCACCACGGGCGCCGCGCGGGGAGACGCCGTAGTCGCGCAGGATCACCGACAGGCGTGGGTCGCGTGCGGTGGACCGCTGCACCGCGCAGGCGGCGTCGAACGCCGCGCGCTGGTACTCGATGTCGAGGACCACCGGGTAGACCCGCGTGTACACGTGGCACTCCTTCCACTCCTGGCACTCCTCCGCGACCACGAGGTCGGCACCCAGGGCGCGGACCTCCCGCACCAGCTCGGCGGTGTTCTTCTGCGCGAACGCCAGGCCCAGGCTGTGCGCCCGGTCCACCAGCAGCCCCGTGTAGGCGAGCGTGTGCTCGGGGGTGATCAGACCACCGGAGCGCGTGTAGGAGTCCAGGTTGTCGATCTCGACGGCGTCGAACCCTGCGGCGGCGCACGAGGCGATGACGGCGCCGATGCGCTCCGCGACCCGGGTGCGCAGCGCGGGGGTCGTGATGTCGTACAGCACCTCGTCCGGCCAGCCCGCGTCCTGCACGGGCTTGCCGTTGCGGTGCAGCACCAGCTCGGGGGACTCGCGCAGGAGACGAGCGGTCTCGCCCGGCTGGGTCTGGAACCCGTTGACGTAGCAGATGTCGTAGCGGCCGGTCGGGGCGGCGGTGGAGTCACGGATGACCACCTGGGTGTCCGCGGCGGGTGCGTCCGCGCCACCGATCTGGTACTCGAAGCGTGCGCCCGCCGGCGGCAGCGTCACGCCCGGGGCGCTCGCCGTGGGAGCAGGTGCCGGTGCGGCCGTGGCGGACGGGCTCGTCGTGGGGCGAGGTGCCGCGCTGCGGGTGGGGGTGGGGGCCGGCGCGGCGGTGGCGGACGGGCTCGTCGTGGGGCGAGGTGCCGCGCTGCGGGTGGGGGTGGGGGTCGGCACGACCGTGG
>NZ_BONP01000020.1 GCF_016862775.1 Cellulomonas phragmiteti | reverse complement strand
GCGTGACCGGCGGGGGCGCGGCGGGCGTGACCGGCGGGGGCGCGGCGGGCGTGACCGGCGGGGTCGCGGCGGGCGGAGCCGGCGGGGTCGCGGGCGGGGCCGCCGCAGCGGGCGCCGCGGGATGGGGGGCGGCCGCGGCGCGGGGAGCGGGAGCCGGGGTGCTCGCGTCATCCGTGGCCGGCGGGCCCGGGCGCCGCGCCCAGCCCAGGTACGCCCGGCACGTCGTGCACAGCAGCACGTCGTCGGGGTTGTCGTGCCCGCAGCGCGGGCAGGCGGTCGTCATCGGGCACCGGGCCGGTCGGTGCGGCCGGCGATCTCGAGGTCCAGCGCGAACGGGTCGGTGCCGAGCCCGGGGCCGAGGTCGAGCTCGCCGGGGTCCGGCAGCCCGACGAGCGTGTCGACGGCGTCCCGGGGCGTGCCGTCGGGCCCGATCACCAGGACCCGCAGCTCCGCGTCGTCCGCGCCGTCGTCGCCCGCCGGCAGCACGCCCACGACCTCACCGGCGACGACGTCCTCGTCGTCGCGCACCCACGCGGTCCGCGCCGGTCCGGTGAGGACGACCGTGGTGCCGTCGTCGCCCGCGAGCTCCAGCCCGCCGGCCGCGAGCGTGACGGGGGCGCGGCGGACCCGCCCGGCGGTGACGGCGTGCACCGTGCTGCCCGGGGCGACGCGGATGACCGCGACCAGCGGCTCCGCGGCGTCGGGACGCGGCAGCACACCCCCGGCCACCGGCTGGAACCACCGGCCGAACGTCACGACGTCCTCACTGCGCTCGAGCGGGGCCGCCGGGGGCGCGGGCAGGGAGGGCGCGGCGGTCGCGACGCGTGCCGCAGGTGCCGGCGCAGGTGCAGGTGCAGGTGCCGCCGCGGGTGGTGGCGCCGCGAGCGGTGCCGAGGGGCGAGGAGGCGGGGGCGTCAGGGGCGCGAGGGGCGCGGGCACCGGCGCCGAGCGGGTGAGATCCGGCGGGTCCGCCAGGGCGGTCGTCACCGGCGGCACGGGCACGGGCACCGGCGCCCGGCGGGCTCGCGCGGGGGCGGGTGGCGGGCGGAACTGCACGTCGGCGGGCGCCAGCAGGTCCGACAGATCGCTCTCCGGCGACCCGTCGCCGCTGTCCGGCCCCCCGCCCGGGTGCTGCACGACCGTGTCCCCTCGCCCGGTCCTCGCCGAGAATCGTCCTTTTCGTACGGTTCGCCCGGCGCTACGGTCAGCGTACGCGACACCCACGCGGGGGCCGAGGGTGAAGCACAGGGGAGAAGCATGCGTGCGGCCGACGACGTGCCCGTGCGGACCGGACCGGTTCCGGTCCTGCGCGCCCGCGTCGCGCGCCCGGAACCCACGGGGCTGCGGCGGACCCGGCTGCTCACGCCGCTCGTCGGCCCGACGGCCCCGCCGCTCGTCGCCGTCGTCGCGGGGCCGGGGTGCGGCAAGACGACGCTGCTCGCCCACGTCGCCGACGCGTCGGGGCTGCCCGTCGCGTGGGTCACGCTGGACCCCGCGCTCGACGACCCGGACGCCCTGCTGCGGCACCTGCACGCGGCGTGCCGCGCGCTGCCGTGGCGCGCGCGACCCGACCCGTGGCTCACCGCGGACGACGCGCTCGCGGCGCTCGGCGACGGGCTCGCCGCGCCGGCCCTGCTGGTGCTCGACGACGCGCACACCACGGAGCGGCGCCGCGCCGCGCACGTCGTGGACGTGCTGGTCCGGCACCAGCCCGCCGGGCTGCGCGTGGTGCTCGGCAGCCGCAGCATGCCCGCCGGGGTGCCGAGCCGGGAGCTCGCCGGCACCGCCCGGGTCGTCGACGGCGAGGCGCTGCGCTTCCGCACCTGGGAGGTCGACGAGCTGTTCCGCGCCCACCACGCGGCGCCGTTGCGCGCCGCCGAGGTCGCCGAGCTCACGCAGCGCACGCGCGGGTGGGCGGCCGGGCTCGAGCTGTTCCACCTGGCGACGCGCGACCGGCCCCCGAGCAGCCGCAGCCGGCTCCTGGAACGTGCCGGGCGCGGGCCTGCCGTCGCCGACTACCTCGCCGGTCACGTCCTGGACCGGCTGCCCGCGTCGGTGCGCGAGTTCCTGGTGCGCACGTCCGTGCTGGGCCGGCTGTCCGCCGAGCGGTGCGACGCCCTGCTCGGCACCGACTCGGCGGCCCGGCTGCTGCTCGCGGCCCACCGTCACGGCCTGCTCACGGCGGTCGACGCCGCGGACGGCGCCCGCTACGAGTGCCACGACGTCGTGCGCGGCTACCTGCTGGACACCCTGAGCGACCGCGGAGGTGGGGCCGTCGCGCGGGAGCTGCACCGGCGCGCCGCGGCGCTCGCGCTGGCGTCCGGGGAGTACGACGACGCGCTGCGCTCGTCGTGCCGCGCGCAGGACTGGGACGCCGCGCGTCGCGTGCTGACGATCGGCGGGGACGACCTCGCCGGCCGCCCGGGCCCCTGGCTCGACCTGCTGCCCGGCCCCATCCGGGACTCCGACCCGTGGGTCGCCCTCGCGCTCGCGCGCCGGCACCTCGTCGACGGTGACCTGGAGACCGCCCTGGCGGCCTACACGGTGGCCGAGGACCGGGCCGCCACCGGGTCGGGCCGTGCCATGGTGGCCCGCGAGCGTCACATGGTGCACACGTGGGTGGAGCCGCCGATGGGGGCGTCGAGCGACTGGGTGGCCCTGGTGCGGCGGGCCCTCGCACGGCCCCGCGAGCCCCTCGCGGCGGCGCCGGGTGACGACGTGGGCCACGCGCTGGCGGTCGCGGTCGCGGGGCTCGTCGGTGGCGACGTGCACGTCGCCGCGCGGCGGTTCGCCGCCGTGCAGGCGCGCGCGGCCACCCAGCCCGTCGTCGAGGCCGTGGCGCTGCTCGGCGAGGCCGCGTGCCTCACGCTGGTGCACGACCGCGGGGCCCGCGACGCGCGCGAGCGCGCGCACACCGCCGCCAAGCTCGTCGGGGCGCCGGCGCTGGAGCGTCTCGCGGACGGGCTGGAGCTCGCGAGCCGTCCCGCGACGGGCGGTGACGGCCTGCGGCACCTGCAGGAACGCTGCGTGGGCGTCGGCGACGCGTGGGGTGCCGCGCTCCTGGGGCTGCTCGCCGCCCTGGGGTCCTCGACCGCGGCGGGGGACCACCCCGTGACGGCGGACGCGGCCCGGCGCACCGCCGACGACCTCGAGGCCCTGGGCGCTCCCGCGCTCGCCACGTGGGCGCGTGCCGCCGCGGCGGTCGCGCAGGTGCGGCGCGGTCAGGGGCCGCCGCCGGGCGCGCTCGAGGCGGACGCGGCCCGGTGCGGGCCCGTGCCCCACGCGCTCGCGCTCGTCGCCCTCGGTGCACCCGTGGACCGGTGGGGCCGCCTGGCGCGGGCGGGCGGCGTGCCGGCGTGGGTGCGGCTCGTCGCCTGGCGGGTGGCGGACCGCGCCGCCCGGCCCGTCGCACGCCCGGTGCGGGCCGCGGCCCCGCTCGGTGCTCCCCCGGCCGCCGGAGCGGCGGGACCCGTGGTCCTCGAGGTCCGCTGCCTGGGGGACTTCCGCCTGGACGCCGCCGGCCGGCCCGTCGCGACGTCGGCGCTGCGGCCCCAGCACGCGGCGCTCCTGCGGGCGCTCGCGCTGGCGGCGCCGGCACCCGTGCACCGCGACCGCCTCGTCGAGTGGTTCTGGCCCGGACGGCTGCCGGAGCGCGGGCAGCACTCGCTGCAGGTCGCGGTGAGCGACGTGCGCCGGGTGCTCGACGCGACCAGCCCCGGTGCGGGCGTGGTGCTGCGCCGCGTCGAGCAGGGGTACGCCCTGGGCGTCGAGGGGTGCACCGTGCACGACGTCCGACGGGTCGAGGGTGCCCTGCGGGCCGCGGACGTGGCCCTCGGCCGGGGGGACGAGGGCGCCGCGCTGGCCGCGCTGCGCGACGCCGTCGAGACCGGCTCCGCGGAGCTGCTGCCGCAGGACGGCCCGGCGGAGTGGGTCGTAGGCGCGCGGGAGCGGGTGCGCGCCGGGGTGGTCCGGGCGTGCGCGACGCTCGCCGACCTGCTGGCGGCGCGCGGTGACGCGTCCGGTGCGGTCGCGGCCGTGCGGCGCGGTCTGGCCCTCGACCGGTTCCAGGACGACCTGTGGCGCCGGCTCGTCAGCGGCCTGGTCGTCGACGGCCGTCCGGCGGCCGCCGCGGCGGCGCGGCGCGAGTACGCGGCCGTGCTGCGCGAGCTCGGGGTCGCGGCACCCACGCCCACGCCCCCCACGCTCGCGCCCACCTGAGCCCGCCCCCGGCCGGACGGCGGCGCGACCCGGCCTCACCCCAGCAGCCGGACGGTCGTGGGGACGTGCACCGGGCGCACCTCGTCGACGACCGCGCGGACCAGGTCGAGGACGTCGTCGGGGTCGGGCTCGTCCGGCGCCAGCCGCACGCCGACGTCGAGGTGCAGGCGCGCCGACCCGGGCATCGGGCCGTGCGGTCGCCGGCTCCACGCGGTGCCCCCGCTGTCGGTGACCTCGGGCTCGCGGCCCGTGCACGCCCGCACCGCCGCGGCGACCCCGCGCAGCGTGCCGCGCGCCACGACGGACGTCACGAGGTCCGGCAGGTGCGCGCGCAGCAGCGCCACGGGCCGGCGGGCCGCCACCGCCGGGGCCAGCCACGACGCGATCCAGCGGACCAGGTCGTCGGGCGCGTAGCGCGGGTCGGCGTAGGCGGGCAGGTGGTCCAGGACGGTCGCGAACGGCGCGAACCCGTCGTCGAAGGCCCTGACGAACGCGACGGTGCCCGGCGCAGCGAGGAACGCCTCGGGCAGCCCGTCGGCGAGCGACACCGCGACCGCCGCCGGCCGCACGTCGACCTGCCGGGTCATGACGTCGCCGTCGCCGTGACCGTGTGCTCGACGCTGAGCACCACGTGCGTCGCGTCCAGGTCGATGCGGTCCTGCGGGGTCGAGACCGAGCGGTCCAGGGGGTTGGCGCGCAGCAGCACGACGTCCTCCACGTAGTCGACGCCGGGCACCCGCGCCAGCACCGCGTGCGCCTCGCCCGGCTGGACGGGCCGGCCCAGCGGCCACCCCGTGCCGTCGGGACCGCCGGTCAGCGGGCTGAAGTAGCGGAACAGCGCGTCGACGCCCTCGTGCTCGACCGTGCGCGGGTCGGCGCCCGGGCGCACCCGCACGCGCGCGTCCACCCGCACCCCGACGTACGACGGCGGCTCGACCGCCACCCGGAACCCCACGACGCGGGCCGCGTCGACCGCGGCCAGCACCCGGTCGCGGGCGTCGTCCGGCAGCTGCAGGTCCTTGAGGTCGAGGTACGGGTCGCCCGTGGCCGCCGCCGGGACGACGAGCACCCGCAGCCCCGGCGCGTCGGGGCCCTCGGCCACCGGCACGCAGTGCACGCGCGCCAGCTCGGGCGCCGCGTGGCGCACCAGGTGCACGTAGTCCTCGGCCGTCACCGCCCGTCCCCGCGTGCGCAGCTCGAGCGGGCCGCGCTCGCGGGCCTCCGCGACGGTCTCGCCGTCGACCCCGCCCGCGGCCGCCCGCCGGTTCCACACGGCGGCGACGTACGGGACGGACGTGCGCAGCACGGCGAGCGTGCGGGCCGCGACGTTGCCGGCCGCGCCGCCGCCCGTGCGATAGGACACGCGCAACGGCGCACCGAGCGGCGGCACCGCGCCGTAGGCCCGCACCGACCCGTCGGCGGACCGTACCTGCGGACCGAACCGCAGCTCGCCCGTCGTGCGGTCCAGCAGGCACACCCGGTCGTCCGGACCGGCGGCGGCCACGTCGTCCACGACCCGCCACGCCTCCCAGGTCAGGGGTGCGTCGGCCTGGGCCGCGGCCCGTCCGACCTCGAGCACGACGGGCGCGTCGGGCTCGTCCAGGACGGGCGCGCGGCTCACGGTGAGGACCTGCCCGGCGGTCCCGTCGGACGTCCCCAGGGGCTCGTCGACGACGGGCTCGGCGTGCACGGCCTCGACGTCGCCCCCGACGGTCGCCGCCGAGAGCGAGACCACCACGGGCGACGAGCGGTACGCGTGCGTGGCCCGCACGACGCGGCAGCGCAGCCACGCGGCGTCCACGTCGCCGACCGTCGAGCGCTCGTGCCCGTCCGGCACGTGCAGCTCGACGGCGCCGGGCACGTTGAGACCGAGGGTGTCGTCGCGCTCGACCGGGCACGCCTGCCAGCCGTCGGGCGTCCACGCCTCCCACACCAGCGGCGGGCGGTGCGGGTCGATGCCGTGCCCGCCGACGCGGCACACCACCTGGACGAGCAGGACGCACGCGGGTGCCGGGGCGTCCAGGCCCAGGTACAGGGCGTCCCCGATGACCGGTGGCTCCCCGAAGGCCGCGAAGCCGTCACCGACGCCCAGGCCCGCCGTGCGGTCGACGGTGCGGCCGTCGGCGGCGATCGTCAGCACGGCCCGCGACGACGCCGGCGGGACGACCAGCGGGGCGACGGTCGTGAACGCGACGGGGGAGCGGTCCGCGGCCCGCCGCGTCGAGACGACCGTCCCGGCGGGCACCACGACCTCCTCGTCGTGGTGCGAGGAGAGCCGGAACGTGACCTCGGCGCGCGCGGCGCGCGGGGGGAAGAGCTGCACGCCCAGCAGGTCGAGGAACGTCAGGTGCATGCGGTCCGGCACGCGGTTGACCCGGTACAGCAGCAGCTCGGTCATCCACGCGAACGTCTCGATGAGCGTGACCCCGGGGTCGGACACGTTGTGGTCCGTCCAGGACGGGCAGCGGCGCTGCACGTGGCGCTTGGCCTCGTCGACGAGGTCCTGGAACGTGCGGTCGTCCAGGCGCGGGGTGGGCAGGGTCACGACGACCTCCGGGCGAGCGCGGGGACGGGGGGTGCGGCGTGGCCGTTCGACGACGGCGCGGCGGGCAGCGGCTCGTCCGCCTCCTCGTGGTGTCCGATGACGTAGAACGGGAAGACGAGGTTGCGGCGGTCGTTGGTGGAGCGCACCCGGTACGCGACGTCGATCCACAGGGTCGAGGCGTCGTCCGGGTCGATGGTGACGACGACCTCGCCGACCTCGACGCGCGGCTCCCAGCGCAGCAGCGCCGCGCGGACCTCGGCGGCGATGCGCCCGGCCGTCGTCGCGTCCCCGGACTCGAAGACGAACTGCGCGAGCCGCGCGCCGAACTCCGGGCGCATGGGCCGCTCACCGGGCGTCGTCGACAGGATCAGGTACATCGCCTGCTCGAGCAGGGTGGTGCCGCCGGTCAGCGCGAAGGCGCCGGTCGCGTCGGTCTCGACCGGCCAGTGCCAGCCCGTGCCGACGAACGCGTGACCCGTCATCGTCCCCCCTCGTCTCACTGCGCGACGAGCACGGTCGCGCCCGTCCCCGTCACCTGCGCCGACGGCGCCAGGCACCCCGTGACGGGGCACCCGCTGTACGCGGCGGGCCTGCCGTCGAACGTCACGGTCGAGCTGCCGGTGACGACCCGCCCGTCCTGCAGGGTCGGCACGATCTTCGGGTCCGAGGCGTGCAGACCCACGTGCGGCGGGGTGTTGAACCCGCTGCTGCCCTGCACGGCAGCCGGCTTGCCGGCGACCGTCACGGTCGTGGCCAGCCCCTGCAGCAGCGGGACCTGCAGCGGCATCGGGGGGCCGGGGGCGGGCGCGCCCGCGGCCGCGGGGATCTGGTGACCCACGCACATGCCCATGACCTTGTCGCCCAGGACCACCGCCGGTGCCCCCATGTGCGCCCCTCCTCGACGTGCCGGGCGACGACCGTGCTCAGTTGAGCGCGATCGTCGCTCCCTTGACGGTGACCTTGCCGCTGCTCTCGAGCGTGAGCCCGGCCGCGCCGGTGATGCTCGCGGACCCCTGCGCGGCGACCTTGAGGTCGCCCTTCGCGTCGACCTGCACGGTGCCCTGCGCGTCGACCTTCACGTCGCCGTCGCACGTGACCGACACGGACTTCGCGGCCACGTCGAGCGTCACCACGACCGTGTCGCCGGCGGTGCGCACGACGACCTTGCCGGCGCCGTCGGTGTCGTCGAGCACCACCTCGTGGCCCGTCCGGCTGCGCCACACCCGCAGGTCGACGGTCCCCGACGACGCGACGGGGGAGTCCCGCGGCGGCACGTCGACGCCGTTGTACAGCCCGCCGAGGACGAACGCGGAGCGCCGGTCGCCGTGCTCGAAGCCCACGAGCACCTCGTCGTCGACCTCCGGCAGGATCTGCAGGCCGCGGTCGTTGCCGGCGCCGACGTGCACGACGCGCGCCCAGTCCGACTCGAAGTGCCCGTCGAGCCACGGGTACCGCAGCCGCACCCGGCCCAGCCCGTCGGGGTCCGCGACGTTGGTGACGACCCCGATGACCAGGCCCGGGGCACGCGGCGCGGCCGTCGGGGCGCCGCCGCGCACCAGGCCCAGCACCGACCGGTCGTGCGAGCCCGACGCGGTGAAGTGCGTCCGGTACCCGTCGCCCTCCCACACGTGGCGCGCGCGGGTGAGCGTGACCTTGCCGTCGAACCGCCCGCCCGTCTCGCCCAGGCTGACGGGGGTGCCGGCGACGAGCAGCGGGTCGCCGGCCGCGACGCCCTCGGCGTGCACGCACGCCCCGCCCAGGTGGTCCGCCCACGCCCGGGCCAGCGCGTCGCACTCCGCCTGCTGCGCGACGGGCACGTCGACCCCCACCGCCCGGGGCCGGCCGAACCGGTCCGCGACGGACGCCGGCGTGTCCCGCAGGTCCGCGCTGCTCGTCGCGGCCGACGTGGTCGCGACCAGCTCCCGCTTGGACGCCGGGTCCCAGCCGCGCACCTCGACCTCCGCGACCTGCTGCGCGCCGGTGACCCGCACCGACAGCCGCTCGAGGTTGGCGCCGGGCACCAGCTGACGGCGCCCACGCGACTCGTGGTCGCCGGGCCGCGGCGCGTCACCCGCCCGCGGCGGCCGGACGAACGACAGGGACGTGCCCGTGACCAGCAGCACCCGCCCCGCCTCGCGCGCGCGGCGCTCCAGCAGCGCGACGTGGGTCTCGTTGACCTGCGCGACGTGCGGGTGCACGACGTCCGTCGCGTCGACCTCCCCGACGTCCAGGCCCACCTCGCGGGCCACGGCCGTCGCCAGGTCCGCGTCGGTGACGTCCTGGTACGACGCGGTGTGCGTGCCGGTGTACAGCGCGTACGAGCGGTCGTACGCCGTGACCGTGGTCCAGCCGCCGCGCTCGTCGAAGTCGTAGCCGATCGCGTGCACCAGGCCGTCGAACAGCGTGACCGCCGCGGGCCCCCCGGGCGGGCCCGCGGTCACCGTCAGGCGCGCGGCCAGGTCCAGCGCGGTGTCGGCCAGCACGTCCCGTGCCGGGTCGTCCAGCACCAGGCGGCACGCGTCCGGACCGGCGACGTCCGTGTCGACGACCACCGAGCGCAGCGCCGTCAGCAGCCGGCCCGTGAGCTCGACCCCCTCGACCTGCACGACCGGACGGGCTCCCGTCGCGCTGCCCGTGTCCGGGGTCCCCGACGCGGACGTGCCGCTCGTGCGCGTCGCCGTGGTCGTCATCGCGCGTCCCCCCGCCACGCCGGCGCGACCGGTGCGGCCCGGCGCAGGCCCAGCGCCCCGCGCTCGGGGGCGTCGGGCAGCAGCAGCTCACGCCCGGCGCGCAGGCGCGTCGGGTCGTCGACGTCGTTGAGCTCGGCGACCGCGCGCCACGCCCCGGGGTCACCCAGCCGCGACCACGCGACGGACGCGAGGGTCTCGCCGCGGCGCAGCACGTGCCGCCGCCGGGAGCGCTCGGCGCCCGACGTCGGGTTGGTGCGCTGGGGCTCGGTCTGCGCCGAGACCAGCGTGAGCTCCGCGACGACGCGCAGCGGTCGGCCCTCCCGGTCGAACCGCTCGATGGTGACCTTGAGCTGCGACACGTTGCCCACGAGGGTCTGCTCGCCGTTGACCGACAGGTGCCCCCACGTGAACGTGACCTTGGGCGGGCCGTCCCCGGGGTTCGTCACGTCGGGCACGCTCGTCCACGACACCAGCAGGTCGATCTCCGGCTGCACGCTCGCCGGCTCGCGGCGTCCCGCGGCGTCGAGGAACACCTGCAGCGTCATGGTCGTCGGCCCGGCGCCCGTGAACTGCACCGGCGGGTCGTTGGCCTGCCGCGGCTGCCGGTTGTACTGCACCGCGCGGCTGAACGCGATGGTCGTCGGGTTGTAGTGGAACGTGAGCTTGCGCGACGGGTCCGCCTCCTCCGCGAGGACCGCGACCGCCCGGCCCGTGCTCACGACGCCACCGGCTCGGCGAACGTCTCGGTCCAGCCCTCGTGGGCGAACTCGAAGACCTCGAGGGCGACCTTGCCGCCCTCGGACGCGAAGCTCGGGCCCTTGTAGCTGACGGGCCACACGTTGCGGAACTCCCACGTGACGACGCGGTTGCGCTTCTGGTCCATCCCCACGACGCTCGCCGTCGCGTCGGCCGGGGACTTCCCCTGAGCGACGTCGTCGAACCACTGCACGAGCGCCGACGTGCGCCACCCGACGGGCCGTGTCAGCTTGACCGTCCCGTACGTGAGCCGCCCGGGCAGCTTGTGGACGAAGCCGTTCTCGCCGCCCTCCGCGTACGTGCGCACCTCGTACTGCGCGGACAGGCCGTCCAGGGCGGTGAACGCGCCCACGTCGACGCCGTCGATGGTCACGTCGAAGTGCATCGTCGAGACGGGGTCGCCGTCCGTGCGCTTCATGTCGGCTCCTCGGGTGCGGGTGCGGGTGCGGGTGCGGGTCGGTGGGGTCGGCCGGTGGGGTCGGGCGTCGGGTGTCACAGGTCGGGGAGCACGCCGCGGCGCTCGCGCTCCAGCAGGAGCGAGCGGCGCAGGCGCAGCTCGAGGTGGTCCCACAGCCGGTCGGCGAGGCCGGCGAGGTCGGCGGGGGCGTCGACGTCGGCGGGCGCGGGCGCGGCGCCGGGGGAGGTCGGCCCGCCGGGCTCCGGGGTGGCCGTGACGACCTCCCCGACGACGTCGTCGTGCGGCTGGTCCGCGCGTGCGACGGCGGACCGGTGCCCCGCGGGCGCCCGCCCGACGAGGTCGAGCGCGGCTCCGGCGCGGTCCGGGCCGTCGGTGCCGGGCACGTGAGCCGCCGTCCTGCTGCCGCCCGTGCGCGGCGGCTGCGGTGCGCGGGCGGCGGTGTCGCCGCGCCCGGCGGTCGGCGGGTCGACGCGGCGGCGCGTCGGAGGGTCGGGGAGGGGGTGGGGCTGCGCCGGCGGGGCGTCGACGACGCGCGGCGCGAGGGCGCGCGCCGGTGCCCCGGCGGGTGCCGGCCGGTCGGGCACGTCGGGGGCGACGTCCTCGGGCTCGGGCGCTGCGGAGCCGCCGGCGCGCGAGCGCGACGCGGCTCTCGACAAGTGCGTGGTCGTGGCGGTGTCGGGCGCGTGCGCCGGTGGGTGACGGGGTGCGGCGGGTCGCGGGGGCTCGCCGAGCGGTGGGCCGAGGCCCGCCGGTGCGACCGACGCACGTCCGGACCGGTCGCCGGAGGTCGCGCGGCGCACCGGGCCGGGCGACGCGGCGTGGTCGGTCGCCGAGGGTGCGTGTCCGGCGCTCGGCGCCCCGGGTGCCGGTGGGGTGCGGTGCGCCACGTCGGGCGTGGTCGTCAGCGCGCGCGCCGGGGACCCGGGCGCGTGGGGGCCGATCCCCGGGGTCGGGTCGGTGAGGGACGAGGGCGGTACCGGGTTGCTCCGCCGCAGCGGCGCAGCGGGCGCACGGAACGGACGCCCGAGCCCGCCCGCCACGGTGCGCGGCGGGCCGTCGAGGGCCCGGGAGGCGGACGGGGCCGCCGGCAGGGCGGGCGGGTGGTCCTCCGCCGGGGCGCCCTGCGGGGCGGCAGACCGGCGCGTGAGGGAGGTGCTCGATGCCGATGCCGACGCCGGACCGTGCACCGGGTGGGCGCCGTTCGCCGTGGTCGGGGTGGGGGCCGGTGAGGCGCGGGGGACGACGGCGGGTGCCGTGCTGCGCGCGGGTGCGTCGAGGCGTGCGGTGCCGGCGGGTGGGGCGCTGGTCGGCGGGGTGCCGACGGGCGGGGTGCTGGTCGGCGGGGTGCCGACGGGCGGGGTGCTGGCGGGGGTCCGTGCCGGGGTGGTGGGCGCGGGGGTGGTGGGCGCGAGTGTGGTGCGCGCGGGTGTGGTGCGGCCTGCCGGGGGTGCGGCGAGGCGAGCTGCCCGCATCACCGAGCTCCACACGGGAGCCGCCGGGTCCGCACGGGGGCCGGCGTCCCCCACGGCCTGCGTCGCGCGGCTGACGGCGGGGCCGTCGTGGGCCTCTCGGGCGCGGCTCCGCCGCAGCGTGCTCGACCCGCTGCTGCTCGACCCGCCGGTACCGCGCGCGTCGGCGGGCGGTGGGGGCGCGGCGGCCCGCGCTGCCGTCGCCGGGGGTGCCGCCGCGACGTCCGCGGCCAGCCCGGCACGCGACGTCCGGTCCCGCGGCGCGGAAGGGCTTGGGTCCGACCGAGGGGCGACGGAGTCCGGGCGCCGGGTGACCGCGGACCCGCGCACGGGCGCAGGCACCGGGGTGCGGGCGGGAGCCACTGGCGCCGGGGTGCGGGCGGGATCGCGGCCGCCGGCCTCGGTCACCGTGCGCGCGGCTCGGCTCGTGCTCGGACCGGCCGCCGCAGGACCGGCGTCGGAGGGCTGCCGGCCGCCGGCCGCGGCCGCCCCCGGCGAAACGGTGCGCACGACGGCAGTCCCGGGGCCGGCTGCCGGGTGCAGCGACGGGGTCGTGGCCCGCGCGGCGGGGTGGCCGGGGTGCTCGTCGCGTGCGCGGGCCGCGGGCGCGTCGTTGGGGGACGGCGTCCGTCGGCCGCGCAGCAGCGTCGCGAGGCGTTGCAGCGGGGACGCGGTCGTGGCCGGGCGGACCTGCCCCCGGGCGGCGTCGGCGGCGGCCGGGCGCGACGCGCTCGAGATCCGCTCAGCCGTCGTCCGCGCGACCGGGGCGCCGGCGACGCCCGCGGCCCCGGGTGTGCTGGCTGGCGCTCGTGCGGCCGGGGAGTGGGAGGAGGGCGGGCTGGATTGCCCTCTCGCGGCCTGGGGGGTGGTGGTGGCCGCAGGAGTGGAGGGGGCGGTGGGCGTGCTGGATTGTGCTCTCGCGTCCGGGGGATGGGGGGAGGGTGTGCTGGATGGCACTCTCGCGGCCTGGGGGGTGGGGGTGGGCGGGCTGGATTGCGCTCTCGCGGGCTGGGGGGTGGGGCGTGGCGGGCGCACGAGCGGCTGCGCGAGGGCGGCAGGCAGGACCCGTCGGGTCGTCAGCCCGCGCGCGAACCGGCGGCTCGCCGCGGCCGCCCGCACCTCGAGGGGTCGCCCGGACACCGGCCGCCACTCCTCGTCGGCGCTCACGTGCCACCTCCGCCGCGTCCGTGGACCCGCGTCATGACCGGGCTCCCTCGTCCTCGGCGCCCTCGACGAGGGCGCGGGCGGCCGCCACGAAGCGCGCACGGTCGGCGTGCTCCAGGTCCAGCAGGGTGTCGAGCGGCCAGTGCAGCACCGCGGCGAGGTACGCGATCTCGTCGAGCAGGTCGACGGCCGCGTACGTCACCATCCCCCCGGCGCACCACCCGACCCCCCGCCACCGCGCAGGTCGACGGCGAACTCCTCGCGGCACGCCGGGCACGACACGGCGGTCGTCGTCGCGCCCTCCGCGTTCACCTGCCGGTAGAGGTCCTGCAGGAACGCCAGGTCGGGGGTGAACAGCCCCTCGATGACGCCCGTCGTGACGGCGGGCAGGTCACCGAGCCGCGTCACCGTCCGGGCCAGGAGCAGCACCGTGAGGTACGCCTCGTTGTCCCGCACGCGGGGGTCCCGCAGGGGCGTGATCTCGTCGCGGGCGCGCGCCAGGCGCATCGTGCCCTGGCGGTGGACCCGCCCGTGGTCGTCCTCGAACCCGACGGGCAGCTCGAACCAGAACTCCGTCTGCAGCCCGGTGCCGCCGGTGGGCACCGGCACGGGCCCGGTGCCCACCGGACCGGCGCCGGGCGCACCCGCGTCCGGTGCGGTGGCGACGTCGGCGCTCATCAGGAGACCTTCACCTCGACGCGCTCGTGCACCAGGGTGACCTCCTCGATCGCGACCTCGGTCGACCCCGCCTGCAGCGACCCGAGCGTGATCTTGGACGGCCAGCAGTAGAACAGGTTGAACCGCAGGACCTCGTGGTGCAGGTAGTCGAGCAGGATGATCGACGCGTCGCGGCGCGAGCCGTCGATGTCGCCTTCCTGGACCGCGGCGATCCACTTCCACCAGCCGTCGTCCTTGGTCATGCCGCGCTTGAGCGTGACGTCGTTGAACTTCTGCGACGCGGGCAGCTTCTTGAGCACGGGGATGCCCCCGGGCTTGTTCTCCTGGTGCTCGATCACCGAGATCTCGATGCCGAGTCCGGAGGCCTCCTTGAACTGCGCGATGGTCACGCCGTCGACCTGCACCTCGAACAGGCTGGCACCGATCGCGTCCTCACCGATGGGCATGGGCGTCGTCCTCTCTCGAAGGTCAGGTCACTCGGCGACCGCGCCGCCGGTCGGCAGCTGGCTGATGCGGAACACGACGAACTCGGCGGGCTTGACCGGCGCGATGCCGACCTCGATGACGACGTACCCGGCGTCGACCTGGTCCGGGGGGTTGGTCTCGGCGTCGCAGCGCACGTAGAACGCCTCGGCAGGGGTGGTGCCGAACAGCGCGCCGTCGCGCCACAGCCCCAGCAGGAACGACCCGACGGACCGCTCGATCCGCTGCCACAGCTTCTGGTCGTTGGGCTCGAACACCGACCACTGCGTCCCGAGCAGGATCGACGACTCGACGTAGTTGAACAGGCGGCGCACGTTGACGTACCGCCACTGCGCGTCCGACGCGAGGGTGCGCCCGCCCCACACGACGATGCCCCGCCCCGGGAACGCGCGGATCGCGTTGATGCCCGCCGGGTTGAGGTCGTCGTGCTCCTTGCGGGTCAGGGCCTGCTCGACGTCGAGCGCCCCCAGGACGACCTCGTTCGCCGGCGCCTTGTGCACGCCGCGGGTGTCGTCGTTGCGACCCCAGATGCCCGCCAGCGCACCGCTGGGCGGGAACAGCCGCGCACGGCCCAGGAGGGTGTCCCACATCGAGACCCACGGCCAGTAGACGGTCGCGAACGGCGAGGAGAACGCCATCTTCTCGGTCACCCACTCGTGCACCTGCTGCGCGTTGAGCCCGCGCGGGGTGTCGAGGATCGCCATGCGGTCCTTGCGGGCCTCGCAGTGGGACACCATCGCGGCCTGGACGGCCTTGAAGCCGTCCGCGTCGAGCTGGCCCTCCTCGTAGGCGGCGGCCAGGTCGGGCACGGCGACGATCGTGACGTCGTCGAGCGCGTCGAGGCCCGCGATGCCGGAGCGCGCGGTGACGTCACCGAGGTAGTCGGCCGGCGTGACGCGTGCCGGCAGGGCCGCGCCCCCGGTCAGCGCGACCTGGCCCGACGCGGGCAGCCGCTCCGCGACCGGTGACGAGCCGACCTCCGTCAGGCGGACCAGCCGCGACTCCGCGACGGCCGCCACGACGTTGGCCGCGCCCTTGCGGCTCGTGACGTTCTCGTACCGCTCGACGTCGTCGCCGCGGCGCACGACGAGCGTGAACGCCTCCTCCGGCGGGGCCTCGGCCTGGCCCTCGACCTCGACCTTGGGCTCGACGGCCACCATGATGGCGTCGCCGCCCGCCCCCGGGTCGACCGCCTCGACGCGGTACACGGCGTGACCGGCGCGCACGGAGCTGGTCAGCTCGGCGGTCGCGCGCTGCCCCTCGTCGGACCCCAGCGCGCCGATGCGCACGACGTACGCCGCACCGCCGCCGTTGTCGAAGAACTGGTGCACGGCGTACGGCAGGTTCGCGCCCTCGACGAACGAGCCGAAGGTCCGCGTGAACTGCGACCAGTTCACGACCTTGACGGCCTGGTCGTAGGGGCCGTCGGCCGTGATGCCGACGAACGCCGCGACGGCCGTGCCGACGCCCTGGATGGGCCGTGGCCCGGACGCCACCTCCTGCACGTACACACCGGGCGACCGGATGCTGCTCAGCGTGGCCATGGCTCGTCCCCCTCGTCGTGGGTGCGGCGCGCCCCCTGCGGTCCGCACCAGGGCCAGCGTCGGACGCGGCCGGGGCCGGCGACAGTGCCGCCCGGGCGTCGGTAGGGGACGTCCGCCCTGCCCCAACGGGCAGGGCTCCGCCGGGGGCGTCGTCGCGGGCCCGCGACGGGGGGTACGACGTGGGCATGGACGCGCCGGCGTGGGAGCGGTTCGCGGACGTCGTGCTGGCCGCCGACGCCGCGGTGTGCCGCGTCGTCCAGGGCGTCCCGCCGCGCGACTTCGCCGGGATGTACGTCGGCGACGAGGAGGTCGACGCGCTGCTCGCGACGCTGCCGGGCCTCGACGGTCCCGCCCCGGAGCGCGTCGCGCCGCTGCGCGCACGCCTCGAGCCGCACGTCACCGCGGCCCGCGTGGCGCTGCACGCCTGGGTCCGGACGGGGGAGGACGGGCTGGCGCGCGCGTGCCGGTACGCCGGCGTGCGGGGGGTCGCCGCCGAGGTGGCGGCGGTGCTGCTCGCCGTGGACCTGCACCCGCAGCGGCAGCGGCTCGTCGCGTACGTGCAGGACAGCGTGCAGCTGCCCCGGCCGACCCTCGCGTGGGTGGCGCGGGTGCTGGGCGACGACGCGCTGCGGGCGCTGGCGCCGCGCGGGCCCCTCGTGCGCGCGGGGCTGGCGGTGGTCGGCGGGGAGGGGGCGTGGGGTACGCGCATGTGCGGCGTCGCGCCGCGCGTGGCGTGGGCGGCCCGCGGTGACGACACGCTCGACCCCGACGTGCCGCCCGGCACCCGGCTCCGTCCTGCTGCGGACGCCGGGTCCGACGCGGGCGCCCGCGGACGGGGCGCGCCGGCACCCGCCCGCCCGCCCGCGGACGCCCCGGCGGGCGCCGGCGCCCTGCTCCTCGTGCACGGGGCCGACCCCGAGAGCCGGCGCCAGGCGGCGGCGTCGGCGCTGCCGGGTGCGGACCTGCTCGTCGCCCCCCTGCCGGCGTCGCCCGACGCGTGGGGTGCGGTCGTGCGGGAGGCGACGCTGCGCTGCGCCGTGCTCGTCGTGGAGGTCGACGGCCGCCTGGCCCGGGAGGACACCGAGCAGCTGGACCGCGCGCCTCACCTGGCGCTCGTCCTGGCCTCGGCGCGCGAGCTGCCGCTCGACTGCCTGCCCGCGCGGCCCTGGCGGGAGGTCCACGTGCGCGACGGCGAGGCCGACGACGTCGACTGGCACCGCCGCACGGGCGGGCCCGCGCCGGCGGGCGTGCGGCTGACGCGTGAGCAGCTGCGGCTGGTCGCCGGGCCGGGCGCGGCGGCGCACCCCCGGGCCGACGACGTGGCCGCGGGCGTCCGGCGGCTCGCGGGCGGGCACCTCGACGGGGTCGCGGCGCGGGTGCACGCCCGCCGCGGCTGGGAGGACCTGGTGCTGCCCGTCACCCCCACCGGGCAGCTGCACGACCTCGTGGCGCGGTACCGGCAGCGGCGCACCGTCTTCGGCTCCTGGGGGTTCCCCGCGGTGCCGTCGGCCGGTGTCGTCGCGCTCTTCGCGGGACCGTCCGGGACGGGCAAGACGCTGGCGGCCGAGGTCGTGGCCGCGGACCTGGGGCTCGACCTGTACAAGGTCGACCTGTCGGCGGTCGTCTCCAAGTACATCGGGGAGACGGAGAAGAACCTCGAGCGGGTGTTCTCCGCGGCGGCGTCGGGGGACATGGTGCTGTTCTTCGACGAGGCCGACGCCCTGTTCGGCAAGCGCACCGACGTGGCGTCGTCGCACGACAGGTACGCGAACATCGAGGTCGCCTACCTGCTGCAGCGCCTCGAGGTCTTCGACGGCCTGGTGATCCTGGCGACCAACCTGCAGGGCAACATCGACGACGCCTTCTGGCGCCGCATCGCGGTGTCGGTGACGTTCACCGCCCCGGACGAGGTGGAGCGGCGCCGCATCTGGGAGCGGGTGTTCCCCGCGGCCGCGCCCGTCGACGACGTCGACCTCGACCTGCTGGCGCGCCGGTTCAAGGTGACGGGCGGGGTGATCCGCAACGCGGCGCTCGGCGCGGCGTTCGCGGCCGCCGACGAGGACGGGTCGATCACCATGGCGCGGGTCGTGCGCGCCCTGCAGCGCGAGCTCGTCAAGCTCGGTCACCTGTCGGTGGTCGACCCGCCCGACGCGCCCCCGGACGCGTCGGCCCGCCGGGTCGGGGGCTGACACGGAGCGCGCGGCCGCCGTGGAGCGCGGCGCGGCGCCGGCCGCCGGGACGCGGGCGACCCGTGCGGCCGGTGCGACGGCGGCCGGTGCGACGGCGGCCGGGTCGCGGCACACGTCCGGTGCGCGCACGACGTCGCGCGCCGCAACACGGCCGGGGGCCGCACCCGGCGCCGGCGGCGGGGGGACGGCGGTGCTGTCCAACGCGGCCGTCGCCCGCGCGGCGCGCGGCCCGGACGCCGCCCGCGCCGCCGGGGCGACCGGTCCGGGTCACCGGGCGGCGGTGGCGGCGGCGCGCTCGACGCTGACGGTGAGCCACCCGCACGACCCGGCGGAGAAGGAGGCGGAGGCGTTCGGGGCGCGCATCGCGCACCAGCGTCCCCCGTCGGCGCCACCCGCGGAGCGGATGACGGACGCAGGGCCGGATCGCCCTCCCGCGGGCCGCGGAGCCCGCGCGGCCCTCCCCACCCCCACCCCCACTCCCCTCGGCGTGAGAGGTCGATCCAGCCCTGCGGCCGCTGGGGGTGTCGCGCGGGACGGGGAGGGCGCGGCGTCGGTGGAGCAGGTGGCGGCCGGGGGTGAGGTACCGGTCTCGCAGGCGACGCAGTCGCTGATCGCGAGCCCGGGCGGCGGGGTCCCGATCCCCGAGGCGGTGCGGGCGCGGATCGAGCCGCACCTGGGGGCGGACCTGTCCGGCGTGCAGGTGCACACCGGGGCGCAGGCCGCGGCCGCGGCGGCGGAGCTGCAGGCACGGGCGTTCACGGTGGGGGCGCACATCTTCCTGGGGGACGGGCAGTCCGTCGGTGACCTGGAGCTCATGGGCCACGAGGCCACGCACGTCGTGCAGCAGGTCGCCCTGGACACCTGGCGCGCACCCGTCGCGCGCGACCTCGAGGTCACCGACCTGCTGCCGGACTTCATCGTCGACGGTGTGACCTCGGCCGTGCAGGCGATCCCCGGCTACGCGCTCATCGGCATGATCACCGGCAAGGACCCGCTGACCGACGAGCCGGTGCGCCCGCCGGACCTCGAGCTCGTCGAGAAGGTCCTCACGTGGGGGCCGTTCGGCGCGGCCGTCGGGCCGGTGCTGCAGGGCGTCGAGATCCTCGCCGACATCGTCGCGTACCTGCGCGAGCGCATGGCCGCGCACCGGCTCACGTGGGACCGCATCAGCGCCGACGTCTCCGCCGCGTGGGACGAGATGGGCGTCACCGAGGGCATCAGCGGCAACGTCGCGATCGTCGAGCGGTACGTCGACGCGTTCCTCGCCGACGTGCGTGCCCTGGTCGACGAGGTCAAGGACGCCGTCATCGCCCAGGTGCGGCAGGTCGTCGCCGCGGTCGCGCGGCCGCTGCTGCAGACCCCGGAGATCGCGCCGCTGTGGAACCTGGCGATCAAGGTGTTCCACCACGACCCCCTCACGGGCGAGTCCGTCGACGCCCCGACGGTCGAGATCCTCGGGGACTTCCTGCGGCTCATCGGCAGGGGCGAGGTCGTCGACCAGATGGCCGAGCGGGACACCCTGCAGGCCACCGCCGACTGGCTCGACACCATGGTGGGCCGGTTCACGGCGCTCGTCGGGCAGGCCGGTGCGCTGTTCACCGCCGCGTGGGACGCGATCAGCCCGGCGAACCTGCCGCACCTGCTCGAGACCCTGCCCGACCTGGCCGACCGGGCGTTCACCCTGGTCGGCGACGTGGGCCGGTTCGCGTGGGACGTCATCGAGCAGGTCCTGGTCCTCGTCAAGCGGTCGTTGCTGGAGTGGCTCAGCGAGCACGCCCACACGATCCCGGGATTCCACCTGCTGACCGTGATCATCGAGCAGAACCCGTTCACCGAGGAGCGGGTGCCGCGCACGGGCGAGAACCTTGTCCGCGGCTTCATCACCCTGCTGCCGGGCGGCGCGGCGATGTACGACCAGCTGGCCGAGTCCGGCGCCATCGCGCAGGCCGGTGCCCGGATCGACGGCGCCGTCGAGAGCCTCGGCATCAGCTGGGACCTCGTCGTCTCGACGTTCACGGGCGTGTGGGACCTCGTCACCCTGGAGAAGCTGCTCTCGCCGGTCGAGACGTTCAACGAGATCACCGCGAAGTTCGGGGAGCCGCTCGGGCGGATCTTCGAGTTCATCTCGGTCGTCGTGCAGGTCGTCATCGACCTGGTCCTGCGGATGATGAACTTCCCGCCCGAGCTGGTGGGCAACGTGGTGGCCAACGCGACGGCCGCGATCGACGACATCGTCAACGACCCGGTCGGGTTCCTGCTCAACCTCGTCGCGGCCATGAAGGCCGGGTTCTCGTCGTTCTTCGGCAAGATCGGGACCTACCTGCTGGACGGGCTCGCCGACTGGCTCTTCCGTGGCCTGAGCAAGATCGGTGTCGAGCGGCCCGCCGAGCTGACGCTCGAGACGGCCATCACGCTGATCGTGCAGATCTCGGGCATCACCGTCGAGGTGATCTGGCAGAAGCTCGCCACGCACCTCGGGCAGGAGACCGTCGACCGGATCCGCGGGGCCGTCGCGATGGCCGGCGAGGCGTTCGCGTTCGTCAAGGAGGTCCAGGACGGTGGCTTCTCCGCCATCTGGGCACGCCTGACCGAGAAGCTGTCGATGCTGTGGGACACGCTGTTCGGGATGGTCAAGGACTGGATCATGTCCGAGATCGTCGACGCGGCGATCGCCAAGGTCCTGTCGATGCTGGACCCCACGGGGATCATGGCGGTCATCAACGGCGCGATCGCGTTCTTCCGTGCCGTCCAGTCGGTGCTCGACTACGTGCGCGAGCTGCTGGAGATCGTCGACTCCTACGTCGCGACCATCGGGGCCATCGCCAAGGGCGACGTCGGCCCGGGTGCCGCGATGCTCGAGGGCGGGCTGGCCGCGGCGGTGCCGGTGGCGATCGGGTTCCTCGCGAACCAGGTGGGCCTGGGGGACGCGCCGGAGAAGATCGCCGAGTTCGTCATCGGGCTGCGCGAGAAGCTGCTCGAGGCGCTGGACTGGCTCATCGAGCGGGCGGTCGCTCTGGGCAGGGGCGCGCTGGCGGCGCTGACGGGCACGGGTGGGGCGGAGGGCGAGCCCGCGGCGCCGGGCGCGGCCGGCCCCACGCTCGAGGCGAGCGAGCCCACGTCGATGGACGAGGAGTCGCACACGATCTACGCGGTCCTGCGCGACGGCGTGATCGTCCTCGAGATGGCCTCGGCCGAGCGGCGTCCGGTGTTCCAGCGCATCGCGCCCCTGCTCGACGCCGTGGCGGACTCCGAGGACGCCGAGGTGGTGCGCCTGCGCGCCGCGCTGGGCGCGCTGCGGGCGCGGGTCGGCGTCGCGCGGGCTGACCTGGCCGAGGGCGACGCCGTCAGCGACAGCACGATCCAGCGGGCGGCGCTGCGCGAGCTCGACGAGCTGGCGACCCAGGCCGGTGCGCTGGTCAGCGCCCTGTCGCGGGCGGCCGGCATCAGCATGGAGACCAATCTCACCCGCAGCGAGATCCGCCGGCGCTTCTACCCGTCGGCGTTCGACGCGAGCCTGGCGTCCGCTGCCGCCGCCCAGATGCGCGAGATGCAGGACCAGGCGCGCGTGCTGGTGGCGGCGGACCCGGTGCGCAGCCAGATGACGGACGCGTCGTGGTACCTGTGCCCGGGGTTCGAGGACCAGGTGCCGCACCTGGTGAACCGCAACCGCGACGAGTCGCGCACGCGGCCGACCTGGGACCACGACATCCCCGTCGCGCAGCACTGGAACGACGTCGGGTGCTGCACGACGCAGGACGAGCGACGCACCTGGTACAACGACGCGGCCAACCTGCGGGTGATGTGCGCGAGCTGCAACAGCCGCCGAGGCTCGCGTGACGTCTCGTACGACCCGTCGACGCGGCCGGGGTTCGTCGGGCCGCAACGGTCGCGGCGGTAGCGGGGTCGCACCTCGCCGGTCGGTGCCGCGACTCAGCGGTCCCCGACCCGCACCTCGCGCCCGGCGACCGGCGGCCCGGCGACCTGCGTCGTCGCCACCGTCATCGGGGCGATGAGGACGACGTCGAGCGCGGGCTTCAGCTCCCCGCCCAGCGCGTTCCACAGGTCGGGGGCGGACCGGTCGCCGGACGGTGGCAGCCCGACGGTCAGCGGGACGTGCGCGCCCTCGAGCGCACCGCCGAGGTGCTCGGGGGGGATCGCGTCGAACCGCACGAGGTTGGCCAGCACGAGCCCGAGGAGTGTGTGCTCGTCCTCCGGGCGCTGCGTCCACGCCGTCACCAGGTACGACAGCCGGTACCAGCGCGGCCCCGGCGTGTACCCGACGATGCGCCCGGCGTCGTCGCGCACGGTCCGCGACTGCGCGTCGCGCCGGTCGACCTCCTCGCGCAGGTCGTAGAGGAAGACGTCGACGACGGGCCCGGTGCGCCGGGCCGCCCAGCTCGACGTGGGCGCGTCGAGGACGACCTCGGCGGGCTGCCCGCGCAGCGCCTCGGACTGCACCAGGGCGACGAGCGCGTCGTCGGCGTCGGAGATCATGCGCACCCCCGTCGTGCTGGACCTGTCCGGCCCATGCTCGCGCCGCCCGCGGCCGCGCGGCCCGCCCGGCCCGCCGCGCTGCCCCAACGGGCACCACGTGCCCGTTTCATCCTGGTCCGGGGTGACCCGCAGGGCTACCGTCGAGGGATGGCCGTGCTGTCGGCCCAGGAGATCTACCGGTACGCACGCCTCGCGGGGTTCGGCCCCGACCAGGCGCAGACGATGACGGCGATCGCCCTGGCCGAGTCTGGGGGGAACACCGGCGCGCACAACCCCGTCGGTGAGGACTCGCGCGGTCTCTGGCAGATCAACGTGGCCGCCCACAAGGACCTCGCGGGCGTCGACCTCTCGGACCCGCTGGAGAACGCCCGGGCCGCGTTCCGCGTGTCCGGGCAGGGCGCGAACATCTCGCCGTGGACGGTGACGCACGGCGGCGGCGGGGCGCGCTACCTGCAGTTCCGGGACGAGGCGCAGACCGCCGCGCAGCTCGCGGGGGACGCGCCGGGCGGGGTGTGGTCGGGGACCTCCGGGTACGGGCACGTCGTGGGGGCGGGCCTCGGCGGGGACGCCGTCGCCGCGGCCGCCGGGGGCTCGCCCGCCGGGGGCAGCCTGCTGCAGGCCTTCCTCGACGCGGCCACGGCCCAGGCGGGCGACCGGTACGTGTTCGGCGTGACGGCGAGCATCGACGACGCCGACCCCGACGCGTTCGACTGCTCCGAGCTGGTGAAGTGGGCGGCCGGCCGCCAGGGCGTCACCGTGCCCGACGGCACGTGGCTGCAGTACCTCGACCTCAAGGCGGACGGCGCGACGATGTCCGTGGAGGAGGCCATCAACACCCCGGGCGCCCTGCTGTTCTCGTTCCCCTACGAGCCGCAGCCCGGTCAGGGCCGGCCGCCGTCGGCGCACGTCGCGATCAGCCTGGGCGACGGCCGCACGATCGAGGCGGCGAACCCCCGCAAGGGCGTGATCTTCGGGGAGGCGGAGGGCCGGTTCCAGTACGCGGGCTTCATCCCGGGGCTGACCGGCGGCACGGTCGGCCCGGACGGGCCCGTCGGCCTCGACCCGGGCCTGGACTCGGACGGCGACGGCATCACCGACGTCCTGGAGCAGCGGCTGGGTCTCGACGCGTTCCTCGCCGACACCGACGGCGACGGCTCGTCCGACGGCTACGAGATGCTCGTGCTGGGCACGCGGGCCGAGTCCGCGGACTCCGACGGCGACGGCGTGTCCGACGGGCAGGAGCTGCTGCTGGGCACCGACCCGCTGCGGGCCGACTCCGACGGTGACGGTGACGTCGACGGGGGCGCCGCCGGCGGCCCGGACGCGGACGCGGACGGGTTGTCGGACGCCCTCGAGCAGATCATGGGCACCGACCCGTTCGCCGCGGACACCGACCGCGACGGGTTCGTCGACGGTGCGGAGCACGCCGCCGGGTTCGACCCCCTCGACGCGCAGAGCAACCCGCTGGCGTCGGTCGCGCCGGACGACACGAGCCTCTGAGGCGCTGCTGCGGTCGCGCAGCGCACACCGTCCCGCGCTTCACCCGACCCGTTCGGGTCATGCGTTCAGGACGACCGTCCAACGTCCCGATGCCCCGGGAGCCCTGAGTCGAGCGCGCGATCCCCCGCGCCGACCTCATGTCCTCCGAAGGAGCATCTGTGCCCCTGTTCTCCCCGAGGTCTGCGCGCGCGCCCAGGTCCCGCACCACCACCCCTGCGGCACGCGGTGCACGCCGCAGCGCAGGCGTCGCGCTCGTCGCGGCGGCGGCGCTGGTCGCACCGGGTCTCCCCGCCGTGGCCGCCCCGTTCGCTCTCACCTACCCGACGGTCTTCATCTCGCAGCTCGTCCCGGGTGACAGCACGACCACCATGCGCACCGTCGTGCAGTCCCGCCTGGCCAACGCCGGCAGGGGCGGTGTCACCATCGCCTCGCTCGGCAGCCGCGCCGCGTTCCTCTACAACGCGGTGGACTACCGCCCCTCGGACAACTTCCTGTACGGGATCGCGTCGAACGGCCAGCTCGTGCGGATCCAGCACGACGGCACCGCGACCCAGCTCGGGACGATCTCGGGCGTGACCACGGGCCAGTACTCCGGGGCCTTCGGTGGCCCGAACACGCTCTACGTGCGGCCGACGGGCAGCTCGACCTCCATGCGGGCGGTCGACGTGGTCGCCCGGACCTCGACCGCGGTGACGCTCTCGGAGGCGGTCACCATGAACGACTTCACCTTCTGGCAGGGCTACCTGTGGGGCGTCGAGGTCGCAGCCGGCAGCGGGTCCGTCCCGGTCCGGACGCTCAAGCGGATCAGCACGACCGGTCAGGTCACCTCGATCGACGTCACGAACCTCTTCCCGGACGCCGACGACTCCACGGGCGGGCTCGGCACCGGCTACGGCGCCGCCTGGGTCTACGGCAACGGCAACCTGGCCTTCAGCTACAACAACACGGGCAACATCACGCAGCTCCGGGTGACGAACCCGAGCGCGACGCTGCCCACCGCGACGCTGGTCTCGACCATCGCCGGCCCGCCCACCAGCCAGAACGACGGCGCGACGTCGCCGTCCACCCCGACGGACCTGACGCTGGCGGTGACGTCCCCGGCCCCGTCCGCGCCGTCCGCGCCCATCACCTGGACCGTCCAGGTCACCAACTCCGGCGATGCCGGGTCCTCCGGTGCGACCTTCACCTACCCCGTGCCGACGGGTGTGGGGCTCACCGACGCGGGTCTGGACACCGGCTGCACGCTCACCTCGGGCGTCGTGCAGTGCGTCGTGGGGCAGCTCGCGCCCGGCGCGAGCGACACCTACACGTTCACCGGCACCGCCCCGGCGTCCCACCCGGTCTCGACGAGCTCGACGGTCACCGTCATCGGCAACGAGCAGGACCTCACCGACAACACCGCCACGCTCGTCGTCGCGCCGCAGCCCCAGGCCCTGACGACGACGGGCGTCGGCACCGCGGTGCAGCAGCAGGCGGTCACCGTCCCGGCGGGGGGCACGCTGACGCTGCTGGACGGCACGACGCCGGTCACCAGCCTGAGCGTCACCGGCGTCGGCACCTACGCCGTCTCCGGCGCGAACCTCACGTTCACGCCGGTCCTCGGCTTCCAGGGTGAGGCTCCGGCGGCGCCGTTCCGCGTCACGGTCGGCAGCGAGACGGGGACGGGCACCTACACCGCGACCGTCACCCCGCCCGCCGCCCCCGCGCCGGGCGACCTGCTGACCACGGGCACGTCGCCCGCCAGCCAGACGGCCACGGTCACGGTCCCGCCGTCGGGCTCCGTGCGCCTGCTCGACGGCAGCGGCGACCCGACGACGACGCTCGCGGTCGCCGGCGGCTCCTACTCCCTGGACACCGCCACGGGGGTCATCACGTTCACGCCCGCCCCGCTGTTCGTCGGTGAGGCGCCCGCCGTGCGGTTCCGCGTGACCGACGCGTACGGCCGGACCGGCCAGGCCCGGTACACCCCGACGGTGACCGCGCCGGCAGGTCCGTCCGCCTCCCCGTACACGTCCACCGGCGTGGGCACCGCGGTCCAGCGCCCGGCCACGTCCGTGCCGATCCCGGCCGGTGGTTCCGTCCGCCTGCTCGACGGCGGCACGCCGGCGACCTCGGTGACGGTCGACGGCGAGGGCACCTACGCCGTCGACACCGCGACCGGTGAGCTGTCCTTCGCGCCCGTCGCGGGCTTCCAGGGCACCGCCACCGCGGTGGCCTACCGGGTCACCGACGCCTACGGGCAGACCGCCCAGAGCACGTACACGGCGACTGTGACCGCGCCGGACGGCCCGGTCGTCACCGCCCGCACCAGCACCGGCGTCGGCACGCAGCCGCAGGGCACGACGGTCGTCGCCCCGACCGGGGGCGCCGTCGCCCTGCTCGGCGGCGAGTCGTCGACCCGCGTCGTCGTCGAGGACGAGGGCGTGTACACCCTCGACCCGAGCACCGGCACCATCACGTTCACCCCGGAGCTCGGCTTCCAGGGTGCCGCCACGTCCGTGACCTTCCGCGTCACCGACGTCTACGGCCAGCAGGCGCAGGCCACGTACACCCCGACGGTGACCCCGCCGGCACCCCCCGTGGCACCCGACGCGACGTCGACGGGCCCGGCCGTGACGCCGCAGAACCTCACGGTCACCCTCCCCGCGGGTGGGACCGTGGCGCTGTCGGGCGGCGGGTCGCCGACCCGCGTCGTCGTCGACGGCGAGGGCGTCTACACCCTCGACCCGAGCACCGGCACGATCACCTTCACGCCGGACCTGGGCTTCTCGGGTGAGTCGCAGGGCGTCGCCGTCGTCGTGACCGACGCCTACGGCCAGTCGGCGACCGGCTCGTGGACGCCGACGGTCACCGCGCCGCCCGCACCGCAGCCGCTGCCCGCGACCACCGACGGCGTGGGCACCGCCACGCAGTCGACCACCGTCACGGTCCCGGGGTCGGGCTCGGTGGCGCTCGTCGGCGGCGGGTCGCCGATCCGCGTCGTCGTCGACGGCCAGGGCGTCTACACCCTCGACCCGGCCACGGGCGTGATCACGTTCGCCCCCGAGCTGGGCTTCGCGGGCGAGGCGGACGGCGTCACCTACGAGGTGACCGACGCGTACGGCCAGTCCGCCACCGCCGTCTACACCCCGACCGTCGAGGCCCCGCCGGCCCCGGCTCCGACGCCCCTGACCTCGTCCGGCACGGGCGAGGAGCCGCAGGGCCCGGTCACGTCGGTGACGGTCCCCGCGGGCGGCTCCGTCGGCTTCCTCGACGGTCACGGAGACGTCGTCCCGACGCTCGTCGTCGGCGGCGTCGGCACCTACGCCGTGACGCCCGAGGGCGTCGTGACGTTCACCCCGGAGCTCGGCTTCCAGGGCGCCGCACCGCCGGTGACGATCCAGGTGACGGACGCCTACGGGCAGACCGGCACCACGACGTACACCCCGACGGTCACCGCACCCCCGGCACCCGTGCTGGGCGACCCGGCGTCGTCCGGCCCCGCCGAGCAGACCCAGGCCGTCACCGTGCCCGTGCCCGGGGGCGGCTCCGTCGCCCTCGTGGCGGAGGACGGCGACCTGGTCGGCACGGTCACGGTCCCCGGTCAGGGCACCTACGTCCTCGACCCGAGCACCGGTGGCATCGTCTTCACCCCGGTGCCCGGCTACGCGGGGCAGACCGACGGCGTGACGATCCGCGTCACGGACGCCTACGGCCAGAGCGACGACGCGCGGTACGCGCCGCTCGTCCTGGCACCGGCCGGCCCCGTCGCGGTCGACGCGACGACGACCGGCACCGGCACGACGCCGCAGAGCACGGTCGTCCCGGTCCCGGCCGGCACGACGGTGCAGCTCGTCGACGGCACGGAGCTGGTCGACCGGCTGGTCGTCGCGGGCGAGGGCACCTACGTCCTCGACCCGGGCACGCACGTCGTCACCTTCACGCCCGCGCTGGGCTTCACGGGCGAGGCCGCCGGTGCGACGTTCCGTCTCACCGACGCCTACGGCCAGAGCGACGACGGCCGCTACACGCCGACCGTCCTGGCGCCGTCGGCACCGGCGGCGACCGACCGGACGACGTCCGGACCGGCCGGCGCACCCCAGAGCACGACGGTCGCGGTCCCGACCGGCGGCTCCGTCACGCTCCTCGACGCCGACGGCGACCCGGTCACCTCGGTGACCGTGGTCGGGCAGGGCACCTACGTGCTGGACCCCGCCACGGGGGTCGTCACCTTCACGCCGGCACCGGGCTTCAGCGGGGTCGCGACACCGGTGACCTTCCGGGTCACGGACGCCTACGGCCAGACGGCCGAGGCGACCTCCACCCCGACGGTCGTCGCACCGGCCCCGCCGACGGCGACGCCCGCCGGCACGACGGGCGTCGGCACCGCGGTGCAGACGGCGACGTTCCCGGTCCCCCCGGGCACGACCGTCGCCCTGCGCGGTGCCGGGGGCGCCGCGGCCACGACGGTCGCGGTCGACGGTCAGGGCACCTACGTGCTCGACCCGGCGACGGGTGTGGTGACCTTCACCCCGGTCCTCGGGTTCGTCGGTGCGGCCAGCGGCGTGACGGTCGTCCTGACCGACGCCTACGGCCAGACGGCGTCGGCGACCTACACGCCGACCGTCGTCCTCCCGGCGCGGCCGACGGCGGCCCCGCTCACGTCGACCGGGGCACCGGGCACCGCCCAGCGCCCGACGACGACCGTCACCGTCCCGTCCGGCGGGTCCGTGACGCTGGTCGACGCGGACGGTCGGGACACCCTGGTGGTCGACGTGCCCGGCCAGGGCACGTACACGCTGGACCCGGCCACGGGCGCGCTGACGTTCACCCCGGTCGTGGGCTTCTCCGGTGCGGCGACCCCGGTCGTCTACCGGGTGACGGACGCGTACGGGCAGTCGGCGACGTCGACCTACGCGGCGACGGTCGCGGCAGCCGCCGCCGAGCCGACGCCCGCCCGACCGGCGCTCGCGGTGACCGGGACGGAGCTCGGCGCGTCGCTCGTGGGCGTCGCGCTGCTGCTCCTGGCCGGTGCGGCGCTGGTCGTCACGGCGCGACGCCGCGAGGCCTGACGGCGACGCAGGGCCACGGTCCCGGCGACGGCCGGTCACCCCGCGCGGGTGGCCGGCCGTCGCCGTCCGCGGTCCGGCGGCGCGCTCGCGGCGCCGACGCGTCGGTGGGGTGCGGCGCTCAGATCAGGCCGTGCCGCACCGCGTACGCCACCGCGTGCGTGCGGTTGCGCAGCCCGAAGCGGCGCGTGAGGTCCTGCACGACGACCTTGACCGTGCGCTCGGAGTACGCGAGGCGGCGCGCGATCTCCCGCGTGTCCGCCCCCTCGCCCAGGAGCCGCAGCACGGAGCGCTCGCGGTCGTTGACGCCCGTGAGCGCGAGCACGTGGCCCGGCCGCGCGGGTGCGGACGGGTGCTCGGCGGACGTGCGCGGCAACAGCGCCGCGAGCAGGTCGACGGGCACGACCGCCTCGCCCGACGCGACGGCGTGCAGCAGCGCCCCGACGCCCTCGGCCGTCGCCTCGCGCCGTCGCAGGACGCCCACGGCGCCGGCCTGCACGACGAGCGCGACGGCCTCCGTGCTGACCTCGCCGACCACGAGCACGGGCCGGCAGCCGGGGCGGGACGCCAGGCGTCGCACCGCGTCGACGGCGCGTGCGCTCACCGTCTCGAGCACGACCACGACCACCTCGGCCTGGGCGAGGTCGCCGGGCTGCTCGACCTCGACGTGCTCGACCTGCACGTCGGTGAGCGTGTCCAGGACCGACCGCAGGCCGGCGCGCGTCAGGGCGTCGCCGCCCTGCACGGCGACCCGCAGGTGCAGCGTGGCCCCGGTGGGGCGGACGGACTCGAGCGGTCGCAGCGTGTGCACGGAGGCGGTGGTCATGCGCAGCAGGCTCGCGCGCCGGGCTCAACGTCCCCTCCACAGGCGCTCAACGCCCGCTCAACACGTCGCGTTTCACCCGGTTCCTCCGGACACCGTCCCGCGCGGGTGCCTGTTGAGGCACTGCACGCGCGACACCGTCCCCGGCAGCCGTCGCGGTGGGACCATGCGGTGATGGGGGACGTGGAGCGGCTGCTCGACGCGGTGGCGGACGCCGCCGCCCGCGCGGGACGCGGCGACCTCGTGCAGCGGGTGCACGCAGCCCGTGCCCGTCTCGCGGACCCGGCGTTCCGCGTGGTGGTGTGCGGGGAGTTCAAGAAGGGCAAGAGCTCCCTGGTCAACGCCCTGCTCGGCGCGCGCGTGTGCGCGACGGACGCCGACGTGGCCACGGCCGTGCCGACCTACGTGCGCTGGGGCGAGCGGGTCGCGGCGCGCGTGCTGGCGGAGGAGCAGCCGGACGCGCCGACCCTGGGCGACGTCGCACCCGCGGACGTCCCGACCGCGGCCACCGGGCAGGCGGTGCCGCTGCTGCGCGACGACGCGCCGGGTGCCGCGCCCGGAGCCCCGCCGGCCGGGAACGGCGCGGGGACCACGGGCCGGGCCGTCGAGATCCGGCTCCCGCGCGAGCTGCTGCGCGGCGGGCTCGTGCTGGTCGACACGCCGGGCATCAGCGGCGGCCTGGCGTCGACGCACGCCGGCGTCGCGCTGCGCAGCCTCGCCGTGGCCGACGCGCTGCTGTTCGTCACCGACGCGGGGTCCGAGCTCGGGGCCGCGGAGATCGAGCTGCTGCGGCAGGCGGCCGCGCTGTGCCCCGTCGTCCTGGTGGGGCTCACGCGCACCGACCTGTTCGCGCACTGGCGGCGGATCCGCGACGCCGACGTGCGGCACCTGCGCGTCGCCGGCGTGCGGGCCGACGTCCTGCCGCTGTCGGCCCCGCTGCGGCACGCGGGGCTGCGCGCGCAGGACCGCGACCTGCTGGCGGAGTCCGGGTACCCGGCGCTCGCCGCGCGCCTGCTCGACGAGCGGGTGCGGGCCGCCGGCACGGGGGAGGCGGCTGCGGCCGCGGTGGCGGCCAGCACGCTCGGGCAGCTCCTCACGGCGTTCACCGCCGAGCGTGACGCGCTGGGCGACGACGCGACGGCCCGGGAGCGACGCGTGGCGTGGGAGCAGGCACGCGCCCGGGCGGCCGACCTGCGCGGTGCGGGTGCGCGCTGGCAGCAGGTGCTGTTCGACCGCACGTCGGACCTCGCCTCGGAGGTCGAGACGGACCTGACGGTGCGGTTGCGGGCCCTGCGCCGGGACGCGGTCGCGCACATCGCCGAGCTGCCGGCCACGCGCCTGGAGGCCGACCTGGGGCCGTGGCTGCAGCAGCGCACGACCGCGGCGCTGCTGGACCACCAGGCCCTGGTGCGGACGCTCGCGGACCAGGTGGCCGACGCGGTGGCCGAGCAGTTCGGCTCCGCGGCGTGGGAGCTGCGGCAGGGGGTCGCGACGGGCGCCGACGGGTCCGGCGGGGTGGACGTCGCGTTCGTCGCCGCGCCCGGGACGCGCGCGTCGCGCCTGGACCTGGGCCTGGTGGCGCTGCGCGGGGGCTCGGCCGGCGCGATGATCAGCCACGGGGCGGGTCTCGTCCTGGGGCTGGCGCTGCCGGTGGTGCTGCCCGTCGCGGTGGTGCTGTCCGCGGTGCTGGCCGGCCGGTCGTGGCACGCGGCGCGCGAGGGGCAGCTGCGCGCCCTGCGCGGTGAGACCGAGCGGGCGGTCGGGGCCTACCTCGAGGAGGTCGACACCGCGGCCCGCAAGCAGAGCCGCGCCGCGGTGCGCGGGCTGCAGCGGCTGCTGCGCGAGACGTACGCGGCACGCGCCGCGGAGCTGCTGGCCACGGCGACGGCGACGGTCGAGCAGCTCTCGACGGCCATCGCGGAGGACGACACGGCACGCCTGGCACGCACCGCCCGGGTCGACGCCGAGCTCGACCGGCTGCGGGACCTCGCGGCCCGCACGCAGGGCCTGCTCGCCCCGCTCCTGGCCGCGCGGCAGGCGACCGTGCCGGTGCCGCAAGGGACGACGTGACCGGGGCGCGCACCGTCGACGCCGTCCGCGACCTGCTGCGGGACGCCGCCGCGACCTACGCGGGCACCCCGCACGCCGCGACGCTGACCACCGCGGCGCAGCGGCTGGACGGGCCCCTGCGCGTCGCGTTCGCCGGGCGTGTCAAGGCGGGCAAGTCCACGCTGCTCAACGCGCTGGTCGGGCAGCGACTGGCGGCCACCGACGCCACCGAGTGCACCCGCCTGGTCACGACGTACGTCGACGGCCCGGCGGCACGCGCGTGGGCGGTGCTGCCGACCGGGGAGCGCCGTCAGGTCGCGTTCGTCCGCGAGGGCGGTCAGACGCGCGTCGACCTGGGCGCCCTGGCGGTGGAGGACGTCGCGCGGCTCGTCGTGGAGTACCCGTCCTCGCGGCTGGAGCACCTGACCCTCGTCGACACGCCCGGTCTGGCGTCGGCGCGCGGGGAGGTGTCGGCGCGCACCCAGGAGTTCCTGCTCGGTGACGCCGACGGTGCCGACGGTGCCGACGCGGTGCTGTACATGCTGCGGCAGGTCCACGAGTCGGACGTCGACTTCCTGCGGGCCTTCCACGCCGACGACGACACGTGGGCGGTCACCCCCGTGAACGCCGTCGGCGTGCTGTCCCGCGCGGACGAGACCGGCGGTGGCCGGCCCGACGCGCTGGCGACGGCCGAGTCCATCGCCGCGCGGTACCGGGCCGACCCGCGGGTGCGCGCGCTGGTGCAGACGGTGGTGCCGGTGTGCGGGCTGCTGGGGCTCGCGGCGGTCGAGCTCACGCAGGCGCGGTACGAGCACGTCGCGTCGCTGGCCGCCGAGCCGGCGCACGTCCTGCTGTCCGCGGACCGGTTCCTGCGTGCCGCGGGGGCCGTGCCCTCCGACGCCCGGGCGGCGCTCCTGGACGACCTCGGGCTGTTCGGCGTGCGGCTCGCGGTCGGTGCGGTGCGCGACGGGTCGGCGCCGGACGCCGCCGCGCTCGCCGCGGTGCTGCGCGGTGCCAGCCGCCTCGACGACGTCCGCGACCTGCTGCTGCACCGGTTCGTGGCCCGGTCCGGCGCGCTGCAGGCCCAGCGCGCGCTGCGGGCCGTCGAGACGCTGGTCGCCCGGGTCCCGGTGGCGGGCGCCGACCGCCTCGCGCGGCGCTGCGACGAGGTCGTGGCCGGTGCGCACGACCTGGTCGAGCTGCGGCTGCTGGCCGACCTGCGCACGGGCGAGATCGACGTGGGCGACGACGCGGCGCGCGACGAGGCGGAGCGGCTGCTGGGTGCGCTGGGTGACGACCCGCGCACGCGGCTCGGCCTGCCGGCAGCCGGTCACGGCGCGGGCGCCGACGAGCCGGACGACCCCGGTCGCCAGGTCGGTGCCGCCGAGGTGCGCGCCGCCGCGGTCGCCGCGCTGCGCTCGTGGCAGCGCCGTGCGGCGCACCCGTTCGCCGGGCCGGACGTGCGGCGGGTGACCGAGGTGCTGCGGCGCACGTGCGAGGGGATCGCGGCCGCCGCACGGTGACGGCGCCGTCGCCCCTCGTTCCCCCACGGGCGCACCGCCGACCCTCCACCGGCGGTGCGCCCGCCCGCCCAGGAGGAGCGGCGGGCGGGTCGCGTGATACGTGGTCGCTCAGGGTGCGGCGCCCACGACGTCGACGCGGACCTGCGAGGCCGGCTGGCCGGTCACCTCGAGCGTCAGCGCCCCGGCCACCGGGCCGGTCGTGGGCGGCTCGGCGACGGCGCGCAGCGTCACCGCACCCGACGCCCCGGCCACGGTCGCGGCGCTCGTGTCGGCGTCGAGCCAGGGCGCCGTGGCCACGGTGATCTCCTGGTTCACCGGGCACGCGGGGTCGACGGAGACCTGGACGGTGGGGTCGACCGCGAGGTCGACGAGGGTCGTCGAGACCGTGAGCGCGCACCACGTCACGACGCGCACCGTGGTGGTGGCCGTGGCGACGGACCCGTCGCGCACGACCACGAGGGTGGTGGCGTACTCCCCGACGTCCGGCAGCGCGTCGAACGCGATGGGCACGCCCGGGGTGCGGAAGTCCTCGAACGCGCCCGTCACGAGGTTCTCGAACCGCCACCACCAGACCTCGCCGGGCACCGGCTCGCCGGTGATCTCGGGGGTGACGACGGCGGGGGCGCCCGGTGCGTAGAGGGCACGGTCGGGGGTGAGCGACACGATGCGGAAGGACGCGGTCTCGGGGTCGGCGTCCGCGGGGCCGGGGCGGGCGGTGTCCGTCCGCGCGACCTGGGCCCCGGCGCCCGTCGCCGGGTCGTACTTCTGGACCGGGGTGCTGCGCCAGGCGCCGCCGGTGAGCTCCAGCAGGCCCGAGGCGTGCCCGTCGAGGTCGTTCCAGAACACCGTCGAGCCGCGCACGACCAGCTCGACGCGGTGCCCCGGGAACGTCAGGGCGAAGGTCTGCAGCGCACCCGTGCGCCGGTCCACCACCGTCGTGCCGCCGGTGCGCGGGTCCGTCGCGACCACGTACCCGGCGACCTCGGCGAGCGCGCCGAGCGTCGTGTCCCGGTCGCCGACGCGCGCGACCGTGCCGCACGCCGCGCCGTCGGTGCCCGCGACGCGCAGGGCGCCACCGAAGGCGGCGAACACCTCGGGGGACGTCGACGAGCCGGCGACGGCGGCGCCGGGTGACCGCGAGCGGGTCTGGGCGCAGGACACCCCGGCGCGGCCGTCGAGCGGGCGGACGGTGCCGGCGGCGACGTCGACGAGGACCGCCCGGCCCTGCACGAGCACGAGCTCGCCCCCCGGACCGCGCTGCGGGACGGGCTGCAGCCCGCCGTGCTCGTGCCGGACCCGCACCACGCGCTCGTCGTCGGCGGCCCACAGGTCGCCGCGGTCGTCGACCACCGCGCGCACGTCGTCGCCGAGCCGCAGGTCGGCGGTCGCGCGCACCTGCAGCGTGCGGGCGTCGACCAGGCGCACCGTGCGACCGTCGAGGACCCACAGGCCCGCCTCGCGTCCCGCGCCGGGCACCACGGCGAGCGTCGCGTCCTCGTCGCCGAACACGACGGCCCCGCCCACGGTCCACGTCGCGGCGTCGATCCGGGCGAGCGTCCCGCCGCGCACCACGTACGCGCCGTCCCGTCCCTGCACGACGCGGGTGGCGGCGTCGGCCACGGGCAGGCGCAGCGTCACCGCGACCTGCGCCGTCGGGGCGTCGACCAGCGAGACGAGGCCGCGCTCGGGCGACACCAGCCACGCCGCACCGTCGGCGAGGTCGACCACGTGGGTGGCGTGCCCCGCCCCCCACAGCCCCGCGAGCACGAGCGGCACCGCGGCGAGCAGCGCGCCGAGCGTCGTCCCCACCGCGTGGCCGGCCCCACGGTCAGCCCGCACGCCCCGCTCCGTCCTGCGCCCCGACGGGCACGGGCGCCTCGGCGCGGGGCGCGTCGCGGCCCGGCGGCGCCACCTCGGGGGCCGGCGCGCCGCGGGTCCGGGGCCCGCGCAGGGTCCGCGGGTCGACGGCGGCGAGCACGCGCCGGGGCAGGGGCACGCGGGACGCGGCCCGGCGCCGGACCTCGGCCGCGTGCGCCCACGCGCGGCGCGCCGTCGCGTCGGTCGGCTCCGCGGGCCCGCACACGGCCGCGGTCACGAGCGTCGCCAGCTCGGCCACGGCGTCGCCCGCGGCCGACGCCGGGCCGGTGCCGACGCGCGCGGTGCGGGCGACCTCGAGCGGGGTGCGGGCCAGGGCCACGGGCACGCCCTGCTCGCGCAGCACGTCGCACGCCTCGCGCCACGCGGCCGCCACCCGCCGGGCGGGGGTGCCGCGCGTGCGGCGCCGGCTGCGGCGGGCCGCCTTGGCCGCGACCACGCCGGCGGCCAGCAGCAGCAGGCCCAGGACGACCCCGACGACGACGAGCACGCCGGTGCGCACCACGCGCGCCAGCACCCCGCCGACCTCGCTCGCGGAGTTGTCGGCCGCGTCGTCGGCCTGCGTCGGCTGCGCGACCGCGTCGTCGGGCGCCACCTGCGGGACCTCCGGCTCGTCGGGCCGCGGCGCGTCGACGGTGTTGGTCACGTCGGTGGGCTCGAACGCGACCCAGCCGTAGCCGTCGAGCAGGACCTCCGGCCACGCGTGCACGTCGCTGCTCGCCACGTCGACGACCCCGTCGACCGCGCGCGCCGGGTCGAGCCGGTACCCCACCGCGACGCGTGCGGGGTAGCCGAGCGCCCGGGCGACCACGGCGAACGCCGACGCGTGCTGCTCGGCGTACCCCGGCACGGGGTCCTCGGCGCGCAGCAGCCGCTCGAGCGCGCCGTACGAGTGCCCGGGCAGCCCCTCGGGGTCGTACGACCGCGCCCGCAGCGTGGCGGCGAGCGCGTCGAGCTGCGCCCACGGCGTCGCCCCGGCGGCCCGCGCGTCGTCGGCCTGCTCGGCGACCCACGCGGGGGCGTCCGGCAGCGCGAGCAGCCCCGGGTCGCCGGGGGCCGGGCCCGCGTCCTGGACCCCGTCGAGGTCGGCGACCAGGCCCGTCACCGTGTACGACGTGGCGCCGGACCCTGCGTCGGTGTCGGCGCGCACCAGGGTCCCGCTCGCCGCGTCGAGCGCGGCCGCGGTCCCCGTGAGGCCCACGGGCTCGCCGACGACGGGCAGGAACAGGCTGCCGCCGGTGAGGACCTCGACGTCGGCGCGCACGGTCCCGGCACCGGACGCGTACGTGGTGGTGTGCGGCAGGGCGCTGCCCGCGAGCACGAACCGGCCGCCCTGGGTCCACAGCGCACCGTCGAACCGGTCGAGAGCGGCCAGGCGCACCCGGTCGACCGCGGCGGGGTCGCCCTCGCTGCGCACCCGCACCCGGTACAGCGGCACGGGCGGGTCGGTCAGCTGCGGGCGCACCTGGACCAGCGGGCTCAGCCCCTGGTCGACCTGCACGGGCGGGGCGTACACGGCGCGCGGGTCCGCCCGGCTGCTGCCGTCGGCCACGGGCAGCGCGGACGCACCGAGCCCGGCGAGCGCGACCACGGCCGCCGCGCCCGGCAGGCCGATGAGCACGCGCCCGGCTGTGGAGTGCCGACGCTGCGCGGCGAGGTCGACGCCCACGGCCCGGGCGTCGGCGAGGCTCGCGCCGTCGTCGGTCGACGCGCGGTTGGCGCGCACGAGGACCAGCAGCAGCGCCGTCGCGAGCAGGGCGACGGTCGGGACCAGCGCCCAGGCGTCCCGCCCGGCCGTCAGGGCCAAGCACGCGACGAGCACGACGAGCGCGGGCAGCACGACACCGACCACCAGGCGGGTGCGCAGCGCGAGCAGCACCGCGCCGTAGGCCGCCGCGGCGACCAGCCCCACGGGCAGCGCCAGCAGGTCGGGGGAGGCGTCGGCCGGGAGCGTGACGGTGAGCATGCGCGCCCAGCCGGACAGCAGCCCGTCCACGGTCGCGCGCAGCGCCGGCGCACCGGGCAGCCCGTACCGGGTCTGCGCGGCGTGCAGGCCGTAGAGCTGCCCGACGACGAGCACGACGAGCCCGACCGGCGCCAGCGACCACCCGGGCAGCCGCCGCCAGGTCACGAGCCACCCGAGCAGTCCACCGGCGAGCCCGGCGAGCGCGACGGGCAGCACCCAGCCGCGGCCGGTGAAGAACGGGGCCAGGGCGCTCGCGGCGGCCAGGACGGCGCCGACCGCGAGCACGGGCTCGGCTCCGCGGGCCACGAGGGGTCCCCAGCGCCGCCGTCCCCGGGGTGCGGGCGTCGTCACGGCCTCACCCCCGGACCAGCGCGTCCCAGACGGCGGGGAAGTCCTCGTCGGACGCGACCCCGACGACCAGCGTGCCGTCCAGGGGCGCCGCGCGCCGCCCGCGCGCCACCCCGACCTGCACGAGCGAGACCATCTGGAACCGGCCGCGCACGCGCGCGACCACGGCGCGCTCGGCCGCCGGCGGCTGGCCCGTCACCACGCCGAGGGACACGCCGTCCTCGCGCGGGACCATCGAGGCCAGCGCCGGCAGGCCGGGGTCCTCGACGGTGGCACGGGCCGCGGCGAGCAGGTCGAGGACCTCGCTGCGGTCGCGCGTGCGGTCCACGACGACCGTGTCGCCCGCGGTCGTCGACAGCTGCAGGGGGAACCGCCCGTCGACGGCCGCGACGGCGAGGGACGCGGCGATGCGGCACGCGTCCTCGAACGTGTCGCCCGGGTAGGACACGGCGCGCGTGTCGAGCACGACCATGAGGCGCGGCTCGAACGGCACGACGTTGTGCCGGACCATGAGCACTCCGGTGCGCGCGCTGGCCTTGGCGTGGATGAGCCGGTGGTCGTCGCCCGGCTCGTACTCCCGCAGGGAGTGGAAGGCGATGCCGCCGCGCGGTGCGCTCGAGGACGTCGGCCCCTCGGCGTCCTGCGAGCGTCCCGACGGCACGGACGCGACGTGGTGGATCCGCGGGTGCACGGTCAGGCGGCCGGTCGAGGCGTGGTCCGAGGCGATGCGCATGAGCCGCAGCGGGTCGGAGTGCCCGATGGCGAGCGGGCCCACGGGGTACACGCCCCGGCGCGCCGTGGGCAGCGGGTACGCCGCGACGTGCGAGGCGCGCGCGCCCAGGCTCGGCAGCGGCAGGGTCACCGAGCGTGACCCGACGCGCTCGGTGGCCAGCACCGGGGGGCTGCGGCGCGCGGCGGTGTTGGTGACGGTGAGCAGGCCGCGGGCCGTCTCGCCCTCGGCGACGCGCAGCGGCTGGATCTCCCGGCGCACGGTGACCGCGGGCCGGTAGACCATCCACAGGGCCGCGCCCGCCAGGGCGAGCAGGCACGCCAGCCCCACGAGCACGAGCTCGGGCCAGTCGGCGAGCCACCCGACCAGCGGGAGCAGGACGCCCGCGACGGCGACCCCCTGACCCGAGCGCGTGAGCACGTCACACCCCGGCGCGCTGCTGCGGCACCGGCACGCTGGACAGCACCTGGTCGAGCAGGTCGCTCGCCGTGCGGCCCTGCAGCTCGGCCTCGGGGCGCAGGACCATGCGGTGGGGCAGCACGTACGGCGCGACGACCTTGAGGTCGTCGGCGGTGACGAACGAGCGCCCCTGCGTGGCGGCCAGGGCCTGCGCGGCCTTGGCGGTCGCGATCGTGCCGCGCGGGCTGACGCCCAGCCGCAGCTCGGGCATGGTGCGGGTGGCCGCGGTGACGGTCACGAGGTACGCGAGCACGGCGGGTGCCAGGTGCACCTGGGCGGCGATCTGGTTCATCTGCTCGAGGTCCGCGGTGCTCAGGACCGCCGGCAGGTCGTCGGTGCTCTGCCCGGCCGTGACCTGGGCGACGACCTCGACCTCGGCGTCATGGTCGGGGTAGCCGAGGGTCGCGCGCATCATGAACCGGTCGAGCTCGGCCTCCGGCAGGTCGTACGTGCCGCCCTGCTCCACGGGGTTCTGCGTCGCGATGACGACGAAGGGGCGCGGGACCAGGTAGGGGATCGAGTCGACGGTCACCTGGCGCTCGGCCATGACCTCCAGCAGCGCCGACTGCGTCTTGGGCGACGCCCGGTTGATCTCGTCACCGAGCACGATGTTGGCGAAGACCGCGCCGGGGTGGAACACGAACTCGCGCTTGCCCGCGTCGTACACCTGCACGCCCGTGACGTCCGAGGGCAGCAGGTCGGGCGTGAACTGGATGCGCCGCATCGACCCGTCGATCGACTGCGAGATCGCCTTGGCCAGCGAGGTCTTGCCCGTGCCGGGCACGTCCTCCAGCAGCAGGTGCCCCTCGGCGAGCATGCAGACCAGGGCCATGCGCACGACGTCGGGCTTGCCGCGGATGAACGACTCGACGTTGCCCGCGAGCGCGTCGAACTGCTCGGCGAACCACGCGGTGCGGCCCTGCGCCGACGCATCGGCGAAGTCGTTGTCCACGCCTGCCCCCTCCCCGCGACGGCACCGCCGCCGCGGCGGTGCGGACCGCGGCGGGCGTATCACCGGGCGCCGGGCGCGGTACCTGCACGGTAGGACCCGCCGCGCGGCGGGCAGATACGTCGGGCGGGCAGGTTTCGTGCCCGTTGGGGCAGCCGGGGGCCCGCGGGGCCGTCGGCGGGGCCCGGCGGGGGAAGGGTGCGGTCATGGACGTCGTCACCGACCCGGTGCTGGAGCTGGCGACCGCGGTGCTCGCCGTCGACCCCGGCGGCGAGGCGCGCACGCGGGTGACCGTGCACCACACGGGGGACGTCGTCGCGCAGTACCGCGTCGAGGTGCTGGGGGACGCCGCCCGCTGGTCGACGGTCACGCCGCACCTCGTCTCGGTGCTGCCGGGCGAGGAGCAGGGCGTGACCGTGGAGGTCGTGTTCCGGCCCCCGCCGCCGCCCGCGGCGCCGGTGGGCGACGTGCCGTTCGGGGTGCGCTGCGTGTCGCTCGAGCACCGGGACGTCGCCGCGGTGGTGGAGGGCGACCTGGTCGTCTCGCCCGTGCAGGGGCTCGACGCGCGGCTGCGCCCCGACGGCCCGGGCGGGGCGCGCGCGGGCCGGTTCCGGGTCGAGCTGCAGAACGTCGGCACGACGCCGCTGGACGTGGACCTGCAGGTCACCGACGCGGCAGGGCTGCTGCGGTTCGCCCTGGCGCCGCGCCGGGCGACCGTGCCGGCGGGGGGCACCGTCGTCGGCCTGCTGGCGGTCACGGGACGCGCGCCGCGGCTGCTCGGGCCGCCCGTCCCGCACCCGTTCACGGTCACGTACGCCGAGGCCGCGTCCCTGCACGGCGGTGAGCTGGCGGGCACGTGGGAGCAGCGCGCGGCCGTGCGGACCTGGTGGCTCGTGGTGGGGGCGCTGCTCGTCCTCGGGCTGGTGCTGGGGTGGCTGTGGCTGCGCGGTCAGGGCGGCTCGGTGGACCTGGAGCCGGGGCTGCCGCCACCCGTGGTGCTCACCGCCGTCGAGCCCGGGCAGCGGCAGGTGCGGCTGGTGTGGGAGCGCAGCGCGTACGCCACGGGCTACGTGGTGCGCGAGCGGTCCGAGTCGGGGGAGGGCACCGGCGTCCAGCCGGTCGACGCGCAGGACCAGACGTCGTTCACGTGGCCCGAGCGCGAGCCGGGGACGCACTGCTACGACGTCGCGGCCGTCGCCGCCGGGCTCACGGGGCCCGCCAGCCCGCAGCGGTGCGTCGAGGTCAGCGAGGTCACCGCGACGCCCACGGCGACGCCCGAGCCGGAGGCGACGTCGGCGGCGGGCGGCCCCGCCTGGGAGCCCGTCGGGTGGTACGTGGTCTACAACGCGTTCCCGCTCGCCGACACGGCGTCGGCGACGGCCCCGCAGGAGCTGCTCGCGCAGCTGCAGTCCGCGGGGGCGACGGGCGTGCGCATGGAGGACTCCCGCGGGTCGGTCGCCGTGGCCGACGGCCCGGGGGACTCCGGCATGGTGGTCGTCCTCAAGGACGGGTTCGCGTCCGAGGCCGACGCGCGCGCCGAGTGCGACGCGTTCCGGGCGGTCGCCGGGTTCTGCATCGCCCGGCCGCCGGCCGCTCCTGCGCCGGCGGCGACGCCGTGAGCGGGTACACGCTCGGCGTCGACGTCGGCACGTCGCGCACCGCCGCGGCCGTGTGGCGGGACGGGCGGGCGACCACGGTGGGCCTGGGCGACCGCACGGACACGATCCCGTCGGCCGTGCTGCTGCGCTCCGACGGTGCGCTGCTCGTCGGCGACGCGGCCGTGCGCCGCGGCGTGCTGGAGCCCGAGCGGCTGGCCCGGGGGTTCAAGCGGCGCCTGGGCGACCCGACGGGTCTGCTGCTCGGCGACGACGAGCTCGACCCCGTCGAGCTCACGGGCGCGGTGCTGCGCCACGTCGTCGACACGGTCCGCGCCCGGGAGGGCGGCGAGCCGGACCACGTGACGCTCACGCACCCGGCGACGTGGGGGTCGTTGCGACGGGACCTGCTGGTCGAGGCCGCGGGTCACGCGCGCCTGGCCGACGTCGGTCTGCTGGCCGAGCCCGTCGCGGCGGCCGTGCACTACGCGGCGCTCGACCGGCTGCCGGTCGGTGCCGTGGTGGCGGTGTACGACCTGGGCGGGGGCACGTTCGACGCAACCGTCGTGGTGCGCACCGCCGACGGGTACGAGCTGCGCGGCGAGCCCGGCGGGGACGAGCACATCGGCGGTGAGGACGTGGACGAGGCGGTGCTGCGGCACGTCGTGGCGGCGCTGGGACGGGCCTGGACGTCCCTCGACACGCAGGACCCGGCGGTGCTGGCCGCGCTCGCGGCCGTCAAGGACCAGGCGGTGCTGGCCAAGGAGGCGCTGTCGAGCGACGTGGAGGCCGTGGTGCCGGTGCTGCTGCCGGGCCTCACGCGGCAGGTGCGGCTGACCCGCGGCGAGCTGGAGACGGCGATCCGCATCGACGTGCTGCGCACCGTCGACACCCTGGCGCGGACCGTGGACTCGGCGGGGGTGCGCCCGGCGGACCTGCACGCGGTGCTGCTCACCGGGGGCTCGAGCCGGATCCCGCTGGTGTCCGAGCTCCTCGCCGCCGAGGTGGGCGCCCCGGTCGTCGTGGACGCCCACCCGAAGTACGCGGTGTGCCTGGGGGCGGCGCTCAGTGCGGCCGGCCGGATCCTGCCGGCGGCGCGCACCGCCGCGCCGGGGACACCGGCGCCGCCGGGGGGCGCGCAGGGTCCGGCGGGGACCGTGTTCCCCGTCGCGGCGGGGGCGGGCGCCACGACCGACGGTGGTGGCGTCGCGGTGCGGCTGCTCGGTGAGGACGCCGGCGACGCGGTGCCCGCGGGCGAGGAGCGGCACCTGCTGGCCGCGCCCGAGCCGCAGGGCGTGGTGCTGGCGGCGACCCCGCAGGACGCGGGGGTCGTCGTGCCGGTGGACGAGGCGGTGCGCACGCGCGAGGTGCGCGGGGCGCTGCGGCACCTCGCGTCGCGCGACGAGGTCGAGGTCACGTGGCGGGGCGACCGGCGGCGCGGTGCGCTGCTGGCGCTCGGCGTGCTGGTGGCGGTCGCGGCGGTCGTCGGCGCGCTGGTGGTGGCGGCGCTCGCGCGCGGCGGCTGACGGCTCGTCAGGCGGACTGGTGGACGGCCTCGCCCGCGATCTCGATGCGGACCTTCTTGCCCACGAGCCAGCCGCCCGCCTCGAGCGCGACGTTCCACACCAGGCCGAAGTCCTCGCGGTCGATGTCGGTCACGGCGTGGAACCCGAAGATGTCGCGGTCGTATGGGTCGCGCCGCGCCCCGCCGAAGTCCATCCGCAGGGTCACCGGGCGCGTCACGCCCTTGATCCGCAGGTCGCCCGTGACGTCGAACTTCATGCGGTTGCGGTCGGCGCGCTCGATGGTGTCGGGCGACACGCGGCGGCGGTCGGCGTTGTGGTTGCGCAGGCGCGCCCACTGCAGGATCGCGTCCTGCTCGCCGCGCCACGCGACGCCGGTGCTGCGGAACTCGATCATCGGGAACTGCTGGACGTCGAGGAAGTCGGCGCTGCGCAGGTGGGCGTCGCGGTCGTCGTGGTGGGTGGTGAGGCTCTCGGTGGCGATGACGGCGGTCACCGAGGAGTGCAGCGGGTCCTCACCCACGACGATGGTCGCCGCGGCGCGGGCGAACTCGCCCCGCACGGGGCTGACCATCATGTGCTGGGCGACGAACCCGACGCGCTTGTGGGCGTCGTCGAGCTCGTAGACCCCCGGGTCGGGGATGGTCAGGCCCTGCCACTGGCGGACGGGTCGGTCGGCGGTACGGGTCGGCTCGCTCATGTCGTCCCCCACGTCTCGGGCGTCCGGCGTCCCGCCCGTCCGCGATCCGGGAGGCGCCGGTTGGACAGTCGTCCGAGAATATTCAACCATCCTGCCGGGCGGTCTGCCCCGGTACGGAACGTTTTGGGCGGTGGACACCCGCCACCCGGGGGACCCTCTGCCGGCTCAGCCGCGCAGGACCTCGAGCACCGTCGGCGCGCCCGGTGCCGCCGGCTCCACGACCACCGGGTCGCCCGCCTGCACCGACCCGCGCGACACGACCCGCAGGTAGGCGCCCACGCGACCGGCGTCCCGGAACCGGCGGACCCAGCCCTGCTCGTCCGCGCCGCCCACCCACCGCGCGAACGTCGAGCACGGCTCGCGCGGCCCGGTGACCTCCAGCACGACGTCCGCACCGACGCGCCAGCGCTCGCCGACCCGCGCCGCGTTCGGGTCCAGGCCCGCCACCCGCAGGTTCTCCCCGAACCAGCCGGGAGCCAGCTCGCGCCGCAGCTCGCGCGCCCAGTGGTCCGCGTCGTCCTGGCCGTACGCGTACAGCGCCTGGGCGGTGCCGCCGTGGAACACCCGGTCGGCCTGCACGTCCGCCCGCAGGCCGTACGGTCCCACCCGCACCGGCCCGGCGACGGCGCGCTTGTCGATCGCCGTCACCCCCACGGGCCCCGCGTCGGGGCGCAGGGCGTGCACGACGCACACGGCGAGGATCACGGCCACCCGACCAGCGTAGGGGCGGGCTCGGCCGGACGGCTGGAACGTCACCGCCGAACGGGTGGTCCACGCCGCCCGCAGCGAGAACCGGACATACCCGGCAATACGCTCGACGGGTCCGGCGCCCCCGTCAGGAAAGCACCCATGACCCACCACCGCCGCCCGCGCCCGCAGGACCTGCTGCCGGCCACGCGCCCGCACGCCACCGGCGCGGCCGTGCGCGAGCTCGTCGCCGGGCGCCACGTCCTGGTGACGGGAGCCGCCGGCTCCCTCGGGCGGGCGCTCGCCCGCCGCCTCGCCGCGCTGCGGCCCGCGGCGCTGCACCTGCTGGACGTCGACGAGGGCCGGCTGCACGCGCAGCAGCTCGAGCTGACCGGCGCCGGCTTCACCGACGCGTCGTCCGTCTGGCTGACGGACGTGCGCGACGCCCGGGCGCTCGATGCCGCGTTCGCGCACGCCGCCCCCGACCTCGTCCTGCACGCCGCGGCACTCACCCACGGCGCGCTGCTCGAGCGGTTCAGCGCCGCCGGCGTCATGACCAACGTGTGGGGCACGCAGAACGTCGTGCGGGCGGCCCACCGGCACGGGGTGCGGCGCCTCGTGCACGTCTCCGGCGCCGCTGCCGCGCACCCGACGTCCGTGCTCGGCGCCACCCAGCGGCTCGCCGAGCTCGTCGTCCGCGGTCAGGACGGGCTCCAGGCCGCGTCCGTGCGGGTCGGCGCCGTCCTGGGCGGGCGCGGCTCGTTCTGGGACGCCCTGGTGCACCAGGCCGCCGCCGGCCTGCCGGTGACGGTCGGCGACCCGGACGCCGCGCGCCGCCTCGTGACGCCTGACGAGGCCGCCGGGCTCGTGCTCGAGGCCGCCGCGCTCATCGACCGCAGCGGCGGCACCTTCGTGCTCGACGCCGGTGAGCGCGTGCGCGTCCTCGACCTCGTCCACCGGTACGCCGAGCTCGCCGGGCTGCCCGCGCCCCGCGTCACCGCCACCGGGCCCACCCCTGGCGAGGAGCACCACGGAGCGCCCGTCGGCCCGGGCGAGCGGCCCCGGCCCACCCCGGTGGACCGCGTGCTGCGCTGCCCGCCGGTCACGCGCCCGCCGGGCTTCGACCGCGTCCTGGCGCGCCTCTACGCGGCCGCCGACGACGCCGACGAGCCCCGCGTCCGCCGCCTGCTCGCCGAGCAGCACGGCGGGCTCGCCGCCCGCGCCGACGACGACGCGGCACCCGACGACCACGTCCCCCGCAGCGGCCCCGGCCCCGCGCTGCGCGTGCTCGGACCCGTCCCGGCATGACCACGGCCGCGCAGGTCGCGCTGCTGCTCACGCTGCTCGCCGAGCCGGTGCTCGCGCTGGCGGTGGCGTGGGGCACGCGGCTGCGCGCCCGGCGCGGCACCGCACCGCGCGCCCCCGCGGTCCCGGCCCGGGGCGGTGCGGGTCCCGTGCCCGACCTGACCGTCGTCGTCCCCGTGCACGGCGACCCGGGGGACCTCGAGCGGCTGGGCTGGCTGCACGCCGAGGGCGCGCGCGTCCTGCTCGTCACGACCGCGACGCAGACGCCCGCGTTCTACCGGCGGCTGTGGGCGGTGGCCGGTGCGCACGGCTTCCGCGTGCACGTCGCCGGGGCGTCGCGGGCGCGGCGCGCCCCGGCCGGCGCCGCACCCGCACGCGCGGTGCGGGTCGGGCTGCTCGACGACGCGCACGCCGTCGTGACCAGCACCTACGTGGTGTGCGTCGACCCGGGGACGGAGATCCCCCGGCCGCTCGAGGAGGTCGTCGGCGGGCTCGTCGCCGCCGGCGTCGACCTCGGGACGATCACCGCGACGGTCCCGGCGCACGGGCTGCTCGCGCGCGTGCTGCGCATCGAGGACACCCTGGCCGCGCGGCTGCGGCACCGCGTGCCCTGGTACGTGCGCGGCGGCACCCACGTCGCGCGCCGCGCCGTGCACGCCGACCTGCTGCGCCGCCACACGCGGTTCGGCCAGGGGGACGACGTCGAGCTCGGGGTGCTCGCGGCCGCGCGCGGTCACCGGGTCGCGCACCTCGACGTGCCCGCGGTGCAGCGCGGGACCGGCACGGCGTCGGCGTGGACGGGGCAGCGGCTGGCCGAGCTGGCGGGCGTGTTCCGCGTCGCCGTCGTCCACCCGCACCTGGCCCTCCGCCGGCCGTCGCTGCACCTGGGGACGGTCGCGGCAGGGTTCGGGCTGGTGCCGCTGCTGTGGTGGAGCGCCTGGCACGTGCCGTGGGTGCTGGTGCCTGTCGTCGTCGCGCACGGCGCCCTGACCGCGGCGCTCACGCGGGACCTGCGCGACCCCGTCGCGTGGCTGTACCCGCTGTACGCGCTGCTGCGGGCGTTCGTCCTGCTGCCGCTGGCGGCGCTCGCGTACGTGGTCGCGGCGGTGCGGGCCGGTGAGGCCGGGCTGCTGCGGGTGCGGGACCCGTGGTGGGCACCCGAGCCCGCCGACTCCCCGGTGATCCGACGGCTGCCCGGCCCCGGGCCGGCGCGCGCGACCGACTGGTGGGCCCGCCGCTGACGCACGTCCCGCTCGCCGTGCGGCGCGTGCGGTGCCGACGTAGCGTCGCCGCGGGCGCCGGGCGGGCCGGCCCGCGGACGGAGGCGGACATGGCGCGCACGCAGCGGGCGGAGGCGATGCGTGCGCTGGTGCGCGGGCCCGGGGGCGCGGTGCGCGTCCTGGGTGCGGTCTGCCTGGTCGTCGCGCTGGTGTGGCGCGGGCCGGTCGACGTCGCGCTGTTCTCCCTGGTGCTGGCCGGGCTGGTCGTGCCGCTCGCCGCCGCCGCGCCGCGCCGGCTCGACGCCGCGTACGGGCTCGGGCTGGTCGCGGCCGCGTGGTGCGGTGCCCTGCAGCTGTACCAGGCGGTCGCGTGGCTGGACGTGGTCGCGCACCTCGTCGTCACGGGCCTGGTCGCCGCGGTCGCGTACCTGCTGCTGCAACGTCGCACGGGCGTGGTCGTCGACGCGGGCACCGTGACGACGGGCGCCGCGCGGCTCGGTGTCGTCGCCGTGACCGCCGCGCTGGGCTGCGCCCTCAGCGTGCTGTGGGAGGTCGGGGAGTACCTCGGCAACACGTACGTCGACCCCGAGATCTACGTGGGGTACGCCGACACGGTCGGCGACCTGGTCGCCGGGGGGATCGGGTCGGCCGTCGCGGGGGTGTGGCTCACCGCGCGGCGCCGCCCGCGGGCCGTCGCCGGTGCGTCCACGACGCCCCGCGACGAGCCCGCCGCGACGTGACCGCCCGGGTCAGTCGGCCTTGGCCGCGCCCCACCCGTGCCAGTGCTCGACGACGACGCGGACGCTGACGCGCGGGCGGTCCCGCACCGGGTACGGCTTGCCGGAGTAGTGCGTCGAGAGCCGGTCGATGTCGACCAGGTCGACGTCGTCGACGATCTCCACGACGCGGCCCTGCACGCTCACGTGTGTGTACCAGCTGTCCTGCGACAGTGCGGTCAGCGAGACGTGCGGGTTGCTGCGCAGGTGCCGCAGGCGGGCGCGCCCGGCGTCGAGGTTGAGCAGCACCCGGCCGTCGTCCTCCACGAGGTACCAGGTGGCGACGGTGACGGGGTGCCCGTCGGGGTGGACGGTCGCCATGACCGCCGGATTGGGCCGGGCCAGCAGGTCGGCGACCTCGGGAGGCAGGGGTGGCTGGGGCACGGGCGTTCCTTCCGCAGGGTGACCGGCCCATCCTCCCCGAGACCGCGCGCCGCCGCCCCGGGGCGCCGCCGTCCCGGGGGCAGCGCGGGCGACGGCGTCTCAGACGAGCGCGCGGGCCCGGTCGTACTGCACGGGCAGCGGGAGGTCCGCCCCCAGGGCGAGCGCCGCCCGGTGCGGCCAGAACGGGTCGACGAGCAGCGGCCGGGCGAGCGCGACGGCGTCCGCCGACCCGCCGGCGACCACCTGCTCGGCCTGCGCCGGGTCGGTGATGGCGCCCACGGCGATCGTCGGCACACCGGCCTCCGCGCGCACCCGTGCGGCGTACGGCACCTGGTAGCCGGGGCCGCCGGGGATCGCCACGCCCGGCAGGTTGCCGCCCGTCGAGACGTGCACCATGTCGACACCCAGCGGGGCGAGGTCCCGCGCGAGGCGCACGGTGTCGTCGCCGGTCCACCCTGCGGGCTCCACCCAGTCGGTCGCGGAGACCCGCACCAGCAGCGGCATCGCCTCCGGGACCGCTGCGCGCACGGCCGCCGTGACCTCCCGCACCAGGCGGGTCCGGTCCTCGAACGTGCCCCCGTACGCGTCGTCGCGCACGTTGGAGTCCGGCGAGCAGAACTGGTGCAGCAGGTAGCCGTGGGCGGCGTGCACCTCGACCACGTCGTACCCGGCGGCGACGGCCCGGCGGGCCGCGGCGGCGAACGCCGCGACGACGTCCGCGATCCCGTCGGTCGTCAGCGCGGTCGGCGTGGGGTGCCCGTCCGCGAACGGCACGGGGCTCGCGCCGACGACCGGCCACCCGCCGGCGTCCGGGCCGAGCGGTGCGCCGCCGCGCCACGGCGCGTCGGTGGAGGCCTTGCGCCCCGCGTGCGCCAGCTGGATGCCTGCCCGCGCGCCCTGCGCGTGGACCAGGTCGACGACCCGGCGGTGCGCCGCGACCTGCGCGTCGTCCCAGATCCCCAGGTCGAACGGCGTGATCCGGCCCTCGGGCACGACGGCCGTGGCCTCGACGATCACGAGCGCCGCACCGCCGGCCGCGCGGGAGCCGTAGTGCTGCACGTGCCAGTCGGTCGGCGCGCCCGCGTCGGGGCCGTCCGCGGCGGCGGAGTACTGGCACATGGGGGCCATCCACACGCGGTGGGAGAACGTGGTGCCGCGCACGGTGAGGGGGGAGAAGAGAGCCGAGGGCATGGCGCCATTCTGGCCGTCGTCGGACGCCGGACGTGCTGCCGGAGGGGCGGACGTGGCCGATCTCACGGCACCGCCGGTCCGCGGGTCAGAGGCGGGCGAGGGGCCCGTCGGTCTCGACCGTCTCGGCCCACCCGGACGCCTCCAGCGGCGAGCGGCCCGGGACGATCCGCTGCGTCAGCGGCGGCACGCGCACCGGCCGGGGAGCCGGGTGCACCAGGCCCAGGGCGACGGCGAGCGACGCGGCGCTGTCGTGACGGGTGTCGATGACGGTGGTGGTGCTCATCGCGGGCTCCTCGGGCCGAGGCGGTGCAACGCCTGGTCGTGCTGTCCCCAGGTGTATCGGTACACCGGTGCGCGAGGTTGAACGGATGCGGCGAGATGGTGGGCCGGGCGCGGGTGGCGGGTGCGGACGCGCTGGTCAGGCCATGTCCTCCAGCTGGCGGCCCTTGGTCTCGGGCACGAACCTGGCGACGAAGAACAGCGAGAGCAGCGCGAAGACCGTGTAGAAGCCGTACGCGAACGACAGCCCGACCTCGGCCATGGCGGGGAACGTCGTCGAGATGAGGAAGTTCGCCAGCCACTGCGCGGCGGCGGCCAGTCCCAGCGCGGTGCCGCGGATGCGGTTGTTGAACATCTCACCGAGCAGGACCCACACCGCAGGGCCCCAGGACATCCCGAAGAAGACGACGAACCCGTTGGCCGCGATCAGCGCGATCACGCCCTGCGTGTCCCCGAGGATCGGCTCGAGGACGCCGTCGGCGTTCTCGACAAGGTTCGCGGTCCCGAACACCACCGCCAGGACCCCGAGGGTGACGAACATGCCGGCGGAGCCGATGAGCAGCAGCGTGCGGCGGCCGATCTTGTCGATCAAGGAGATCGCCACGATGGTCACGACGATGTTGGTGACCGAGGTGATGACCGTCTGGGTGAGGGCGTCCTCCTCGGTGAACCCCACCGACTGCCACAGCGTGGAGGAGTAGTAGAAGATGACGTTGATCCCCACGAACTGCTGGAACACCGACAGGGCGATGCCGATCCAGACGATCGGCAGCAGGCCACCGGACGGCTTGCGCAGGTCGGCGAACGACGTCCGGGCCTCCTGCGTGACGGTCTTGCGGATCTCCTCGATCCGCTCCTTGACGCCCGTGACGAGCACCTCACCGAGCACGGAACGGGCACGCTCCAGCTCGCCCTTGGCGACGAGGAACCGCGGGGACTCCGGGATCTGCAGGGCGAGGATCCCGTAGGCGAGCGCGGGGATCACCTCGACCAGGAACATCCACCGCCAGGCGGCCAGGCCCAGCCACAGCTCCTCGGCGGCGCCACCGGCGATGTTGGCGAGCAGCGCGTCGGAGAGCAGGGCGACGAAGATGCCGGTGACGATCGCCAGCTGCTGCAGCGAGCCGAGGCGACCACGGACGGCGGCGGGGGAGATCTCCGCGATGTACGCGGGGGCGATGACGGACGCGGCGCCCACCCCGACGCCGCCGACGAGCCGCCAGACGATGAGGTCGACGGGCCCGACGGCGAGTCCCGACCCGATGGCGCTGATCATGAAGAGCGCGGCGGCGAGCACCATGACCCGGATGCGGCCCTGACGGTCCGCCAGCCGGCCGGCGAGGTAGGCGCCCGCGATGCAGCCGAGCAGGGCGGACGAGACCACGAAACCCGTGAGCCCCGCGCCCATCTCGAACTCGGCGCGGACGGCCACGACCGCGCCGTTGACCACGGCGGTGTCGAAGCCGAAGAGGAAGCCGCCGAGGGCGGCGACGACCGCGAGCATGATCACCCGGCCCGCGTGGTACCGCTCGACCGTCGGTGCGCTGTCAGCCATCGTGTCTCCCCTGCTCGACCGTCCTGTGATGTGTATCACCCGGTCGGACGGTCGGCACGAGATGGCAGCTCGGTGCACCGAGCTGCCGTGCTGGAGCGGGAGGGTGAAAAACCGGCAGGAAAGCGGACAGACCGGGCGCCGGCTCGCCATCCTGGCGCCGGTGGCCCACGCGGAGGTGGGCCCGGACAAGGGGGAACCACATGCGCACCACGTCCGTCGTCGTGACCGTCCTCGCAGGCGCCACGCTCGTCCTCGCCGGACCGGCCCAGGCAGCACCGGCGCACGCGGGACCGCCTGCCCGGCCGACGCCCGTCACCGCGTGCGGGCAGACCGTCACCGGGCCCGCGTACCTCGCGCGGGACCTCGTGTGCAGCGACACCGGGGTCGTCGTCGGGGCGGGCGGCTCGCTCGACCTGCGCGGCCGCACGCTCCAGGGGCCGGGTGCGTCGCAGGGCGGCACCGGCGTCCACCTCTCGGGGGTCGGCGACGCCCAGGTCCGCAACGGCCGCATCGTGGGGTTCTACAACGGCGTGTACGTCTCGGGCCCGGGTGCCAAGACGATCCGCGGCATCACCGCCGAGGGGAACTCCCTGGGCGTCGCCGGGTTCGGCGACATGTTCGACGAGAACGAGGCGGACGTGCGGCTCGTCAACTCAACGGTCACCGGGAACATCGCCGGCGTGTCCACGGCCTACCTGCGCCGCATCGAGATCACCGGCAGCACCGTCAGCCAGAACAACCGGGGCGTCGAGCTCGCGTGGAGCGGCACCGCGGTGGTGTCGCGCTCGACGTTCGAGGACAACGCCATCGGGCTGGTGTGCAGCGTGACCTGCACGGTCGAGCGCAGCACCTTCCGGCGCAACTCGAGCGAGGCCGTGTTCCAGGACGCCGGTGACCTCACGGTCCGGGCGAGCGTGTTCACCGACAACGGCACGGGCTACCAGGGCGCCTTCTCGACGGCGCGCATCGACGGCTCGACGTTCACCGGCAACCAGACGGGCGTCCGCAGCAGCTACGAGCTCGGCCTCGAGCTGACCCGCAGCACGTTCACCGGCAACGGCACGGGGTACGCCGGCGAGGCCGGCACCCCGGGTTCGCCGCTCGACACGCTCACCGGCAACAGGTTCCTCCGCAACGGCGACGGCATCGTGTCGCAGGACCCGGACCTGGAGCTCGGGGACAACACCGCGACCAGGAACACCGGCTGGGGCCTTCACGCACCGAACGCCACCGACCTGGGCGGCAACCGGGCCCAGGGCAACGGCAACGCCCCGCAGTGCGTCGGGGTGGTCTGCGGCGGCACCTCCTGACAGGGGTGTCGCGTCGGGCGGATCACGCCCGAGCGGGTCCCGGACGACCGGCGGCCCGGCAGTCCGGCGTGCGAGCGCCGGGCCGCCGGGCACACCGGGCGGGAGCTGCAGGTGGGCCCCGTGGGGATCGAACCCAGAACCCGCGGACGAGATCACCCGGCCTGCGAGCAGTTCCGGTCAGTCACCCAGGTCGTGGACCGCCGCACCGAAGGCGTGACGTAGCCGGTCGTCGCCGACTGTGGCTCGGTATCGACCTGTCTCCTCGAACCCGGCCCGGCCCGGCAGTGGACCGGGAGCCGGCGCGTCTGACGCCGCAGGTCAGGGCAGGTCCAGCCAGACACGGATGCCCGCGTCGACCGTGACCATGACGTCATCGGGAACGGTGCCGACGTGCTCGACGAGGCACGCGACGTCCACGGCGCGCAGCTGTTCGCACTGCGCTTTCGAGTCCCCGTCCAGGCCGGTTCGTGCGGCAGGCAGCAGCGCCTGGAAGGACAGCACCCGCTCGGTGTTCGACGTCACCGGAACGACTGGCACGACACCGCGGCCGTTCGCCATGGCCCGGTGAGCGAGCGGCGCACGCCCGACGATGACAGCAGGGCGTGTCTTGAACGCTTCCGATCCGACGACAGGATCGAGGTTGACCAGCCAGATCTCGCCCCTCACGGGCGCTCGGCGAGGCCGTCGGCGCTCACCGTGGCCCAGTCCTCAGCCTGCCCGGACTCGGCCCACTCGGCGGTCGCGACGTCGTACTCGGCAAGGAGCTCACGTTCGCGAAGTGCCCGCACGGCGGCCTGGACCGCACCGGACAGCCCGGTGACACCGGGCTGTGTGGCAGCAAACCGGCGGAGGGTCTCGACATCGGCTTCCGGCAAGCTCACGGACACCTTCATACCGAGCAGCGTACGGCGATTCCTACCGTCATTCCTACCGACCTGGAGTAGGCGCGTGTGCACCGCCGCCGGGGAGGCCGCGTTCCCTGGCGCTGACATCGACGATGAGCTGCAAGTTCACGACCTGCCTCGGCGCCCCGGTCGTCATGAGGTCTCCACCCTTCCCGCGGTGGCGCTCCTCCTGGCGGATCACGCTGGCGCTTGACCTCGACGCCGGCGTCGCCCAGCTCGAGCTCGCCGATGACGTCACCGTCGCCATACCCGTCGGAGACAGCGCACGGGTCGGAGAACTCACCACTGGTGACGCGGTCGTCGTGACCGAGGAGGACACCGCGTTCGCCGCGCTAGAGAAGGACGATGGCTCGGTACAGGTGATCTACTCGATCACCGGCCAGGACTCCCCCACGCACTACCCATTCACCATCGACGCTGACGACGATGCGCAGTGGCACACCCTGGGCAACGGTGGCGTAGTCCTACTCGACCAGGCCGGCCGTATCGTGCTCGGCGCAGCAGCGCCGTGGGCGGTGGACGCAGCCGGAGTCGCCGTTCCCACTCGGTTCGAAGTCACCGACGGTGTCATCACCCAGGTCGTCGACCACCGTACCGAAGGCGTGACGTACCCAGTCGTCGCCGACCCGTGGCTCGGTATCGACCTATTCTCGAATGTCTGGCGGCACACTGACCGTGGCGACCTGCGGGTCAACGCGACCAAGTCCACCTGGGGGCAGGCGATGCACCTACCGGCGGCAGGCAACCTCACCATCTTCTTCACCGCAGGATGGGCCGAGGTGGCGGCGAAGCAGCCGCGCGTGACCGAGAAGCTGAGCCTGCACCAGCAGTACGAATGCCACGTCGCCGGCGGATACTTCAACCTGGCTGGGGACTGGAACCTGGAGAAGTTCCGCCCCAACCGGCCCAACGGGTGGGGACGGCACGTCGCATCGCACCGGTGCAACTGGCTGACGGCCAACGGCGGTGAGCGCGGATGACCGAGCCGTCGGCGTCCAGGCGGACGAACATCGCAGGACCGTTGCTCATGGTCACCAGCGCCGTGGCTTCGGTCGTGCTACTGCTGCAACCATGGGCGTCCTGCGAGTACGAGGACTCCTCGTTCGGCTGCGGGGTACCCGACGAACTCATGGGCTGGACCTTCGCCGGGTGGGCACTGATCATGGCCGCCTTGGTCGGCGGGGTGCTCCTGACGGTCCGCGCCGCTCGCCGGAGGGGCTGAGCGGCCTGCGGGCGCGACCGCTATGAGGTGAGCGTGCCTGTGCACCAGGGCGGCCCCCGAGCCATGCAGGCGGGGGTCGTCCCGGTGCTGGGGTCACAAAGCGAGGAGGTCGACGGACAGCCGGTCTCGGGCTAGTTGGGGACGAGCGGGTCGGCCAGTTGAGCACGCCCTCGTCGACCGTGTCGTGCTCACCCGCTGGATGGACCTGTCGATCGAGAGCGCGCGGACGGCCGTGTCGTCACCCCGCGCACCTCGCCCGGCAGCAGCCGGTGCCCGCGAGGTCACGCTGACCGACGCCGAGATCGCCGCCGTCGAAGCAGCGCTGGCCGCCGACCCGGATGCCTCGGACCGCATGCTGTCGGCGGCGACCGGGATCACCCGCGGGCGGCTCGGGCCCTACCTGCAGAGCCGCCAGGTCCTCCACGCCGTCGCCTGACCGCCGCACATCTGGGGGCATGACCCGCTCCTATCGCGACACCGTCGATGCCCTCATCGCAGACGCGACCGGTGACCGTCCATCTGTGGCTGCGACCCGTTTCCTGCCCCAAACTGCCACAAGAGACATCCCGGCCAGCCGCGATGTCAGTCGTGGAGCAGCGTCTGTGCAGTTCAGAGACCTGCGATGGTGGGCCCCGTGGGGATCGAACCCACAACCCGCGGATTAAAAGTCCGCTGCTCTGCCAGTTGAGCTAGAGGCCCGGGACAAGCGCTCCTTCACTGAGACCAGGCTCGAGACAGCTCGAGAGAGAATCCCCTGGTCAGCCGCGCAGGTCCGCGCACCCAGGGTACGCGGCTCGTCGCCAGGCGGGCGGGCTCTCGCCGCTGCGGGCTCGGCTCGGGCCCCTCCCGCACCCTGCCGGCCCTGCTGGTGCCGCTCTGCCGCGGCGCGGGTAGCGGTCGACGCCGTCGACGGTCTCGAACCACAGATCCCGGGCCGTCGAGCTCATGGAGGGAGTGAGATCGTCTCCGGGGAGACGGTCGTCTGCCCGGTTCGTCCGGTCCCTGGTCTCGGCGCCGCGTCGGCACGGTGACAGATCGGCATCGACGCCCACGCGACCTGCGACCTCGCCCTACGGTGCCGCCATGACGACGCACCTGCCGCGACCGTCCCGCCTGCGCTCCGCCGCCGTCGCCGCTGTGCTCCTGGTCGGAGCGGTGGCCAGCGTGGCGACCTCGCCAGGGTTCGAGCGGTGCCCCGAGCCGACGTCCGACGGTGAGGTGAGCGCGTTCTACGGCCCTCAGGAGTACGACGACGAGCAGACCTGGCCCGCGACCCCGTCGTCGTTCCTCGGCGGCGGGTACGGGGCCCGGTACGTCTGGGTGCGCACGCCGAGCTGTCTCTCCGCAGACGACGCCGACGTCCCCGTGGACGTCGGCCTGACCTTCGACGGGCGGGATCCCGAGCCCGTCCCGGAGGACCTGTTGCGCACCCTCACGGTGAGCGACGGGCGCGGCCGGACGTGGTCCGTGCAAGGCGTGGCGTCGTACGGTTGGCGTCCCTCGCCGGTCGAGGGCAGTGACGGGTACGAGGCCTGGGCGAGCGTGACGTTCCTGCTCCCCGTCGACGTGCCGACACCGGTGACCCTGCACCTCGGCGGCATGAGCGGGGCGGTCGACCGGCTCTTGCTCGACCCGCCCGGCGAGGACGGCTCATGAGGCCGCCCGACGCGGCCCGGGTGCCGGGCGAGATCGTGCTGCACCCCGTGCCGCTGGTCGCGCTCGCGGTCCTGCTGCTCAACGACCACGTGCTCAAGGCGGCGGCGCCGGGCTGGGTGACCGGCAAGCTGTCCGACGTCGCCGGGTTGGCGTTCTTCCCGTTCCTGCTGCTCGCGGCGCGCGACGTCGTCACGCGGCGCCCACCCTCGGTCGTCCCGGCGTCGGTCGTGGCCGCCGTGACGGCCCTGGTCTTCGCGGCGGTCAAGCTCTCCGAGGCGGTGCGGGACGTGTACACCGCCGTGGTCGGTGCGCTGCGGTTCCCGGTCGACGCGCTCGTGGGCGGGGCCGTCGCACCGGTCCGGGTGGTCGTCCAGCCCGACGCGACCGATGTGTGGACGGTGCTGGCCTGCGTCACCGTGGTGGTCGTGGTGTGGCGGGGAGCGCAGGGGCCGCGCCGAGCGGATGCGTCACGTCGCCGGCCCCGCGCAGCCCTCGATCGGCACACTTTCGGCTGTGAGCGCCGGGTGCGGGAGGAATGTATCCAGCCTTAGAGGGTAAAGAGTGGTTAAACTCCCTCCAGGAGGTGGCGGTCATGCGGCGTGTCCGAACGTACTCCCGAGCGACCGAGCACGCGACGGCCACCCTCGGAGCGCTGATCGCGGCCGCGCGCCGGGAGCGACGGATGAGCGTGGCGGAGGTCTGCGAGCGGGTGGGCATCGACCCGGGGACGCTGCGCTCGGTCGAGCGGGGGGCGCCGACCGTGGCGATCGGTATGGTCTTCGAGGTCGCCACGGTGCTGGGCGTGCCGCTGTTCTCCGTGCCTGCGGAGGAGCTGCCGGCTCTTGCGGCACGGGCGGCCGACCGGCTGGCGCTGCTGCCGCAGCGCGTGCGTGCGACGGTGCAGGTCGATGACGACTTCTGACCCGAGGCCGCAGACCGCATTCGTGTGGGTGTGGCTGCCGGGGCACCTGGAGCCCGTGGTGGCGGGGCGCCTGGACGTCGACGGTGGCCGGCACCTGTTCACCTACGGGCGGTCGTACCTGGCGCGTCCGGACGCGATCTCGCTGTACACCCCCGAGCTGCCGTTGGTCGCTGGGCCGCAGCCGCCCGCTGACGGACTCGACATGCCCGGCTGCCTCAGCGACGCCGGCCCGGACTCCTGGGGGCAGCGGGTCATCCTGGCGCGTCACCTCGGGCGGCTGGGCGCGTCCTCGGACACCGAGGACCTGAGCGCACTGACGTACCTGCTCGAGTCCTCGTCGGACCGTATCGGGGCGCTGGACTTCCAGGAGTCACCGAGCCGGTACGTCCCGCGAGGGGGCGGGTCGGCGTCGGTGGAGGACCTGCAGGACGCCGCCGACCGGGTCCAGGCCGGCGAGGTCCTGCCCCCGGCGCTCGCGGAGGCGCTGCTGCGGGGGACGTCGATCGGCGGCGCCCGCCCCAAGGCCGTGGTGCGTGACGGGGACCGTGAGCTCATCGCGAAGTTCTCCTCGACGATGGACCCGTACCCGGTCGTCCAGGGTGAGGCGGTCGCCATGGAGCTGGCGGCGCGCGCCGGGGTGGACGTCGCGCGCACGTCGAGCACCACGGCTGCGGGGCGCGCGGTGCTGCTGGTCGAGCGGTTCGACCGACCCAGCGGCGGCGGACGGACCCTGATGGTCTCGGCGTTGACGATGCTGGGCCTGAGCGAGAGGACCGGGCGGTACGCGACGTACCCGGATCTGGCCGACCTGGTCCGGCGGCACTTCACCGCGCCGGCTGCGACGTTGCGCGAGCTGTTCACGCGGATCGTGCTCAACGTCGCGATCGGGAACACCGACGACCACGCGCGCAACCACGCGGCGTTCTGGGACGGGCAGGCGCTGACGCTGACGCCGGCGTACGACCTGTGCCCGCAGGTGCGCGCGGGGGACGAGACCGCGCAGGCGATGGCGATCGGGCGGGCCGGGCAGCGCGCGGCGCGGTTCGCCACGTGCGTGGAGGCGGCAGAGGTGTACCTGCTGGACCGCCACGAGGCGCGTGACGTCGTCGACCGGGTCGTCACCACGATCCGGGATCAGTGGGACGACGCCGCCGACCGTGCGCGCCTGACCGCGGCGGACCGTGCCCTGCTGTGGGGACGGCAGATCCTCAACCCGTCGGTCTTCTACGTCTGAGGTCGTCGCCCGCGGTCGATGCCGGGCAGTCGCCCGCGTCCGCCCAGCCCGCCTCCGCTCAGCCCACCCCACGGATGTCGGGCGCAGGGAGGCCTTGAGCGTGGACGTCCGGCCCTGGTGGCCGGGCGCGGCTGCTGCCACGATGGCCCGCGTGACGACGACGCCGCTCGCCCCGACCGTGGAGAGCCGGGTCGTCACGCCCCGGTTCGCCAGCTGGGGGCGCCGTGTCGTCGCCGCGCTCCTGGACGGCGCCGTGCTCAGCGCGATCACGTGGTTCGCCGCCGGCGAGGGGGCGACGGCCCCGTCGCTGCAGCCGACCTTCGACAGCGGGGGCCCAGCGGACACCGTCCCGTGGACGTCCTCCGCCGTCCTCGCGGGGGCGTGGCTGGCGATGCTCGTGCTGCAGGGCCTGACGGGTCAGACCCCGGGCCGTCGCGTCGTCGGCATCGAGGTCGTGCACGCGCCGTCCGACGGTCCGGTGGGCGGACCACCCGGGGTCCTGCGCTCGGTCCTGCGGTGGTTCGCGCACCTGCTCGACGCGTTCCTGCTCGTCGGGTACCTGCGACCGCTGTGGCACGCGGAGCGGCGCACGTTCGCCGACAGCCTCGCCGACACCGTCGTCGTCCACCGGGCACCGGCGCCGCGGGAGGACGGGCGGTCGCGGGCCGTCACGGCGGCGGCCTGGCTCGTCGTCGCGGTCGGCCTCGCCGCCGGCGTGACGCTCACCGAGTCGGGCGGGATGGATCGTCAGGCCCGCACCGCGTGCCCGCTCGAGGCCCGGGACCCGGGGGTCCCGGTCCGCGTGATGGGAGCGGAGCTGGTCCGCGAGGTCGAGTGGCGCCACCCCGTGCGGCTGTGGACGTGGGTCGCCGGGACGGAGCGGACCGAGCGTGAGGAGCTGCAGCTCGAGGTCCACTGGGACGTGCCGGGGCCGGCCGACCACGAGCGGCCGGTCGTCGTGCGTGCCACCACCGGCGGCGCGGTGATGGAGCACCAGGGGCTGGTGGGCGATTTCGGGGCGAGCGTCCCCATCGAGGCGCGGAGCTCCGGGACCGTGCAGGTCGACGTCCTGCTGGACGGCCGGACGCTGATGTCCTGCACCGCGCCGCTGCCCCCGAGGTCGGCGGACGCCCCTGCGGGCTGACGCCCCTGCCGGGTGACGAGCCGCCGGTCGGGTCCGGGCGGCGTCAGCCCGCGCGTGCCGCCAGGTAGCGGCGCACGGCCTCCGCGGCCACCGCGTGGTCGACGACGTCCGGCTCGCCCGACGTCGTCAGCGTGCCCACGACCTCACCGCCGACGAGCAGCGGCACCGACCCACCGTGCGCCTTGAACAGGTCGTGGTCCACGTCGGCGCGCTGGTCGAACGGCGTGCCCGCCGCCTCGTGGCGCCGGCGCACCAGCAGCGACGGCTCACCGAGCAGGTGCACGACCCGCGCCTTGCCCTCGAGCCACGGCACGTTGCCCGCGCCGGTCGAGCCGGTCATGGCCAGGAACACGGTCTCGCCGCCCAGCTCGACACGCACCGCGAGGTTCGCGCCGCGCTCGCGGACCACCCCGACGGCCAGCAGGCCGAGGTCCACGGCGTCGTCCTGCGTGAAGGCGGGCAGGTCGAGCCGCGGCTCGGCCTCGAGGTCGGCGACGGTGAAGGTGGGGAGCTCGGTCACGTGCTCATCCTGACGCACGCCGTCGCGCGCGGCAGCGGCGGGCGCGCGTCATGCGGGGGAGGGCTCCTGCGGGACGTCGTCGTCGCGGGGGGCGGTGCGTCGCAGGACCACGGCCACGGGGGCCAGCGCGGCCAGCGTGACGACGCCGGCGACGGCGGCACCCGCACCCTGCTCGAAGAACATCTGGAACAGCGCCGTCAGCAGGACCCAGGCACCGATCACCTCGGTGACGGTCTCACCGAGGCGGGTGGCGGAGCGTCCCGCCCGCCGGGCGACCGGCCCGACGACGAGCAGGGTGACCGCCGCGAACACGGGGTAGACCCACAGCAGGTGGAGCAGCCGTCCGGCCCCGCCCTCGGTGGTGAGGCGTCCGACCCCGGGCAGCAGGGCCGCCACGAGCACGGTGACGAGGACGGGGAGCGCGGCGACCCCCACGACGCCGAGCACGAGCAGCGCCGTCCGCGGGACGTCCCGCGTCCCTGGTCCCGGATCGGGTGCCACGGGCGTCTCCTCCTCGTCGTCCGGTCCTCACGCCTCGCGCGGGGGATGACGCTCCCGCCGCGGCGGGCAACGTTACGGCCCCGACGCCCCGCCACCCGACGTGGGCCGGGGCGCGTCGCTCACAGGGCGACGAGCCGCCCGTCCGGCGTCAGCGTCCGCCGACCGTCCGACCCGAAGTCGACCGTCACCCTGCCGGCGCGCACGTCGACCACCCGCCCGAGCCCGTGCCGGTCGTGCGTGACGCGCTGCCCGGCGGTGAACCGCGCCCCCGCACGGTCCCCCGCCCCGCGCCCCGGCAGGGCGGCCCGGGCGACGTCACGCCCGCGGGGTGCGTCGGCCGGTGCGAGCGCGTCGAGGTACGGCGACGGTCGCGCGGGCCGCCCGCCCGGCCGGCCCGCCGCCCACGTCGCCACCAGGTGGCGCCGGGCGCGGGTGACCGCGACGTACGCCAGGCGGCGCTCCTCCGCGAGCTCCGCACCCGTCGTGGCGTACACCGACGGCAGCGACCCGGCCGTCGCGCGCGCCAGCAGGCACGCGTCCCACTCCAGGCCCTTGGCCTTGTGGATGGTCGTGACCGTGACGGCCCCGCGACCGGGCGGTGCGTGGTCCTCCGCGGCCCGCCGGTCCAGGTCGACGGACAGGGTGCGGACGGTCCGGGTCAGCGCCGCCGGCAGGGACGCGACCAGGGCGCGCAGCGCGTCGAGGGCGTCCCAGCGCTCGCGCGCGGCGCCGGTGCCGTCGGGCGGGGCGTCGGGGTCGTAGCCGGCCCGGGCCAGCGCGTCGTCGAGGGCCGCGCGGGCGTCGTCGTCCGGGGCCCGGGACGCGTGCCGGCGCAGGAGCGTGAGGGTCTGCGCGACCTCGCGGCGGTCGAAGTACGCCGACCCGTCGCCCGCGACGACGGGGACGCCCGCGTCCCGCAGCGCCGCGGTGAGCTTGACGGCCTGCGCGTTGAACCGGTGCAGGACCGCGATCTCCTCGGCCGGGACCCCGGCGCGCAGCCAGCCCTGCACGGTCGTGACGACGCGCGCGTCCTCGTCGTCCTCGTCGTCGCAGCGCTCGACGAGCGGCGCGGGCCCGTCGCCGCGCATGCCGACCAGCGCCGGGCCGGCCGCCTCGGTCCGCCCGGCCATGAGCCGGTTCGCCGCCTCGACGACCTGCCGTGTCGAGCGGTGGTCGTGCACCAGGTCGACGGTGACCGCGTGCGGGAACCGCACGGTGAAGTCGCGCAGCAGTGCGGGGTCCGCGCCCTTGAACGCGTAGACCGCCTGCCGCGCGTCACCCACGACCGCGAGCCGGTCGCGCCCGTCGAGCCACGCGTCGAGCAGGCGCTGCTGCGCCGGGTCCGTGTCCTGGTACTCGTCGACGACGAACGACGCGTACTGACCCCGCACGGCCGCGGCGACCTCCTCGTGCTCCTCGAGCATCCGCGCGCACGTGCTCAGCAGGTCCGCGAAGTCGAGCACCCCCGCGGCGCGCTTCGCGGTCGTGTACCGGCGCATCGCCCCGGCGACCGTGGCGAGCGACAGGCCCGGCCGCCGCCCCGCCGCCGTGGCCGCGGCCGGGTACTTGTCGGCGGTCAGGTCGCGGGCGGCGGCCCAGGTGAGCTCGGTGGCGAGGTCCGTGACGAGCGCCGCGTCGAGGTCACCGGCGGACGTGCGCAGCGTCACCGCCAGCGCGCCGCGCAGGTAGCGGTAGTAGGCGCCGCGCCCGTCGACGTCGAGCAGCACCGGGCCGTCGCCCGGCAGGCCGGTCGCGGGCCAGAAGTACCGCAGCTGCCGCATCGCCGCGGCGTGGAACGTGCGCGCCTGCACGTTGCCGGCACCGAGGCGCGCGAGGCGGTCGCGCATCTCCCCGGCGGCCTTGGCGGAGTGCGTCACCGCCAGCACGGAGTCCGCCGGCGTCGCGCCCGTCAGGTGCTGGTAGGCGATGCGGTGCGTGATCGTCCGCGTCTTGCCGGTGCCGGCGCCCGCCATGATGCGCACGGGGCCCGGGGGTGCGACGACGGCTGCCGCCTGGCGGTCGTCGAGGCCCGCGAGGACCTCTTCCGCTGCCGCCGCGCTCACCGTGCGCTCACCGCCCGCCCACCACGTGCTCCTGTCTGTCGTCCGTGGCCCCATGGTGCCTCGTGGGTGCGACGTCCGCGTCGGCTCACCCCGCGGCGGCCCGCCGCACCTGCTCCTGCACGGCCGCGAGGTCGCCCCGCCACGGTGCGCCGTGGCCGGGCAGCACCCAGGTGGCGTCGAGGTCCGCGAGCCGTGCGAGCGCGTCGAGCGCCTGCGCGGGGTCGTCGGTGAACGGTGCCGGCTGCAGGCCGGTCCGCCCGGTCAGGACGTCACGGGTGGTCAGGGCGTCGCCGACGAAGACGGCGTCCGCGACCGGGACGTGCACCGCGATGCTGCCGGGGGAGTGGCCGGGCATGCCCACGACACGCGGCGCGCCGGGCAGGGGCAGCACGTCACCGTCGTGGACCTCGACGACCTCGGTGAGGTAGGTGGTCCGCAGGCCGCCCTTGCGCACGGCGTAGGCGAGGAACCCGAGGACCGCGCCGGGCCGCCACCGCCCGAGGCTCGGCTTCGGCTTGTCGCCGCCGCGGGCGCGGTCGGCGTCGGCGGCGTGGACGTGCACGGGCACGCCGTGCTCGCGGCGCAGCCGCTCGGCGAACCCGAGGTGGTCGGTGTCCCCGTGCGTCAGGACGACGCCGCGGACGTCCTGGACGGTGCGGCCCATGGCGGTGAGCTCGGTGAGCAGCTCGGACCAGTGCCCGGCGAGGCCGGCGTCGATCACGGTGACGCCGTCGTCGGTGTCGACGAGGTAGGCGGCGACGACGTCGTTGCCGATGCGGTGCAGGTGCGGTCCGAGCTTCATCGGGTGCCTCTCGCGGTGGGGGTCGTGGTAGGAATGGCTACGGTAGTTAGCCATCATGGCTAACGTCAATAGCCTTGAGGAGATGCCATGCCCACCCCGGAGCGCACGTCGCTCGAGCAGATCGTCGCCGCCGGGTGCGAGGTGCTCGAGGCCGACGGCGAGGCGCGCCTGACCATGCAGGCCGTCGCGAGCCGCGTCGGGGTCCGGGCCCCGTCCCTCTACAAGCGCGTGCGCGACCGCGACGCGCTGCTCGCGCTGGTCTGCGCCGCCACCGCGGACGAGCTGGGCCGCCGGCTCGCGGCAGCCGACGCCACCGTCGCCGGAGCCGCCCGCACCTACCGGGCGTTCGCGCACGAGCGACCCGCCGGGTTCCGCCTGCTGCTGTCCTCCGGCGCCGACCTCGAGGCCCTGGCGCGCGCCAGCGCCCCGGTGCTGCGCATCGCCGCCGACCTCGTGGGGGAGGCCGACGCGCTCGAGGCGGCCCGCCTGGTCACGGCGTGGGCCACCGGGTTCCTCACCATGGAGCTGTCCGGGGCGTTCCGGCTGGGCGGTGACCTCGACGAGGCCTTCGAGTACGGCCTGGCGCGGCTGTCCGCCGCGCTCGCACCGGCCGGCTGAGAACTGCCCGCACCCGACCCTGCGCGACGGGCGTCGCGGTTGTGCCCGCACGTCGGGTTTGCCACGGTGGACTTCTCACCCCGACCCGGAGGAGCCGCCCGTGCCGTCCCGTGCCCGTCTGACCGCCGGCGTCGTCGCCGCTGCCGCGCTCGCCCTGCCGCTCGCCGCCCTCCCCGCTGCCTCCGCCCCCGCTGCCTCCGCCCCCGTCGCGACGACGGCGACCGGTGCCGCCGTCGGCTCGACGTGGACCACGCAGGACGAGACCGCGCTGTCCCGGGCCGTGCTGGCGGCTGCGACCGCGGCCGCCGCCGGGCCCGACGCGTCGACCCGCAGCCAGGGCGGCCCCCGGCCCGCACCCGGCGGCGCCGACCGCCGCGCCCTCGACGCCGCGGTGCGCACGCTCGTGGACGACGGCGCCGTCGCCGTCACCGCGCGCGTCCAGGCCCCCGGCCTGCGGTGGTCGGGCGCGGCGGGCGTGCGGCACCTCGACCGGCGCCCGCCCGCCCACGTCACCGACAGGTTCCGCGTCGCGAGCATCACCAAGCCCATGGTCGCCACGCTCGTCATGCAGGAGGTCGAGCGCGGCACCTGGGCGCTGGGCACCCGCGTCGAGGACGTGCTGCCCGGTCTGCTGCCCGGGCAGCCCGACGTCACCGTCGAGCACCTGCTCAGCCACCGCTCGGGGATGCCCACCGGGACGGACGCGCTGCTCCTGGCGCGCATGAGCGACCCGGCGTCGCTCGAGCAGTTCATCGACGCGATCGGCCAGGACTACACGGACGCCGACCACGTGGCCGCCGCCCTGGCCACGCCGTGGCTGTTCGCCCCCGGGGCCGGCTGGTCCTACTCCAACTCCGGGTACGTCGTGCTGGGCATGCTGCTCGAGGAGGTCACCGGCCAGGACCTCGCTGACCTGCTGCGGCAGCGCGTCTTCCGGCCCGCCGGGATGCGCCACAGCGACCTGCCCGACGAGCCGCAGGACCGCGGGCCGTTCCTGGTCGGCGCCGCCTACACCGGCGACGAGGGCGCCGGCTGGTACCCGCTGGGGCACTTCGACCCGGACGTCTTCGGCGCGGCCGGGGCCGCGACGAGCACCACGGCCGACCTCGTCGCGTTCTCCGGCGCCCTGCTCACCGGCCGGCTGGTCGCGCCGAGCACCGTCGCCGACATGACGAGGCCGCGCAGCGCGGACCTCCTCGAGTACGGGCTCGGCGTCTACCGCCTGCCGGACCCGTGCGCGCCGCCCGAGGCCCCCGCGTACCTGTACGGCCACGACGGCGCGAGCTACGGCACCGTGAGCGTCGCGCTCAGCTCGCCGGACGGCTCCCGCTCGCTCGCCCTGGGCGTGACGGGGCGCAACCTCAGTGCCGACCCGCAGGCCCTGTACGACCTCGGCGACCTGCTGGTGCCGATGCTGCTGGCGACCTGCTGAGCCGGAGCCGTCCCGCCGTCAGACGCGCTCGGCCGCCTGCTCGTCGATGCGGTGGCGCTCGTCGAGGATCGTCGCGCCGGCGGCGACCAGCTTGAGCTCGTGGGCGCGGAAGTGGTGCCCGCAGAAGTGCAGGTCCGCGCCGCCGGCCCCGGCGAGGGTCGCGCGGACGAACGCCTGGGCGCCGCAGCGGTCGCAGCGGTCCTGCCGGGTGAGCTGCGCGCTGGTCGGGCGGGTGTCGACGGTGGTGGCGTTCATGGGCGGACTCCTCGTCTCGCTGGCGGGGGAGCAGCACTCGTCCCTGACGGCACCGCGCGTTGTGCTCACCTGAACCATCGGCTGCCGCGGGACCATCCCGCAGGGGTGTTCGCTGAGCGGTGAACCGGCGGGACCCCCGCCCCGGCACGACGACGCCCCCCACGCCCCGTCCGGACGGGACGGTGCGTGGGGGGCGTGGCGGTGCGGACTAGCGCTGCATCGTCAGCAGGCCGGGCCGGTACGGCAGGCGGCCGTAGTCGCCACCCGAGCTCGGGCTGCGGCCCTGGTAGAGGAGCTGCAGGTTGCAGGGG
>NZ_BONP01000019.1 GCF_016862775.1 Cellulomonas phragmiteti | reverse complement strand
TGCACTCTCACCGCGGGAGGGGGGATCCGGCACCAGCGACGGTGGGTGGGGTCAGCGGCGGCGGACCGCCAGGACCCGCTGCAGGATGACGAACACGAGCAGCACGACGCCGATGAACACGCGCGTCCACCAGGAGTCCAGGCCCTCGCGGGCGATGAGCACCTGGATGAGGCCGTAGACGAGCACGCCGGCCCCGGTGCCGAGCACGAAGCCCACGCCGCCGGACAGCAGCGTGCCGCCGATGACGACGGCCGCGATCGCGTCGAGCTCCATGCCGATGCCCGTGAGGTTGAACCCCGACTTGGTGTAGAGCGCGAAGAGCACGCCGGCGATGCCCGCGCAGGTGCCGGAGATGACGTACACCCAGACCCGCGTGCGGGCCGGCCGCAGACCCATGAGGTTGACGGCAGCTCCCCCGTCCCCCGCACCGAGCCCGTACACCGACCGCCCGAACCGCGTGTAGTGCAGCACGACGAACGCGATGAACAGGACCGACAGCGCGATGACCATGCTCGCGTTGATGCGCCACAGCTCGCGTCCCTCGCCGAACTTCAGGCTCCACGCGGCCAGCGCGGAGAAGCCCTCGTCGTCGATCTTCAGCGAGTTGACGCTGATGACGTTGGCCAGGCCGCGGGCGAGGAACATCACGGCGAGCGACGCGATGAACGGTTGGATGTCGAACACCTGCACCATCACGCCGATGAGCAGCCCGCACGACGTGCCGATGAGCACGCCCATGACCAGCACGACGGGCAGCGGCAGCCCCGCGGTGAACATCTCGGCGATCGAGAGCCCGACGAGCGCGACGACCGCGCCCACGGACAGGTCGATGCCCCCGGTGAGGATCACGAACGTCATGCCGACGGCGAGCACCAGCAGGTACGAGTTGTCGACCAGGAGGTTCGACACCAGCTTCATGCTGATGAAGTCGACCCGGTCGGTCGAGTACCGCTCCTGCCCCACGCCCAGCATGAGCACCAGCGTGAGCACCGTGCCCAGCACGGGCAGGAACCGCCGGTCCAGGCCGCGCAGCGCACGCCGCGCGCGGTGCACGACGGTGTCGGTCGCGGACTCGGTGCGGACCATCTCGTCGGTCGTCATGCCGTCACCTCCGCGGCGCTCGTCGTCTCGACCGGGGCCGCCGGGGTGTTCGAGCGGTCGGCACGTCGTCGGCCGCGCAGCATCGCGCGCAGCGTGGGCGAGGCCGCCACGCAGACCGCGATGAGCACGATCGCCTTGAACAGGGGGGTCGTCTGCGAGGGCAGCTGGAAGATGATGACCGCGCGCTCGAGCGTGCTCAGCAGCATCGCGCCGACCAGCAGGCCGCCGAGGTAGAAGCGCCCCCCGTCGAGCTTGGTGCCGCCGAGGACGACGACCATGATCGCGTCGAGCTCCTTCATGAGCCCGATGTTGTTGGCGTCGGCCGCCATGGTGGGCGCCCCGTAGACGAGGCCGGCGAGGGCCGCCAGCACGCCCGCGATGACGTAGACGGTCCAGGTGGTGCGCCGCGAGCGCACCCCGGCGAGGCGGCTGGCCTCGCGGTTGATGCCGATGGACTCGAGGAACATCCCCAGCGCGGTGCGTCGCACGGCCAGCGAGACGACGACGAAGGCGGCGACCGCGATGACCACGGGCGTCGGGACGCCGAGGACGAACCCGGACCCGATCGTCTTGAACGGCGCGCTCGTGACGGTGGTGATCTGCCCCTGCGTGATGAGCATCGCGATGCCGCGCCCGGCGACCATGAGGATCATGGTCGCGATGAACGGCTGGATGCCCAGCCCGGCGACCATCGCCCCGTTGAACGCCCCACCGAGCGCCCCGACGGCCAGGCCCAGGAGCACGGCGGTGACGACGGTGCCGACGTTCGACGGGTCGGCGGCGTTGTCGAGGTAGGTGAGGGACACCGCGAGGCCGATGGCCATGACGGCACCGACCGACAGGTCGATGCCGCCCGTCGCGATGACCAGGCACATGCCCAGCGCGAGCAGCAGCGGCGTCGCGCTGTTGCGCAGCAGGTCGACGAGCTGGCCGAACAGGTGCCCGTCGCGGACGGTCACGTCGAGGAACCCGGGGCTGGCGACGCCGCACGCGAGCAGCAGCACGACGAGGGCCAGGACGGGCCAGAACAGCCCGTGGCGGGTGACCTCGCGCCAGACGGTGGCACCGCGGGACGCCCCGCTCGGCGCGGGGGTGGTCGGGGTCATGCGTGGGCTCCGCTCTGGGGGACGGTCGCGGCGATCGTCTCGAGGATCGTGGACGTCGTGACGTCGTCGGCGTTGACGAGGTCGTCGACCTTGCGGCGGTCGCGCATGACGACGAGCCGCTGGCTCAGGCGCAGGACCTCCTCCAGCTCGGAGGAGATGAACACGACGGACATGCCGTCCTGCGCGAGCTCGGTGACGAGCTTCTGGATCTCGGCCTTGGCGCCGACGTCGATGCCGCGCGTGGGCTCGTCGAGGATGAGCAGGCGCGGCGCCGTGGCCAGCCACCGGGCGAGCAGCACCTTCTGCTGGTTGCCGCCCGAGAGGTTGCGGATGAGCGCGTTCGGGTTCGGCGGGTTGATCTGCAGCGCGGTGATGTAGCGGGCGACGACGTCGTCGAGCTGGCGGCGCGGGATGCGGCGCCAGGTGCCGCGGCGGGCCTGCATGGCCAGCGCGATGTTCTCGCGGACCGTGAGGTCGCCGACGATGCCCTCCTTCTTGCGGTCCTCGGTGGAGTACGCGATGCCGTGGGCGAGCGCGGCCAGCGGCGAGGTGAGCCGGGTCAGGCTGCTCTGGACGTGCACGTCGCCGGTGTCGGGCCGGTCGGCGCCGGACAGCAGGCGCGCCATCTCGGTGCGGCCGGAGCCGAGCAGGCCGGCGACGCCGAGGATCTCCCCGGCGTACAGGTTGACGTCGAACGGCTGGATCGACCCGTTCTTGCCGAGGCCGACGGCCGTGAGGAAGGGCGTCTCACGCTCCGAGTGGATCGTGATCGTCGAGCGCGCCTTCTCCTCGATGCCCGCCAGGGCGTCGCCGGACCGGCCGATCATCGCGGCGATGAGCTCGCGCCGCGGCAGGTCCTCGATGCGGTGCTCGCCGACGAACCGGCCGTTGCGCAGCACGGTCACGCGGTCGGAGATCTCGTAGATCTGGTCGAGGAAGTGCGAGACGAACAGGATCGCGACGCCGTCGTCCTTGAGCCGGCGCACGACGCGGAACAGCTCGGCGACCTCGGCGTTGTCGAGGCTCGACGTGGGCTCGTCGAGGATGAGCACCTTCGCGTCGACGACGAGCGCGCGTGCGATCGCGCACAGCTGCTGCACGGCGATGGTGTGCGACGAGAGCATCGAGCGGGGGTCGACGTCGAGGTTGAGCCGCGCGAGGAACTCGGCGGCGCGGCGGCGCGTGGCGCGCCAGTCGATGAACGGCCCGCGGCGCACCTCGTGGCCGAGCATGACGTTCTCGGCCACCGTGAGGTTCGCGCAGAGGTTGACCTCCTGGTAGACCGTCGAGATCCCGGCGGCCTGCGCCTGGCTCGGCCCGTCGAAGCGCAGGTCGGTGCCGTCGACCTCGATGCGGCCCGAGTCGATCGCGTACACGCCGGTCAGCGCCTTGATGAGCGTCGACTTGCCGGCGCCGTTCTCGCCCATGAGGGCATGCACCTCACCGGGGAACAGGCGGAACCCGACGTCGTCGAGGGCCTTGACGCCGGGGAAGGCGATCGAGATGCCCGTCATCTGCACGACGGGCGGGGTCACCGTGGGGGCGGGACCCGTGGGGGTGGAGCCGGTGGGGGTGGAGCCCGAGGGGGCGGGATCCGCGGGGGCGGGGGATGCTGCGGACATCGGTGTCCTCTCCTGCTCGACGGGCGTCCCGGACGCACCGGCACGAGGGCCGGTGCGTCCGGGACGTCGCTCGCACGTCAGTACGCGCGGGCGTCCACGTCGGCCTGCGTGATCGTCTGGTCGAACGCCTCGTCGATCACGATGGTCTCCTTCGGCACGTCCTCGCCGTCGTAGACCTTCTTGATGAGGTCGGCCAGCTGGTCGCCGAAGACCGGGTTGCACTCGACGACGTAGTTGAACTTCTTGTCCACGAGCGCCTGCAGCCCGTCGCGGACGCCGTCGACGGAGACGATCTGGATGTCGACGCCGGGGACCTTGCCGGCGGCCTCGATGGCCTCGATGGCACCCAGGCCCATGTCGTCGTTGTGGGTGAAGATCATCGTCATGTCGGGGTACGCCTGCAGGGCGGCCTCGACGGCCGTCTTGCCCTCGGCACGCGTGAAGTTGCCGGACGCCTTGCCGATGATCTGGTCCCCGACGACCTCGCCGAAGCCCTCCTCGCGGTCGACCTGCGCGCCGGACCCGAGGGTCCCCTGCAGCTCGAAGATCTTGGCGTCGGGCGCGTTCTCCTTGACCCACTCGCCGGCGGTGGTGCCCTCCTGCTTGAAGTCGGCACCGATCCACGTGACGTACGGGTCGTCGACCGTGGTGTCGACGGTGCGGTCGACGAGCACGACCGGGATGCCGGAGTCCTTGATCTCCTGCAGGACCTCGTCCCAGCCGGTCTCGATGACCGGCGAGAACGCGATCACGTCGACGTCCTGGGCGACGAAGTCGCGCAGCGCCTTGATCTGGTTCTCCTGCTTCTGCTGCGCGTCGACGAACGTCAGGTCGAACCCGGCGTCCTGCGACAGGCTCTCCTTGACGGACTCGGTGTTGGCGGTGCGCCAGCCGGACTCGGCGCCGAGCTGCGAGAAGCCGACGCGGATGAGGTCGCTGCCGCTGTCCCCGCCGTCGCCGCCGTCGCTGCCGCCGGACGTGTCCGAGCTGCCACCACAGGCCGCCAGGGCCAGGACCGTGAACGTCGCCACGACACCGGCCAGACCGGTGCGTGCGCGGTTGATGCCCTTCATGCAACTCCTCCTCGAGCAGCTCGGCCGACGTCCTCGTCGGCCGTTCCAGGGATGTGTGACGCCACGAGTGTGAACGTTCTCAACGGACACGTCAACGGACGGAGGTTGCGGTTCGATCACGGGCGTCGCCGCAGGCCACGGCGTCGCGTGCGCACCTTGCCCGCATTCGTGTGAGCGATAACATCAGGACCCGCCCCTCACCTGCGGGGACGCCCCGGACCGGCTCACAGCAGCACCCGCGCAGGGTTCCGCGGCGCGGCCGTGCTCTCCCGCACGAGCAGCCGCGGCGAGACCGACACCGACGACGACGTCGCGATCCCGTCCCGGGCCGCGAGCAGCAGCTCGACGCACCGGTACCCCAGCTCCTCGAGCTCCTGGGCGACCGTCGTCAGCGGCGGCACGTAGTGGGCCGAGCCGTCACCGTCGTCGTACCCCACCACCGACACGTCGTGCGGCACCGAGAGCCGTGCGTCCGCGAGCGCGTGCATCATGCCCAGCGCGAGCAGGTCGTTGGCCGCGAAGATCGCGGTCGGCAGCGTCGTGCGCCGCCGCCGCACGCGCGCCACGAGCTCCTGGCCGGCGAGGTACCCGACCTCCGCGCTCCAGTCGTCGGCCCACAGCGTGCGCGGCGCGAGGCCCGCGGCGGCCATCGTCTCCCGGAACCCGACCGCCCGCGCCCGTGCGTCGACCCACGGGGCCGGACCGGCCAGGTGCAGGACGTCGCGGTGCCCGAGCCCGAGCAGGTGGCGCGTGGCCACCTTGGCGCCGGCCTCCTGGTCGATCGCGACCGCGAGAGCGTGCTCACCGGCCGTCCGGCCCGCCACGACGACCGGCACCTGGGTCGTCGACTCCAGGACCGCGGCCGCGGCCTCGTCGTGCGAGGCGACGACGACGATGCCGTCGACCCCCTGGTCGAGCAGGTGCTCGATCGCGGCCGTCACCTCGGCCTTGTGCTGCAGGTCGACCGTCGCGAGCGACACGAACAGGCCCTTGGCACGCGCGGCCTGCTCGATCGACACGAGCGTGCGCGTCGGGCCGAACAGGTGGGACCCGGAGGACACCACCCCGAACACGCCGGTGCGACGGGTCTTGAGGGCGCGCGCCGCGATGTTGCGGCGGTAGCCGAGCTTCTGCATCGCGTCGAGGACGCGCTCGCGGGTGTCCGTCGCGACGTTGGGGTGGTCGTTGATGACGCGCGACACCGTCTGGTAGGACACGCCGGCCGCGGACGCGACGTCGGTGATGGCCGGCGGGCGGGGGCGGGCGTTCACCGGCCACCGTCCTGCGGGCACCCGAGGACCGATACTTTCGAGGCGTGGACACGGCGAGCGACACTCACGACGCTCACCTCCACCTGGTCGACGACCGGCCCGGGCTCCACCGTGAGCCGCTGCCAGCACATTAGCCCCCGCGACGCGCACGATCCCGCCCATGCGGCGTCCGTGGACGAAAGATCTGTCGAAACTGCCACGCCCGGAACTCCGGCGCGCGCGACGTGAAATGTTTCGCAGGCCTGCCGCCCACGAGCGTCCGGCTCTACGGTCACCTCGGCGTCGAAGCGGTTTCGCCGACCGCGCACCGCGCGACGCCCCGCGTCCGCGCGGACGACACAGGGAAGAGGTCCGGCGCATGCGACGTCGCAGCACCGCAGCACTGGCGGCTCTGGCCGTCACCGCCGTCGCCGGGCTCGTCACCGCACCGGCGGCCTCCGCCGCGGTCGCGTGCACGGTGACCTACACGGTCACGAACCAGTGGCCCGGCGGGTTCGGCGCCGACGTGCGGGTCGACAACCTCGGCGACCCGCTGAACGGCTGGACCCTGACCTGGGCGTTCGCCGCCGGCCAGAGCGTCCAGCAGGCGTGGAACGGGACCGCCACGCAGTCGGGGGCGCAGGTCGCGGTGACCAACGCCGGCTGGAACGGCGCGGTGGCGACCGGCGGGCAGATCTCCTTCGGGTTCAACGGCGCGTCGGTCGGCACCACCAACCCCGCGCCGACGTCGTTCGCGCTCAACGGCACGACGTGCACGGGCGCGGGCGGACCGACGTCCTCCCCCAGCCCGTCTGCCACGCCCTCGCCCACCCCGTCGGCCACCCCGTCGGCCACGGCGTCCCCGTCGCCCACGGCGTCCCCCTCCCCCACGACGTCACCCACCCCCACGCCCACCGTCGTGCCCCTCCCCGTCCCGACGACCCCCGTCGCCGGCTCCCGGCAGCTCGAGAACCTCGACCGCGGGCTGATCTCCGTGCGGTCCGGCTCCGGCAACCTGGTCCAGTGGCGGCTCCTGGGCTACGAGGACCGCGGCACCGGGTTCCACGTGTACCGCGACGGCACCCGCATCACGTCGTCGCCGGTCACGGGGTCGACCAACCACCTCGACAGCGGCGCGCCGGCCGGGGCGCGGTACACCGTGCGCGCCGACGTCGGGGGTGTCGAGCAGGCGGCCTCCCCGGTGTCCCTGACGTTCGCCGACGGCTACCTCGACGTGCCGGTCGCGCGCCCGTCGTCGTCGCACGTCATCAACGACGGGTCGGTCGGTGACCTCGACGGTGACGGCGACCTCGACATCGTCCTCAAGTGGGACCCCGTCGACGCCAAGGACAACAGCCAGGCCGGCGTGACGGGCCACGTCTACCTCGACGGGCTGCGGCTCGACGGCACGCGGCTGTGGCGCATCGACCTGGGACGCAACATCCGTGCCGGCGCGCACTACACGCAGTTCCAGGTCTACGACTACGACGGCGACGGCCGCGCCGAGGTCGCCGTCAAGACGGCCGACGGCACGCGCTCGGGCACCGGCCAGGTCATCGGCAACGCGAACGCCGACCACCGCAACGGCGAGGGCTACGTGCTCGCGGGCCCCGAGTACTTCACCGTCTTCCGCGGCGACACGGGCGCGATCGGGGCCACCACCGACTACGTGCCGCCGCGCGGGACGGTCTCGAGCTGGGGCGACAGCTACGGCAACCGGGTCGACCGGTTCCTCGCCGGCACCGCGTACCTGGACGGGCAGCGGCCGTCGATCATCATGGCGCGCGGCTACTACACGCGCACCGTCGTGGCCGCGTGGGACTACCGCGACGGCCGGCTGACCCGCCGCTGGACCTTCGACTCGAACAGCTCGACCCCCGGCAACGCCGCCTACGCGGGCCAGGGCAACCACTCCCTGTCGATCGCGGACGTCGACGGCGACGGCCGTGACGAGATCGTGTACGGCGCGTCGACCATCGACGACGACGGGCGCGGGCTGTGGGTCAACGGCACCGGGCACGGCGACGCGGGGCACGTGGGCGACCTCGTGCCGTCACGGCCGGGCCTGGAGTACTTCAAGGTCACCGAGGCCACGAACCAGCCCAACATGTGGGTCGCCGACGCCCGCACGGGCCAGACCCTGTGGCGCAGCGCCAGCGGCTCCGACAACGGGCGCGGGGTCGCCGGTGACGTCTTCGCCGGCTCCCCCGGCGCCGAGGCGTGGTCGTCGGCCGAGGCCGACCTGCGCAACGCGGCCACGGGCGCGTCGGTCGGCCGCAAGCCGTCGTCCGCGAACTTCCTGGCCTGGTGGGACGGCGACCCGGTGCGCGAGCTGCTCGACCAGACGCGGATCGACAAGTACGGCACGGGTGGCGAGACCCGGCTGCTCACGGGCTCGGGGGTGCGGTCGAACAACGGCACCAAGGCCACGCCGGTGCTCTCGGGCGACATCCTCGGCGACTGGCGCGAGGAGGTCATCTGGGCGAGGTCCGACGAGAGCGCGCTGCGGATCTACGCGACGCCGCACGTCACGCCCCACCGGGTCCACACGCTGCTGCACGACTCGATGTACCGCGTCGCGCTCGCCTGGCAGAACACCGCCTACAACCAGCCGCCGCACCCCTCGTTCTACCTGGGGGACCCGTTCACGGCACCGGCGCAGCCGCGGATCTACGTGCGCTGACCCGTCCCCGCCCGCCACGACGTCCGTCGGCGCGCGCCGCCGCCTCCTGGTGTGTGAGGGTGTGCGACGGGAGGCGCGAGGTGGCGATGAGGATCGACCCGGTGCGGGCGGGCTACGCGTTCGCCAACAGGTTCGTCAACGTCGTGGTGCGGCTGCCGGGCGGGGCGGCCGTGCGCACGGCGGGACGCTGCGGCGGCATGTCCTCCTCCGTGCTCGACCACCTCGCCGCGGGGCGCGACGTCCCGTCGTGGCCCGCCGCGCTCTTCGCGCCCGGCCGCGTGCCGCCCGACGGTCACCTCGTCGCCGAGCACCTGCGGGCGCGCCAGCTCGACTCGTTCCGCACGCTCTCGGCGTCGCGGTTCATCACCTGGTCGGTGCTGCCGGACGCCGACCGCGGCCCGCTCGCCGGGGTCCGCACCCGCACCCGGCGTGAGCTGCCCGGGGTGCTGCGCGCGCTCGCGCAGGGACGGCCGGTCGTGCTCGGGATGGTCGTGGCACGCCACGTCCTGCGGTCCGGGGACAACCACCAGGTCGTCGCGACGTCGTTCACCCGGGACGACGCGGGCGGCGTCGTCCTGACGCTGCTCGACCCCAACACCCCCGGCCGCGAGGTCACGCTCGTCGAGACCCCCGCCGGGTGGCGCGCGAGCAACGGGCGGCTGTGGCGCGGGTTCTTCCACCACGCGTACGCCCCGCGCACGCCGCCGCCGCTGCCCGGGGCGTCCCGGCGGCCGTCGGCGCGGGTGCGCTCGGGCGCGTCGCTCGCGCTCGTGCACGTCGCGACCGGGCGGCTGCTGGTCGTCGACGCGGCCAGGCCCGCCCTGCGGGCGACGGGGACGACGACGTGGACGCCCTCCGCGCCCGACGGTCCGGAGCTGCTGGGCGACGGCGCCGTGGTGCGGCTCGTCGCAGGCGGGACGGGGCCGCAGGACGGCACCGGGGCGCTCGGCCTCGACGGGGGTGTCCCGGTCGTCACACGGGACGATGCCGCATCCGATCCGGAAGCGCCGACCTGGCGCGTCGTCGTCGACGGCGGCCGGACCTGGCGCGAGGGCTCACGCGTCCGCCTCGTCGACACCGCGACCGGGGCCCTGCTCGGCGGCGCCCCGGACGGCCCGACGGCCACGTTCACCCCCGACGCGTCGACCTGGTGGACCGCCGCCGACCGTCCCTGACGGCCACGGCGGTCGTGACGGCGCCGCGCTCAGGCGGAGGCGGCGTCGGCGTCCACGAGACGCAGGACGTCGGCGAACCACGGGGTGACCACGCCCGCGGCGACGAGCTCGTGCGCACGCGCCGGCGTGACCCACTCGACCTCGGCGACCTCCTCCGGGTCGGGGCGCAGCTCGCCCGTGCACCGGCCGACCAGGACGTGGTCGTGCTCGCGCTCGACGTGGCCCGAGGCCGCGTCCTGCGCGCGGTAGCGGAACGTGCCGACCTCCCGGGCGCCGACCAGGTCCACCCCCAGCTCCTCGCGCACCCGCAGCGCCGCGCGCGCGTGCAGGTCGGCACCGGGCAGGGGGTGCCCGCAGCACGAGTTGGTCCACAGCCCGGGGAAGCGCAGCTTGGTCTCCGCGCGGCGCTGCAGCAGCATCCGCCCGTCGGGCCGGGTCAGCACCACCGAGAACGCCCGGTGCAGGCGGCCCGGCGCCGCGTGGGCCTGCCCGACCGTCGTCGTGCCCGCCGCGTCCCCGTGCTCGTCGACCAGCTCGACCAGGTCCGTCTCCGCCATCGCGTCGTGCCCTCCCCTGCTCGTGGTCCGCCGGCAGCACCGCGCGGGCGCACCTGCCCGCCGGACCGACGAGCACCCACCGTGACCGGTCCGCGGGCGCGGGGCAAGTCGGGTCCGACCGGTGGTCCGCCCGGTCAGGGCAGGGTCAGCGTGGTGGTCGAGCCCGGCGTCAGCGCCGCGACCGTGTCCGCCGCGCCGTCGAGCAGGAACCCGCACGCGTCGGTCGGCCACGCGACCCGCACCGCGCGGTCGTCGGCGTCGACGAGGTACAGCAGCGGCACGACCTCGAACATCGCGATGCACGCCTGGTCGGGCTGCGCGGGGACGTCGGGACGCGCCAGCTGCGCCAGCAGCGGAGCCAGGTCGCCCTCGAGCCGCACGACGTCGACGCGTGCGCCTCCCGCGGTCCCGGCGGGCGCGTCCGGCGCCACGGGCGCCTCGGGCGCGGTCTCACCCGGCTCGACGACCTGCGGCGGCTCCGGGGCCGGCTGGACGTCCATGACCCACCGGCACTCCACGGCGGCCACCGGCACAAACCCCGGCGGCACGGCCCCCGCCCGCGGCGCGGCGGGCAGCCCGTCGCCCTCACCGGACCCGTACGCCGTGAAGGTCTCGCGCACGGCGCAGTCGGCCGCGTCGACCACCTCGGCCACGTCCGCCCCCGCGGTCGCCGGGTCCGACGGGACCGCGGGGTCCGAGGGCTGCGTCGGCTCCACCGGGTCGCCGCCCGGCGACGCCTGGCCCGCGCACCCCACCAGCGGGCCGACCACCAGCAGACCGGCCACCAGCACGCCGCCCCACGCCCGCCCCGTCCCCCGCCGCCCGCTCATCCCCCCACCCTGCCGCACTGCACCGGGCCGCGACACCCCCGCCGCGGCCCGGTGGGTGCGTCACGCCGGCAGGTACTCCACGCGCTCCACGTGGGCGACCGTGCCCGTCGGTGCGCCGTTGCTCGTCCCGTACACCCCGAGCCACAGGCCGAGGAACCCGCCCGTGGCCACGGTGTCGAGGTCGGTCGTCAGCGCCGAGCCCACCACGACGGGTGCGTCGTCACCGGCGCCGACGAGCAGGTCCAGGTCGACGCCGCGCGCGCGGACGACCAGCGTGAGCGGCGCGCCCCCGGCGACCGCCGCCTCACCGACCACGCGGTCCTCGCCGCCCTGGCGGTGGACGACCTGCGCCCGGACGACGCCCTCGTGCGTCGTCACGGCCAGGCGGACGTGGTCCTTCTCCGACTGGCGCACGGCCACGCCGACCTCCTCGCCGTCGGTCAGGTCCGCGCCAACCCGCACCACGAGGTCGGCGTCGCGGTGCTGCAGCCGCAGCCCGAGGAACGCCGGCACCTCGAGGTCCGCGAGCGTCGCGGGCCGCAGCGGCAGGTCCCAGCCGTCGCCCGCGGGCGTGGCGACCTGCGTGGGCAGCGCGCGCACGGCCGTCCACCGCGGGTCGTCCGACGGCACCACGCCCGACGTCCCGCCCTGCACGAGGCCCGTCGCCGGGCCCGTCGCGAACGGGACCTCGACCTGGTCCGGCACCCGCCCGACCCCCGGGGCGAACACGGGCCACCCGTCCTCCCACACCACGGGCACGAGGAACGTCTCGCGGCCCAGCGGGTAGTGGTAGCCGCCGTACGTGCGCATCGCCAGCAGCACCGCCCACCAGGAGCCGTCGGCGGCCTCGACGAGGTCGGCGTGCCCCGCGCCGACGACCGGGTACTGCCGGCCCAGGTGCCGGTGCGTGAGGATGGGGTTGCCGCGGGTGCCCACGTACGGGCCGGTGACGACCTCCGCCTGCGCGATGCTCTCGGCGTGGTGGAACTCGGTGCCGGCCTCGGCCGCCATGAGGTAGTAGGTGCCGTCGACCTTGTACAGGTGCGGCGCCTCGGCCCAGACGGCGCCCTTGACGGCCCCGCTCCACACGACGTGCTCCGGTCCCGTCAGCTTCTTCGTCTCCGGGTCCAGCTCACGGATCCAGACCTCGGTCTGGTGGTACCACTGCGGCTCGCGCGCCAGCCGCGTGCCGTGCACCCAGATGCGCCCGTCGTCGTCGAAGAAGATCGAGGGGTCGATGCCGTCGGCGTCGAGCCACATCGGGTCCGACCACGGCCCGGCCGGGTCCGTCGCCGTCATGAGGAAGTTGCCGCCGGGGTTGCCCTGCGGCTGGCCGACGAGCGTGCAGATGACCCAGAACAGGCCGTCGTGGTGCCGGATCGTGGGGGCGTACAGGCCGCCGGACGACGCGATCCCGGTGTAGTCGAGCTGACCGGGCCGGTGGACGACGTGGCCGATCTGCTCCCAGGTCACCAGGTCGCGGGAGTGCAGCACCGGCAGGCCCGGCAGGTACTCGAACGTCGACGTCACGAGGTAGTAGTCCTCCCCCACCCGGCAGATCGACGGGTCCGGGTAGCACCCGGGCAGGATCGGGTTCGTCACGGTGCTCATGCGTCGTTGACCTCCACGTCGACGATCCGCCGGTCCTCGGCGGTGATCTCGTGCACGGCGCCCGTGACCTGCAGGACGGCGTGCGGGGTGCTGTGGCCCGGCACGGTGCGCCGGGTGGTCGCGCGGGCGCTCGTGATCGCCCCACCCGTGGCGTCGGCGACGGCGCCGGGGTCCGCGACGGCGGCGTGGGAGGCGACCCAGACCTGCACGTCGCCCGGCTCGACGACGCGCACCAGCCGGCGGTCGGCCAGGGCCAGGCGCGTGGTCGGCACCCGGAACGTGACGCGCCGCGACTGCCCGGCCGCGAGCTCGACGCGCGCGTAGCCGAGCAGCTGGGCCACGGGCCGCACGACGGACGCGACGACGTCCCGGCCGTAGAGCTGCACGACGTCGGCGCCGGCGACGTCGCCCGTGTTCGTCACCGTGACGGACGCCGTGAACGTGCCGGCGGAGTCGACGGTCGGGTCCACGTGCAGGTCGTCGTACGCGAACGTCGTGTACGACAGCCCGAACCCGAAGGGCCGCACGGGCGTCGGGTCGGTCGACGTCACGTCGGACGGCCCGCCCAGCACCGGGTGCAGGTAGCGGAACGGCTGCGCACCGGCCGCGCGCGGCAGCGAGACCGGCAGCCGGCCCGACGGCGTCACGGCACCGGTGAGCAGGTCCGCGATCGCGTCGCCACCGCCCTCACCGGGGAAGAACGCCTGCAGCACCGCGGCGGGGCGCGGGCCCTCGCCGTCCAGCGCCCAGCCGATCGCGTACGGCCGGCCCGTGAGCAGCACCATGACCACCGGGGTGCCCGTCGCCACCAGCGCCTCGACGAGCGCGCGCTGCACCCCCGGCAGCTCGAGCGTCTGGACGTCGTTGCCCTCGCCGACGGTCCCCCGGCCGAACAGGCCCGCCTGGTCGCCGACCACGACGACCGCGACGTCCGCGTCCGCCGCCGCCGCCACCGCCGCGGCGAACCCGCTGGTGTCGTCGCCCTCGACCGCGCACCCCTCGGCGAACGTGACGTCGGGCAGGGCCGCGGCCAGCGCCTCGTGCACGCTGCGGATCTCGAAGCCCAGCGGCAGGCCGGGGTGGTGCGCGAGCACGTGGTTCGCGAACGAGTAGCAGCCCATGAGCGCCTCGGGGCGCGCCGCGTTGGGGCCGACGACCGCGACCCGGCGCGCGGCGGCCAGCGGCAGGACGCCGTCGTTCGCCAGCAGCACCACGGACTCCTCGGCGAGCCGACGCGCCAGCGCGCGGTGCCGCGGCGAGTCGAGGTCGACGTGCGCGGGCGGCTCGTCCTCGAACGCCTCGGGGTCCAGCAGCCCCAGCTCCTCCTTCTGCGCGAGCGCGCGCAGCACGGCCCGGTCGACCAGCGCCTCGTCGGTCAGCCCGGCGCGCACGCGCTCGGCCAGCGGGGCCAGGAACGCGTCGCCGGTGGGCAGCTCGACGTCCAGGCCCGCGGCGAGCGCGAGGGCGGCCGCCTCCCCGCGGTCGGCCGCGACACCGTGCATGACCTGCAGGAACGCGACGGCGAAGTAGTCGGCGACGACCACGCCGTCGAACCCCCACTGCTCGCGCAGCACCTCGGTGAGGTAGTGCGGGTCCGCCGCGACGGGCACCCCGTCGACGTCGGCGTAGGAGTTCATGACCGAGCGGACCCCGCCGTCGCGCACCGCCATCTCGAACGGCGGCAGGTAGATCTCCGCGAGCTCGCGCGGACCGGCGTGCACGGGCGCGTGGTTGCGCCCCGCGGCCGACGCGGAGTAGCCGACGAAGTGCTTGAGGGTCGCGTGCACGCCGGCGTCCTGCAGGCCGCGCACGTACGCGGTGCCGACGGTCCCGACGAGGTACGGGTCCTCCCCGATGCACTCGTCGACGCGCCCCCACCGCGGGTCGCCGACGACGTCGAGCACGGGCGCCAGGCCCTGGTGGATGCCGAGCTCGCGCATGGAGTCGCCGATGGCCCGCGCGGCCTCGTGCACCAGGTCCGGGTCGAACGCGGCGCCCCAGGCCAGCGGCGTCGGGTAGCTCGCCGCCTGCCAGGCCGCGAGCCCGGTGAGGCACTCCTCGTGCACGAGCGCCGGGATGCCCAGGCGCGTCTCCCGCTTGAGCCGGCGCTGCTCGGCCCACAGCCACGCGGCACGCTCGGCGGGCTCGACGGGACGCGTCCCGTAGACGCGCGTGTAGTGGCCCAGGCCGTGGCGGGTGATCTCCGCGAGCTCGCCCGAGCCCTTCTGGCCCGCGGCCATCTCCGACTGCATCGGGGCGACCGTGCCGTTCTGGTCCAGCCAGTAGCCGACCAGCTGGGCGAGCTTCTCCTCCAGGGTCATCCGCGCGTGCAGGTCGCGGACGCGGGAGGAGACGACGGGCATGGCGGCCGGGGCGGCCGCCGTGGGCACCGCGCGCTGCGTGGCGGTGCCGGGGGTGTGGGACACGAGGTGGTGCTCCTTCGGATGAGGGTGGTGCGGGCTGCGGGGTGTCAGCCCTTGACGGCGCCGGTGAGCCCACCGACGATCCGTCGTTCGAACAGGGAGAAGAAGATCAGGGCCGGGATCATCGACAACGACACGAACGCCAGGACGCGCGCGGTGTCGACGGAGTACTGCGACGCGAACGACTGCACGCCCAGCGGCAGCGTGTACATCACCTCGTTGTTGAGGATGAACAGCGGCAGCATGTAGCTGTTCCAGCTCGCCACGAACGCCAGGATGCCGACCGTCACGACACCGGGCAGCGACAGCGGGACGACCATCCGGACGAAGAACCCGAGGCGGCTGGCCCCGTCGATCGACGCGGCCTCCTCCAGCTCCTTGGGGATGGCCCGCAGGAACGGCACGAGGATGATGATGGTCACCGGCAGCGCGAAGGCGATCTGCGGCAGGATGATGCCCGGCAGGGTGTTCATGAGGCCCAGGGCGCGCACGAGGATGTACAGCGGCGTGATGGCCACGGTCATCGGGAACATCAGGCCCGCCGCGAACAGCGTGTACATCGCCGCCTGGCCGTTGAACCGGTAGCGGGCGAGCACGAAGCTCGCCATGACGCCGAGGACGACCACGCCGAGCGTCGTCGAGATGCCCGCGATCGCGGAGTTGGCCGCCTGCTGCCAGAACAGCGAGCTGGTGAGCACCGACGAGTAGTTGCCGAACTCCCACGTGGTGGGGAACCCGGACGGGTCCGCCGTGATCTGCGAGTTGGTCCGCAGGCCGCCGAGGATGATGAAGGCGACGGGGCCGATGCACACCCCCACGAGCAGCCAGGCGACCACGTAGACCAGGGGGTTGACGCGGTGGAGCGTCGAGCCGCGGCGGCGCGCCGGTCCCGGGGCGCGGGCCGGGGTGGTCTGCACGGCGATGGCTGCCATCACTTCGTCCCTCCCGTGAGCGCACCCTCGGTGTCGCGCCGCAGCACGAACCGCTGGTACGTGAGCGCGATGACCAACGAGATGAGGAACAGCACGACGGCGACCGCGTTGCCGAAGCCGTAGTTCCCCGCGTTGCGCCCGTTGAGCACCATGTAGGTCGCCATGGTCGAGGTGCCGGCCGTGGCGGACACGTACTGGCCCCAGATGATGTAGACGAGGTCGAACAGCTGCAGCGCCCCGATGATCGACAGGAACGCCCAGATCCGCATCGTGGGTCCGAGCAGCGGCAGCGTGATGCTGCGCTGCGCCTGCCAGAACGACGCCCCGTCGATCGCGGCGGCCTCGTGCAGCTCCTCGGGGATCGACTGCAGCCCCGCGAGGAAGAGGATCACGGCGAACCCGATGTACTTCCACGTGATGATGATCATCAGCGACCAGATCGCGATGTCCGGGTCGGACAGCCAGTCGACCGTCCACGCCTCCAGCCCGATCTTCGTCAGGAACCCGTTCACCGCGCCCGACGTCTGCAGCATCAGGCTCCAGCCGACGCCGACGATGACCTCGGAGATGACGTAGGGCACGAAGATCAGCACCCGGATGACCGAGCGCCCCCGCATCCGGCGGTTGAGCAGCAGCGCGAGCGCCACCGCGGCGGGGCCCTGCATCACCAGGGACATCACCACGATGAACCCGTTGTGGCGCAGGGCGTCGTGGAACGTCGTGTCCTGCAGGATCGCGACGTAGTTCTGCAGGCCCACGAAGTCGGTCGGCGGGCCGTACCCCTTCCACCGGAAGAAGCCGTAGTACGCGGCCATGAGGACCGGGAAGATCACGAACGCGACGAACACGACGATCGCCGGGCCGGCGAGCAGCGCGATCTCCGCGCGCGTGCGCCAGTCCGTCCCGCGCGGCCGGCGGGCCGGGGACGGCGCCGTGGTGGCGCCGTCCCCGGCCGTCGAGCGCCCCCCGGGCGGCGGCGTGACGACCAGCGCGTTCTCGCCCTGGGAGCTGCTCATGGGACGCGCTACTCCTTGGCGGCAGCGGCGTTGACGGTCGCAACGATGCTCTCGGCGTCGCCCTGGCCGGCGAGCATCTCGACGACGGCCGTGTTCAGCGCGTTGCCGACGTTCTGGCCGAAGAGGGTGTCCAGCCACACCGACACGTACGCGGCGTCCTCGTAGGCGGCGAGCACCTCCTGCAGCGCGGGGTCGGCGACGACGCCCAGCGCCTCCTTGCTGGCCGGGATCGACACGAACGCCTCGGCGAACGCCTCCTGGTTCTCCTTGAGCAGCAGGAAGTTGAGGAACTCGGCGCACTCGGCCGGCGCGTCGACGTGGCAGCTCAGGCCGTCGATGCCGCCCATCATCGCCGTCGGGTCGCCCTGGCCGCCGTCGACCGCGGGGAACGGGAACCAGCCGAGGTCGGCCAGCGGCTCGCCGTCCGGGGTGAGCCCGGCGATGACGCCCGGGTTCCAGGCGCCCATGAGCTCCATCGCCGCCTGGTGGTTGGCGAGCAGACCGGCCGACGACCCGGCACCCTGCTGCGCGGTGGTGGTGAGGTAGCCGTCGTTGAACGGCTCGAGGGCCGCGAAGTCGGCGTACTCCTCACCGGCCTGCGTCCAGCACGGGTCGTCGAAGCTGCGCTCGGTGGCCGCGGACTCGATCGTCTCCTGCGAGCACGAGCGCAGCGCGAAGAAGTAGTACCAGTGGGCCGCCGGCCAGGCGTCCTTGGCGCCCAGCGCGATCGGCGCGATGCCCGCGGCCTCGAGCTTGGCGACGGCGTCCCCGAGCTCGGCCATCGTCGCCGGCGGGGTGTCGATGCCGGCCTGCGCGAACAGGTCCTTGCTGTAGAAGATGCCGCCGGGCAGCACCGCGGTCGGCATCCCGTAGACCTTGCCGTCGACGGTGAAGGCGTCGATCGTCGTGCCGAGGGCGTCGCGCGTGGCGTCGTCGATCCGGTCGGTGAGGTCCATGACCTGGCCGGCCTCGACGATGTCGGCGAGCTTGCCGCCGCCGCGCGCCATGAACAGGTCGGGGGCGTCGCCCGAGTTCAGGGCGGTCTGCAGCTTGCCGTCCATCTCCTCGTTCTGCACGACCTGCAGGGTGATCTCGACCCCGGGGTTCTCAGCCTCGAAGGCCGCCGCCATCGCCTCCTGGTACGCCTTGCCGTCGTCGGTCGTCGAGTTGTGCCAGAAGGTCATCCGCACGGTGCCGTCGCTGCTGCCCTGGTCGCCGGACCCGGCGCACCCCGCCAGCGCCAGCGCGCCCACGACCACGGCGGCCGACGCCGCCAGCGTTCTCGTTGCCCTCATCAGATCTGTCCTCTTCGTCGAGCCAGCTGATCCCAGACGGCGCCTGGGTGCCCCCTGCCGTCGGGTGCGTCCACCGGGGCGCGCCCGGGGGCACGCGGTGTCACGTCATCGGACACCGGCCGGACGCACCCTTGCCGTGGCGGCCGGGACCGACTCTCGCAGGACGTCAGATGTAACGTCAAACCTCGGGCAAAACGTGCTGGCCACATTGTCCGGTTATGTCACGGAAAAGCTGCGGGCACGACGACGGCCCCGGTCCCTCGCGGGGCCGGGGCCGTCGGTGGTGCGGGTCAGGCGGGGGCGAGCCCCGTGCCGCCGTCGCCGCGCGCGGGCGACGTCGGGGCCGGCGGGACGTCGGTGCCGGAGCCCGGCGTGCCGACGGACGCGCCGACGGGGACCGGCTCCTTGGACGCCGCGGTGCGCGGGACGCCCCGGAACAGGAACTCCCCGAGCAGGCCCTCGCCCTGGGCGTCGACGATGACCGTCTGCCCGGCCTTGAGCTCGCCGAACAGGATCTTCTCGGACAGGGCGTCCTCGATGTCGCGCTGGATCGCACGACGCAGCGGACGCGCCCCGAGCACCGGGTCGTACCCCTTCTCGGACAGCAGCTTCTTGGCCGCCGGGGTGATCTCGATGCTCATGTCCTTGTCGCGCAGGCGCTTGTCGAGCTTGGCGACCATGAGGTCGACGATCGCGAAGATCTCCGGCTGCGAGAGCTGCGGGAACACCACGACGTCGTCGACACGGTTGAGGAACTCGGGACGGAAGTGCGTCTTGAGCTCGTCGTTGACCTTGGCCTTCATGCGCTCGTAGTCCGTGGCGAGCTCGCCGCCGGCCTGGAAGCCCGTCATGACGCCCTTGGCGATGTCCCGCGTGCCGAGGTTCGTGGTCATGATGATCACGGTGTTCTTGAAGTCGATGACGCGACCCTGGGAGTCGGTCAGGCGACCGTCCTCGAGGATCTGCAGCAGCGAGTTGAAGATGTCCGCGTGGGCCTTCTCGACCTCGTCGAACAGCACGACCGAGAACGGCTTGCGCCGCACCTTCTCGGTGAGCTGGCCGCCCTCGTCGTACCCGACGTACCCGGGGGGCGAGCCGAACAGCCGCGAGACGGTGTGCTTCTCCGAGAACTCCGACATGTCGAGCTGGATCAGCGCGTCCTCGTCCCCGAAGAGGAACTCGGCGAGCGCCTTGGCCAGCTCCGTCTTCCCGACACCCGTGGGGCCGGCGAAGATGAACGAGCCACCGGGCCGCTTGGGGTCCTTGAGGCCGGCCCGCGTGCGGCGGATGGCCTGCGAGAGCGCCTTGATCGCCGCGTTCTGGCCGACGACCCGCTTGTGCAGGTTGTCCTCCATGTGCAGCAGCCGGCTGGACTCCTCCTCGGTGAGCTTGAACACCGGGATGCCCGTGGCGTTCGCCAGCACCTCGGCGATGAGCTCCTCGTCGACCTCGGCGACGGCGTCCATGTCGCCGTTCTTCCAGGCCTTCTCCTTCTCGATGCGCTTGAGCCCGAGCTGCTTCTCCTCGTCGCGCAGCCGCGCGGCCTTCTCGAAGTCCTGCTCGTCGATCGCCGACTCCTTGTCGCGGCGCGTCTCGGCGATCTGCTCGTCGAGCTCGCGCAGCTCCGGCGGGGCCGTCATGCGACGGATGCGCAGGCGCGCGCCGGCCTCGTCGACCAGGTCGATCGCCTTGTCCGGCAGGTACCGGTCGTTGACGTACCGGTCGGCCAGCGTCGCGGCGGCGACCAGCGCGGAGTCCGTGATGGACACGCGGTGGTGCGCCTCGTAGCGGTCGCGCAGTCCCTTGAGGATCTCGATCGCGTGCTGCAGGTTCGGCTCGGAGACCTGGATGGGCTGGAAGCGCCGCTCCAGGGCCGGGTCCTTCTCGACGTACTTGCGGTACTCGTCGAGCGTGGTGGCGCCGATGGTCTGCAGCTCGCCGCGCGCGAGCATGGGCTTGAGGATCGACGCCGCGTCGATCGCGCCCTCGGCGGCGCCCGCCCCGACGAGCGTGTGGATCTCGTCGATGAACAGGATGATGTCGCCGCGGGTGCGGATCTCCTTGAGGACCTTCTTCAGTCGCTCCTCGAAGTCACCGCGGTAGCGCGAGCCGGCGACCAGGGCGCCGAGGTCGAGCGTGTAGAGCTGCTTGTCCTTGAGGGTCTCCGGCACGTCGCCGCGGACGATGTCCTGCGCGAGGCCCTCGACGACCGCCGTCTTGCCGACGCCGGGCTCCCCGATGAGGACCGGGTTGTTCTTGGTGCGGCGGGACAGCACCTGCATGACCCGCTCGATCTCCTTCTCGCGCCCGATGACCGGGTCGAGCTTGCCGTCGCGGGCCGCCTGCGTGAGGTTGCGGCCGAACTGGTCGAGCACGGCCGACCCCGACGGCTGCCCCTCGGCGGGGCCGCCCGACGCCACGGGCTCCTTGCCCTGGTAGCCCGAGACGAGCTGGATGACCTGCTGGCGCACGCGGTTGAGGTCCGCGCCGAGCTTGTTGAGGACCTGCGCGGCGACACCCTCGCCCTCGCGGATCAGGCCGAGCAGGATGTGCTCGGTGCCGATGTAGTTGTGGCCGAGCTGCAGCGCCTCGCGCAGCGACAGCTCCAGGACCTTCTTGGCACGCGGCGTGAACGGGATGTGCCCGCTCGGCGCCTGCTGGCCCTCACCGATGATCTCCTGCACCTGGGCGCGGACGGCCTCCAGGGAGATGCCGAGCGACTCCAGGGCCTTGGCCGCGACACCCTCACCCTCGTGGATCAGGCCCAGGAGGATGTGCTCGGTGCCGATGTAGTTGTGGTTGAGCATCCGCGCCTCTTCCTGGGCGAGGACGACCACGCGACGGGCTCGGTCCGTGAATCTCTCGAACATGTGCACTCCTCACGAGCGGCGTGCCCCGGCTGCGCCACGCGGCAGGGGTTCCGCGCGGAGCCGACAGAGCGGCGTGTTTCGATGCTAACGGCGGGGTACCACCTCGACGTCCCGTGTTCGCCGCAGGCGGAGAGGGTCGACGCGCCTGCTGAGGCATCGGCGCGCGGACACCGCGGCTGAACGGGCGGAGCGGACGAGACGTCGGCCGCCGTCGCCCCCGTGCACGTGCGTCGACCCGGCGCCCGCTCGGTGTCGACGGGGGCCTCGGTCCCGGGGTCGACGGAGCCGGTTGATCCGCGCACGTGGGTCGAGTAGACATCGATGATGTGACTCGTCCCGACACCTCCCTGCTCGCGCGCCCGGTGGTCGTCATCTCCCTCGGCGTCGCGCTCCTCGTCGGCGCCGTCGTCCTGATGGTCGCGCGCCCCCTCTGGAACGATGCGGGCGCACGGCGGCCGGTGCTGGTCGCCGCGTCACTCGGATCGGCGGTCGCGGGTGCGAAGCTGATCTCCCTGGGCCGCCACCACGACAGCAGCGAGAAGTGACGGCTCCTCCCGTTCGTGGTCATGGCGTCGTCGCCGCACGTGGGTGGGCAGGTGCGTCCTCGATGAGGACCGCCGCTCAGAGCCCGTCCTGCCGGTGGTCCGCGAGGTACGCGGCCACGACGTCCTCCCGCTCGGTGCCGTGGGGGCGCAGGAACGTCGTGCCGAGCGCCACGCACAGGTCGTCGACGACCGTGCCCAGCAGCGCCGCGGCGCCCTGCACCGCGGGATCGGGCGCGTGGCTCCCCCGCTCGGCCAGCTCCGCCGCGCCCTCCAGCGCGACGGCCAGGGAGGCGTGCGGGTCCCGTTCCCGGAAGTAGTAGGACGTCGTCGAGTGCTGCAGGTCGACCTGCACGCCGGCCAGGTCCCGCGCCACCTGCTCGAGCAGGCCGTAGCCGGGGACGACGGCCACGCGTTCCCGGTCCGTGCGACGCAGCGCCACGAGGAAGCGCGCGCAGCTCCGGCGCCGCGCGAGCGCCTGCTGCACCTGGGTGACCCAGGTGATGACGGCCGTGAGGAGCGTGAACCCGATGAGCGCCTCGCCGGCGGTGAGCAGCCGCAGCCACCCGTCGGTGGGCACGATGTCACCGAACCCGAGCGTGCTCAGCACCACAGCGGACAGGTAGAGCGCGTCGACGACCGGGGCGCCGGCGTCCGCATCGAGCCCTGCGTCGTAGGCGTAGCCGTCACGGCCGAGCCACCCGAGGTGGACCAGGGCGAACCCCAGCACCACCAGCCCCACCCAGGCGACGATCACCGCCACCATGACGAGCGGCCCCGCGACGTCCAGCACCGCCCCGCCGCAGCGGCGTGCGCAGCGCCACACCACCCTGCTCACCCACCGGGTGAGCCTCCCCTCGCCGGATGGGTGCCACAGGGTGCGGAACACGTCGCGCAGGGCGGCGCCCGCGACCAGCGCACCGAGCACCGCGCAGCCCGCCGCGAGGGCCCCGTTCACGGGCGGAGCTCTGCCGGCGTGGGCTCGCCGAGCACGCGCAGGGGCACGACGAGGGTCACGTACGCCGCGGTCCCGACGAGCAGCCCGCGGACGATGTCGGACCAGCCGTCGCACCACATGCCTGCCTGCCTACCACGCGACCCGCCCGGGCGCGGCCCGGGGGGTGCGGGGCGGGTGCGGGGTTCGTCGCGCGAGAGGATGTCCCTGCACGTCGGCGACCACGTCGGGCAGCAGCCGCGACGCCGCACCGGCGGCACGACGAGAAGGGCGCACCACGTGATCGAGATCCTCAGCCCCGCCGAGGTGGACCGCGCCCGGGACACCGGCGCCCTGGTCGGCGGGATCCTGCAGGCGCTGCGCCGCCGGGCCACGGTGGGCACGAACCTGCTGGAGATCGACCGGTGGGCGCAGGCCATGATCCTCGACGCCGGTGCGCAGTCCTGCTACGTCGACTACGCACCGTCCTTCGGGCGGGGCCCCTTCGGCCACTACATCTGCACGGCCGTCAACGACGCGGTCCTGCACGGGCTGCCGCACGACTACGTGCTGCGCGACGGCGACCTGCTGACCCTGGACCTCGCGGTGTCGCTGCGCGGGATCGCCGCGGACTCCGCGATCAGCTTCGTCGTCGGTGCGACGCGTGACCCCGCGGACGTCGCGCTGATCGACACGACGGAACGCGCCCTGGCCGCCGGGATAGCCGCCGCACGCCCGGGTGCGCGCACCGGTGACCTCTCGCACGCCATCGGCACCGTGCTCACCGCCGCCGGCTACCCGGTCAACACGGAGTTCGGCGGCCACGGGATCGGCTCGACCATGCACCAGGACCCGCACGTCGCGAACACCGGACGCCCCGGGCGGGGCTACCCGCTGCGGCCGGGCCTGCTCCTGGCGCTCGAGCCGTGGGTCATGGCGGACACGGACCGGCTCGTCACCGACGCCGACGGCTGGACGCTGCGCAGCGCGACGGGCTGCCGGACCGCGCACAGCGAGCACACGATCGCGATCACGGACGACGGCGCCGAGGTCCTTACGCTGCCCCGCTGACCGGACGGGTGGGCCGGCCCGCCGACCGGCGGGGAACCGAGATCTGCACCCGGACGTTCGTGCAGGTGCCGCGCCTGGTTCCGGTAGCGTGACCAGGGTCGTCAGCAGCGGCGCAGCGGCACGCGAGTGCGCACCCCCGGAGGACCAGAGATGACCGAGCCCACCCCCCTGCAGGCGCCCGCGCCCGCCTCCGCGTTCGCCCTCGAGGCTCCCGCCCCGGTCGCCCCCGTGGCCGCCCACGACGCCCCGGCGATGGCACCCCGCGTCGACCCGGCCGCGCTGCCGGGCCTGGACGCGAAGGTCGGCGCGTTCCTGGCCGGGCTGGACAGCGTGCAGGCCGGCTCGCCCGAGTTCGCCGCCAAGGCCGACGACGTGCGCCTCATGGGCGACAGCGACGTGCGCGCCGCGGCCGACACGTCGAACCGGCTGCTGCAGGTGCCGGTGCGCGAGCTGCGCGAGGGCGGCGTGTCCGGCACGTCGCAGGTCTCCAAGTCCCTGCTGGACCTGCGCCGCACGGTGGAGGACCTGGACCCGTCCGAGAAGACGGTGGGCAAGAAGCTGTTCGGCCTCCTGCCCTTCGGCGACTCGCTGACCGACTACTTCCGCCGCTACGAGTCGTCGCAGAAGCAGATCGACGCGATCGTCAAGGCGCTGTACCGGGGCCAGGACGAGCTGCGCAAGGACAACGCCGCGCTCAACCTGGAGAAGCAGAACCTCTGGGACACGATGGGCCGGCTCAACCAGTACATCTACGTGGCGAGCTCGCTGGACACGCAGCTGTCCGCGAAGATCGCGCAGCTCGAGGTCACCGAGCCCGAGCGCGCGCGGGCGCTGCGCGAGGACGTCCTGTTCTACGTCCGGCAGAAGCACCAGGACCTGCTCACGCAGCTCGCGGTGTCGATCCAGGGCTACCTGGCGATCGACATCATCATCAAGAACAACATCGAGCTCATCAAGGGCGTCGACCGGGCGACGACGACGACGGTCTCGGCGCTGCGCACCGCGGTGCTCGTCGCCCAGGCGCTGAACAACCAGAAGCTCGTGCTCGACCAGATCACGGCGCTCAACACCACGACGTCGAACATGATCGCCTCGACGTCCAAGCTGCTGCGCGAGCAGTCGGTCGTCATCCAGCAGCAGGCCGCGAGCGCGACGATCGGGCTGCCGCAGCTGCAGCAGTCGTTCTCCGACATCTTCGCCGCGATGGACTCGATCGACACGTTCAAGGTGCAGGCGCTGGACTCGATGGCGCAGACCGTCGGGGTCCTGGAGACCGAGACGGCGAAGGCCAAGCAGTACCTCGACCGGGTCTCGCGCTCGGACCGCACCGAGGTCGCCAGCGGGTCGCTCGACCTGGGCCTGCGCTGACGGCCCGGGTGTCACGCGCGGGTGGGGAGGTGAGCGGCCGGTGAGCGCACTCGGCGACCTCGTCGCGCGCCTGCTCGGGCGCACCCCGCGGCACGTCGTCGTCCTCGAGGAGGACCCCGTCCCCACGGCCGAGCAGATCGCGACGGCCGTGCGGGACGTCGAGGCGAGCATCGAGGGGCGCGTGCCCGCCGCGGTCACCGCGCGCGTGCACCGCATCACCGGCACGGTGGAGGACATGGTGCCGCGCCTCGACCGCTTCGGCGTGGGCGACCGGCAGGCGTACACCGTGGTCGCGACGGCCACGAGCTACCTGCCCGAGGCCGTCGAGGGCTACCTGCGGCTGCCGCGCGACTTCGCGGACCGTCGCGTGGTGTCCCGCGGCAAGACGTCGCTGATGCTGCTGTGCGACCAGCTGGACCTGCTGGCCGTGACGCTGGAGAAGATCTCCGACGCCGTGTACCGCGCCGACGCGCAGGCGCTGGTGGCGCACGGGCAGTTCCTCGCCGAGAAGTTCGGGCAGTCGTCGCTGGACGTGCCCGGGACGGGAGCACCGTGACCAGCCTGCCGGGCGTCCTCGACGCGCTCGTCGCCGCCGGGACCGCCGCCGGTCTGCCCCCGGCGGACGTGCGCGACGAGGGCGAGCGGCTGGCCGCCGCCGTGGCCGAGTCCGTCACGGGCGCGGGCCCGGCGTGGCTGGCGGCGGTCGGGCGCGCCGACGACGACCTCACGGGGTTCTTCGCCGCGGCCGCCTCGGCGCGCCGGTGGCGCCACGCCCCGACCGACCTGCTGACGTCGCTGGTCGCCGCGCGCTCGCCCCACGCGACCGCCTACGCCGACGCGCTCGCCCACGTCGCGTCCGCGGCCTGCGACCTCGGGGAGCCGAGCCTGCAGGTCGTCGCGGCCGCGTCGGTCACGGCCGCCGTGCAGCGCGCCGCCGCCGGCACGGCCGAGCCGGATCGCCCTCTCACGCCCGGGGCGGGGGCACACTCCGCAGGGCTGGATCGCACTCTCACCACCAGGGCGGGGGCGAGCACCCCCACCCCGGGCGTGAGAGAGCAATCCGGTACGGGACCTGCGCCCGAGGCGCCGCCCGAGAAGACGTTCGAGGAGCTGCTGGCCGAGCTGGACGCGCTCGTCGGCCTCGACCGCGTCAAGCGCGAGATCCGCCAGCAGGCCGAGGTGCTGCGCGTCGAGCGGCTGCGCACCGACGCCGGGCTGACCCGCCCGTCCCTGACGCGGCACCTGGTGTTCGTCGGCAACCCCGGCACCGGCAAGACGACCGTCGCGCGGCTCGTCGCCGGGCTGTACCGCGCGCTCGGGCTGCTGAGCAGCGGGCACCTCGTGGAGGTCGACCGCTCCGAGCTCGTCGCCGGCTACCTGGGGCAGACCGCACCCAAGACCACCGAGGTCGTCGCCACGGCCCTCGGCGGGGTGCTGTTCATCGACGAGGCGTACTCCCTGGCGGAGGACCAGTACGGCGCCGAGGCCGTGAACACCCTGGTCAAGGACATGGAGGACCACCGCGACGAGCTCGTCGTCATCGTCGCGGGGTACCCGCTGCCGATGGCCCGGTTCATCTCCACCAACCCCGGCCTCGAGAGCCGGTTCGCCACGACGATCGCGTTCGACGACTACACCGACGCCCAGCTGCGCGACATCTTCGCGCTCGCCGCCCGCAAGGCGGACTTCGAGCCGTCGCCCGAGGCGCTGGACCTCGTCGAGCAGATCGTCGCCGCGCAGCCCCGGCACGAGGGGTTCGGCAACGGACGCCTCGCCCGCAACCTCCTCGACCGTGCCGTGCTGCGGCACGCCTGGCGCCTGCGGGACGTCCCGACGCCGACGGTCGAGCAGCTGCGCACGCTGCTGCCCGAGGACCTCGCGACGGACGTCGAGGACGTGGCACCCGACCTGCCGGTGCCCGGCCCGTCCGGCGTCGACGACCCCGCCCCGCGCCCCGACGACCCCGCCCCGCGCCCCGAGGAGCCTGCGTGACCACGACCGTCGTGTCCTCGCCACCGAGCCGGCCGCAGCCGCCCGGTGCCGCCGCGCCCGCGGCCGCCCGGCCCACCAGCGGCTGGCGCTCGACCCCCGGCGGGCTGCGCCTGTGGGGCGCCGTCGCGGTCGTCGTCACCGCGCTGACCGGCCTGCTCGGTCTCACGGGCACGACGAGCCAGGGCGCCGCCGTCACCGGCGTGCGCGAGTCCGCCGCCCAGCTCGTCGGCCTGCAGGACGCCCGCAACCAGCTCGTCGCGGCCGACGCGGCGGCGACCACCGCGTTCCTCGTCGGTGGGCTGGAGCCCACGGACCTGCGGGCGAGCTACGACGCGGCCGTGGACGCCGGGGCGCACGCCCTGACGCGGCTCGCCGCGACCGGTCCCGACGGCGCCGACGGGCTCGCCGAGGTGTCGGCCGACCTCACCACGTACACGGGCCTGGTCGCCCAGGCGCGCGCGAACAACCGGCAGGGCTTCCCCGTCGGGTCGGCGTACCTCGAGGAGGCGTCGACGGTGCTGCGCGAGGACATCGTGCCCGCGCTCGACGCGCTGGTCGCCGCCGAGCAGGACCGCGTCGACGGCGAGCTCGGTGCGGTGCGCACGGCCGCGCCGCTGCTGGTCGCCGCCGTGCTGCTGGCGCTCGCGGCGCTGGTGGCGGTCCAGGTGTGGGTCGCGCGCCGCACGCGGCGGACGTGCAACGGCGGCCTGGTCGCGGCGACGGTCGCCGTGCTGGCCGTCGCGGTCGTCGGCGGCTCGACCCTGGGGGGCGCGTCGTCGCGCACGAGCGACGTGCACGACGGGCCCTACGCGGCGACCGTCGCGGCCTCGCAGGCGTACGCCCTGGTCAACGACGCCCGGTCGATGGAGGCGTTCACGCTGATCCGGCGCGGATCGGGAGCGGCGTACGAGGAGTCGTTCGTCGAGAACGTCACCGCGGCGCGCGAGGCGCTCGCCGGGGACGGCAGCCGGCTCGACCCGAGCCTCGTCGACCGGCTGGACGCGTGGGTGGGCGCGCACGAGGACGTGCGGGCGCTCGACGACGCCGGGGACTGGGACGGCGCCGTCGCGCGCGTCACCAGCGACGACCCGGCGGCCTCGCCGGCGCTGTTCGCCGACCTGTCCGCGAGCCTCACGGCCGCCGTCGACGCGGGCAGCGCGGACGTCGCCGACGGCCTGCGCACCAGCAGCGCCTGGGTCGGGTGGCTCCTCGCGGCGCTCGGCGCGATCGGTGCGGTGCTGGCCTGGACGGGGCTGCGCGCACGACGGGAGGAGTACCGATGAGCTCACGCACCACGACCCGCACGCGCACCGCCCTGGCGGTGGCCGCGCTGCTCGCCGTCGTCCTGGGAGGCTGCGCCACGCAGGCGACGACCGCGGCCACGGACGCCGCCGCCGCACCGGCGGCCGCAGCGGGCGCGCAAGCCGCGGCCGTCGAGTGCGACGACGCGACCACGTCGTACGCGCCGACGACCGGCACCGAGATCCCCCCGGGCTCGACCATGGCCGCGATCCGCGACCGCGGCTACCTGCTCGTCGGCGTCTCCGCGGACACCCTGCGGATGGGCGCGCGCAACCCGTTCACCGGGCAGATCGAGGGCTTCGACATCGACGTCGCCCGGCAGGTCGCCCAGGCGATCCTCGGCGACCCCGACGCCATCCGGTTCCGCGTCATCACCGCCGGCGACCGCATCCCCGTGCTGCAGGACCACGAGGTCGACCTGGTCACCCGCGCGTTCACCATGAACTGCGAGCGCTGGCAGGACATCGCGTTCTCCGCCGAGTACTTCACCGCGGGCCAGAAGGTGCTGGTCAGCACGGAGTCCGACGCGCAGGGCATCGAGGAGCTCTCGGGCCTGCGCGTGTGCGCACCCGACGGCACGACGACCCTGGAGCGCCTCGAGCAGTACGACGTCGAGCCCGTCGGCGCGCGCACGCACTCGGCCTGCCTCGCGCTGTTCCAGCAGGGACGCGTCGACGCGATCACCGGTGACGACACCGTGCTGGCCGGGTTCGTCGCGCAGGACCCGTACGCGCGCGTCGTCGGCGAGGCCTTCAGCGCCGAGCCGTACGGCGTGGGTGTCGCGGCGGACCAGGTCGACCTCGTGCGGTTCGTCAACGCGGTCCTCGACGGCATGAAGGCCGACGGCACGTGGGCGCAGGTCTACGACCGCTGGCTGGGCGAGGCCCTGGGCCCGGCGCCCGCGCCGCCGGCCTCCGTGTACGGACGGTCGTGACGACGACCGCCATGGCTGCCCCGTCCGCCGACGTCGTCGCGCCCGTCGCGCCCGGGCACCTGGGCGAGGCGATCCCCGCGCGCGACCTCCTGACGTACCTCGACGGCCTGCTGACGTGGCTCGACGACCGCCGCGCCCGCCTCGACGCGCTGGACACGGCCGCGCAGGCGACGGCCGACGCCGAGCGGTACACCCCCGACGTCGTGCTCGCGCTCACCGTGTGGCAGTCGGTGCGGCGCCGGGCGGACGAGCTCCTGGCGGTGTGGGACGACGGGCGCGTCACGGAGGTCGAGCGCGAGCGCATGTCGCAGCTCGTGTGGGGACGCGTCGACACGCGGGCCGGTGCGGCGCCGGTGTCGCTGCCCGAGGCCCTGACGCTGTGCGACGCGATGGTGTCGGCGCTGCGCACGCGCCTCGCGTTCGACCCCGACACCGCCGACGTGGTCGCCCGCCTGCGGGGCGTGCGGGCGTCGCTGGTGCGGGCCGAGGACCTCGCGGGCTCCGACGTGGCCGCGCGCGAGCGGCTCACGTCGCTGCGCGAGCACGAGCAGCGCCTGTCCGCGCAGGCCGCACGCGGCGGCGACGTGTCGGGCCCCCTGGCGGAGCTCGAGACGCGCACCGCGCACGCCGAGCGCGACCTCATGGTCGCCGTCTCCCAGCGCCGGTCCCTGGCCCGGGCGCGAGCGGACGCGCACGACACCGCCGCCGCGCTCGAGCGGCGCGAGCCCGCGCTGCACGGGCTCGCCGAGCGCTGCCGCCGCGAGATCGCCCACCCGCCGCGCCTCGCGGTGCCCGACGTGTCCCGCCTCGGCGCCGTCCCCGAGGACCGCGACGCGCTCGACGCGTTCGTCGCGCGGCTCGACGCGGTCCGCCGGGCGCTCGACGCCGCGCAGGACGCGTACAGCAACCCGCTGCGCGAGCGCGCCGAGCTGCGCTACCGCCTCGGGCAGGCGGCGGCAGCCGCGGCGGCGAACGGCCGCGACGCGTCCCCCACGGTGCGCGCCGGCCACGACGAGGCCCGCGACGCCGTCGAGACGACCCCCTGCGACGTGGGCCTGGCCCGTGCCCTCGTCGAGCAGTACGAGCACCTCGCCCGGCCCCTGCCGGGCGGACCTGGAGGAGCCCGATGACCAGCGCGACCGCCTGCCGCGAGCCCGGCTGCACCGGCACCTACGAGGACGGCTGGTGCGACGTGTGCGGCTCGCCCGCGCCCGCCGGTGCGACGTCCACGACCACCGGGACGACCACGCCACCCAGCACCGCCACGGCGACGGGGGCCGCCGGCTCGACGGCGGCCCGCACGCCGTCCGCGATGCTCGGCACGGGCATCGCCCCCGGGGTGCCGACCCCGGGCGCCGGCGGCGGCGACCTGGAGCCCGCCGGCTCCACCCGCACCGGGCGCACCAGCTCGACGCGCCTGCCCACGGCGGCGCTCGGGTCGGCGCGCACCCAGGCGACGGGCTCGCGCGCGACGCGCCGCCTCGGTACGTCCTCGACGCGGCTGCGCCGCGCCCGCCTCGGTGCGGGACTGACGTCGGTGCCCCCCGCCCCCGTGGAGGACCCGCTGCAGGCCGTCATGACGGACCCGCAGGTCCCGGAGCGCAAGCGGTTCTGCGCCGCCTGCGGCGAGCCCGTGGGGCGCGGGCGCGACGGCGTGCCCGCCCGGACGCAGGGCTTCTGCCCGTCGTGCGGCGCGCGCTTCGACTTCGACCCGCGCCTGACGCCCGGCACGCTCGTCGGCGGGCAGTACGAGGTCGCCGGGTGCCTCGCGCACGGTGGCATGGGCTGGATCTACCTGGCCCGCGACCGCAACGTCTCCGGCCGGTGGGTGGTGCTCAAGGGCCTGCTCAACAGCGGCGACCCGGACGCGGTGGCCGCCGCGATCTCCGAGCGGCAGTTCCTCGCCCGCGTGGAGCACCCGCTGATCGTCGAGATCTACAACTTCGTCCAGCACGAGGGCGACGGGTACACCGTCATGGAGTTCGTCGGCGGGCGGTCGCTGCGCGAGCTGCTCGTCGACCGCCGCGAGGCCGCCGGGCACGTCGACCCGCTGCCCGTCGACCAGGCCCTCGCGTTCGTGCTCGAGGTCCTGCCGGCGTTCGCGTACCTGCACGACGTCGGCCTGCTGTACTGCGACTTCAAGCCCGACAACGTCATCCAGGCCGGCGACGCGCTCAAGCTCATCGACCTGGGCGGCGTGCGGCGCGTCGACGACGACCACTCCGCGATCTACGGCACCGTCGGCTACCAGGCGCCCGAGGTGCCGGCCGACGGCCCGTCGGTCGCGTCCGACGTCTACACGATCGGCCGGACCCTGGCCACGCTCGTCCTGGACTTCCGCGGGAACACCACGACGTACGTCGCCGCGCTGCCGCCCGTCGACGAGACGCCGGTGTTTGCGCGGTACGACTCGTTCTACCGGCTGCTGGCCAAGGCGTGCGCCCCGGACCCGTCGGACCGGTTCGGGTCCGTCGACGAGATGCGCGCGCAGGTGCTGGGGGTGCTGCGCGAGGTCGTCGCCGCCGACCGCGGCGCGGGCGACCCGCCGCTGACGAGCGCGGCGTCCGTGCTGTTCGAGCCGCCCGTGACCGACCAGGTCGAGCGCCCCCTCGCGTGGGACGAGCTGCCGGCGCTCAAGGTCGACCCCGACGACCCGGCGGCGGGGTGGTTGTCCGGCGTCAACGTGACCGACCCCGAGCAGCGGCTCGTCGCGCTCGCGGACGCCCCGGACGAGACCGTCGAGGTGCGGCTGCTGCGCGCGACCACCGCGATCGAGGCGGGCCGACCCGAGGTGGTGACGTCCGCGGTCGAGGCGATCCTCGCCGAGGACCCGTGGGAGTGGCGGGCCGTGTGGACGCAGGGCCTGGCGCAGCTCGCCGCGGGCGACGCCGTGGCCGCACGCGCGTCGTTCAACGCCGTCTACGGGCAGGTGCCGGGCGAGCTGGCACCCAAGCTCGCGCTCGCGGTCGCCTGCGAGCTGTCGAACGAGCCGGGCATCGCCGAGCAGCTCTACGCGACCTGCGCGTACGCCGACGCGAACTACACGGCACCCGCCGCGTTCGGCCTCGCCCGGCTGCGCATGGCGTCGCTGCACGTCGACGACGCGCTGGCGGCGCTCGACCTCGTGACGCCCACGCGCAGCTCCTATCCCGAGGCGCGGCTCATGCGGGCGCGCGTGCTCGCCCGCTCCCGCCACGACCTGACGTCGCTGGCCGCGGCGCTCGACTCCGTGCGCACGGTGTCGCTCGACCCGGCGGACCGTGCCGGGCTGCGGGTGGACGTGCTCACCAGCGCGCTCGACGCCGTGGGGACGGGCACCGCCGCACCGGGCGTCACGCTCGACGGCACGCCGGCGACGCGCGTGGGGATCACCGACGCGCTCGAGGCGGCATACCGCGAGCAGGCGGCACTCACCGAGGACCGCGCGACGCGCGTGGCCCTCGTCGACCGCGCCAACGAGGTGCGGCGGTGGTCGGCGTGGTGACAGCGGCCCCGGTGTGCCCGGCCTGCGGGGAGCCCGCGGCCGACGGCGCGCGCTTCTGCGAGTCCTGCGGCACCCCGCTCACGTCCCCGGGCGCGACGCCCACGGACGAGGGCGCGGGCGCGGGGTCCGCGGCACCGGACGGGCCGGCAGCGGCCACCTCCCCCGCCGCCACCGCCGCCGCGGGCGGCTGCCGGGCGTGCGGCGGCGTCGTGGCGGCCGACGGCTACTGCGAGCAGTGCGGCGCCCGCGCGCCCGCGCCGCACGACCACGAGGAGGAGCAGCCCGCCCCGCACGTCGCGGGCGTCACGGACGTGGGCGTGCGCCGCCGCCGCAACGAGGACTCGATGGCCCTCGGGGTGGTCGGCGACGTCAGCGTGCTCGTCGTCTGCGACGGCGTGGCCTCCGCACCCGACTCCGACATCGCGAGCCAGGCCGCGGCGACCGCCGCCCGTGACGTGCTCGTCGCGGGTGCGGCCACCGTCGCGCCGGGCGACGCCGCCGCGTGGTCGCGCCTGCTGGTGGAGTCCGGCCACCGCGCCGACGACGCCGCCCGCACGGCCGTCGACGACGCCGTCGCGCGCACCGACCCGCCGTCGTGCACGTTCGTCGCCGCCGTCGTCAGCCCGCAGCTGCTCGTCGCGGGCTGGCTGGGCGACTCGCGCGTCTACTGGCTGCCCGACGCGGGCACCCCCGAGCAGCTCACGGAGGACGACTCGGTCGCCGCCGAGCTCATGGCCGGCGGCATGTCCCGCGCCGCGGCGGAACGCTCCCCCGAGGCGCACGCGATCACCCGCTGGCTGGGTGCCGACGCCGAGGAGACCACCGCACGCACGGTCGCGGCCCGCCCCGACGGCCCCGGCTGGGTGCTCGCGTGCTCCGACGGCCTGTGGAACTACGCCTCGGCGCCCGAGGTCGTCGCCGACCTGCTGCGCGACGCCGAGGGGCGCGTCGGCGCGGACCCCGTGGCGCTCGCGCGCGACCTCGTCGCGTGGTCGAACGCGAGCGGCGGGCACGACAACGTCACCGTCGCGCTCGCGCGCGTCGCCGGACCGCCCGCAGCCGGCCCGGCGCCCGCGCCCGACACGCACGTCGCCGACGCCGGGACCACGCCCACGACCCGCCGGCGACCTGCCGGTAGCCTCCCGGGAGAGCCGGACGCGCCGGCACCCTGACCGGTTTCCGACCGACGACCCGACCGACCCGATCGACCGCCCAGCCGCACCACCCGTCCGACGCCCCACAGCACCGCACCGCCGAGGAGCCAAGCGTGGCCACGTTCCGTGCCGAGGTCTTCCAGAACGAGTTCCTGCCCGACGGCGGGACCGACGTCCACGCGATCGTCACGGTCAGCGCCGAGGGCGTCGGCGGGGCGGCCACGACGGGCGGCGGCGTCGCCGAGATCATCATGATCGACACCTCGGGGTCCATGACCGGCCCGATGCTGGCAGCGGCCAAGCACGCCGCGCAGGTCGCGGTCGACCACATCCCCGACGGCACGTGGTTCGCCATCGTGTCCGGCAGCCACGTCGCCCAGCGCGTCTTCCCCTACCCGAACGCGCCCGTCGCGATCGTGCAGATGGAGCCCGCCGCGCGCGAGGAGGCCAAGCGCGCGGTGTCCCGGCTCGGGGCGCAGGGCGGCACCGCGATGAGCACGTGGCTGCGCCTGGCCGACCAGATCTTCGCCACCCAGCCCGCCGCGACGCAGCGGCACGCGATCCTGCTGACCGACGGCAAGAACGAGTCCGAGCCGCGCGCCCAGCTGACGTCGACGATCCAGGCCGTCACCGGGCGGTTCCAGTGCGACGCCCGCGGCGTCGGGGAGCGGTGGCAGGTCGACGAGCTGCGCGAGATCGCGACGGCCCTGCTCGGCACCGTCGAGCTCATCGCCGACCCGGCGGACATCGCGCGGGACTTCCAGTCGCTGCTGCGCACGTCGCTGTCCCGCGGGGTCGCCGACGCCCAGCTGCGCGTGTGGACGCCGCAGGGCGGGCAGGTCCTGTTCGTCCGGCAGGTCGCCCCGACGGTCGAGGACCTCACGTCCCGGCGCACCGCCGTGACGCCGCTGATCGGCGCGTACCCGACCGGGGCGTGGGCCGACGAGTCCCGCGACTACCACGTCGCGGTCCGGGTGCCGTCGAAGAACGTGGGGGCCGAGCAGCTGGCGGCGCGCGTGCAGGTCGCCGTCGCGGACGAGGTCGTCGCGTCGGGCCTGGTGAAGGCCGCCTGGTCGGACGACGCGTCGCTGACGGCGCGCATCAGCCCCGAGGTCGCGCACTACACCGGGCAGGCCGAGCTCGCCTCCGTCATCCAGGAGGGGCTGGCCGCCAAGGCCGCCGGCGACGAGGCGACCGCGACCGTCAAGCTGGGCCGCGCGGTGCAGCTGGCGGCCGAGACCGGCAACGACGAGGCGACGTCCAAGCTGCGGCGCGTCGTCGAGATCGACGACGAGGAGCACGGCACGGTGCGGCTCAAGCGCGGCGCGTCCCGGCTGGACGAGATGGCCCTGGACACGGCCTCGACCAAGACCTCGCGGGTGCGGCGATGAGCGTCGTCTGCCCCGACGGGCACGCGAGCGCCTCGACCGACTACTGCGACGTGTGCGGTGCACCGATCGGCTCGTCGGCGGCGGGCGGGGCCTCCACCGGCCCGTCGACCGCGGCGGTCCCGACGCCGAGCACCTGCCCCCACTGCGGGTCGCCCGCCGCGCAGGCCGCGCTGTTCTGCGAGAACTGCGGGTACGACTTCACGACCGGGGCCACCCCGGTGGCGGCGCCCCGGGCGGCGTCCCTCGACCTCGGCAGCGGCGTCGCCCCCCTCCCCGTGCCGTCCACCGACCCGCACGACCCGTCACCGGACCCGCTCGAGGCGCCGGCCGCGGTGGCCGCACCCGTGCCCGGTGCGCCGTCGACCGCCGGTGCGGACACGACCGGGCCCCTGGCCCCGCCCCCGCCCGGTGCGGACGCCTGGGTGGCCGAGCTGTGGGTCGACCCGGACTGGTACGCCGCGCAGCAGGCGGAGGACCCGATGCCGTCGGTCGGGCTGCCGGTGCTCATCCCGCTGCGGGAGCGCAGCGTGCTCGTCGGGCGCCCGTCGGCGTCCCGCAACATCCGCCCGCAGGTCGACGCCGGCGCGGACAGCGGGGTGTCCCGGCGGCACTGCCAGCTCAACACCGACGGTCACCGGTGGTGGGTCGAGGACCTGCAGTCGTCCAACGGCACCTTCGTCGCACGCGTCGGCGAGGCCCTGCCGGACGACCCGATCCCCGCCGGTCAGCGGCACGAGCTGCAGGACGGCGACCGGCTGTACCTCGGGTCGTGGACGCGGCTCGTGGTGCGCAGGGCGCTGCCCGGCGAGGTGTAGGGCGGCACCGACACGGCACCGGCCACCCGGCGTCCCACTACGGTGACGGCGTGCCCCACCCGCTGCGCACCCGTCGCACCGCCGCCGTCCTGACGGTGCTCACCGTCGCCGTCGTGCTGGGACCGTTCCTCGTCGTGCAGGGCGTCGGGCAGGCGCACGTGGTGCCCGACCCGGTGCGCGTGCCCGACCGGCCCGTCGCACTGGTCCTGGGGGCAGGCCTCACCTCGGCGGGCACCCCGTCGCCGTACCTGCGGCGACGGCTCGACGCGGCCGTCGACCTGTACGAGCGGGGCGTGGTGCAGGCGGTCCTCGTCAGCGGCGACCGCTCCGGTCCCCACTACGACGAGCCCGGGGCCATGCGGGACCACCTGATCGCCCACGGTGTCCCGTCCGGCGCGATCCTGCAGGACGACGCGGGCGTCGACACCCACGCCAGCTGCGTCCGGGCGCACGACCTGTTCGACGTCGACGCCGCGGTCGTCGTCACGCAGGACTACCACCTGCGCCGGGCCCTGTTCTCGTGCCGGGCCGCAGGGGTCGACGCCGTGGGGGTCGGTGTCTCCGCGCAGAGCGTGCGCCCGGTGCGGGCCGCCTGGTGGCACGTGCGGGAGGTCCCGGCCGCAGCGAAGGCCGTCCTCGACGCCCTGACCGGGTGACGCGGGGACGCCGCTCGACGCCCCGGTCGGGCTCAGGCGTCGAGGAACAGGGCCGCCAGGCGCGGGTAGCGCGCGCGCATCTCGTCGTCGTCGTCGAAGTCCCACTCGTCGTCGGCGGGGGTGTCGGGGTCCTCGGGCGCCGCGGCACCCGCGGACGTCGGGTCGTCGTCGGTCGGGTCCTCCTCGGCGGTCGGGGGCTCCTCGCCGGTGAGCCGCTCGTACGCGTCCCACGCGGCCGCCAGCATGTCCTCGGACTCCGCCTCGGTGTCCGCGTCGACCACGTCCGCCAGGGAGTCGGGGTCGGCGACGGCGGCCTCGAGGACGGCCCGCCCCTGCGCGACGAGCCACCCGAGGAAGTAGTCGAACCCGTCGTCGGAGCACCCGCCGCCGATGAGGTAGGCCGCGCCCCACAGGCGGTTGCCGTACGCGCCCGCCACGACCTGGTCGTAGGCCGCGTCGGCCTCCAGCGTCACCTCCGGACCCCGCTCGACCAGCAGGTCCGTGAGCGCCGCCGCGACGTCGTCCGCGTCGAGCGGGACCTCGGGCGCCTGCGTGCCGCGTGCCCGCGCGCGGGCGTCCTCGACCAGCTGCCAGTACGTGTCGGTGTCCATGGGCCCATGGTGGCAGGCACCACCGACGCGCGGGACCACCGGGTGATCCTCGGCCGCGGGGACCTCCGTCGGGCGCACGGTCGGCGCCGCGCGGCGCATCATGGGGTGCCCGACCGCCGACGAACGGACCGCCGCCATGAACCCGTCCCGTCGACGCACGACCTCTCCCGTGCTGGGCGCCGCGCTGGCCGCCGCCGTGCTGCTCGCCGCGGTCCCCGGCGCCGCGACCGCCGCGCACGCCGACGCCCCGGCGATCAGCGCGATGTGGGTCTGGGACAACCCGCTCGACCACGCCGTGGACGTGCGCGGCACGGGCTACGCGCCGGCGGACACCGCGACGCTCGCCGCGTTCGTGCGCGAGCACGGCCTGACGACGGTGCACGTCTCGGCCCCGTGGGCGTCGGACGAGGGGCCTGTGGCGGCCTGGCTCACGGACACGGTCGCCGCGGTGCGCGCCGAGGGCGCGACCGTCGGCGTGCTGGGGGGCGACGCGCCGTGGCTCGGGCAGCCGGCGCTGGCGGTGCAGTGGATGCAGGCGGCGACGCACGGCCGTGCGGTCGACCACGTCCAGCTGAACGTCGAGCCGTGGACGCGACCGGAGTGGTTCACGGACCGCGCGGGCTCGGTGACGCGCTGGCTGGCGGTGCTCGACACCGTGCGGGCCGCGCTGCCGCCGGGCGTCGGGCTGGGCGTCGACGTCCCCTACTGGCTGGCGTGGGAGCCGTGGGGCACCGGCACGGTGGCCGACGCCGCCATGGCACGCGCCGACCGCGTCGAGATCGTCGCGTTCGTCGACCACGCGCACGGCCCGGATGGGATCCTGGCGCTCTCCGCCGACGCGGTGGCCGCCGCCGTGGCAGCCGGCCTGCCGTTCACGGTGGGTGTCGAGACGGACACCCCGGCCGTCGCCGGGGGCGCCGAGTGGACGTTCGGGGACGACGGGCTCGCGGCCCTGCTCACCGAGACGGCCCTGGTCCGCGACGCCCTGGCCGGGACACCCGGCTACGAGGGCGTCGCCGTGCAGCACTACCGCACGTGGCGCAGCCTGCAGGACGCCGCCACCTCCGCCGGCTGACACCCGCCCGGCGCTCCACCTACCCGCGCACGCGCTGCGGTGCGCAACCGGTCACCACCGCCGCGCCGGTGGCACGCCGCACCGGTGGCACGTCACACGGGTGGCTCGTCGTCGTGGTCGCGGTACCCGTCACGGCCCCATGGCGGGCCTCACGGCCACCGGGAGCGGCCGGTCCACGGAGTGGTCGACGTGATCGTCAGCGCGCCCGGGGCTCCGTCCTCGTGGAGCACGTCCCGCGCGGGGTACGGCCGCCGCTGCCGCTCACCCCGCGGCCCACACCCCGAGCTCGTTGCCGCTCGGGTCGCGGAAGTGGAAGCGGCGACCGCCGGGGAAGTCGTACGGGCCCTCGGTGACCGTGCCCCCCGCGGCGCGGACGGCCTGCGCGCTCGCGTCGAGGTCGGACGAGTACAGCAGGACGAGCGGGCCACCGGGGCGCACCTCGTCGTCCAGGCGGAAGCCCCCCGCCTCGGCCGGGCCGCCGCCGGAACGGTGGATCCCGACGTAGGCGGGGCCGGGACCGTAGTCCGTGAAGGTCCACCCGAAGGCGGCGCCGTAGAACGCCTTCGCCGCGAGGAGGTCGCTCGCCGCGAGCTCGATGTAGTCGATCGCGTGGTGCGTGTGCTCGGCTTCGGACATACCCCGCATCGTGGCACGCACCACCGACAGCCCCCCGGGGCACGGCGTCGTCGCCGTCTCGGATGGCAGGACACGACGACGTCGACACCGGGCCGGGTCGCGTTCTCGACCCGTACCGGCCACCCAGCCCGGTCTCGACGGCCGACTGTCCCGGGGCTGGACCCCCGGACGGTGGTGACCCGGCCGGGTGTCCAGCCGCGGCCGCCAGCCGCGGGCCGCCGGGCGGGCGGACGGGCCCGGGCGGACGGGGCGGGTGAAAGCCGTGGTCAGCGACGCCCGGACGCGGACCCGGTCACTAGGGTGGGCCGCCTGTCCAGCACGGGTACGCGGGAGGTCGCCGATGGCTCGACCCGACGAGCTCGACGTCGTCGCGGAGCAGCTCGGCGCCCTGCGTCGGCAGGTCGGCTCGCCGTCGTTCGCGGAGATCGCCCAGCGCATCGGCGCCCGCCGGGCGGCGCGCGGCGAGCCCGGCGACGTACCGGCCCGCAGCACCGTGTACGACTGCTTCCGCCCCGGACGGCGGCGGGTCGACGTCACGCTCGTCGGTGACATCGTCGCGGCCCTGGGGCTCACCGCGGAGGAGTCCGCGGCGTGGCTGGCGGGGGTCGGCCTGCACGGCGCGCAGGGGCGCTGGACCGAGGCCGCGCACGGCAGCGGGCTGCGGACCGAGGCTCCGGGCCTGCTCGTCGGGCGTCAGCGCGAGCTCGAGGTCGTCCGGCGGGCGGTGCGCGAGCGCGACGTGCCGGTGGTGCTCGTCGAGGGCATGGCGGGCGTCGGCAAGTCGACCCTCGCCCGGCACGTCGGCCAGGACCTCGTGGCGGCGGGCGCGGCCGAGCGCGTCCTGCACCTGGACGTCGACGGGTCGTCGGCCTCGCGCCGCCCGGCCGGGCCGATGGCGGTGGTCGCGGCCGCGGCCCGCCACCTGGATGTGCGCCTGCCCCCGACGGCCGACGTGGCCACCGCGCGCGCCGCGCTGGCCGCGCACCTGGCGGGCGGCCGGGTGCTGCTGATCCTCGACGACGTGCCCGCGGCCGACCACGTCGTCGCCCTCGCCGGGACCGACGGCCTGCGCCTCGTCGTGACGTCGCGCCGCCGGCTGACCCTGCCGGCCGGGGTCCCGCACGAGCGCGTGCGGCTGCGCCCGCTGGGCCGGCGCGCGGCGCACGAGCTGCTGCGGCAGGTCGCCGGGCAGGCGCGCGTCGACGCCGACCCGACCGGCGCCGCCCGGATCGTCGAGGAGCTGGGCGGGCTGCCGCTCGCGCTGGACCTCACCGCACGGCGCGTCGCCGCGACGCCCACGTGGTCGCTCGCCGACCACGCGGAGCACGTCGCGGCACGCCGGCGCACGGCCCGCGTGGAGGAGGGCGTGCGGGCCGCGTTCCACCTGTCGTACGTCGACCTGGAGCCGCGCCCGGCGCGCACGCTGCGGCTGCTCGCGGCGCAGCCGTGCGCCGCGCTGACGGTGCCGGAGGTCGCGGCGCTCACGGGCAGCACGGACGGCGTCGCGGAGCGGGACGTGGCGGCGCTCGAGGCCGTGCACCTCGTGCAGCGCGACACCGCCGGCGGGATCCGGCTGCACGACCTGGTGCGGGCGTTCGCCGCCGGGGTCGGGCAGGACGAGGACCCGCCGTCGGCGCGCACGGAGGCCGTCGCGCGGCTGCGCGAGCTGTGGGTGCAGCGCGCGTGGGCCGTGCACCACGTCCTCGGGCAGGACAAGGCCGTGCACACCAGCCGCACGCGGCAGGGCTGGCCGACACCGGGCCCGGCGGAGGCGCGCGCGTGGCTGGACCGGCTCACGGTCGACGCGGTGCTGCTGGTCGACCCCGGGACGCACCCCGACCCGGAGCAGGTCGTCGAGCTCTCCGAGGCGCTGACCTGGGCGTTCAACTACTTCTCCCGCTGGCGGCCCGCGCACGTGCTGCACACGCGGGCGCGCGCCGTCGCACGCGCCACGGGCGACGAGGCGGGGGTGCTGCGCGCGACGCTCGCGCTGGGCCGCATGGCCGCGTGGCGCGGCGAGTGGGACGACGCGACGGCCCTGCTGACGTCCGCGCGACGCGGGTTCGAGGCCCTCGGCGAGCGGGCGCACGTCGAGGAGTGCGTGCAGGCCCTCGGGGTGGTCGCCGCCCAGACGGGACGGCTCGACGAGGCGGCGCAGCTGTTCGCGGACCTCGTCGACGACTTCCTCGCGACCGGGCGCGTGCACCGCGCGAGCATGACGCGCGACAACCTGGGGATCGTCCTGCGGCGCGCCGGCCGGCTGACGGAGGCCGCCGACGCGCACCGGCTCGCGGCCGCGGAGAGCGCGTCCGTGGGGCACGGCGACGACCAGTCCCGCGCGCTGGTGAACCTGTCCGACGTGCTCATCGAGCTCGGGCGCCCGGACGAGGCGCTCGTCGCCGCCCGCGACGGGCACCGGCTGGCCGTCGCGCAGGACGACGAGCGGACGATGGCCTACGCCGTCACCAACGTGGGGCTGGCGCTGGGCGCCACGGGCGACCAGGCGCGCGCGGTCGAGCACCACCGCGAGGCCCTGGCGCTGGCCCGGTCCGTCGGCGACCCGCACCTGGAGGCGTCGGTGCTGAACAACCTGGCCGACGCGCACCGCGACCTCGGCGCGCACGACCTGGCGGTGGCCGGGTACCGCGCCGCCGACGTGCTGGCCACGTCGCTGCAGGACCCGCACGAGGGGGGCCGTGCACGGGCCGGTCTGGCGGCGCTGGCCGGGCCCGCGGACGTGCTCGCCGCGGACCCGGCCGGCGCGCTCAGCCCGTGACGTCCGCCGCGACGTCCCGCCCGGCCAGGTAGGACACGACGCGGGCGGTGACGAACCCGGTGCTGTACTGCCGGACGGCCCCGAACCGGTCGGCGTCGGTGCCGTTGCGCATGACGCCGGCAGCCTCGTAGGAGCCGACGCTCAGGACGGGGTCGATGTCGTCGTCCCGCAGCGCGGTGATCTCGCTGCCCAGCTGCTGGCGGCCCAGGTCGAGCGCCCGGTTCAGCGCCGCCTGCCACCGCACGCCGACGATCGTGAGGTCCGGCCCGAGCTCGGCGTTGTTGTAGTACTTGTCGATGAGGCCGGCGTTGCGCACGTAGTTGGTCACGCCGTAGGCGAGCGCGGCGTAGTGCGCGTTGGGCTTGCCCTCACCGATGTACTGCTCGATCACGGGCAGCAGGTTGCGCTCGACGGTCGCGAACGCGACGGCCATGTCGTTGCCCGCGAGCCGGGCCAGGACGTCCTCCTCCGTCGTGCCGTACTGCTGCGCGAGCGGGACGACGAAGATCTCGCGGAACGCGGTGTGGTTGGCGTCGGCCCCCCGGCGGAAGAAGTCGCCGACCGACTCCAGGTCGACGTCCTCGTCCACGGGCACGCCCGGGTTGTCGCGCCCCAGCTCGAAGGTCGCCTGCGTCGAGGTCACCATCGTCTCGGCCAGCCGCGCGTACAGCAGGGGCTGGGCGAGGTCGGTGAAGAGCGTCTCGAAGTCGAGGTACCCGCCGGCCTCGTTCTGCGCCGCCACGGCGGCGATCCGCTCGTGGGCGAACACGAGCAGCACGTAGGCGTCGAACGCCCCGGAGTAGGCGTTGACCAGGCCCTCGACGTCGGTCACCGAGCGCGGGGAGTACGTGGACAGCTGGTCGAGGAACCCGGTGACGCGTGCCGTGGTCGGGCTCACGTCGAGCGCCGCCTGGAACAGCAGGGTCAGGCCCGGCAGGCCCTGGGTGTACAGCGGGTTGAGCCACTCGCCGGCGCCGACCAGCGTCTCGGCCATCATCGCGGCCTCCTGCGCGGAGAGGAACGCGCCCGCCTGCTGGCCCTGCTGGGCGAGGTCCCGCGCCTCGACGGCCGCGGACGTGGCCACGTCGAGCAGCCCGGTGCCGACCAGCATGTTCCGCACGGGTCCCGGCAGCGCCTCGAACCGGCGGAACGCCGTGTCGTAGCGCGCGAGGGTCGTGGTGACCTGCGCGGCCACCTTGTCGTAGGACACGTTGGACAGGCGCGGGTCCGCGCCGAGCTGCGGAGCGCCCAGCGGGCTGCCGGTGAGGTGCCCGTACGCCTCGTAGACGTCGCCGACCTCGATGACGTCCACGCCCTCGCTCTCCCCCAGCCGCACGACGTCGACGACCTCGCCGGCCTGGTCCGGGGAGTTGCGCTGGCCGAGCGGCACCAGGACCCTCGTGAAGCCCTCGGCCGCGGCGGCCCGGACCTTCTCGGGGATGCCGCCGACGGGGCCGATCGTGCCGGTCGGGTTGATGGTGCCGGTCATCGTGACGTCGTCGAGGATCTCGTCGCCGCGCTGCAGCGCGATCAGCCCGGCGGTGGTCAGCGCACCGGCGCTCGGACCGTCGACCTTGCCGCTGGTCGCGAACCGGAACTCGCCGCTGAGCGGCATGCCGAGCAGCAGCGTGGACACGATCGCCGCGTTCCACGCGCCCGCCTGCGCCGACGGCCCGATGCCACCGACCTCGTTCTCGGAGAACTCGACGCGGAAGTCGCCGTCGTCCAGCGGCGTGCGGGTCAGCTCGGTCTCGCCGACCGACCCCTCGCCGCCCGGCGAGTACGCGAGCCAGCGGATCGTCAGGCTCCCCGGCCCGGCGTCGGCGGTGGGCGACGGTGCGGGCGTCGCGGTCTGCTCCGGCTCGTCGGCGGCGGCCGTGCACCCTGCCGCGAGCAGCGCGACGACGACGGCCCCGGCCGCCAGGCGTCGGATCGGTCCCATGAGCGTCCTCCAGGTTGTGCTGCCGCGGCGGGCCGCGGGTCGTGCCGGTGCGTGGACCGCACCCTCCGGTGGTGATGCTCACGCACGCGGTGCCGCCGGGTCACGCGCCGGGGTCCGCTCCGGACGATCCCGCACAGTCCGGACACCCCGGCGCCGGTCCGGGCCGCCGGGCCGCCGGGCCCGGTCGTAGGGTCGGGGCATGGCACGCAGCATCGCGACGACCACGACCGTCGACCTGGCCGGGCTCCTGGAGTTCGTCCGCCCGCGGCACCACCTGCTCCTGGTGACGACGCGGACGGACGGGCGCCCGCAGGTGTCCCCGGTGAGCGGTGGCGTCGACGACGCGGGCCGCATCGTCGTCTCGACGTACCCGGACCGCGCCAAGGCCCGCAACGCGCAGCGCGACCCGCGCGTGAGCGTCTGCGTGCTGTCGGACGAGTGGGACGGCCCGTGGGTGCAGGTCGACGGGCGTGCCGAGGTGCTGCACCTGCCCGAGGCCGAGGACGCGCTCGTCGACTACTACCGCTGCATCGCGGGCGAGCACCCCGACTGGGACGAGTACCGCGCGGCGATGCGGCTGCAGGGCAAGAGCCTGATCCGCGTGACCCCCGAGCGCTGGGGCCCGCTCGCGACGGGCGGGTTCCCGCCCGACGTCGCGGCCCGCCTGGACGCCACCCCCTGACCCCCCGGGCGCGGGCGCCCGGCGGGCGTCAGCGCGCGGCGCCCGGGTGGACGATGAGCCAGGTCGCCACCGTGGTCCCGTCGGAGCGGTTGCTCAGGCGGTGCGGTGTCGAGCACGCGTACGAGATGGTGTCGCCGGCGCGCAGGACGACCCGCTCGTCGCTGAAGTCGACGGTCAGCTCACCGTGCAGCACGGTCCCGATCTCGTACCCGACGTGCGTCACGAGCTCGTGCGCACGGCCGGCGACGGTGTGCGGCGGGTACGTCGACTCGAAGAAGTCGACGTCGTGCGAGATGCCGGGCGACAGGCGCCGGTAGACGACCCCGCCCTCGAGGGTGACCGACTCCACCTCGACCGCGCGCCGCACGACGTACCCGTCGGGCACGGGTGTCGACAGCTCCAGGTCCGGCGTGCCGGAGGTGCCGCCGAAGACGTCGACGAGCGTCGCGTCCATGGCGGTGACCAGCTCGAACAGGCGGTTGACGGACGGCCGCAGGACGCCGCGCTCGATCTGGGAGACGGCGCTGGCCGAGATGCCGAGGCGGCCGCCGACCTCGCGCAGCGTGAGACCGCGGTCCTCGCGGAGCCCGCGCAGCCGCGCCCCGAGCTGCTCCGCGTCGAAGGACGCCAGCAGGCTCCCGGTGTCCGGCGCGGTGCTCACGGCATCCCTCCCTGGTCGAGCGTCCATCAGGCGTGAAGCAGGAAGTTCACACAGGTGAAACCCGTCGCCTCTTGTGAAGCCATAGATTCACGCCGCAGCACAGTCCGGGAGCCCCTGCTTCAGGACCGTTCACGGTACGTGATCCGCCACCCTCGGCCAAGGGTGGTCCCGCCCGGTCGGGCCGCACCGACCACGCACCCGAGTGCCCGCACCACGCACCTCTCCCCCTCCCCGACGTCCCGAGTGCGAGGACCGCCATGACAGCTCCCCAGGACACCCCTGCCGTCCCTACGGACGGGCCCGTCGCCACCGCCGACGCCCCCAGCCCGCACGACGTCCTCCAGCCGGCGGGCACGCCCGGCGACGCCGTGGAGATCAAGGCGACGTACGATCCGCGGCTCACCAACGAGGACCTCGCCCCGCTGAAGAAGCAGACGTGGTCGTCGTACAACATCTTCGCGTTCTGGATGTCCGACGTGCACAGCGTCGGCGGCTACGTGACCGCCGGCTCGCTGTTCGCGCTCGGCATCGCGTCCTGGCAGGTGCTCGTGTCGCTCGTCGTCGGCATCGTCATCGTCCAGGTGTTCTGCAACCTCGTCGCCAAGCCCAGCCAGAGGACCGGGGTGCCCTACCCGGTCATCAACCGGGCGGTGTTCGGCGTGCTCGGCGCCAACATCCCCGCCGTCATCCGCGGCCTCATCGCGGTGGCCTGGTACGGCGTCCAGACGTACCTCGCGTCGGCGGCGCTCAACATCATCTTCCTCAAGTTCGTCCCGAGCTCGGCGCGGCTGCTCGAGACCTCGTTCCTCGGGCTGTCGACGCTCGGCTGGATCTCCTTCGCGATCCTGTGGGTCGCGCAGGCCGCGGTGTTCTGGAACGGCATGGAGTCGATCCGCAAGTTCATCGACTGGGCGGGCCCGGCCGTGTACGTCGTCATGATCGTCCTGGCGATCTACCTCGTCTCCGAGGCCGGCTGGGAGAACATCTCGCTGAACCTGTCCTCCGGCCCGCCCCTGACGTTCGCCGCGTCGATCCCCGTCATGTTCTCGGCCATCGCGCTGGTGGTGTCGTACTTCTCCGGCCCGATGCTCAACTTCGGCGACTTCTCGCGCTACGGGCGGTCCTTCGAGGCGGTCAAGCGCGGCAACTTCCTCGGCCTGCCGGTCAACTTCCTGTTCTTCTCGCTGCTGACCGTCGTGTGCGCGTCGGCCACCGTGCCGGTGTTCGGGGAGCTGCTGACGGACCCGATCGAGACCGTCGAGGCCATCGACACGGAGTTCGCGATCCTGCTCGGCGGCCTGACGTTCGTCATCGCGACCGTCGGCATCAACATCGTCGCCAACTTCATCGCCCCCGCGTTCGACTTCTCCAACGTCGCGCCGCAGCGGATCTCGTGGCGTACCGGCGGCATGATCGCCGCCGTCGGCTCCGTGCTCCTCACGCCCTGGAACTGGTACAACAACGCCGAGGCGATCCACTACACGCTCGGCGTCCTCGGCGCTCTCATCGGCCCGCTCTTCGGCATCCTCATCGCCGCGTACTACGTCATCGGCAAGCAGCGCATCCACGTCGACGACATGTTCTCCATGGCCCCCACCGGCCGCTACTGGTACACCCGCGGCTACAACCGCAACGCGCTGGCGACCGTCGTCGGGGCCGGTCTGGTCGCGATCTCGACCGCCGTCCTGCCCAAGCTCGCGGCGTCGCTCGGCCTGTTCGACGTCACCTGGATCGCGTCGTACTCGTGGTTCGTCGGCTGCGGGCTCGGGTTCGCCGTCTTCGTCTTCCTCGAGCGCCGCAACCCGCAGATCCCGGTGCTCGACGCGTCCGACCCGCACGTGTCCGACGGCACCCAGGACGTCTCCGCGGTCGTCGGCCAGCACGCCCGGCCGACGGGCTCCGCGGGCACGCCGTGACCGACGGCACGATCCGCCTCCGGGTGGTCAACCCCAACACCACCCGGGCGATGACCGACCTCGTCGGTCGGTCCGCCCGGGCGGTGGCGGGGCCCGGCGTGCACGTCGACGCCGTGCAGCCCACCACGGGCCCGGCGTCGATCGAGAGCCACTACGAGGAGGCGCTGGCCGCGGTCGGCGTCCTGGAGCAGGTGCGGCTCGGCGAGGCCGACGGGGTCGACGCGTACGTCGTCGCGTGCTTCGGGGACCCCGGGCTCGACGCGGCCCGTGAGCTCGCACGCGGCCCGGTGCTGGGCGTCGCGGAGGCGGCGTTCCACGCGGCGACGATGGTCGCCCGGCGGTTCAGCGTCGTGACGACGCTGGGCCGCACGGTCGGCCGGGCGCACGAGCTGCTCGACCGGTACGGGTTCGCGGGGGCGTGCGCCGCCGTGCACGCGTGCGACATCCCGGTGCTGGCGCTGGAGGACCCGGCCTCCGGCGCCCTCGAGCGCGTCACCGCGGCGTGCCGCGCGGCCGTCGAGGCCGACGACGTGGACGCCGTGGTGCTCGGGTGCGCCGGCATGGCCGCGTTCACGGACCGGATCTCCGCCGCGGTCGGGGTGCCGGTCGTCGACGGCGTGGCGGCGGCGACGACGTTCGCGACCGCGCTCGTCCGCGCGGGTCTGCGCACGTCGACCCGCTCGGAGTACGCGCCGCCGCCGTCCAAGCCCGTCGCCGGCGTGCTCGGCGGGTTCGCGATCGCGCCGACGCCCGTGCTGACGGCCGTCACCCTCGCCTGATCACCGGTCCACGTCGTGGGACGAGCCCGCTGCGAGACCGGGCTCAGATCACTCACTCGCGGGGTGAGCGACACCAGCCCGGTCTCGCGCAGCGCGCGTCTCGGGACGTGGACAGGTCACCAGGGGTGCAGGTCCGGCGACGCCCCCGGGAAGGCCGCGAACGTCGACCGCTCCTCGTCGGTGAAGGCCCGCGGCGTGTGCGACGCGCGGTCGAGCTGCACCATGCGCGAGCGGGCGCGTAGCGCCACGGCAGCCCCGGGCGCCGCGCCGTCGAGGACCTCGTACGCGAAGTCCACCGAGGAGCGCCCGAGCCGCGGCACCCACACCTCGACGACGACCGGCTCCTGCCGGAACCGGATCGGTGCGAGGTAGTCGATCTCGTGCTTGACGACGACCAGCAGCGACGCCGTCATCGCGCCGACCTCGTCGACGCCCATGCGCGGGAACAGCGTGAAGCGCGCGTCGTCCAGGTACCGCAGGAACGCGGCGTTGTTGACGTGACCGAACAGGTCGACGTCGGACCAGCGCACCTGCATGACGACACGGCCGCGGCCCGGGCGCGGCAGCCCGGGCGCCGTGGTGGGGCCGGTGGTCGGGTCCATGCCCTCACGCTACGTCGCGCGGGCGGGGCCCCGGCGCACCGCGCCTGCGGGCATCACCCCGCTGCGCGCGCCAGCGCGTCCACGACCGCAGCGACGGCGGGGACGCGCAGCAGGTCGGGGGTCGACACGGCGTGCACGCGCCGGTGCGAGGTGCCGGCCGCGGGCCGCAGCACCACACCGGGCACGCCGGCCGCCGTCCCGCGCACCAGGCCGGGCAGCACCGCGACCCCCAGGCCGGCCGCGACGAGGCCGAGCACGGCCGGGTAGTCGTCGGTCGCGTACGCGACGCGCGGCTCGAACCCGGCGGCCCGGCCGGCGGCGAGGAGGTGCCCGCGGCAGCGGGGGCACCCCGCGATCCAGGTCTCGTCGGCGAGGTCGCCGAGCGTGAGCGTGCGCGCGCCGGCCGCGGGGTGCTCGGCGGGCAGCGCGACGAGCGTCGGGTCGTCGAGCAGGTGGCGGTGGGCGAGGCGGTCGTCGTCGGGCAGCCCGCCGGGCTCGTACGTGAACGTGAGGACCACGTCGGCGTCGCCCGACGCGAGCAGGCCGACGGACTCCGGCGGCTCGGCCTCGACGAGGGTGACGGACAGCCCGGGGTGGTGGCGGCGCAGGTCCGCGAGCGCACGCGGGACGAGCGACGCGCACGCGGAGGGGAACGCGACGAGGCGCACGACGCCGGCGCGCAGCCCGGCGAGCGCCCCGACCTCGGCGACGGCGGCGTGCAGGGCGGCCGTGACGGTGGCGCCGTGGCGGGCGAGCACGCGCCCCGCCTCGGTGAGGCGCACGCTGCGCCCCGACCTGTCGAGCAGCGCGGTCCCCAGCCGCCGCTCGAGGCGTCGCAGGTGCTGGGACACCGCCGGCTGGCCGACGCCGAGGGACGCGGCGGCGGCGGTCAGGGTGCCGTGCTCGGCGACGGCCTGGACCATGCGCAGCGCACCGACGTCGAGCGCGCCGAGCCCGGCGGGGGCCGTGCCGCCGGGCGGGGCGCCGGGCAGGACGCCGGGCGTGAGGCCGGGAGGGACGCGGGGGGTGGGGTCGGGCGGTGCGGCGGGAGACGGCAGGGCCGGCTCCGGACGGTGATGGCGGGCCACCCGACGACCATAACGCCGCGTGATGTGTTCCCCCTTGAAGTCGTCGTTGTGTGATGACTTCGGCCTCGCCACAGTGGACGTCATGGCCGCCCCCTCCCCCGCCACGTCCACGCTCCCCCTCGCCGACCTGCGTGCCCGCGTCGCCCCCGTCCCCGGGTACCTCGACGCGGCGACGTCCGGCCTGCCGCTGACGACGACGACCGCCGCGCTGCGCGACGCCCTCGACGCGTGGGCCGCCGGGCACGCCACCCCGGCGACGTACGACCTCGCCGTCGCCGCGTCCCGCAGCGCGTACGCGCGCATCGCGGGCGTCGACGTGGACCGGGTCGCGATCGCCGCCCAGTCCTCGCCGCTCGTCGGACTGGTCGCGGCGGCGCTCCCCGACGGTGCGCGGGTCGTCGTGCCCGACGGTGACTTCACGTCCGTGACCTACCCGTTCCTCGCGCACGCGGACCGCGGCGTGCGGGTGCGCGCCGTGCCGCTCGAGCACCTGGCCGACGCGGTCGCCGACGGGTGCGACGCCGTCGCGACGTCGCTCGTGCAGTCCCGCGACGGGCGCGTCGTCGACCTCGCGGCGGTGCGGGCCGCGGCGTCCGACGTGGGCGCGCTGCGGGTGCTCGACGTCACCCAGGCCGCCGGCTGGTACCCGCTGGACCCCGCCACGCACGGCCCCGAGGTCACCGTCTGCTCGGCGTACAAGTGGCTGTGCGCACCGCGCGGCACCGCGTTCCTCACCACGACGCCCGAGGCCGACGCGCGCCTGCGGCCGCTCGCGGCCGGCTGGTACGCGGGTGCCGACCCGTGGACGTCGGTCTACGGGACCGACATGCGGCTCGCGCCGGGGGCGCGCCGGTTCGACACCTCGCCGGCGTGGCTGGCGTGGGTGGGCGCCGCGCCCGCGCTCGAGGCGTTCGCCCGGGTGGACGTCGCCGAGGTGCACGCCCACGACGTCGGGCTCGCCGACGGCCTGCGCGCGCGGCTGGGCCTGCCGGCCGCGGGGTCGGCGATCGTGTCGCTGCCGGACGACGACGCGGGCACCGTGCGCGCCCGCCTGACCGCCGCGGGGCTGCGGGTCGCCGGCCGCGGCGGCGGCGTGCGGCTCGCCTTCCACGTGTGGAACGACGCGTCGGACGTCGAGCGCGTCGTCGCCGCCCTGACGACCTGACGCCGTCCGCACGCCCTGACGCCGTGCGCGTCCTACGCTCGCCGGGAGCCCGGGGCCGCCCGGGCCCCGACGACGAGGACGCGCCCGTGCCGCACGCCGACGACCCGCCGACCGTGACCGTGCTGACGGGTGCGGGCATCTCGACCGCGTCGGGCATCCCCGACTTCCGCGGGCCGCAGGGCGTGTGGACGCGCGACCCGGCCGCGGCGGACCTGCTCGACATCGGCCCGTACGCGCGCGACGCGGACGTCCGCGCGCGCGGCTGGCGGGCGTGGGCGGAGCACCCCGCGTGGCACGCGCGCCCGACGGCGGCGCACCGCGCGCTCGTCGACCTCGAGCGTGCCGGCGCGCTCCTCGCGGTGCTCACGCAGAACTTCGACGGCCTGCACCAGGCGGCGGGCAGCGCCCCGGACCGGGTGGTCGAGCTGCACGGGACGCTCGCCACCACGTCCTGCCTGCGCTGCCGCGCGACGGTGCCGACGCGCGACGTGCTCGCGCGCCTGGACGCCGAGCCGGACCCGCGCTGCACCACGTGCGGCGGGGTCCTCAAGCCGGACGTCGTGTACTTCGGTGAGCGCCTGGATGAGGACGCGCTCGAGCGCGCGGCCGCCGCGGCGGGCGACGCGCACACGTTCGTCGCCGTCGGCACGACGCTGACCGTGCACCCCGTCGCCGGGCTCGTGCCGCTGGCCGTCGACGCGGGCGCACGGCTCGTCGTCGTCAACGCCGAGCCGACCGCGTACGACCACCTGGCCGACGAGATCCTCCGCGACCCGATCGACGCGGCCCTGCCGGAGCTCGTCGCGAGGCTGCTCGCCGCCCCCTGACGACCGGCCCATGATGGGTCCATGACGAGCTCACCCCGCATCACGCAGCTCCGCCTCGTCGTCGAGGCGCAGGACTACGACCGGGCCGTCGCGTTCTACCGCGACCTGCTCGGCCTGACGGAGATCGCGGCCTTCGCCGAGGGCGGTGACGACCGCGTCGCCATCCTCGACGTCGGGCGCGCCACCCTGGAGATCGCCAGCCCGGCGCACAAGCGCGTCATCGACGAGGTGGAGACCGACGGCCTGGTCGGCGCGCCGCTGCGCGTGGCGTTCGAGGTCGACGACGCGGCAGCCGCGACGGACGCCGCGACGGCGGGCGGCGCCGAGCTGCTGGCACCGCCCGTGCGGACGCCGTGGCAGTCCCTCAACTCGCGTCTGCGCGCGCCCGGGTCGCTCGAGATCACCTTCTTCCAGGAGCTCGAGTCCCCGGCGGAGCGAGCCGCCCGGCCGGGGTTCGCGAGCGACGACGAGCGGCCCTGAGCGCCGCGCTGCTCCCCCGCGGGGACCGGCTCAGGTGAGCCACGCGCGCACGGCCGCGACGACCGGCGGGTCCGCGGGGCTGTGCGGGCCACGGACGACGACGAGCGTCGTCGGGCCGGCCACCGTCGCCAGGTGCGTCGCGAGCTCGTCGGGTGTGCCGAACGGGTCGGTGGCGCCGCTGACGGCCAGGACCGGCACGGTGATCCGCGGCAGGTGCTCGACGCGCAGCGTCCCGGGCCGGCCCGGCGGGTGCAGCGGGTAGGACAGCAGCAGCAGGCCGGCCACGGGCAGCCCGTCCGCGACGGCGGCCGAGCACATCCGCCCACCGAACGACCGCCCGCCGACCACGAGCCGCTCCGTCGGCACCCCCAGGTCCGCCGCGAACGCGTCCGCCTCCTCGCGCACGCGCGCCGGCGCGGCCCGCGCGCCGCGCGGCAGGTCCACCCGACGCACCGCGACGCCGAGCGCCGTCAGGGCCTCGTCGAGCGCGACGAGCGTGCGGTGCTCGCGCGTCGCCCCGGCGCCCGGCGTCAGCAGCACGCCCGCGACGTCGAGGGGTCCCGGCCCCGCCCGCAGCACCCGCCGGTCGTCTCCCGTCATCCGCCCATCCTCGCGGCCCTCGGGAGGGCGATCCAGCCCGGGTCGCGCGGCCCGGGTCGCCCGGTCGGGGGCGGGGTCCGCGAGCGGGCGGTGGCGGCGGGCGCCGCAACCGGTGAGCCGGTGCGAGGATCATCCGGTGCCCCCGATCGATCTGCCCCGCCTCGCCGTCGTCCCCGACGTGCGTCTCGTCGCCGTCGACATGGACGGCTCGCTGCTCGACGACGCCAAGCGCATCGACCCGTCCTTCTGGCCGCTGCTCGACACGCTCGTCGCGCGCGGCGTGACCGTCTGCCCCGCGAGCGGTCGTCAGTACGCGACGCTGCGCCGGCAGATGGGCCGCGACGACCTGGTGTACGTGGCGGAGAACGGTGCGCACGTGGTGCGGGACGGCGCCGCGCTGGCGGTCCACGGGCTCGAGGCCCGCGTCGCACGGGACGTCGTGCGCCGGGTCCGTCGGCTGACCACAGCCGGCGCCGACCTGGGCGTCGTGCTGTGCGGGCTGCGCAGCGCGTACGTCGAGCGCACCGACGCGCCGTTCCTGGCGCAGTGCGAGCCGTACTACGCCCTGCTCGAGCAGGTGCCCGACCTGACGGCCGTCGAGGACACCGTCCTCAAGGTGGCGGTCTACGACTTCGGCCCGGCGGACACCGGCGCGGGCCCGGCCCTGACCCGGTTCGGCGGGGTGGCGCGCGTCCTGGTCAGCGGCGAGCACTGGGTCGACGTCATGAGCCCCGACGCCGACAAGGGCCACGCGCTGCGCGACGTGCAGCGCGCGCTGGGGGTCGGCCCGGACCAGACCGTGGCGTTCGGCGACTACTTCAACGACATCGGCATGCTCGAGGCCGCGCACTGGTCGTTCGCGATGGACAACGCGCACCCCGACGTGCGGGCCCGTGCGCGGTTCGTCGCGCCGTCCAACAACGACAACGGCGTGGTCCGCACGCTGCGGGCGCTGCTGCGGCTGGGCTGAGGAGGACGGCCGCGGGCGTCGTGCCGGTCAGGACGTGCTCCGCAGCACGGGGGGCGGCGCCTGCAGGTCGATCGCGCGCAGCGTCACGGCGTGCTCGACGCCGACGTGCCGGCCCTGCTCGGCCGTGACCGCCGGGATCAGCTCGGCCGGGGCCGGGTGCCACGGCAGCAGCGCGAGGTACTCGCGGTGCGCCTCGAGGGACGCGATCCCGCGTCGCAGCGGCTCACCGGTGACGTCGACGCCGTGGGTGGGGTGCGGGTCCCCGGCCACGAGCAGCCAGCGCACGGGGCACGGCTCGAGGCCCTCGGCGAGCAGCTCGGGGAACACCCACCGGTTGCCGGCGTCGCGTACGGCGTCGGCCACGGCGAGCCCCGCGGCGCGGTGGTCGGCCTGGTTGAGGCCCACGGGCGTCTCCTCGGCCCACGAGGTGGTGAGCACCGCGTCGGGGCGGGTGCGGCGGATCGCGGCGGCGACGTCGCGGCGCAGCCCGAGCCCGTACTGCAGCACGCCGTCCGGGTGCTCGAGGAACTCGACCTGCGTGACGCCGACCGCGTGCGAGCCGGCCACCTGCTCGCGGACCCGGAGCTCGGCGGCCTGCGCGGGCTCGAGGGCGTCCATGCCCGCCTCGCCGCGCGTGAGCAGCAGGTACGCGACCTCGACGCCGCGGGCCGTCCACGCGGCGACCGCGGCGGACGTGCCGTACTCGAGGTCGTCGGGGTGCGCGACGACGCACAGGACGCGCGTGAGCGCGTCGTCGGGCAGCAGCGGCAGCGTCGTCCGGTCGGTCATGGGCCCACGCTAGGCCGGGCGCCGTCCCGGCGCGCGACCGGGTGAACCTGGTCCGCGTGTCCACACCCTGCGTCCACAGCCCTGTGGCTCACGGGTGAGTTGGCTGGTCACCCTGTGGACGCGGCTGTGGACACAGGGTGTGGACGAGAAACGGTCCCCCAGGCCCTTGCGGCGCGGGCAGGGCAGGGCTAAGCACGGGGTGGGTGCCGCCGCGCACGGCTCTCACCTGCAGGAACGCTCGGCAACGGGGCACCCGTCGGACTGCCGGAGCGGCGCCCGACGCGGCGCCGGCCGGGCGGGTGCCGCGCGTCGCACCGGACCGTGCAACCTGTGGACGGCGCCTCAGCCGGTCGGCTCGGACGCCACGAGGATCGTCACCGGTCCGTCGTTGACGAGCTCGACGGCCATGTCGGCGCCGAACCGCCCGGTCGCGACCTCGAGCCCGCGCGCCCGCAGCGCCACGACCACGGCGTCCACCAGCGGCTCGGCCACCGCCCCGGGGGCGGCGGCGTTCCACGTAGGACGCCGGCCCTTGCGCACGTCGGCGTACAGCGTGAACTGGCTGACGACGAGCACGGGGGCGCCGACCTCGACGGCGGAGCGCTCGTCACGCAGGATCCGCAGCTCGGCGATCTTGCGGGCGACCAGCTCGACCTGCTCCGGGCCGTCCCCGGGCGTCACGCCGACGAGCGCGAGCAGCCCGGGCCGGTCGATCGCGCCGACGACCTCCCCCTCGACCCGCACCGCCGCGCGCGTGACGCGCTGCACGACCGCCCTCACCGTGGCCGCCGGCTCACGCGTCGGGGCCGAACGTCGCGCGCACCGCACCGACCGGCTGCCCGTGCCCCAGCACCGGCGTGCGAGCGGCGTCCGCCAGGAGCGCCGGGTCGACGCCCGCGAGCGCCAGCGCGGCGGCCAGCACGACGGGGCGCGGACGCCCGCCGCCGTCGAGCACCTTGAACGCGACGGCGCCGCCGCCCGGCAGCCCGGCCGCGTACACCCCGTCGGCCCCGTCCTTGGCGACGAGCCCGGGCACGGCCGTCAGGAAGGCCGTGACGTCACGTCCCGTCCCGCCGACGTGCCAGGGGTGCGCCGCCATCGCCCGTCCGACGCGCGCGGGCGCCGAGCCGTCGTCGCGGGCGGCGGCCGTCGCGATCGTCGCGAAGGCCCGCGCGAGGCCCGTGAGGGTCGTCGACAGCAGGGGCGCTCCGCAGCCGTCGACCGTGACGTGCTCGACGGGCGCACCGGTCAGCTCGCCGGTCACCGCGACGACGGCCCGCTGCAGCGGGTGCCCGGGGTCCAGGTACCCGTCCGTCGGCCAGCCCGCCGCCCGGCACGTCGCGAGCATGCCCGCGTGCTTGCCGGAGCAGTTCTGGGTCAGCGGCGCGGGGCCGTGCCCCGCGGCCCGGCGCTGCCAGGCCGCGTCCGGCGCCAACGGCCAGTCCGGCGTGTTGCCGAGGTCCGCCTCGGTCAGGCCGTGGGCCGCGAGCAGCCCGGTCACGACCTCCAGGTGGCCGGGCTCGCCCGAGTGGCTCGCGCACACCAGGGCCAGGTCCGCCCCGTCGACGTCGAGCCCGTGCCGCAGCATGGCGACCGCCTGCACGGGCTTGAGCGAGGACCGCGGCCAGATCACGACGTCCGGGTCGCCCGCGGCGTGGGCCACCGAGCCGTCGGGTGCGAGCACCACGACGTGGCCCAGGTGGACCGACTCCACGAGGTCCCCGCGGTGCACCCGCGCGAGCGGGACCGCGGCGGACGCGACGTCGGGGGCCGTCACCACCCGCCCCGCGAGGGTCCGCCGCCCCGGCGGCCCGAGTACGGGGCGACGGCCGGGCGCACGTCGACGAGGTAGACGATCGCGGCGGCCGCGCTGCCCAGGGCGAGGAACGCCGGGAAGGGCAGCCCGACCCCGAAGGGCGGGGGGATCGAGATGAACGCGACGGCCGTCGCGGCCACCAGGACCCACGTCCAGAAGGTCCGCGTCCGCTTGCCCGCGGTGGTGAACGCGGCGGCGGGGCGGCGCAGGCAGTCGACGAGCGCCCACACGGACAGCACGAAGATCACGGCGTAGAAGACGAAGTACAGGAAGACCTGCGCGGACCAGATGATGCTCACGGCGTCGAGCGTACGAGACCGCGGGCTCCCCGGTGACGTGACGGCCCCACCGGCCGCGGGCCTACAGCTCGGGGAGGGCGGTGCGCGCCTCGGCGGGCGTGGCGCGGGCCGCCTCGAGCAGGTCGACGACGAGCGAGCGCAGCAGCAGCACCAGCGACTGGGACTTCCAGTCGTCGGGGACCAGCACGTGCGGGTCGAGGGTGGCCGCGAGCGCGTGCAGGGCGTCGCGGGCCGCCCGCGGGTCGTGCCCGGCGCCCAGCGCGGCCGCCAGGTCGTCGGTCGCGCGGGCGGCGGACGCGACGGCGTCGCCGAGCGCCGGCGCGACGTGGCCCTCGTCGACGGCCGCGACCGAGCGGCGCACCAGCACGCGGGCGTTGCGCATCGCACGGTCGAGCAGCACGGCCTCGTCGACCGACCGGTCGAGCTCCGCGCGGTGCCGCCGGTGCGCGGGCGCCAGGCGCACGAGCTCGGCCGCCGAGCGGGCGGAGTCGCGCCACTCGTCCAGGGCGGGCTGCGACGCACGGCCCGTGAGCAGCGCGGCCTCGACGTCCTCGACCGACCCGCTGCGCAGCCCGCGCGCGAGGCCGTGCAGCACGGTCGCCAGCTCCTGCACCGCGGCCCGTGCGAGCGTCCGCGGGTGCCGGCGCGGGTCCGTGGGGGTCAGCAGGGCGAACGCCAGCGCGACCAGACCCCCGATGACGGCGTCGATCCAGCGGCCGAACGGCCCGCCGCCGATCTGCGGCAGCCCGACGATGACGATGGCCTGCACCCCGGCCTGCGTGGTGAGCAGCGCCCCCCGGTCCAGGAACCGGCCGACGAGCGCCGAGCCGGCCAGGACCAGCGACATCTGCCACAGCCCGGAGCCGATGACGTGGACGACGAGGTCACCCGCGGCGACCCCGATCGCGACGCCCCCGGCCAGCTCGGCCACGCGCCGCATCGACCGGTCGCGCGAGAAGCCGAGCGCGAGCCACGCCGCGACGGGGGCGAAGAACGGCATCTCGTGGCCGAACACGTGCTGGCCGATGCCGTAGGCGATGCCGGCGGCGAGCGACGCCTGCAGGATCAGCGCCCACGACGCGCGCACCCGCGCCCACCCGGCCCGCACGCGCGAGCCCAGGTGCAGCCGCAGCAGCGCCTGCGACGTGAGCGCGCGCGCCTCGCCCCGCACGCTCACGGCCGGGCGCCCACCGGGCTCACGACCCGAGCATCGGGTGCTGCCCCAGCCCGCGGGTCAGCGGTCCGCGGGCGGCGGGACGGTCGGGCGTGACGCCCTCGCCGTCCACGACGACCTCCTGCCCGGCGGCGACGGCACCGCCGTCGCAGTCGACCAGCAGGACGGCGTCGGTGGGCACGGAGCGCTTGACCACGGCCAGCGCGATCGGCCCGAGCTCGTGGTGCCGGGCGACGGACGTCACGCGGCCGACCTGCCGGCCCTGCTCGGCCGTCTCGGCGCCGCCCGCGGTGGGCGCGGCCGCACCGGGGAGCCGCACGGGTGCGCCGACCTCCGGGACCAGGTGCCCCGACCCGTCGAGGTGCAGCATGACCAGGCGCCGGGGCGGGCGTCCCAGGTTGTGCACGCGCGCGACCGTCTCCTGCCCGCGGTAGCACCCCTTGTGCAGGTGGACGGCGGTGCGCAGCCAGTCGAGCTCGTGCGGGATCGTGCGGTCGTCCACCTCGTGGGACGCGCGCGGCCGCCACGCCTCGACGCGCAGCGCCTCCGACGCCCACGTGCCGACGAGCGGCCACCCGGCGGCCGTGCGGGTGCGCACCTCCGCGACGAGCCGGTCGCGCGGCACGAGGACGACGCGCCAGCGCCGGTCCGCGCCGGGGTGCGCGTCGTCGGCGACGCCGTAGCGGGTGCCGCCGGGCACGGTGCGCGGCCACGGGTCGCGCCACGTCACGGGCTCCCCCGGCGCCCCCTCGGCGTCGACGGGCTCGGCGAGCGCCGCCCAGGCGTCCGTCACGTCCGCGACCTCGACGCGCAGCGTGAAGCGCATGCGGTCGAGCCACGCGGCCAGGGCGGGGGCCGTCTCGGTCAGCAGCCACGCGGTGGTGCCGTCGTCGACGAGGCCGACGGCGTGCTCGACGTGCCCGTGCGGGTCGAGCACGAGCAGCTCGGCCGACGTGCGCGGCGGCAGGGCCGCGACGTCCTGCGAGGTCAGCGAGTGCAGCCAGGTGAGCCGGTCGGGGCCGGTGACGGTCACGACGCCCAGGTGCGACTGGTCGACGACGGCCCCGCCGCGCGCCAGGGCGCGCTGCTCGGCCGTCGGGTCGCCATAGTGCCACGCGACCCCCGCGTCCGCGCCCGCGGCGGGCACGGCGCCGCGCTCGGCCAGGAGCGGGCTGCGGTGCCGGGGCGGGGCGACGACGGGCGTCGCGGCGCCCTCCGCGGTCACGTCAGCCGTCCACGCGGGTGAGCCGCGCGGAGGCGTACGACTGCATCGGCTCGCCGAACGCGGCGAGGTCGTGCGCCCACATGAGGTCGCCCTCGACCAGGCCGTACAGGCGCTTGCCGGCGTTGACCGCGGCACCGGTGGCCGTGTGCGCGATGAGGTCCGACGCGAGGTCGACGCGCCCGTTGCCGACGGCCCCGACGTAGACGGCCACGTACCCGGCCGGGTCGGCGATCAGCAGCTCGACGGGGTGCTGGTCGGGCGCCAGGTCGTCCGGGCGCTCCGGCGGGACGCGCCAGTAGCCCGACTCGGTGGACCACACGGGGCCCTCGGCGTCGGCCGGCAGCTCCGGGGGCGCGTCCGGGTCGACGGCAGCGGGTGCGTCGGGGTCGATCGCCGCGACGTCGTCGGGGGCGACGACGAGCCGGACGGTGGTCCGGTAGGCCAGGTACGGGCCCCCGTCGTGCGTGATCTCGAGCTCCTGCGTGAAGGCGCTCTCCTCGACACCGGGGTAGCCGACGACGCCCTCGCCGCGCCAGCGGCCCACCAACCAGGCGAGCGGGTAGACCTCGGGAGCCAGGCCCTCGGGCAGCACGAACGGCACGGTGCCTCCTCGGTTCGGTCGTGCGTCGGTGGCACACCGACGTGCACGGGCGGCGGACGGCCCGCGGGCCGCCCGGGTGGGCGCAGGTCCGCGCCGAGGGCTCAGCGCTGGCCCTTGTACAGGCGGTAGGCGACGAACCCGGCGAACCACGTGATGGTCAACGTGGCCAGCACGAGCAGACCGATGAAGAACCCCTCGAGCGCAGTCATGCACCGATCCTAACGACGTGCGGCCGTCGGATCGTCCCGAGGGCCCGCTCAGCCGGCCAGGACCCGGCCGGCGACGTACACGAGCACCCCGCTGACGGTCACGGGGAGCACCACCACGGCGAGCGACGGCAGGCGCCGCGCCAGCGCCGGGAAGCGGTCGAACAGCGCGTGCATGGCGGCGACGAGCACCCCCACCCCGAGCCCGAGCACCGCACCCGCGAGCAGCTGCACGGCCGGCAGGGCCCAGCCCACGAGGGTCCCGCCCGCGGTGGCCGCGGCGACGGTGACCAGGTAGACGAGCCAGGTGCGCCCGCGCAGCGCGACGGCCGCCGACCCCAGCGCGAGCGCGACGGCGCCCGCGACCACCAGCTCCTTGCCGCCGTCGAGCCGCGCCGTCGCGACCCACCCGGTGACGCACACCGCCAGCACCGTGCCCGCGACGGTGCCGGACACGGACTCCACCATGCGCAGCCGGCCGTCGCGGCGCAGCAGCTCGTTGACGAACGCGAGCACCACGGCACCGGCGAACACCAGTGCCATGTGCTGCAGGTACGGCTGCTCGGCGGTGAACGTCACCGCCGCGACCGCACCGAGACCGCCCAGGGCGACCACCGCTCCCGCGCCCGGGGTGAACGGCAGGCCGGCGAGCCCGGGCCAGCCGATCGCGAGCACCAGCACGAGGGCCGCGCTGACACCGGCGAGCGGCAGCACCCCGAGGTAGCCGGCGACGGCGGCGACGGCCGCGAGGACAGCCGTGAGGACCGCACGCGTCTCGACGCTCATCGCGGACCCCGCCGGCCGGGCCGTCGCCTCACGGACCGGTCGTGGCGCCGGGCGGTGGGACGGTCGTCGTCAAGCACGCGGGCGATTCTCGCAGACGTGGCGCGGGACGCCCGACCGCCGCCCGGACGGGTGGCGCGCGTGGGCGGCGGCACGGTGCCGCCTGACCACGCGGTAACGTGTGCTCCCTCGCAGCCAGGAGGTGACAGGTGGCGGATCTGCTGCTGCTCACGCCTGCGTCCGGGGGTTCGGCACAGGTGCTACCCGCGTTGGGGCTCCTGTCCCACCGGGTCCGGGTGCTCCCCGTCGAACCGTCCGCCCTCGTGGACGCACCGGACGCGGACATCGTCGTGCTCGACGCGCGCCGTGACCTCGTCACCGCGCGCACCACGTGCCGGCTGCTGCGCGCCACCGGACTGACCGTCCCGCTGGTGCTCGTCCTCACCGAGGGCGGCCTGACGGTCGTCACCGCCGAGTGGGGCGCCAACGACATCATCCTCGAGCACGCGACGCCGGCCGAGGTCGAGACGCGGTTCCGGCTGGTCATGGAGCACGCGGCGTCCTCGTCGTACGACGACGCGCCGCAGGAGATCTCGTCGGGCGAGCTGACGATCGACGCCGGCGGGTACACCGCCCGGCTGCGCGGTCGCCCGCTCGACCTGACGTACAAGGAGTTCGAGCTCCTCAAGTACCTCGTGCAGCACCCGGGGCGCGTGTTCACCCGCGCCCAGCTGCTGCAGGAGGTCTGGGGCTACGACTACTACGGGGGCACCCGGACCGTCGACGTCCACGTGCGCCGGCTGCGCGCCAAGCTCGGCCCCGAGCACGAGCAGCTCATCGGCACCGTGCGCAACGTGGGCTACCGGTTCGACCCGCCCAAGGACCGCCGCGCCGCCGACGACCGCACCGACGTGCCGGAGCCCGCGGGCGCCTGAGGCGACCACGCGCCACCACCCCTGACGGCACGAGCCCGCGCGCCGGGACGCCGTCGGCCACGACAGGAACGACCTCCGAGAGGGACACCCGTGTCCACGCACCCGTCCGGCACGCCGGAACCCGCACCGCGCCCGCTCTTCTCCGCCCTCACCCCGGGCGGGCGGCGCAACCTCGCGGACACCCTGCGCGACGAGCGCACCGGTGGCCTGCTCCTGCTCGCGGGTGCGGTCGCCGCCCTGCTGTGGGCCAACCTCGCACCCGACTCCTACCGCGCGGTCAGCGGCTTCGTCATCGGCCCGGCGGCGCTGCACCTGGACCTCGACCTGGCCCACTGGGCCGCCGACTTCCTGCTCGCGATCTTCTTCTTCGTCGTCGGGCTCGAGCTCAAGCGCGAGATCGTCGTGGGCGAGCTGCGGCACCTGGCCACCGCGGTGCTGCCCGCGGCCGCGGCCGTGGGCGGCATGCTGGTGCCGGCCGCCATCTACCTCGTCGTCAACACGACGACGGCCGGCGGCGCACCCCAGGGCTGGGCGGTGCCCACCGCGACGGACATCGCGTTCGCCGTGGGCGTGCTCGCGATCGTCGGGCGCGGGGTGCCCGTCGCGCTGCGCGCGTTCCTGCTGACCCTCGCGGTCGTAGACGACCTGCTCGCGATCGTCATCATCGCCGTCGGCTACACCGACACCGTCACCCTCGGGCTGATGCTCGGCTCGCTGGGATGCGTCGCCGCCTTCGGTCTCGCGCTGCGCCGCGGTGTGCGCACGCCGCTCCTCCTGGTCCCGCTCGCGCTCGCGGCGTGGGCGCTGCTGCACGCGTCGGGCGTGCACGCCACGATCGCCGGCGTCCTGCTCGGGTTCGCCGTGCCCGCCCTGCCGGGCTCGGCCGTGCGGGGCGCGAGGCCCACCGACGACGCGGACCACTCCCTGGCCGAGCACTACGAGCACCTGTGGCGCCCGGTGTCGGCCGGGTTCGCGGTGCCCGTGTTCGCCCTGTTCGCGGCGGGGGTCACCGTCGAGCTCGCGACGATCGGCGCGACCTTCGCCGAGCCCGTCGGGCTGGGCGTGGTCCTCGGGCTGGTGCTCGGCAAGCCGCTGGGCATCACGCTGGCGACGTTCCTCGTCGCGCGGTTCACGCGGGCACGCCTCGCGCCCGGCCTGGGGTGGTGGGACGTGGTGGGCGTGGGCCTGCTCGCGGGGATCGGGTTCACGGTGTCGCTGCTGGTCGGCCGGCTCGCGTTCGGGACGGGGACCGTCCTGGGCGACCACGTCGTCGTCGGCGTCCTGCTCGCGTCCCTGCTGGCCGCGCTGACCGGCGGCGCGGTGCTCTCCTGGCGCGGGCGCCTGCACGCCGCGCGGGCCGCCGCCGTCCCCGCGATCGACGCCGCCGTCCGCGCGCTGCAGCGGGGCGCGGACGTGCGGGCGCCGTCGGCCGTCGAGGACACGACCGTGCCGGCACCGTGCGGGACCGACGGCGACGCGCCAGGGACGACCCGGTAGGTTGCACCCGATGACCCCCGTCGACTCCGCGTCGCTCCTCATCGAGGGGCCCTGGCAGCACCGCTTCGTGACCGCGAACGGTGCACGGTTCCACGTCGCGCTGGCGGGGGCCGCCGACGCCCCCCTCGTGCTGCTGCTGCACGGGGTCCCGCAGCTGTGGTGGGCGTGGCGCCACCAGCTGCCCGTGCTCGCCGCCGCCGGCTACCGGGTCGCCGCGATGGACCTGCGGGGCACCGGCGCGTCGGACAAGCCGCCGCAGGGCTACGACGTGCCGACGCTCGCGGACGACGTCGCCGGCGTGGTCCGCTCGCTCGGCGCCGGCAGCGCGGTCGTCGTCGGTGCGGGGACCGGGGGTGACGTCGCCTGGGCGACGGCCGCCTACCACCCGGACGTCGTGCGAGCGCTGGGCGTCGTCGGGGCCCCCCACCCGCTGGACGCCCTGGCGCTGCCGCGGACCCCGCCGGGCCCGGCCGCGGCCGCCGTGCTGGCGTTCGCGCAGCTGCCCTCGCTCCCGGAGCGCGCCATGGTCCGCGGCGACCTCGTCGACCGCATGCTCACCCACTGGGGAGGCGTCCCCGGGCTGCCGGGGCGCGACGCGGTCGGCACCTACCGCCGCGCCGTGCGCGTGCCCTTCGCCGCCCACAGCCAGCTCGAGCTCGTGCGCTGGCTCGTGCGCGCGACCCCCCGCCCCGACGGCCGCCGGTACCGCGCGACGCTCCGCGAGGCCCGTCCCCTGCCGGTCCTGCAGGTCCACGGGCTGCGTGACGGCCTGCGGCCCGCGTCGACGGCGGCGCTGCGCCCGGGCACGCAGCGGCTGGCGCGGCCGTACCGCTTCGAGCTGCTGCACGGCGCCGGGCACTACCCGACCGACCAGGCCCCCGGCCTGGTCGGTGAGCTGCTCGTCGACTGGCTGGCCGAGGTGGACGCGGTCAGCCCTTGAGCATCGCCGCCGCCAGCTCCGGGTCGTTCTCGCCGATGCCCGCTGACGGGCACAGGGCGGCGACCGGGCAGGCACCGCACGCGGGCCGCCGGGCGAAGCAGGTGCGCCGCCCGTGGAAGATCAGCCGGTGCGACGCCATGGTCCACTCCCGGCGCTCCAGCAGCGCCCCGAGCTCGGCCTCGATGACGACCGGGTCCTCGCTCGTCGTGTAGCCGAGGCGCTGCGACAGCCGCTGCACGTGCGTGTCGACGGTGATCCCGGGCACGCCGAACGCGTTGCCGAGCACGACGTTCGCCGTCTTGCGGCCCACGCCGGGCAGCGTCACGAGGTCCTCGATGCGGCGCGGCACCTGACCGCCGAAGCGCTCGACGAGGGCGGCGCCGATCCCGACGACGGACTGCGCCTTGGCCCGGTAGAACCCGGTCGGGCGCAGCACGTCCTCCAGGTCCCGCACGTCCGCGGCCGCCATGGCCGCCGCGTCCGGCCACCGGTCGAAGAGCTCGGGCGTCGTGGCGTTGACGCGCACGTCCGTGGTCTGCGCCGAGAGCACGGTGGCGATGAGCAGCTCGAGCGGGTTGCGGAAGTCCAGCTCGCAGCGCGCGTCGGGGTAGCGCCCGGTCAGCGCCCGGTCGACACGGCGAGCCCGCCGGGTCCGGGCCAGCGGGCTCTCCTGCAGGGTTGCGTCCACCGGGCGAGCGTACGTGGCGCCGCCCACACCCACCGCCCGGGTGCCCGGTTGCTCCTGGCGGGTGAACAGATCGTGCGCATCGCCGCGGAACGGTCAAGTCCGGGCCGCACCCGGCCGAACCACCCCGTGTGACGTCGCCCGACGAACCCCTGCACGACCTGCGCCTCGAGCGACGCGCGCTGCGCGCCGAGCGTGACCGGGTCGGCTGGTGGCGACGCGTCGTGCGCGCACGGATGGACCTCGCGGTCGCCGGCGCGGCGGCGCCCGGCGCGCTCGGCGAGGACGTGGCCTTCGTCCTGCCGCTCGACGTGTGCCTGCAGGTGCCGCGGGCCGGCGAGCTGCACGAGGCGCTGCCCCACGGCGACGCGGGCCGCGAGGTCGGCCTCCTGCCGGCGCTGCGCGCCCTCGACGAGCGCCTCGCCCGCTACGAGGACGGCGTCGTGGAGGCGCTGGAGCGCGCCACGGGCCGGCTCGTCGAGCGCCTGGCCGACGACCCGACCGCCGTCCTGCGGTCCCGGAACGCGGTCGCCGACGGCATGTGAGCCTCCACGGCGAGCGGCCATGGGGCCGCCGGGCCGCGGGTGGGTGCGCCCGGCGCGCCGACCCGACGCGCGCCGACGCCGAGATGGGGCAGACTGGCAGGCGGGCGTCCGGCCCTGCTGCCGGACACGACGCACGCCCGCGCTGGATCGCGGGAAGAGGGGAAGGAACCGCCGTGGCGGAGGACATCGTGCTGACGGCGCCGCTGTTCGCGGGCATGGACGAGGACTCGTCCCGGGCACTCATCGACTCGATGAAGGTGCTCGACGCCGCGCGCGGTGACGTGCTGTTCCACGAGGGCGAGCCGGGCGACCGGCTCTTCCTGGTGCGCGACGGCAAGATCAAGCTGGGGCGCCGCTCGAACGACGGGCGCGAGAACCTCCTCGCGGTCCTCGGCCCGGGCGAGATGTTCGGCGAGCTGTCGCTCTTCGACCCCGGCCCGCGCACCGCGACCGCGACGGTCGTGGCCGACGCCGTGATCCTCGAGCTGGGGCACCACGACCTCATCACGTGGCTCGTCGACAAGCCCACGGTCGCCGAGCACCTGCTGCAGGCGCTCGCGCGCCGGCTGCGCCGCACCAACGAGGCGCTGGCCGACCTGGTGTTCTCCGACGTGCCGGGCCGCGTCGCCAAGGCGCTGCTCGACCTGTCCACGCGGTTCGGCCAGCCCGTCGACGAGGGCATCCGGGTCGCGCACGACCTCACGCAGGAGGAGCTCGCCCAGCTTGTGGGCGCGTCGCGCGAGACGGTCAACAAGGCGCTCGCCGACTTCGCCGCGCGCGGCTGGGTGCGCCGCGAGGGCCGCGCGGTCGTGCTGCTCGACGTGGACCGCCTGGAGCGCCGGGCCCGCTGAGCCGGCCGTCAGTCCGTCTCGACGACGACCTCGACCTCGACGGGCGCGTCGAGCGGCAGGACCGTGACCCCGACGGCCGAGCGCGCGTGGACACCCGCCGCGCCGAGCACGTCGTGCAGCAGCAGGCTCGCGCCGTTGACGACGGCCGGCTGCCCGGTGAAGCCCGGGTCGCTGGCCACGAAGCCGACGACCTTGACCACGCGCCGCACCCGGTCGAGGGCGCGGACGGGGTCGCCGTCCGCGGACTCGGTGGCCAGGAGCGCACCGACGGCCGCCAGCGCGTTGAGGGCGGCGGTGCGCGCGAGCGCGGTCGCCGTCTCGACGTCGACCGCGGCGCCGACCTTGCCCGTGACCGGCAGCGCACCGTCGACGAACGGCAGCTGCCCGGAGGTCCACACGTGCGCCCCGCTGCGCACGGCGGGCACGTAGGCCGCGACGGGTGCCGCGACCGCCGGCAGGTGCAGGCCGAGCTCGGCCAGCCGCGCGGCCACACGCCCCGGGGAGGCGTCCGCCATCAGACGGCCTTGGGTCGCTTGAGGTAGGCCACCAGCCCGGCGTCGGGGCCCTGGATGACGGTCACGAGCTCCCAGCCGTCGGCTCCCCACTGGTCGAGGATCGCCTTGGTGGCGTGGATGATGAGCGGAACGGTCACGTACTCCCACTGGGTCGCCATGGGCCCACCCTAGTGCGGCGGCGGTCGGTGGTAGCGCTCACACCAGACCGGCGAGCGCGACCAGCGAGGGCTCGTTGCCGACGAGCTCGGTGCGCCACGAGGCGACGTCGGGCCGGCGGCGCAGCAGCGCGCGCCGCTCACGCTCGGTCATGCCGCCCCACACCCCGAAGTCCGCGCGGCTGTCCAGGGCGTCGGCGAGGCAGTCCAGACGCACCGGGCACCCCTGGCACACGGCCCGCGCCTCCCGCTGGGCGGCACCCTCGACGAAGAGCGCGTCGGGCGCGTGCTTGCCCTGACCGCACGACGCCATCGCCGTCCAGTGACCCTCGTACTCCTGTGCCCCCAGCCCTGCCACGTGATCCTCCGCGTGTCGCTCCCTGCGTGTCGCCGCCGTGACCGTATCGGCAGACGGCGGGTCCTGACGAGACCCCGGACGGGTCTTTTCGCTCGGACAGCCCTCCGGGCGTGTGCAGGTCGCGTGGAGGAGACGTACGGAGCGCCGTGGACCTCCCCGGCCGTCGGACGCCCCGGGTAGCCTGGCGGGCATGCCGAACACTGCCCGCGCGCGCGGACGCAAGGTCAGCGCCGTGCAGGCGCTGGCCCTGCTGCTCTCCTTCTGCCTCGTCGCCGGTATCGGCGGCGTCCTCGCCGCCGGCCTGGTGCTGCCCGGCGTCGCCGTGGCGAACGGCATCACGGGGATGTCCGTGACGGCGTTCGACGACCTGCCCAGCGAGCTCGAGCAGAAGCCGCTGCCGGAGAAGTCCGAGATCCTCGCGGCCGACGGCACGCTGCTCGCCACGTTCTACGACCAGAACCGCATCGTCGTGCCGCTGTCCGAGATCGCGCCGATCATGCAGCAGGCCGTCATCGCGGTCGAGGACCGGCGGTTCTACGAGCACTCCGGCATCGACCCCGCGGGCATGCTCCGCGCCGCGGTGGCGTCGGCCGGCGGTGACACCCAGGGGGCGTCGACGCTGACGCAGCAGTACGTGAAGAACGTCTTCCTCGACGCGGCCGAGCGCGTGGAGGACCCGCAGGAGCGTGCGCGGCTGCGCGCCGAGGCCAAGGTCAGCAAGGGCCCCGAGGGCATCGCCCGCAAGCTGCGCGAGGCGAAGATCGCCATCACCCTCGAGAAGACGATGACCAAGGACGAGATCCTCGAGAAGTACCTCAACATCGCGGCCTTCGGGGCGTCGGTGTACGGCGTGGAGTCGGCATCGCGGTACTTCTTCAGCAAGTCCGCGATGGACGTCAACTACCTCGAGGCCGCGACCATCGCCGGCATCACCCAGTCCCCCAGCGCGTGGGACCCCGTCGGCCCCGCCAACGAGACGCCCGAGCAGGACGCCGAGCGGTACGCCGACTCGCAGAAGCGCCGCGACAAGGTGCTGCGCGACATGTACAAGGAGGGCTTCATCACCCTCGAGGAGCGCGACGCCGGGCTCGCGACGCCCGTGGAGGCCACGCTCAACGTCTCCCCGCTGAGCCAGGGCTGCATGAGCGCCGACGCCACGGTCCCCGGGTCGGGCTTCTTCTGCGACTACGTCACCAAGGTCATCGCCAACGACCCCGCGTTCGGCGAGACGGCCCGCGACCGCACCAACATCCTCTACAAGGGCGGCCTGACGATCACCACGACGCTGCAGCCCGGCGAGCAGGCCATCGCCGACGCCGAGGTCAAGGACGGCGTCCCGGTCGACGACCCGTCGGGTGTCGCGAGCGCGATCGTGTCCGTCCAGCCGGGCACCGGGCAGATCACCGCGATGGCGCAGAACCGCATCTACTCGGCCCTCGAGGTCCAGAACCCCGGGGAGACGTCGGTCAACTTCAACACGACGTTCCGGTACGGCGGCTCGGCCGGCTTCCCGCCCGGCTCGACGTTCAAGGTCTTCACGCTGCTCGAGTGGCTCAAGCGCGGCAACGCGCTGCAGTCGTCGGTCAACGGCACCCGGCTGCAGTACAACATGAACGAGTTCACGGCCTCGTGCGTCGGGCGCCTCACGGGCGCCCCGTACAAGTTCGGCAACTCCGAGGGCGGCCGGGCCATCCAGCAGAGCGTCCTCGACGCGACCAAGAACTCGGTCAACTCCGCCTACGTCGCGATGTCCACCCAGCTCGACCTGTGCGACATCATGAACGGCGCCGCGGCCCTCGGCGTGACCAAGGCGGGCAACCCCAACGCGACCGACCCCACGATCGGCACGCCCGCCGGTGACGTCCCGTTCGACCCGCTGCCCGGCAACGTGCTCGGCTCGCAGTCGACGTCGCCGCTGCAGATGGCGGCCGCCTACGCCACGTTCGCCTCGGGCGGCACCTACTGCAAGCCGATCGCGATCACCAGCGTGGTCGACGCGACCGGCACCTCGCTGCCGGTGCCGCCGGCGGACTGCACGCCGGGCGCGATCGACCCCAAGTACGCCGCCGCGATGAACTTCGCGCTCAGCAACGTCTGGACGGGCACGGCGAGCCGCGTCGGCCAGCCGCCGTTCCCCGCCGCCGGCAAGACCGGGACGACGAGCTCGAACGAGCACAACTGGTTCGTCGGCTACACCCCGCTGCGGTCCACGGCGGTGTGGGTCGGGTACAGCGAGAGCCTGCGGTCGATGAACCGCGAGACGATCAACGGCACGTACTACCGGTCCGGCCCCTACGGCTCCTCGATCGCCGCGCCGACCTGGAAGGACTTCATGACGCAGGTCCTCGCCGGCGTCGACAACCCCGGCTTCACCGCGCCGACCGACCGTGAGGTCTACGGCGAGCGTGTCGGCGTCCCGTCGGTCGTCGGTCAGAGCGAGCAGCGTGCCCGCGAGATCCTCGAGGGCGCGGGGTTCCGGGTGTCGGTGTCCGGTGAGCGCGTGCCCTCGTCGTACCCGGCGGAGACCGTGGCCTCCCAGTCCGCGACGAGCGCGACCCGTGGTGCGTCGATCACCCTGACGATGTCGAGCGGGCAGCCCGCCGCCAACCCCGGGTTCCCGGGCCAGGGCGGCGGTCCCGGCGGCCCGGGCGGCGGCAACCAGCCGGCGCCGGGGCCGGGGCAGGGCCGCGGGTGACGCACCACCACGCCGGTACCGGCCCTGCCGGTGCCGGCGGCACGGCCCTGCGCGCCGTCGGCGGCCTGGCGCTCGCGGGCGCCGCGGCCCTCGCCTGGGCGTCGCTCGTCGAGGTGCGCTGGTACGCGCTGCGCGAGGTGACCGTCCCGGTGCTGCCCGCGGGCCAGGAGCCGCTGCGGATCCTGCACGTGTCGGACCTGCACCTGACCCCCGGGCAGCGCCGCAAGGTCGACTGGGTGCGGGACCTGGCGACGCTCGACCCCCACCTGGTCGTCGACACGGGCGACAACTGGGCGCACCTGGACGCGATGCCGGACCTCCTGCACGCCCTCGAGCCGCTGCTGACCGTGCCGGGAGCGTTCGTCCTGGGGTCCAACGACTACCTCGCGCCGGCCTTCAAGAACCCGGCCCGCTACCTGCTGCCGGACGCCCGGCACGTGCCGGCCGCGCCGCCGGTGGAGCTGCCCTGGCGCGAGCTGGTGACCCGCCTGACGTCCGCCGGGTGGGTGGACCTGTCGAACCGCCGCGACGCCCTCGAGGTCGACGGCCGCCGACTGTCCCTGGTCGGCACCGACGACGCCCACCTCGACCGCGACGAGATGCCCGCGGCCGGCGGCCCCGACGACGTGCGGACGTCCGACGGCCGCTCCCCCGCCGTGGACCTGCACCTGGGCGTCACGCACGCCCCGTACCGGCGGGTGCTGGACGCGATGCACGCCGACGGCGTCGACCTGACGATCGCCGGGCACACCCACGGCGGTCAGCTCGCCGTTCCCGGCTGGGGCGCCCTGACCACCAACTGCGACCTGGACCTGCGCCGTGCGAAGGGCCTGCACGGCTGGCCCGGTGCGCGCCCCGACCGCGCCGCCGGCGCGGGCTCGTCCTGGCTGCACGTGTCCGCCGGGCTGGGCACGTCGCCGTACGCGCCCGTGCGCTTCGCGTGCCGCCCGGAGGCGACGCTCCTCACACTCGTCGCGCCCTGACGCATTTCGTCTCCGGGTGCCTCGTCCGCTATCCTTGCCAGGCTCCACGGGGTGTGGCGCAGCTTGGTAGCGCGCTTCGTTCGGGACGAAGAGGTCGTGGGTTCGAATCCCGCCACCCCGACAGCGAGAAGGCCCCTGATCTGCTGATCAGGGGCCTTCGTCGTGCCGGCAGGTCGAGGCGTCGGGTGCGGCCTCAGCCCTCCGGGCCCAGGTACGCGATGTCGCCGTCGACGGCGACCAGCTCGACACGGACGCGGGCGCCCGGGTCCGTCGGGGCCTCGATGCGCTGGCGCCCGTCCGTCCGCACCGTCAGCGCGACCGGCTCGCCGCGCCCGTGCACGGTGATGCCGGCGTCGACCGTGCGGACCTCGACGTCGCCCCGCACCGCGGCGACCCGCACGTCGCCGTCGGAGGCGCGTGCGGTCAGCGTGCCCCGCACGTCGCGCACCTCCAGGCGCCCGTCCGACGTGCGCACGTCGACGTCGCCGCCCACGCCCGCGACGGTGGTCGCACCGTCCCGGGTACCGACCCGCACGTCCCCGACCACGTCGGTGACGCGCAGCTCACCGTCGGTGACCTCGACGTCCAGGTCACCGCCCACGCCGTCCACGACCACGCGGCCGTCGGAGGTGCGCAGCCGCACGTCGCCGGCGACCCCGTCGACGTGCACGTCGCCGTCTCCGGCCCGCAGCTCGACGTCGCCGACCGCACCCTGCACGCGGACCGTCCCGTCGCTCGCGCGGACCACGACGTGCGTGCCCTGCGGGACCTCGGCCGTCAGGCTCGCCGAGCAGGGCAGCGACACGGGCAGCACCCGGCACTCGTACCGGACGACCGTGCGCCCCTGCGTCGTCGTGACGTCGTAGCGCGGGCCCGCCCAGGCGTACGTGGCGCTGCGGTCGACGACGACCTCGTCGACGTCGGCCGCCACGACCTCGACCCCGCCGTCGGCGACCAGCTCGACCACGTCGGTGGCGGCCAGCGTCGCGGACGCGGACGACGTCGTCACAGACAGCCGCCCGAGCAGCTGGACGGCGCCCTGCAGCAGCACGAGCACCGCCAGGGTCACGCCGACGACCGTCAGGGCGCGCCCCGCGGTGCTGCGCGGTCGCCGCGCCACGGGCGGCGTGGTCACCTGCGGCGGGAGGGGCTGGGTGGCGGTCACGGTCGTGCTCCGTTCGTCGGGGTGTCCTCGAGCCACCGCAGGACCGCGAGGACGCGGCGGTGGTCGTCGGAGTCGGGGGGCAGGTCGAGCTTGGTGAGGATCGACGTCACGTGCTTCTCGACGGCGGCGGCGCCGACGACGAGCCGGTCGGCGATCGCCGCGTTGGAGCGTCCCTCGGCCATGAGCGCGATGACCTCGCGCTCCCGGGGCGAGAGCACGTCGGACAGGCTGCGCCGGGACCGGGCGAGCACCTGGGCGACGACCTCGGGGTCCAGGGCGGTGCCGCCGGTGGCGACGCGGGCGAGCGCGGCGAGGAAGTCGTCGACGTCGGCCACCCGGTCCTTGAGCACGTACCCCAGGCCGCGGGCGTCGGAGGCGAACAGCTCGCGGGCGTAGCGCTGCTCGACGTACTGCGAGAGCACGAGCACGGGCAGGCCCGGGTGCAGGCCCCGCAGGTGGACGGCGGCGCGCAGGCCCTCGTCGGTGTGCGTGGGGGGCATGCGGACGTCGGTGACGAGGACGTCGGGCAGGTCCGCGGCCGGGTCGCCGAGGACGGCGACGAGCTCGTCGGCCGTGCGGTACCCGGTGACGGTGTGCCCCTCGGCGGTGAGCAGACGGGTGAGCCCGTCGAGCAGGAGGACGGAGTCCTCGGCGATCACGATGCGCATGGCACCTCCACGGTGAGCACGGTGCCCCGACCGGCGGGGCTGACGAGGTCGAACGTGCCGTCGAGCGCCTCGACGCGGCGGCGCAGGCCGTCGAGCCCGCCCCCGGGTGCGGCGTGCGCGGCACCCGCGCCGTCGTCGGCCACCTCGATCCGCAGCCGGTCGCCGTGGACGCCCGCGCGCACGGTCGCCCGGGTGGCGGTGGCGTGCTTGGCGACGTTGGTGAGCGCCTCGGCGACGACGAAGTACGCGGCGGCCTGCGCCTGCGCACCGACGTCCGCCCCGAGACCGTCGGCCTCGACGTCGACCGGGACCGGGCTGCGGGCGGCGAGCGCGGAGAGCGCGGCGTCCAGGCCGCGGTCGGTGAGGACGGCCGGGTGGACGCCCCGGACGAGGTCGCGCAGCTCGGCCAGCACCTCCTTGATCTCGCCGTGCGCGGCGTCGACGGCCGCGACCGCGACGGCGGGGTCCTGGGCCGCGGCGCGTCGGGCCACGCCGAGCTCGACCCCGAGGGCGACCAGACGCTGCTGGGCGCCGTCGTGCAGGTCCCGCTCGATCCGGCGGCGCTCCTCGTCGGCGGCCACCACGGCCGCCGTCCGCGTCTCGTGCAGGTGCTCGGCGCGCCCCTCGGCGACCGACGCCCGCTGCTCCGCGGCACGGGCCGCGCGCTCCGCCTCGGCACGTGACCGACCGCCGAGCAGCACCCGGCCCAGGCGCACCTGGGCCAGGCAGGCGAGCTGCAGCAGGACCGCCGCGAGCCACACCGCGAGCACCGCGACCGGCGCGAGGATCGCGAGGTGCGGCCACGAGACGCGACCGGTGAGCGGCGCCACGGGCACCACGAGCGCCCCCACGGCGAGCGACAGCGCGACCGACGCGGCCGTCCACGTGAGCAGCCACGTGACGAGGGCGTGCGCGACCGCGGCCCACGCCCGGCCGTCGCGCAGCCACGCCCACCACGTCGAGGGCCGGTACACCGGGCCGGGGCCGGGCGCCGGGGGCGGCACGACGACCCCGAGCTGGGCGTCCAGGCGCGACCTCTCCCCCGTCCCGTAGCCGCGGGCGAGGGCGAGGGTGAGCACGAGGACGGGCACGCCGACGACGACCACGAGCAGGCCCGCGCCGAGCGCGACGCCGGTCATCAGGACGACGGCCGCGGCGAGGCCGGCCACCGCGGCGATCGCGAGCTGCCCGACCGCGGTCCACGTCGCGGCCGAGACGGGCGCCAGCGCGAGGGCGCGTCCGCCGGTCAGAGCAGGTGCGACGTGCCGCACGTCGACGGCCAGCGGCACGTCGTGCGGGTCCGTCAGCGGGACGTCCAGGGGTGGTGAGGTCATGCCTCGACGGTAGGGCGCGCGCGAGGCCGCCCGCAGCGGTGCGTGCCCACGTCGCGGGGGTGGGGGTGGCCCTACCCCCACGACGAGGGGCCGGCCCCGGGCAGGTGCCCGAAACCGGCCCCTCACCCGTCGCGCATGGGGTCACGACGGGATGGGTCGACCTGTCAGCCGAT
>NZ_BONP01000018.1 GCF_016862775.1 Cellulomonas phragmiteti | reverse complement strand
GGGGGCTGGATCGCACTCTCGCGCCCGGGAGGGGGCTGGATCGCACTCTCGCGCCCGGGGTCAGAAGGTGGTCAGGCCCCGCGCGCGGAAGACGTCGCGGACGGCCTCGGTGGCCTCGTGCGTCGGCGGCTCGGTGTCCTCGAGCTCGTACCTCAGGCCGAGGTCGGCCCACTTGTCGCGCCCCATCTGGTGGAACGGCAGCACCTCGACGCGCTCGACGGCCTCACCGAGGGAGGCGACGTACTCGGCGACGGCCGCCACGTTGTCGGGGTCGTCGGTCAGCCCTGGGACCAGCACGAACCGGATCCACATGCGGTTGCCGCGCGCGGCCAGCCGGCGACCGAAGTCGAGCGTGGGGCCCAGCTCCCGGCCGGTGACACGCTTGTACGTCTCCGGGATCCCGGACTTGACGTCGAGCAGCACGAGCGCGACGTCGTCGAGCATCTCGTCGGTCGCCTGCGCGCCCAGGAACCCCGTCGTGTCCAGCGCGACAGGGACGTCCATCGCCGCGGCGCCCCGGACGAGCCGCCGCACGAACGCGGGCTGCATCAGCGGCTCGCCACCCGAGATCGTGACGCCGCCACCCGTGGCCGTGAAGACCCCCCGGTAGCGGGCGATGCGCGTGAGCAGCTCGTCGGCGGCCACGTCGGTGCCGCGGCGCATCTCCATGGTGTCGGGGTTGTGGCAGTAGAGGCACCGCAGCGGGCACCCCGACAGGAAGATCGTCAGACGGGTGCCGGGTCCGTCGACCGCCGTCACGAGCTCCCAGGAGTGCACGGAACCCAGCCGGCCCTCACGGACCGCCGCGAGGCGCTCGCCCCGCTCGGCCTCGGTGGCCTCCAGACCCGCGGTGCCGTGCCCCTGCGTCCGGGTGTGCGACCCGCCGACCAGCGGCAGGCCGAGCGGCACGACCGGCGCACCGGTCTGCTCGGCACTGGTGGTGCTCATCGTCGCCTCGCCGGGGTCGGTGGTGCAGGGGGTGGGGCCCCGGCCCGGCGGTGGGACCGCCGGGCCGGGGTCACGGTCAGACCGCGCCGTGGAAGGTGCGGGACAGCACGTCGAGCTGCTGCTCGCGCGTGAGCCGCACGAAGTTCACGGCGTAGCCGGACACGCGGATCGTCAGCTGCGGGTACTTCTCCGGGTTCTCCATGGCGTCCACGAGCGTCTCGCGGTTCAGCACGTTGACGTTCATGTGGTAGCCCGCCGACAGCACGTACGCGTCCAGCAGACCGACCAGGTTGGTCACCTGCTCGTCCTTCGTCCGGCCCAGCCCGGCGGGGACGATCGACGAGGTCAGCGAGATGCCGTCCTGCGACTCGGAGTAGGGCAGCTTCGCCACGGACAGCGCCGAGGCGAGCATGCCGTGCGTGTCGCGGCCGTTCATCGGGTTGGCACCCGGCGCGAACGGCTCGCCGAGCTTGCGCCCGTCGGGGGTGGAGCCGGTGTTCTTGCCGTACACCACGTTCGACGTGATCGTCAGCACCGACTGCGTGTGCAGGGCGTTGCGGTACGTCGGCACCGCACGGATCTTCTCCATGAAGCGCCGCACGAGCCACACCGCGATGTCGTCGGCGCGGTCGTCGTCGTTGCCGTACGTCGGGTAGTCGCCCTCGATCGCGTACTCCGTGATGAGGCCGTCGGCCGTCCGCAGGGGGGTCACCTTGGCGTACTTGATGGCCGACAACGAGTCCGCGACGACGGACAGGCCGGCGATGCCGCAGGCGAGCGTCCGCAGGACGGTGCGGTCGTGCAGCGCCATCTCGATGCGCTCGTACGCGTACTTGTCGTGCATGTAGTGCACGCAGTTCAGCGCGTCGACGTAGGTCTCGGCGAGCCAGTCGAGCGTCTTGTCGAACTTGGCGAGCACGTCGTCGTAGTCCAGGACGTCGCCGTCGACGGGGGCGCTGACCGGGGCGATCTGCTTGCCCGTGATCTCGTCGCGGCCGCCGTTGATCGAGTAGAGCAGCGCCTTGGCGACGTTGACGCGCGCACCGAAGAACTGCATCTGCTTGCCGACCCGCATCGGGGACACGCAGCACGCGATGGCGGCGTCGTCCCCCCACGAGGCGCGGATCAGCTCGTCCGACTCGTACTGCACGGCCGACGTGTCGATCGACACCTGGGCGCAGTAGCGCTTGAACCCCTCGGGCAGCCGCTCGCTCCAGAAGACCGTCATGTTCGGCTCCGGCGCCGGGCCCAGGTTGTAGAGGGTCTGCAGGAACCGGAACGACGTGCGGGTGACGAGCGGGCGCCCGTCCTCACCGATGCCGCCGATGGACTCCGTGACCCACGTCGGGTCGCCCGAGAACAGCTGGTCGTACTCCGGCGTGCGCAGGAACCGCACGATGCGCAGCTTGATGACGAAGTCGTCGATGATCTCCTGCGCCTGCTCCTCGGTCAGGACACCGGCGTCGATGTCCCGCTGCAGGAAGACGTCGAGGAACGTCGAGGTACGGCCCAGCGACATCGCGGCGCCGTTCTGCTCCTTCACCGCGGCCAGGTACGCGAAGTACAGCCACTGCACGGCCTCGCGGGCGTTGGTCGCGGGCTGCGAGATGTCGTAGCCGTAGGAGGCGGCCATCGTCTTGAGCTCACCCAGCGCGCGGATCTGCTCGGACAGCTCCTCGCGGTCGCGGATGACGTCCTCGACCGAGCGCTCCATGTCGAGCGACGCCTTCTCGCGCTTCTTCGCGGCGATGAGCTCGTCGACGCCGTAGAGCGCGACCCGGCGGTAGTCGCCGATGATCCGACCGCGGCCGTAGGCGTCGGGCAGGCCGGTGATGATGTGCGACGAGCGCGCGGCGCGGACGTTCGGCGGGTACACGTCGAAGACCCCGTCGTTGTGGGTCTTGCGGTACTTGGTGTAGATGTCGATGATCTCCTGCGGCGCGGCGTACCCGTAGGTCTCGAGCGACGTCTGCACCATGCGCCAGCCACCGTTGGGCATGATCGCGCGCTTGAGCGGAGCGTCGGTCTGCAGGCCGACGATGACCTCGTTGGTCTCGTCGATGTAGCCCGGCGCGTGCGACGTGATCGTCGACGGCGTGGTCGGGTCGACGTCGTACACGCCCTTCTCGCGCTCGGCCGGGAACATCTCCGAGAGCTTGCCCCAGATGCCCGAGGTGCGAGCCGTGGGGCCGGCGAGGAAGTCGGCGTCGCCCTCGTAGGGCGTGTAGTTGCGCTGGATGAAGTCGCGGACGTCGACGTGGTCGGTCCACGGTCCGGTGACGAAACCCTCCCAGGCCGCGGGAACTACGGTGTCGCTACGGTCGCTGGGTACGGCGGTGATGGACATCTGGGTCTCCCTGGGGTCCGGGTCGATGTCTCCGACGCTACGGACCAAGTGATGGGATGTCTTGGGACCTCCGTCCCCCGTGCACCCACCCCGGGTGACGCCCGCCTCACGCTCCGCGCGCGGGCGTCACCCGCGCGCGTGCAGCGCCGTCAGGACGTCGGCGGCAACGTCGTGCGGCCCGAGCCGCAGCTCGTCGACCAGCTCGTCGCGCGACGCGTGCTGCAGGAACGCCGCCGGGACGCCGAACGACTGCACCGGGGCGGTCACGTTCGCCTCCCGGGCGCGCTGCCCGAGCAGCGCCCCGACGCCGCCGTCGACCAGCCCGTCCTCGAGGGTGACGACGTGGTCGTGCTCCCCCGCGAGCTTGACGAGCGACGCCGGCACCGGCAGGGCCCAGCGCGGGTCCACGACCGTCACCGTCGCACCGTGCGCGGCGAGCAGCTCGCCCACCGCCAGCGCCGTGCCGACCATGGAGCCGATGCCCACCACCAGCACGCGGGTCGGGTCACCCGCGTGCCGGGCGAGGACGTCGACGCCGTCCACGTCCTCCAGCGCCGGCACCGGGTCGCCCATCGAGCCCTTGGGGTACCGGACGACCGTCGGCGCGTCGTCCACGTCGACCGCCTGGCGCAGCGCGGCGCGCAGCGTCGGCTCGTCGCGCGGCGCGGCCAGACGCAGGCCGGGCACGATCGAGAGCATCGCGAGGTCCCACATGCCGTTGTGGCTCGCCCCGTCGTCCCCGGTGATCCCGGCGCGGTCGAGGACGAACGTGACGCCGGCGCGGTGCAGCGCCACGTCCATGAGGACCTGGTCGAACGCCCGGTTGAGGAACGTCGCGTAGACGGCGACGACCGGGTGCAGGCCGGCGAACGCCATGCCCGCGGCCGACGTCGCCGCGTGCTGCTCGGCGATCCCGACGTCGAAGACGCGCTCGGGGAACTCCGCGGCGAACGGCGCCAGGCCCACCGGCTGCAGCATGGCCGCGGTGATCGCCACGACGTCGGGACGCCGACGCCCCACGCGCACGATCTCGTCGGCGAAGACGCTGGTCCAGCCGAACCGCGACGGGGCGAGCGGCAGCCCGGTCTCGGGGTGGATCTTGCCGACGGCGTGGAACCGGTCGGCGACGTCCTCCTCGGCCGGGGTGTACCCGCGGCCCTTCTCGGTGATGACGTGCACGATCACCGGTCCGCCGAAGGCCCGCGCACGCCGCAGCGCGTGCTCCACGGCCTGCTCGTCGTGACCGTCGACGGGTCCCACGTACTTCAGGCCCAGGTCCTCGAACATGCCCTGCGGCGCGACGACGTCCTTGATGCCCTTCTTCAGCCCGTGCAGCGCCTCGTAGGCCAGCCGCCCGGGCGGGCCCGACCGGCGCAGGGTCGACTTGCCCCACGACAGCACCGACTCGTACCCCTGCGTGGTGCGCAGCGCGTCGAGGTGCTGCGCGAGGCCGCCGATCGTCGGGGCGTAGGACCGGCCGTTGTCGTTGACCACGACGACGAGGCGGCGGTCGACCCCGGCGGCGATGTTGTTCAGCGCCTCCCAGGCCATGCCTCCGGTGAGCGCACCGTCCCCGATGACGGCGACCGTGTGCCGGTCCGTCTCGCCCCGCAGCTGGCGCGCCTTGGCGATGCCGTCGGCCCACGAGAGGGCGGTCGACGCGTGGGAGTTCTCGACCACGTCGTGCTCGGACTCCGAGCGGCTCGGGTACCCCGACATCCCGCCGCGCCGGCGCAGCGCCGAGAAGTCCTGCCGCCCGGTGAGGAGCTTGTGCACGTAGGCCTGGTGCCCGGTGTCGAACACGATCGTGTCGCGGGGCGAGTCGAAGACGCGGTGCAGCGCGATCGACAGCTCGACGACGCCGAGGTTCGGGCCGAGGTGACCCCCGGTGCGGGAGACCTGGTCCACGAGGAACGCGCGGATCTCGTCGGCGAGCGCGCCGACCTGGTGCGTCGTCAGCCGTCGCACGTCCTGCGGCGACGCGATGCGGTCGAGCAGCCCCACGTGGGCCTCCCTGTCGTGCCGGGTCCGTCCGGCGGTGTCCCGGCGGTTTCCGGACGTCCCACTCTAGGTGCCGCGCGCGGCTGCGTCCCCCTGCGCCGGTGGGGGACGTCGCGCGCGCCACCGCCGTCTCGCCACGACGAGCGCCCAGACGGCCAGCGCGAGGGCCACCAGCACCAGCACGGGCAGGAAGACCGCGACGAGGCTCAGCCCGATCGACGCACCGTCCTCGAGGGTCGACACCACCGGCGCCGCGAGCCCTCCCGTGCCGGCGTTGACGACCGGACGGGCGGCCGCCTTGCCGGCGTGCACCAGCCCGGCGACCACGACGCCGGCGGCGACGGGCAGCCACGGGTTGTCCTGGACCCACGAGGACGCCTCGAGCTCCTCGGCCGCCGACGTCGCGGCGAACACCAGGCCACCGGTCGCCGGCCGGATGAAGGTCTGCACGGCGTCGTTGACGGTGTCGACCGCGGGGACCTTGTCGAGCACGACGTCGGCCAGGAGCAGCAGGCCACCGATCCCGATGGCCCACCAGCTCTCGACCCAGGCCAGGCCGGAGGGCAGCACGACGACGTCCGTGAACCGCGCGAGCAGCGCGACCAGCAGGAACGGGATGTACGCGTTGAGGCCCGCCGCGGCCGACAGGCCGATCCCCGTGAGCGCGACCAGCATGCGCGCGACACTACCGGCGGCGGCGTGGCGACGGACCGCCGACCGGCCGGTCGCGACCCGATCGTTAGGATGACGCGGAAAGGGGACACCCATGCGCTTCCTCACCGGCCACGCGGCCACCTCCGACCTCACCTACGGCGACGTCTTCCTCGTCCCGTCACGCTCCGAGGTCGTCTCACGCTTCGACGTCGACCTCGCGACGAGCGACGGCACGGGCACGACCATCCCCGTGGTCGTCGCCAACATGACGGCCGTCGCCGGCCGCCGCATGGCCGAGACCGTGGCGCGCCGCGGCGGGCTGGCGGTCCTGCCGCAGGACACCCCGGAATCCGTGGTGCGCAAGGTCGTCTCGACGGTCAAGCAGCGGCACCCGGTCGTCGAGACGGCGACCGTGGTGGCCCGGGACGACACGGTCCACACGGCGCTGTCGCTCATCGCCAAGCGTGCGCACGGTGCGGCGGTCGTCGTCGACGACGGGCGACCCGTCGGCGTCGTCGCGGAGGCGGACTGCCAGGGCGTGGACCTGTTCACGCAGGTCGACCAGGTGATGACGCCCGACCCGACGACCGTGGACCTCGCGGTCATCGAGCAGGGCGGCACGCACGGCCTGGAGGACGCGTTCGAGCAGCTGCACCGCTCGCGCCGCCGGTTCTCCCCCGTCGTGTCGGACGGCCGGCTCGTGGGGGTGCTGACGCGCGTCGGCGCGCTGCGCTCGTCGATCTACACGCCGGCGCTCGACGCGCAGGGCCGGCTGCGCATCGCGGCGGCCGTCGGGATCAACGGCGACGTGCGGGCCAAGGCGGCCCACCTGCTGGACTCCGGGGTGGACGTCCTCGTCGTCGACACCGCGCACGGCCACCAGCGCAAGATGCTGGACGCGCTGGCGGCCGTCCGCTCGCTGGACCCGCAGGTGCCGGTGGTCGCGGGCAACGTCGTCACGGCCGAGGGCGTGCGCGACCTCGTCGAGGCCGGCGCGGACATCGTCAAGGTCGGCGTCGGCCCGGGCGCCATGTGCACGACCCGCATGATGACCGCCGTGGGACGCCCGCAGTTCTCCGCGGTGCTGGAGTGCGCCGCCGAGGCGCGTCGGCTCGGCCGGCACGTGTGGGCCGACGGCGGCGTCCGGCACCCGCGCGACGTGGCGCTCGCCCTGGCCGCCGGGGCGTCGCAGGTCATGGTCGGCTCGTGGTTCGCCGGGACGCACGAGTCGCCGGGCGACATGCGGACGGACTCCCAGGGGCGGCTCTACAAGGAGAGCTTCGGCATGGCGTCCGCGCGCGCCGTCGCAGCCCGCACGCAGGGCGGCTCCGCGTTCGAGCGCGCCCGCAAGGGGCTGTACGAGGAGGGCATCTCGCACTCGCGGATGTACCTCGACCCGCGGCGCCCGGGAGTCGAGGACCTGCTCGACCAGATCACGTCGGGCGTGCGCTCGGCGGCGACCTACGTCGGCGCGACGACCCTCGAGGAGCTGCACGAGCGGGCCGTCGTGGGCATCCAGTCCGCCGCCGGCTACGACGAGGGCCGTCCGCTCCCCGACGGCTGGTGAGCCCCGTGCGCCCGGTCCTGGTGCTCACGCACGCCCCGCACGAGGGGCCGGGCGCCATCGCACGCGCCCTGGCGGGCGTGCCCTACGGCGTGCGCACCGTGCTCGACGTCGCCGAGCCCCGCCTGCCGGCCCTGGCCGACGTGTCCGGAGTGGTCGTCATGGGCGGGCCGATGGACGCCGACGACGTCGCCGGGCACCCCGGCCTCGCCGCGGAGCGCGGCCTGCTCGCCGCCGCGGTCGACGCGGGCGTCCCGGTGCTGGGCGTGTGCCTGGGCCACCAGCTCCTGGCGCTCGCGCTCGGGGCGCGGCTGCACCGGCGCACGGCCCGGGAGGTCGGGTTCGCGCCCGTGCGCCTCGTGGCGGACGACCCGGTGCTCGGCGGCCTGGGCGCCGTGGGGGACGCGCCGTCCGTCCTGCACTGGCACAGCGACGAGGTCGACCTGCCCGAGGGGGCGACGCTGCTCGCCTCGAGCGACGTGACGACGGTCCAGGCGTTCCGCGCCGGGAGCGCCCTGGGGGTGCAGTTCCACCCCGAGCTCGACACCGCGATGCTCGACCTGTGGCTGGCGACGCCGGCGATGGCCGCCGACCTGGACGACGACGAGGTCACGGCGGTCCGCGCCGACGGCGCGCGTCACCTGCCGGGCCTGCTACCCGCCGCCGCGCGGGCGTTCGGTGCCTTCGCCGAGCAGGTCCGGGCACGCGGATGACGTCCCGCGAGGTGGCCGGCGCGCGCGCCGACCTGACCCGGGTCGCACGCGACGGCGTCGTGTGGCCCGGCGTGCCGGCCCGTCTGCCGGTGACCGGCGCCCCGGCGCGGCGGTCGGCGGTCCTCGTCCTGTTCGGGGTGCTCGACGCCGTGCCCGCCCACGAGGGCGCGCGGCACGTCCCGGCGGAGCTCGACGTGCTCCTGCAGCGGCGCTCCGCGACGCTCGCGCACCACCCCGGCCAGGTCGCGTTCCCCGGTGGCGGCATCGACCCCGGCGACGACGGCCCGGTCGGCGCGGCGCTGCGGGAGGCCGTCGAGGAGACCGGGCTCGACCCGTCGGGCGTCGACGTGCTCGGGACGCTCGCGGACGTGCCGCTGCCGGTGAGCGACAACCTGGTGACGCCGGTGCTGGCCTGGTGGGCGGTGCCCTCGCGCGTCGCCGCAGTGGACCACCGGGAGGCGGTCGACGTGTTCCGGGCACCCGTCGCCGACCTCGTGGACCCCGCCCGGCGCGGCGTCGTGGTGCACCGTGCCGGCGCCGGGCGCGCACGGACGCCCGCGTTCGAGCTGGACGACGGCGTCGTCGTGTGGGGCTTCACGGCGCTCGTGCTGGCCGGCGTCCTCGACGCCGCGGGCTGGGCCGTGCCCTGGGACGCGTCCCGTCTCATCGTCCCGTGACCGCTCCGCTCGCCGTCGAGGTGTCCGCGCCGGCGAGCGAGACCGACGGCGCCCGCACTCGGCACGCCGCCACCCGCGCCGGTCCTCAGACGCGCCCGGTCAGGTCGACGGCCTGGAGCTGCGCCCGCACCGACAGCTCAGCCGCCAGGAACGCGTGCTCCTGCGTCATGGCCGTCTCGGTGCGCTCCAGGCAGTCCAGGACGAGCTCGCCGAAGTACGGGTAGCCCACCGTCCCCGCGACGTGGAACGCGGTCTCCTCCTGGCCGTTCGCGAGGTAGAGGTGGCCGCCGGTGGACCCGGGCTCGCCAAGCTGCAGGTACTTGCGCTGCTCGATGAACCCCTCGGTGCCGAGGATGATCGTGCGGCCGTCGCCCCACCCCTGCAGGCCGTCCGGGGTGAACCAGTCGCACCGGAAGTAGCCGGTCGCACCGTTGTCCATCACCAGCATGGCGTCGCCGAAGTCGTCGAGCTCCGGGTGCTCCGGGTGGTGGTAGTTCGCGATCTGCGACCGGACGACCTCGCCGCCCGACGCACCGGTGTAGTGCAGGACCTGCTCGACCTGGTGCGAGCCGATGTCGCACAGGATGCCGCCGTAGCGCTCCTTCTCGAAGAACCAGTCGGGGCGTCCCGTGCCGAGCCGGTGCGGTCCCGTGCCGATGACCTGCAGGACGCGCCCGATCGCCCCCTGGGTGATGAGCTGAGAGGCGAACACGGCCGTCTCCACGTGCAGCCGCTCGGAGTAGTAGACGGCGTACTTGCGTCCCGTCCGGGCGACCGCGTCCTTCGCGGCGGCGAGCTGCTCGAGCGTCGTCAGCGGCGCCTTGTCGGTGAAGTAGTCCTTGCCCGCCTCCATGACGCGGATGCCGAGGGCGCAGCGCTCGGAGGTGACGGCGGCGCCGGCGACGAGGTGCACGGCGGGGTCGTCGAGCACCTCGGCCTCGCTGCGGGCGATCCGCACGCCGGGGTGACGGGCGGCGAAGTCCTCGCACCTGCGCGGGTCCGGGTCGTACACCCAGGAGAGCTCGGCGCCCGCACCCACCAGGCCGGCGACCTGGCCGTGGATGTGCCCGTGGTCCAGGCCGATCGCGGCGATGGTGAACTCACCGGGTCCCACGACCGGCGCGGGGACGGGGTCGGGGGCGTAGGTCGAGCCGTCGGTCCTGCTCATCGGGTGCGCTCCTGCGTCGTCGTCGGGGCTGTCGGGGCGGGCGGGCCGACCGGTCCGGGCGAGCCCCCGAGGGAGATCACGCCCTCCTGCGACGCCACCGCGCGGGTCTTCTCGTGGTACCTCGGCGCCCGCGCCAGCAGCGCCTCGCCGGTGTACCAGGGCGATGCCGGGTCGAGCGGCAGGTCCACGGGCCTGCGCTCGATCGCGGCCTGGTAGACGGCGGTGACCACCTCGACCGTGCGGCGCCCGTCCTCACCGGTGATCGCCGGCGCACGTCCCTGGACGAGCGCGGCGAGCAGGTCACCGATCTGGCCGGCGTGGCCCTCGTGGGCGAGAGGAGCGCGGTCGGCGGCGAGCTGCTCGATGCTGGCCACCAGCCCGGCGTCGCCGCCGCGTGCCGGGAACCCGTTGGGCTGCGCGGCCTCCGCCCGCACGGACCACGGCTGGGCGACGGCGGCGTCACGGCCCTGGACCGCGAAGGCCTGCTCCTCGCCGTGGTGCACGACGGAGGCCGTCAGGGTGGCGATCGTCCGCTCCCACTCGAGCAGCGCGACGGAGAGGTCCTCGACCTCGGAGTTGTCGTGCCAGGCGTTGGTCATCACCGCCGTCACGCGCTCGGGGGCGCCGAGCATCCACAGCAGGAGGTCGACGTGGTGGATCGCGTGGTTGAGCGTGGGACCGCCGCCCTCGGAGCGCCAGGTGCCCCGCCAGTCCAGGTCGTAGTACGGCGTGCCGCGCCACCACGCCGAGTCGACGCGGACGTGCGCCACCGGTCCCAGCAGCCCCGAGTCGATGGTCTCCTTGACGACCGCGAGGTCGTCGCGGAACCGGTTCTGCGCGACCACCCCGAGCTGCTTCCCGGCCTCGTGCGCGGCCGCGAGCATGGCGTCGCAGTCGGCGACCGACGGCGCCATCGGCTTCTCGACGAGGACGTTCTTGCCGGAGCGCAGCAGGTCGACCGTGAGGTGCCGGTGGGTCGACGGTGGTGTGCAGACGCTCACCAGGTCGACGTCCTGCCGCGCCAGGAGCTCCTCCCACCCGACGACGTCGGCACCGTCGAGGCCGTGGGCGCTCCGCGTGTCGTGGGCCCGCGACGCCACGGCGTCGTGCAGCGCGACGACGCGGCACTGCTGCGGGAACGCCGCGTACCCCGCGAGGTGCGCCGACGCGATGCCGCCGGTCCCGACGACGCCGATGGTGAGCATGGTCCGCGCTCCTGGTGCCGGTGGCCGTGCGGCGACGCGCACGAGGACACGTGGCGCTCCGACCCGGCAGGACGGAGGACGTGATACGTATCGGTACTGATACGTATCACGGTAGGATGCGGGTCCCGGGCACGTTCGTCAACCGTGACGGCACGCCCGCCCGGGGTCGTCCGGGGCACCCCGGGGACCGCACCGGCGGAGGACCCACATGCCCGCACCGCGCGCCACCAGCCGCGACGTCGCCCGACTGGCCGGCGTCGCCCAGTCGACCGTCTCCTACGTGCTCGCCGGCAAGGGGTCCATCTCCCCCGCGACCCGCGAGCGCGTCCTCCAGGCCGCGGCGGAGCTGCAGTACCGCCCCAACCTCGCCGCCCGCGCGATGCGTACGCGCCGCACCGGTCGCGTCGCCGCCGTCATGGGCCTGCCCGCCTACGACCCCGCCGCCATGCTCGCCGGCGCCTCGGCCGTGGCGCAGGAGTCCGGCTACGCCATGGACGTGCTGCACGTCGACGGCAGCATCGAGACCCGCAGCGAGCGCGTCCTCGAGCTGGCGAGCTCCGGCCAGCTCGAGGGCGTCCTGTCGTTCGTCCCGCTCCTGCCGGACGTCCACGCCCAGGCGCCCGACGACGTCCCGGTCATCGTGTCGGAGACGTTCGACGACGACATGCACGCCGCCGGGGACCTGGTCGACGCGTCACCGGTCGCGGAGCTCGTCGAGCACCTCGCCGCGCTCGGCCACACGCGCTTCCTGCACGTCGCGGGTCCACCCCGGTACGCCTCCGCCGTCGCCCGCCGCGACGCCTACCTGGCGACCGTCGCCCGGCTCGGGCTGACGTCGCTCGGCGTGGTCGACGGTGACTGGTCCGGGCGGTCGGGCCTCGAGGCGATGCGGTCACTGCCGGACGACGCACCACCCCTGGCCGTCGTCGCGTGCAACGACCTCGTCGCGGTGGGCGTCATGCGGGGCGCCGCGGACCGCGGGTGGGCCGTCCCCGGCGACGTCAGCGTCACCGGGTGGGACGACATCGCCGTGAGCCCCTACCTGACGCCCTCGCTGACGACCGTCGACACCGACCGCACCGAGGCCGGCCGGCGCGCGATGCACCAGCTCGTCGCCGCCCTGGGCCAGGAGCCCGCGCCCCACGGCCTGCCGTCGCTGACCACCGTCGTCTGGCGGGAGTCGACCGCGCCACCCTCGCCACGCACCGCGCGGCCGTGACGTACGGTCACCGCGTGACGACGTCGCCGCTCCCCCGCCACCCGAAGATCGAGGTCGACGTCCCGGCCGACCTCGCCCGGGCGCTGCTCGCCGACCAGCACCCCGACCTCGCGGACCTGCCGCTGCACGGCCGCACGTTCGGCTGGGACAACCTCACGTGGCGCCTCGGTGAGGACCTCGCCCTGCGGTTCCCCGTCCGGGAGCTGTCCTCGACGCTGCTCGACCGCGAGCAGCACTGGCTGCCGGTGCTGGCCCCGCGCCTGCCCGTCCCCGTGCCGGTGCCCGTGCGCCGCGGCCGCCCCGCGCTCGGCTACCCGTGGACGTGGAGCGTCGTCCCGTGGGTGCCCGGCGAGCAGGCCGCCGCCACGCCGGTGCCGTCGCGCACCGCGTGGGCGGCCGGGCTGGCGACCGCGCTGGCGGCCCTGCACGTGCCGGCACCACCCGACGCGCCCGTCAACCCGTACCGCGGTGTCCCGCTGGCCGAGCGGTACGACGTCATCGCGGCCCGCCTGACCCCCGACGTGCCGCACGCTGCCGCGCTGCGCGCGGCCCTCGAGGCCGGCCGGGCGGCGACGCCCTGGGACGGCCCCGCGGTGTGGGTGCACGGCGACCCGCACCCGGGCAACCTCGTGAGCCGCGACGGGCACCTGGCCGGCCTGCTCGACTTCGGTGACCTGTGCGCGGGCGACCCCGCGAGCGACCTCGCGACCGCCTGGATGACGTTCGACGCGGCGGGACGCGACGTCTTCGTCGCACGCACCCAGGAAGTGCACGCCTGGGACGACGCCACGTGGACCCGGGCACGGGCGTGGGCCGCGTCGTACGTGCCCGTGCTGCTCGCGCACCCGGACGAGTACCCGGTGCTGGCCGCGGTCGGGCGGCACGCCGCCGCTCAGGTCGCGGACGGCTGACGCGGGCGTCGGGGGTGCCCGTCACTCCCAGACGTGGGCGACCACGCGGTCGTACGACCGCCGGACCATGTCCTCGAGCACGTCGGTGTCGATCGCGTCGAGCCGCTTGACGTACAGGCACGACGCGCTCGTGGTGTGCGGGCCGAGCCGTGCGCGCGGCGCCTCGAGCCCTTCGAACCCGAGGGGGAAGTACAGGGTCAGCGCGGCCTTGCGCGGGGAGAAGCCGGCCGCGGCCGCGTCGCCCTGGCGGCCCGTCGCGTACCGGTAGTGGTACCGCCCGAACCCGACGACACCGCCGCCCCACATCCGCGCGTCCTGCCCCGTCGCCCGCGCGAAGAGCGTGACGAGCCGGTGCGCCTCGTCACGCCGTCGCTCGTGGGTGACGGCGGCGAGGAACGCGCCGACGTCGACGCCGCCCTCACCCTGCTCGTGCACGGTGCCCGCCATCCGCCGAGTCTGGCACGGGCCACCGACAGCCGGTGCACCCCACCCGGCCGGCAGCACGCGAGCCCGGCCCCGCGGACGGGACCGGGCTCGACGTGGGCAGCGGGCGTCAGGCGACGCCGGCGACCTGCCGCAGCACGTACTGGAGGATGCCGCCGTTGCGGTAGTAGTCCGCCTCGCCCGGGGTGTCGATGCGCAGGACGGCGTCGAACGTCACCTGCGTGCCGTCGGCCCTGGTCGCCGTGACCGCCAGCGTGCGCGGCGTCGTGCCCTCGTTGAGCGCGGTGACGCCCGCGATGTCGAACGTCTCGGAGCCGTCCAGGCCGAGCGAGTCGGCCGTCTCGCCCTCGGGGAACTGCAGCGGCAGCACGCCCATCCCGATGAGGTTGGAGCGGTGGATCCGCTCGAACGACTCGGTGATGACCGCACGGACGCCCAGCAGCCGTGTGCCCTTGGCGGCCCAGTCGCGCGACGAGCCGGAGCCGTACTCCTTGCCGCCGAGGATGACGAGCGGCACACCGGCGGCCTGGTAGGCCTGCGACGCGTCGTAGATGGTGGTTTGCTCGGTGCCGCCGTCGAGCCAGTTGACGGTGAAGCCACCCTCGACGCCGGGCACCAGCTGGTTGCGCAGCCGGATGTTCGCGAACGTGCCGCGGATCATGACCTCGTGGTTGCCGCGGCGCGAGCCGTAGGAGTTGAAGTCACGCCGCTCGACGCCGTGCTCGGCCAGGTACGCGCCGGCCGGGCTGTCGGCCTTGATCGAGCCCGCGGGGCTGATGTGGTCGGTCGTCACCGAGTCGCCCAGCTTGGCCAGCACCCGGGCGCCGCTGATGTCCGTGACCGGCTCCGGGGTGGCGCCCATGCCCTCGAAGTACGGGGGCTTGCGCACGTAGGTGGACTCGGGGTCCCAGTCGAAGACGTTGCCCTCGGGCGTCGGCAGCGCGCGCCACCGCTCGTCCCCGGCGAAGACGTCCGCGTAGTCGTCGGTGAACATCTGCCGGTCGATCGAGGAGTCGATCGTCGCCTGCACCTGCTCGGGGGTGGGCCAGATGTCCCGGAGGAAGACCTGCTCGCCGGCCTCGGTGGTGCCCAGGGGCTCGTTCTCGAAGTCGAAGTCCATCGTGCCGGCCAGCGCGTACGCGATGACCAGCGGCGGCGACGCGAGGTAGTTCATCTTCACGTCCGGGTTGATCCGGCCCTCGAAGTTGCGGTTGCCCGACAGCACCGAGACGACCGACAGGTCGTGCTCGTTGACGCTCGCGGAGATCTCGTCGGCCAGCGGGCCGGAGTTGCCGATGCACGTCGCGCAGCCGTACCCGACGAGGTGGAAGCCGAGCTTCTCGAGCGCGGGCCACAGGCCGGCCTTCTCGTAGTAGTTCGTGACGACCTGCGACCCGGGGGCCATCGACGTCTTGACCCACGGCTTGGCGTTCAGCCCCTTCTCGACCGCGTTCTGCGCGAGCAGGGCGGCGGCCAGCATGACCGACGGGTTCGACGTGTTGGTGCAGCTCGTGATGGACGCGATGACGACGTGCCCGTGGTCGAGCTCCGTCGTCGTGCCGTCCGCCAGCGTCACGGGCACGCGCCTGTGCGGTCGGCGCACCGAGTCACCGCCGTCGACGTGCGAGGGCTTGTCGGAGTCGTCGGCGTGCTCGCCCGCGGCGATCGGGTCGGAGGCCGGGAACGTCTCGGCGACGGACTCGTCGAGTCCCGTGATCGGGGCGGCGGCGTGCGCGTCGACGTAGTCGAGGATCGTCGTGGCGAAGGACTCCTTGGCCGCCGACAGCTCGATCCGGTCCTGCGGTCGCTTGGGCCCCGCGATCGACGGGACGACGCTCGACAGGTCGAGCTCGAGATACTCCGAGAAGACGGGCTCGACGTACCCGGGGGCGTCCGGGTCGTGCCACAGGCCCTGCTCCTTGGCGTACGCCTCGACGAGCGCGAGCTGCTCCTCCGAGCGCCCCGTCAGGCGCAGGTAGTCCATCGTCACGCCATCGATCGGGAAGATCGCGGCCGTGGAGCCGAACTCCGGGCTCATGTTGCCGATCGTCGCGCGGTTCGCCAGCGGGACCGAGGCGACCCCGTCGCCGTAGAACTCGACGAACTTGCCGACGACCCCGTGCTGGCGCAGCTGCTGGGTGATCGTCAGGACGACGTCGGTCGCGGTGACGCCGGACGGGATCGTGCCGGTGAGCTTGAACCCGACGACGCGCGGGATGAGCATCGACACGGGCTGGCCGAGCATGGCCGCCTCGGCCTCGATGCCGCCGACGCCCCAGCCGAGCACACCCAGGCCGTTGACCATCGTGGTGTGCGAGTCGGTCCCGACGCACGTGTCGGGGTAGGCCTTGCCGTCGCGGACCATGACCACGCGCGCGAGGTACTCGATGTTGACCTGGTGCACGATCCCGGTCCCCGGCGGCACGACCTTGAAGTCGTCGAACGCCGTCTGCCCCCACCGCAGGAACTGGTAGCGCTCGAAGTTGCGCTCGTACTCGAGCGCGACGTTGCGCTCGAAGGCGTCGCGACGTCCGGCGACGTCGATCTGGACCGAGTGGTCGATGACGAGCTCGGCGGGCGCCAGCGGGTTGATGCGGGAGGGGTCGCCGCCGAGGTCGGCGACGGCCTCACGCATGGTCGCGAGGTCGACGACGCACGGCACGCCGGTGAAGTCCTGCATGATGACGCGCGCAGGCGTGAACTGGATCTCGGTGTCGGGCTGCGCCCGGGGGTCCCACGCGGCGAGCGCGCGCACGTGGTCCGCCGTGATGTTGGCGCCGTCCTCGGTCCGCAGCAGGTTCTCGGCGAGGATCTTCAGGCTGTAGGGCAGGCGCTCCACGCCGGCGACGGCGCCGAGGCGGTAGATCTCGTACGAGGCGTCACCGACCTCGAGCGTTCCCTTCGATCCGAAGCTGTCGACGCTGCTCACGGGTGCTCCTTCGCTGCGGTGTCCGGGCGTTGCGGCGCCCGGGTGTGGGGGCGGCGTGCTGCCCAGCCTAGGACCGGGACGGCACGTCCGTGCCGTGGACCTCCCGTCGGTCGCGCACGGCGGGGGCACCCCGGGGGCGCCCGCTGCGCACGGTGCGACGACGGCGACGAGGCGTCCGGACGAGCACGTGGACGGGTATCTTGACGTCGAGATACATGGTACCCCGCCACCCGGGGTGGGTGCACGCAGCAGCCCGCCGACGAGGCGCGCACCGCAGCGCGCGCCCGCCGGCGGGCGCGCGGACCGTCAGCCCGCGTCGGACTCCTGCTGCGCCCGCACCGCCGAAGCAGCCTTGCGCTCCGCCTCGACCGCGCGCTCGTGCGCGCGCGGGTCGTAGTCGGGCGTGCCCTGCTTGTGCAGCTCCTGGGTCGCGATCCGGCTGGCCTCGGCGAGCCGGGCGGCGGCGTCCTGCGACTCGGTCATGGTGCGCTCCCGTCCTCCGTCCGCGACGGGCCGCGTCGCCCGTCGAGGCCCGTCGTGCGGGCCTGCTCCTACGCTAGGCCGGGCTGCGGCCCGTCGCGCGGTGGACCTGCGGCGGCCCGCCGGGCCGCGCTCCGCCCCTGGGCACGTGCCCGGCACGCTCACGACATCGGGTGCTGAAAGGTTACGCATCGCGCTGTCCCTTCCGGCCGCCACGAGGACTCCCCTACGGTGCCAACCGCGGCGAAAGCGCTTCGACGACCGTGGGCACGCTCGTCCTCTGCGCCGCCGTGCGCCCCTCGGGGCCGCGCCCGGCTCCACCGACCAGCAGAGAGAGTCGACGATGACCATCCAGCAGCACAGGACGACGCGCAGACCGCTGCGTACCGTCGCCGCCCTCGCGGCCACCGCGACCGCGCTCGCCCTCGGTGCCGTGGGCCTCACGGCCCTGCCCGCGAGCGCCGCGAGCGTCGACACCAACGCGTGGTACGTCCTCGTGAACCGCCAGTCCGGCAAGGCCATGGACGTCCGCGACACGTCGACCGCCGACGGTGCCGTGATCCAGCAGTGGCCGCGCAACGACGGCGCCTGGCAGCAGTGGCAGTTCGTCGACTCGGGCTCGGGCTGGTACCGGGTGAAGTCCCGGCACTCCGGCAAGGTCCTCGACCTGTGGAACTGGTCGACCGCCGACCGCGGGGAGTTCCGCCAGTACCAGGACCTCAACGGCGCGAACCAGCAGTTCCGGCTCGCCGACTCCGAGGGCGGCCGGATCCGGCTCCTCAACCGCCACTCCGGCAAGGCCGTCACGGTCACCGACCGCTCGACCGCCGACGGCGCGACCGTCACGCAGCTCACGGACAACAACCAGTACAACCAGCAGTGGGAGCTGGTACCCGTCGGCTCCGGCGGCTCCCCCACCACCCCGCCGCCCACGAGCAACCCCACCACCCCGCCGCCCGGCAACGGCGGCAGCACGAGCGTCCAGGGCTGGGCGACGCAGGGTGGCGGCACGACCGGTGGCGGCTCGTCCGCCGTGACCACCGTGACGACCGCGTCGGCACTGACGTCGGCGATCTCCGGGAGCAACCGGGTCGTGCGCGTCCAGGGCACCATCTCGTGCTCCGGCATGCTGCGGGTCGGCTCGAACATCACGATCGAGGGCGCCTCCGGCTCCCGGATCCAGGGCTGCGGGCTGAACATCCGCCAGTCCACCAACGTCATCGTCCGCAACCTGTCGTTCGACGGCTGGGGGGACGACGCGATCAACATCGAGGAGTCGACGCGCGTGGTCATCGACCACAACACCTTCTACAAGGGGTACGACGGCGCGGTCGACACCAAGCGGGCGTCGGACTACGTGACGATCTCCTGGAACCGGTTCCGTGGGCACGACAAGAACTCCCTCGTCGGCCACTCGGACGACAACGGCGCCCAGGACCGCGGCAAGCTGCGGGTCACCTACCACCACAACTGGTTCGACGGCACCAACCAGCGCAACCCGCGCCTGCGGTTCGGCAACCCGGTCCACGTCTTCAACAACCTCTACACGAGCGTCGGCTCGTACGGCGTCGCCTCGACCATGGAGGCCGGCGTGCTCGTCGAGGGCAACTACTTCGAGAACACCCGGGACCCCTTCCACCTGGGTGAGGGCTCGTCGCCCGCGGGCACGCTGGTGGCGCGCAACAACCACTTCGTCAACTCCGGCACGGGTCAGCAGGGTGGCTCCGTCCGGGCGATCCCGTACACCTACCGGATGGACCCCGCGTCCCAGGTCAAGTCGATCGTGCAGGCCGGCGCCGGGCAGCGCTGACACGCACGGCACCGCTCGCGCCGACGGCCGCGCCCCGCTCCGGGGGCGCGGCCGTCGGGCGTCAGCGGTCGAGCACCGCGACGGCCTCGAGGTGGTGGGTCATGGGGAACAGGTCGTGACCGGTGACGGTCACGTCCGACCAGCCGCGCTCCCCCAGCAGCGCGACGTCACGCGCCAGGGCGGCCGGGTCGCACGCGACGTACACGATGCGGCGCGGGCGCAGCGCGGCGACGGCGTCGACGACCCGGCGCCCGGCGCCCGTCCGGGGCGGGTCCAGCACGACGACGTCCGCCTCGGCCACGGGCGCCACCGCACCGCGCCGGCCCGTGAGCACGTCGACCACGTCGCCCGCGTGCAGCTCGACCTGCGGGCGGTCGTGCGCGTTGCGGCGGGCGTCCCGGACCGCTCGCTCGTCGCCCTCGACGGCGACGACGCGCCCGTCCGGTCCGACGGCGTCGGCCAGCGGGGAGGTGAACAGTCCGGCACCGGCGTACAGGTCGAGCACGGTCGCCCCGGTGACGTCGCCGACGGCCTCCAGGACGCGCGACGCGAGCAGCGCGGGCGCCTCGCGGTGCACCTGCCAGAACCCGGCGGCCGCCACGCGGTAGACGTAGTCGGTCCCCCCGAGGCGGACGTGCTCGCGCACGGCCGCGCGGGCGTTCGGCCGGGGGTCGCGGCGGTTGCTGTGCAGGTCGAACGGTGCGCCGTCGAGCAGGACGAGGGACGCGGAGCCGTCCGCGGGCGCGACGGCCTCGATCCGCGACCCGGCGGGCCAGCGCCGGTCGAAGAGCCCCAGGGCCGCGACGTCCTCGGTCGCGAGCGGCATGTCCGTCAGCGGTACGACGTCGTGCGAGCGGTGCCCGCGCATCCCGGCCCGGCCCTCGGCGTCGACGTGCAGGTCGATGCGGGTCCGCCACGCCAGACCGCCGCGCTGGTCGTCGCCCGGTGCCGCGGCGACGGTCGGCGTCAGGTCGAGCCGGGCGAGGCGGTGCAGCTGCTCGGCGAGCACCGCCTCCTTCCACGCCCGCTGGGCGGGCAGCGCGACGTGCGCGAGCTCTCCCCCGCCCGCTCCGCCGGGGCCGGCCGCGGGCCACGCCGACGGCACGCGGTCGTCCGACGCGTCGACGACCTCGACCGCGTCGGCGCGCCAGAACTTCGCCTCCGGTCCCGCCTCGGTCAGGCGCGCACGCACCCGCTCGCCCGGCAGTGTGTGCCGGACGAAGACCACGCGGCCCTCGTAGCGGGCGACGCAGTGCCCGCCGTGGGCGACCGGACCGATCTCCAGGTCGACGGTCGTGCCGGTCCGCAGGGTGTCAGTAGCCACGCGGAACGGTACCCCGGACGGAGTCCTCGAGCCCTGTCTGCCCTGCCGTGGAGGCCAGCTGCCACGGCACCGAGGCCACCACCACGCCCGGCGTGAACAGCAGCCGGCTCTTGAGCCGCAGCGCACTCTGGTTGTGCAGCAGATGCTCCCACCAGTGGCCCACGACGTACTCGGGGATGTAGACGACCACCAGGTCGCGCGGGCTCTCGCGCCGGATCGAGCGGACGTACGTCAGGACGGGGCGCGTGATCTCCCGGAACGGGGAGTCCAGCACCTTCAGGGGCACCGGCAGGTCCGCGGCCTCCCACTGGGCGCGCAGCGCCGCCACCTCGTCCGTGTCGACGCCGACCGTCACGGCCTCGAGCACGTTGGGTCGTGACGCGCGGGCGTACGCGAGCGCGCGCATCGTCGGGCGGTGCAGGTGCGACACGAGGACCACCGCGTGCACCCGGCTCGGCAGGGCCCGGGCCGCGAGCGCGTCCTCACCGAGCGCGAGCTCGGCGCGCACGCGCATGTAGTGGCGGTGCACGGCCTGCATGGCGCCGAACACCGCCGCCATGGCCAGCAGCGCCAGCCACGCGCCGTGCGTGAACTTGGTGACGAGCACGATGACCAGGACCGTGCCGGTCATGCCCAGGCCGATCGAGTTGATCACGCGGGAGCGGCGCATGCGGCTCCGGGCGCGCGGGTCGGGCTCGGTGCGCAGCCCCCGCGTCCAGTGCCGCACCATCCCGAGCTGCGACAACGTGAAAGAGACGAAGACCCCCACGATGTAGAGCTGGATCAGACGCGTGACCTGGGCGTCGAAGACCCAGATCAGGGCGACCGCCGCCGCCGCCAGCGTGATGATCCCGTTGGAGAACGCCAGCCGGTCTCCGCGGGTGTGCAGCTGCCGGGGCAGGTACCCGTCGCGCGCGAGGATCGAGCCGAGCACCGGGAACCCGTTGAACGCGGTGTTGGCCGCGAGGACCAGGATGACGCCCGTCACCACCGACACCGCGATGAACAGCACGTCGACGCCGGAGAACACCGAGGCCGCCAGCTGGCTGATGACGGGGTGCTGCTCGTAGTCCTCGCCCACCGGGACGCCGTCGCGCAGGAGCTGCGTGGACGGGTCGTGCGCGAACTTCACCCCCGTGGCCTGCGCCAGCAGCAGGATCGACATGATCATCGAGATCGAGATCCCGCCCAGCAGCGCCAGGGTCGTCGCGGCGTTGCGCGACTTCGGCTTGCGGAACGCCGGGACGCCGTTGCTGATGGCCTCGACCCCGGTCAGGGCGGCGCAGCCGGAGGCGAAGGCGCGCAGCACGAGGAAGCCGCCGGCCAGCCCCATGAGGCCCTGGTCGAAGCCCGCGTCGGCGGCGACGTCGAGCGCCGCGCTCTCGGCGGGCGGCAGGCTGCCCGTGAAGTAGCGCACGGCACCGACCACCGCGAGCGAGCCCATGGCGCCCATGAACAGGTACACGGGGATCGCGAACGCGCTGCCGGACTCCTTGACCCCGCGCAAGTTCGCGATCGCCAGGCCCACGACCAGCGCGATCGCGAAGGCCGTCTCGTGGCCCCGCAGTGCCGGTACCGCCGTCGCCGCGTACTGCGCGCCCGCCGAGATCGACACCGCGACGGTCAGCGTGTAGTCGACCAGCAGGGCGCTGGCGACGGTCACCCCCGCCTTCGGGCCCAGGTTGACCGAGGCGACCTCGTAGTCGCCCCCGCCCGACGGGTACGCGTGGACGTTCTGCCGGTAGGACGCGACGACGGTCAGGAGCACCACCGCCACCGCGAGGCCGACCCACGGCGAGATGGTCAGGGCCGTCAGGCCGGCGAGCGAGAGCGTCAGCAGGATCTCGTCCGGGGCGTACGCCACCGACGACAGTGCGTCGGAGGCGAACACGGGCAGGGCGACGCGCTTGGGGAGCAGGGTGTGGCCGAGCCGGTCGCTGCGGACCGGCCGGCCGAGCACGAGCCGCTTGGCGGCGTCTGCGAGGTCCGACACGATCAGCGATCGTATGCCCGCCCGGGCACCCCCGGTACACCACGGCCACGATGTCCCACGTCCGGCACGCCCCGCACGTCCCGCACGCCCGCGCTGCACGCGCGGCCCGTCGGGGTATAGCGTGACCGGCTGTGCACTTCGTCATCATGGGATGCGGACGTGTCGGGGCCACCCTGGCGCAGTCCCTGGAGTCCCGGGGCCACTCCGTCGCGGTCATCGACCAGAACCCCGACGCGTTCCGTCGGCTCGAGGCCGGGTTCTCCGGCAACAAGGTCACCGGGCTCGGGTTCGACCGCGACACGCTGCGGACGGCCGGCATCGACGACACCTACGCGTTCGCCGCCGTCTCGGACGGCGACAACTCGAACATCCTGGCGGCGCGTGTCGTGCGCGAGACGTTCGGCGTCGAGAACGTCGTGGCCCGGATCTACGACCCGCACCGTGCCGAGATCTACCAGCGGCTCGGGATCCCCACCGTGGCGACGGTGCGGTGGACGGCCGACCAGGTGCTGCGACGCATGCTCCCCATGGGCATGACCGACGAGTACCGCGACGCGTCGGGGCGGATCCAGCTCGCGCAGGTCGACATCCACCCCGCCTGGGCCGGCCGCCCGCTGCGTGCGCTCGAGGACGTCAGCGGCGCGCGCGTCGCGTACGTCACCCGCTACGGCGACGGCCTGCTGCCGACGCCCGGTTCCGTCCTGCAGGAGAACGACACCGTGCACATGCTCCTGCGCGTCGACGACGCGCCGGCCGTGGAACGCGTCCTGACCGCACCCCCGGCGGTGGACGCATGAGGGTCGTCATCGCCGGCGCGGGCTCCGTGGGCCGGTCCATCGCGCGCGAGCTGCTCGCCCACGACCACGAGGTCACCCTGGTCGACCGCCAGCCGTCCGCGATGCGTGTCGCGCAGGTGGCCGACGCCGACTGGCTGCTGGCCGACGCCTGCGAGCTCCCGACGCTGCGCGAGGTGCGCGCCGACGAGTGCGACGTGATGGTCGCGGCCACCGGCGACGACAAGGCCAACCTGGTGATCTCGCTGCTGGCCAAGACCGAGTTCGGCGTGCCGCGCACCGTCGCGCGCGTCAACAACCCGAAGAACGAGTGGATGTTCGACGCCGCGTGGGGCGTCGACGTCGCCGTCTCCACGCCGCGGATCATGACGGCGATGGTCGAGGAGGCGGTGGCCGTCGGCGACCTCGTGCGGATCTTCACGTTCCACCAGTCGAAGGCGGACATCCTCGAGCTCACGCTGCCCGAGGACTCCCCCCTGGCGGGGGTGCGGATCGGTCAGATCGCGTGGCCGACGGACACCGTCCTGGCCTGCATCGTGCGGGACGCACGGCCGCTCGCCCCCAGCCCCGACGACACGCTGGAGGGCCGCGACGAGCTGCTCTTCGTCACCGGTCGTGAGGTGGACGAGAAGGCGCTCGAGCGTCTGCTGACCCGCGGACCAGCATCCAGCTGAGCCACAGCGCCACGGCCGTCAGCGGCAGTCCCATCGCGAGCTTCGCGGTGCCCAGCCACACGACCTCACCGGCGAGGAACAGCGGCAGCTGCACGAGCAGCCGCAGCCCGAACATGGCGACCCAGGGCCACGTCGCCAGCGAGTAGCGGCGACGCAGCACCGGGTCGTGCCGCCACTCGACGGCGGCCGACCAGGGACCCCCACCGAGCGGCCCGCGGTTGCTGAACATCCCCATCACGAGCCCGACCAGCGGCCACCCCGCGAGGATGGACACGAGCGTCCCGACGAAGTAGGTCACGTTGACGAGCAGGCCGTACGCGAAGTAGTCGCTCGCGTCACCGGTCCGCCACGCCCAGACCACGCCGATGCCGACGCCGAGCACCCCGGAGAACGCCTGCGTGACGGGCGTGCGCTGGACCAGACGCGCGACGACCGCGAGCACCGCGGCCGCGGACGCGGCGATCAGCGCAGGTCGCAGCTGCTGGCCCGTCGCGATGTACACGACGACGAACAGCAGCCCCGGCGCCACCGCCTCGACGATGCCGCGCACCCCGCCGACGGCGTCCGCGGCCGAGAACTCGTCGGCCGTCAGGGACCGCAGACCCCGGGCGCCCCCCTCCTCGGGCGGGACCACGTCGTCGACCGTGCCGACGACGTCGTGGGCGTGCTCGTCGTCGCCGGGCACGGCGTCGCGGTCGCGGCTCGTCTCGTCCATCGACTCACTCCCCTGGCCGGGCGCGCAGCTCGTAGCGCGGGTTGAAGACGGTGCGCCGACCGTCGACTTGGCACACCATGCCGTCGACCTTGAGGCGGCGGCCGGGCTCGATCCCCGCGATGCTCCGCCGTCCCAGCCAGACCAGGTCGAGGGCGCCCGAGCCGTCGTACAGCTCCGCCTCGATGGCCGGCACGCCGTCGCGCGGCCGGAGGGTGACCGACCGCAGCACACCGGAGACGCTCGCCCGCTCGCGGTGGGGCAGGGCGTCGACCGGGCAGCAGCCGGGCACCCGCAACGCGTCGGCGCGCTCCTCGTCGGCCTCGATCTCGGCCTGCGAGGCGAGGGCCTTGCGCACCCTGTCGGTGAACGTCATCCGATCTCCGTGATCTCCGGGCCGCGGGCGGGCGGCGCGAACCGCGGCTGCTCCGCCGGTGCTGTCGGCGGGGTCGCCCCGCCGGGCAGCTGCAGCGGGAGCAGGTCGCGCGGGGGCCGTGCGTCCGTGCCCCGCACGACGACGACCTGGCTGAACAGGTTCTCCAACGTGCCCGCCGCGTCGGGCTCCACCGCCGCGCGGCCCGTGAGCACGCCGCGCAGGAACCAGCGGGGACCGTCGCTGCCGATGAACCGCGCGGGGCGGTGCCCGGTGCGACCCTCCGGCGTGCGGACGGGCAGCCGGGCGAGCAGCTCGCGGCCGAACGGGCCGGGCAGGTCGTCGACGGTGCCGCCCTGCTGCGTGATCGACGCGGCGATCTCCTCGCGGATCTCGTCCCAGATGCCCTCGCTGCGCGGCGCGGCGAACGCCTGCAGCTGCAGGGACGAGCCCTCCAGGAGGACGGCCACGGCCGAGACGACGTTGGTGGCCTTGTCGACCTCGAGGCGCACCTCCATGCCCTCGACGGGCGGCAGGAGGATGGCGCCGAGGTCGACGCGGGGTGCCGCGGGGAAGATCGCCTCGGCGTCCCAGGGGCCCCGGGCGTCGACGTCGGCGGCCTCGTCCTCGGCCGGCGTGTCGACGACCGCCTCGACCTGCGGGACGTCGGCCGGTGCGTCGGCCGCGCCGCCCTCCTTCGGGCCACGACGGAACAGACCCACGTTCATTTCCTCCGACCGGCGCTCGCACGCCCTCGTCCTGCACCAAGGTCCTCACGACCCTCAACGACGGTCATGACGACAGTAGTTCCGTCCCCGGCCGGCGGCCGGGTGACGGTCACGCCGTGGACGCCCCGACGGCGGCCGTCCAGCCGCCGCTGGACCCGAACCCGCCCTCGCCCCGCACCGAGTCCGGCAGCACGTCGACCTCGACGAAGCGCACGTGCTCGACGCGCTGGACCACGAGCTGGGCGATGCGGTCGCCCCGGTGCAGCACGATCGGCTGCTCGAGGTCCGTGTTGAGCAGCGTCACGGCGATCTCGCCCCGGTAGCCCGCGTCGACCGTCCCGGGCGCGTTGACGACCGTCAGGCCGTGCCGGGCCGCGAGGCCCGACCTCGGGTGGACGAACGCCGCGTACCCCGGCGGGAGCGCGATCGACACACCCGTGGGGACCGTCGCCCGCGCTCCGGGCGCCAGCGTCACGTCCTCGCGCGCGACGAGGTCGGCACCCGCGTCGCCCGGGTGCGCGTAGGCCGGTGCCGGCAGGTCCGGGTCGAGCCGGCGCAGCTGCACCTGGACGCCCGCGTCGGGGTGGTCCTGGCCGGGATGGCTGGTCGCTGTCACGGGGGCCGACCCTACCGCGCCGGGCGGCGCCCGGGGCACCCGCGGGCGGTGCCGGTACCCCGCCTCGCCCCACGGCGCGCCAGGGCGGTGAGATCCTGTGGGCATGACGACGACACCCGACCCCGCCACGTCCCCCGCGGCGCCGACGCCGTCGGCCGGCGTGACGGCCCGGCACCACGAGCGGCTGTGGCCCGGACCGCTGGGATGGGGCGGCGTGGTGGCGTTCGCCGCCGTGCTGGGCGCGGCGTTCGTGCCCGTCGACCTGGTGCTGTCGCTGGTCGTGGGCGTCGTGGCCCTGGTCGTCGGGCTGGTCGGGGCCGTCCTGACGACCCCGCGGGTGGACGTCGAGCACGGCGTGCTGCGCGCGGGGGCCGCACGCATCCCCGTCGACCTGCTCGCCGACCCCCGGGTCCTGGACCGTGCCGGGCTGCGCGCCGAGCTGGGCCCGGCGCTCGATGCCCGGGCGTACGCGTGCCTGCGCTCGTGGATCGGCACCGCCGTGCGCGTCGAGGTCCGTGACCCGCAGGACCCGACGCCCTACTGGATCGTGTCCACGCGACGGCCCGACGCGCTGGTCGCCGCGCTCGGCAGCGACCGCGCCGGGGGGACGACGACGGCCGGGCACCCCGAGGGGTGACCGGCCGGTCGGGCGGTCGGTGCGGGCCGCGGGCCGCGCACGGGAGGGATCAGGCCGCGCACTCCGAGCACACGGGCGAGCCCTCACGCTCGTAGGCGAGCTGGCTGCGGTGGTGCACCAGGAAGCACTTCGAGCACGTGAACTCGTCGGCCTGGCGGGGAAGGACGCGGACGGAGAGCTCCTCGCCGGACAGGTCGGCGCCGGGGAGCTCGAACCCCTCGGCGGCCTCCGTCTCGTCCTCGTCCACCACGCCCGAGTTCTTGTCGGAGCGCCGGGCCTGGAGCTCCTGGAGCGAGTCCTCGCTCAGGTCCTCCTCGGTCTTGCGCGGGGCGTCGTAGTCGGTTGCCATGTGAGAGCGTCACACTCCGTCTTCTGCAGCAGTGTCGTGGTACGCGGGATCAATGCGCCACGACAGCGTTTTGTTCCCCGCGCGGACGGATTGTGCATCACCGCGGGCGCGGATGCGAACACGGACACGTGCCCATGTCGCCGCACGTGACCGGCGACACCCCGCGCCACGGCGTCTGCGCAGGTCAGGGACCGGCGACCCGCGGGCGCGACGTCCGGTTCACCCGGCGTCGGCGCCCGGCGCGTCGGGGGCGTCGGCGGCTTGCTCCTCGAGCACCTCGACGAGCTCGGCGACGCGGTCGGCGGCACCCGCGACCGTCATCGCCGCGCCCGCCGCGGCTCCGCGCAGGCCCGTCACCACACCCCCCGCCTCGGTCACGACGAGCGCGCCCGCGGCGAGGTCCCACGGCTGCAGGCCGCGCTCGTAGTACAGGTCCAGCCGACCGCCGGCCACCTGGCACAGGTCGAGGGCGGCGGCCCCCATGCGACGGACGTCCCGCACCCGGGGCAGCAGCTCCGCCAGGACGCGCGCCTGCGATCGACGACGCTCGGCCACGTACCCGAACCCCGTGCCGACCAGGCAGCGGTCCAGCGACGGCGCGGCACCGAGCGTCAGCCGACGCCCGCCGAGGTGGGCGCCCAGCCCGCGGCCCGCGGTCCAGGTCTCCCCCGTGGCCGGCGCGTGGACGCAGCCCGCGAGCGCGGTCCAGGTCGCAGGGGTCGGCTCACCCACGACGGCAGCGACGCTCACGGCGTACGCGGGCAGGCCGTACAGGTAGTTGACGGTGCCGTCGATCGGGTCGACCACCCAGGTCACGCCGGACGTGCCGGGCCGGTGGCCGCCCTCCTCACCGAGGATGCCGTCGTCCGGCCGCAGGCGGGCCAGCATGCGACGCACGAGGTCCTCGCTGGCGAGGTCCATCGCGGTCACCACGTCGACGGCGCTGGACTTGGTCGAGGCGACGTCCACCGTCTCGGGTCGGCCGTCGTGGACCAGGCGGCCGGCGGCCAGGGCGACGTCCCGCGCGACGGCCACGAGGTCGGCCACGGGCGGGTGCGCGGGCACCGGATCGAGGGGGCTGCTCACGCCCCCATCCTGCCGCAGGGGACCGTCAGCGGCCGCCGCCCGGACCGCTGCCCCGCCACGGTCCGGGTGCGTTGAGCCGGAACCGCAGCGCGGCGACCCGCAGACCGAAGACGCCGGCGGCCACGGCGGACAGGCCGACGACGCCCGCCAGCTCGAGGTGCCACAGCAGCGCGGTCGCCAGGGCCCCGAGCAGCGCGGGCACGGCGTACAGCTGGCGGTGGTGCAGCACGACCGGCACCTCCCCGGTGAGCAGGTCGCGCAGCATGCCGCCGCCGACGCCGGTCAGCACGCCCACGACGACGGCCGCGAGCGGGGTCGCCCCGTACTCCAGGCCCTTGACGGTGCCGACGACGCTGAACAGCGCGAGCGCGCCGGCGTCGAGCACGACGATCATGCGGCGCGCCCGCTCGAGGCGCGGGTGCCCGAAGTACATGACGAGCCCGCCGACGAGCGCGGCGGCCATGAGGCGCCCGTCGCTGATGCCCACGGGCGGCACCGCACCGATGAGCACGTCGCGCAGCACGCCGCCGCCGAGGCCCGCCGCCCACGCGAGGACGAGGATGCCGAAGACGTCGAACTGCTTGCGCACGGCGGCGAGCGCGCCGGACATCGCTCCGACGACGACGCCCAGGACCTCGAGGACCTGGCCGACGGGCAGCTCGTTCAGCACGGCCCCATCCTGGCGCAGGAGCCGGACTGCGCGGCACACCGGCGCGGGTGCGCGCGTCCGGGGCCGAGAGGTGGCAGGCTCCCCCCTGGAGCCCGGGGAGGTCGTATGGGTGAGCTGGAGCTGGTCGGTCTGCACGAGGACGGCGAGCACCTCGTCGTGGTCGCGCCCGACGGACAGCGCTTCCGCCTGCGCATCGACGACCCGCTGCGGGCCGCCGTGCGGCGGGACCGCCCGCAGCTGGAGCAGCTGCGCGCCGAGCAGGCGAGCGCGCTGAGCCCGCGGGAGATCCAGTCGCGGATCCGGGCGGGCGCCACCGCCCAGGAGGTCGCCGACGCCGCCGGGGTCGCCGTCGAGGCCGTGCGTCGCTACGAGGGCCCGGTGCTCGCCGAGCGCGAGTACATCGCGGAGCAGGCCCGGGGCACGCGCGTCGGGCGCGACTCGGGCGCCCCGCTGCTCGGGGACCTGGTGACGGACCGTCTGGCGGCGCGCGGCGTCGACGTCGGCTCGCTGGCGTGGGACGCGGCGCGCGAGGGCGCCGGACCGTGGACGGTCCTGGCCCGGTTCGTCGTGGCCGACGAGCCGTCGCTCGCGCGGTGGACGTACGACCCGGTGCGCCGCACGGTCGTCGCGGACGAGGACGAGGCCCGCTGGCTCTCGGAGACCGAGCTCGACGAGCCCGTGTCCCGGCGTCACCTGGCGGCCGTGCGTGACGTCGTGTTCGACATCGACGCGGTGGGCGACGTGGCCGCCGAGGAGCCCGAGCCGACGCACGCCCTGCTCGACGAGCTGCGCACGCGGCGCGGGGTGCGCCAGCCGCTGGACCTCGAGGGCGACGACGAGGAGTTCGAGGGCTTCGGACCGCAGCACGCGTTCGACTTCGCGGGTGGCGGTGCCGCGCCCGCGGAGGGTCCGACGGGGGTGGACGAGGCGAGCGCGCCCGGTGCCCACCCGCGCGACGCGGACCCGGCACGCGAGGCGGTGGTGCTCACACCGCCGCGCGGCGAGCGCACGACTCCCCCGCGCTCCGAGCCCGCCCCGCGGCCCCCCGCCGCCCCGGCCGCGACGGACGACGCCGACGACGCCGGGACGGACGTCGCCGCGGGCGGCGACCCTCGGCCCGCGACCGCGGAGCGGCGACCCCGACGCACCCGCGCGAAGGTGCCGAGCTGGGACGAGATCGTCTTCGGCGCCAAGCCGGAGTGACGTCCGTTCAGCGACCCGGGCCGCTGCCGCTCGCGTCGTCGAACAGCAGGTCCTGCCCGGACGGTCCGGTCGCCCGGGCGATGCGCGCCGTCATGCGCCGGACGTGGTGCCGGCGGCACAGCACCTCGTAGGCCGCCTCCCCGGCGCCCGGACCCACGTCGCCGACGACCACCTGGTCGCCCTCGACGACCATGACCCCGTCGACGGTGCGCGCGTTGTGGGTCGCCCGCGAACCGCACCAGCACAGGGCACGCACCTGGAGCACCTCGACCCGGTCCGCCAGCTCGACGAGCCGTGCCGAACCCGGGAACAGCCGCGCGCGGAAGTCCGTGGTGATCCCGAACGCGAACACGTCGGCCGACAGCTCGTCGACGACGCGGGCGAGCTGCTCCACCTGGGCGGCGGTGTAGAACTGCGCCTCGTCCGCGACGAGGTAGTCCACGGGCCGGCCGCGCCGCCGCCGCGTCACGACCTCCGCCCAGAAGTCCGTGGCGTCGTCGACCTCGTCCGCGCGGCGCTGCAGGCCCAGGCGCGAGGAGATCGTCGCCGAGCCTGCCCGGTCCTGGCGCGTGAACAGCACACCGTCGCGCCCCCGCGCGGCGTGGTTGTGGTGCATCTGCAGCGCGAGGGTCGACTTGCCGCAGTCCATGGTCCCGGAGAAGAACACCAGCTCGGCCACGGCTCTCAGCCCTTCCCGCGCACGCGGCGCGTCCTCACGCGAGCACCAGCAGCGGCACGAGCATCTCGCGCGCCGTCAACGACCCGTGCACGCCGCGCAGGGCGATCGAGGCGGACGACTGCGTCCGGGAGTCGACGACCGTCGCGGCCCCGGTCATGGCCACGACCACGTCCCCGATCACCGGGGTCACGCGTGGCTCCACCGGCCCGAACCACCCCGCGTCGACCGCCTGCTCGCGCGTGCGCACGACGGCGTCCTCCCCCAGCGTGTCGCGCCAGCGCGCCGCCACGTCCTCGGGGTCGGCGCCCTGCTCGACGTGCAGGTGCAGCGCGCGCGGCTCGCCGCCGGTCGTCGCGACCTGCGCCCCCAGGGCGGGGTCGGTGCCGACGTCCCGACGACGTGCCGGGTCCACGTCGACCATGCCGTGGTCGGCCGTCACGACGAGCAGCGTGTCCCGGGGCAGCGAGCGCGCGAGCCGCCCGAGCTCGGCGTCCAGCTCGGCGAGGGCCTCGCCCCACTGCCACGAGCCCCAGCCGTGGTGGTGGCCGGTCTTGTCGACGTCGTGCCAGTACAGGTACGTGAGGCCGGGCTCGCGCAGGGCGCGCACGACGGTGTCCACCCGCTGCCCGAGCCCTTCCGCGGGCGCGTAGGTGGCGCCGCGCAGCGCCGCGCCCGTCAGCCCCGAGCCGTGGAACCGCGCCGGGCCGACGCTCGTGACCCGCACGCCCGCCGCGACGAGGTGCTCGAACACCGTCGGATGGGGCTGCCACTGCCCGGGCGGGGGCATCTCGGTCCACGACACGAGGTTGCCGAGCCGCCCGGTCGACGGCACGCGCACGGTGTACCCCAGCATGCCGGTGGCGCCCGGACCCCGACCCGTGCCGAACGCGGCCACCGCCGTCGCCGTGGTCGACGGGAAGGTGCTGAGCAGCGCCTGCGACGAGGCGAGCAACGAGCGCAGGAACGGCGCGTGCCCGCCCCGCTCCGCCAGGTTGAGGTGCCCGAGGCCGTCGACGAGCACGACGCACGCACGGCGCGCCGTCGGCAGCCCGAGCAGGGTGCGTGCGGCGGCGCCGTCCGGCACGTCGACGCCGAGCGCCGAGGCGACCGCCGGCAGGACGTGCGTGAGCGCGGGGACCCCGGCCCGGGGCACCAGCAGCTCCTCGGGCTCCGGGCCCGGCCCCGCGGCCGGGGGGCGGGTCGTGGGGGCGCTCACCGCTGCGTCGTCGCCGCCGAGAGGGTGCGACCGAACCGGACGGCCGCGCGCACGGCCTCGCGCCCCTCGGCCGCGGCGCTGACGCGCACGACCACGTCGTCGGGCGTGATCGACCCGGTCATGCCGTGGTCGGCGTCGCACTGCGGGTCACCGCAGCCCGCGGGCTCGAGCTCGACGCGCGAGACGGCGCCCCAGCCGATCGCGAGCGTCAGCTCGGAGGCGCCGTCGCCGGCGCGGTGCTGCTGCGGGTCGGTCACGACGTGCGTGAACGCGACGGACCGCAGCTCGCGCAGCGGGACCGCCTCGGTGGTCGCCTGCGCACTGGCCGACGGGTGCTCGGAGTCCGCGGGGTGGTCGTCGACGTGGGCGACGACCAGCCGGGTGGCCGTCAGCGCGAGCACCGTGACGTGCCGACGCACCTCGGTGCCGTCGAACGTGGTCTCGGGGTGGACGAGGTGCGCCACGGCGTCCTCGCCGGCCAGGGCGACCTCGAGGACCTCGCCCACGAGCTCGGGGTAGTACCCGGCACGGTGCAGGTCGTCGCGCAGCGGGGTGGAGAGTGCAGGCACCCGACCATCTTCCCATCCCCGCGCACGGTCGCGGTGCGACCGCGCCAGGCCGCGCCACGGGCGCCGGCCGGCGCTGCTCACGGTCGCGCCAGCCGGCGCGCCGCGTCGGCACGGTCGGCCGGTGCCACCGAGGCGTACGCCCCCAGCACGGCGAGCCCCTGCGGGGACACCACGACGGGGTTGAGCTCCAGGGAGCGCACGTCGGGCAGCGCGTCGGCCAGCACCGACACCCGCGCCACCAGGTCCTCCAGCGCGGCGACGTCGAGGGCGGGCAGGCCGCGGTAGCCGAACAGCCGGGGCGCGGCCCGCGGCGTGCGGACGAGGTCGGCCACGTCGACGTCCGTCAGCGGGGGCACGCCGTACGCCACGTCGCCCAGCAGGTCCGAGGCGTCGCCCGCGACGCCGAGGCTGATGACCGGACCGAACAGCGGGTCCTCGACCGACCGCACGACGCACGCGACCCCGTGCGGCGCCATCGCCTGGACCTCGAGCGGCGGGACGTCCTCACCGGGGTCGTGGTCGCCCGCGAGCGCCAGGATCCCGGCCACGTCGGCGCGCAGCTCGACCTCGTCGGCGACGTCGAGCCGTACCCCGCCGAGGTCGGCGCGGTGGCGCAGCGCGGGCACGGTGGTCTTGACGGCCACGGGCCACCCGAGGCGGTCGGCGGCGGCGACGGCCTCGTCGGCGTCGTGGACGCGGACCGAGGGCCAGACGTGGATGCCGGCTGCCGTCAGCAGCTCCGCCGTCTGCGTGGGGTCGAGCGCGAGCGGGGCGCCGTCGGTCGCCCCCGACGCGGCCAGCAGACCGGCGACGAGGCGGCCCGCGGCGCGGGTGTCGACGCCGTCAGGGTGCACGGGCACGCCACGGTCGGCGGCGCGCCAGGCCGCGTAGCGGGCGGCGTGGCCCAGGGCGAGGGCCGCGTCCTCGGGTGCGGCGTAGGCGGGCACGGTCCGTGCCCTGCCCTGCGGGTCGTCGGCCGTGAGCTGGGCGGTGATGCCGTGCAGGTCGTACATGCACGTCACGGTCGTGCGTCCCGTCCGGGCCGCGGCACGGGCCACCTCGCCCGGGAGCACGGCGTCCTCGACGCCGAGCGTCGGGATGCGGACCACGACGACGACGTCGACCTCGGGATCGGTGTAGACGCGCTCGACCGCCGCCTGCACCTGCGCGGGGCTGGCGTCCTCCGCGAGCAGCTCGACGCGCCCGGTCATGACGAGCCCGGCGGCGGCGGCGGCCTCCGCGACGAGCGCCGCGACGCCGGTGGAGCTGGCGAGGACCGCGGTGCGCCGGCCCGCGGGCAGCGGCTGGTGCGCGAGCACCTGGACGACGTCGAGCATCTGGTGGACGTTCTCGACCCGGACCACGCCGGACTGGCGCAGCACCTCCTCGAGGGTGCGGCGCGGGGCGCGCGTGGGGCGGACCGCGTGCCCCGGTGGCACGACGTGCCCGGAGCGGCCGGCGGTGAGCACGACCACCGGCTTGTGCGCCGCGAGGCGCCGCGCGACCCGGGAGAACTTGCGCGGGTTGCCGATGGACTCCAGGTAGAGCGCGACGACGTCGGTGTCGTCGTCCTCGCCCCAGAACTGCATGAGGTCGTTGCCGGACACGTCGGCACGGTGCCCGGCCGAGACCAGCTGCGCCAGCCCGAGCCCGCGGCGCTCCACGGCGGCCAGCAGCGTGACGGCCAGCGGTGCCGACTGGCAGAAGAGCCCGAGGCGGCCGGCGCGTGGCGGGCGGTCGACGAGCGACGCGTCGAGCGTCGTGCCGTCGTGGGTCGCCAGCAGCCCGAACGACGACGGCCCGACGACGCGCATGCCCGCGCCGTGCGCGACGCCCAGCAGCAGCCGCTGCCGGGCGAGGCCCTCCGGCCCCGCCTCCGCGAAGCCGCCCGACAGCAGGACCAGGCCGCGCACGCCCAGGGCACCGAGGCGGCGCGCGGCGTCGAGCACGTGGGTGGCGGGCAGGGCGACGACGGCGAGCTCCACCGGACCCGGCACGTCGTCGATGCGCAGGTGGTGGTGGACGCCGGTGTCGTCGAGACCGGCGCCGTCGCCGACACCCACGGTGTGCACCGTGAGCCGCCCCGAGCGCACCTCGGGCACCAGGCCCGCCAGGACGCGGGCGGCCTGGCGCGCCGGCAAGGAGGCCTCGGCGGCGTCCGCGGTGCCGGGTCCCACCACCACGACCGACCGGGCCCACAGCAGCGCCCGCATCGACCGGGCCTCGGCCCGGTGCTCGCGGTCGGCGGCCACGGCCAGCGACCGGTCCGTCGGGTCGATGTCGAAGCCGACCTGCACGACGCCGTCCTCCGTGCGCTGCCGCACCGCGTAGCCGGCGTCCTTGAACACCGCGAGCATGCGCCCGTTCTGCGGCAGCACCTCCGCGACGAACCGCCGCACGCCGCGCTCGCGCGCCGCCGCGGCGAGGTGCTCCAGGAGCACCGAGCCCAGCCCCTTGCCCTGATGGGCGTCGGAGATGTTGAACGCGACCTCGGCGGTCTCGGGCTCGACCAGGTCGTAGCGTGCGACGCCGAGGATGCGCTCGGGCGTCCCCGCCTCGGGCGAGCCGCTGACCGCGACGAGCGCCACGCGGGTGACGTGGTCGACGGTGACGAGCCGCTCGAGGTCGCGGTCCGGGAGTCGCTCGAGGGACGCGAAGAACCTCAGGTACGTCGACCGCTCCGACTGCGCGACGTGGAAGGCCTGCAGCGCGTCGGCGTCGTCGGGGCGGATGGGGCGCAGGCGCGTCGTCGAGCCGTCCGTCAGCACGACGTCGGCCTCCCAGCCCGCCGGGTAGGGTGCGCCGACGGACCCGGTCGCGGTCGCCGGGCCGGGGTGCCCGCCTGCGGGGACGACGTCGGCCATACCGCCAGGCTAGCGGCGCGGCTGCACCGGCGGCGGCCCGGACCCGGGGACAATGGTCGCCGCGCGACCCCGCGCCGACCGTCCGCCACCGAGCCACCGCAGCACCCGAGGAGCACACCAGCCCATGGCGCGTCGCCCCGCCAGCCCCGACCTGCCGCCCGAGGACCTCGTCGAGCGGATCGTCGACGTCGACGTCACGACGGAGATGGAGGGCTCGTTCCTCGAGTACGCGTACTCGGTCATCTACTCGCGCGCCCTGCCGGACGCGCGCGACGGCCTCAAGCCCGTGCAGCGCCGGATCATCTACCAGATGGCCGACATGGGGCTGCGTCCGGAGCGCCCGTACGTCAAGTCGGCGCGCGTCGTCGGCGAGGTCATGGGCAAGCTGCACCCGCACGGGGACTCCGCGATCTACGACGCGATGGTGCGCCTGGCGCAGCCGTTCTCGCTGCGCCTGCCGCTGGTCGACGGGCACGGCAACTTCGGGTCGCTCGACGACGGCCCGGCGGCGTCCCGGTACACCGAGGCGCGCATGGCACCCGCGGCCGTCGCGATGACGCAGGGGCTCGACGAGGACGTCGTCGACTTCGTCCCCAACTACGACAACAAGCTCAAGCAGCCGTCCGTGCTGCCCGCCGCGATCCCGAACCTCCTGGTCAACGGCGCGACGGGCATCGCCGTCGGCATGGCGACCAACATGGCGCCGCACAACCTCGTCGAGGTCGTCGCGGCCGCCCGCCACCTCGTGCGGCACCCCGACGCGACGCTCGAGGACCTCATGCGGTTCGTCCCCGGGCCGGACCTGCCGACGGGCGGCAAGATCGTCGGCCTCGACGGGGTGCGCGACGCGTACCGGACGGGCCGCGGCGCGTTCCGCACGCGCGCGACCGCGCGGGTCGAGAACGTCACGCCGAAGCGCAAGGGCATCGTCATCACCGAGCTGCCGTACACGGTCGGCCCGGAGAAGGTCATCGAGAAGATCAAGGAGGGCGTGCAGTCCAAGAAGCTCTCCGGCATCGCCGACGCGGTCGACCTCACCGACCGCGCGCACGGCCTGCGGCTCGTCATCGAGGTCAAGACGGGCTTCCACCCCGAGGCGGTCCTCGAGCAGCTCTACCGGCACACCCCGCTGGAGGACTCGTTCTCCATCAACAACGTCGCCCTCGTCGAGGGGCAGCCGCGCACGCTGGGGCTGGTCGAGCTGCTGCGGGTGTGGGTCGAGCACCGGCTCGAGGTCGTGCGACGGCGGACCACGTACCGGCTGACGAAGCGCCAGGAGCGGCTGCACCTGGTCGAGGGCCTGCTCATCGCGATCCTCGACATCGACGAGGTCATCCAGGTCATCCGCGCGTCGGACGACGCCGACGCGGCACGGACCCGGCTGCGGACGGTCTTCGACCTGTCCGAGCCGCAGGCGGAGTACATCCTCGAGCTGCGGCTGCGCCGGCTGACCCGGTTCTCGCGGATCGAGCTCGAGCGCGAGCGCGACGAGCTCATCGACGAGATCGCCCGGCTGCAGGCGATCCTCGCGGACGACGGGCTGCTGCGCACCGTGACGTCGGACGAGATGGCCGAGGTGGCGGCGACGTACGGCACGCCGCGCCGGACCGTGCTGCTCGAGCACGCGGGCGGCACGGGAGTGGCCGGGGCGGCGGGAGCGCCGACGTCCGCCAAGGCCGGCGCCCCCCTGGAGATCCCCGACACGCCGTGCTGGGCGCTGCTCTCGGCCACCGGTCTGGTGGCCCGCACCGCGGAGGACGTCGCGCCGGTGCGCGGCGACGGGGCGACCCGCAGCCGGCACGACGTGGTCGCCTCCGCCGTGGCCACCACGGCCCGGGCGGACGTCGGGGCGCTGACGTCGCGCGGGCGCGTCGTGCGGTTCTCGGTCCTGGAGCTGCCGGCGCTGCCCCCGACGGACGGTCCCCCGTCCCTGTCGGGCGGGCTGCCGGTCGGCGAGGCCGTCACGCTCGAGAAGGACGAGCGCGTCGTCGCGCTCGTCCCGCTCGGCGAGGACGCCCCCCCGCTCGCGCTGGCCACGGCGCAGGGCGTGGTCAAGCGGGTCACGCCGGGCGACGCCCCGGCCAACCGCGACTCCTGGGAGGCCATCACGCTCAAGGACGGCGACGAGGTCGTGGGAGCCTGTCCGGCGTCCGAGGACGACGAGCTCGTGCTGGTCTCGTCGGACTCCTCGTTGCTGCACTTCCCCGGCAGCCAGGTGCGCCCGCAGGGTCGGGCGGCCGGCGGCATGGCCGGCATCAAGCTGGCGGCGGGCGCACGCGTCGTGGCGTTCGGTGTCGTGCGGCCCGGTGACGACGCCGTCGTCGTGACGGTCTCCGGGTCGTCGTCCGCGCTCCCCGGGACGCAGACGGGCGCCGCCAAGGTCACGCCGTTCGCGACGTACCCGGGCAAGGGCCGCGCGACCGGCGGCGTGCGCTCGCACCGGTTCCTCAAGGGCGAGGACGCGCTGATCCTCGCCTACGTCGGACCGGCACCGGCCCGGGCCACGGGCTCGGGCGGGCAGCCCGTCGACCTGCCGCCCGTCGACGAGCGCCGCGACGGCTCGGGAGCGCCGCTGGCGGCGCCGGTGCACGCGATCGGCTGACACCTGCCCCGCACCGGCCACCCCACCACCTACCGTGGTGGGGTGGCCGCTGCACTCGACCTGCCCCGCTCCGTCCTGCTCGCCCTGTGGCTCGCCTCGTCCGCCGGGCCCGACGCCGCGGTGACCGCCGTGCAGGCCGACGACGAGCCGCACACCGTCGAGGCGGACGGCGAGTCGTTGCCGATGCGCGACTGGGTCCGGTGGTTCGCCGGCCCGGTCGACGAGGTCGCCGTGGTCCTGCCGGTGCCCGGCGAGCCCGTCGCCGCGCCGCCGGGCGTCTCGGGCGCGGCGGTCGATGCGGGCGAGTGCGTGCTGCTGCGCGCAGGGGAGCGGATCGTCGCGGCGGTCCCGCAGGTCGAGCGCTTCGGGTCGGACCTCGAGCCGGGGCACCTCGTGACGTGGCGGGCCACGACGGTGCCGGACTGGCGAACCGCCGTGTGGGCGCAGGTCGGGTCGCTGGAGGACGCCGAGCGCGCCCTGCGGCACGGCTTGCTGACCGCGACCGAGGCACTGGTCTCGCTCGGCGTCGAGCGGTGGCGGCCCGACGCGGCCGACGACATCGCGGGCGTCCGCGACGGCGCCCTGCCCGAGCGTCGGATCCCGCCGGGGGTCGAGCCCCAGCGGCTGCGGGTGCTGTCGAGCGCGGCGCGGCTGCGTGGCATCGTCGCTCTCGCCGCGCACGACGACGGCGGAGCGGTCAACACGTGGCAGGCGGACCAGCGCGCGACCGCGCTGCGGGAGGTCGACCGGGTGGCCCGCCGGGCGATGGCCGCGGCGGCGACGTCCTTGACGCCGCGCTGACGGCCGGCGTCGAGGACGCCGGCCGTCGTGCCTCAGCCGCCGAGGACGCCCCGGTAGACCTCGAGCGTGCGCTGCCCGACGGCGTGCCACGAGAAGTGGTCCTCGACGCGCCGGCGTGCGGCCGCGCCCCACCGGGCCGCGCGGTCCGTGTCCGCGACCGCGTCGGCGAGCGCCGTGCCGAGGTCCGCGACGAAGGTGTCCGGGTCCACGGGCGTCCCCGTGCCGTCCTGCACCTGGTCGATCGGCACGAGCACGCCCGTGACGCCGTCGTCGACGACCTCGGGGATCCCGCCGGTGGCGGTGCCGACGACGGGCAGGCCGACCGCCATGGCCTCGAGGTTGACGATGCCCAGCGGCTCGTAGACCGACGGGCACGCGAAGACGGTGCCGTGCGCCAGGACGGCGACGAGCTCGTCGCGCGGCAGCATCCGGTCGATCCACACGACCCCGGAGCGCCGCGTGCGCAGGTCCGCGACCAGCGTGTTCACCTCGGCGAGGATCTCGGGGGTGTCGGGCGCCCCGGCGCAGAGCACGACCTGCACGTCGGTGGGCAGCGCCTCGACCGCGCGCAGCAGGTACGGCAGGCCCTTCTGGCGCGTGATCCGCCCGACGAACACGACCGCCGGGCGGTCGGGGTCGATCCCCAGGTCCTGCACGACCGTGCGTGCCCGCGCCAGGCCCTCGTCGGACGCCGGCCGCTGCCAGCCGTCGAGGTCGATGCCGTTGTGGACGACGTGCACCTTCGCCGGGTCGACGGCCGGGTAGGACCGCAGGATGTCCGCCCGCATGCCGCCGCTCACCGCGATCACCGCGTCGGCGGCCTCGTACGCGGTGCGCTCGACCCACGACGACAGCGCGTACCCGCCACCGAGCTGCTCCGCCTTCCACGGCCGCAGGGGCTCGAGGCTGTGCGCCGTGAGCACGTGGGGCACGCCGTACAGGAGCGACGCGAGGTGCCCGGCGAGGTTCGCGTACCAGGTGTGCGAGTGCACCAGGTCGGTGCCGCCTTCGGCGGTGTCGCGCCCGATCCCGTCGACCACGGCCAGGTCGACGCCCATCGTCGCGAGCGCGGGGTTGGCGCCGGCCAGGCCGCCGGGCACCGCGTACCCGTGCGTGCCGGGCTCGGCGACCGGGTCGTCGAAGGCGTGCACCCGGACGTCGATCAGCTCGCGCAGGACGGCCGTCAGGCCCGCCACGTGGACGCCCGCACCCCCGTACACGTGCGGCGGGTACTCGCGGGTCAGCAGGTCGACGCGCACCGGTGCCTCCAGTCGTGACCGGCCCACCGCCGGTCGTCTGGCGACACGCTAGCGCCCGGACGCGCCTGCGCATGGCTGCGGGACGCGCGCGGGCCTAGGTTGGGTCCATGCCAGCGCCGCGTGTCCTTGCCATCGTCCTCGCCGGAGGGGAGGGCAAGCGGCTCATGCCGCTGACGGCGCACCGCGCCAAGCCCGCCGTCCCCTTCGGCGGCATCTACCGCCTCGTCGACTTCGCCCTGTCGAACGTCATCAACTCGCACTACCTGCACGTGATCGTGCTGACCCAGTACAAGTCCCACTCGCTGGACCGGCACGTCTCCAAGACGTGGCGCATGTCGGCGCTGCTGGGCAACTACGTCGCGGCCGTCCCCGCGCAGCAGCGCGTCGGCAAGCACTGGTACCTGGGCAGCGCGGACGCGATCTACCAGTGCCTCAACATCATCGACGACGAGCGTCCCGACATCGTCGTCGTGGTCGGCGCCGACCACGTGTACCGCATGGACTTCTCCCAGATGGTGGACGCGCACATCGAGTCCGGCGCCGAGCTGACGGTCGCCGGCATCCGGCAGCCCATCGACATGGCCGACCAGTTCGGGGTCATCGAGACGGTCCCGGGCGACCCCTCACGCATCGCGGCGTTCCGCGAGAAGCCCGTCGACCCGACACCGGTGCCCGGGTCGCCGCTGGAGATCCTCGCGTCGATGGGCAACTACGTGGCCGACGCGGACGCGCTGGTCCGCGCCGTGACGGTCGACGCCGAGGACGTGAACTCGCGGCACGACATGGGTGGCGACATCGTCCCGTGGTTCGTGGAGCGCGGCACCGCGGGCGTGTACGACTTCATCCGCAACGACGTCCCGGGATCGACGGACCGCGACCGCGACTACTGGCGCGACGTCGGGACGCTCGACTCGTACTTCGACGCCAACCAGGACCTCATCTCGATCGAGCCGGTGTTCAACCTCTACAACGACGAGTGGCCGTTGCACACCGGGTACACGGGCCTGGCCCCGGCCAAGTTCGTGCACGCGGGCGCGGGCCGCCTGGGTCACGCGGCCGACTCGATCGTCTCCCCCGGCGTCGTCGTCTCCGGTGCGACCGTCTCGGGGTCGATCCTGTCCCCCGGCATCCGGCTGCACTCGTGGGCGCAGGTGACGGACTCGGTCCTCATGGACGGCGTGCAGGTCGAGCGGTACGCGCAGATCCACCACGCGATCCTCGACAAGAACGTCATCGTCCCCGAGCGGGCGCGTGTCGGTCTGGACCACGAGCACGACCGCGCACGCGGGTTCACGGTCACGGACAGCGGCATCACCGTCGTCCCGAAGGGCACGATCATCACCGACTGACGACCGGGGGCCGGGCCGGCGGGCCCGGCCCGCCCGGTCCGGACGCCTGGCGGACACCTGCGCCCGTCCCCGGCACCGGCCGCTAGCCTGCGGGCGTGGACACCCGTACGGCTGCTGCCCGGCTCGTCGTCATGGACGTCGACTCCACGCTCATCACGGGCGAGGTGGTCGAGATGCTCGCCGGCCACGCGGGCTCCCGTCCGCTCGTCGCGCAGATCACCGAGCGAGCGATGCGTGGCGAGATCGACTTCGCCCGGTCGCTGCGCGAGCGCGTCGCGACGTTGGCGGGACTGCCCGTGTCGGTGTTCGACGAGGTGCTCGCGGAGGTCGAGCTGACCCCGGGCGCCGCCGAGCTCGTCACCGAGCTGCAGCGACGGGGCTGGCCCGTCGGCCTGGTCTCGGGCGGCTTCGTCGAGGTCGCCCGCCCCCTGGCCGCGCGCCTGGGGATCACGCGGGTGCACGCCAACCGGCTCGAGGTGCGCGACGGCCGCCTCACCGGACGCGTCGACGGCCCCGTCGTCGACCGCGCCGCCAAGGCCGCCACCCTCACGGCGTGGGCCGCGGAGCTGGGCGTGCCGATGGACCGGACCGTCGCCATCGGCGACGGTGCCAACGACCTCGACATGCTCGCCGCCGCGGCCACGGGGATCGCCTTCAACGCCAAGCCCGTCGTGGCGCAGGCTGCCGACGCGGCGGTCGACGGACGTCTCGACGCCGTCCTCGCGCTCGCCCCCTTCACCGGCTGAGGAGCCTGCGCACGGAGCCGGGCGGCGCGGTGGCGCCGGACCGTCAGTCGGGGCGGTCCAGGTGGACGAGCCGCAGCGCGCCGGGCGCGACCGCGTCCCACGCACCGTCCAGCTCGAGCACCGTCCAGGCTGCGGTCGGCATCCCGCGCTGGACCCGTGCGAGCACGGCCTCGTCCGACCCGGGACCCGCCAGCACCCCCGACGCGTGCGAGACCGTCGGCTCGTGCCCCACGACCAGGACGGTCGACGCCTCCGCGGGCTGCGTGCGCAGGACGGCAGCAAGGTCACCCGTCGAGGCGTCGTACAGCAGGTCGGTCACCGCCACCTCGGGGTCGGCCGCGCCGGCGGTCGTCAGCGCCGTCCGCGCGATCTCCCACGTCTGGCGCGTCCGCAGGGCCGACGAGCACAGCACGTGGGTGGGCGCGAGACCGGCGGCGGCCAGCGCGCCCCCGACGGCTGCGGCCTGCCGGCGCCCGGCCAGTGCCAGCGGGCGCTCGTGGTCGACGACCGCGCCGGCCGGCTCGGCCTTCGCGTGCCGCAGGAGGACGAGACGGTGCGGAGTCACGGGACCAGGGTCCCATCCCGCACCGTCGTCGAGGTACTGCCCACGGCCCCGCGTGGCGTGACGAACGCGACGTCCGGGGGTCACAACCCCATCGCGTGCACGCCACCGTCGACGTGCACGATCTCGCCCGTCGTCGCCGGGAACCAGTCGGAGAGCAGCGCCGCGACCGCGCGGGCGGTCGGCTCGGGGTCGCTGACGTCCCAGCCGAGCGGAGCGCGGTCGGGCCAGCCGCCCTCCATCGCCTCGAACCCGGGGATCGACTTGGCGGCCGTCGTGCGGATCGGACCGGCGGACACGAGGTTGACCCGGACGCCCAGCGGGCCGAGATCGCGGGCCAGGTAGCGGGCGGTGGACTCGAACGCGGCCTTGGCGACGCCCATCCAGTCGTACACGGGCCACGCGTAGCGGGCGTCGAACGTCAGCCCGACGAGGCTCGACCCGCGCGTGAGCAGCGGCTGGGTGGCCACGGCCAGCGCCTTGAGCGAGTAGGCGCTGACGTGCACCGCGGTGGCGACGTCCTCCCACTGCCCGGCGAGGAAGTTGCCGCCCATCACGGACTGCGGGGCGAACCCGATGGAGTGCACCACCCCGTCGAGGTGGTCGGCGTGCTCACGGACACGGTCCGCGAGCGCGGCGAGGTCGTCGTCGGAGGTGACGTCGAGCTCGACGACGGGCGCCGCCTGCGGCAGCCGCCGGGCGATCGCCTGCGTGAGGCGCAGCTGCCGCCCGAACGAGGTCAGGACGACGGTGGCGCCCTGCTCCTGCGCGAGGCGGGCGACGTGGAACGCGATCGAGCTGTCCGTCAGGACGCCGGTGACGAGCAGGGTCTTGCCCTCGAGCAGTGCCATGGTCCAGGTGCCTTTCGGTCGGGTGGGCCGGGTCGCGGGGCGCCGGCGGGAGAGGTCGAGGGGGTCAGTGCCCCATGCCGAGGCCGCCGTCGACGGGCAGGACCGCGCCGGAGACGTAGGCGGCGGCGTCGGAGGCGAGGAACTGGACGGCGGCCGCGACCTCGTCGGCGTGGCCGAAGCGGCCGGCCGGGATCGAACCGAGGTACGCCTGCTGGCGGTCCTCCGGCAGCGCCTTGGTCATGTCGGTGTCGATGAACCCCGGCGCGACGACGTTCGCCGTGATGCCACGCCCCCCGAGCTCCCGGGTGATCGAGCGGGCCATGCCGACGAGCGCGGCCTTGGACGACGCGTAGTTGACCTGCCCGGGCGAGCCGTACATCCCGACGACCGAGGAGATGAGGACCACGCGGCCGCGACGCAGCCGGATCATGCCCGTGCTCGCCCGGCGCACGACCCGGAACGCCCCGGTGAGGTTGACGTCGAGGACGTCGGCGAAGTCCTCGTCGGTCATGCGCATCAGCAGCCCGTCGCGGGTGACACCCGCGTTGGCGACGAGCACCTCGACCGGCCCGTGGGCAGCCTCGACCTGGGCGAACGCGGCGTCGACGGAGGCCGTGTCGCGCACGTCGCCGATGACCTCGAGCACCCCCTCGGGCGACCCTCCGGACCGGACGATCGTGGCGACCCGGTCGCCCTCGGCGAGGAAGCGCTCGGCGATGGCGCGGCCGATGCCGCGGTTGGCGCCGGTCACCAGGACGCTGCGCGGGGCGCGGGCGGTCGGGTCGGCGGGCGTGGTCGGGGGTGTCGTCGCAGGCACGGGACACGACGCTAGCCGACCACCGACCCCTGCGCGGGGGTGTCCGCCGTGACGAGTTGCCGGCCCCGGGTTGTGGGAGCTCCACAAAGTGTGGGGCCGACCACGTCGCAGGGCCCGACCCGTGCAGGGCGCCTACCATCAGGTGGTGAGCACACGTCGACGCAGCGGGCCCGCGGAGCCGGAGGTGTACCGCATCACGTCCGCGCCCGAGCCGCTGGCCGACGACCTCGCGCGCCGCCAGCGCCGCTACCTGTGGCAGATGGGCATCCGGGTCGTGTGCTTCGTCGCCGCGGGCCTGCTGTGGTCGTACGTGCCCGTCGCCGTGTCGCTGGCGCTGATCGCCGCCGCCGCCGTGCTGCCGTACATCGCGGTGCTGCTGGCCAACGCCGGCCGCGAACGGCGCGACGAGCCCGGCGTGTACTTCGAGGCGCGTGCGATCGAGGCCGCGCCCCGCCACGACGAGCTCGGAGGTGGCCGGTGACCCTCCCGACCCCGGGGCCCGCCGCGGACCCCGTCGGCGAGCTCGTGTGCAGCGCCCGCGGCTGCCGTGCGCAGCCCGCGTGGGGCGTGCTGTGGAACAACCCCAAGCTGCACACGCCGGAGCGCCGCAAGGTCTGGCTCGCGTGCGACGCGCACCGCGAGCACCTCGGCGAGTACCTGCGCGTGCGCGACTTCCTGCGCGACGTCGTCCCCGTCGACGAGCTGGTCCGGGCCGAGCCGTGACCGACGCACCACCCGCGGCCGTGGACCTGCGCGCCGCGGCCCGTCGGCAAGCGGTCGTGCTGCTGGTGCTCGCCGTCGTCGTCGCCGTGGTGTGCACCCTGCTGGGGCGGTGGCAGTGGCAGCGGCACGTCGACCGGGACGCGGCGATCGCCGTCGTCGAGGCGAACTACGCCGCGCCGGCGGTCGACCTGGCGGACGTCGTCGCCGATCCCGCGGCCGCCCTCCCCGACGCCGACGCGTGGCGCTCGGTGCAGGTCCGCGGGCGGTACCTCGACGACGCGACCGTCCTGCTGCGCAACCGTCCCGTCGACAGCACGCCAGCCTACCACGCGCTCGTCCCGCTGCTCGTCACGGACGCCGCCCCGACGTCCGCGGGCGCCCCGGTCGGCGCGGGCGGGGTGCTCGTCGTCGACCGCGGCTGGGTGCCCACCGGCGCGGACGGCTCGGTGGACGTCGAGGTCCCCGCGTCGCCACCGGGTGAGGTCACGGTGACGGTCCGGCTGCGACCCGGCGAGGCGACGAGCCGCCGCGACGCCCCGGCCGGCCAGGTGCAGGCGATCGCCCCCGCCCAGGTCCTCGCCGCCGGCGGCGTCGAGGGCGCGCCGTACGCCGCCTACGGGTCGCTCGTGCGGGAGGACCCCGCACCGGCCGAGCCGCTCGGTGCGCTCGCCGCGCCCAGCACCGACCCCGGCTCGCACCTGTCGTACGCGTTCCAGTGGTGGGTGTTCGCGCTCGGCGGGCTCGTGGCGTTCAGCGTGGCGGCCCGGCGCGAGTGGACGTCGGTGGTCACCGTGGGGGACGGACCGCCCACGCTGCGCCCCGCGCGACCCCGCCGGTCGCCGGGCCGCGACGAGCTCGCCGAGGACGCCGAGATCGCCGCCCAGCAGGACCCGGGCGACGCCCGTCAGGCCAGCGCGATGAGGTCCAGGTAGTCCGGACCCCACAGGTCCTCGTCGCCGTCGGGCAGCAGCAGGACGCGCTCGGGCTCGAGCGCGGTGACGGCGCCCTCGTCGTGGCTGACGAGCACGACCGCGCCCTGGTACCCGCGCAGCGCCGCGAGGATCTCCTCGCGGGACGCCGGGTCCAGGTTGTTCGTCGGCTCGTCGAGCAGCAGGACGTTGGCGCTCGACACGACCAGGGTCGCCAGCGCGAGACGGGTCTTCTCCCCGCCCGACAGGACCCGGGCCGGCTTGTCGGCGTCGTCCCCGGAGAACAGGAACGACCCGAGGACGGACCGCACCTGCGTGTCCGTGAGGTCCGGCGCGGCGGTGCGCAGGTTCTCCAGGACGGTGCGCGACAGGTCGAGCGTCTCGTGCTCCTGCGCGTAGTAGCCCAGCTTGAGCCCGTGACCCGGCTTCACCTCGCCCGTGTCCGGCTCCTGCAGCCCTCCCAGCATGCGCAGCAGCGTCGTCTTGCCGGCGCCGTTGAGCCCCAGGACGACGACCTTGCTGCCCCGGTCGATGGCCAGCGAGACGTCCGTGAAGACCTCCTGCGAGCCGTAGGACTTCGACAGCCCCTCGGCCGTGAGCGGCGTGCGCCCGCACGGCGCCGGGTCGGGGAACCGCAGCCGGGCGACCTTGTCGTTGACCCGGACCGCGTCCAGGCCCGACAGCATGCGCTCGGCGCGGCGGGCCATGTTCTGCGCCGCGACGGCCTTGGTGGCCTTCGCGCGCATCTTGTCGGCCTGGGCCAGGAGCGTGGCCGCCTTCTTCTCGGCGTTGGCGCGCTCGCGCCGGCGGCGCTTCTCGTCGGTCTCCCGCTGCTGCAGGTAGGCGTCCCAGCCGAGGTTGTACAGGTCGAGCTGGGAGCGGTTGGCGTCGAGGTGGAACACCTTGTTGACGGTGGCGCGCAGCAGCTCGACGTCGTGGCTGATGACGACGAACCCGCCGGGGTAGCTCTTGAGGTACTCGCGCAGCCACACGATCGAGTCGGCGTCGAGGTGGTTCGTCGGCTCGTCGAGCAGCAGCGTGTCGGCTCCCGAGAACAGGATCCGGGCGAGCTCGACCCGGCGACGCTGACCACCCGACAGCGTCCCCAGGTCCTGGCCCAGCACCCGGTCGTCGAGGCCCAGCGCCGCGGTGATGCGGTGCGCCTCGCTCTCGGCCGCGTAGCCGCCGGCCGCGGTGAAGCGGGCCTCGAGCTTCGTGTACCGCTCCATCGCCTTGTCGCGCGTCGCGTCGTCGGCCGAGGCCATGAGGCCCTCGGTCTCCCGCATCGACGCCAGCACCGCGTCCAGCCCGCGCGCCGAGAGCACCCGGTTCATCGCGAGCTGCGTGAGGTCGCCCGAGCCCGGGTCCTGCGGCAGGTAGCCGACCTCGCCGCTGCGGGAGATCGTCCCGCCCGTGGGCTGGGTCTCCCCCGCCAGCGTGCGCGTGAGCGTCGTCTTGCCCGCGCCGTTGCGGCCCACGAGCCCGATCCGGTCGCCGGAGGCGATCCGGAACGTCGTCGGTTCCAGCAGGACGCGGGCGCCGACGCGCAGCTCGACGCCCGAAGCGGTGATCACAGGGGTGTTCCTCGGTTTCCTACGAGAAGACCGGGCGGGTTCTGGCCCCCGGCACAAACGCCGACCATCGTACCCAGCCGCTAGCGTGGCGAGCGGTCGGGCGCCGACCCTCCACCCCATCCTCACCGGCGGGAGCCACCACATGTCCACCAGTTCCCCGGACGACAGCACCACCCGGACGGTCCCGTCGGCGACCGCGGCGGAGGTCCCCGGCCTCCTGACCGACCCCCCGCCCCCGCAGCCCGCTCGACGGACGAGCACGGACGTCGCCCTCGTCGCGACGTTCGCCGCGTTCGTCGCGGCGTGCGCGCTGGTGCCGGCGATCCCCACGGGCTCCGGCGTGCCGATCACGCTCCAGACGTTCGGCGTGGTCGTCGCCGGCCTCGTCCTCGGGGCACGGCGCGGGTTCCTCGCCGTGACGCTCTACCTGGTCGTGGGCCTGGCGGGGGTCCCCGTCTTCGCCGAGATGACCGGTGGCCTCGGCGTGCTCGGCAAGCCGTCGGTCGGCTACCTGCTCGCGTTCCCGCTGGCCGCGGCCGTCGCCGGGTGGCTCGGCGGGCTCGCGCTGCGCGTGCCGCGGGCCGCGTGGCGGTACCCGCTGCTCGTCGCGGCCGGGCTCGGCTCGTCGTTCCTCGTGACGCACCCCGCCGGCATCCTCGGGCTGGTCGCCCGGCTCGGCGTCTCCCCGGCCGAGGCGCTCGCGATCGACGTCGTCTACTGGCCGGGTGACGTGGTCAAGAACCTGCTCGCCGCCGGTGTGACGCTCGCGGTGCTGCGCGCGTTCCCCGACCTGCGCCGCGGCCGGCGCTGACGCCGTGATCGAGCTCGACGCGGCCGAGGTCACCGCCTGGTCCCCGGACCCGGCCGGTGGCCCGGACCGCGTCGTGCGGCTCCTGGGGCCGGTGTCCCTGCGGCTGGCCGAGCGTCACGTCGCCGTCGTCGGCGCCAACGGGTCGGGCAAGTCGACCCTGGCGCGCCTGCTCAACGGGCTGGTGCTGCCCTCGGCGGGGCACGTGCGCGTCGACGGGCTCGACACCGCGTCCGACGGCCCGGCCGTGCGCCGCCGCGTCGGGTTCGTGTTCACCGACCCCGACGCGCAGATCGTCATGCCGACGCCGGTCGAGGACGTCGCGCTGTCCCTGCGGCGCACGGTCCCGGACGCCCGCGAGCGCGAGGCACGAGCGCTCGACGTGCTGGCGCGGTACGGGCTGGCCGAGCGCGCCCACGTCTCCGTGCACGCCCTGTCCGGGGGCCAGCGCCAGCTGCTCGCCCTCGCCGCGGTCCTGGCGACCGAGCCCGCGGTGCTGGTGTGCGACGAGCCGACGACGCTGCTCGACCTGCGCTGGCGCACGCACGTCGACGCGCTGCTCGCGACGCTCGACCAGCAGGTCGTCGTCGTCACCCACGACCTGGAGGCCGCCGCACGGGCCGAGCGCGTGCTGGTGGTCGACGAGGGGCTGGTGGTGGCCGACGACGCCCCCGGGCCGGCACTGGCGCACTACCGGGAGCTGATGGGGGCCCCGCGCCCCGACCACGCCGCGCGAGGCGCCGGGCCGGCGGCGTCGTGACGCAGGGTCGTCCGCTGCGACCGCCGTGGGCGGGTCCGCTGGGGCTGCACCACCCCGGTGCCGGACCGGTCCACCGGCTGCCGGCGATGCTCAAGCTCCTGCTGCTGGCCGCGACGGGGGTCGTCGTCGTGCTGCCGCTCGGTCCGTGGGTGGCCGCAGCCGGGCTCGGGGTCGTCGTCCTCCTGACGGCGCTGGCGCGGGTGCCGTGGCACCGTGCGACCCGTGGTCTGCTGCCGGTGGTCCTCACCGCGGGGGCGCTGGGGACCTACCAGGCGTGGGTGCGGGGCCCGGCGACGGGGGCGGAGGTCGCGCTCGACCTCCTCACGCTGGTCCTGGCCGGCGCCCTCGTGACCGCGACGACCCGTGCCGACGACCTCCTGGCGGTCGTCGCCCGTGCCGCGCGTCCGCTGCGGCACGTCGGCCTGCCGCCCGAGACGGTCGCGCTGACCGTGGGGCTGTTCCTGCGGACCGTGCCCGTGCTCGTGCAGGTCGTGGGTGAGTCACGCGACGCCGCGCGCGCCCGGGGGCTCGACCGTGACCCGCGGGCCGTCGTCGTCCCCGCGGCCGTGCGCATGGTCGGCCACGCCCGGACCACGGGCGACGCGCTCGCCGCGCGCGGGCTGACCGACTGACGCGGCGCCCGCCGGCGGGCCGGCCGCTGCCCGCGCGCGCACCTCGGTCCCCCACTACCGTGTGCCCGTGACTTTCAGCGAGGGTGGCAGCTTCGAGGGCGGCCGGGTCAGGCGCCACGGCCGCGGACGTGCCGCCGCGGGCGGCGGCGGTCTCATCGGGATCATCGCGCTGGCGATCTACCTGTTCACCGGGCAGGACGTGTCCGGCGTCCTCGACGGCGGGCAGCCGGGCGGGCAGAGCGCGCCCACCGGTGACGTCGGTGCGTGCACCGTCGAGCAGGCGAACACCGACCCGCTGTGCCGGTTCTCCGCCACGGTGCAGTCCCTCGACGCGTTCTGGCAGGCGACCCTCCCGGCGGGCACGGCGTTCGTGGCCCCCACGGCCAACGAGTTCACCGGCGGCATCGCCACGGGCTGCGGCCAGGCGTCGTCGTCCACCGGCCCGTTCTACTGCCCGGCCGACCAGGGCATCTACCTCGACGTCTCGTTCTTCGAGGTGCTGCAGCAGCAGTTCGGGGCCCAGGGCGGGCCCCTGGCGGAGATGTACATCTACGCGCACGAGTACGGGCACCACGTCCAGAACCTCACGGGCGTCTTCGACGCCGCCGACCGCAGCGGTGGCGGCGCCGAGTCCGACTCCGTGCGCGTCGAGCTCCAGGCCGACTGCTACGCGGGCATGTGGGCCGGTGACGCCGCGACGCGCGAGGACCCGGACCGGCCCGGCGTGACGTTCCTCGAGCCCCCGACCGCCGAGGAGCTCGCCCAGGCGCTCGACGCCGCGGCCGTGGTCGGCGACGACCACATCCAGGAGCAGTCCGGCGGTGGCGTGAACCCCGACACGTGGACCCACGGGTCGAGCGAGCAGCGCCAGAAGTGGTTCATCATCGGCTACGAGCAGGGGTCGCTCGCGGCGTGCGACACCTTCGCCACAGCCGACCTCTGACGCGTCGCCGGACCGGTTCACGTTCGCACGCACGACGCCCCGCACCCGCGCAGCGGGGGCGGGGCGTCGTGCGGTGCTGGCGTGCTCAGATGTTGAAGCCCAGCGCCCGCATCTGCTCGCGACCGTCGGGCGTGATCTTCTCGGGGCCCCACGGCGGCATCCACACCCAGTTGATGCGGAACCCGTCGACGAGGCCGTCGAGCGCCTGCGCCGACTGGTCCTCGATGACGTCCGTCAGGGGGCAGGCCGCCGACGTGAGCGTCATGTCGATGACCGCGGTGTTCGTCTGGTCGACGACGACGCCGTACACCAGGCCGAGGTCGACGACGTTGATGCCGAGCTCGGGGTCGATGACGTCCCGCATCGCCTCCTCGACGTCCGCGGCCGTCGGCGCGGTGGTGGGGGCAGGGGTGGTCGGTTCGGTCGTCATGCGTCCTCCGTCGTACGGGCACCGGACAGGATGAGGGCGTCGTTCAGGGCGACCCAGCCGAGCTGCGCGCACTTGACGCGGGCCGCGTACCGCGAGACCCCGACGAACGCGGCGGCGTCCCCCAGCAGCTCCTCGGCGTCCGGCGACAGGCTCGCGCCCTGCGACTGCATCATCTCGCGGAAGGTCGCCGCGACGCGGTCGACGGCCGGCAGGTCCTGACCGACGACCAGGTCGTGCAGTACCGACGTGGACGCCTGGGAGATCGAGCAGCCCTGGCCCTCCCACGCGACGTCGCGCACCACGGGGACGTCGCCGGTGGTGTCGACGTCGACGTGCAGGGTGACCTCGTCACCGCAGGTGGGGTTGACCTGGTGGGACGTCGCGGCGCACGTCCCGTGGTCGGCGGCGGCGACCCCGACGGCCGACACGCCCTCGGGCAGCCCCCGGCCGTGCGGGTGCTTGGCGTGGTCGAGGATGACCTGCTGGTACAGCTGCTCCATGGCCGAGCTCATGCGGGCCTCCCGTCCGTCGCCGTGCCGTCCAGTCCGAAGAACGTCCGGACCCCCGCCAGTGCTTCCCGGAACGCCGCCACGTCGTCGTCCGTCGTGTACACGCCGGCCGAGGCGCGGGCCGTCGCGGCGACGCCGAACCGGCGGTGGAGCGGCTGCGCGCAGTGGTGGCCCACGCGCACCGCGACGCCCGCGTCGTCGAGCACCTGCCCGACGTCGTGCGCGTGGACGCCGTCGACGACGAACGACACCGCGGCGAGGCGGTCGACGTTCTCCGTGGGCCCCACGACCCGGACGCCGGGGACGGACGCCACGGCGTCGAGCAGCGCGCCCGCGAGGTGGTGCTCGTGCGCGGCCACGCCCGGCATGCCGAGCTCGGCGAGGTACTGGGCGGCCGCGCCCAGCGCGACGGCCTGCGAGACCATCTGCGTGCCGGCCTCGAACCGCTGCGGCGGCGGCGCGTACGTCGTCGCCTCCATCGTGACCACCTCCACCATGGACCCGCCCGTGGTCACCGGGGGCATGGCCTCGAGCAGCTCGCGGCGCCCGTACAGCGCGCCCACTCCCGTGGGGCCGTACATCTTGTGGCCGGAGAACGCGGCGAAGTCCACACCGAGCGCGGGCAGGTCGACAGGCAGGTGCGGCACCGACTGGCACGCGTCGAGCACGGTGAGCGCCCCGACCTCGCGCGCGCGCGCGACGAACGCCTCGACGGGGGTGATCGCCCCGGTCACGTTCGACGCGTGCGTGAACGCCAGGACGCGGGTCCGCTCGGTGACGACCGTGGCGAGCTGGTCGGTGCGGATCCGCCCGTCGTCGTCGACCCCGAGCCAGCGCAGCGTCGCGCCCGTGCGGGCCGCGAGCTCCTGCCACGGCACCAGGTTGGCGTGGTGCTCCGCCTCGGTGACGACGATCTCGTCGCCCGCACCGAGCGCGAACCGACGCGCCGCCTCTCCCCCGCGCCCCAGGGAGGCGTTGGACATCGCGTACGCGACGAGGTTGATCGCGGCCGTGGCGTTGGAGGTCCAGACCAGCTCGCCCGGCGACGCGCCGACGAAGCCGGCGACGCGGGCGCGGGCGCCCTCGAACGCCTCCGTCGCCTCCTCGGCGAGCTGGTGCGCGCCGCGGTGCACGGCGGCGTTGCGCCGCACGTAGAAGTCCTGCTCGGCGTCGAGGACGACGTCGGGCTTCTGCGAGGTCGCACCGCTGTCGAGGTACACCAGCGGGCGGCCGTCGCGCAGCGTGCGACCGAGCAGCGGGAAGTCGGCCCGCACGGCGACGAGCTCGGCGGCCGACAGCGGCGAGCCGTCGGTGGTGTCACCGGGGAGCAGCGGCTCCAGCGTGCTGGTCATGGGGTCCTCCGTGCGGAGCGGGAGCCGACCGGTCCCCGCGGCGTGCGCGGGGACGGGGGTCGGCGGGACGAGGGGACGGCGACCGCCGGGTCACCCCGGCGGTCGCCGTGACGTGCTCAGACCGAGGTGCCGGCCGGCAGGAACCTGTCGTAGCCCTCGTTCTCGAGGCGGTCGGCCAGCTCGGGGCCGCCCTCCTCGGCGATCCGTCCGTCGACGAAGACGTGCACGAAGTCGGGCGTGATGTACCGCAGGATGCGCGTGTAGTGCGTGATGAGCAGCATCCCGACGTCACCGGTCGACCGCACGCGGTTGACGCCCTCGGACACCACGCGCAGCGCGTCGACGTCAAGGCCGGAGTCGGTCTCGTCGAGGATCGCGAAGCGCGGCTTGAGGAGCTCCATCTGCAGGATCTCGTGGCGCTTCTTCTCGCCGCCGGAGAACCCCTCGTTGACCGAGCGCTCGGCGAACGTGGGGTCCATGCGCAGGTCGTCCATCGCCGTGCGGACGTCCTTGACCCACGAGCGCAGCGGCGGGGCCTCCCCGGAGATCGCCGTCTTGGCGGTCCGCAGGAAGTTGGACACCGAGACGCCGGGGACCTCGACGGGGTACTGCATGGCGAGGAACAGCCCGGCCCGCGCACGCTCGTCGACGCTCATCTCGAGCACGTCGGCGCCGTCGAGCAGGACGGTGCCCGCGGTGATCTGGTACTTGGGGTGGCCCGCCAGCGAGTACGCCAGCGTGGACTTGCCGGACCCGTTGGGGCCCATGATGGCGTGGGTCTCGCCGCTGTTCACGGTGAGGTCGACGCCGCGCAGGATGGGCTTGGCGCCCTCCTTCGTCTCGACGCTGACGTGCAGGTCGCGGATCTCCAGGGTGGACATCGGGGGTACTCCTCGGGTGCTCAGAGCGGGGCGTCGACGTCGACGAGCACACGCTCGCCGTCGACGGTCACGGGGTAGACGGGGACGGGACGGATCGCGGGCGGCGTCAGGGGCTTGCCGGAGCGCAGGTCGAACCTCGACCCGTGCAGCCAGCACTCGATCGCGCAGTCCTCGACGTCGCCGTCCGACAGGGAGACGGCACCGTGCGAGCAGACGTCGCTGATCGCGTGCCACTCGCCGGACTCGTCGCGGACGACGGCGACCTCGACGGGTCCCGCGTCGCCCACGAGCTCGACACGCAGCGCGCCGGCGACCGGCACGTCCGCGGTGGTGCAGGCCAGCTGGGCGCTCATGCACGCTCCGTGGTGGCCGCGGCGCCGGAGCCCTCGAGCTGCGGGGCGATCCCGAGGATCTCGCTCATCGACTTCTCGAGCTCCGCGTCGATCGACGCGACGAGCCGCTCCTCGACCTCGGGCACGCCGATCTCGCCGATCAGCTCGGCGAAGAACCCGCGCACGACGAGCCGTCGCGCGTCGGTCTCGGGGATGCCGCGCGCCCGCAGGTAGAACAGCTGCTCGTCGTCGAACCGGCCGGTGGCGCTGGCGTGGCCGGCACCCTCGATGACACCGGTCTCGATCTCCAGGTTCGGCACCGAGTCCGCCCGCGCCCCGTCGGTGAGGACGAGGTTGCGGTTGAGCTCGTAGGTGTCGGTGCCCTCGGCGGCGGCGCGGATGAGCACGTCGCCGACCCAGACGGTGTGGGCGCCGACGCCCTGCAGCGCGCCCTTGTAGGTCACGCGCGACACGCAGTTGGGGACCGCGTGGTCGACGAACAGGCGGTGCTCCTGGTGCTGGTCCGCGTCGGCGAAGTACATGCCGAGCGCGGTGACCGTGCCCCCCTCGCCGACGAACTCCGTGTCGGGCGTGATCCGCACGACGTCGCCGCCGAGCGTGACCACGATGTGCTTGACGGTCGCGTCGCGCCCGATGCGGACCCGGTGGCTCGCGGCGTGCACCGAGCCCGGGGCCCAGTCCTGGACGGAGACGACCGTGAGGTGCGCACCGTCCTCGGCGACGATCTCGACCGTCTCGGTGAGGTTGGCGTGCCCGACGTGGTCGAGCACGACGACGCCCTGCGACATCGGCTCGGCGTGCACGAGGAGGTGGGCGGCCGTCGGTTCGAGCGGGGCCTCCGCGAGTCCGGCGCCCTCCACCCCCTCGACGACGATCGAGGTGACCTTCGACGACACGGACTCGCGCGGCAGCGTGAGGATCGTGGCGCGCTCGAACGAGGCCCACGCCGTCGCCGCGGCACGGTCGCCCGGGCGCCCGGCGGTCCCGAGCCGCGCGTCGTCGCGGTCGACGATCTCGACCCGCGCCTCGGGAGCCTCGACGACCGTCGTCAGGACGCCGCGCCCGGTCAGGACGCCGTCCGTCGCGGCCGCGAACAGCCCGGCGAGGCGGTCGACCGGGGTGAAGCGCCACTCCTCCTCGCGCCCGGTGGGCACCGGGAAGTCCGCGACGTCGAAGCTCGTGGCGCGCGAGGCGCGCGACGACGCGGGCACGCCGCCGACGCCGTGCGTGTGCGCGCCGTCGGCGACGGCACGCGAGTGGTCCGTCGACAGGCCGGTCGCGGAGACCGGCTCGTTCGTGGTGGTCGTCATCAGCCGACGGCCCCTTCCATCTGCAGCTCGATGAGGCGGTTGAGCTCGAGCGCGTACTCCATGGGCAGCTCGCGCGCGATGGGCTCGACGAACCCGCGCACGATCATCGCCATGGCCTCGGTCTCGGCCATGCCTCGGGACATCAGGTAGAACAGCTGGTCCTCGCTCACGCGCGACACGGTCGCCTCGTGCCCCATCGACACGTCGTCCTCGCGGACGTCGACGTAGGGGTAGGTGTCCGAGCGCGAGATCTGGTCCACGAGCAGGGCGTCGCACAGCACGTTGGACGCCGAGTGCTCGGCCCCCTCGAGGATCTGCACGAGCCCGCGGTAAGACGTCCGGCCACCGCCGCGCGCGACCGACTTCGACACGATGGACGACGACGTGTGCGGTGCGGCGTGCACCATCTTCGAGCCCGCGTCCTGGTGCTGGCCCTCGCCGGCGAACGCGATGGACAGCGTCTCGCCGCGCGCGTGCTCGCCCATGAGGTAGATCGCCGGGTACTTCATGGTGACCTTGGAGCCGATGTTGCCGTCGACCCACTCCATGGTGGCGCCCTCGGCCGCGGTGGCCCGCTTGGTGACGAGGTTGTAGACGTTGTTCGACCAGTTCTGGATGGTCGTGTACCGCACGCGTGCGTTCTTCTTGACGATGATCTCCACGACCGCGGAGTGCAGCGAGTCCGACTGGTAGATCGGCGCGGTGCAGCCCTCGACGTAGTGCACGTACGAGCCCTCGTCCGCGATGATCAGCGTGCGCTCGAACTGGCCCATGTTCTCGGTGTTGATCCGGAAGTAGGCCTGCAGCGGGATGTCGACGTGCACGCCCGGCGGCACGTAGACGAACGAGCCGCCCGACCACACGGCGGTGTTGAGCGAGGCGAACTTGTTGTCCCCGGGCGGGATGACCGAGCCGAAGTACTGCTCGAAGATCTCCGGGTGCTCGCGCAGCGCGGTGTCGGTGTCGAGGAAGATGACGCCCTGCTCCTCGAGCGACTCCTGGATCTGGTGGTACACCACCTCGGACTCGTACTGCGCGGCGACGCCCGCGACCAGGCGCTGCTTCTCCGCCTCCGGGATGCCGAGGCGGTCGTACGTGTTCTTGATGTCCTCGGGCAGGTCCTCCCAGCTGGTGGCCTGCTTCTCGGTGGACCGGACGAAGTACTTGATGTTGTCGAAGTCGATGCCCGACAGGTCCGCGCCCCACCAGGGCATGGGCTTCTTGTCGAACAGCCGCAGCGACTTCAGACGCATCTTGAGCATCCACTCGGGCTCGTTCTTGAGCCGCGAGATGTCGCGCACGACGTCCTCGGACAGGCCGCGACGTGCGACCGATCCGGCGACGTCCGGGTCGTGCCAGCCGAAGGTGTAGTTGCCGATGGAGGCGATCGCCTCGTCCTGGCTCAACGGCTCTGCGGTCGCCGGCCGGGTGGCCGTGTCGTCCGTGGGTGCGCTCATCGTGTCGGTCCTTCCGTCGAGTGCACGGGGGCGGGTGGGGGCGTGCTGGGTGCGAGGTCGTCGGGCGGCCCGGCGCCGGCGGACGCGGTGCGTGCCGCGACCGTCGGGATGCTGGTGGTGCACACGTGCCCGCCGGAGGTCAGCGTGGAGAGCCGCTGCACGTGCACCCCGAGCAGCCGGCCGAACGCGCGGGTCTCGGCCTCGCAGAGCTGCGGGAACTGCGCCGCCACGTCCTGCACGGGGCAATGACCCTGGCAGAGCTGCACGACGCCCGCGCCGGGCACGGGCCGGGCCGACGCGGCGTAGCCGTCCCCGGCGAGCGCGCGGGCGAGCGCCTCGGCACGTGCCGTGACGTCGGGCCCCGCGGCGTCCACCGCGGCGGTGTGGCGCTCCTCGAGGAGGCGCACCCGGTGCTCGGCGAACTGCTCGACGGCCTGCGGGCCGGCCGCCTGCGCCAGGAAGCTCAGCGCGTCGGACGCGATCTCCGCGTAGCGGTGGGACAGCGCCGCCTGGCCCTGGCCGGTGACGACGTACCGCCGCGCGGGCCTGCCGCGTCCGCGGGACCCGGCGTGGCCGACGTGCACGGCGACCTGGTCGGCCTGCTCCAGCGCCTGGAGGTGACGACGCACCCCGGCGGCGGCCAGGTCGAGCGCCGAGGCGAGCGTCGCCGCGCTGACGGGCCCGTCGGCAGCGACGATCTGGAGGATCCGCCGCCGGGTCGACGCGTCGTGGTCCAGCACGGCGCCCGGGGCGTGGTCGGTGACCGGCGTGGAGCCTGTCATGCGTACCTCCCCGAGCGGCGACGTGGGCGCGGCGCGCGGCCCGGACCGGGCCCACCGCGACGAGCGCACAGCAGCGCTCGATATCGGCAACATCCTTGTTGCCGAAATCCATCCCCGCAAGCAAGGCGAGCCTTCCTGCCCGGTCCCACGTGCCGGCCGTCCGGGCCGACGGGCCGGCTCAGACGCCGGCAGCGACCCCCGCCGTCGGGTGGGCGACCCGCGCCGACGCCGCCGCGAGCGCGGTCCTGCTCGCGTCGACCTGGTCGGCCGGTGCGCCGTCGCGCGTGCGCCGCTCGAGCGCCGACGCGAACAGCTGGGCGGCCTCGCCGCACCGGCCGGCGTCGTACCGCACCTTGCCCTGCCCCTGGTCGGCGAACGCGAGGACCGCCGAGCAGTCACGCAGGGTCGCGTCGTCGACGCCCTCGGCGACCGCGGCACCCTGGGCCGCGCGGCGCACCGCGTCCACCACGAGGTCCGCGGCGTCGAGGCGACCCCGCCAGTGCAGGACCTGGGCGAGGCGCAGCAGCGGCCGCCACGCCGCTGCCGGGACGTCGGGGCCACCGGGTCGCGGCACGTCGCCGAGCGACGCGGGCCCGCCGTGCCGGACCACGTCGGACCACGCGAGCTGCTCGGCCGAGACGAGCGCACCGAGGATCCGCAGCCACACGACGCGCTCGCCGTCACCGTCGGGTCCGCGACGCTCCAGCTGCTCCACGTGCTCCCAGGTCGCCCTCACGTCCTGCGGGACCTCCCGCAGCGTCACGGTGTCGATGCGGTACGGGACCACGGGGCCTCCCCGGCCTGGCTCGGACAGACGGGACGATCCGGACGCGCCCCCTGGCGGCGTACCGTAGGGCGCCCGCACCACCCGCCGCGCAAGGTGTCCACCACCAGGACACGCAGCGACCGCGACGCGCGCCGGGACCGCGACCACCTAGACTCGCGCCCCGTGCCGCACTCCCCCGCCGTCGAGGTCCGCGGCCTCGTCAAGAGGTACGACGGACGCGCGGTCGTCGACGGGCTCGACCTGTCCGCCGCCGCCGGCCGCGTCACCGCGGTCCTGGGCCCCAACGGGGCCGGCAAGACGACCACGGTCGAGTGCTGCGAGGGCCTGCGCCCGCCCGACGCCGGCACGGTCCGGGTCCTGGGGCTCGACCCCGTCGCGGACGGTGCGGCCCTGCGTCCGCTCGTCGGTGTCATGCTCCAGGACGGCGGCCTGCCGACGGGGGTGCGGGCACGCGAGATGCTCGACCACGTCGCCCGCATGTACGCCGACCCGTGGGACACCGACGCGCTGGCCGAGCGCCTCGGCCTCGACGGGTTCGCGCGGACCACCGTGCGCCGCCTCTCGGGCGGCCAGCGGCAACGGCTCGCGCTGGCCGTCGCGGTCGTCGGCCGCCCCCGCGTGGTCTTCCTCGACGAGCCGAGCGCGGGCATGGACCCCCAGTCCCGTCTCGCCGTCTGGCAGCTCGTCCGCGAGCTGCGCGACGAGGGTGCCGCCGTGATCCTCACCACCCACCTCATGGAGGAGGCCGAGGACCTGGCCGACCACGTCGTCGTCGTCGACCACGGCACCGTCATCGCGCAGGGCAGCGTCCCCGAGCTGCTGGCGACCGACGTCGACCGCCGGGGCGCCGCGACCCTCGTCGTGCACACGGCCCACGACGTCGCCGCCACCGGCCTGCGCGAGCGCCTGGGACCGTCGTACGCCGTCGAGCACCGCTCCGCCACGTCGCTGGCCGTCACCGGCGAGGTGACCCCGTCGACCGTCGCCACGGTCACGGCGTGGCTCGCCGCGCAGGACGTGCTCGTCACACGCCTCGACCTCGGGCGGCGCACGCTCGAGGACGTCTTCCTCGACCTCACCGGACGGAGCCTGCGATGACCGCCCCCGCCGGACACCCGGCACCGGGCCGCCACGCGGCGGCGCCGGGCGCCCGCCGGGTGCTCGCCCAGGCCGGGTTCGAGGCGCGCATGATCCTGCGCAACGGCGAGCAGGTGCTCGTCGCCGTCGTCATCCCCGTGCTCGCGCTCGTCGGGCTCGTGCAGGGGACGTTCGTCGAGATCGACACCGCCGGCTCCTCGCGCGTCGACTTCCTCACGCCGGGCGTGCTCGCGCTGGCCGTGATGACCGCGTCCTTCACCTCGCAGGCCATCGCCACGGGGTTCGACCGGCGCAACGGCGTGCTGCGCCTGCTGGCGACGACCCCGCTCGGTCGCGGCGGGCTCCTGGCCGGCAAGGTCCTCGGGGTGCTGGCCGTCGAGGCCGTGCAGGTGCTGCTGCTGGGCGCCGCTGCCGTCGTGCTCGGGTGGCGCCCCGGCGTCGCGGGCGTCGTGCTCGCGCTCGTCGGCGTGGTGCTGGGGACCGCCGCGTTCACGGCGCTCGCGCTGCTGGTCGCGGGGACGCTGCGGGCCGAAGCCGTGCTCGCGCTGGCGAACCTCCTGCTGCTGGTCCTGGCCCTCGGCGGCGGGGTCATCGTGCCCGCCGACCGCCTGCCCGGCCCGTTCGCCGCGCTCGCGTCGTGGCTGCCGTCCGGGGCGTTCGGCGACGTCCTGCGCGGCGCCCTGCTCGACGGCAGCCTGCCCCTGTTGCCCGTGCTCGTCCTCGCGGCCTGGGCCGTCGGGCTCGGAGCGCTGGCGGCGCGGTTCTTCCGCTGGCACTGAGCCACGGTGAGACGCACGCCGCACCGCCGGAGCGCGTGCACGCGCCCTCGGGGCCGCCCTCGCGACCTACCCTGGACCACGTGACCGGCACCGCACCCGCCCCCACCTCGCCGTCGTCGTCGAGCCTGCTCGGGAGGCTGCGCCCGCGCTGGACGACCCGCGCGGTCGTCGCGAACCTCGTCGCGCAGGTCCTCATCGTGGTGACCGGCGGCGCGGTCCGCCTGACGTCGTCCGGCCTGGGCTGCTCGACGTGGCCGGAGTGCGAGCCCGGCCAGTTCGCTCCGGAGTTCCACGCCGAGATGTCGATCCACGCCGCGCTGGAGTACGGCAACCGCACCCTGACCGGTGTCCTCGTGGTGCTCGCCCTGGCCGTCGCGCTGCTGGCAGGTCGGGACCGCGCACGGTCGCGCGGCTACCGGCTCCTGGCGTGGGCACCGCTGGTGGGCGTCGCGGTCCAGGCCGTCGTCGGCGGGATCACGGTCCTCGTCGAGCTGCACCCGGCCGTCGTCGGGTCGCACTTCCTCATCTCGATGGTGCTGATCGCCGCGTCGGCGTGGCTGCTGGTCCGGACGCGCGAGGGCGACGGCCCGCCGACGCCGCTCGTCGAGAGCCGGGTCCGCGCCCTCGCCCGCGCCCTGGTGGTCCTCGGCGTGGTCGTGCTGGTGCTCGGCGTCGTCGTGACGGGCGCGGGCCCGCACTCGGGCGACGACGAGGTGGGGTACCGGTTCGCGGTCGACCCCTACGCCATGGCGCGGTGGCACGCGCTGGCCGTGTGGGCGTTCGTCGGGGCGCTCGTCGCCGTCCTCGTCCTGCTCGCGCGTGCGCCCCGCACCGCAGCGGCACGGCCGCTGCGTTCCGGCACGGCGCTGCTCGTCGTGACGCTCGCCCAGGGCGCGGTCGGGTACGTGCAGGTCCTCACCGGACTGCCCATCGCGCTCGTCAACCTGCACATGCTGGGGGCGGCCGGCCTCACGGCGATGCTCGCGACCTTCCTCGGGACGCTGCGCGTCCGGGGTGGCAGCCCGGTGACGGACGTCGGCGGGCGCTGACGTCCGTCACCGGCTCACGGCACCGGCGCGAACAGCCCGTCCACGACGTGGCGCACCTGCTCCTCGGCCGCGTCGAGCTCGTGCTCGGAGTCCGCGACGAGGAAGCACATGCCGATCGCCAGCCCGTCGGCGAGGTCGACGGTCGGCGGGACGACGTCGCCCGGCTGCACGAGCAGGGTCAGCGACTCGACGGCGGGCACCCCGTCGAACGCGGCAGCGGGATCCTCCCGGACGACGACGGACCGCTCCTCGCGGTCGAAGAAGACGATCCGCCCCCGACGGGCGAGCGTGTAGTCGTCGGGCGGCACCGTCCCGTGCACGAGGTGCGCCACCTCGCGGTGCACCTGGGAGTCGCCGGTGAGCAGGTAGGTCTTCTCCGGGTGCCCGGCGCCGTGCGCCCGGGCACCGAGGTCGATGAGGCGCAGGCGGTCGCCGTCCGCGATGATCTCGAGGTGCGTGCACCCGTCGGTGCGACCGACCGCGTCGAGCACCGCACGGGTGTGGTCCACGACCTGCCGGACCTCCGGTGCGTCGGGCGGCAACCACCGCACACCGCGGTAGACGAAGTGCCCGGCGCGGGAGAGCACCTTGGTGTAGACGCACACGTTGGCGACCGTGTGCCGGCCGCCGTAGGAGTAGGTGTCGACCACGTACTCCTCGCCGCCGATGAACTCCTGGGCGAGGACGAGGTCGACGGGCTCGCCGAACGAGCTCGATCCCCCCAGCAGGCCGCGCAGCGCCCGCGCTGCGGCGGGTGCCGAGTCGACGCGCACGACGCCGACCGACCCCGCGCTCACCGTCGGCTTGAGCACGAGGCTCCCGGTGGTGAAGTCGAACTCGTCGAAGAACGCGTCGCCCTGCTCGAGCGACGACAGCGCCGCCGACGCCAGCGCGGGCACGCCGTCGCGCTCGAGGGCCTGCGCCGTGGCGGCCTTGTCGTACAGCGCACGGCCGCCGGCAGCGGGAAGCTCGACGCCGCGCAGGGCCCGGTCGAGGAGCGCGACGAGCGGGACGCCGGGCTCGGAGCCGGCGACCACTCGGTCCACCCCCCAGGTGCGGCACCGCTCGACCACGTCCCCGACCTCGACGCCGTCGGCGAGGACGACGCGGTGGGACAGGCCCGGGTGAGCCGGCGGGCGACCCAGCCGGGCGCTGCGGGGCGTGAGCACCTCGCTGACGGTCGCGCCCGCCGCGAGCAGCAGCGGGGCGTACATCCGGCCCGTGCTCACGGGGTCGACGACCAGGACGTGCGCGGTGCGCGGTGGCGTGGCGGTGCTCAACGTTCGCTCCCGGTGGCGGTGAGGGGTGCAGGGACGGGCTCGTCGCGGGCGTCCGCGCGTGGTCGCAGGACGACCGTCAGGAGGACCGCGCACCCGACGCCGACGGCCAGCAGCACCCCCCACGCTCCGACGCCGAGGCCGAAGTACAGGGCCACGCCGGCCGCAGGACCGAGGGCGAACCCGAGAGCCTGCGCCGAGCTGAGGTAGCCCTGGTAGGTCCCCGCGCGGCCCGGCGGCGCCATCGCGGCCGCCGCGGTGTTCGTCACCGGTGCGAAGACCATCTCGCCGAACGTGAAGAGCAGTCCGGCGACGACCAGCCACACGGGCCAGCCGGCCAGCAGGCCGGAGGCGGCGAGGCCGACGGTCATCGCCAGCACTCCCCCCGCGAGCGGCCAGCGCAGCGGGAACCGCCGCGTCAGCGTGCTCACGGGGAGCTCTCCGACGATGACGAGCACCGAGTTGAGCACGATCAGCGTGCTGTACAGGGTGAGCGCCTCGTGCTCGTCGCGGATGCGCAGCGGCAGCGTCGACTGGTACTGCGCGTAGATGCCGGCGACGACGCCGAGCACGGCGAACAGGAGCACGGCCCGCACCCAGCGCGCACGCGACTCGCTGCGCAGCGCGGCCGACGCGGCCTCCGGCGCACCGGTCCCCCCGGCCGGGACGACCACGTCGACGGGAGGGACGCGCAGGGTCGTCGCCAGCAGGACCGCGACGACCAGGTTGGCCGCCGCGCTGTACCAGAAGAGCCGCGAGAACTGCGTCTCCCCGAGCACCACCGCGATCAGGGGGCTGGCCGTCGCGCCGACGTTGAGGAACAGCCGGAAGAACGCGAAGAACGGCGTGCGGGTCGACGCGTCGGGCGCGAGGTTCCCCACCACCGCAGCCGCGGGCGGCACGAACGACTGGGTGAGGGAGGCCGCCAGGACCATCGACACCAGGGCCGTCGTCACGTCGGAGCTCGTCGCGAGCACCACGAGCACGACGGCGTTGGTCGCCGAGACGACGACGAGCACGCTCCGGGCGGAGAACCGGTCCGCGAGCCGTCCGCTGGCGAGCGACCCGAGCATCCCCGCCACCCCGACCGCGGTCAGGACGGCGACCACCTGCGCCGGGGTGATCGAGAGCGACGTCAGGTAGATCGACCCGAAGATCGCCAGGAACCCGCCCGAGCGGCTGACGAACGTGGCGGCACCCAGGACGTACAGGGCCGACGGCGCCTGGCGCAGCGCCGCGACCACCCCGGTCCGCGGCTCAGACACGTGCCTGCTCCCCGTCCACGCGCACCGCACCGGCCTCGCGCTCGACGGCGCCGACCACGAGGTCGCGGTCGGACCCGTGGGCCAGCACGTACGCCACCCGGGACAGGAACGCGTCGGGCGGTGGCGCGGTCCACGACCCCGGGGCCAGCAGCCCGGCGCGCTCCACCTCCACCCCGGGGTGTGCGGCCTCGGGCCACGTGACGCCGGCCAGGACGAGCGGCCGGTCGGCGTAGACGAACCGCACGGCCGCCGCGTCGTCCCGCGCGGCCTCGACGGGCACCGGGCGTCCGACGGCGATCTGCGCGGCGACCCGCGCGAGGTCGACGCCGGTCGCCCGCAGCCCCAGGTACGGGATGAGGTCGCCGCCCAGGCGGGCGTTCGCCTCGATGAGCCGCGGTCCCCGGTCGGTCAGGCGCAGCTCGACGTGGCTCACGCCGTCGTCGAAGCCGCTGAGCCGGTGGACGTCCTCGACGGTGTCGAGCACCTCCTGGAGGTCGCCGACCGCCGACGGCACGACGTGCCCGACCTCCTCGAAGTACGGCTCGGGCCCGAGCAGCTTGTCGGCCACGAAGTGGACGTGCGTCCGCCCCCCGGACACCGACGCGTCGATGCTGATCTCGGGACCGTCGACGAACTCCTCGACCAGCACACCGGCGTGGGCGCTCGCGAGGTCACCGACGCGGGCGCCGTCCGCGAGCCGGAACGCCGCGTCGAGCCCGCTGGGCCCGTCGACCTTCACCACCCCGATGCTGCCCCCGAGCGCACGTGGCTTGAGGACGACCGGGTAGCCGATCGACGCGACGACCCGGTGCGCCTCCGCCACGGTGCGCGCGATCCCGAACCGCACCGCGTACGGCCGTCCGGCCGTGGCCTCGCGCAGCGCCGCCTTGTCCTTGAGCACGCGGACCGCCTCGACCGTCGCTCCCGGCAGGCCCAGACGCTCGACCAGGGCCGCCGTCAGCTCGACGTAGCGCTCGTCGAAGGTCAGCACGCCGTCGACCTGGCCGGCGAGCAGCGCGCTCACCTCCCGCAGCGCGTGCGCGCCGTCGAGGTCGACCTCCTCGACCCGCTCGCAGTAGCCGCCGTGCCACGCCTGCGCGCTCGGCGTCACGAGCCACACGCGCGCGGCGTGCCGTGCGCCCGCGAGCGCGTACTCGCGGAACGCGCGCGGGACCTGGCCGACGATCGCCAGCAACGGCTCCGCGTCCATCTGTGCCTCCTGTGGTGCTGTGGGTGTGGGCGCCGCACGGGGCGCCGGGGGTACGGGGCGGCCGGGCGGCGTCACGGCGCCTGCGCGTCGAAGTCCACGTGGACGTCGCCTCCCAGGACGACGGACTGGCACGCCAGGTGGTAGCCGGCGGCGCGCTCCTCCTCGTCCAGCCCGTCGTCGCGGAGCATCGTGACCTCGCCGCGCACGACGGTGCAGCGGCAGGCGGAGCAGATCCCGGCACGGCAGCTGAACGGGGCGGGGACGCCCGCGGCCAGCAGCGCGTCCAGGACCCGCTCGCCCACCGCCGACGCCACGGTGTAGCGCGTCCCCCCGTACGTCGCCGAGAGCACGGAGGCGTCGCCCCGCTCACCGGGCACCGTGGGCGCGCCGGCACCCTGGGCGACGAACTCCTCGGTCGAGATGCGCCCGGGCGGGTAGCCCAGGGACGTCGCGACCGAGACGACCCTCGACATCAGGGACACCGGACCGCAGACGAACAGCCGACGCGACGTGTGCGGTGCGAGCTGCTCGCGCAGGTGCGCCTCGGTGAGCCGTCCCTGTGCTCCGCTGAGCCACGCCGTCACCGTGAGGCGGTCCGGGTGCGCCTGCGCGAGCGCGGCGAGCTCGCTGCGGAAGTACAGGTGCTCCGCATCGCGCGCCAGGTGCAGCAGGTCCACCCGACCACGGCCCGCGGCCAGCACGGACTTGATGATCGAGAACACCGGCGCGATGCCCGTGCCGGCCGCCACCATCACGACGGACTCGTCGAGGCACCGGGGCACGAAGCGCCCGGCCGGAGGCCGCGCCTGCACGACGTCCTCGGGTCCCAGGTCGTCGTGGATCCACGACGACCCGCGACCACCGGGCACACGTGCGACGGTGATGGACATCCGCGCGTCGACGTCGGGAGAGCTCGACAGCGAGTACGAGCGCTCGACATGAGCCCCGTCGCCGTGCGGCACCAGCAGCGTGAGGAACTGGCCCGGACGGTAGTCGGTGAGCTCGGTGGTGAGCTCCGGGACCAGGTCGACGCTCACCGCGCTGCGCGAGAGCACACGCTTGTCCGCCACCCGCAGCCGCAGCACGGGTGGCGCAGACGTCGCCGTCACGGCTGCGCGAGTGTCGGGTGGGACGTCGTGACCGCCGCCCGTCCTCCCTCCGGACAGATGAGGTAGCAGCACCCCTCGCCGTCCGCGACGGAGCGGTGGACGGTGCCGGCCGGCAGCTCGATGCGGTGCCCCGTCTGCACGGCGGCGTGCTGCACGGCGCCCGTCGGGTCGAACCACGACAGGCGCATGGAACCGCTCAGCACGACGAGCCGCTCGTGCACGTCGTGGCTGTGCCAGTCGTGGATCTTGCCCGGCAGGTCCCGCTGGTACTCGATCCCGCCCTGCTCGGGGGCGTAGGCGGCGAGGGCCGCCTCGACGCCCGCGATGCGGTCCTGGGTGATGGTCGGCTGCGGCACGTCAGCTCACCCCCTCGGTGGCGAGCGCACGGAACCCGGTGACCGGGCAGGTCCGCAGCGCGGCGACGTCCTGCCCGTCGTCGAGGTAGTACTGCTGCCACTCGCGGTTGGCGTCGTCGCCGAAGCTGCCGAGCAGAGGCGTCACCGGCGCGTCGTCGTAGTCGCTCAGACGTGCCCGGATGAGGCGGCGCGCCTCGTCGCCCTTGACCGTGCCGGCGGCGATGTCGTCGAAGACGAACCGCGGCTGGAACGTGATCGCGACGCGGTCGAACGCGCGGCTGCGCCGCTTCTCGTGCAGGTCGGTGTTCACGACGACGAACATCGGCTCGCCCCCGAAGGCCCACTCGAAGGACGGGTCGTCGGTGTCCGCGCTGATCCCCTGCGGCCACTCCTGCACGTCGAGTGCGGAGACCTGCCGCAGGAGATCCCAGAAGTGGTCGTGGTACGCCTCGTGGGAGCGCTCCTGCGACCAGCTCTCGAAGAAGCACACGAGCGAGGTGCGCTTGCCGAGCGAGGCGCTGACCTGCGTGAAGTCGGACAGGGCAGCAGCCAGGCCGTGCGCCTGCCCCGCCGCGTCGTCCACGAACGCGTAGCGCAGCGTGCTGCGCACGACAGCCTCGACCCCGAAGATGCACGGGAACGGCTGCTGCGGATCGAGCATCCGCTGCTTGAACTGCTGGTAGGCGTCGTGACGCCACCCCGTCAACTGTTCGGCGTCGCCGCCGCTGAAGATGTTCATCGTTGCCCCCTGTTTCGGCGGCCGACGACCCCACGGAACGGAGGGGTCGTGCGACTCGCGGGAGCGACGCTAGCGGCCCGCCCCAGCAGGAGGAACCCCGGCTCCGAAATGTGGACCAGAACATTCGGAGAACAACGGCTTGACGGTGCGCGACCGTGCGACCGACCTCAGCGCGGAGCCACCTCGACGAGTCCCGACCAGCCGGCCGACCGTGCGGCGACGACCGCCAGCACCCCCGCCACCGTGGTGGGGCAGTGCAAGCGGCCGGCGAGGACACCGGCGACCGCGTCGTCCAGGTCAAGCCACGTCGCCACCATGTCCGCCTCCTCCTCACCCCGCTCGTACCGGTCGGCCTCCGGCACCGGAGTCAGGTCCCGGGCGAGGTACAGGGAGATCCGCTCGCTCGAGCCCCCCGGGGAGCTGAAGTAGTCGAGCAGGTGCCACCACCGCCCGGCGACCAGATCGGCCTCCTCGGCGAGCTCACGCGCCGCCGCCGTCACGGGGTCCTCGCCCGCGACGTCGAGCAGGCCGGCAGGCGGCTCCCAGAGGACGTGCCGGACGGGGTGCCGGTACTGCGACAGCAGCAGGACGCGGTCCTGCTCGTCGAGGGCCAGGACCGCGACGGCACCGGGGTGGTCGACGTACTCGCGCACCACGTCCCCGTCGTCCAGCCGCACCGTGTCCGAGACGAGGTCCCAGACGCGGCCGGCGTGCACGAGGTGGTGCTCGACGACCTCCCGGTCCCGCGGGGTGTCGACCGCGTCGTCCCTCATCCCGCGGTCCGCGCCGCGAGGGCTGCACCGACGAGGCCGGCGAACAGCGGGTGGGCGCGGGTGGGACGGGACTTGAACTCGGGGTGCGCCTGCGTGGCCACGTAGTAGGGGTGCTCCTCGCGCGGCAGCTCGACGAACTCGACGAGGGAGGTGTCGGGCGACACCCCCGAGATCACGAGCCCGGCCGCCTCGAGCCTGTCCCGGTAGGCGTTGTTCACCTCGTACCGGTGCCGGTGGCGCTCCGAGACGTGCTCGCTGCCGTACACCTCCGCCACGAGGGACCCGGGGGCCAGCGTCGCGTCGTAGGCACCCAGCCGCATGGTCCCGCCCAGGTCTCCCGCGCCGTCGACGATCGAGAGCTGCTCCTCCATCGTCGCGATCACGGGGTGGGCCGTCCCGGGGTCGAACTCGGAGGACGACGCCCCGTCGAGCCCCGCGACGTTGCGTGCGTACTCGATGACCATGCACTGCAGGCCCAGGCACAGCCCCAGCGTCGGGACCTTGCGCTCGCGCGCCCAGCGCAGCGCGCCGAGCTTGCCCTCGATGCCGCGCACGCCGAAGCCGCCGGGCACGAGCACCGCGTCGACCCCGCCGAGCGCCTCCTGGGCGCCCTCGGGCGTCCGGCAGTCGTCGGACGGCACCCAGCGGATCGTGACGCGGGCGTCGTGGTGGAACCCGCCCGCGCGCAGCGCCTCGGTGACCGACAGGTACGCGTCGGGCAGGTCGATGTACTTGCCGACGAGCGCGATCTCCAGCTCGTGCGCGGGGGCGTGCACGCGCGTGAGGAGCGCGTCCCACCCGCTCCACTCCACGTCGCGGAACGGCAGCCCGAGACGCTGCACCACGTAGGCGTCGAGCCCCTCGGAGTGCAGGACCCGGGGGATGTCGTAGATGCTCGGCGCGTCCTTGGCGATCGCGACGGAGTCGACGTCGACGTCGCAGAACAGCGCGATCTTGCGCTTGATCGACTCGGGGACCTCACGGTCGGCCCGCAGCACGATCGCGTCGGGCTGGATGCCGATGCTGCGCAGCGCCGCCACGGAGTGCTGCGTCGGCTTGGTCTTGAGCTCACCCGACGGGCCGATGTACGGCAGCAGCGACACGTGCAGGAAGAACACGTTGTCGCGGCCCAGGTCGTGGCGCACCTGACGTGCCGCCTCGAGGAACGGCTGCGACTCGATGTCGCCGACGGTCCCGCCGATCTCCGTGATGATCACGTCGACGTCGTCGGACGCCTGCGAGCGCATGCGCGCCTTGATCTCGTCGGTGATGTGCGGGATCACCTGCACGGTGTCGCCCAGGTACTCCCCGCGCCGCTCCTTGGCGATGACGTTCGAGTACACCTGCCCAGTGGTGACGTTCGCCGAGCCGACGAGGTCGACGTCGAGGAACCGCTCGTAGTGGCCGACGTCCAGGTCGGTCTCGGCGCCGTCCTCGGTGACGAACACCTCACCGTGCTGGAACGGGTTCATGGTGCCCGGGTCGACGTTGAGGTACGGATCGAGCTTCTGCATCGTGACCCGCAGGCCCCGCGATCGCAGGAGTCGGCCCAGGCTGCTGGCCGTCAGGCCCTTGCCCAGAGAGGAGGCGACGCCTCCGGAGACGAAGATGTGCCGGGTCAGGGAGTCCGACCGCCCGGAGAGCCGATGTGCGCGATCCATCACGGGCTTCGACCCTACCGGACGTCGGGCCCGGTTCGGTCGACGCCGCGCACGACGGGGCCGTCGGTGTCGTCAGCGGGGCGTCGGCGGAGCGTGCTCGGCGCGCACGACGCCGGTGAGGGTCGTGCGGTCGAGCAGGGCGACCGCGCACAGCACGACGCCCGCTGCCACCACGGCACCGCCCGCGGCCGCGGCGGCTGCCGTCCACGGGTCGTCGCCCACCAGGTCCAGGACGGCGTCGGACACCAGACGGCCGAGCGTCGCACCGGCCCCGGCACCCGCGAGCACGACGGCCGTCGTGCGACCCAGCCCGGCCAGGGCGGCCGGGCCCACGGTCCGGGCGAGGACCAGCACCGCGACCAGACCACCGACGGTCATGCCGATCGCGGTCCCGAGTCCCAGCCGGGTGAAGACGACAGCACCCGGGGGCACGGTGAGGACCGTGAGGAGGCTCGCCACGGTCACTGCCGACCAGGCGACGGCGTTGACGCCGATCGCGAGGCGCGGGCGCTCGACGGCGTACAGCGTGCGCGAGACGTGGAAGACCACCCCGAGCCCGATCACGCCGGGGGCCATCGTCTGCAGGGTCGCGGTCATGCCTCCGACCACCTGCGACTCCCGTGCGACCCCGGCGAAGACACCGGCGAGGGCCGGACCGCCGGCCAGCATCGCGGCGGTACCCAGCGTGGCCACGGCCAGCACCGCGCGCGTCGTCACGGCCGACACGCGGGCGAGACGCGTCAGGTCCCCCGCGGCCGCGTAGGTCGCGACCCGGGGGAACGTCGACGTCGCGAGCGGCACCACGAGCACGGCGTACGGCAGGAGGTAGAGCTGCTGGGCGTACATGAACGCCGAGTACCCGTTGCCGACGCTCCCCGGCAGCCGCTGGCTCGCGAGCAGCAGGAGCACCGCGGCCGACAGCTGCTGGGCCGCGACCGACGCCACCCCCGCGAGGGCGAGCGCGCGGAACCGCTGCCCGCTGTCCCCGGGGAACCGCAGGGTCGGGCGCAGGCGCACGCCGAGGCGGCGCACGGGCAGCACGACCGGCAGGAGCATGGCGGCCACACCCGCGGTGGTCCCCCAGGCGAGCACCTCGAGGGCTCCGGCCGTGAGCGCCGAGGGGTCCGTCACCTCACCGCGGGCCATCGACCCGTAGACGACGTAGGCGACGACGACGACCAGCGAGTTCAGCACGGGGGCGAAGGCGGGCCAGAAGAAGCGGCGGTGCGCCTGCAGCACGGCGTAGAGCAGGACCGCGATCCCGTACATCGGGACCTGCACGGAGAACACGAGCACGAAGTACCGCGCCGCCGCGACCAGCGCGGGGTCGCCCCCACCGAAGAGCCGGCCGATCGGGCCGGCCGACGCCGCCAGCAGCAGCCCCAGGGGCACCAGCACGAACAGGGCCCACCCGAGGGCGGCGGACGCGATCCGGCTGACGCGCTCGCGGTCCCCGGCGGCCAGCGGCGCAGCGAGGAGCGGGATCACCGCACCGGCCAGGGCACCGCCCGCAGCGGTCTCGAACAGGATGTTCGGCAGCAGGTTCACGGAGTTGTACGCGTCGGCGATCTCCCCGACGCCGACCGTGCCCGCCTGCACCAGCACGCGCACCAGCCCGAGCACCCGCGACAGCACCGTGATGACGGCGATCATCGCCGCCGCGCCCAGGAGCCCCTGCACCCCGCGGCGCAGGTCCGTGCGGGTCACGTCGCCGGGCCCGTGCCCGACCGCGGCGTCACGGGGCGCCGCCCCCATGCGTCGACGTCACGCAGCACGGGCGTGCGTTCGATGACCTGCGTGAAGCTGACGCGCTCGCTGACGAGCGTCAGTCCCACCACCACCGCGAGCGACGTCAGCCGCACGGCTCGGGGAGCCCCGAGCACGAGCGCGGTGCCCAGCGCGGCTCCCAGCGCGTTGGCGCCGGCGTCGCCGAGCATGTCGGACTCGGCGAGGTCCGCCTCGACGGCGGTCGAGGCCGCACCCAGCACCGCGCACGCCGCCCCGCCACCAGGCGTCGCCACCAGCGGCGCTGCCGCGAGCGACGCCGCCTTGAGGGCACGCCCGGGGCGCAGGTCGAGGAGGTTGAGCAGGTTGGCGGCGCCGGCGACGAGCGCAGCCGAGGCGAGCGTGTCCGCGGCACGGGTCAGCGGTCGACCCGCTGCACCTCCCGCCGGGGGTGCCACAGCCGCCGCCGCGAGCGCGGTCGCCCCGATGCCGAGGACCTTGAGCCCGCCGGTGGTGAGGTGCCCGCGTGCGAGCGCTCCCAGGTGGCCGCGCAGCCCCTTGGCCCGCGTGCTCGCGTCCTCCCGGAGGTCGTCGACGAGACCGAACGCGCCGGCCCCGGTGACGGCGATGGCGGCGGCCGCGGCCGCGCGCGGACGGTCGCTGCCGACCAGGACGCCGGCGAGGACCCCGGCGGCCACAGCGGGACCCTCGAGGAGGCTCACCGGCTCGCCCCGGTGGTTGGTCCGCGTCCAGGTCGCCGCGCCGCCGGGCGGCTGCCAGTCCAGCCCGCCGCGCGCCGCAGCCGTCGCGGCGCCGGCGACCAGTGCGGCAAGGACCCGGCGGGGGCCGCTCACCCCTCACCCCCGGGCTGCTCGCCGTCACCGGGCACCTCGGCGTCGGGCACGTCCCCCGCGCCCGCCCCGGCGTCCGGGACGCCCGGGGTGCGGTCGACGGGCGCGAGCTGCACGGCAGGCGGCAGCGCCGCGAGGTCGTCGCCGTACCCGTAGTGGCCGGGCCGGTCGCCGATCCCGGAAGCCAGCGCCAGTGGCACGGAGACCTGCCCCGTCACGCTCGTCGCGTCGGCGACGGTCGACACCGTCCCGGTGAGGTCGTCGTCCGCCCGCACCGCCGCCACGAGGTCGTCCCCCGCACGCGACGCACCCGCGACGACCACGCCCTCCGACAGCCGCTGCGCGGCACGGACGAGCGCGAGCCGGGGCTCGGAGGTGACGGGCGTCGCCTCGGCCGTCGGCGTCGCGTCCCCCGCCTCGGGCACCGTGCCCGAGACGACGACGACGGCGTCGGCCGCCTGCGTGACGTCCTGCGTGAACGTGACGAGGGCACGGTCCCCCTCGGCGAGGACGTCGAGGAGCGACGACGCGTTCTCGGCGAGGGTGTCGGGCGTCGCGGAGTCCGCGCCGACGAGTCCGGCCACGAGCGCCTCCGCCAGCTCGGCCTCGGTCCCGGCGTCGGCCGCGGGCGGCTCGTCGAGGTAGGACACGAGGGTGCCGGCCAGCGTGCGCCGGTACGTGGCCAGCGCCGGGTCCGTCCACGCCGCGTTGACGGTCGCGGTGGCCGACACGCTCGCCCCTGCCTGCGCGAGCCGCTCGGTGAGGGCGGTGACCTGCTCCTCAGGCACCTCGTCGAGCAGCACGAGCGCGACGCGGCGGTCGGTCAGGGCACCGGCGAGCAGCCGCTCGCCCGACGCGGACACGAACGCGTCCGCGGCCGCGAGGTCGCCGCCCGTCTCGTCGAGCTGCGTCCGCAGCCCCTCCTTCTCGGCGCGCAGCGCCTCGACCTGGCCCGTCAGGGTGTCGCCGATGGTCTCCTTCAGGGGCCCGGCACCGAGCGCGATGCCGACGGCGAGCGCGAGGAACACGGAGATGAGGGAGACGATGTGGTAGCGGAAGTCGATCACAGGGTGAGCTCTCGGTCGGGTGCGCGACGGGTCGCGGCGGGGCGTGCGAGGGAACGGCGGGCGTGGGCGGTCACGGCGACCCGCCGAACAGCACGCGCACCCAGGAGGTCAGGTCGTCGACGCGCGCGCCGACGAGTCCGAAGAGGGTCTGACCGGCGGCGGTCGAGGCCAGGGCGACGCCGAGCGCGAACAGACCGGCCAGCACGAGGAGCGTGAGCTGCACGTTCGAGATCCGGTGCTGGTACAGCTGGGACACGCCCTTGGCGTCCACGAGCTTGCCACCGACGCGCAGGCGCGTGAGGAACGTGCTCGCCATGCCGGAACGCCCCTTGTCGAGGAACTCCACGAGCGTCGCGTGCGTCCCCACCGCGACGATGAGCTCGGCGCCCTTGTCGTCCGCGAGCAGCATGGCGACGTCCTCGCTGGTGCCCGTGGCCGGGAAGACGACGTGCGGCACCCCGAGCTGCTCGACCCGGGCGATCCCCGGTGCGCGGCCGTCCCGGTACGCGTGGACCACGACCTCGGCCCCGCACTGCAGCGCGCGGTCCGACACGGAGTCCATGTCCCCGACGATCATGTCGGGGCGCCAGCCGGCGTCCAGGATCGCGTCGGCACCGCCGTCCACGCCGATGAGCACCGGGCGGTACTCCCGGATGTACGGGCGCAGCGTGACCAGGTCCTCCTTGTAGTGGTAGCCCCGGACGACGATGAGCACCTGGCGCCCGTCGATGCGGGTGTCGATGTCCGGCACGCCGACGCCGTCCAGGAGCAGCTCGCGCTCGCGCCGCAGGTAGTCCATCGTGTTCGCCGCGAACGACTCGAGCTGCACCGACAGCCCTTCACGGGCCTCCGCCATGGTCGCGGCCACGCTCTCGGCGCTCTGCGCCACACCTTCGGCGACGAGCGTCTCGCCGTCGTAGACGGCGCCGTCCACGACGCGGAGCACGTGGCCCTCGGTGAGCGCCATGACGTCCGGGCCGAGGTCGTCGACGAGCGGGATGCCCGCCTCGACGAGGATCTCGGGGCCGAGGTTGGGGTACCGGCCCGACGTGGACCTGGCGGCGTTGAGGACGGCCGCGGGCCGGCACGCGACCAGCGCCTCGGCCGACACCCGGTCCAGGTCGAGGTGGTCGATCACGGCGATGTCACCGGGCTTCAGCCGCTTCGTCAGCCCCTTGGTGCGGGGGTCGACGCGGGCGGGCCCGACGACCTCGGCGTCATCTGTCGCGGGCGTGCGGCGGCGCAGGGAGACTCTCATCGGGGCTCATCGTCCCACGGACTGGGCCAACAGCTCCGCCGCGTGGGCGCGCGCCGTCGACGAGTCGTCCTGGCCGGACAGCATCCGGGCGAGCTCGCGGACCCTGGCCTCGCCCTCCACCTCGCGCACGTCCGACTCCGTGACGACGTCCACGCCGTCGGCGACGGACTTCGTGACGACGAGGTGCCGGTCGGCGCAGGCCGCCACCTGGGCGAGGTGCGTGACGACGAGGACCTGCGTGCCGCGCGCGAGCCGCGCGAGCCGCTCCCCCACCTGGGTGGCGGCCCGGCCGCCGACCCCGGCATCCACCTCGTCGAAGACGAACGTGCCGGGCGTCGCCGCGCCAGAGCCCTCGGCCGTCGCGAGCGCGACCTCGAGCGCCAGCATCACCCGCGACAGCTCGCCACCGGAGGCGCCCTTGCCGAGCGGGCGGGCGGGGGCGCCCGCGTGCGGGACCAGGAGCATCTCGACGTGGTCCGCACCGTGCGGCCCGGGCTCGTCGGCGGGCCGGACGACGACCTCGAGGTGGGCACCGGCCATGGCGAGGCTGACGAGCTCGTCGGTGACCGCCTGCGCGAGACGGACCGCCGCGTCGGTGCGGGTGCCGGTGATGTCCGCAGCGAGGCGCCGCACGCGGTCGTCGAGCCGGTCACGCTCGGCCGTGAGCTCGGCGACGCGCTCCTCGCCGCCGTCGAGGTCCAGGAGGCGGCGCGACGCGTCCTGCGCCCACTCGAGCACCGCCGCGACGTCCTCCCCGTAGCTGCGGGTCAGACCGGTGAGCTCGGCCCGCCGGCGCTGCACGGTGTCGAGGCGTGCGGGGTCCGCCTGCAGGTCCTGGACGTACGCGGAGAGCTCGGTCGCGAGGTCGGCCAGCAGGTACCCGGCCTCGGCCGCCCGCACGGCCAGGTCCGCGAGCGCACGGTCGTGGTGACCGGCCAGCTCGAGCGACCGGCGCGCCTCCTCGACGAGCACCACCGCGGCGGCACCGACGTCCGCGGCGTCCTCGTCCCCCACGAGGGCGACGTGCGCACCGGCGGCGGCGGCCCGCAGGTCCTCGGCGTTGCCGAGCCGCTCCGCCTCGGTCGCGAGCTCGAGGTCCTCGCCCGGGAGCGGGGCGACGCGCTCCACCTCCGCCAGTCCCAGCCGCAGCAGCTCGGCCTCGCGGGCACGCTCCTGCGCCCGCGCCACGCGGTCGTCGAGCTCGGCCTGCACCTGGGCGCGCTCCGCCCACGCCCGCGCGTGCTCCGCGAGCACGGCACCGTGCGCCGCGCCGGCGAAGGAGTCCAGGGCGGCTCGCTGCCGCGCGGCGGACCGCAGGCGCATCTGGTCGGCCTGGCCGTGGACGGTCACGAGCTCCTCGGCGATCTCGGCGAGCAGCCCCTGCGGGACCGAGCGGCCACCGAGGTACGCGCGCGAGCGGCCCGGGGAGTCGGGGGTCCCCGCCCCGACCGTGCGCAGCACGACGAGCGTCCCGTCCTCGTCGACCTCGGCGCCGGCCTCACGCGCGCGCTCGAGCGCCGGCGAGTCCGGGGGCAGCAGCACCCTGCCCTCGACGGCGGCGCTCGAGGCCCCCGTGCGGACCGTCGCGGGGTCGGCGCGTCCGCCCAGCAGCAGGCCCAGCGCCGTGAGCACCATCGTCTTGCCCGCCCCGGTCTCACCGGTGAGCACCGTGAGCCCGCTGCCCAGACGCACGTGCGCCCGCCCGATGACGCCGAGGTCGTCGATCCGGATCTCGTCGATCACCGCGCACCGTCCTCGTCGTCGTCGGGGTGGGCGCCGCGCCAGCCCACGACGGGGAGGTCGAACTTCTGGACCAGGCGGGTCGTGAAGGGCGCGGGGTTGAGGCGCGCGAAGCGCACCGGGACGTCGCTCACCCGGACCTCGAGGCGGGTCCCGCGCGCGAGCGGCAGCTGGCGTCGGCCGTCGCACGTGACCACGGCGGTCGAGGACGAGCGCTCGATGACCTCGACCGCGAGCACGCTGCTCGGTCCCATGACGAGCGGGCGGGCGAACAGCGAGTGGGCCGCGAGCGGCACGAGGACCATGCCGCGGACGTCCGGCCACACGACCGGACCGCCGGCGGAGAAGGCGTGGGCGGTCGACCCCGTCGCCGACGCGGCGACGAGCCCGTCGCAGCCGAACGACGACAGCGGCCGCCCGTCGACCTCGATGACGACCTCGATCATGCGCGCCGGGTCGGTCTTCTCCAGGGCCGCCTCGTTGAGCGCCCAGCACTCGAGGACCTCGCCCGCGGCGTCGATCACCCGCACGTCGAGCGTGGAGCGCTCCTCGACGGTGTAGTCACCGTCCGTGAGCCGTCGGACCGCCGTCGCGACGTCCGCCGGCTCGATCTCCGCGAGGAAGCCGACGTGGCCGAGGTTGACGCCCAGCAGCGGCACGTCCGTGCCGCGGGTGAGCTCGGCGGCGCGCAGGATCGTGCCGTCCCCGCCCAGGACGACGGCGAGCTCGAAAGGCGGCAGGTCCTCTGCCCGTGTGTGCTGCGAGGCGGTCACCGTCTCGACGTCCGCGTCCCGCAGCGCACGCAGGACGGCCTTGGTGGCGTCGAGCGCCTCCGGGCGTCCGCTGTGGCGCACGACGAGGGCGCGCCGCGTCATCGGGTGCCCTGTTCCGCGGTCGCGCGACCGACCGCCGCGGCCACCGCCCGGTCCACGTCGACGACGGGCGCGGTCGGGTCGCCACCGGGCGCCACGGCCCACAGCACGAACTCGACGTTGCCGTGCGTGCCGGGCAACGTGCTGGGCCGGACGTCGCGCACCCGTGCGCCCAGCGCGGTCGTGCTCGTGCACACCGCCGTGAGCGCTGCCTGCCACAGGGCGGGGTCGCGCACCACGCCGTCGCTCCCCAGGCGCTCGCGCCCGACCTCGAACTGCGGCTTGACCAGCAGCACCAGGTCGGCGCCGGGGCTCGCCGCGGCGAGCAGGGGTCCGAGCACGAGCGTCAGCGAGATGAACGAGAGGTCGGCCACGACGAGTCCCGGCGCGGGACGCACGTCCCCGGCGCGCAGGTCCCGGACGTTGACGTGCTCGCGCACGTCGACGCGCGGGTCGTGCCGCAGGCGGTCCACGAGCTGCCCGTGACCCACGTCGACGGCGACGACGCGAGCCGCGCCGCGCCGCAGGAGCACGTCGGTGAAGCCGCCCGTGCTCGCTCCCGCGTCCAGGCACACCCGGTCGGCCACCTGCGGGCCCTGCGGTCCGTACGCGTCGAGCGCGTCGGCCAGCTTGTGCGCAGCGCGCGAGGCGTAGCCGTGGTCGTCGGGTCGGGGCTCGACGTGCACGTCCTGACCGTCGTCGACGAGGGTGGCCGGCCTGCGGACGGTGGTCCCACCCACCCGCACCCGTCCCGCGGCGATCAGGTCGGAGGCGTGCCCGCGCGAGCGCGCGAGCCCGCGCCGCACGAGCTCGGCGTCCAGCCGGGCAGCCGTCATCGTGGGCGTCATCCCTCGGAGTCCGCCAACCGGTCCTGCAGGGCGCCGTGCACGTCCTCGAAGACCGCGACCTGCTGGCGCAGGTCCTGACCGGCGAGGTCGGACAGCCGCCGGAGCGCCTCGTCCACCGCGTCGTCACCCGTCACCGGCGCGTCGTCCACCGTCGCCTGCGGGCCGGCGGTTCCGTACGCGGTCGCGCGAGCTGCGCCGCCGACCGGCGCCGGCCCGGCGTCGATCGCCGGGCCACCCTGCTGGGGCTCGCTCACGTCACGTCCTTCCGTCGTCCCTGTGCCTCTCGCCGGAGCGGCGCGCGTCCACGCTACCTGCCGCCGGCGACGACGGCGGTGCGCCACCCACAGGCGGCGCTGCCGGTGCGGACCACCCCCGGGCGGCCGCACCACGGCGACGTCAGCGCAGCAGGTCCGGCACCGTCGCCGGGTCGACCTTCTCCCCGCGGTCGACGGCGTCCCAGGTCGCTGCGCACGCGGCGCGGACCAGGTCCACCGGGTCGATGGGCTCTCCGTGCAGCTCGAGCGCTCCGGCGGCGATCCGGGCGCGCCCGTCACGGCACACCCACCACCCGTCCTGCCGTGCCGGCTCCGGGTGCGGCACGAGCAGCGCGCGCAGGTCCGCCGCCAGGTAGTGGGGTCGTTCGCCGGGCGCGGCGAGCACGGCGTCGCGCGCCGTGCTGACACCCGTGAGGACGTGCAGCCCCGGGATGTCACCGGCCCGCGCACCGGCGAGGTCGGTGTCCAGGCGGTCGCCCACCACGAGCGGGCGCGCGGCACCCGCCCGCTGCACCGCGAGGTGGTACATCGTCGGGGACGGCTTGCCCGCGCTGGCCGGCTCGACCCCGGTGGCCGACCTGACCGCACCGACGAGCGCACCGTTGCCGGGAGCGAAGCCGCGGGCGGTCGGCAGGCTGAGGTCGAGGTTCGACGCGACGTGCCACGCGCCGCGGCTCACCGCGTAGGCGGCCTCCGCGAGCTGAGCCCACCCGAGCTCGGGCGCGAACCCCTGCACGACGGCGACGGGGTCGTCGTCGGCCGAGGCCACGACGCGGTAACCCTTGGCCGTGACTGCCGTGCGCAGACCCGCACCGCCGACGACGAGCACGGGCTCCCCCGCCGGGACGCGGGTCGCGAGCAGCTCCGCCGCGGCCTGGGCAGCCGTCATCACCTCGTCGGAGCGCGTCGGGATCGCCAGCCCGGTGAGCTGCTCGGCGACGGCCTCGGGCTCCCGGGACGCGTTGTTCGTGACGAAGACGAGCCGCATACCGGACGCACGTGCGGCGGCGAGACCGTCCGCGGCGTGCTCGATCGGCTCGTGCCCGCGGTACGCGACACCGTCGAGGTCGACCAGGGCGAGGTCGTACCGGGTCGCGAGCGGCTCCGCGCTGCTCAGCAGCCCGCGCGCGCTCACCGGGCGTCCCCGTCACCCGTCGTGCCGTCGACGTCCGCCTCGCCGTCGGCGGGCTCGACGTCGGCGGACTCGCTGTCGACGGGCTCGACGTCGACAGGCTCGCTGTCGGCGGGCTCGCTGTCGGCGGGCTCGCCGTCGACGGGCTCGCCGTCCGTCTCCTCGGCGAGGTCGTAGACCACGACCTCGTCGTACCCGAAGGTCGTCCCGGCCGACTCGTCGAGCGTCTCCTGCGAGTAGGCAGCGAGCTCGGTCGCCGCCTCGTCGGCGCGTCCAGCCGCGTCGAGCGCGGCCGCCCGTGCCTGAGCGACCCGGGCGGCGACGAGGCCGCGCGCCGCACGGACGGACGGGCCGGACAGGGCCGCGACAGCAGCCTCCGCCTGGCCCAGGTCCAGCCTCGCACCGCTGACGACGATGGCCAGCTCGATCTGCGTGTCGGCGTCCAGGGTCGAGGCCTCGGGTTCCTGCGCGAGCGCGATGGCGCGCTCGGGCCGCCCCAGGCCCCGCTCCGCGTCCGCCATGATCGCCAGGTGCTCGGACGAGCCGTTCAGCCTGCGCACGGTCCGCAGCTCGCGCAGCGCCTCGGCGTACCGGCCCGTGCGGTAGGCGGCAAGGCCCGCTGCTTCCCGCACCACGTCGACGCGTCCCGCCCTGCGGACGGCGGCCTGAGCGTGCTCGTACGCAGCCTCGGCGTCGTCGTCGAGCAGGCGTCCCACCATCACGAGGTGCCGCCCGACGCGATCGGCGTTGTCCTTGCTGAGCGTGCGCAACCGGCCGCGCACGTCGCGGTCCAGCAGCGAGAAGGTCACGTCGTCGGGCACCACGGGGTCCGGCACGCGCACGTCGCGGTCGTCGCGCGGCGTGTCGCGTGCCGCTTCGCGCACGGGACGGTCCGGGCCTCCGCGGTCAGGACGTCGTCCCTCGGCCGAGGTCCGGGCGGTACCCGGACGGGCAGGGCGCCCACCGTCGCCGAAGGAGCGCCCGCCGCCCCCGGCCGGGCGTCCGCCATCACGGTACGACGACCCGCCGCGCTCGGGACGCGAGCCCGGCGCCGAGGGCGACCGTCCGTCGCGAGCGTCCGCCGACCCGTCCCGGTACGCACCGCCGCCGGTCGGCCGCCCACCGTCACGGTAGGCGTCACGACCGGACCCAGCTGCACCCCCGGGACGCCGACCCGCGCCGCCAGCAGGACGACCACCG
>NZ_BONP01000017.1 GCF_016862775.1 Cellulomonas phragmiteti | reverse complement strand
TTGTTCTGGGTCATGACGTTGATGATGCCTCCGAGCCGGCTTGACCAACCATATGACCCAGACCTAGGTCCTCGCCTCTGCACGACATCGAGACCGCGGCGGGCGACGTCGGCCTCTGCTTCACTCCAGGTCGCGCGCGACCTGGCCGCAGGGCTGGGACACGGTTACTGACGGCTGAACCGACGCGGGTCAGCCCGCGGGCGCGTCAACCTCGGTCCACACCGGCTTCCGGATCGTGACCAGCGTCTGTCCCTTATGCTGCTTGAACTCGAGCGCGAAGCGGCCGCCGCACAACTCGCACACCCCGCCAAGACTGATGACGTGCCGCCGGCCGTAGTCCGTCATCGGTAGGTCCACGCCTTCTTCTGTTGCAATTCGACCGCCGGCGTTGACATGGACAGGAACCACCGGGCCGTCTTCGCGTGGACGTCCCGCCACGTACACGTCGTCGATGTGTACGTAGGTGCCGCTGCAGAGCGGGCACATGAGTTGACCTTCATCGGCGAGCAGGAACGGCTGAGACACGGGTGACCTCCACTCTGGGCCTTCGGCGCGCGCCGAAGGGGCACCGTCGAGGTTACACGCGCGACGCCCGTCGACTGCTCGCCTCATGGATAGATCAGCCGCAGGCGGCAGGGAGAGCTCAAGACCGCCACCCTGATGGTCGAGGTCGAGGACACTGCGAGCCATGGACAAGACACGGCGCCTGCGCAACGCCGCGGAGGGGTTCATGGCCGGGCTCGTGGCCGCCGGCTTCGAGGGTCCGTTCCGCTGGGCGGCCCACCAGTGGGAGGGGCCCTTCCGCCGTGCGTGGCGGTCTTGGGAGCCGCAGCAGCGCAACCCGCGGGACTTTCCCACGTTCGGCCTCGGCGGGTCCGCCGACGGCCGCACGTCGCAGCCGCGAGACATGCTGTTCCAGCTCAAGCGCACTTCACCGTTCCATGACTACCGCACCCACGCCCTGCCCACCCAACCTTCCGGACTCACTCCGGAGGACTACCTAGACATCAACGCGACGGGCGCGACGCCGGCCGAGTTGAGGCAACTGGCATTGACGTTCTTGGACGAAATGGCGAAGTCGTCGACGTCCGACTGACGCCCCGGCCAAGAGCCCGCGCGGAAGCGACCTGAACCGGACGTACTGCAGGCGCGACCGGCCACGTAGGGGGCTACAGGCCTTTGGTGTCGATGCCATCCGAGTCGCCGACGACGGACATCACATCTAGGTGGCGCGCGACTGACCCGACTCAGGTGCCGATCGGTCGCCAAGCTGACCGCATTTGTACCTCACACCTAGCACCTGCCGCGCCGAGCGCGCTGGTTGCGGGCGACCTCACCAGAGACGGGAGAGCCGAGGACCCACGTTATCGAATCGATCCCCTGGGACACCCCGCGACCACGTGGCCGATGCGAGGAGTCGGCACCCGGCTGCGGCCTGACCTGGCACGACGCGCGTGGTGGCGCCCAGCGGACCAGTTTCGCAACTCGCTCAGAACATGGGGCGCCCGGTAGCTCCGCGCCGGTAGCATCGCAGTCGATGCCAGCGCAACCGCGCCAACCAGTCGTGACACAGGAGGGCAGTCAGATGGGTTCAACCTCCGACCTGCTCGCGTCGGTGCGCACGGCTACGGCAGCACCAAGCCCGCAGACCGTGGCTGACGCCCTACTCACGGTGGGATGGCCGGCGAGCTCACTGAACATGGACCTGGGGCGCGACGGAATCATGATCGCGCAACTCGGCGGTTCGCCGAAGATGCTGGTTGCGAGCGGTTCAAATCTGCGCGAAGCAAGCAGCGGCGTGAAGTCCATAAACCCGCTGAGCATGGGTTACAGCTCGGAGGCCCCGTACACCCTGCTTTGGACCCCGGACGAGGTCCAGCTGCACCAGACTGCTTTCTGGGCCTTACAGCCGGGCGACTCTCCGCTGCTCGAGGAGGCACACACTAGCACCGCCTCGACGGCGAACCTGCTCGAGCTGCTCTCGCCGGGGAGTATCGTCGCGAACGACGCGCAGGAGTTCCGTGGTTCGCGAGGACGCAAGCAGCCGGACCTCGCAGAACGACTCGGGCTGGCCCTGGCGGACCTGCGCGCGAGCATCGCGTCGGACCATGCCGACCAGCTGGCAACGTACGACCTGCAGGTCATGCGCTTGTTCCATCAGTTGCTGTTCATTCGCTTCGTTGAGGACCGCCACCCGCTCCTGCCGGTTCGACGCCTCGAGCAGGTGCTGGAGGCGGGCGACCCACGAGCGGTTCTCGCCGACATCGTCGCTCACTACTCGACGAGTCTGCGATCCGAGCTCTTCTCCAGGCCGGCCCTGCCCATAGATGCCGTCCCCAGCGGCGCGCTGCGCAAGACCATCGAAGCGCTGACCGAGCCTTGGAAGACTCTGCGTCTGGACTTCCAGCTCACCCCGAATGACGTGTCCGGTCGCCTGTATGAGTCATACCTCGGGAAGCGGCCGGCGATCATTCACGAAGAAGGCACGCTATTCGACCAGGTCGGGTCCACGGACGACCGCAGCCAGCGCGGATCGTTTTACACGCCGACTACTGTGGCGACCGAGCTCGCTCGGGCGACGCTCACGCCTTGGCTCCAAGAAAACCGACCTACGGATCCTGCGCAGGTGCGAGTCCTCGACCCTGCATGCGGATCAGGTGCTTTCCTCCTTTCGTCATACCGCGTGCTCCGGGCGTACTTCGAGGACCTGCGTGGCCGCGAACTCGACCAGTCCGAGCGCCGCGAGTTGCTGTCCAAGAGCATCTTCGGAGCAGACCAGGACGAGTCGGCGCTCATGCTGGCCCAGGTCGCCCTGTACGAGGAGGCGGACCTCGGCGCCGACAGCAGTCTTCCAACCATGGGTGAGAACCTGTTGCACGGAGACTCGCTGGTGTCGCCTCCAGGGGCCGTCCCGTACGGCGGTGTGCCATGGAAGGATGTGATCGCGACGGGCGGGAAATTCCAGGTCATACTCGCCAACCCGCCATTCGGGGCGCAGCGCACCCGCGCTGATCGTGCAAGTTCCACCTACCGCGAGCGGCTACGCGCCGTGTACGCCGACACCCACTCATGGGGCTCGGACCTTGCGTACAACTTCGTCGCTCTCGCTTTCCGTCTGCTTGACGACGGCGGAATGTGCGGATTCGTTCTGCCACGCAAGGTCCTGACCGGGTCGACCGCCAGCAGGATCCGCGACGTGATGGCTTCCCGCGGGGTGCGGTCCATCCACGACTATCGCGGCGCGCTTCTGTTCCCTAGCGTCAGTGCGTATGTGTCGCTAGTCACCGTGGGCGGCGCACCGTCAGCAGCGGTTCCGGTCGAAGAGGTCCGCGACTCCAGAACGTCAGCGTCGCTGGTGCTTGATCGGGCAACCAAGGAGTTCACGACTCGTCGACAGACTGTCAGTCGGGATCTACTGGCGCGCAGCCCGTCCTGGTCAGGATTCGAACTGCGGTGGGCCGAACTTCGCCACGAAGTCGAGGTTGAGACGACTGAACTCGGTGCAGTTCCGGGCGTGTCGGTGGTCTCAGGACTTCAGTCCGGGAATGACAGTCGCTTCGTTATCGAGCCAGACTCGGTGACGCCGAACTTTGTTCGAGTTCGCGGCTCGCGGGTGCCGATCAAGTACTGCCCTCACTTCGTTAAGGCACCCCAAATCCTTCCGTTCCGGGTGGCGGTAGGTTCGCAGCGGATCGTCCTGCCGCTAAAGCCGGACTCTCCCGAAGGGCGCCTCGTCGAGCCGGCGATCACCGCGCTGGGCGGGCGCGTCAAGAACACTCAGATCGGAAGCAAGCTCGACGTCTGGCTTGGGCCCAAGATCCTCGTCCGGGCGTTCGGGATCGAGCCGACGGCAGCAGTCGACGAGAGTGGGACCATCGTCGCCCCAAAGGGCACAGCGGGCGCCTTCGCCGTCGCTCTCGAGGGTCGTCCGCTGACGCATCTCCACGGGCTGGCTGCCTACCTCAACAGTGCACTCGCCCAGTGGTGGCTGCGCGGAGCCGGGGAACCGAAGGCCGACGAGTCGATCGAGATCCTCGAAGCCCCGCTCAAGCGGCTGCCTGTACCGGTCCTGACCGACGCGCAATGGACCTCGTTCGGGGAGGCTGCCGTCACGGTGTTGCTCACCTTGACCCTTGACGACCCCCGAGAGCGCGTCATGCAGTGGTCGCGAGCGCGGCAGGAGCTGGACGACTTGGTCATGGACGCCATGGGTGTGAACCCACGCCTACGATCGATCGTGCGCGAAGAAGTGATCCGGCGGCCCTGATGGCACAAAGAGGACCACGCACGCCTACCGTTCAAGACGCGGCGAAGGACCTGCAGAAGCGCCTGGTGCTGCAGTTGCAGTCAATGAAGCATGTCGCGCCCGTAGAGTTCGGACCTAACGGCGGCCAGGACCCGTACTGGCACGCCAGCATCAAGCGCCTGAACATCCCGACAAAACTCGCCGGGGATTGGTTCCTAACCTCCTATTGGCGTTTCGTTACCGACCCGAAGACGAACGAACCTATCCTGCGGGAAGGATCGATGGGCCTAAACGTCGAAAACGACCCGTACGGGTACTGCAAGAACCCTGACATCGACCACGCATGCATCGTCAGGTACGACTACGAGTTGGCCCACGACTCCCCTCTGCACCTGAACGTCTTTCAGCCGAGCCCCCTAGGTGACGGATTGCACCTGAAGCTCCCGTTGGAAGGAGCCGTTCAGCCGTGGCGCCCTGAACGCCTCGTTAAGCAGTTGCTAGTCGATACTCTCCAGGAGATCGAGAAGCGCGGATGGGCCCTCGCTCCGTAGCCCGAGCGCCGTCAATCCACTCGGTGGGTGCCTAGTTTCGCTTACCGTAAGTGACTCTATGGTTGGGGTCCGAGACCATAGGGCATGACGAACAGACCTGCTCCGGCGCTGAGATTGAGTGCGCGCGATCGCGTGGAGCTCGAGCGGTGGCTGCGGGCATCGAGGATCGGTGCGCGGCGCGGCGCGGCGGCGAGGATCGTACTGCTGGCCGCCGACGGCAGGCGAGCGCACGGATCGCGCAGGTCGTGGGGTTCTCGGTCCTGACCGTGCTGTGGCGTGGTCGCTACCTGGGCAAAGGGCTGGCTCAGAGACGCGCCGCTAGTTCCGTGCTGAACCCGGCGACTTCGACCAGTACTCCGCCCGCTCACCCCACCCGCTCCAGCACCATCGCCATCCCCTGCCCCCCGCCGACGCACATCGTCTCCAGCCCGAACGTCCCGTCACGTTCCTGCAGCCCGTGCAGCAGCGTGGTCGTGATGCGCGCGCCGGTGCTGCCGAACGGGTGCCCGACAGCAATGGCCCCTCCGTGCACGTTCAGCCGGTCGGGGTCGATGCCGAGCTCGCGCGCGGACGGCAGGACCTGCGCAGCGAACGCCTCGTTGAGCTCGACGAGGTCGATGTCGCCGATCGTCAAGCCCGCGAGCGTGAGCGCACGCCGGCTGGCCTCGACCGGCCCCAGACCCATGACCTCAGGCGACAGCGCGCTCACGCCCGTCGAGACGATGCGCGCGAGCGGCGTCAGTCCGAGCTCGTCGACGACGCGGTCGCTGACGATCACCAGGGCGGCCGCGCCGTCGTTGAGCGGGCAGCAGTTGCCGGCGGTGACGGTGCCGTCGGGCCGGAACACGGGCTCCAGCGCCGACAGCGACTCGACCGTGACGCCCGCGCGCGGACCGTCGTCGCGCGACACCACGGTCCCGTCCGCCAGTGTCACCGGCGTGATGTCCCGCTCCCAGAACCCGCTCGCGAGCGCCGCCTCCGCACGGTTCTGGCTCGCCGCGGCGTACTCGTCCTGGTCGCGGCGGGTCGTGCCCGTGCGCTGGGCGACGTTCTCGGCGGTCTGGCCCATCGCGACGTAGACGTCGGGCAGCTCGCCGTCCTCGCGCGGGTCGCGCCACGTGCTGCCGCCCTTCGCGGACCGGGCCGTACGCGCGACCGCCTCCGCGAACAGCGGGTTGGTCAGGTCCTCACCCGGGATGAAGTCGCTCGACCCGCGCGCCAGGTGGCTGACCGACTCGACGCCGGCCGAGACGAACACGTCCCCCTCGCCGGCCTTGATCGCGTGGAACGCCATGCGCGTGGTCTGCAGGCTCGACGAGCAGTAGCGGTTCACGGTCGTGCCGGGCACGGTGTCGAGGCCGAGCAGCACCGCGACGACCCGCGCCATGTTCATGCCCTGCTCGCCGCCGGGCAGCCCGCAGCCGAGCAGCAGGTCGTCGACGCGCGTCGGGTCGAGCGCCGGCACCTGGTCGAGTGCGGCGCGGACCATCGCGGCGGCGAGGTCGTCGGGCCGCAGGCTGCGCAGCGAGCCCTTGAACGCGCGGCCGATGGGTGAGCGGGCGGTGGCGACGACGTAGGCCTCGGGCATGGCGGGTCCTCTCGGGGACGACGACGGGGGCGGGACGGACGGTCGAGCGGACGGGCGCGGCGGCGGGACGTGCCGGTCAGACGAACGCGCTGACGCCGGTGATCGCGCGCCCGACGATGAGGTTGTTCATGTCGCGCGTGCCCTCGAACGAGTAGACGGCCTCCGCGTCGGCGAAGAACTTGGCGACCCCGTGGTCGAGCACGATGCCGTTGCCGCCGAGCAGCTCGCGGCACCACGCGACCGTCTCGCGCATGCGGGTCGTCGCGTACCCCTTGGCGAGGGCCGCGTGCTCGTCGCCCTGGCGGCCCTGGTCCTGCATGCGCGAGACCTGCAGGCACAGCGCGATGCTCGCGGTGATGTTGCCGAGGCAGCTGGCCAGGCGGTCCTGGACCAGCTGGAACGACGCGATCGGCCGCCCGAACTGCTGACGCTCCCCCGCGTACCGCACGGCCGCCTCGTACGCGCCGACCTGCACGCCGACGGCCTGCCAGGCGACCTCGGCGCGCGTGAGCCGCAGCACGAGCGCGACCTCGCGGAACGAGTGGATGTTCGGCAGCCGGTCGGCCTCGTCGACGCGGACGCCGTCGAGCGTGATGTCGGCGTTCTGCACGATCCGCAGCGCCTGCTTGCGCTCGATCTTGGTGGTCGTGAACCCGGGGGTGCCGCGGCGCACGAGGAAGCCCTTGACCTGCCCCTCGGCGACGTCACGCGCCCAGATGACGACCACGTCGGCGAACGTCGCATTGCCGATCCACCGCTTGGCGCCGTTCAGCACCCACGTGTCGCCGTGGCGCTCCGCGGTCGTGCGCAGGCCCTTGGACGAGTCCGAGCCGGACAGCGGCTCGGTCAGGCCGAACGCGCCGATGAGCTCGCCGCGGCCCATGGGCGGCAGCCACTGCGCGCGCTGCTCGGGCGAGCCGCCGATCGCGATCGAGCTCATCGCCAGGCCGCTCTGCACCCCGACGAACGTCGCCGTCGACGGGTCGACCCGCCCGAGCTCGAGCGCCGCCCAGCCGCGCCACACGGCGCTGTTCTCGAACCGCTGCGTCTCGGGCCACATCGCGCCGAACATCCCGAGGTCGGCGAGCCCGGGGATGATCTGCGACGGGAACTCGGCGCGGTCCCAGTAGTCGGTCGCGATGGGCCGGACCTCGCGCTCCATGAAGTCGCGCAGCCGCAGCGACGCCTCGCGCTCGACGGGCGTGAGCTCGTCCTGGAAGCCGTAGAAGTCGGCGGCGAGCCGGTCGGTGCCGGGCACGAGGTACGCGTCGGCGGCGGACGGACGGTCGGCAGCGTGGTCAGTGGCGGCGGTGTCCGTCGCGGCGGTGTCCGTGGTGGCGGTGTCGGTCATCTCGGCCCTCGATCGTCGTCGATCGGCGCGCGGCGCCCCGGTGCGCCCGCGTCCCGCCGCCAGCGTTGCATCGTTCCCCAGAATGTTGCAACCCCCCGCCGGGCCGTGGCTAGAGTGCGACGCATGACGGTCCCCACGCACCGGAGCACGCTCGCGCGGGTCGGCACCGCGGTGGCGCCGTCCGCGCTGTCCGCGCGCCTCGAGGACGGCGCGCACGAGGACGCCGTCCGCGCCTTCCGGTTCGCCCGCGAGACTTTCATCGCCGGCGAGCGCATCGACATGGGCGGGCTCGCGACCCGCCTCGGCGTCGACCGCACCTCGCTGTTCCGCTGGGTCGGCAACCGGGACGCGCTGCTGTCCGAGGTGCTGTGGTCGCTCGCCGTCCCGACGCTCGAGCAGGCCGACGCCGCGACCCACGGGCTGTCCGGCGCCGACCGCGTCGTCGCGATCCTCACGTCGTTCGCGCACGACCTCATCACCGCCGACTACTTCCGCGCGTTCCTCAGCCGAGAGCCCGCACGCGCCCTGCGGCTCCTCACGACCAACGGCAGCCAGATCCAGCGCCGGTACGTCGCCGTCGTCGAGCAGCTGGTCCGCGAAGAGCTCGGTGACCGGCCGTTCGGGCGCGACATCGCCCCGGGCGACCTGGCCTACCTGCTCGTGCGGGTCTCCGAGTCCTTCACGTACGCCGACCTGATCACGGGCGACGCGCCGAGCGCCGAGCGCGCCCGCGCCGCGTTCGACCTCGTCCTGCGCCCCGAGGAGCCCCGATGACCTACGGCCACCACGCCCCGTTCCCGACGCGCTGGAACGACAACGACCAGTACGGGCACGTCAACAACACCGTCTACTACGAAGCGATGGACACCACCGTCAACGTCTGGATGATCGGCCACGGGCTGGACCCCCTGGGCAGCGACCGGATCGCGTTCTGCGTGTCGTCGTCGTGCGAGTTCCGGGCGCCCGCGTCGTTCCCCGAGCCGCTCACGGTCGGCCTGCGCGCGGGCCGCGTGGGGACGACGAGCGTCACGTGGGAGCTCGGCATCCTGCGGGCCGACGAGCCGGAGCCGATCGCGACCGGGCGGTTCGTGCACGTGTTCGTCGACCGCGACTCGCGCCGTCCGGCGCCGATCCCCGAGGCGATCCGGGCCGCGATCGAGCGTGACCTGGTGGTCTGATGTGTGACGGTATGCGCATCGTCGTCGGCGCACAGACGATCAGCGGGTGTCACCGACGCCTCCAAGCCCGCAGGTCACGTCGCCCACGACTGCTGAGGCAAAGAAAAACCCCCGGTGCTCTGAGGCTGAACCTCAAAGCGCGATCCGGGGGACTTCTGCTCGATAGGTTACCAGCGTGACAGGACCGGCTCAAGCCACACCTCACGTTCACGGCGGCCTGGACCGGGGGATCTCCTCCCCGAGGTTCGCCACGTTCGAGCGTGCAGCGGGGGGCGACACGAACCTCGCACGCGACCTCTACGTCTGGAACCGGAACCTGGCGGTCGCGTTCCTCGCCGACATCGCCATCCTCGAAGTCGCCCTCCGCAACGCACTCCACGACGCCGCATCAGCCCGGTGGGGGACGCACTGGTACGGCGACCCGGCGGTCATCCTGGACGACCGGAGCGCACGACAGCTCTCCACCGCGTGGAACCAGCTTCCCAAGAGCGTCCAGCGACGAGCCCAGGACCCCGACGTCCCCGGACGGCTCGTCGCCCAGTGCATGTTTGGCTTCTGGACCAACCTCCTGGATGCCGGTGGCTACCGCGGCAATGAGCCTCGCCGATTCGGCACCGACTACGACACCCTCTGGAACGCCGCACTGAAGCACGCATTCCCCGGTGGGCGCCTCGAGGCACGCCACGAGCGCGCACGCATCCTCGCCGGTTCGACGAGCGCTGCGGCTCCCGAGGAGGAGCCGACCTTCACTCGAGGCTGGGTCCACGGCGTCTGCAAGAGCGTCAACGACCTCCGGAACCGTGTCGCGCATCATGAGCCGCTGATCAACGGCGTGCCTCTGAACGGTCAGAACAGGCGGATGAGCCCGGACGAGGCGCACCGGAGATGCCTGATGCTCGCCCGGATGGTGGATCGGGACCTTGCCGCGTGGCTCGTCGCGAACTCGACCGTCCCTGCCGTCCTCGGCTGTCGACCTCGTCCGGGGGCGACATCTGCGCAGGTGGTACCGCCCGAGTAGACCTGGGCGGGACCCATCCTGCGGTGTGCATGCACGTCATGGGCGAGCGGCCAGAGCGCAGACGGCTCTGCCCCTTCGTCCCACTGGTTCGCCCGGAGCCGATCGCGGAGACGATCCGGGCCGCGATCGAGCGGAAGCTCGTGGTCGAGATGTGATGCCAGGGACATTGTTCGTGTGGGTGTGGGCGCAGGCGCCTACCTTGGTAGGGCACACAGCAGTAGTTGTGTGAAGTGGACCCGGCAGCCCTCCGGACGGTGGGTGAGCCGGGTCTCGCGCTGTCTACAGGACGTGCACGTCTCCGAGCACCGGGTTCAGCCGTTCGCGCCACTTGCTGCCGTGGGCCCAGCACCAACCGGCAGCGTCCGGCAGCGTCAGCCGTGCGACGCGCTCACGTCGGGCTGCGGGGGCGCACCATCGGGTGCTTCAGCGCCGGCCGAGACCAGCAGACCCAGAGCACGAAGGCCGAACGACGTGAGCGCCCAGTACATGTCCGTCCGATCGCGGATCGTGGGACGTGAACCCTCGGCAACGGGGAACAGCACCGGAGATGGTGCACGTCCGACCAGCCCTTCCCGCTCCAGCGCCGCGACCAGCCGGTCAAAGCTGACGCGATACGACGGAGGCAGCTTCTCCAACAGCTCGTCCCTGTCCAGGACGAGGGTGAACCACGCTTGTCCTCCGCTGTCTGCCGGAACGTCCGACGGCTGCCGTAGTGCCCACATGACGACGAAGTGCGGGCGCTGGATCACTGCCAACGCTTCGACGACCTGCTGGGCATCGTCCAAAGCGGCGTCGTCTGCCACGATCCCCCCGGCCATCGCTGTCCCTATGGCACGAACTGCCGGCGGGAACCGCGTCTTGGTTGCAGCCCGGAGTGCGTCCGTGAGGAGTCCGCGCCGCTCGGGACTTGACTGCGCAGCGTCGATGACCTCCTCCACCGACCCCGCCGCCTCTGCTGCAGCGACAGCCATGTCGTCCATCCGCCTGCCCTCGTCCTGAATCTCGTCCCAGACGAGAGGCATCGCACCGCCCGCGAACGTCACGGCAAAGGTCAATGCAGTCCCGGTAGGTCCGAGCCCGGTTGCTAGTGCGAGTGTCGCGGCCGCTCCAGCCTGCGTGGCCGCATCCCGGAGCACAATCCCGTCGTCGTGTCGGTTCGACCGCTCCGCCATGTTCAGCAGCCTGGCAGATGTCACGCCCGCGGCGCCGCGCCGAGCGGGGCAACGCCGAAGCTCACCCGCCCTTCGGGCACTGTCCCGCGAACAGGTGAGGCTGCGGGTACGCAGCCGAGGCGGCACGCTCGCGCTGACCGGCTCCGCTCCGTCGGTTTCGGACACGTCCGGCCGGTCTTTCGTGCGGCTGGCTCCGGGTGACCGGAGGCGGTGCCATCGGCCTGTGCGCCGGTCCCCTGCCCGTGACGCCTGTGCCTGGGTGTTCCGGACGTCCGGAGTACGTTGCATACCGACCGCCCGGTATGCTGTCGAGCGCGGGCACCGCCGCCCGCCCCAGCCGCGGAGGTGGTCGCCGGTGACCCAGCCCGTCCCGGACGCGCCCACCGCGGCCGTCGGCACCGCCCCACGCGCCCTCCCCGGTCTCGACGTCGCACGCCTCGACACCTGGCTCCGCCGCACGCACCCCGGGCTGGCGACCGACGAGCCCCTGCGCGCGACCCTGTTCGCCGGCGGCCGCAGCAACCTCACGTACCGGGTCGACGGCGCGCGGATCCCGCTCGTGCTGCGCCGGCCGCCGCTCGGCCACGTGCAGGAGACCGCGCACGACATGGCCCGCGAGCACCGCGTCATCCACGCGCTGCGCGCCACCCGCGTCCCCGTGCCCGCGACCGTTGCCCTCGTCGACGACGCCGACGGCAGCGCCGGGACCGGGACGCCGTTCTTCCTCATGGAGCGCGTCGAGGGCGAGGCGGTGCGCGACCCCGCGCAGAACGCCGCCTACTCCCCCGCCGAGCTCCGGTCCCTGAGCGTCGAGCTCGCGGAGCTGCTCGCCGAGCTGCACACCCTCGACCCCGCGTCCGTCGGGCTGGGTGACCTGGGCCGGCCCGACGGCTACCTCGACCGTCAGCTGCGCCGCTGGGGCCGGCAGTACGACGGCTCGCGCTCGCGCGACCTGCCCGCACTCGACGCCCTGCAGGAGCGGCTGCGCGAGCACGTACCCGCGACGGCTCGCACCGGGCTCGTCCACGGGGACTACCGGCTCGACAACGCGCTCGTCTCGCGCGAAGGCGGCGTGCACGTCGCCGCGGTGCTCGACTGGGAGATGGCCACGCTCGGGGACGTTGCCGTCGACCTCGGGATGCTCGGCCTGTACTGGGACATCCGCCGGATCGCCCCGCTCGGCGGAGTCACCGCGAGCGCCGTCGACCCCGCCGCGGGCTACCCGGAGTTCGCGGAGCTCGCCGACGCGTACGCCACCCGGTCGGGCTCGCCCGTCCCGGACCTGTCCTGGTACCGCGCGTTCGCCGCGTACAAGCTCGCGGTGATCCTCGAGGGCGTGCACTACCGGTACCGCGCGGGCGAGACCGTGGGCGAGGGCTTCGACACGATCGGCGCGCTCGTCCTCCCGCTGGCCGACGAGGGCCTCGCACGCCTCGACGGCGCGAGCTGAGAGGGGCGGGGCCGTGGACTTCGCGCACGACGAGCGGACGCGGGACCTGTGCACGCGCACGCGCACGTTCCTCGACGAGCACGTGCTGCCCGCCGAGCCGGTGCTCGACGCGCAGGTGGCCGCGTCCCCCGACGAGTGGGGTCCGCGCCCGGTGGTCCGCGAGCTGCAGGAGGTCGCGCGGGAGCAGGGCCTGTGGAACCTGTTCCTGCCGGGGCCGCGCGGCGCCGGGCTGACGAACCTGCAGTACGCACCTCTCGCCGAGATCCTGGGCCGCAGCCCGCGCCTGGGCCCCGTCGCGACCAACTGCGCGGCCCCCGACACCGGGAACACCGAGCTCCTCGTCGAGTTCGGCACCCCCGAGCAGCAGGAGCGCTGGCTTGACCCGCTGCTCGCCGCCGAGATCCGGTCCGCGTTCTGCATGACGGAGCCGGACGCCGCGTCGTCCGACGCCACGCAGATCGGCACCCGCATCCGCCGCGACGGCGACCACCTGGTCATCACGGGTCGCAAGTGGTGGTCGACGGGCGCGATGAACCCCGACGCGACGCTGCTCGTCGTCATGGGGCTGACCGACCCCGACGCGCCGCGGCACCGGCAGCAGAGCATGGTGCTGGTCCCGCGCGACACCCCCGGCGTGCGGGTCGTGCGCCCGCTGACCGTGCTCGGCTACGACGACCGCGACCACGGCGGCCACGCCGAGATCGCGTTCGAGGACGTGCGCGTGCCCGCCTCCGCGCTGCTCGGCGGCGAGGGTGACGGGTTCGCGATCGCGCAGGCGCGGCTCGGACCGGGCCGCATCCACCACTGCATGCGGGCGCTCGGCATGGCGGAGCGCACGCTCGACCTGGTCCGCGAGCGCGCCGCGTCCCGGTCCCCGTTCGGCCGGCCGCTCGCCGAGCAGGGCGTCGTGCGGGAGTGGGCCGCGGAGTCGCGCCTCCAGGTCGAGGCGCTGCGCCTGCTTGTCCTCAAGACCGCCTGGCTCATGGACACGGTCGGCAACCGCGCGGCGATGACCGAGATCCAGGCGATCAAGATCGCGGTCCCGCGCGCGGTGCAGCAGATCGTCGACCGCGCGATCCAGGTGTTCGGCGCGGCCGGGCTGTCGCAGGACCAGCCGCTCGCCGCGATGTACGCCGGGGCGCGGTCGCTGCGGATCGCCGACGGGCCCGACGAGGTCCACCTCTCCTCGCTCGGCAAGGCCGAGCTCCGACCGCACCACCCTCGCTCCACCCCCGCTGACGTCACCGCCGACCTCACCGCACGCGAAGGGACCCCGACATGAGCACCGAGACCACCCCCGCGCTCGACCCGATCCTCACCGGCCCCGGCCACGGCACGCTGTCCGTCGCCGCGATCCTCGCCGAGACCGCCCGCCGCCACCCGGACCGGGTCGCCTTCCACATCGGCGACGCCGCGCTGACGTACGGCCCGCTGTGGGACCGCACGCGCGCGTACGCCGGCGCCCTGCGGGACCGCGGCGTCGGGCCGGGCGACCGCATCGCGATGCTCGTACCGAACGTGCCCGACTTCGCGCGCGTCTACTACGCGGTCCTGTCGCTCGGCGCGGTCGTCGTGCCCGTGCACCTACTGTTCAAGGCGCAGGAGATCGAGTACGTGCTGCGTGACAGCGGCGCGACGCTGCTCGTCGCCGCGGCCCCCATGCTCAGCGAGGCGCTGCCGGCAGCCGGCGCGGCCGGCGTCCCCGCGGTGACGGTGCTGGTCCCGGACACGCACGTCGCCGCCGTCCCGGCCCCGCGCCTGGAGGACGAGGCCGACGCCGCGGAGCCGATCCGCACGTACGCGTCGGTCAACCCGCTCGCGCCGGCCACGGTCCTGTACACCAGCGGCACGACGGGCCGCCCCAAGGGCGCGGTCGCCTCGCACCTGGCCCTCGTCGAGCAGGTCCACGTCACGCTGCTCGACACCACGGACCTCAACGCCGACGACGTCATCTTCGGCGGGCTGCCGTTCTTCCACACGTTCGGCCAGTCCGCCGTGCTCAACACCGCGTTCCGGCGCGGCGCCGCGATCGTGCTGCTGCCCCGGTTCGACGCCGACGAGGCGCTCGCGCTGCTGGTCAAGCACCGCGCGACGGTGTTCACCGCCGTCCCGACGATGTTCCTCGGCATGGTCCAGGCCGTCGCGCGCACGCCCGACCGGCCGCCGCTGAAGTACGCGGTGTCCGGCGGTGCCGCGCTGCCGGTCGCGCTGCTCGAGGCGTTCGCGCGCGAGTTCGGCGCCGACGTGCACGAGGGCTACGGCCTGACGGAGACCGCGCCGACGGTGTCGTTCAACTACGTCGGCGAGCCCATCCGCCCGGGCACGGTCGGGCGGCCGCTGTGGGGGGTCGACGTGGAGGTCGCGGACAGCGACATCGAGGGTCGGATCGAGCTGCTCGGCCCGGGCGAGCTCGGCGAGATCGTGGTGCGGGGGCACAACCTGTTCAAGGGCTACCTCGGCAACCCCGAGGCGACCGCTGAGGCCGTGGTCGACGGCTGGTTCCGCACCGGCGACCTCGGCACCGTCGACGCCGAGGGGATCGTCACGGTCGTCGACCGCAAGAAGGACATGATCGTCCGCAACGGCTACAACGTGTACCCCAGCGAGGTCGAGGACGCGATGGTCCGCCACCCCGCCGTCGCGCAGGCCGCGGTGTTCGGCGTCGCGGACGAGGCCCACGGGCAGGAGGTCCACGCCGCCGTCGTGCTCATGCCCGGCCGCACCGCGACCGCCCAGGAGATCGTCGACTTCACGCGCGAGCGGATCGCCGCCTACAAGTACCCGCGCGTCGTGCACCTCGTCGGGACGCTGCCGCTGGGCGGGTCGGGCAAGGTGCTCAAGCGGGAGCTCGTCGAGCAGTACTCGGCGCCGGTCGGGGAGGCGGTGGCGCGCTGACAGCGGGGATGCGCCCGCCTGGGTTCCGGTGTCGACTACCGGCGCCTGCTCCATAGCGAGGTCAGAGCAGCTTGCATGCCCGGAGCGACGTCAGTACCGCCGTGCAGCTTCAAGCGGGCCATCGCCAGCTGGTAGCACTCTTCGTCGACCCGGCGACCGATGACCCACACCACGCACACGGTGCCGTCCGTCTCCACGCGGTACACGATCCGGTAGTCGCGGTCGCCCACAACGAGCTTGCGGAAGGTCGTCAGGTTGCCGCTCTGTCGGCTCCCGAGCGGCGCGCCACGCTGCTCGGGAGAGTCCTCGAGCTTCTTCAGAGCCTTGATGATGACCTTCTGCGCCGCGCCGTCGAAGTCCCGAAGGTCTTCTCGCGCTTCGCTCGTGAGGACGACGTCGGCCACTGTTGCTCAGACCGCCTCGGGATCGTCCTCGCTGAGATCGACGCCGAACTCGGCAGCGATGCTGTCGAGGCTGTAGCGCTCGCCGGAGTCCGTCAGAGTCCGGACGAGAGCCATGCCCCACAGCATCAGGTCCTCCTCCAGCTCGTCGATCTTGTCCAGGCGATCCATCTTCTCGAGCGGCACCAGCGCCGCGGTGGGCTCGTTGTTGCGGATGATGACAATGCTGCGACCCTCGGCGGCCTCCGACGCATAGCGGCTGAAGTTACGAGCGGCGTCGGTGACACTCACGATGTCTCGGGTGTCGGTTCGCATGGTGGCCTCTCGGACGGAGTGGGGCAGCCCTCTGGTAGGAGGTCTGCCCGAGCATCCTACGGAGGATCTAGCGGAAGATCCAGTGGCAAATTTAGCGTATCAACCGTCGGAGGCGCCGGTGCCCGGCACTCAGCTCTGCGGGATCCCCTCGTTCTCCAGCGCGACTGCCTCGCCGTCGTACGGGACGACCTCCCCGTCGCCGTTGTCGGTCGTCCACACCTCGCCGACGTAGTCCTGCACGCCGCCGGTGACGGTCGTGATCCCGACGCCGCCGAACGCCCGGTGGCTGTCCGCACCGAACCCCAGCGGGAGGATCCCGTTGCCGACGACGTCACCGGACTTCAGCGCCTCGACCAGGCTCTCGCGCGTGGGGTCCTCGCCCGCGCGCGCGAGCGCCTCGGCGAACGTGTACGCCACCGACATCCCGAAGATGGTGTTCCCCGTGAACGGCGCGCCGCCGTTGTACTCGTCGTTCACCCTGCGGAACAGCTCGACCCACGGGTCGTCGTCGCTGAACGGCAGGTAGTTGGTGCTGACGAGGCCCTCGAGCAGCGCGGGCCCGTTCTCCTCGCCGAGGTAGCCGAGCAGCGTCGGGTAGTCGCCGCCCGACGACGACGTCAGCCACTGCGCGCGGTAGCCCATCTTCGCGGCGGTGCCGAGCGCGAGCGCCGTGAAGCCGTTGACGGTCGCGAGGAAGTTCACGGTGCACCCGGCGGCCTGCATCGCGCCGATCTGCGCGGTCACGTCCTGGTTGGACACCGCGTACGTCTGGGTGCTCGCGAGCTCGTCGAGCACCGTCGTCAGGCCGGCGGCGAAGTCGATGCCGAAGTCGTCGTCCTGGCCGAGCACGCAGTACACGGCGTCGTCGCCGTGCGTCTGCTGGGCGTGGTGGGCGAGCACCTTGCCCTCGGTGATGTAGTCCGCGTTGAAGGCGAACGTCCACGGGTAGGTCTCGGGCTGGTCCCAGCTGGGGCTGCCCGACGCGACGAACAGGTCGGGCACCCCGTTCTCGTTGAGGTAGTCGAGCACCGCGGAGTGGGTGGGGGTGCCCAGGCCGTTGACGACCGCGAGCACCTGGTGCTCCTGGACCAGCTCGCGCACGACCGTCTGCGTGGTCGCCGGGTTGTACGCGTCGTCCTTGACGACGTACTCGATGCTGCGGCCGTGGATCCCGCCGTTGTCGTTGAGGTAGTCGAAGTACGCGGACGCGGCCGCGGAGATCGACGAGTAGCCCGCGGCCGCCGGTCCCGTGAGCGGGGTGTGCGTGCCGATCGTGACGGTGTCCTCGTCGACGCCGGGCGACGCGGCGGGCGTCGAGCAGGCGGTGAGCGCCACGATCGTCGCGAGGGCGACGAACGTGCCGGCGGTGCGCCGCGCGTGGCGGCGCGTGGGCGGGGTGCGGAGCAGTGACATCGTCGTCATCCCTCGGTCGGTGTGCGGGCGGATTCTCGGGGTGCGGGGGCGGTGGGGCTGGGCGGAGCAGTGGTGGGCGCAGGGGCCGTGAGGCGCCGGCGGGCCCGCCGACGGGCGCGGGCGGCGGTGAGCGCGCCGGCCAGCCCACCCGGCGCGCAGGCGACCAGGACGATGAGCAGGAGGCCGAACACCAGCAGCGGCAGCGTGCCGTCGATCCGCTGCGTGACCTGCGACGGGAGCGGCAGCATGTCGGTCACGGTGCCGACGAGCCACGGCAGCAGCACCAGGAGCACCGCGCCGAGCGCGGCCCCGAGCAGGCTGCCGAGCCCGCCGACCACGACCGCGACGAGCAGCAGCAGCGAGAGCGACACGGTGTAGGCCCCGGGCGAGACGGACTGCGTGACGAACGTGAGGACCGCGCCGCCGAGCCCGGCGGTCACCGAGCTGACGACGAACGCGAGCACCTTCACGCGGGCGGGTGCGATCCCGGCGAGCGCCGCGGCGACCTCGTCGTCCCGCACCGCGCGCATGCGCAGCCCGGTGCGCCCGTCGCGCACCAGGGCGAGCCCGGTCACGGCGACGGCGGCGACGGCCAGCGCGACCCACGCCTGCCACTGCTCGAGGGCGATGAGCGCCCGGAGCGGGCCCGGGACGCCCTCGAACTGCATCTGCACGCCGCGGTCGCCCTGGAGCGCTCCGACGCTCGCGGCCACCGCGGGCACCGCGACGACGAGCGTGAGCGTGAGCCCGGCCAGGTACGGGCCGTGCAGGCGCGCGCCCGCGAGCCCGAGCAGCAGCCCGAGGACCCCGGCGACGACCGCCGCGGCGACCGTCGCCGCGAGGAACCGCGGGAGGCCACCGACGCCGGCCGAGGTCAGCGCCTGCGACGTCAGCGCGAACCCGTAGCCGCCCGCCGCCATGAGCGCGGCGTGCCCGAGCGAGAGCTGCCCGCTGAGCCCGACGAGGACGGTCAGCCCGGCGGTCGCGCACAGGTAGGCCGCGACGAGCGCGAGCTGGTAGTTGCGGTACGGGTCGAGCAGGAACGTCAGGCCGATCGCGAGGATCAGCCCGCCGAGCCCGAGCAGCAGCGTGCGACGCGCGCTCATGCCCGCCTCGCCTCGGCCGCGGCGAACAGTCCGGACGGTCGCACGAGCAGCACGACGACGAGCAGCGCGAGCACCGCGACGGGCGTCAGGGTCGCCCCGAGGTAGCCGGTGACCAGGCTCATGACGACGCCCACGGTGAGGCCCCCGAGCAGCGCACCGCCCGGTGAGTCGAGCCCGCCGACGACCGCGACGGTGAACGCGTAGACGAACAGCATGTCGGCGGCGTGCGGGTTGAGGCCGAGCTCCTTGGGCACCGCGAGCATCGCGGCGAGCGACGCGGCGGCCGCGGCGAGCACCCAGCCGACCGTCCGCATCCGGGCGACGCGGACGCCGAGCAGCCGCGACACCTCGGGCTCGAACGCCGCGGCGCGCAGCTGCAGGCCGAGCGTCGTCCGCACGAACAGCAGCCGCAGTGCCGCCATGAGCCCGAGGGCGACGACGACGACGAACACGTCGTACGGCGAGAGCAGCGGGACGCCGCCGACCTGGACGGGCCGGTCGTCGAAGGGCGCCCGGACGGGCGTGTGTTGCTGGCCGAACGCGATGCCGAGCAGCGACTGCAGCACGATCACGAGCCCGATCGCCAGGATGACCCCGGACAGCGGCGAGCGTGCCGACGCGAACCGCAGCAGCCCCCGCTCGACGACGAGGCCGACGAGGCCACCGGCCAGCACGGTCGCGAGCAGGCCGAGCCAGTAGCTGCCGGTCAGCCCGGTGACGGCGACACCGACGTACACGCCGACGATCGCCATGGCACCGGCGGCGAAGTTGACGATCCGGGTGGAGCGCCAGATGAGCACGAGGGCGAGCGCGAACAGCGCGAACAGCGTGCCCCGGGCCAGCCCGGTGCCGAGGAGGAACACGAACCGGTCCATCAGAACCCCAGGTAGGCGTGTCGCAGGGCCTCGTCGCCGGCGAGCTCGGCCGCGGGCCGTGACGCGACGACCTCGCCGAGCGCGAGCACGAGCCCGTGGTCGGCGACGGACAGCGCCCCGGCGACGTTCTGCTCGGCGAGCAGGACGGTGAGCCCGGTGCGGTCGCAGAGCTCGCGCAGCACGCGCATGATCTGGGCGACGACGAGGGGTGCGAGGCCGAGCGACGGCTCGTCGAGCAGGAGCACGCGCGGCCGCGCGACGAGTGCGCGGGCGATCGCGAGCATCTGTCGCTCGCCGCCGGAGAGCTGGTGGCCCAGGGTCGTGCGGCGTCGCTCGAGGGGCTCGAAGAGCGCGTACATCTCGGCGAGCGCGGCGCGCAGGTCGGCGGGGTCGCGGCGCCACAGCCCGCCGAGCCGCAGGTTCTCCTCGACGGTGAGCTCGGTGATGACGCCGCGCCCCTCGGGTACCTGGGCGAGCCCGCGGCGCACGCGGTCCTCGACGCCGACGCGCGCGAGGTCCTCCCCGTCGAGGTGCACGCTGCCGGCCGACGGCGTGAGCAGCCCGGACACCGTCCGCAGCAGCGTGGTCTTGCCGGCGCCGTTGCCGCCGACGAGCGCGACGACGGTGCCCTCGTCGACGTCGAACGAGACGCCGCGCAGGACGGGTGCGCCGCCGTACCCGACGACGAGCTCCCGCACGCTCAGGGCCGCGCTCACGAGGCGGTCACCTCGATCCCCAGATAGGCGGCGGTGACGGCGGGGTCGCGGCGGACGGCGTCGGGCGTGCCGTCGGCGATGACCCGCCCGAAGTCGAGGACGACGACCCGGTCGCACAGGCTCATGACGAAGTCGACGTGGTGCTCGACGAGCAGGACCGCGCACCCGGTCGCGGCGACCCGCCGCACGACGGCGTCGAGCTCGGCGATGTCGGCGGCGCCGAGGCCGCCCGCCGGCTCGTCGAGCAGCAGGAGCCGGGGGTCGGCGACCAGCGCGCGGGCGAGGGCGACCTTCTTCTGCTCGGGGTACGGCAGTGCGCCGACGGGCAGTGCGGCGCGGTCGGCGATGCCGAGGTCGTCGAGCGCCTCGAGCGCACGGGCGGCGGGGTCGGAGGCTCCCAGGACGCCGACCTCGACGTTCTCGCGGACGCTGAGCCCGGGGAACAGCCCGAGGCCCTGGAGCGTGCGGGCGACGCCGGCCCGGGCGAGCCCCTGGGGTGCGCGGGGTGCAGGGCGGCCCGCGACGGTGATGGTCCCGGCGGCGGTGCGGACGAGCCCGCTCACGGCGTTGAACACGGTGGTCTTGCCCGCGCCGTTCGGCCCGATGAGGCCGACGACCTGGCTCTCGGCGACGTCGAGGTCGACGTCGGTGAGTGCCGCGAGACCGCCGAAGCGCACGGTCAGTCCGCGGACCTGCAGTCGCATCGCACCCGCGCCCGCGGGGGCTTCCCGTTCTGGCATCGGCACTCCGTCGTGTCGGCGTGCTGCGACAGTACAGGAGAAACCGACCAGACGGTATGTCCGCGAACGCAGTCCCGTGACTGGATTGCTCTCTCACGCCCCTGGGTGACGAGGGCGCGAGAGAGCAATCCAGTCACCCTCGGCTCTGTGGCACATCACGCTCGGCCCGGGTCGGTCCGGCCTACGTCCCGAGAGCGCAGACGCCGGTCCCGGCGTCGTCCTCACGCGTGCGGGACGCCCGCGATCATGCCGCCGTCGACCACGAGCTCGGTGCCCGTCACGTACGCGGACCCGTCCCCCGCGAGGAACAGCACGGCGCCCACGACGTCGTCCGGCACCGCGGGCCGCCCGAGCGGGATGCGCTGGCGCGTCACGTCGAGCCCCTGGGTCATCGGCGTCAGGACGAAGCCGGGGTGCACCGAGTTGACGCGGATGCCGTCGGCGCCGAGCTCGACCGCGAGGGACTTGGTGAGCCCGCGCACCCCGAACTTCGACGCGACGTACCCGTGCAGGGCCGCGTCGCCGCGCATCCCCTCGACCGACGAGATGTTGATGATCGACCCGCGTCGGGCCGCCTTCATGACGGGCACGACCGCGCGCACACCGAGGTAGGTCCCGGTGAGGTTGACCGCGATCACGGCGTCCCACTGCTCCCGGCCGTACCGCTCGATCCGGCCGGCGTTCGCGATCCCGGCGTTGTTGACCAGCACGTCCACCCCGCCGAGCCCGACCGCGGCCGCCACCGCGTCCGCCCAGCTCTCCTCCGACGTCACGTCGAGGTGCACGAACAGCGCGCGCTCCCCCAGCTCGTCCGCGAGCGCCGCTCCCTCGTCGTCGAGCAGGTCCGCGATCACCACGCTCGCGCCGCAGCCGTGCAGGGCGCGCACGTACGCGGCGCCGAGGCCGCGGGCGCCGCCGGAGACGAGGGCTACGCGTCCGTCGAGCCGGGTCATCGTCGTCCCGTCAGTCCTGGACGCGGACCACGAGGCGGCCCGTCGTGGTGCCGCCGGCGAGCCGGGCGACCGCGTCGGCCGCGGCGGTGAACGGGACCACGTCGCTGACCTGCGGGACGACGGCGCCGGTGTCCGCGAGGCGGGTCAGCTCGACGTGCGCGGCGGTGACGAGCTCGGGGCGGACACGCGCGTAGAGCCCCCAGTGCAGGCCGTGGACCGTGTAGTTCTTCACCAGCAGGTGCGCCGCGCGGATGTCCTGGAGGGTCCCGCCGGCGAACCCGACGACGACGATCCGCCCCTCGAGGGCGACGCACCTGGTCGACGCGGCGAACGCGTCCCCGCCGACGGGGTCGTAGACCACGTCCACCCCGGCGCCGCCCGTCTCGGCCCGCACGGCCTCGGCGACGTCCTGCGTGGACCGGTCGATGACGACGTCCGCACCGGCGGCGCGCGCGGCGTCGGCCTTGGCGGCGCTGCCGACGACCCCGATGACGCGGGCACCGGCCGCGGCGCCGAGCTGCACCGCGGCGGTGCCCACCCCGCCCGCCGCGGCGTGCACGAGCAGGGTCTCCCCCGGCTGGAGCGCCGCCCGCCGGTGCAGGCCGAACCACCCGGTCTGGTAGGCGATGGTGAAGGCGGACGCCTGGGCGTCGTCGAGCGCGTCTGGCGCCGGGAACACCTCGTGGGCGTCGAGCACCGCGAGCTCGGCGAGCACCCCGATGTGGGAGCCGACGACCCGCTGCCCGACGGTCACGTGCGTGACGCCGGCGCCGACGGCGAGGACCTCGCCGCAGAGCTCGATGCCGGGCACGAACGGCAGCGGCGGGCGCACCTGGTACTCCCCACGCGCGAGCAGCACGTCGGGGAAGTTCACGGCCACCGCCCGCACCCGCACGAGCACCTGCCCGTCGCCCGCGACGGGGTCGGGCAGGTCGACGAGCCGCAGGACGTCCGCCGGCTCCCCGTGGGCGGTGACGTGCCAGGCGCGCACGGCGGTCAGCCCTCGACCGCGGCGGCGGCGTGCGGCCGGACGGGAGCCGCCGAACCTGCCGACGCGGCCGAGATCGAGACGAGGAACAGGTCGGTGAGCTGGTTCGCGAGCACGGTCTTGTCCTCCGGGCCTTCGGGCTTGTACCAGTGGGAGAGGTAGTGCAGGTCGGAGAAGAAGTGCGCGACCAGGACCGCGACGGGGACGTCGGTGCGGTACAGGCCCTCCGCCTGACCGGCCTCGATGAGGCCGGCGAACGTGTCGTGGTAGGCGCGGCGGCGCTGCGTGACCTCCTGCTGGCGCGGCGCGGAGAGCATGTGGGCGCTGCGGAAGAACACGGTGCCCTCGAGCAGGTGGTCGACGGACGTCTCGACGACGTCGACGCACACCGCGCGCAGGGTCTCGGCGGTCGGTGCGCCGCGCTCGACGATCGCGGTGAGGTGCTCGGTCTGGAGCGACAGCAGGCGCTCGTAGATGCCGAACAGCAGGTCGTCCTTGGACTGGAAGTAGTGGTACAGCGCGCCCTTGGTCACGCCGGCCGCCTCGACCACCTGCTGCACCGACGTGTTCGCGTACCCCTGCGACGCGAAGAGCTCGACCGCCGCCCGGGTCACGTCGTCCACCACGCTCGTCTGCTTCATGCGCACCATCCTCACCCCGTCGGCGCCACGGAGGCGCCCCCGTCGATCACGAGCGTCTGGCCGGTCACCCACGCGGCGTCGTCGGACAGCAGGAAGGCCGCGGGGCCGGCGACGTCGACGGGCTCGCCGATGCGGCCCAGCGGGTAGCGCGCGGCGACCTGCTGCTCGCGCCCCTCGTAGAGCGCGGCGCCGAGGCGGGTCCGCACGACCGCGGGAGCCACCGCGTTGACCCGGACCCGCGGGGCGAGCTCGACGGCGAGCTGCGCGGTGAGGTTCATCAGTGCGGCCTTCGAGACGCCGTAGGCCGCGATGCCGGGGCTGGCCGCGAGCCCGGCGGCCGACGCCGTGCTCAGCACGGATGCCCCGCCCCCCGCCCCGAGCCCGGCGGCGACGGCGTCCCGCGTCCACTCGAGGGCCGCGACGACGTTGACGGCGAGGATCTTGTGGAGCGCGGTGAGGTCGATCTCCAGTACCGGGCCGTAGACCGGGTTGATGCCGGCGTTGTTCACCAGGTGGTCGAGGCGGCCGAACCGCTCGAGGGTCGCCGCGATCGCCGCGGTGCGGTGCTCGGGGTCGTCGACCTTGCCGGCGACGGCGAGCACGCGGTCGGCTCCGTGCTCAGCCGTCAGGGTGGCGACGGCGGCGTCGAGGGTGTCCTGCTTGCGGCCCGTGAGGACGACGGACGCGCCCTCGGCGACGAGCCGCTGGGCGATCGCGAACCCGATGCCGCGGCTCGCGCCGGTCACCAGCGCGACCCTGCCCTCGAACCGCTGCATCGCACTCCTCCCCGAGATGGTCCGATCGCAGACCGACCGGACGGTTTGTGATCCGAAGCGTACACGCGATGCTCGGCCGGTGGTCGCGGCTCTCAGGAGCAAGGCCACCCACCTGGCGTCCCCGATTGGGTACCGTGTGCCCGATTCGGGAGGGCTGAGCGGTGACGACGCCACGCACGAGCACGACGGCGACCTCCGAGGCGACGGTTCCGCACGAGTGGTGGCAGACCGTCCGCGCCCGCGCTGCCACGTGGTGGGAAGCGCGGCCGGCGTGGGCGAGCCGCTGGGCCCGTGCCCGTGCGATCGGCTTGTGGGTCTCGGTCGGGTTCGTGCTGATCGTGGTCGCGCTGGTCGAGTCCGCGCGCGACTCCCTGCGGGTGTACGCCGGCAGCTTCGCCCTGCTCGTCGTCTGGCTCGTGCTGGCGCGCACGCGGACGGTGTCGTGGGCGACGACCGCGCGTCTCTTCAGCGTGGCGGTGCTGTGGTCCGCGGTGATCGGTTGGTTCACCCTCCAGGTCGCCGAAGCGCTCGACCTCCGGCCGTCGTCCGACGGCTCCGGGGTCGCGCTGGCGGGGTTCCTCGAGGAGACCGGCAAGCTCCTGCCCTTGCTCGCGTTGGCCGTGCTGGCGCCCGGGAGGGTCCGTCGGTTCTCTGCGATGGACTGGTCCCTGCTGGGTTTCACGTGCGGGATCGCCTTCAACGCCTACGAGGACGCGATCCGGCACGTCGCCTCTCGCGGGATGCTGTGGTTCCTCCGCAACCCACCGGACCCCTACACCCTCAACCCGTGGTCCACCGCCGGGTTCAGCACCTCGGACGGGGTCGCCGTCGCGCACGGGCACCACATCTGGACGGCCACCACGGCGATGGGCATCGGCCTGGGCGTCGCGTTGTGGCGAACGGGTCGGGCACCGCACCGCGTCGCAGCCCTCGTGCTGCCCATCAGCTGCTACCTGCTGACGGTGGCTGAGCACACCTCGTACAACGCGTACAACCGCGACTGGAGATGGCCCGAGGAGGGCGCGGAGGGCTTCCCCGCTCTTCTGTCAGGTCTGTGGTCGCTGACCGGCCATGGCCGGGGCGTCGGCGTGCTGTCAGTGGTGCTGCTCGCCGCCTGCCTCCTCACGGACTCCCAGCGCCGCCATCGCGCTGCTGCGCTGGCGCCGCCCGGCGACGACCGGCAGCGTCCCTCTGGTGCCGTCGGGGACCACGTGCCCGGACACCGGCTCGTCGCTCGCTGGGAGCTCGGCCTCCAGCGCTGGGAGGGCGCCACCCGGCGGCTCGGCGAGCTCGTCACGCCGCTGCTCAGGATGCTCACCCAGGTCTGGGCAGATCTCGCGGTCGTGGTCGCCGCCCACGCGCGCGTGGGTGACGAGCCGCGCCGCCTCGCCATCGGTCGTGGACGCGCCGTCGCGGTGCACGTGCGAAACATCCGTGCCGAGGCGATGGCGGTGACGACCCCCGGGGCAGAGCCGCGGAGTCGCCGCCGGTACCGCGGCATCGCCCTGGGTCTCGGGGTGGTCGGTACCGCCGTGACCCTCTGGTGGGGGATGTCGATGGCCGCTGCCATCGGCCCGAACCTGCTCGTCAAGGGAGACGCGACGTATCTCGCGGGCTTGCTCGAGAATGCCGGGCAGTGGTGGAGCGGCTTGTCTCCTGTGCAGCAGATCGCGGTCGGGGTCGGCGTCGCCGCCGTCGTGGCCCTCTCGGGCGGTTCCCTTGCCCTCGCGATCGGCGTGTCGGGGGCTGCGACCTACGGGCTGGCCCACGCCGCCGGGGCCGCGACCTTCGTCCGCGACCCGGTACGCGCCACGGCCGACTACGTCCGCACCACGACGCCCCTCGAGGCCGCGCTCGACGGCGGTGAGTTCGTGCTGACGTTCTTGCCCGGCAACTTCGCCGGCGCAGCCGCCGGGCGCGGCGCCCGACTCCTCGCCGACGAGATCGCTCGGGACCCCGCGGCCACCTGGGCCGCACGACGAGGCGCGTTCACCGGTGATGCAGGCGTGATCGACCTCGGCGCGTTCATGCGTCGCGAACCGCTCGAGGGCGTCAACGGTGAGACATGGCGCGCGCTCGACACGACGCAGGAGGCCGCCGCGAGAGCGCGCTACCACGCACTCGAGCACAGCCACCTGCGCGCACGAGGGGCGGCGGCGGACTATCAGGAGCAGGTGCTCGGCACCGATGAGCGGTGGCTCGCGCGCTGGGGCGAGGACGGTAAGCAGGGCGCGGTGCTGGACGGTGCGACGCACGCCTACGGGAGCATCGCCGACGCGAAGCTCGTCACCGGCAGCACCTCGTTCTACGTCCCAGAGAGCCTCAGCAGCCCCAAGATGGTGGAGTTCGCGCAGGCCGACCTGGACCACCGGATCGACAAGATCCTGCGCGCCATGGACATGGCGGGGATCGACAACAGCACGACACCCTTCGAGTTCGTCACCAACGACCTGCGCGCGGCCGAGTTCATCGAGAGCCGCATGCGGGCCCGCGGACTGCAAGGATTCGTCCGACTGGAACCCTGGAGAGGTGGACCGTGAGCGAGGGACTGATCGGCATCCCGTCGGACGACGTCACTCTCGACGTCGACGCGCTGGTGGCGGCTGCACTCGCTCGGTGGCCGGGCGCGAGCACCTACCGCTACGAGAGCGGCGTGGTCGAGCTCACCCTCAGCGACCCGGAGCGGGATGCTCGCCTCGACCTCGCTTTCCACGCCGGCGGCCAGGCCGTCGGTCTGGACGGCTGGGGCGCCGAGCTCGCGGCGGACGCCGTCGCCTGGCTGGTCCGCGCCGCGGACGTCCCGCCGGAGGCGGGAGCGGTGCTCGTCGGATGGGGCTCGGACGCCGTCCCGCTCGACCGCTCGACGACGACGGAAGGACTCTTGGCGGTCAACGCGGCGTGGTGAGGCGGGCGACCCGTGCCAGCGTGCTCGGCGCCACGTCGCACAGGTCCGCCGGCGATGCGGTGCTGACGGCACGGGAACGGTGGCCCAGCGCGGGTCGGGCCGCCGCGCGTCCCAGCCGGCGTCGAACGGCCAACCGGCCTCGCGTGCGTCCTGGAGCAGCCGTGCGCCCATCCTGCGCACGTGGGCAGCATGGGTCTCGGTCGAGCGGCGGCACTGCACCAGGCGAGGCGCGGCCGGCTTCCGTGATCGACTGCACGTATGGCCGACGAGGAGTTCAGGGATCCCCAGCTCGCTTCGATCTACGACGCTCTCGACCCCGACCGGGACGACCTCGACGCCTACGTCGCGCTGGCCGCCGAGCTCGGCGCGCGGCGCGTGCTCGACGTCGGCTGCGGCACCGGGACCTTCGCGCTCCTGCTCGCCGGGCGTGGGTACGACGTCATCGGCGTCGACCCGGCCGCAGCGTCCCTCGCGGTGGCACGCAGCAAGCCGGGGGCCGCCCGGGTGCGGTGGGTCGAGGGCACTGCCGGCAGCGTCCGCGTGACCGACCGGGACCTGGTGACGATGACGGCGAACACCGCGCAGTCCATCGCCGATCCGGCCGGGTGGACCGACACGTTGCACGCCTGTCACCGCGCCCTGCGGCCCGGGGGGCACGTCGTGCTCGAGACCCGGCGCCCCGAGGACCGGGCGTGGGAGCGGTGGACCCGGACAGCGACCCGGGCCACCACCGAGGTGGAGAACGTCGGTGAGGTGACCCGCTGGGTCGAGGTGGTGGCCGTCGACGGTGCACTGGTGACGTTCCGCTGGACCTTCGTGCTCACCGCTCAGGGTGCGACGCTGACCTCGACGTCCACCTTGCGCTTCCGTACCCAGGAGGAGGTGGAGGACGACCTGCGCCGTGCCGGCCTCGTCACGGTCGAGGTCCGGGACGCGCCCGACCGTCCTGGCCGCGAGATGGTGGTCGTGGCTCGCCGCGCACCGTGACGTCGCACCCTCCCGACCGGTGATCGACGCTCCTCGATGCGCGTCGTGGGCCGTGCCGAGGTGCGGCACACTCGGCTCGTCACGCCGCACGACGACGCACCGGGAGGCAGCCGACGTGGATCTCGACGTCCCCGAGCCGTCCGACAGGACCCGGATCAGCACCGGTCTGAGGCCGTACCTGTGGGCTCTCGGACTGACCTGGGCTCTCCCGGCCGTGCTCGTCCTCGTCGGCTGGGTGGTCCTGTCGCTCACCGAGGACGCCCCCGCGTGCCCGGACCCGACCAACTGCCTCGGCATCGAACCCGCGAACGGGATGCTCCTCGTCGCCGCGGTGTTCCTGATGCCCGTGTGCGCGGTGGCCGGCCTGCTCGCGGTCGCCGTCATCGCCGTGCGGAAGGCGGCGCGACGCCGCCAGGCGTCCTAGCGTCGACACGTCCCCCGCCTGCCTCGTCGAGGGCGGCGCGCTCGACCAGCTCGCACCGCCGTGCTGGCCAGGTCGCGGACGTCGCGACCGTGCGCCATGATCCGGGTGCCCCCAAACCGGGACGCATCGGACTCTCCGGCAGGCCTGCCGGACCCTCCCCCTGGAGTGCCCATGCTCGCGATCGTCGCTGCCGTGATCTTCGGCCTCGCCCTGCTCCTCGATCTCCTCGAGGCGAACCTCGGGGACGCCTTCACCCCGCAGACGCTGATGTTCGCCGGCCTGTTCTGCCTCGCCCTGCACCTGGGTGGGGTCGGCGGCGCGTCACCGGTCAACGGCGGCTGGCGGGGGCGTGGGGGGCGTACCCGCCGACGGTAGGCCCGTACCACCCACTCGTGTCATCCCGCAGGAGTGCACCAGGAGGCCACGACGCGATCCACGCGTTCGTGGCCTCGTGCGTGCGGAGGACGATGGCCCTCCCTCGTCGGCCACGCGGTCCGGAGGCACCGACGGGCGCTGGACGTCGTGGCTCGACACCCACCCGCGCGACGAGACCGTGTCAACCGACCTGCAGCAGTCCCCAGGCGCCGACGCGCGTGGTGGCGACGTCAGCGGGTACGCGGGCTGCGGGGCGTGCCGCTCACCGGGCGGACGCGATCGCGGCGATCAGCAGGCGCACCAGCTCGTCGCCGTCGACCGTCCACTTCTCCTTCGACAGGTGCCCGCTGACCTCCAAGCCGGCGATCCCGTGCGCGCTCGACATCAGCAGGGCGGCGTAGCTCAGGGCCTGCGAGGGCCCGACCACGTCGGCGACGATGTCGAGGAAGGCGCGCTGCAGGCGGCCCGCGGCCTGCGCGGCCTGCGGCTCGTCCGCGGGGGTGCTGAACATCAGCGCGTAGAGGTGCGGCCGGCGACGAGCGACCCCGACGAGCGTCGAGACCGCGCCCTCGAGCCGGGCCGCCGGGGTGGGACCTGGTGCCGCGCGCAACCGTTCCACCTCCTGCGCGAGCGACGTCCAGGCGTCGATCGCCAGCCGGGCCAGCAGCGCCTCCTTGTTCTCGAAGTGCCCGTAGGGGGCTCCGCGCGAGACGCCGACGCGCGCGGCGACGGCGCGCAGCGTGACGGCGTCCGGGCCTCCTGTGTCGAGCAGGTCCGACGCGGCAGCGAGAAGCGCCGTGCGGGTCGTCGCAGCAGCCTCGGCTCGCGTCACCATGCCAGAGACTCTACTTGACACTGTCACATGAAAGGTCCATGGTCGTTCACATGACATCGTCATATGAAACCGCGACCGACACCCCCGACCTCGGCACCGCCGCCCTCCGGCGGCTGCAGGACCACGCCGACATCAGCGCGGTCCAGCTCCGCTACGCGACCGGCACGGACACCCACGACTGGGACCTCTTCCGCAGCTGCTTCACGGACGAGGTCGAGGTCGACTTCAGCGACGGCTTCGGCCAGCCGGTCGCCCGGGTCAGCGCGGACGACTGGGTGAGCGGGACCGCGCCGCGGATGGAGTCGTTCGCGGCGACCCAGCACATGATCACGAACCTGGTGATCACGTTCGACGACGACGACCACGCCACCTGCGTCGCCTACGTCCGCGCCAGCCACCACCGGCCGAACAGCACCGGTGACAGCGACCAGACGGTCTACGGCTACTACACGAACCGCTTCGAGAGGACGCAGAGCGGATGGCGGATCGCCAGGGTCAAGCTGACGGCGCTGTGGATGACCGGCAACTTCGGCATCTTCCAGGCCGCGCTCTCCTAGGTCGACGTCACGGCGTCCGTACTGTCGGGGCATGGCAGAGCTCGGGCGCGTCACGTGGCCGCCTGGACCGATCGCAACCGCTCGGCTCCTGCTCCGCCCGGCCGAGCCGCGCGATCGCGCGGCTCGGCCTCCGGGGGCACGCTCTGGCGGTGGTTGCCGTGTCGACAGTCACGACGCCGACCACCACACCCGGGCTGCGGGTGGGGACCGGTCCACGGCCGGGCGCACAGTCCGTTCATGTCGCTGCAGAGCAGGGAGCCGACGATGAGGTGGTCCGCCGAGGCTCGTCTGGCCGAGCTCGGGATCGTCCTGCCGGGAGTGAGCTCGCCGCAGGCTGCCTACACGAACTGCGTGCAGGTGGGATCGCTGCTCTTCGTCGCGGGCAAGGGGCCGAGCGACCCGCACACCGCGGGGAAGCTCGGCCGTGAGCACACGACCGCCGACGGGACGGCGCTGGCTCGAGGCGTCGGCCTGGAGGTGCTCGCCGTCGTGCGCGAGTTCCTCGGCTCGCTGGACCGGATCACGCGCGTGGTGCGGGTCCAGGCGTTCGTGAACGCGACCGAGGACTACGCGGAGCACCACCTCGTGCTGGACGGGCTGTCCACGCTCTTCGTCGACGTCTTCGGTGACGCGGGCGTCCACACCCGGTCGGTCCTGGGCGCGGTCTCGCTACGAGGCGGTCTGCCGATCATCACCGAGTGCCTCTTCGAGATCACCGGGTAGGAGCACCCTGCGGCCGGCGGCGGCACAGGTCCGCCCGCCGTCGAGATGCGTCGCGCGGCGGGCGGCTCGACGCGACCGACGCGTGATCAGGGCGACCCGTGCGCATTCCGCTGCTCTGACCACTGCGCGACGACGTGCAGGTGACGACGTGCAGGTGACGACCCGCTGACGTCTTCCCCCGTCGTGCCACGCCCAGACCGCGCGGGCGTCCTCCGGCAGCTGCACACCGTGCTCCGCGGTGGTCGCGTCGATCTGCTCGGGCAGCGGGCCCGGGCGATGGGACGATGGCGCGATGGTTCTCGACGACCGGCCAGATGCCGCCGCGCAGGAGCTGGAAGGCGGCAACGTCAACGCCGTGGTGCGCGTCGGTGACACCGTCCGGCGGACGGCCGGCCCGTGGACACCGGCCGTGCACGCCCTGCTGGCGTGGGTGCGGGAGCGCGGCGTCACGTCCGTCCCGGCGCCGCTCGGGCTCGACGACGAGGGTCGGGAGATCCTGAGCTGGGTGCCCGGCGAGGTTGCCGGATGGCCCGTACCCGACTGGCTCTGGACGGAGCAGACCCGGGCACAGGCCGGGGCGATGCTGCGTGCCGTCCACGACGCCACCATCGGGTTCGACCTCACGGGCCGCGTCTGGCGGTCTCCGACGCACCACCCGGTCGAGGTCGTCTGCCTGAACGACGTCGCGCCGTACAACATGGTCTTCGACGGGTCGGAGCTGATCGGCTTGATCGATGTCGACATGGCGTCGCCCGGTCCCCGAGCGTGGGACCTTGCCTACCTCGCCTACCGGCTGTGCGGCTGGTGCGAGGACATGCCGGCTCCGGACGACGCCACCCCGCTCACCCGCGTCGCCCATCTGCTGTCGAGCTACGGGGAGGACGCCGCTCCTCCGATCGAGGACGTCCTGTCCACCATCGTCACGCGGCTGCACGACCTGGCGGACTGGACCGACGACCACGCACGCGTCGCCGGCCGGCCCGACCTGCACGACCACGCCGCGATGTACCGGCGCGACGCGACGCGACTGCTCGAGCAGCAGGCCGAACCGGGACACGTCGGGTAGTCGAGCCATCCGGCCCCGAGGTCCACAGAACCCTGCATCTCGACAGGGATCTCGACAGCTGTGCTCAGTGGGTGCCGGCTGGTCGCTCGTCCCCGCGGGTGTGCGGACGGACTGCCGTCAGCGGGACCGACGCGTGATCAGGGCGACCAGCTCCCGGCTGCAGCCCAGCGCGTCCGCGATCGCGGAATAGCTCCAGCGGGCGGTGTCCTCGGCGCGGAGCTGGAGGACGAGGCGGTCGCGCTCCGCCCGGTACCGCGCGGCGACCTCGTCCGCCTCGACAGCCTTGCGGTGGAGCTCGCGGGCGCGGGCGGCCCGCGGGTCCGAGGTGCCCCGGGGGGACGGCCGCAGGGGTGTGCCGGGAGGAGCGGACGCTTGCCCCACGGTCGCCGGTCGCCCAGACGCCGACCGTGGGGCGGCACCGTGGTCGGTGCCGCCCCCGGCCGGCGCGTCGGGCCCGTGCAGGCCTCTAGAGGCCACGCGCGAACTCCGTGATGAGCGAGGGCACCGCGCCGTCGAAGCCGACGACGTCGAGCATCCCCGCGTCCGACGGGTCGGCGATCGAGAAGCCCGTCGCCGTCATGCCGACGACCACGAGCCGCGCGTCGATCCCCGACCGCCGCCGGTACTCGGCGAGGGCCTGGTGCGGGTGCACCTTGCCCGCCCAGGTCTCGTTGTCCGTGTAGACCACGAACGTGTCGACCTCGGCGCCCTGCTCGGTCGCCCACACCATCGGCAGCGCGCAGTCGGTCCCGGACATCGGCATCGCGTCGACCACGCGCAGGGCGTCGTCGAGCCGCTGCCGCGGCGAGATCGCGAGCGGCCGCAGCGCGCTGTCGTGCCAGCCGCCGCCGCCCGACCGCGTGGTGAACCCGACGGCGGAGGCCGCCGGCTCCGTCGCGAGCTGCACCAGGGCCAGCGCGGCGGACGCCTCGCGGGCCGTGATCGGCATGCCCGAGATCGGCGCCGTCATCGACCCGGAGACGTCGACCGCCAGCAGCGTGCGCTTGCCGGAGGGCTCGACGGACCCGAACGCCGCGTAGAACGCGGCGTCGAGGGCGTCGGTCACCTTCCGGCTCGGCGACCACTCGCCGGCGCCGCGGGCCGACCGCCCGGAGGCGTACGTCCGCTGCGCCACGAGCACGTTGACCGGGTGGACGCGCGCCGACCGCAGCCGGCCGGGGTCGACCAGCTGCGCGACGACCTCGTCGGTCCGGCCCCCGAGGTCCGGGAGCATGCCGAGCCGCGTGAGCCGGGGCAGCTGGCGCATCAGCGCCGTCTGCGGCACGCCGACGTCGAGCAGCGCGTCCCAGACCGCCGCCTCGCCCAGCGCCGCGTCGGGGAGCATCTCCCACGACAGCCGGTGCCGCTGGACGAGGTCGACCCACACCGCGGTCTGCGTGGCGGCCTGCGCCGCCACGAAGCCCTCGACGAGTGTCGGCGTCGCGTCGCCGACCGAGCCCCGGACGATCCAGTCGAACGTCGCCCGCAGCTCCGGCGAGGCCGTCGTCGGGTGTGCCAGGCGCAGCAGGTCGCGGTGCGACCAGCCCTCGCGCTGGCGGTACTTGACCGCCTGGTACGCGAGGGCGTCGGCGTCCTTGGACGTGTACCAGCCGCCGACGGCGCGACGCAGGCCCCGGCCCCAGCCGCGGAACTGCTCGACGTAGCCCGCGAACAGGAACAGGTGCGTCCCGGTCCGGGCCACGGCCGGCAGCGCCGCGAGCGCGAGCTGTGCCGACTCCGGCACCGACGCGGCGTACGCCAGGGCGAACAGCGCGGGGTTCTGGCGCGGGGCGGCGCCACGGACGGACACGTCGACGATGGTCCTGACCAGCGTCTCGGGGTCCTCGTGGGCCATCCGCCCGACGACCTCGGCGTTCTCCCGGGCCAGCTCGCGCGGCGCGGCGTAGTACGTACCGCCGTCCACGCCGAGGGTCAGGAAGCGCCGCAGCCGGGCGACGTCGTCGAGCACGAACGCGTAGCCACCGGCGGCGTTCAGCTCCTGGCGGGTGTCGGCGCGCTCGCTCTGCGGCGTGCGCCGCAGTCCGAGCGTGCGCAGCACGTCCATCGGTCGTTCCTCTCGGTCGGTCGTCGGGGCGGTGGCGGGCGTGGTGCGCGCACCGGGTGGACCCGGCGAACCGGGCTGCCCTCCTCGCGAGGGCGTCCTGAGAGAGAGGAGAACCGATCCGCTCCGGCCCGCCACCGCTCCGACGTGGGTGGAGCGGGCGACCCGCACTGCCATCACCAGGTCACCGAAGACACTCCGGCCCGCTCCGGGGAGGCTCGGGTGGGCGTGTGATGACGCCGGAGTCCTGCTCTGCCATCTGAGCTACGTCACCGAGGTGACGGCGGGACTCGAACCCGCGACCTGGCCATTAACAGTGGTAACCGACAGTCTCCGGCCCACCCGATTCTCCCCGTGTGCTGTTGTCGTCGAGGACTGTAGGGGTCTACACAGGGCGGCTGCTAGCGCTTTTTCGACGGTGTCACCGAGGCGGGTCAGCGAACCGCGTGCACGGGGGCCCGGGCGGGCGTGGGGTGGCCGCCGGAGAGCGACCGCCCCTGACGGGACGGTGCGCAGCCCGCTGCTCTTCCGACTGAGCTACGACGTCGAGACGCCGGAGGGACTCGAACCCTCGACCCGCGGAACCAGGTAACCGATGACCTTCGGCCCGCCCGGGCCGAGGCGACAGTATGCCGTCCACGGGGGGCGCGGCGCGCGCATTGACCCCGGACGTGCGCCGGGGGGGCGGGCACGGCCGCCCCCCCGGCGGCCACGCGGCGATTTCCTGGGTACCTGCCCGCGTGACGGCCCACTCCACCCGGCGCGAAACGCCGAGCGGCCCCGCGAGCCACCGACCTGCGCCGTCGGCTGGGATGAGCCGGTTTGGCGAGCGGGTTTTCGCCAGCAGGCCGCCGGGATTTCGCCGATGTGGTTGCCGAAATGGTCGCGGACGACTTTTGTGCGCGTGGCCGAGTTCCAGCGGACGACGAACGTACCGCGGCGGCGGTAGAGCTCGACGAGGTAGTCCGCGGCGCACTCGACCTCCTCGGTCTTGCGCGGGATGTCCGCGTGGCGCGAGCGCTCGTACTCGCCGATGACAGTCCCGTCCAGGGTGATCTCCAGGCGGAAGAGCGTGTCGGACATCGGCTGAGCCTCAACCATGAGGGCCGTGGCGCTCCGATCGGTTCTCGATCTATGTCCGCCTCGACAGCCGTAGTCTGATTATCGGTGCCGTTCAGTCGAACCATCTGTTGCCCTGCTTGGCGGAGATCGCTCTGGCTCTTGCTGGGACTCCGTACATACGATCTCGGGTTCGGATGTTTGAAGTGCGGTCGCTCACCGCGACACGTGGCAGCCGGCGTCCGCAACCGTGCGTGCGACCGACGGGACGTGGCACGGGTGGTGCCACGTCCCGTCGGGCTGCCGTCAGCCGCGGACGTCGACGAGGACGCCCAGCGTGGGAGCCGGGTTGGCTCCGCTTGTCGTGTCGAGCAGCACCGCGGCCGCGACGTCCGGTCCGCCGCGCGCCGGGTCCCATACCTGGATGCGGGTACGGGCGGGGAATCCGTCGACCAGCGTGATGCGCTGCCGGTAGCCCGTGCGGCCGTTGACCAGGACGCGGGACTCGACGACCGCGGTCGCCCCCGTGACCTCGAGGCGCTCGACACGTTCGCCGACCACGGTGAGCCTTGCGTTGGTCGCGCGGACCACGCTGGCGCCGAGCGGACCGCTGTGCCCGGGCACGGTTCGGGCGTCGACCGCGACGTGCACGATGTCGGACTTCTTCGCCCCGGTGGTGCGCAGAACGCCGGCGGCCGTGGCGCTGGCCCGTGAGGTGGTCGCCCCCTGGACCGTCACGGTGCCGGCCGGGGAGGTCGCGGAGCCGTCGGGGCCCACGACCGTCACGCTCACCTCGTAGGTCCCCGGGGCGGTGTACACGTGGGTGCCGACGACGGCTGGTGTCTCACCTGCGGTCACGACCCCGTCGCTGACGGCGCCGTCGCCCCACGACCACTGCGCGGTCATGTTGCCGCCGTCGCCCGCGGTCGTGGAGAAGGTGAGCGACGCCGCGACATCGGTCCCTACGGTGACCGGTGACCTGGGCAGCGAGGGTGCCGTGGTCAGCTCCGGTGCACCTCCGACGACCTCGAGGTACGTCTCGTAGGTCGCCTCGGGCTCGGGGTCGACGGTCTCCTCCGGCAGGTCGAGCATGGAACCTGGCATGCCGATCGCGCCGCCGGTGAACACCAGGTTGCGCCAGTCGTTGTGGCCCTGCAGGACGTCCCGATCGCCGTCGCGGTTGATGCTGGTGGCCACGCTGGGCTCGATGGTGCCGTCGCAGTCCCAGTCGATCGGCTGGGACTTCAGCGCCGTGAGCGAGTTGCCCTGCCCGTTGCAGCGGTACTTCGGGCGCAGCCCGAGGTCTGCCGTGATCCCGATGCCGACGTTCTCGTCGAGGTCGTTCTCGTCGAGGTCTGCCAGGCGCGTGAACGAGTAGTCGAACACCGGGCCTGGATAGCCCGTGGGGAGCCTGAACTGGTGGTCGTAGTTCATGACCGACAGGTAGTTCGGCTTGCCGTTGACGTGGTCGTCGCCGCCGTGCCCGAGCCCGAGGTTGTGCCCGAGCTCGTGCATGAACGTGCCGGCGCCGTACCCGGGGGAGGTGATGTTCCCGAGGCTGACGATGAAGTCGCTGCCGCCCTCAAGCACTCCGCGGGACCGGCCACTGGAGTAGCCCTGACCCTGGGGGACTTCCTCCATGCGGTGGACCCAGAGGTTGTAGTGGAAGATCGCGGCGCGTGCCGGGTCGAAGTTGTCCATCTTGACGGCGTCGAAGGCACGCCAGCTGTAGCTGTTGCTCAGGAAGCCGTTGGAGCCGAAGTGCTCGCTGTGCGGGATCTGGTCGGCCTGGCTGAGCTCGCCCCACACTGCGCCAGGCTTGCCGTAGGTCAGGGGTGCGAAACGTCCGTAGTCGACGTGCAGCTGGATCCCGGACCGCGCGAAGCTGTCGACGATCGCGGCGATCTCGGCCGGACGTGGGGCGTGCGAGTGCGTGGCGTCGGACATGTAGTCGATCTCGACGAACACGTCCTTGACGAGCGGGTCCGCACCCATCGCCGGCAGGTCGACGGACCACTGCTCGCCGCCGACGGTCATGGCGAAGCCGTTCTCCTCCCACTCGTCGAGCAGGCCGTCGCCGTCGGAGTCCTCAGAGGAGCCGAACCGGCACAGCGCGTCCTCGGAGAAGAAGACGTTGTCGATGAACGCGGCCGAGTCGAGCACGGAGTCCCCGAGGTCCTGAATGGTGAGGAACACGGTCACCTCACGCCCGCCGAGCACCGGCGCCGCCGACCGCAGCCGCGCGGTGGCGCCGTCGTAGGTGCTCGCGGTCGACTCCTGCAGGTCGAACGCGGCGTTGACCGTCAGCGGGTTGCCCTGCGAGTCGCGCGCGAAGTTGCCCGGGGCGTCGACCGCCCCGTCGACGATCCACATGTCGCCGCTGCCGAGCTGAGCGGTGAACGCGTCGTTGAACGAGCCGCCCACGAAGTCGGGGTACTCGTCGGACAGGAACGCCACGTCCATCGCGAGGCAGCGCGCGTCCTGGGGCGCCTGGAGCACGAGCTCGATCTGGACCTTGTCGTTGCCCTGCTCGTTGTCGAGCCCATCGAGGACGGTGCTGGCACCGCTGGGCGACGGCGGCAGCATCGCGTGCGAGGCGTCACCGGTCGAGAGCACGAGGAAGGTGCTGCCCCGGCTCGGGAACGGCAGGGGGTCGCCCGCGGCGGCGGCCTGCACTGTGGGGGCACCGGGGGCCATGAAGACGACTGGGCCGTCGGGGTCCGGGTCCGGTGCCGCGATCGGCACGCCGTCGGAGATCGCGACGCCGCGCGGGTCGGACTCCCCGATGGACGCGCTGACGAACCACGCCGGCGGGATGTCGAGGGCCGCGGCGATCTCGGCGCCTGACGGTGCGGAGGCGGCCGCAGTACGTGCGGCGGAGGGCCCGGACGGAGGTGTGTCGGGCGTGGGGCGGGCCGGTGCCTGACCTGCCGGTGGTGTCGGGTCGCTGGCAGGTGGTGCCGGGTCCCCGGCCGGTGGTGACGGGTCGGGGGTCGCCGCGCCGGCGGGCAGCGCGGAAAGCAGGACGGCGAGCGTCGCCGAGGTGGCCACGGCGAGCCATGGTCGTGCGGGCATGCTGGTTCCTCTCGTGGGCGTGCGTCACCCACCGGACGGGTGCCGGTCGGGTCGTGCGGGTGGCAGGTGGCGGGGTCGGGGCGTCAGTCCTGGCGGGGGGTGGCCGCCGCCGGCGGGTCGCACACGAACGGCGGGCAGAGCTCGCTCTCGCCGCCGCACTCGGGCTCGACGACCGTCACCCAGTACTCGTAGGCGACCCCGGGCTGCTCGGCGGGACGGGTGTCGACGTAGGTGAAGTCGTCGTCGAGGCGCTCGATCTCCTCGACCCGCTGCCACTGCGCGGTGCCGGAGGGGCGGCGGTGGACGACGTACGTGCCCGGTCCGCCGAACGTCGCTGCGGCGTCCCACGTGACGAGCACGCCCTCGGGGGTCTGCTCGACGTCGACCCAGTTGACCTGGTGGACGGCGTCGCAGTAGTCCTCGATCGTGGCTTCTTCGTCGCTGCTCGGGGCTGCGACGGGTGGCCGGGTCTCAGGTGTGTCCCCTGTGCCGTCCGGTCCGCACGCCGCAACGACGGCAACGACGAGCAGGGCGAGCGCGGTACCGACCGCTGGCCGCATGCTGCCCCCTTGCTCGCGCTGCTGCTGCGCTGTCGGCTGGACCGTAGCCCGGTGCCGTTGCGCGAGTCCGGCGTTTCATGGTGAACCACCCGAACAGCGCAGTGCGCGAAGGGGTCTGCTGCACGAGTAGGTGACACCGAACCTGTAGCGCCGAGGGGGTCAACTGAGCACCTCGCGCGATCACGCTACGCCGGATCGTCCGACCGTCTCTCCGCCCGGCGCGGCGCGCTGGGCCCGTGCTGACAGTCCGTTGCCATGTTGGTGTGCGCCGATTGCCTGCCCACGGTCGCGAAGCCTGCGGGCTGGTGGCAGTCAGGCACCCGCGAGGGGTGCACGCCCCGACGGACAGCACGCCGCGGGCTGCCGATCGTTCACTCGCCGCGAGGTCGCCGACAGCCTACGAAACGTATCTGCACGATTGCGAAAACTAGGCTGCACGTCGACACGGGGCTACATCTGCATATCCACGAAACGCGAGTAGTGCCCCTGGAACGCGACGGTGATGGTGTCCGTCGGGCCGTTACGGTGCTTCGCCACGATCAGGTCCGCCTCCCCCGCACGCGGGGACTCCTTCTCGTACGCGTCCTCACGGTGCAGCAGGATGACCATGTCGGCGTCCTGCTCGATGCTGTTGTGGACGGCGATCCCGTTGGCGATGAAGTTGTGGGTGCCGACGACGGTGGCGTCGAACACCTGCTGCTCACCCATCGGCTCGATCGCCACGACCTCGTCCCACAGCAGGTCGTTGACCGCGTCCACGTCGAGGTCGGCGCGGTCGAGCACGTCGACGACCTGCGCGAGCGGGGCGCGGCCGTCGTCGAGTGTCTGGACGGCCGCAGCCGTCAGGACCGTGCGGACCTCGTCCCACATGCGGACGGGCTCCGCGGCCGTGCCGACGTCACGCGTCCGGACCCTCGCGAGCAGCTCATCGGCGGCGTGGGCGTGCCGGCCGTCGACGCCGATCTCCTGCAACAGGCGCCGGAGGTCGTCCTTCTCCACGACGTCGAGCCGCGGGCCCTGGGCCGTCGCGCGCAGCCGCGTGGAGATGCCGAACCGCAGCAGGAGTCGGCTCACCCCGTCGAGCACGCGACGGTCGTCGGCGGGCAGGCTCACGCGGCCTGTGGCGCCGTGGAGGACCACGGCGCCGTTGGCCGTCAGTAGCGTCCGCACGAACAGGGCGATCTGCGGCTTGGGCAGGTGGAACACCGATGCGGGTAGCCGCTCGCCCAGCTCGGTCCACACCTCGTCGTCCCACACGGCAGCACCGGGCGCCGTGCGTCCCGCCACCATGCGCGCGAGCATCGTGACGTCCCGGTCCTCCCACGCGGTCGTCATCTCCGGCCCCGGCACGTGCCGCGGCACACCCAGCCGCGACCCGATCTCCAGCTCTCCCAGCGGCGTCCACCCCTCGTACGTGAGGAACGGGTGGTTGGCGGTCGCGGTGACCTCCTTGCCCGACGCGAGCCGCAGCAAGTACACCGGCTTGACGCCCGTCGGGAAGACGTGGGTCAGGTGACGGCGCACGTACTGCAGCCGGTCGTCGAGCGCCCAGATCGGCACGTCCTTATGCCCCAGGGCGTACATCTCCCCCAGCGTCGTCTCCGCGCCGGTGTCGGCGCGCAGCACCCGGGTGTCCTCGGTGAGGCAGCCCGACTCACGCAGGTCGCTCATCTGCGGCTTCTTGTCGGTCCGCTGCTCGGGCCCACGGTTCAGCTGCGAGATCGCGATGACGGGGACCTCGATCTCCTTGGCGAGCAGCTTGAGCGCACGCGAGAACTCCGAGACCTCCTGCTGGCGGGACTCGACGCGCTTGCCGGACGTCATCAGCTGGAGGTAGTCGATGACGACGAGCTTGAGGTCGTGTCGCTGCTTGAGCCGCCGGCACTTGGCGCGGATCTCCATGAGCGACATGTTCGGGGAGTCGTCGATGAACAGCGGCGCCTCGCTGATGCGGCCCATCGTGGCCGCGATCTTGGCCCAGTCGTCCTCGCCCATCGCGCCGGTGCGCAGCTTCTGCAGGTGCACGCGCGCCTCGGCGGAGAGCAGACGCATCGTGATCTCGTTGCGGCTCATCTCGAGGGAGAACACCACGGCAGCCATGTTGTGCTTGATGGCGGACGACCGGACGATGTCGATGCCGAGCGTGGAGTTGTGGGTCGGGATCATCGACTCGCCCGCCAGGTACAGGTGCGTCGGGTGCGCGATCTCCACGCACCGCACCGGCACGGACTTCACCGGCTCCACCGACACGACGAACCGCTGGTGCAGCCGCGGCGTCGAGGGACGCCGCCGCTCCTTGTGGACGAGCTTCTTGCGCTCGAGTGCGAACACGTCGTCGTCCGTCGTGAACGTGATCGTGAAGCACGTCGACGACGCGGCGGACCGGCCGCGCACCGGCTTCACCGACCACCCTGTCCGGTACCCGAGCGAGTGCACGAGCTCCCGCACGTCCCGGGCGAGCCGCTCGTGGGTGACCGCGAACTGCACCGACCCGGTCGGGTTCACCGTGCCGTCGGTGTCGAGCAGTCCGGCCAGCAGGTCGCGACGCTGCGCCTCGCTCCCCCGCAGGTACTCGGCGGGGATGTGCTTGTCACCGAGCACCCCGATGGTGCGGAGCTGTGCCTGCACCGTGCCGACCCGGTCGTGGCAGTCCTGGCACCGGACGAGGCCGGTGGTCTCGATGCCACAGTCCGGGCACGTCGGGACGGCGACCGGGCCCGAGAGCGTCTTGACCCGCCCTCCGCAGGAGCGTCCACAGGTCCGGACCTGCGAGCGCGCCGGCGTGAACTCGGTCCCGCACACCTCGCACGCGCGCACGGCGACAGCCTCACGCGGGAGACGCACCGTGTAGAGGTCCGCTGCGCGCGTGTGGCCGGCGGCCCGGACCTCGTACCCCCGCCCCTCGATCCGCATCGCGATCTCCGGGTCCGCGCTGGTGAACCGCGCCGACGCCGCGTTCCCATCGCCGAGCCACACGCCGAGCACGTACGGGTCGACCAGCAGGGCCCGGTCGGGCAGGGACAGCGGTGCGGCCGTCGCCACGGAGTGGTTGGCCCGGGCGTCGGCCGTCGCGCACCGCACGGTCGCTGCCAGCTCCTCGGTGGTCCGCACCGCGCCGTCGTCGCCCACGCGCCGCTCGGCGCGCGTGCGCGTGACCCACTGGTGCTGGGCGTCGGCGACGATCGTGGACCCGTCGTCGAACGTCACGCGGTAGCAGGGACGGTCGACCATCACGTCGGTGGCGGCCACGACGCGCGTAACGGTGCCGTCGGCGGCGAGCAGGTGGTCGCCCACCTGCACCTCACCCATCGTCGTCCACCCCGTGGGCGTGGGCAGCGGGGTGTCGAGCGCGAGCGCCTTGCCGATGGCAGGCCGCGCCGCCAGCACGATCATCTGCCCCGGGTGCAGCCCGTTGGTCAGCCGGTCGAGGTCGGAGAACCCCGTCGGCACGCCCACCATGCCCTCACCGCGGTGCCCGGCGGCCTCGATCTCGTCGACGGTCCCGCCGATGACCTCGGACAGCGGCAGGTAGTCCTCGGACGCCCGCCGCTCGGTGACCGCGTACACCTCGGCCTGGGCGTTGTTGACGAGCTCGTCGACGTCGCCGCCGTCGGTCGCGTAGCCGAGCTGGACGATGCGCGTGCCGGCCTCGACGAGCTTGCGCAGGATGGCGCGCTCGCGCACGATCCGCGCGTAGAAGCCGGCGTTGGCGGCGGTCGGGACGCCCGCGATGAGGGTGTGCAGGTAGGCGGCGCCGCCGATGCGGCCCATCTCGCCGCGCTTGGTCAGCTCGTCGGCGACGGTGATGGCGTCGGCAGGCTCCCCCCGGCCGTACAGGTCGAGGATCGCGTCGTAGATTGCCTCGTGCGCGGGGCGGTAGAAGTCGGTGCCCTTGATCTGCTCGATGACGTCGGCGATGGCGTCCTTGCTGATCATCATGCCGCCGAGCACGGACCGCTCGGCCTCGAGGTCCTGCGGCGGGGTGCGGTCGAACCCGGCGCCACCGCTGCTGCGCCCGGTGTCCGGCGGCGCCCCGTACTCGAGGTCCTCGATGGTCACCTGTCACCCACTCCTGCTGGTCCTACCCGGCTGAACACGTGTTCTACCGGGAACGTCTGACAGTCACCGCTCGAGCGCGCCCCGCAGGCCGACGACGCCCGGTGGGACCTGCCCTCGCGAGGCTAGGCCCCGTGCGGCCGGGACCCAAACGGGTGTGTGCACGGACCGGTGGACGACCTGTGGACAACCCCCACGGGCCTGTGTGCACAGGTTGGGGACACACCTGTGGACAGAGCGGGTGAGCGCCCCCGACGCGCCCTCCCACCGGCGCATACGCTGTGCACGTGCTGTGGAGCGAGCAAGATTCGGGTGACGTTCACCTGGTGGACGCCTGAGCCGCCCGTCGGACACCCCGCGCCCGTCGTCGTCGGGTCCGGACGTGCCCGTTGAGCCACCCGGGCGACGCCCCGCCGTCCACAGCCGCCGTCCCGGGGGTGTGGACCGGCAGATCCTCACCCTCGCCGTCCCGGCCCTGGGTGCCCTCGTCGCCGAGCCGCTGTTCGTGCTCGTCGACTCCGCGATGGTCGGTCACCTCGGCACCGAGTCCCTCGCCGGCCTGGCCCTCGCGTCCACGGTGCTCGTCACCGTCGTCGGCCTGTGCGTCTTCCTCGCCTACGCCACCACCGCCGCCGTCGCCCGCAGGGTCGGCGCCGGGGACCACCGCGGGGCCCTGCAGACCGGGGTCGACGGCATGTGGCTCGGCCTGGCCCTCGGCGCCGCCCTGGCGATCGCGACGTGGGCGGCCGCCCCCTTGCTGGTCGCTGCGCTGGGCGCCGACGGCGACGTCGCAGCCCAGGCCGTCACCTACCTGCGCTGGTCCGCGCCCGGCCTGCCCGGCATGCTCCTGGTGCTGGCCGCCACGGGCGCGCTGCGCGGCATGCTCGACACCCGCACGCCGCTGGCCGTGGCCGCCTCCGGTGCCGTCGCCAACGCGGCCCTCAACGCCGCCCTCATCTACGGCGCCGGCCTGGGCATCGCCGGCTCCGGGCTCGGCACGGCCGTCGCGCAGCTCGGCATGGCAATGTGGCTCGTCGTCGTCGTGGCGCGCGGCGCCCGCGCCGCCGGTGCCCGCCTGACGCCCGCGGCCGGCGGCATCTGGTCCAGCGCGCGCGCCGGCGTGCCGCTGCTCGTGCGCACCGCGACGCTGCGCGTGGCGATCCTGCTGACCGTGTGGACCGCCACGGGCCTCGGCCCGTCCGCGCTGGCCGGGCACCAGGTCGTCAACGCCGTCTGGGGCCTGACGGCCTTCGCCCTCGACGCCCTGGCGATCGCCGCGCAGGCGCTCGTCGGCCAGTCGCTCGGCGCCCGCGACCTCGCCCGCACCCGGGCCGTCCTGCGGCGCACCCTGCAGTGGGGGGTCGGCGCGGGCGTCGTGCTCGGCGTCCTCGTCGGGGCCCTCGCGCCGCTCTACGTGCGCGTCTTCTCCCCCGACGCCGACGTGCAGCGTGCCGCCGTGCTCGGGCTGCTCGTCGCGGCCGTGGCGCTGCCCATGGCCGGGTGGGTGTTCGTGCTCGACGGCGTCCTCATCGGCGCCGGCGACGGCCGGTTCCTCGCGTGGGCCGGCGTCGCCACGCTCGTGGCGTACGTCCCCGCGGCCCTCGCCGTGCACGCCTGGGCGCCGCCCGGGGCCACCGGGCTGGCCTGGCTGTGGGTCGCGTTCGCCGTCGTGTTCATGGCCGCGCGCGCCCTCACGACGGGCCTGCGTGCCCGCGGGGAGCGCTGGATGGTCGTCGGCGCCTGACTCGCGGGTCGCCTCACCCCTGCCCGAGCAGCACGTCCGCGAACGTGCGGGCCAGCGCCGGCAGCTCCTCGGCCAGCTCGTCCGGGCCGGGCGCGTCCGGGTGGTCGTACGGCTGCCCCGGCAGGCGCAGCGGGTCGGACCCGGCCTCCTGCGCGAACGTCGTCCCGAAGAACACCGACGACGTGAACAGGTGGGCCACGGCCGCCTCGACCGCGTCGCGCCGGCCCTCGAAGCGCCGGGCCGCGAACTCGTCGCGTGGCCACGTCGCGCGCCGCGACGTCTCGAGCAGGATCCGGCTCATCGCCTGGTCCAGCGGCACCCCGTCACGCAGCACCATCGAGGCGGCCACGTACCCGTCGAGGTCCGCGACGTACGCGGCACGGCTGAAGCCGCCGTCCTCACCGCCGATCCCGGCGCGGAACCACGGCGCCACCCGCAGCCCGGGGTCCGTCGCACGGGCACGCGCGTACTGCTCCCACAGCAGCGCCAGGTCCAGCGCCCACCCGCCCAGGTCGCCCGCCCGGCAGACCTCCACCGGGGCGTCGTCCGGGTGGGCCAGCGCCGCGCGGCAGACCGCCGCCCAGCGCGCCACGTCCACGTCGTCGTCCTCGGGCGCCAGGCCGGGGTCCACACCGCCCACCTCGGCGGCACGCTCCTCGAACGCCGCACGCGCCGCGGACGTCGCGGCCTGGGCGTCGCCCGTCAGCGACCACTCGACCAGCGGCGCGTGCCCCGGCCACGGCGGGTCCCAGCGCGCGGGCCGCTGCAGGTGGTGCAGCACGAGGTCGGCGGCACCGGCCGCGGGCGCGACGTCGTTGACGCGGGTCACCGCCAGACACTCCTCCGCCCAGTGGTGCAGCGCCGTGAGCTGCAGGTGCAGCCGGCTGAACAGGGTGGTCCCGCTCACGCTGCGGGTGGGCACCGCACGCACGCCCGACGGCCCGACGGGCTCCGCGCGGGGCGACTGGATGTTGTTGTCGTACGCGAACGTGTCCAGGCCCGGCGTCCACCGGGTCTGGATCTGGTCGTACGCCCACCCCTGCGGCAGGGGGTACCCGAGGTTGCCGCTCCACCCCCGCGAGAGGCCGGCGACGAACGGCAGCTCCCCCAGGCCCGCCGCCGTCACCCGCGAGCAGACGTGCCGCGGGCCGTACACGCCGACGCGGTACTCGCCGGGGCGTGCGGCGCCCACGCCGTCGCGCACTCCCTCGAAGAACGGCAGGACGAGCGCCGCGACGTCGCCGTCGGTGGCGTCGAAGTCGACGGGGAAGTAGATGACCGCACCGGGCACGATCCCCAGCTGCCGCGCCCGGCGCACCGCCGCGACGCCCTGGGCCCGGCCCTTCGCGCGCGTGAAGTGCTCCGGCGCGTTGTTCCACTCCTGGTAGATCGGGACGAGCCCGAGGCCCGCGGCGTGGATCGCCTCGATCTCGCCCGCCCGCAGGTGCTTGTCCTTGCCGGTGAGGTACCGTCCGACCGTCTCGTACCCCAGGTCCCGCAGCGTCGCCGCGCGCTGGCCCAGCAGCGGCACGCTGGTGTCCGCCGCCGTGCCCTGCCGGCGCGGGTCACCCGTGCTGACCAGGAGCGACGCCCACGTCGGGTAGTCCCCCACGCCCGTCACCGGCAGGCACGCGAACTCCTGGAACGCGACCACCGCGTCGCGCGTCCCACCCCCGAAGGAGCCGTCGACCGCCACGTCGTGGCCGTTGAACACCAGCGCGGACTGGAACAGCTGGACGAACCGCCGGGTCCGGTCCACGTCACCCAGCCGCACCGTCCCGGACGTCTCGAGCCCGCTCTGCGTCCCCGGCCCGACGTTGCCGTTGGCCACGCCGTCGGCCATCCCGAGCTCGTACTGGATGCCCAGGACGAGCCCGCGCTGCACGTCCCGCGAGTACACCCCGTCGCACGGCACCAGGGCGTAGTCCCGACGCCCCACGTACGCGCGGTTCAGCGCCTGCTGCGCCGCACGCACGGTCGCGCGCCCGCGCGGGACCAGCACGTAGGCGTCCATGCTCAGGACGCCCTTCATCATCGTGACGTCGACGGTACTGCGCAGGCCCAGGCCCATGTCCGTCGCCAGGCGCCCCACCGACGCGGTGAGGGTGTCGTCCCAGACCCCGTCCGCCGCGTACCCGCCGGGGTAGCCCGAGCACCACAGGCCGCCCTGCAGGATCCGCACCAGGTTCCCCCGTGCCGTCGGGCCCAGCTCCCCGACCTGCGCGACGTACGCCGCGGTGGTCGCCGGGCCGAACGCGTCGGACAGCGCCGTCAGCCCCAGCTCGTGCTGCAGGGCGCGGCGCAGCGCCCAGATCGTGCGCCAGCCCGTCTCCCCGTCCTCCGTGACGCGGACGAAGCCGGCCACGGCGCCGTACGTGCCGTTGAGCCAGACCTGCGTCCGGTGCACCCAGTGGTCGAACATCGCGGGGACCGTCAGCCTTCGCTCGGCGGGATCGGACGCGGACCGGACGCAGCGCTGTCGACGGCCAGCGCGGCACCGGTCGCCCGCGCGTGCCCGGCGACGCCCGCGGCGGCGACGACGCGCACGGAGGCCGCCGCCGGCTCCGCGACGGGCTCGACCGCCGTCGCAGCGAGGTGCACGAGCAGGACCCGGCCCGCGGCGATCTCCGGGACGGGGACGTCCAGCACCGAGGTGACCGCGCCGCGCTCCAGGCGGCCCGACAGCGGCACGGGGACGCCGTCGAGCGTCGCCTCGGCCACCGCCAGGCCGCTCACGGCACGGTCCGTCTCCACCCGCACCAGGCTGCCGGCCGGGACGGGGTGCGGCCCGACGGACTCGACCCGCACGGCCGTCGGCACCCGGGTGGGCGTCGTGGTCGACGCGGCGAAGGCTGCGCTGACCTCGACGCCCCACACCGGCCCGGGGGTGAGCGTCTCGGGTGCGCGCCACACGCGGCTGCGGCGCTCCCGGCCGCCGTCGCGGGACAGCTCGACGGTGAGGGGGACGACGCGGCCGACGTTCTCGGCCGGGTACAGGCGCCGCGGGCGCAGCGGCAGCAGGACGACGGGCCCCTCGCCGGTGCGCGCACGCGCCGCCGGGCGCGGCACCTCGACGCGCAGGGTCGCGGCGTCCCCGGCGGTCTCGACGACCCGGGCGGCGCCGGTCGACCACCCCAGGCCGTCGGCGGCGGCCACCGCCTGCGGCGTCACCTCGAGCACCCGGCGGTCGAACGTGACCGTCAGCGTGAGGACGTCACGCGCGCCGGCGTAGCCGCCGAGGCGCAGCGCGACCGGCACGTCGAAGGACCGCGCGGCCGACCAGTCCGCCTCGAACGTGACGACCGGGAGCACCCCGGCGACCTCGAGGCCGAGGCGCGACCGTCGGGACGGCAGAGGGCGCGGCGCGGCGTGGGAGGGGGTCGCCGCCGCGACACCACCGGCGGCAGCGAGCATGCCGAGCACCGTGCGGCGCCCGATCTGCTGCCTGTGGACCACGACGTCCTGCCCCCTCGGTACGGCTGCACGGCGGTCGACCGCCGTGCGCAGGCAACGTAGCCGAGCCCTCGCGGGGGTGTCCACCGCCCGTGCGCGGAGCCACGGACGGCACCGGGCACGACGACGAGGCCCCGCACCGCCGGAGCGGTACGGGGCCTCGTGAGCTCGCGCGAGCGAGGAGATCAGGCAGCGACGACCTTGACGGTCACCGCGGCCGAGACCTCGGGGTGCAGACGGACGTGCACGGTGTACTCGCCCGTCGACTTGATCGCCTGGGCGACCTCGATCTTGCGCTTGTCGACGGCCGGGGCACCGGCGGCCTTGATCGCCGCGGCGATCTCGGCCGTGGTGACGGCACCGAACAGCCGGCCCGACTCGCCGGACTTGGCCGAGACGGTGACGGCGTTGGCCTGCAGGGAGTCCCGCACGGCCTTCGCGTCGTCGAGCGTGGCGATCTCGCGCGCCTTGCGGGCACGACGGATCGCCGAGACGTCCTTCTCGGCACCCTTGGTCCACGGCGTGGCCAGGCTGCGCGGGATGAGGTAGTTACGGGCGTACCCGTCCTTCACCTCGACGATGTCGCCAGGGGCACCGAGACCGGTGACCTCGTGGGTCAGGATGATCTTCGCCATGGGTCAGTCCTTTCTCAGCGAGCCGACGACGAGTACGGCAGGAGTGCCATCTCGCGCGCGTTCTTGACGGCACGGGCGATCTGGCGCTGCTCCTGCACGGAGACACCGGTCACGCGACGCGCACGGATCTTCCCGCGGTCGGAGATGAACTTGCGGAGCAGAGCCGTGTCCTTGTAGTCGACCGTGTCGATCTTGGCGGCCTTGAGGGGGTTCTGCTTCTTCTTGGGCTTGCGGACGACGGGCTTGGCCATCGTGGTGCTCCTTCATCTGTGGAGCCCCGAGCGTTGCCGTGCTCGGGGATGGAGTGTTCAGGTGTGCGGGGCGCCGATCAGAACGGGGGCTCGTCGGAGTAGCCGCCCCCGGACCCACCACCCGTGGGCGTCGCCCACGGGTCGTCGGTCTGGGCGCCGCCACCGGACGACGAGCCGCCGCCACCGAAGCCGCCACCGCCGGAGTTGCCGCCGCCACCGCCACCGAAGCCGCCACCGCCGGACCGCTGGGTCCGCGTGACCTTGGCGGTCGCGTACCGCAGCGACGGGCCGACCTCGTCGACCTGCAGCTCGTACACGGTGCGCTTCTCGCCCTCGCGGGTCTCGTACGAGCGCTGCACGAGGCGGCCCTGCACGATGACGCGGGTGCCCTTGGTGAGGGACTCGGCGACGGACTCGGCCGCCTCCCGCCAGATCGAGCACCGGAGGAACAGCGTGTCGCCGTCCTTCCACTCGTTGGACTGGCGGTCGAACGTGCGGGGCGTGGACGCGACCGTGAAGTTCGCGACCGCGGCGCCCGACGGGGTGAAGCGCAGCTCCGGGTCCCCGGTCAGGTTCCCGATCACCGTGATGGTGGTCTCGCCGGCCATGACGGCCTCCTCGCTCGTTCGTACGGATCGGCTGCGGCGTGGTGCCGCGGATGCTGGGGCCCGACGCTAGCGGCGGGCACCGACACGCAGGTCTCAGGCCTCGCGGCGCAGGACCTTGGTGCGCAGGACGACCTCGTTGAGGCCGAGCTGACGGTCCAGCTCCTTGGCCGTGGCGGGCGACGCGGTGAAGTCGACGACGGCGTAGATGCCCTCGCCCTTCTTCTGGATGTCGTAGGCGAGGCGACGACGGCCCCACACGTCCACCTTGTCGACGGTGCCCCCGTCGGTCTTGACGACCGTCAGGTACTTGTCGAGCGACGGGGCGACGGTGCGCTCCTCGATCTCGGGGTCGAGGATGATCATGATCTCGTACTGACGCAGGCTCATACCCACCTCCTCTGGTCTTCGCGGTCACGGTCGGTCCGTGACAGGAGGGTCTCAAGCGTCTCGGCGTGCCCGGTCCCGACGAGTGTCAGGGTGGGGGGCACGACGAACCGTCCGCGAGGGACGGCGGTCGCCCAGCGTACCGGTAGACGGGCCGTCGACCGAATCGTCGGGCAGGGGCGCCCGGGCGGCAGGACCGCCCGGGCGACCGGCGTCAGGGCGCCGGGGCCTCGCCGCCGCCCTCGGCCGGCGGGGTCCCCGACGGGCTCGGTGCCGGAGCGGGGGTCGCCGGCGGCGGGGGTGGCGGCGTCGGCGAGGGCTGCGGCGCTCCCGAGGAGACCACGAGCGTGACCGTCCCGCCCGTCGGCACGGTGGCGCCCTCGCCCGGCTCGACGCGGATGACACGTCCGGTCGGAACGGTCGTCGACCGCTCGGTGACGATGCGCGGGACCAGGCCGGCCGCCTGCAGGGCGCCGGAGGCGTCGGCCTCGGTGCGCCCGCCCAGGCCGGACGGCACGACGACGTCCACGGGGACCTCGGGCTCCTCGACGGGCGGGGGCTCCTCGGTGGGCTCCTCGGTCGGCGCCGCCGTCGCGACCCGTCCGACGTTCGCCCGCGGCGGGAACGCCACCTCCGGCGCGTACCTCGGCTGCTCGAAGACCTGCTTCATGTAGTGCGCCCACAGCAGCGCGGGGTGCGAGCCACCGGTCACCTGCCGCAGGCCGTCCCACGGCGTGATCGTGTCGAGGGACTTGCCGTCCTCCCCGTTCTGGAAGAACGAGACGGACGTGGCGAGCTGCGGCGCGTAGCCGACGAACCACGCCGACTTGTTGTCCTGCGACGTGCCGGTCTTGCCGGCGAGCGGCCGGCCGACGGGCTTGACGTTGTTCCGGCCGGAGCCGCGCTCGACGACCTGGGTGAGCGCGTACGTCGTATCGGCCATGACGTCCGCCGCGAACACCTGCTCGCCCGTGGTGTCGGGCGACCAGGCCACGATGCCGTCGTCGTCCAGCACGGTCTGCACGACGTGCGGGTCACGGTGCACGCCCTGGGCGGCGAAGGTCGCGTACGCGCTGGCCATGGCCAGCGGGTGGACCATGTCGGTGCCGAGCACGTTGGACGGCACGACGGTCGGCTCGGTCGTGGCCCCCGCGGCGGCCGCGACCCGGGCCGTCTCGGCAGGGCCGACCTCGAGGTTCAGCTGGGCATACACCGTGTTCACGGAGTCGGCCGTCGCGGCGGCGAGGTCGATGGTGCCGAAGTTGTTGGAGTTGGCGTAGTTCTGCACGCGCCACGGCTTGGCCTCGCCGATGTCGAACTCCTGCGGCGAGGCGGCGTCGTACGTCGTGCCCAGGCCGATCCCCTGCTCGAGCGCCGCGACGAGCGTGAACGGCTTGTACGTGGAGCCGGCCTGGATCTTCTCGAAGGTCGCCGTGTTGCGGGCGTCGACGAGGTAGTCCGGGCCGCCGTACAGGGCGACGATGCCGCCGGTCGCCGGGTCGATCGTCACGATCGACATGCGCAGGCGCTCGTTCGGGACCTCGCCGTCGGTCAGCTCCCCGGAGTACAGGGCCTGCGCGGACTGCACCGCGAGGTCCTGGACGGTCTTGTCGATCGACGTGATGATCGACAGCCCCTTGGTGCGCAGCTCGCCCTCGGTCCAGAACTTGGTGGCCAGCAGCTCGTTCTCGACCATCTGGAGCAGGTACCCGTTGGGACCGCGGTACGTCTCGGACTTCTGGTAGAGCACCGGCTCCGGGAAGACCTGCGCGGCGCGCTCCTCGGCGGTGAGCCAGCCCATCTCGACCATGCGGTCGAGGATGATCCCCCACCGCTGCTCCGCCTTGGCGCGGTTGTTGGCGGGGTCCCAGTTGTTGGGCGACGGGATGACGGCGGCCAGCAGCGCCGACTGCGCGACCGTGAGGTCGGCGGCGTTCACGCCGAAGTACGACTGGGCGGCGGCCTGGATCCCGTACGAGTCGCGACCGAAGTAGATCGTGTTGAGGTAGCGCCCCATGATCTGCTCTTTGGACTCGTTCTGGGAGATCTTGATCGCGAGGATCGCTTCCTTCGCCTTGCCCCAGTAGTCGGTCGTCGTGTTCTGGTAGTAGCGCTCGACGTACTGCTGGGTCAGCGTCGAGCCACCCTGCGTCGGCTTGCCCTGCACGTTGTTGATGAACGCGCGCGCCATGCCCGTGAGCGAGACGCCCCGGTTGGTGAAGAACGTCTTGTCCTCGCCCGCGGCGACCGCGTACCCGATGTGCTCCGGCAGCGCGCCGTACTCGACGAGCTCGCGGCGCTGGTCCGCGAACGTGCCCATGACCTCGCCCGGGGTGCCCGGCTCGGCGCCCGCGTAGTACACGGTGGTGGTCTGGAAGCGCGCCTCCGCGAGCGCGTCCGGCGGGTGGATGAACGCGAACGCCGCGGCGCCGGCGCCCAGCACGAGGAAGACGCCGGTGATGAACGTCCCGAGGATCACGCGCCACGACGGCAGCCAGCGGTGCAGGCCCGTGTGCTCGCGGCGCGGGTAGTTCCAGAACCCGCCGCGCTCCCGGGCGGAGGAGGCGGGTCGACGCGTCGCGCGCCGGGCGCGCGACGGCGCTGCGCGGCGGTTGCTGGCTGCCAACGGGGGACCTCTCGTGCCGACGACGGTGCTGCGGCGACCCCCGGCGGTCCTGCTGGCGAGCGTGCCGGGCGGCGCTGCCGGGGCTCAGTATGGACGAACCGCCTGAGCGCGCCAGTCCCGGACGTGCCCGGGACGTCCGGATCGCGGTGTCCCTTCACACGATCGGCACCGCGCGGCGACGGCACGCCGACCTCGTCGCGACGTCGCGGTGAACGCGGCGCCGCCGGGCGGTGGACGCACGTGTTGTGCGGAACCGCGCATCCGACATAGTCTCCGGATGTATCGAGTTGATACATCGGAGCCGACAGCCGCCGGCTCCCCGGGTCGGGACCGACGAGCACGGGAGGCGAGATGCGCGGACGCACGGACGTGCTCGAGCCCGCGATCCTCGGCCTGCTCGCGGAGTCCCCCATGCACGGCTACGAGCTGCGCAAGCGCCTGAACCTGGTGCTCGGCTCGTTCCGTGCGCTGTCGTACGGCTCGCTGTACCCGTGCCTCAAGGGGCTCGCGGACCGCGGCTGGATCGTCGGCGTGGACGCCCCGGGCGACCGCACCGTGGCCAGCAAGCGCGCGCGCATCGTCTACCAGCTCACCGCCGAGGGCAAGGAGCACCTGCAGCAGGTGCTCTCGTCCTCGGGCCCGGCGGCCTGGGAGGACGAGAACTTCGACGTCCGCTTCGCATTCTTCGCGCAGACCGACGCCGAGACCCGCATGCGGATCCTCGAGGGCCGGCGCATCCGGCTCACCGAGCGGCTGGAGACGTTCCGCCAGTCGTTCGCCCGGACCCGCGAGCGCATGGACGAGTACACGCTCGAGCTCCAGCGCCACGGCCTCGAGCAGGTCGAGCGCGAGGTCCGCTGGCTCGACGACCTCATCGACAACGAGCGCGGCACGCGCCGCGCTCGCCCCGAAGGCGGTGGCCGGCCGGCCGCCGCTGCAGACGACGCCGAGGGAACCACCGAGGCGCGAAACGAGAAGGAGCGAGGATGACCTCCATCCGCGTCGCCATCGTCGGCGTCGGCAACTGCGCCGCATCGCTGGTCCAGGGCGTGCAGTACTACCGGGACGCCGACCCCGCGGGCAAGGTCCCGGGTCTGATGCACGTGCAGTTCGGTGACTACCACGTGCGGGACATCGAGTTCGTGGCCGCGTTCGACGTGGACGCCAAGAAGGTCGGCTTCGACCTCTCCGAGGCGATCTTCAACTCGGAGAACAACACCATCAAGATCGCCGACGTCCCGCCGCTGGGCGTCCCGGTGTCGCGCGGTCACACGCTCGACGGCATCGGCAAGTACTACGCGCAGATGATCGAGGAGTCGGACGCCGAGGCGGTCGACGTCGTCCAGACGCTCAAGGACCAGCAGGTCGACGTCATGGTCTGCTACCTGCCCGTCGGCTCCGAGGCCGCGGCCAAGTTCTACGCGCAGTGCGCGATCGACGCGGGCGTCGCCTTCGTCAACGCCCTGCCGGTCTTCATCGCGTCGGACCCGGAGTGGGCCGCGAAGTTCGAGGCCGCCGGTGTGCCGATCGTCGGCGACGACATCAAGTCGCAGGTCGGCGCGACCATCACGCACCGCGTGCTCGCCCGCCTCTTCGAGGACCGCGGCGTCATCCTGGACCGCACGTACCAGCTGAACGTCGGCGGCAACATGGACTTCAAGAACATGCTCGAGCGCGAGCGCCTGGAGTCCAAGAAGATCTCCAAGACGCAGGCCGTCACGTCGAACCTCAACGACGGCCCGCTGGCCGGCAAGAAGGACGACCGCAACGTCCACATCGGCCCGTCGGACTACGTGGCGTGGCTCGACGACCGCAAGTGGGCGTACGTGCGCCTCGAGGGTCGCGCGTTCGGCGAGGTGCCCCTGAGCCTGGAGTACAAGCTCGAGGTCTGGGACTCCCCGAACTCGGCCGGCATCATCATCGACGCGCTGCGCGCGGCGAAGATCGCCAAGGACCGCGGCATCGGCGGGCCCCTGCTGTCGGCGTCGACGTACTTCATGAAGTCCCCGCCGGTGCAGACCGAGGACACCGAGGGCCGCGCCAAGGTCGAGGCCTTCATCCGCGGCGAGTTGGAGCGCTGAGCCGGAGTGCAGCGGAGGGTGCCGGCCCGGCGCGCAGCGTCAGGCCGGTGCCCGCAGCGCAACGCAGGCCCAGCGCGACCCCAGGTCGAGCGCTGACCTCCGCCACCGCATGTTCGTGAGGGGTTGCCGTCGCATCGCGACGGCAACCCCTCACGTCGTTCCCGGACGGCGCCCCCGGGCCCGCGTCCTCAGCCCGTGACCGTGACCGCGCGGCCCGGGACCATCGTCGAGTCACCCACGGGACCGGCCGGCAGGACCGTGGTCGTCCCGGTGACCGTGTCGACGACGACCGTCTCGCTCGGCCCCGCGTCGCCGTCCGGCGCGCACGAGACGAACCGCAGGACGTGCACCACGTCCCCGACCACCCCGATGACGGTCGTGTGCGGCAGTCGCGCGTCGCCCGGCGCGACGAGCGAGGAGACGGTGTCCCCCGTGCGCAGCTCCGTGGACGTGGCGCACTCGATGACGTCGTCCCCGAGGGGTGCGCCGGCCAGGGCGACCGTCCCGGGTCGCACCGGCAGCACACGACCGGGCACGAGCTCCCCGGTGCGGATCTCGCGCACCTCGGGCGACCCGGAGCCGTCCGCGGCCACGAGCACGTAGCGCGGGCGGGAACCGGGGTCGGCCAGCAGGTACGGCAGGAAGCCGCCGTCGTCCGCGTCCGTCGGGTCGGTGCACAGCAGCCCGACCCTGGCCGCGTCGGCCCAGCCGAGCACGCTGCACCGCAGGCCGGCGACCCCGACGTCCGTCCGCGCGCCCGTGCGCAGGTCGACGACCACGGGCCGGCCGTCGAGGTCGACCGCCGCCCCGCGGGCGCCGTCGGGTGCCAGGTCCAGCCGCAGACCGGCGGTGCCGGGCACGGCACGCGCGTCACCGGAGGCGGGGACCACCCACGTCGTGCCATCGGACGCGCTCCACAGCTCACCCGCGGCGTGCGGCCCGTACGCGTGCGCACCGGAGGGCAGCCCTCGCGGGTCCGCTGCGAGGGCACCGGTCCGCAGGTCGAGCGATGCGCGCCCGTCGGGGCCGGCGACGACGGCCGTCGGACCGCCGTCCCACGCCAGGACGTCGAGGCGACCGGCGGGCTCCTGGGCGACGTGGAACAGGTCGCCTCCCGGGGAGGCGAGCACCACCTGCGCGGGGACGTCGGCTCCACCCTGGTCCTGCGGACCGTAGGTGACCAGCGTCCAGCCGGGGCCGACGGCCGCGAGAGTGGCGTCGTCGAGCTCCCACATCGGCGGCATGCCGGTGATGACCACGGGTGCGCGCACGACCTCGGGCGCGGTCGGCCCGGGAGCGGCGTCCGGCGTGGGCGTGGCGGTCACGGTAGGGCTCGGCGACGGCGTCTGCGCTGGCGGGACGTCGGGTGCGACGTTCAGCCCGAACCAGCCGATGGTCGCGACGGCGACGCCGGCAGCGGCGACGGCGCCCACGGACCGCAGGTGACGCGCGGCACGGTGCCGTCGCACGTCCCGGTACAGGCGCGCGAGCTCGACCTCGTCGGGCCGGGTCTCGGCCTCGCGCTCCTCGTAGGCGTCGCGCGTGGCCCGGAGTCGGGTTGCCAGGTCGTCGGTCATCAGCGGGTCTCCTCTCCGGGCACGAGCCGGACGTCGACGACGTCGGACGGTGCCGACGTCGTGCCCAGGCGGGCGTTGAGGCGGGCGATCCCGTCCGCGGTGTAGCGCTTGACCGCGCCCTCGCTGAGGTTCAGCGTCCTCGCGGTCTCGGCCACGGACAGGTCGTCGAGGTGCCGCAGCAGCACGCAGGCACGCTCGCGGGGTGCCAGGTCCGCGAGCGCCGCCACGACGTCGACGCCGAGGACGTCGGGGTCGGGGTCGACCACGGACGTCGGGGTCATGGCCTGGAGCCGCTCGACGGCCCGGCGCTCGCGGATCCCGCGCCGCACCCGGTCGACCGAGCGCGTCGTGATGGCCCGGCACACGTACTGCTCGGCCTGCGCGACGCTGCTGAACGCGGCGCCGGCGCCGAAGGTCGCGACGAGCGCGTCGTGGACGAGGTCGAGCGCGTCGGCGCGGGTCCCCGTCACGAGCGTCGCGCGGGCGACCAGCGCGCCGTACCTGTCCTGCACCAGTGCCTGCAGCACCGGCTGCCACCCCGGTCTCCTCACGACCCCACCGCCCGTGTCCTCACGTCCATGCGAGTTAGACGCCGCAGGTTCCCACGGGGTTGGGGTGGTCCTCGACGTGAGGGGTTGGGCGTCGTCTCCCGACGGCAACCCCTCACGACTCGGTCGGCGTCGTCCACAGATGGGTGGTCGACCGGCCCGTCGGGGGGTCGGTGCGGTGGGATGGGGTGTGGCCGTTCCTCTCGACGCCCGCCGGGTCGACGTGCGGGGTCTTCCCGACGTCGACTCCTTGCCCGAGCCGCTGCGCAGCCGCGTCGTCCGGCACGACGGGGTCACGACCACCGGGATGCTCGCCCGGGCCGGCGTCACCGACACCGTGACCGCGCGACGTGTGCGCGCGGGCGCCTGGCAGCGGCTGCACCGCGGCGTCGTGCTGCTGCAGTCGGGCGTGCCGTCGTGGCGGCAGCGCGCGCAGGGCGCCGTGCTGGCCGCCGGGAGGGACGCCGCCCTGTCGCACCGGTCCGCGGGGTACGCGCACGGGCTCGTGACGTCGCCGGGGCCGGTCCTCGTCGTGAGCGTCCCCGCGGAGCGCACCGTCGACGCCCGGGCCGGGCTGCGGGTCCACCGACGTCGGGAGATGCCTCGCGCGTCCGGGTCGCTGCGCTGCACCGACGTCGCCGGCACCGCGGTCGACCTCGTGGCGCACGCGCTCGACGACGACGCCGTGGTGGCGGTGCTGTGCGAGGCGGTGCGGCTCGGGGTGCCGCGGCACCGGCTCCTCGCCGTGCTCGACGGCCGTGCCCGGCTGCGGCACCGACGTCTGGCGGCAGGCCTGCTGGGCGATCCGGACGCGCGCGTCGAGTCCCCGCTGGAGCACCGCTACGACCGGGACGTCGAGCGTGCGCACGGACTGCCGCGCTCGCAGGCGCAGGTGCGCGAGCGGCTCGACGGCGGGTGGGTCCGCGCCGACCGTCGCTTCGAGCGGCTCGGCATGCGGGTCGAGCTCGACGGGCGCCTCGCGCACGCGGGCCGCGCCGACGGCGACGTGTGGCGGGACAACGCCGTGCGGGTGGCCGGCGGGGACGTCACGCTGCGCTACCGCTGGCGCCACGTCGTGACGACCCCGTGCGCGACGGCGGCCCAGCTGGCGGCAGCCCTCCACGCGCGCGGCTGGCGCGGCACCCTGCTCCCCTGCGGCCCCGGGTGCGCAGCGTGAGGGGTTGCCGTCGCCTGACGACGGCAACCCCTCACGTTCGCGGAGTGGGCCGGGGCGGGGCAGGTGTCAGGAGCGTTCGACCGCGGCGTAGGCGCCGATGCCGAGGTCCGACTCGACGGCGGGGCCGACCAGGCGGGTGGCGCCCGTCGCCTCCTCGACGGTCCACCACTGCGAGCCCGTCGTCTCCTCGTAGCAGAGGTCACCGGTACGCAGCAGCAGCCCGGCGCCGCCGGCGCGGACCTCGCACACGTCGTCGCCCAGGTCGACGGACGTGGTCACCTCCCGCACGTCGCTCCCGGTCCACAGGTACGCGCCGCCGTAGCAGAACTCGTAGCAGTCGGTGCTCGACAGCAGCGGCGCCGACGACGCCACGAGGACCCCGTCGCGCACGTGCTGCCCGGTCCACGGCACGACGCCGTCGGGACCCAGCGTGGTCAGCGTCCGCGCCGGGCCGCCCGTGACGTCGAGGCGCACGACCTGGCCGCCGTGCTCGTCGTGGTTCCAGCGCGACGTCGGCGGGTCGGGCTGCGGGTCGACGCACGACGCCATCACGCCCGTGGCGTCGAGCCACCCGACCACGTGGCACGTCTGGCCGGGCGGCGTCGCCGGGGTCGTCCGGCGTCCCGTCGCGACGTCGACGGCCTCGACGACGCCCCCCGGGCCGGCGCCGACGACGGTCCGCCCGTCGGGCGCGACCGTGGCGCTCCACAGCGCGACGTCCAGCCGGCGCCCCGGTCCCTGGGCCGGCAGGACGTGCAGCGTGCCGTCCGTCGCGTCGTCCCACGACGCCGCCAGCCACAGCTCGTCCGCCCCCGACATGCCGACCCACTCGGCGCTCGCGGGGAGCCTGTCGTCCACCACGACGTCACCCGTGCGCAGGTCGACCGTCCCGACCCGGGACTCGCCCTGCCCGTCCCAGACGACCGCGCGGGCCGTCCCGGGCGCGGACCAGCGCACGGGCGTCACACCACCGGGCGCGACGTCGAGCAGGTGGTAGAGCTCCCCGGTCGGCGCGGACACCACCAGCGCGTGGCGCTCGCCGTCACCGGCGGGCGGCTCGTACAGCCCCGACGCGTACGCGAGGAGGAACCAGCCGGGCCCCGTCTGCTCGAGGAGCCCCTCGGGTGCTCGGAACATCGGTGGCAGGCCGGGCAGCGCCACCGGCTCGAGCGGCGCCGCGGAGGCGACCGCGCTCGGCGCGGGCGTCGGCGCAGGGGTCGGTGCGGCCGTGACCGAGGGGGTCGGGGTGTGCGCGGGCTGCGGGACGGTGCGGGCCTGCAGCCCGAACCACCCGGCGACGCCGAGCACCCCGACCACCGCCGCCGCGACGGCCGCGTGCGACGCGAGGCGCCCCCGCCGGCCGCGGGCGACGCGGTCGTGCAGGTCCGCGAGCGCCGCGGCGTCCGGCCGGACGTCGCCCTCGTGCTGCTCCTGCAGGCCCAGCGCGCGCTCGAGGCGGGCGGTCAGGTCATCGGTCGTCACGACGCACCTCCTGGCGGTCGACGAGGGTGACGGACATCGGCTCGGCCGTCGGGGAGCGGGTGCCCAGCAGGGCGTTGAGGGTCGCGACGCCGTCGGAGACGTACCGCTTCACCGCGCCCTCGCTGAGTCCGAGCAGCCGGGCGGTGTCCCGGACGGACACGTCGTCGAGGTGCCGCAGCACCACGCACGCCCGCTGCTGCGTGGACAACCGGGCCAGCGCGGCGGCGACGTCCGCGTCGAGCAGGTCCGAGCGCAGCTCCGTCGACTCCGGGGTGGCGTGCGCGAGGCGGACCACCGCGGTGCGCTCGCGTCCACCACGTCGGGCGCGGTCGACGAACCGCGACGCGATCGCGCGCCGTACGTAGGCCTCCGCCTGCGGGACGGACCCGAACGACGCCCGCGCCGTGTACGTGCTGACCAGCGCGTCGTGCACGAGGTCCTGCGCCACCGACCGGTCGGCCGCGAGCACCGTCGCGTACGCGACGAGCCCCCCGTACCGCTCGTGCACGAGCCGGTCGAGCGCCGGTGCCCACCCCCGGCTCACGTCGTCGCCGCCATCGTCGTCACCTCTCCACCACGACCCTGTCACGGCTACAACGCCGCAGCACCGTGCGGGGTTGTGGGCGGGGCCGGGTGGACGGGGCGTCAGCGGCCGGGGACGACCGACAGGCCGGTGACGCGCCACACGTCGTCCTCGACGACCTGCTCGACGCCGCGCCGGGGCTCGAGCCACGCGAGGGTGCTCGTCTCCCCCGTCGTCAGGTCGACGCGCACGTCGCGCTGCGGGTCGGCGCGGCCGGTGCCCGGGTAGCACCCGTTGAGCGACGTCCAGGCGGCGCCGCCGGTGAACGTCAGCCACGTGCCGTGGTCGTACGGCGACCAGGCGTCGGTGAGGGAGCGCACGGCACCGTCCTGGAGGACCGCCGGGTCGGACACGACGTCGCACGGCGCGGGCAGCACCACGCGGCCCAGCCCCACGCGCCCGTCGCCGAGCGGCCAGGCGTCCCGCACGGGCACGTCGCTCGTCGCCAGCCGCGTGGCGCCACCGTCGGCGAGGTCGACCGCGTCGAGCTGCCACGCGCCGTCGGCGCCCGGGCACGTGCTGAGCACGGCGTGCGCGCCGGCCCACCCGGCGAGCCGGCACGCGGGGTCCGTCGGCGCGCCCGCGACCGGCCGGGTCGTGCCCGCGCGCAGGTCCACCCCCTGCAGCCCGCCGTCGGGTGCCTGCAGCGCGAGCCACCGGCCGTCCGGACTCATCGGGGGCAGGCGGTGCGGCAGGCTCACGTCGCCGAGGTCCCGCAGGGCCCCGTCGGGCGCGACGAGCCAGAGCCGGCCCGCCAGGTGCGGCACCGTCGTGGGGTCCCCTCCGGGCTCCACGACGGACTCGGGGTCGAGCGCCACCATGCTGCCGGGCGCCGCGGGGCGCAAGTGGCTGCGTGCCTCGTCGTCCAGCGCGGCGAGGTCCGCGGGCATCTCGGCGACCAACCACACGGACTCGCCGGTGGCGGCGGTCCCCAGGGCGTGGTGCACCCAGGGGAACGGCACCGGGGTGAGCTGCCCGGTCCGCAGGTCCAGCGTGCCGGACACGAACCCCGCGTCGACGTCGACGCTGCCGGAGGCCTGCGCGACCGGCGCCCCGGCCCGCCAGTCCACGATCCCGAGCGACGTCGTGCCCGCGACGTCGAGCAGGGTGGTCCGCTCGCCCGTGGGCGACATCAGGGCGATCACGCTGCGCAGGTCACCGGGCTGCATGACGTCCTGCGACGCGCCGACGCGCTCCTGAGTGACGGTCACCAGGCTCCACCCCGGCCCGGCGGCCGCGAGCAGGTCGGCGACGGGCACGTCCCGGGGCGTGGCGACCTGCACGGGCGCGCCGAGGGTCAGGGCGACGCTCTCGGGCACGTCCGGGCCGGTGGTGGCCGTGGGCGTCGGGCCGGTCGACGGCGTCGGGACGACGTCCGCGGGCGGGGTGGGCCGCGCCTGCAGCCCCCACGTCGTCAGCCCCGCGACGGCGACCACCGCGAGCGCGCCGGTCGCGCCGTCGCGCACGTGACGCAGGAGACGGCGACGACGCACGGTGGCGCGCGTGCCCGCGAGCACCTCGGCGGGGGTCGCGGCGCCCGTGTGCGCCTGCTCGACGTTCTGCTCGACGCTGCTCAGGAGGTGTCCCAGGTCAGTCACGTCGCACCTCCGGTGCGGTGGTCGTGAGCTCGACGGGCACGGTGTCCCCGCCCGCGGCGCCGGCACCCAGCGCGGCCTGCAGGCGCGCCGTCCCGTCGGAGGTGTACCGCTTGACGGCGCCGGCGCTCAGCCCGAGCGCGGCGGCGGTCTGCTCGACGGACAGGTCGTCGACGTGCCGCAGGACGACGCACGCCCGCTGCCGGGGCGAGAGCGTCTGCAGCGCCTCCACCACGTCCCGGTCGAGGCCCGTGGGCACGAGCTCGTCGTCGACGACGGGCCAGGCGCCCCGGCGCTCGAGGGCGCGGCGCTCGGCGGCGGCGCTGCGGTACCGGTCGACCGAGCGCGTGACGATCGCGCGGCGCACGTACTGCTCGGCCTCGGCCGCCGAGGTGAACCGGGCCCGGCCCGTGAAGGTCGCCACCAGGGCGTCCTGCACGAGGTCCTCCGCGTCGGCACGCGTGGGCACGAGCAGCGCGGCCCGTCCCAGCAGCCGCGCGTACCGCTCGCGCGCGACCTCCTCGAGCAGCTGTTCCCAGCGCCTGCCCACCCGTGCCTCCTCGTCCGTGGCCCCCGCCCTGGAGAACGGAGCAGCCCCGCGGCGGGTTGGGGGCCGTCGGCGCGGTGTCCGTACCGGGACGTAACCTTGGCAGGTGCAGGTGATCTCCGACCTCCGGGCCCTGTGGCCCCTGACCGGCTTCCGCCGGCTCTTCGCCGTGCGCCTGGTCAGCCAGGCGTCGGACGGCATGTTCCAGGTCGGGCTGGCCACCCTCTTCTTCTTCTCCCCCGAGAACGCGTCGACGGCCACGGGGGTCGCCGCGGCGTTCGCGGTGCTGCTGCTGCCGTTCACCATCGTCGGGCCCTGGGCGGGCGTGCTGCTGGACCGCTGGCGGCGCCGGCAGGTGCTGCTGGTCGGCAACCTCGTGCGGGTCGCGCTCACCCTGGTCATCGCGGCGGTCATGCTGACCAGCGGGGTCGGGCCGGCGGTGTACGTGCTGGCGCTCGTCACGCTGTCCGTCAACCGGTTCCTGCTCGCCGCGCTGTCCGCGTCGCTGCCGAAGGTCGTCGACGGGCCGCTCCTGCTGACGGCGAACTCGCTGACCCCCACGCTCGGGGCGGCCGCCGCGGGGCTGGGCGGCGCCGTGGGGTTCGCCCTGGGCCTGCTGCTGCCGACGGGCCGGGTGCGCGACGCGATCTCCCTGCTGGTCGCGGCCGCCGTCATGGCGTGCGCGTCGGCCCTGGCCACCCGCCTGGCGCCGGACCAGCTCGGTCCCGACGAGCGCGCCGCCCGGGGGGACGTGCGCGACGCGCTCGGCGAGCTCGCCCGCGGGCTCGTCGCCGGCGCCCGCTACCTGGTCGCGCGCCGCACCCCCGCGTACGCGCTGGGCATCATGGCGCTGCACCGGTTCTGCTACGGCGCGGTGTTCATCTCCAGCATCCTCATCGCCCGCAACCTGCTGTCCGACCCCGCGGACGCCGCCGCGGGACTTGCGACGTTCGGGTACGTCCTGGCGGCCAGCGCCGTCGGGTTCGCGCTCGCGGTGGTCCTGACGCCGGTGCTGAGCCCGCGGGTCGGGCCGCACGTGTGGGTGGTGCTGTGCCTGCTGCTGGCCGTCGCGAGCCAGGTGGTGCTCGTCGTCACCGTGACGCTGCCGGCCGTGCTGGGGGCGGGCGGCGCGCTGGGCCTGGCCGCGCAGGGCGCGAAGATCGCCGTCGACACGATCGTCCAGCGGGACACCGCCGACGCGTACCGCGGCCGGGCGTTCTCGCTGTACGACGTCCTGTACAACGCCGCGTTCGTCGGCGCGGCGGCGCTCGCGGCCGTCGCGCTGCCGGACACGGGGTGGTCGCCGCCGCTGTTCGCCGCCCTCGCCGCGGTGTACCTGGCCGGGGCGGTCGGGTTCGCCCGCAGCCCGCGCACCCCCGCGCCCGTCGCGCGGCCGGCCCTCGGGGTCCGCACGTGACCGAGGCGGGGACCCTCACGCCGGACGACGCCGCGCGGCAGCCCGACGAGTGCCCCCTGCCCGACGACCTGCTGACCGAGCCCCTGGCCCGGGCCATCCTCGAGGCCGGGCCGCTGGCCATGACGGTCTCGGACCCGCGCCTGCCCGACGACCCGGTGGTGTGGGCCAACGCCGCGTTCACGTCCCTCACGGGCTACGGGATCGAGGAGGTCCGCGGCCGCAACTGCCGGTTCCTGCAGGGCGAGGGCACCGACCCGCGGGCCGTCGACCGGCTGCGGGCGGCGCTGGCACGCGGCGAGGACGTCCAGGAGGTCCTGCTCAACGTCCGCAAGGACGGCTCCGGCTTCTGGAACCAGCTGGCGATCACCCAGCTGCGCGACGACGAGGGCCGGGTCACCCACCGGGTCGGCGTCCAGGTCGACGTGACGGCCGAGGCGGTGGGCGAGGCCGCGCGCACCCTCGAGCTGTCGCTGATGCACCGCACCGCGGACCGGCTCGAGCTGCTCGCGCGCATGGGCGAGGAGCTGTCCCGGCACCTGGAGTACGACGACGCCGTCGACGCGCTGGCCGACCTGGTGGTGCCGCGCCTGGCGACGTGGGGGTTCGTCGCGATGCGCGCCGAGTCCGGGCAGATGGAACGCATCCACGTCGTCACGTCCGACCCGGAGCACCGCGAGGTCGCCCACGCGCTGGGCACGCAGGGCACGTCGTGGCTGACCCGCTCGCCCCGGGTGGCGCAGACCCTCGCCGCGGGCGCGAACCATGTGCCGATGCCGCTGCCCGTGGACCTGGCGTCCCTGCCGGACCGCACCACGCCGTCCGAGCTGGCGCTGCTGCGCACGCTCGGGCTGGGCAGCGCGCTGCTGGTCCCGCTCACCGGGCGCGACCGCGTCCTGGGCGTCCTGTGCCTGGTGCACCGGGACGCCGACGGGTTCGACCGCGAGACCGTCGTCACGTCCGCGCACCTGGGCCGCCGCGCCGGGGTGCTGCTGGAGAACGTGCGCCTCTACCTGGCGGAGCGGGACGCCGCCCTGACGCTGCAGCACTCGCTGCTGCCGGTCATCGGCGACGTGGCCGGCCTCGACGTCGCTGCGACGTACCTGCCGTCGGGGCGACGCGCCGAGGTCGGCGGCGACTGGTTCGACGCGTTCGTCCTGCCGGACGGCACGGTGAGCCTGGCCGTCGGGGACGTCGTGGGCCACGACCTGCGGGCCGCGGCCTCCATGGGTCAGCTGCGGTCGCTGCTGCGCGCATCGGTGTGGCGCGGCGACCGCCCCGGTGAGGCGCTCGAGCGTCTCGACGACCTCGTGCGCGCGCTGGACGTCGCGGACGTCGCCACGTGCGTGCTGGTCCGCTGGGAGTGCACCGCGGACGGCGCGCACCTGACGTGGGCGAGCGCGGGCCACCCGCCGGTGCTCGTACGGCTGCCGGACGGTCGGGTCCACAGCCTCGACGGGGCCCGCACCACGCCCGTCGGCCTGCCGTCGGCGCACCCGGGTGCCGTCCCGGAGGCCTCGCACGACCTGCCCCGCGGCGCCCTGGTGGTGCTGTACTCCGACGGCCTCGTCGAGCGCCGCGACCGCGGGCTGCGCGAGGGCATCGCCGCGCTGTCCGCCGCGCTGGCGGACGTCCCGCAGGACGCCACGGCGACGCAGGTGCGCGACGCGCTCACCAGCGCGCTCGTCGACCGGCAGCAGGAGGACGACGTGTGCCTGCTGGTGGTCCGGGTCGACTGACGCCCGTCAGCGCCCGGGGGTCACGTCGACCAGCCCGATGGGTGCGTCGCTGCCCACCGTCGGCGGCAGCAGCACCTCGACCGCACCGGTCACCAGGTCCAGCGCCCACACCCCCGAGCGGGCGCCCTCCTCGCACCCGGTGGACCCCGCCACGAGCAGCCGGTCCCCCGCCGTGGTCGCGCCCCCCGGGTGCAGGCGCGCGGGCGGGACCTCGCCCAGCGGGGCGACGTCCAGCCCGTCGGCCGTGCCCAGCCGGGTCCGGCAGGGCTCCGCGCGGGGCACGTCGCCCGCGGGCGCGAGGGCGACGACGGCACGACCGTCCTGCGTGCGGACGACGAGCTCGACGGGCCGGTCCTCACCGGCGGGGACGTGGCGGTGCTGCGTGACGGCGCCCGTCGCGGCGTCCACGAGCACCGTCGTCGCACCGGGCTGCCGGGTCAGGTCGAGCGTCACCGGGTCCAGCGCAGGGCAGTCGAGCAGCAGCTGCGCGGCGTCGACCCAGACGACGGGCCGGCACCCCCGCGCGGGCAGGTCGTGCACCAGGACGCCGTCGGGCGTGCGCACGCGCAGCGTCGCGTCGGTCCGCCAGGCCTGCTGCGACCCGTCGGGTGAGACGACGTCGTCCGTCAGCTGCTCGTCGGCCGTCCCGACGACCCGCCCGGTGAGCAGGTCCACCACCGGGACACCGCCGGTGCTCTCCCCCAAGGGCAGGATCGCGGCGGTCGCCGCCGCCCGGTCCCACGCGAGCACCAGGCCCGCTCCCTGCGGCGCCGGGGCCACCTGCAGGACCTCCCCGTCGGGCCGCAGCAGCAGCAGGTGGGCGTCGCCGATCGGCAGGTGCGGCGTGACGTCCGCCCAGGTGCTCTGGCTCCACATCACGAGCATGCTGCCGTCCGGTGCGCCGCGGACCTCCTCCTCGGTGGCCTGCCGCAGCGGCGGCAGACCGGGGACCGAGGCCCCCGCGGACGGCGTCCCGGCGGGGGTCGGCACGGGACCTGCCGGCGGCACGGCCGCCGGGGGCGTCCACGCCACCGCGCCGGCGACGAGCACGGCCACGGCGGCCGCGGCACCACCCACGCCCAGCACGGCCCGGCGGGTGCGGGCCCGGCGCAGCGCGGCGTGCGCGTGGCGCAGCGGCGCGTCGGTCGGGGTGGCGGCCAGGCCGCGGACCCGCTCGGACTCGGCGGCGCGCAGCAGGTCGGTGAGGTCGTGCAGTCGCTCAGCCACGGCGGTCCTCCTGGGCGGGCACGAGGTGCACGGGCACCTCCGGGTGGTCGGGGGCGGGCGGGCGGGCACCGAGCAGGTCGCCCAGCGCCCGCACGCCGTCGGACGTGTAGCGCTTGACCGCGCCCTCGGACAGGTGCAGCAGCGCGGCGGTCTCGCGCACCGACAGGTCCTCGAGGTGACGCAGCACGACGCACGCCCGCGCCCGCGGCGCGAGGGCCGCGAGCGCCGCCTCGACCTCGTCGGCGAGTCCCGTCGGGGTGTCGGCCGGGTCCGGGGCCACGTCGGCCGGGAGCGCGGCGAGACGCTCGACGCCGAGGCGCTCCCGCCCCCGGCGGCGCAGACCGTCGACGTAGCGGGTCGCCAGCGCCCGGCGCACGTACTGCTCCGCCGCCGGGACGCTCGTGAACCGGGCGCGCCCGACGAAGGTCGCGACGAGCGCGTCCTGCACGAGGTCCTGCGCGGCCGTCGGGTCGTGCACGAGCAGCCGGGCGCGGGCGAGCAGCGCCGGGTACCGGTCGCGGACGAGGCGGTCGAGCACGTCGTCGGAGCGGCGCGTCATCGCCCGCCTCCGGGTCGGGTGGTCGTCACACCCTGAACAACGCCCGCACCGGCGGGCGGGTTGGGGGCCTCAGGCCGTCCGCTGCGCCCACCACGCCAGGAGGACCTCGCGCGCGCGGTCCTCGCCGAGCGGGCCGTGCTCCATGCGCTGCTCCAGCAGGTACCGGTACGCCTCGCCCACGTCGCGCCCCGGACGCAGGCCGAGGACCTCCATGATCTGCGTGCCGTCGAGGTCCGGGCGGATCGACGCGAGCTCCTCGGCCTCGCGCAGCGTCGCGATGCGCTGCTCGAGGTCGTCGTAGGCGCCCTGGAGGCGTGCGGCCTTGCGCTGGTTGCGGGTCGTGGAGTCCGAGCGCGTCAGGCGGTGCAGGCGCTCGAGCAGCGGGCCGGCGTCGGTGACGTAGCGGCGGACCGCGGAGTCGGTCCACTCGCCCTCGCCGTAGCCGTGGAACCGCAGGTGCAGCTCGGTGAGGCGCGCGACGTCCTGGACGGTCTGCTTGTCGAAGCGCAGGGCCTTGAGCCGCTTGGACGCGAGCTTGGCACCCACCAGCTCGTGGTGGTGGAAGCTCACGCCGCCGCCGGGCTCGAAGCGGCGGGTGCGGGGCTTGCCGATGTCGTGCAGCAGGGCGGCCAGCCGCAGCACGAGGTCCGGACCCGGCACGGGCCCGTCGGGGCCCGTCTCCAGGGCGATCGCCTTGTCCAGCACCATGAGCGAGTGCTGGTAGACGTCCTTGTGGCGGTGGTGCTCGTCGATCTCGAGGCGCAGCGCCGGCAGCTCGGGCAGCACGTGGTCCGCCAGGCCGGTGTCGACCAGCACCTCGAGGCCCGCGCGCGGGTGGGGGGCGAGCAGCAGCTTCGTCAGCTCGTCGCGCACGCGCTCGGCCGAGACGATCTCGATGCGCGCCGCCATGTCGACGATCGCGGCGCGGGCGTCGTCGTCCAGCCGGAACCCCAGCTGGGCGACGAACCGCGCGGCCCGCATCATGCGCAGCGGGTCGTCGTCGAACGACCGTCGCGGGTCGATCGGGGTGCGCAGCACGCCGGCGGCCAGGTCCGCCAGGCCGTCGAACGGGTCGACGAACACGAGGTCCGGGACGCGCACCGCCATGGCGTTGACCGTGAAGTCGCGGCGCGACAGGTCGCCCTCGAGGGTGTCCCCGAACTGCACGAGCGGCTTGCGGGACGTCGGGTCGTACGCGTCCGTGCGGTAGGTGGTGACCTCGACGACGACGTCCTGCGACCCGGCACCGCGCCGGCCCGCGAACCGGCGCGCCCCGACGGTCCCGAACTCCCGGCCGATGTCCCAGTGCGCGTCGCCCCAGGAGGCGATGAGCGGCTCGGCCTCGTCCGGCGTGGCCGACGTCGTCAGGTCCAGGTCGTTGCTGACGCGGCCCAGGAACGCGTCGCGCACGGGGCCGCCGACGAGCGCGAGCTCGTGACCCGCCGTGCGGAACCGCGTGCCCAGGTCGATCGCGTCGGGCGCCATCGCGGCGAGCGACGCCAGCGCACGGCGTCGCAGCTGCTGCACGGCCGCCGCGTCGGGCTGGTCGGCGGGCCGGGGGGTCGCCGGTGCGGTCGTGGCTGCGGTGGTGGGGTCGGTCGGGACGTCGGGCACCCGGCAAGCCTGCCAGAGGTCGCCGACCGGGCGTGCGGACGTGGCGCCGCGCTGACGGAGGCATGACCAGGGCGTGGGCGTGACGTGACCGCGCGTCGACGCGTGCACGGAACGGGTCAGGAGGAGTCGTTACAGTGTCGACATGTCCACCGCCGCCCCACAGCCCGGCTCCGGGCGTGTGCCGGCGCCGCCGGGTGGGCACCCGCTGCGCATCGACCCCGCGCGCGCGCACCGCACGCACGCCGTCGCGCTGCCCGTCGTGGACGAGACGTCGGCCGGCGGCCTGGTCGTCGCGCGCCAGGACGGGCACTACGCTGCCGCCGTGATCGCGCGCCGCAACCGCGCCGGACGTCTCGAGTGGTGCCTGCCCAAGGGGCACCTCGAGGGCGACGAGACGCCCGAGGAGGCGGCCGTGCGCGAGATCGCGGAGGAGACGGGCATCACCGGCCAGGTGCTGCGCCGCCTCGGGGTCATCGACTACTGGTTCTCGGGCGAGGAGCACCGGGTCCACAAGGTCGTGCACCACTTCCTGCTCGGGGCGCTGCACGGCGACCTGACCGTGGAGAACGACCCCGACGGGGAGGCCGAGGAGGTCGAGTGGGTCCGGGTGGTCGACCTGTCCGAACGTCTCGCCTACCCCAACGAGCGCCGGCTCGCGGGGATGGCGCTCACGGTCCTCGACGACTGATGGCCCCACGCCTCCGCCGGTCGGCGTCCGGGCTGCTCGCCGTGCTGGTCACGCTGCTCGCCCTCGCCGGTCTCGCGGCCCCGGCGGCGTCCGTCGTGCCGGGCGCCGTCCCGGCGAGCCGCACGACGCCCACCCCGTCACCGACCGCCGCGGACGCCTCACCCGTGCGCGTGCAGATCACCGAGGTCACCCCCGCGGTGCTGCGCCCCGGCGAGGACCTCGTCGTGCGGGCACGCCTCACCAACACCACCGGGGACGAGATCGCCGACCCGCGCGCCGTCGTCCAGCTCGAGCGCATCCGCCCCAGCACCCGCGCCGACCTGCAGACGTGGCTCGACGAGCCCGTCGACAGCTCCCGCTCCGGCCGCAGCCTCGCCACCGTGCCCGCCGAGGCCCCCCTGGCACCGGGCGCGTCCGTCGAGCTCGAGGTGACGGTGCCCGCGGACGCCGTCGGCCTGCTGGACCGGCCCGACACGTGGGGTGCCCGTGGCCTCGCCGTCGCGGCGACCGACGGGCGGCGGCGCGTCGGGCTGCAGCGGTCGTTCGTGCTGTGGGCGACCGAGAGCGACGACGTCGCCCAGGCGCGTGTGTCCCTGCTCGTCCCCGTGGTCGGGCCGGCCGCGGTGCCCTCCGGGTCCGAGGTCACACCCCCCGGCCCGACCCTGACCGAGCTCGTGCAGCCCGGCCGGCGCCTCGACGACGCCCTCCAGATCGCCCGCAGCAGCGCGGACGTCGCGCTCGTCGTCGACCCTGCGCTCGTCGCGAGCGCGCGCGCCGGCGGCGACGCGTCCGACTGGGCCAACGCGCTCTCCGCAGCGGCCGTGGGGCGGGACGTCGTCGCGCTGCCCTGGTCGGACCCCGACCTGACGGCCCTCGCGCACGCCGACGCCGACGGGCTGCTCGACGCCGCCGTCCAGGCGTCCGCGACGGCCGCCGTCGAGGGCGCCCGCCCGCTGGCCGCCCGGTCGGACGTCCTGTGGTCGTCCGGCCCGACGACCGACCAGGCGACGGTCGACCTGGCCGCGCGCAGCAGCGCGTCCGTCCTCGTCCTGGCCCCGGACGACCTGCGGGCCGACGGCGACGTGGCGGGCGCGCGGACCACGCTCGAGTCGCCGGCGGGCAACGTCGTCGGGCTCGTGCCCGACGCGACCCTCACGACCCTGCTCGCCGACCCCCAGCAGCTCGACCCCGACGCGACCACGGCCACCGTCGTCCAGCGGGTGCTCGCCGAGCTGTCGGTGCTGGCCCGCGGCTCCGGCGAGGGCCTGCAGCACGTGCTCGTCGCGCTGCCGCGGGAGGCCGACCCTGACCCCGCGCTCGTCGGCGCGGTGCTCGCCGGCGTCCAGGGCGCCCCGTGGTCCCGCACCGCTCCCCTCACGGCGCTGCTCGGGTCGCGCGGGGACGACGCCGACCGCGCGCCCCTCGCGGCGACGGCCGTCACCGCGGACACCCTCGACCCGGCCGCCGTGGGGCGCCTCGCCGTGACCCGCGACGCGACGATCGCGTTCGCCGGCGTCACCGACGACGCCCCGTCCCTGCTCGCGGGGGTCGACGCGGACGTCCTGGCCCCGCTCGCCACCGGGTGGCGCAAGGACCCCGTGCGGCGGCTCGTGCTGGTCGACGCCGTCGTGGCGCAGGTCGACGCCCGGCGCGTCGGCCTCACGCTGGCGCAGACCAGCAGCCGCAACATCATCAGCGCGGACAGCGAGGTGCGGTTCTCCGTCCGCAACGACCTGCCCGCCGCGGCGTCCGTGCGCGTGCAGACCACGCCGCGCAAGGCGTGCCTGCGCACCGAGCCGAGCGCCACCGTCGTCGTGCCCGCCGGCGGCGAGGAGGTCGTCCCCGTCGCGGTGCACGCGATCGCCAACTGCGAGGTGGTCGTGGAGGCCGTCCTGACCAGCGTCGACGGCGCCCCGCTGGCCGCCCCTGTGTCCTTCGTGGTGCGCGCGTCCCCGACGATCGAGTCCGTCGGCACCGCCGTCGTCGGCGTCCTGCTGGCCGTGGGCCTGGTGCTCGGCGTCGTGCGCACCGTGCGACGCGGGCAGAGCGCGCGGCGCGGCGCACGACGCGTCCACGACGACGCCGGCACACGCCCGCTGCCCGTGCTGGGCGGCACGCGGGACGAGGACGACGCGTGAGCGGGACCGCACCGCCGCCGGGCGACCCGCAGGACGTGCCCGGCGACGCGGCGAACCCGGGCGAGCCGCTCACGGTCGACACCGGCGAGCGCCGCGGTGGGCGGACCGCCGGGGAAGGCACCGGGGTCCGCCGCGGCGCCGCGCTCATGGCCGGCGGCACGGCCGTGTCCCGGCTCCTGGGGTTCCTGCGCGCGATGGTGCTGGTCGCGGCGATCGGCACGACCGGGCAGGCCGCCGACGCGTTCTCGGTGGCGAACAAGATGCCGAACGTGCTCTACATGCTGCTGGCCGGCGGCGTGCTCAACGCGGTGCTCGTGCCGCAGGTCGTGCGGGCCTACCGGCGCGACGCCGGCCAGGAGTACGTCGACCGGCTGCTGACGTTCGGGTTCGCGCTCCTCGCCGGCGTCACCGTCGTCCTGACGCTCGCCGCGCCGCTGCTCGTCCACGTGTGGGCCGACTCCGGCAGCACGAGCCAGTTCGCCCTCGCGACGACGTTCGCGTACTGGTGCATCCCGCAGCTGTTCTTCTACGGCGCGTACGCGCTGCTCGGCCAGGTCCTCAACGCGCGCGGGTCGTTCGGCCCGTACATGTGGGCCCCCGTCGTCAACAACCTCGTGTCGATCGCCGGGTTCGGGCTGTTCTTCGCCCTGGTCGTGCGGCCCGCGGGCACGGTGCCCGGCGCCACGGGGTGGACGCTCGGGCAGGTCGCCCTGCTGTGCGGGTCCGCGACCCTCGGCATCGTGTGCCAGGCGCTGGTGCTCGTGCCGTTCCTGCGGCGCGCGGGCGTGCGGTACCGCTGGCGGTGGGGGCTGCGCGGGTCCGGCCTGGGACGCGCCGGCACCGTGGCCAAGTGGACGTTCGTGGGCCTGGCGATCGGCCAGCTCGGGTACGTCGTCGTCTCCCGCGTCGCGAACGCCGCCCCGGGCGCCGACGGCACGCCGAGCACGCAGATCGCGGGCAACGCCGCCTACGACCTGGCCTTCATGGTGTTCATGGTCCCCCACTCCCTGGTCACCGTGTCCCTCGCGACGGCCCTGTTCACGGGCCTGTCGGCGCGGGCGCACGACGGCGACGTCGCGGGGGTGCGGGCGAGCCTGTCCGTCGGCATGCGCGTGGTCGCGGTGTTCACGATGATCGCCGCCGCGGGCCTGGTGGTGCTCGCGCAGCCGGTCGTGCGCCTCTTCGCGCTGCGCGAGCCGCAGGGCGTCGTCGACGCGGTCGCGGCCGTCGTCGTCGCGATGGCCGTCGGGCTGCCCGCGTTCGGCGCCTGGTCGATGTGCCAGCGGGTCTACTACGCCTACGAGGACGCCCGGGGCATGGTCCCCGTGCAGGTCGCGATGGCGGCCGTCGTCGTGGCCGGCACCCTGCTGGGCCGCGCGCTGCTCCCGAGCAGCGCGTGGGTGGTGGGGGCCGCCGTGTCGATGAGCGTGTCGTACGTGCTCGGGACCGTGCTCGCGCTGCGCGCGCTGCGCGGGCGGCTCGGTGGCCGCGTCGACGGCACCCACGTCCTGCGGACGCACGCCCGTACCGCGCTCGCGGCGCTCGTCGCGGGAGGCGCCGGGTACGGGACGCTGCTCGTCGTCCAGGGCGCCGGACCGGCCGGGGCGCCGGGTGCGCTGCTGCAGTGCGTCGTCGTCGGCGGTGTCATGGGTCTGGTGTACCTGGGGGCGCTGCGGCTGCTGCACGTGCGCGAGCTCGACCAGCTCCTGGGCCCGGTCCTGCGGCGCCTGCGGGGGCGGCGGCGTCCGTAGGCCGTCTAGCATGCTCACGGGGCCTGCGACCGCGGGTCCGGACGTCGGGGGCGGGTACGGAGGTGGCACGGTGACGGAAGAGGTCGGCCGGGGCACGGTGCTCGCCGGGCGCTACCGGGTCGTCGACCCCTTGCCGTCCGACCTCGACGGCGTGTCCGTGTGGCGCGCCACCGACCAGATCCTCGACCGGCCCGTCCGCGTCCGGGTGCTGCAGTCCGGCGCCGTGGCCCCCGCGCTCGACGCCGCCCGCCGCGCCGCCCTCGTCACGGACTCGCGCCTGGTGCGCGTGCTCGACGTCGGCATGCACGAGGGCGTCGGGTACGTGGTGTCCGAGCAGATCACCGGGGCGTCCCTCGCGCAGCTCGTCGAGCGCGGCGCCCTGACGCCCGACCAGGCCCGGGCCGTGGTCGGCGAGGCCGCCGCCGCCCTCGAGGTCGCCCGCCGCCGCGGCGTGCACCACCTGGCGCTGCGCCCGTCGGTCGTCCACGTCTCCGCCGACGGCCGGGTCCTGGTGTCCGGGCTGGCGATCGACGCGGCCCTGCTCGGCACCGCGCAGAGCGACGCGCGCGCCACCAGCCGGACCGACGCCGTCGACCTCGTCCGGCTGCTCTACACGGGCCTCACGGGCCGTTGGCCCGCCGGCCGCGACGACGTGCGCTCTACCACCGTGCAGCCCGCACCGGTCCTCGACGGCGCGCCCGTGCCGCCCGCGGAGATCAGCCCGGGCGTCCCCAACGACCTCGACACCCTGTGCGCGGTGACCCTCGGCCCGCACGAGGACGGCCCCCACGCCCCGGGCGACCTCGTGCACGAGCTCGAGCCCTGGGGCGAGATCCGGATCGGGCGCACCGCGGACGAGACGGACGGCCGCGCGGGCGCCGCCGGGGCCGTCGCCGCGGGAGCCGCTGCGGCCGGCGCAGCGGCCGGTGTCGCGGGTGACGAGCCCGAGCGCCCCGCAGCACCCGTGCGGGTCGCGCGCCAGTCCGTGCGGTCCGCCTTCGACGAGCTGCCCGCCGGCACGCCCCGTCCCGGCACGCCGCCGCCCGCGACCCCGTCGCGCGGCGGGATCCCCGGGCGCGTCGAGCGCACCGGCGTGCTACCCGTCGGAGCCGCAGGAGCCGCCGGCACGGGCGGCCCGCCGCCGCCCGTCGTGCCCGCCTCCCTGCCGCCCCTGTCCCCCGCGCCCGAGCCCGACCTGTGGGACGACGGGATCGGGTTCGCCGACGACCCGTTCGCGTTCGTGGAGGACGAGGAGCCGCGCCGCCGGTTCGACCCCACGGCCCTGGTCCTCGTGCTGGTCGGGGTGGCCGTGCTCGTCGGCCTGGTGTTCGCGGCACGCGCGCTGTTCACGTCGCCCGTCGCCGACCGCGAGCCGGGCACCGGCCAGACCACCCAGCAGGAGCCGACCGAGCCGGACGAGGCCGCCCCGCCCGCGGCGGAGGAGCCCGTCGAGGAGGAGCCGGCGGCGGGACCCCCGCCGGCCATCGCGTCGATCCGCACGTTCGACCCGACGAACCCGGAGGGTGAGCGCGTCGAGAACGTCGAGCTCGCGATCGACGGGGACCCGTCGACCTTCTGGTTCTCCTACACCTACAACCGCCCCGACTTCGGCGGGCTCAAGGAGGGCATGGGCCTCGAGCTCACACTCGCCGCGGAGTCGACCGTCTCCGGGGTGACCCTCAACGTCAACGGCACCGGGGGCAACGTCGAGGTGCGCGCGACGACCGGTGCGACGCCGACGGAGGGCGAGCTGCTCGCGTCGAGCACCCTCAGCCAGACCACGGACCTGACGTTCGCGCAGCCCGTCCAGGCCTCGACCATCGTTCTGTACTTCACCGAGCTCCCGACCAACGCCGCGGGCCAGTTCCGCATCGAGGTCACCGAGATCACCGTCTCCTGAGCGGGCGGCCGCCACCGCCGGTGGACGGCGCCCGCGGTGGGGAACAGAAGCGTCCTACCATCGGTTGGACGAGCCAGATCCCGGGCCGCACGGCGGCCCCGTCGCCGCGACCACGACGACGTCGACCGACCCAGCGAGGCACCCTGTGACCGAACCCGACGTGCAGACCACCTCCACCGACGTGCGTGACCTCGTCGTCGTCGGGTCCGGCCCGGCTGGGTACACCGCCGCGATCTACGCCGCGCGCGCCGGCCTGGCACCCGTCGTCGTCGCCGGCTCGGTGACGGCCGGCGGTGCGCTGATGAACACGACCGAGGTCGAGAACTTCCCCGGCTTCCCCGACGGCATCCAGGGCCCCGAGCTCATGGACTCCATGCAGAAGCAGGCCGAGAAGTTCGGTGCGCAGGTCCTGTGGGACGACGCGACGTCGCTCGACCTGACGGGCGACGTCAAGGTCGTCACCACCGGCAACGGCGAGGTCTTCCGCGCCCGCGCCGTGATCCTCGCGACCGGCTCCGCGTACCGGGAGCTCGGCCTGCCGGACGAGAAGCGCCTGTCCGGGCGCGGCGTCTCGTGGTGCGCGACCTGCGACGGCTTCTTCTTCCGCGACCAGGACATCCTCGTCGTCGGCGGCGGGGACTCCGCGGTCGAGGAGGCCACGTTCCTGTCCCGCTTCGGCAGGACGGTGACGATGGTGCACCGCCGCGACCAGCTGCGGGCCTCGAAGATCATGGCCGACCGCGCCGCGGCGGACCCCAAGATCTCCTTCGCGTGGAACTCCCAGGTCGTGGCGATCCACGGCGAGGAGAAGGTCACGGGCGTGACGCTGCAGGACACGGTGACCGGCGAGACCCGCGAGGTCTCCGCCGGTGGGCTGTTCGTCGCGATCGGGCACGTCCCGCGCACGGACCTGCTCATCGGCCAGGTGGACCTCGACGAGAACGGCTACGTGCAGGTCCAGGGGCGTTCCACGCGCACCAACCTCACCGGCGTCTTCGCGTGCGGCGACGTCGTGGACCACACCTACCGGCAGGCGATCACCGCCGCCGGCTCGGGCTGCTCCGCGGCGCTCGACGCCCAGCACTACCTGGCAGGCGTCACGGACGTCGTCGACCCGGTCTCGCCCGGGTCGGCGCTCGTGGTCGACGAGCGCACGGAGGAGGAGCGATGAGCACGGTCGACGTCACCGACCTGACCTTCGAGGCGGAGGTGCTGCGCAGCGACGTGCCCGTCGTCGTGGACTTCTGGGCGCCGTGGTGCGGGCCCTGCCGGCTGGTCAGCCCCGTGCTCGAGGAGCTGTCCGAGGAGTACGCGGGCCGGGTGAAGGTCGTCAAGGTCAACGCGGACGAGAACCCGGGCCTCAGCGAGGACTTCAAGGTGCAGTCCATCCCGTTCATCGCCTTCTTCACCGGCGGCGAGATGGAGAACAGCCTCGTGGGCGCGCGCCCCAAGGTCGTCCTCAAGGAAGCCGTCGAGGAGCTGCTCGCCGCCCAGGGGTGACCGCGCCGGCGGCGGGTGTGCGGGCGCGTCGGAATGCCGTGGCCGGGCACCGCCCGGTCCGTGCCAGACTCGGCGGATGACCACACCGCCCGCGCCCGACCGCACGACGTCGGGCACCCCCACGTCCGCGGCCGCCGCCGGCACCCGTCTCGACCCGTGGCTCGCGTCGTACGCCGCCCGGACGGGCGGCATGCGCGCCTCCGAGATCCGCGCGCTGTTCGCCGTCGCCAACCGACCCGAGGTGGTCTCGCTGGCCGGCGGCATGCCGTACCTGGCGCGGCTGCCGATGGACCAGCTCGCGGACATCGCGGGGCGCGTGGTCGCCGAGCGCGGGCTGGTCGCGCTGCAGTACGGGTCCGGTCAGGGCGACGAGACCCTCCGGGAGCAGATCCTCGAGGTGATGCGGCTGCAGGGCATCGAGGCGCACCCCGACGACGTGGTCGTGACGACCGGCTCGCAGCAGGCGCTCGACCTGGTGACCCGCGTGTTCGTCGACCCCGGTGACGTCGTCGTCGCGGAGGCGCCGTCGTACGTCGGCGCCCTGGGCGTGTTCCGCGCGTACCAGGCCGATGTCGTCCACGTCCCGATCGACGCGGACGGCCTGGTCCCGGCCGCGCTGGACGAGACCCTGACGGAGCTCGCGGCTGCGGGCCGGCGCGTGAAGCTGCTGTACACCGTCCCCAACTTCCACAACCCCGCCGGGGTGTCGCTCGCGTCCTCGCGCCGGCCGCAGGTCCTCGAGATCGCCCGCCGCCACGGGGTGCTCGTGGTCGAGGACGACCCGTACGGGCTGCTCGGGTTCGAGGGCGAGCCGCGCGCCGCCCTGCGGTCGATGGACGACGAGGGCGTGCTGTACCTCGGGTCGTTCTCCAAGACCTTCGCTCCCGGCTACCGCGTCGGCTGGGTCGTGGCACCGCACGCGATCCGCGAGAAGCTCGTCCTGGCCAGCGAGTCCGCGATCCTCTCCCCGTCCAACGCCTCGCAGCTCACCGTCTCCTGCTACCTCGCGACGTACGACTGGCGGTCGCAGGTCAAGGACTACCGCGAGATGTACCGCGAACGTCGCGACGCGATGGTCGGCGCCCTGGCCGACCACCTGCCGTCGGCGACGTGGACGGTGCCGGAGGGCGGCTTCTACACCTGGGTCCGGCTGCCCGAGGGTCTCGACGCCCGGGAGATGCTGCCGCGCGCCGTGACGGCGCTCGTCGCCTACGTCCCGGGCACGGCCTTCTACTTCGACGGGCGGGGGGCGGACCACATGCGGCTGTCGTTCTGCTACCCCACGCCGGACCGCATCCGGGAGGGCGTCCGTCGGCTCGCCGGCGTCGTGACGGCCGAGCGTGAGCTCGTCGAGCTCTTCGGCGCCACCGGCGGCGGTGGGTCGCCCGCGGTGCAGGCCCCCGGCCCTGACGTCGCCTGATGGCTGCCCCGCTCGTCGTGCCCGGCGCAGGTCCGGGTGGCCGCGCTCCGACCGTCGCCGTCCTCGCCGGCGGCCTGTCGCACGAGCGCGACGTCTCGCTGCGCTCGGGCCGTCGCGTCGCCGAGGCGCTGCGCGGCACAGGTGCGGAGGTGACCGTGCACGACGTCGACGCGGACCTCGTCCCCGCGCTGCGTCAGCTGCGCCCGGACGTGGTGTGGCCGTTGCTGCACGGCGCGACGGGTGAGGACGGGTCCGTGCGGGACGTGGTCCGCATGCTCGGGCTGCACCTGCTCGGGTCCGGGCCGCGCGCAAGCCGGCTCGCGTGGAGCAAGCCCGTCGCCAAGACCGTGATGGCACGCGCGGGTGTGGCGACGCCCGAGCACATGGCCCTCCCCCAGGCCCTGTTCCGGGAGCTCGGGGCACGGCCCGTGCTCGACCTCGTCGTCGAGCACCTCGGCCTGCCCCTCGTGGTCAAGCCGTCGCGCGGCGGCTCCGCGCTCGGGGTGACGCTGGTGGCGTCGCGCGACGAGCTGGCGGGTGCGATGGTCGAGTGCTTCTCCTACTGCGGCACCGCGCTCGTCGAGCGCGCGGTGGTCGGCACCGAGGTCGCCGTCAGCGTGCTCGACACCGGGACGGGGCCCGTGGCGCTGCCCGCCGTCGAGATCGTCACCGACGGTCCGTACGACTACGACGCCCGCTACAACCCGGGGCGGACCGAGTACTTCGTCCCGGCCCGGCTCGACGCCACCGCGCAGGCCGCGGTGGCCGAGCTGGCGATCGCCGTCCACACCACGCTCGGCCTGCGCCACCTCTCGCGGACGGACCTCGTCGTGGACGACGACGGTGTGCCGTGGTTCCTCGAGGTCAACGTGGCTCCCGGCATGACGGAGACGTCGCTCCTGCCGCAGGCGGTCGAGGCCGCGGGCCACGACCTGGGTGCGGTGTACCGCGCCCTGGTCGACGCGGCAGCATCCGGAGCCTGACCGGTCGGCCGGCCGTCCTGCGCGTGCCGCAGGAGCCGGGAGCCCGGTATGCGCCGGTGTCGCATACTTTGCGAAGTCTCCCGGAGCGGGTTCGAGAGCCGTCTCGGGAGCGGGCCGGGCTGCCGGGGACGTCGTCCTCAGCGCGCTGAGGGGCTCCTGACGAATCATTGAGTCAGGCTCATGACCCCATTATGTGGCGGTTGCTGCCGTGCAACGGGTCGCCGTTCAGCCCTTGAGGACGCCCGGGTCCTCGGGAGCCAGGGCGCCGAGGATCCGGTTGAGGTCCTGCACCGACGCGAACTCGACCGTCAGCTTGCCGCGGCTCTTGCCCAGGTCGACCTTCACGCGGGTCTCGAACCTGTCGGACAGGCGGGCCGCCAGCTCGTCGAGCGCCTCGTTGCGGATGCCCGCCCGCGGGCGCTGCCGACGCGTGGGCGCCGCCTCGTCGCCGCCGAGCGAGACGATCTCCTCCACGGCGCGGACCGACAGGCCCTCCGACACGATCCGCTGTGCGAGCCGCTCGATCGCGGCCCCGTCACCCAGGCCGAGGAGCGCGCGGGCGTGACCGGCGGAGAGCACGCCGGCCGCGACGCGGCGCTGGACGAGGGGCGGCAGCCGCAGCAGGCGCAGCGTGTTGGAGATCTGCGGACGGGAGCGGTGGATGCGGGTCGCGAGCTGCTCGTGGGTGCACCCGAAGTCGTCGAGGAGCTGCTGGTAGGCGGCGGCCTCCTCGAGGGGATTCAGCTGCGAGCGGTGCAGGTTCTCCAGCAGCGCGTCGCGCAGCAGGTCGGAGTCCTCGGTCTCACGGATGATCGCGGGGATGGTCTCGAGGCCGGCCTCCTGGGTGGCCCGCCACCGCCGCTCCCCCATGATGAGCTCGTAGCCGTCGTCGACCGCTCGCACGACGACCGGCTGGAGCACCCCGACCTCGGTGATCGAGCCGACCAGCTCGCTGAGCGCGTCCTCGTCGAAGACGGTCCGCGGCTGCCGCGGGTTGGGACGGATCGCCCCCACGGGCAGCTCCGCGAACCGCGCGCCCGGCACGGGCAGGAGGCCGTCGGCGTCGGGAACGGGAGCCGACCGCGGCTCCGCTGCGGCTGACGCGACCTCGTCCGCGCCCTCCCCCGCCTGCGCGGTGGTGGTGTCCGCCGAGGCTCCGGCCGGCGGTCCGGCCGGTGCGGCCGTCGACGACCCGCCGGTCGCCGCAGCCTCGACGGCAGCCGCCTCGACAGCGGCGGCCTCGACGGCCGCGGCCTTCACGGCGTCGGGGAAGAAGACGTCCACGGGACGGTCTCCGGTGCTGCGGGGGGTGTCGAGGCCGGTCGGGATGAGTGCTCCCAGACCACGGCCGAGACCGCGACGCTTCTCGCTCACTGCTGGTCCTCCTGTGCAGGTCCGCCCGTTGCGCCGGCGGTGATGGGGGTGGTGGCGCCCGGGACGGCGCGCTCGGCGAGCTCGCGGGCGGCCTCGAGGTACGCGAGCGCCCCCGACGACCCGCCGTCGTACGTCATGACCGTCTGGCCGTAGCTCGGCGCCTCCGAGATGCGGACCGAACGCGGGACCGTGGTGCGCAGCGTGCGCTCGGGGAAGTGCGTGCGGACCTCCTGCGCCACCTGCTGGGCGAGGTTGGTCCGTGCGTCGTACATGGTGAGGAGGATCGTCGAGACTGCGAGCTCCGGGTTGAGGTGCGCCTGGATCAGCTCGATCGTCTTCAGGAGCTGCGAGAGGCCCTCGAGCGCGTAGTACTCGCACTGGATGGGGATGAGGACCTCGCGCGCCACGACGAACGCGTTGACGGTCAGCAGGCCCAGGCTCGGCGGGCAGTCGACGAACACGTAGTCGATCCGCTCGAGGCCCTGGGTGTCACGCCAGTCGAGGTACGCGTCCAGCGCCGTTCGCAGTCGCGTCTCCCGCGCGACCATCGAGACGAGCTCGATCTCGGCCCCGGAGAGGTCGATGGTGGCCGGCAGGCACCACAGGCCGGGGACGTCCGGGCTCTCCTGGACCGCCTCGTGCATGGGCGAACCGTCGACGAGCACCTCGTAGATGGACGGTGTGCCCGCGCGGTGATCCACGCCCAGCGCGGTGGAGGCGTTGCCCTGCGGGTCGTTGTCCAGCACGAGGACCTGCAGGCCGGCCTGCGCGAGAGCGGCGGCCAGGTTGACCGTGGTGGTCGTCTTGCCGACGCCACCCTTCTGGTTCGCCACCGTGATCACGCGGGTCCGCTCGGGTCGCGGGAACTTGCGCCCGCGCAGCTCGATGCGGCGACGAGCGTCGATCTGCAGCTCCGCCAGCAGCGGGGTGTCCGCCGACGGCCGCGGAAGGCTGTCCACGAGCGCCGCGCGGCGGGCCTCGTCCTGGTCGCCGTGCGCCCCACGCGCCGACGACACGTCGGTCCCGCTCTGCGGGTCCGGCAAGTCCTCCACAGTTCCTCGCTCGTCGTCCTGCGTCCCCACGGACGCGCTCCTCGTCACTGCGCCATCGACCCGGCCGATCCGCTCATCGAACGGCGTCGCCGTGGCAGTCGGTGCGTCGGAGCTTGCTGCGTCGGTGCCTGATGCTTCGGGGCCTACTACGACGCCGTCGGCGGCATCGGCGCCTGCGGGAGAGGCGGTCGGTGTCCCGGCGCCCGCAGCGTGGGCACTTCCCGCGGGGGCACTCCCCGCTTGAGGACTCCCGGCCTCGGTAGCCGCGAGCCTCTCGGACGCCGCTTCGGCGACACGCGGCTCCGTCGGCGACTGCGCCGCGATGCTCGACGTGTCTGCGCTCGAGGCGCTTGCCTGCCACGGGTACGCCGCGCCCATGTCGGCGACGGACACCGGCGCCGGCCGGCCGGAGCGCCGAGCGCGCGGCTCGGCGTCCTCCGCAGTCGCAGGCTCCCCCGGGGTTCCACGTGAAACAGCCGAGTTGGCCCCTGCATCGGACGGCTCAACGGCACCCGTGGGCTGAGGCGTGACGGGACCCGTCGGGGCAGACGTTTCACGTGGAACGGGAGCTGCCGAGCCCGGCGTCTCACGTCCAGCCAGTCCCGCCGGGTCAGTCGTTTCACGTGGAACAGCGCCCTCAACGTGGGCGAACGCCGGGAACTGCCCCGGCGCTGGCGCACGATCGGTCACCGTTTCCCCTCCCGAGGTCGGCGCGGCTGGTGCCACGGCACCCCGGGCAGTCCCCGTCGCTCCCAGGGCCGTCACGGGTGTCGTCGTCGCTCCATCGGATGCGCTGGCAGGCCTGAACGAGTTCTCGTCGCCCGCTCCCCCGGCTGGCGGTCGCCACACGCCGGCGGAGTCCGGCGACGCGCCGCTTCCCACCTGTGCGCTGCCCAGGTCCTGGGCCGACCAGCGTGCAGGTGCCGGGTCGGTGATCCTGGTGGAGGTGCCTGCAGGCGCCGCGCTCTGGGGCGCGGCGAACGTGCTCGTCGCCTCCGGCGCCTGGATCTCCGGGGTCGTGCTCGACGAGCGGACCGGATCGGGCGTGGCTTCGACGGCGGGCTGTGCCGCCGCCCGCTCGGCCGCTTCCCGCTCCTCGCGGCGCTTCTTCCTACCGAACACGCGTACCTCTTCCTCGGACAGCCGATACGACCCGCGTGGGCTCGGTCCCGGCGATCGTGGTCGCCTCGTGCACACGCCCGTCGGAGAGGCCGACGGAGCGCATGACCTTGCCTGCTGCTGCGAGCTCGTCGGCAGCCCGCGCACCCTTCATCGCCAGCAGCGCTCCGCCCTCCCGCACCAGAGGCGCGCACCACCGGAAGAGCTTGTCGAGCGACGCGACAGCGCGAGCGGTGACGACGTCCGCCTCGAGGGCACCGTCGAGCTCCTGCGCACGTGCTCGCCTGACCTCGACGTTCGCCAGCTCCGTCCGCTCGATCACGTCGAGGAGCCACGCGACCCTGCGCTCCATGGGCTCGACCAGAATCACCTGCGCACGCGGGCGCATGGCGGCGATGACCACGCCCGGCAGGCCGGCGCCCGACCCGACGTCCACGACCACTCCTTCGTCCGGGATGAACGGGACGACGGCAGCCGAGTTCAGAAGATGCCTCTCCCAGAGCCGCGGCAGCTCACGCGGACCGAGGAGACCTCGGAGCTCTCCCTGGTCGACGAGGAAGGCGTGAAATCGCTCGATCGCCGGCCACGCGTCCCCGAAGTAGGCGGGAAGTCGCGCGTCCCCGTTCCAGGGGTCGACCGACGCGTCGACCTCAGAGTCGGCGCTCGGCTCTTCTGACACCCGATGGCTCCTGTTCCACGTGAAACGAACACCGGTGGCCCGGACGCCGAGCTCCACAGTCGTTGCGGGCATACGGTACCCCGCGCGGCGCCGCCGCGGCGGTGCCCCACTCCGCGCGGTGGACAAGCTGTGCGCGGGTCAACCTGTCGCTGTCCGCCCGGCCGTCACGAGGACCGCGGACCATGAGCCAGCGAGCCCGACAGCGCGTCCGAGGTCCCGCACGAGACGCCTCTGCTGCTGGGAATGGCACGGCGATCGTCCCGCGCGGCCCAGCACCCGGTCACGCCATGGGCGCGGCGAGCCACGGTGGCCGCGCCGCCGGCTCGCCGCGCATGTAGCACCGCGACGTCGGGTACGCCGCGCAGTGTCCGGCACGACTCACGCCCGCACACGTCACTCTCCGACGGTCGCGGTCGCCCCCAGCCTCCCCGCGTACCGACCGGTCCTCACCCCACCTCGGCGCCTCTCAGCACCAGCCATGCCCGGACCACCGTGCGGGACGGTCGGCCCAGCGTCGGCTGCTCCCCCAAAGCCCGGTTCGTCACGCCACGCCACGTCCGTCGCGCATGGTCGGACGACGCGCCGGTCGTTCCCCCGCCGTCGCCGGTCTGTCGCGCGTGAGCCCCTGCCGCACGGGTCGTCCACCCCATCGTCTCCAGCCCCGGGCATCGGCCGCCCGGGGTTCCCCCCACGTGGACACGCCCACCACGCGACGCCGTCGCCGCCGCGCGGCTCGTGGCCCACGTCTTCCTGCCTCACCCGGCATTCCCGCGCCGACCGCGCCTCGCTCAGGCGCACCGGTCGGAGGTCGTGCGCCATCCGAAGCGCGGCCTCACACTGGGCCGCGTAAGAGGTCCCCGCCGCGCCCGCCAGACCCGCTCACGTCCGGCCCCGCGCCCCTGCGCGCGACCAGGCTTGCGCCGAACCAGAGGGGAAGTCGCCAGCCGCAGACATTGCCTGCTCGGCGGCTACTCCCCCAGCGGCAGAGTCTCTCGCCTCCGATCGCACGACCCACGGGTGTCGGTTCCACGTGAAACAGCCGCGCGGAGCATCCGGCACCCCGACACCAGTGCGTCAAGGACGTCGCGAGCCTCCCGCCGACCGGCCGCGTCACACCGTCCTGGCATCACACGCCATAGCGCATCTGGGCGAGATCTTTGGCGCACGCAGGGCGGCGGCGCATCGCCTCCGCAGCTGCCCTCTCGACTGAGCACCTGGCTGGGCCGACGCCACGACCCGTCCACGCGCCCGTTCTCGGCCGGCCGGTCGTCTGGT
>NZ_BONP01000016.1 GCF_016862775.1 Cellulomonas phragmiteti | reverse complement strand
GCTCTCACCAGCCGGGGGCGGGCGGGATTGCGCTGTCACCACCTGGGGGGCGGGATTGCTCTGTCACCACCTGGGGTGGGGGTGGGGGTGGGCGGATAGCGTGGGGGCATGCTGTCGGCGCGCGTGGTGTCCTTCTCCCCCGACGACCCGCTGGCGGGTCTGCAGGTCGGGGACGCCGCCGCGCCATCGGCCCCCGACGGGTGGAGCACGGTGGACGTGCGTGCCGCCTCGCTCAACCACCACGACCTGTGGTCGCTGCGCGGGGTGGGCCTGCGGGCCGAGCAGCTGCCGATGGTGCTGGGCACCGACGCGGCCGGCGTCACGGACGACGGGCGCGAGGTCGTGGTGCACGCGGTCGTGGGCGGTCCCGACGGGCGCGGCGTCCCGGCCGACGAGCCCCGGACCCTGCTCTCCGAGCGCTACCCCGGGACGCTCGCCGAGCGCGTGGCCGTCCCCGCGTGGAACCTCGTCGCCAAGCCCGCGGAGCTGACGTTCGTCGAGGCCGCGTGCGTGCCGACCGCCTACCTGACGGCGTACCGCATGCTGTTCCGGTCCGGTGCGGCGCAGCCCGGGCAGCGGGTGCTCGTGCAGGGCGCCGGCGGCGGGGTCGCGGTGGCGGCGGTGCAGCTGGGCGCCGCCGCGGGCCTCGAGATGGTCGTGACGGGCCGGGACGCGACCAAGCGCGAGCGGGCGCTGGGGCTCGGTGCGGCGCTGGCCGTCGAACCCGGTGCGCGCGTCGGCCGCGTGGACGTCGTCCTGGAGACGGTCGGGCGGGCCACGTGGGAGCACTCGGTGCGCTCCGTGCGACCGGGCGGGCGGATCGTCGTCGCCGGGCTGACCTCCGGTGACCCGGGACCGGCGTCCCTCACCCGGGTGTTCTTCCAGGAGATCAGCATCGTCGGCGCCACGATGGGCACGCGTGACGAGCTCGGCCACGTCCTGGCGTTCCTGGCCCGCACCGGGGTGCGCCCCCTCGTCGACTCGACGTACCCGCTCGCGCGCGCCGCGGACGGCCTGGCACGCCTCGCCTCGGGCGCGCACGTCGGCAAGATCGTCCTCGAGGTCTGAGCCGTGCCGTCGTCCGAGGTGCCCGCCCGGCCGTCGCCCCCGGCGACGTCCACGTGGGACGGGTCGACCCTGACGGCCGACTGGTCGCCCGACGCCCTCGGGGAGGGGTTCGAGGCCCGCCGCCTCGACCTCGCCGACGACGACGAGGGCGAGGTCACCGCGACGCTCGTGCGGCACCTGCCCGACCCGACGCTGCGCCCCGCCCGGGCGGTGCTGTACGTCCACGGCTGGTCGGACTACTTCTTCCAGGCGCCGCTCGCCCGGTTCTGGCACGCCCAGGGTGCCGCGTTCTACGCGCTGGACCTGCGCAAGTACGGCCGGTCCCTGCGCGACCACCAGACGCCCGGGTACGTCGACGACCTGCGGACGTACGACGAGGAGATCGGCGCCGCCCTCGACGTGCTGCGTGCCGAGCTCGGGTCCGTCGCACGCGTCATCCTCATGGGTCACTCGACGGGCGGACTCGTGCTCAGCCTGTGGCTCGCCCGGCACCCGGGTGTCGTGCGGGGGCTCGTGCTCAACTCGCCGTGGCTCGAGCTGCAGGGCTCCTCGCTCGCGCGCCACCTCTCGGCGCCCGCCATCAGCCGGCTCGCGCGCTTCACGCCCAAGGCGGCGCTGCCGAACATCGACCCGGGCTACTACGCCCGCACCATCGACGCCGCCACCGGCGGCGACTGGACGGTCGACGCGCGGTGGCGCCCGACCCCGTCGTTCCCGGTGCGCGCCGGCTGGCTCAGCGCCGTCATGGTCGGCCACGCGGCGGTGGCCCGCGGCCTCGGCATCACCGTGCCCGTCCTGACGCTGATGTCCGACCGCACGCTGATCAGCGCGCGCTGGACGGAGGACATGCGCTCGGCCGACATCGTCCTGGACACCGAGGCCATCGCCCGCCGCGCCGTGCAGCTCGGCCCGGTCGTGACGACGGTGCGGATCGCGGGGGGCATGCACGACCTCACCCTGTCCGCGCGGCCGGCACGTGAGCGGTTCTACGCCGAGCTGACGCGCTGGCTCGTCGCCTACGGGTGGGCCTGACCCCTCGCGGGTCGGCGCGTCACAGCGCGCCCGTGGCCTCCGAGAGCGTGGGGCCGCCGTCGCCGAGGCGCCAGGCCCGCCAGCCGTCGACGCCCTCGACGCCGGACACCGTCTGCGCGGCCACGTCGGGGTCCGCGAGGACCTCCCCGTCGGGCAGCTCGATCATGCCGTCGGAGCGCAGCAGCGCCGAGAACCGCTGCCCGCGCCGCTCACGCACCCACACCAGGGTCGTCACCGCCCGCCGTCGCTTGGCGAGCATCGCGAGCTCCGGGAACGGCCAGTCCGGGCGCTGCGGCCGGCGGCTCTCGTCGGGTGCCGCGTCGGGGACCTCGGCAGCGGCCTGCCCGCGCGGCGGGGTCGGGGCGTCCGCGTCGGCAGGGCGCGCACCGGCACCGTCGACGACGGCCGCGCGCAGGCCGGCCACGGGCGTCAGCGTCGGCGGACCCTGCGTCGTCGACGCCGACGGCGGCACCGACGCGTCGCGCGGCCACTCCGTGACGTCGGGCCGGCCGGGCCCACCGGGCCGGGGCGAGTCCGCGGGCGGCTCGGGGGGCTGGGCGGTGGGTCCGGCGGTGCGGAACGGCAGCGGCGTCGGCTCGGTGACGCTGCCGCGCCGCCCGATGGGCGTGGGGGCGGGCGGCGCGGTCCGCTCCTGCGGCGTGACGGCGCGCAGCTCGCCCGTCGGCAGGGACTTGGGCCGGCCCGCCGGCAGCCCCTGGCCGCGCTCCGGCTCCGGCTCGTAGGCCATCGCGGTGGCGAACGCCTCGCTCGAGCGCACGAGCCGCAGCGCGGTCGGCTCGACGGTCCGGCGGACCCCCTCGTGCAGCGCCAGCGGGGACACCTCGACGAGGCGGCGCTCGTCCCCGCGGACCACGCCGACCTGCAGGACGTCCACCTGGTGCTCGCCACCACGAAGGAACCCGAGGGTGTCGGCGGCCTCGGCCGCGACCTCCGAGCACAGCAGCAGCAGCCGCACGCCGCCGCGCCCGCGGCCGGCGGCCGCTCCGAACGGGACGTGCTCGCGGAACGCCGCGTAGTCGACCGCGAACCGGCTGGGGTCGACGTGGTAGGCGCGGGACAGGTCGGCGGTGGTCATCCGGGCCGCGGCCCCGCCGTGGCGCAGCGCGGCGACGATCGCGTCGTCGTCCAGCACCTGGGCGACGGCCACGACGACGGGACGTCCCGACGCGTCGAGGGCGAGCAGCTCGGGCAGGTCCGCGCGGTCGGACGTCCCGCGGGCACGCACGACGAACAGCGGCTCCCCGGCGATGGCCGCGAGGTGGTGGGTGACCAGGGCGGTGACCTCCTGCGCGAACGACCCGGCGAGCGGCTGCATCGGCTGGACGAGGCGTGGGCGCCCGTCGTCGAGCTCGAAGATCGGCATGTCGCGTCCGGGCCTTCCTTGCACAGCGTGGCGGTCGTGACGCCGCCACGCCACGGGTCGCGGCGTGCGGCGTCGCCTGGACACTGTCCCACATCTCGGGCGCTCCGGTCAGCCCGTCGGACGGGCGACGCGGGGTCCACCCCTGGTCCTGGTCGGCCGTTCAGGTGATCCCCCTGCGGGTGGACGCGGGAGGCGGCCGACGGCAGGGTGGGAGCATGCTCATCGCCTTCTCCGTCGCGCCGCTGGGTGCCGGCGAGTCCGTGTCCCAGGCCGTCGCCGACGCCGTCCGCATCGTCCGCGAGTCGGGGCTCCCGAACCGCACGGACGCCATGTTCACGACGCTCGAGGGCGAGTGGGACGAGGTCATGGACGTCGTGCGGCGCGCCACCGAGGCCGTCGGCGCGCACGGGCACCGCGTGAGCCTGGTGCTCAAGGCCGACATCCGCCCCGGTCACACCGGCGAGCTCGACGGCAAGGTGGCGCGCGTGGAGGCCCTGCTCACGGACTGACTCCGCGGGCGCGGGTCAGGCGCGGGTCAGGCGCGGGTCAGGGTGCGGGTCAGGCCGGGGCGTCGCGTCCGGGCAGTCGCGACGCCAGCAGCTCGGCCAGGTGCACGCCGGAGACGTCGGCGAGCTGCTCGGCCTGCGTGCGGCACGAGTAGCCGTCGGCGAGGTACACGTCGCCCGGCGCGGCGGCGCGCAGCGCGGGCAGCAGCGCGTTCTCCGCGACCGCCACCGACACGTCGTAGTGGCCCTTCTCCATGCCGAAGTTCCCCGCCAGGCCGCAGCAGCCCGCGAGCGCCGAGAACGTCGCGCCCGCGTCGGTGAGCAGGCGGCGGTCGGCCGTCCACGTCATCACGGAGTAGTGGTGGCAGTGCGGCTGGACGACGGCGGTCACGTCGGACAGGTCAGGCACCTGCCAGCGGTCCCCGGGCCCGACGGGCGCGGGCGCGGTGAGCAGCTCGGCGAGCGTGCGGGTCTCGCGCTGCACGGCGACGGCGCGCGGGTCGTCGGGCAGCAGGTCGACGAGGTCGCTGCGCAGCACCGCCGTGCACGACGGCTCGAGCCCGACGATCGGGATGCCGTTGACGGCGAACGGCCCGAGGACCTCCAGCAGGTGCTCGAGCTGGTGGCGGGCGCCGTCGAGCTGGCCCGTGCTGATCCACGTCAGGCCGCAGCAGGCGTCGTGGTCCGGGACGAGGACGTCGTAGCCCGCGTCGCGCAGCACCGCGACGGCGGCGTGCGCGACGGACGGCGACAGGGTGTCGCTGAACGAGTCGGTCCACAGCAGCACCGGCGGGCGCGGCGCGGGGGTCCCGACGGCGTCGGGCATGCCGGCCTCGTCGACCGTGTCGACGGGCAGCGTGACGGTTGCCGCGCCGCGACCTCCCACGACGCGCACCTCACCGGACCGCCGGCCCGTGCTCCGTGCCCACGCACGGAACGGCACGGTCGCGAAGCCCACCATGCTGCGCCGCGTGTCCATACCGCCGAGCGCCAGGACCGCCTTGGCCACCGGCCGCACACCCAGCACCGCGTTGACGAGGGCGGCCAGGCCGGGCACCGCGGTGACGAGCCGTGCCCAGCGCGGCAGCCAGCCGAGCGCGTAGTGGTTGACCGGCCGCAGCCGGCCCCGGTACGTCCGGTGCAGCACCTCGGCCTTGTACTGCGCCATGTCGACGCCCGCGGGGCAGTCCGACGAGCACGCCTTGCAGCTCAGGCACAGGTCGAGGGACTCGTGCACCTCGCGCGAGGACCAGCCGCGCGACACGAGCGTCCCGTTCGCCATCTCCTGCAGCACGCGTGCGCGGCCGCGCGTCGAGTCCTTCTCGTCCTTGGTCGCCAGGTACGACGGGCACATGAACCCGCCGGACGCGTGGTTGTCGGCACGGCACTTGCCGACGCCGACGCACCGGTGCACGGCCGTCGTCATGTCACCGCCGTCGTGCGGGAACGCGAAGCCGCCGGAGCCGGCGAGCAGCGGGCGCGCGGCGGGGCGGCGCAGGTCGGCGTCGAGCGGACGGGGCCGCACCAGCACGCCGGGGTTGAGCAGGTCCCGCGGGTCGAACAGGTCCTTCACGGCGCCGAAGAGCTCGATCGTGCGCGGCGAGTACATGACGGGCAGCAGCTCGGAGCGGGCGCGACCGTCGCCGTGCTCGCCCGACAGCGAGCCGCCGTGCCGCGCGACGAGCTCGGCCGCGTCCTCCATGAACGCGCGCAGCGGGTCGCCCGAGCGCGTCATCGGCACGTCGAGGCGCAGGTGCACGCAGCCGTCGCCGAAGTGCCCGTAGGCCAGGCCGTCGACCCGGTGGTCGGCCATGAGCGCCTCGAGCTCGCGCAGGTACGCACCCAGGCGCTCGGGCGGCACGGCGGAGTCCTCGAACCCAGGCCACGCCTGCTCGCCCGACGGGGTGCGCCCCCCGAGCCCGGCACCGTCCTCGCGAATCCGCCACATCGCGGCGGCCTGCGGACCCGGCGGGAAGACCGCAACGGCGTCGGTGCCCGCGTCGGCCGCGAGCGCGCGGGCCGTGGCCATCGCCTCGTCGAGCGTCGGGCCGCCGACCTCGCACATCATCCAGCCGCCGCCGGGCGGCAGGTCCGGCACGGCGGACGCGCCCTTGACGCGTCGGACCACGTCGACGAGCCGGGCGTCCATGCCCTCGATCGCGAGCGGGGCGTGCGCCAGCAGCGCCGGGACGGCGTCGGCGGCCGTCGCCATGTCCGGGTAGCCGAGGACGACGAGCACGGGCGCCGACGGCACGGGCACGAGGTTCACGGTCGCGCCGAGCAGCGTCACCAGCGTGCCCTCGGTGCCGACGAGCATCTTGGCCAGGTCGGTCCCGTTCTCCGGCGCCAGGTGCTCCAGGGAGTACCCGGAGACCTGGCGGCGGAACCGGCCGAGCTCGGTGCGCACGACGTCGAGGTGCGCGCGGACCAGCGCGTCCAGGCCCGGGACGGCGTCGAGCGCGCCGGCCCCGGCGCGGGCGGTGAAGCGGCGACCGGTGCCGTCGACGACGTCGAGGTCGACGACGTTGTCCGCGGTCCGCCCGAACGCGACGGCCCGCGGGCCGCACGCGTTGTTGCCGATCATGCCGCCGAGGGTCGCGCGCGCCTGCGTCGACGGGTCGGGCCCGAACCGCAGGCCGTGCGGCGCGGCCGCCTGCTGCAGGTGCGACATGATCACGCCCGGCTCGACGCGGGCCGTGCGGGCCTCCGGGTCGATCTCCAGGACCCGGTTCACGTGCCGGGAGAAGTCCAGGACGATCCCGGTGCCGACGGCGTTGCCCGCGACCGACGTGCCGCCGCCGCGCGACGTCAGCGGCGTGCCGGTCTCGCGGGCGACCGACAGCGCCGCGAGCACGTCGTCGGTGTCCTGCGGGAAGACCACGACCTGCGGCACGACCCGGTAGTTGGACGCGTCCGTGGAGTACTCGGCCCGACGGCGGGTGGAGTCGTCGACGCTCCCGCGCACGACGGCGCGCAACGCGTGCGCGACGTCCCGGACGGCGGTCCCGGTCGAGTCGGTCGTCACAGCCACGGTCCGCAGTCTGGCACCCGTCGCCTAGGACCTGCGCGCCACGTCCACGTCACCGCTCCTCACCGCGCCGCGGCTCAGCCCGGACGAGGAGCACCGCCGACCGTCGCCCGTGCCACCTTGAGCGGGCTCAGGTCGCCGACGGGGGCCGTCGGCACCGACAGCGTGGAGACCGAGGTGTAGCCGGCCTTGGAGCCGGTGACCCTGACCGTCACGGTCGCGCCCCGGTGGGCCGCGCCGGGCACGAACGTCGTCGCCGTCGCGCCGCTGACGGCCACGCCGGAGACGTACCACTGGTAGGTGAGCGTCACGCCGCTGGTCCACGCCCCCGGCACCGCCGTGAGCGTCTTGCCCACCCGGGCGACCCCGAGGATGCGGGGGGTGGCCGACGTCAGCGTGCCCGGGACGACCGCGGTGGTCGGCTCGGAGGTCCGCACGACCGTGGCATGGCCCGCGCGGGTGCCGGTGACGCTGACGGTGATCCTCGTGCCGAGGTGGGCGGCGCCGGGGACGAACGTCGACGTCGTCGCGCCGTCGACGGCCACGCCCGCGGCGAACCACTGGTAGGTGACGGCCGTGGGCTGCGGCGACCACGCGCCGAGCGTGGCGCGCAGCGTGCCCCCGACGGCGGCGCTCCCCGCGATCGTCGGTGCCGGCGCGGCCGCGAAGTCGGCCGGCGCCGACGCGTCGGGGACCGCGAGCCGTGACAGCACGACGCCCCCCGACCCGTCGGACCACGCGAGCAGGTCGCCGTGCAGGGAGATCGCCGGCCCGTAGAGGTAGTACGGCTCGTCGGCGGGGCTGACGGTCGCGAAGGGTGCGTCCGCGTCCAGGGAGAAGACCTGGACCGACGCGGTGCGGTAGCCGCCGTAGTCGACCCTCTCCCCCGCGCGGTACTCCCAGTTGCTCACCAGGGAGACCGCGAAGGCGGTGCCGGAGCGCGAGAGCTGGATGAGACCCCAGTGGTCGTCCGTGCCGGCGTCGACGGCGTCGGCGACCCCGTCGTGCAGCACCAGCGCGCCCGGGCGGGCGAGGTCGCGCAGGTCGGCGACGTAGAACGTGTGGGCGGGCTCCCACGTGGACGTGTCGGGGTACTCCACGACCCAGATGAGCAGCCGACCGTCCTCGACGCTGAGGTGGCGCACGTGCCCGGGTGCCGGGCCGGAGTCGAGGCCCGGCACGGCCCCGACGAGCACCGCGGGCCGGGTCGTCGCCGTGTCGAGCGCCCACAGCTCCCCGTCGTCGTCGTCCACCCACACGGCGAGCGACCCCTGGCTGGCCAGGGAGCAGCCGGCGTCCCTGTCGGTGAAGACCGGCCGGCCGTAGTGCCACACCTCGGTCTCGAACACGAGGGCGCCGGTGCGCAGGTCGTACGACCGGCAGTCGGTCGTGAGGTCGACGCGGCCGTCGTGGATCCGGTAGTTGCCGGCGCCGTCGGAGACCGTGGTGGACCACAGCTCGGTCGTGCCGTCGAACACCGTGAGGTCCGAGTACCCGTGCGCGTCGGGCGTGACGTGGACGTCGAGCCCGCCCTCCTGCCAGGGGGCGTTGTGGATGCTCTCGGAGCGCGAGCTGATGTCGGCCGTCCGCGACCTCTCGGCCGCGAGCGTGAGGGCGTGACCGTCCCGCGTGTAGCCCTGGGTCCACTGCGCCCCGCCGGTGACGGAGTCGCTGGTCCACGTCACCGCGTCGCCGCTCACGGACAGCGCGTACACCGTGCCGACGTTGCCCAGCAGCGGCGTGGCGACCACCGGCACCGGCGTGTACGCGGCCGGGTCGTCGTAGCGGTAGACGTAACCCCGCAGCAGCTCGTCCGTGCCGATCCACGGGCTGGTGAGCGGTCCGTTGCCGGCCGGGGGCATGTAGACGACGTGGCCGTCGCTGGACGCGGTGAGCTGGCCCCGGGTGTCGTGGCGCGAGAGCTGGGAGGCGGTCGCGCTGCCGTCCGCGCGCCCGATCGTCAGGGTCCGGTGCGTGGGACCGGAGAAGATGGTCCCCCCTGGGAGCGTGAGCAGGGGCGAGTTCACCTGCGCGTCCCACCGGCGGGTCGGGGCGTCCGGGGCGAACCGGTAGACCGCGCCGGAGACCGACCCGTCACCGGCCCTCCCTGCCCCGCTCGCCCCCGGGTCCTTCCACCACTGCACCAGGTGCAGGCTCACCACGGCGCCGGACACGGCAAGCTTCGACCTCGTCGCCGAGTAGGAGCCTCCGGGGTCGGGGTACTGCCACTCCCCCGGGGAGCCGCCGTCCGTGATCTCGTCGTCGGGCACCGCGCCCAGCACGCGCAGGTGCGGCTGCCCGGCCTGCCACCCCAGCACGGTGACGTCCGTCGGGATCCCGTCGCGGTAGACGCCGACCAGGAGGCCGAGGCTGCGCCCGTCGGGTCCGGACTCCGCCAGCAGCGGCTCGGCACCGCGCGGGACGCTCGCGGGCGCGACCGCGACGTTCGTGCGGACCACCTCGGCACCCGTGACGTCGACGCTGCGCACCACCAGGCTCCCGTCGGTGACGCACCCGAACGTGCTCGGCCAGCGGTAGGACTCGTACCACCCCGTGTCGGACCCGGTCAGGAACGTGCCGTCGACCGCGGCGCGTCCGGACCGGGACCCGGCCAGGTCCTCCCAGACGATCTCGTCGAGGGAGTACCCCGCCGGGCCGGTGAGGAGGTCACCGCGGAGCCAGCGCGGTTCGGCCTGCGACCCCCAGGTGGGCGACAGCACGAGGTCGCGGACCGGGTCCGGCGACCCCGTCCGGTAGACGAGCAGCTGCCCCGAGTAGCGTCCGAGGCGCACGACCTGCCCCTCGGCCGAGACGAGCCGCTGCCCTGCCAGCTGCGGGTCCGGGTCACGACGCGAGGAGCCCTCGCGGGAGACGAGCACGTTCTCCAGCACGCCGGCGTCGGACGTCGCGACCAGCTCCGTCACCCCGAACGCCGCCGACAGGGGTGGCGCCGGCCCGTCCGCGGTCGCGGTCGGGGTCGGGGTCGGGGTCGGGGCGAGTGCGGCCTTCCGACCCCAGATCTCGTCGTCGGTCCGCGGCGTGGCCGTCAGACGCAGGAGGTCACCGGCCGCGGGGCAGTACTGCCCCGCACCTGCGCGCAGCCCGATCGTCACGCGTCGCCACGTGCCGGACGCGCCCTTGACCTGCACCTGGACGCTGACCGTGCCCTGCCGCCCGATCTCGCCGGACAGTACGCCCTGTGCCGTGAGCGTCAGGGAGGCGGGCGTCGACAGCGGGTCGAAGCGCCAGCTCACCGCGGCACCGTCCGCCATCGGCTTCGTCGTCAGCTGCACGGTGAACGGCGAGCCGATCGGCACGTCCCGGGTGGTGTCCGTGGGCACGGCGTACCCCAGGAGCCGCTGCGCGACCCGTGCGGCCGCCTCCTGCAGCGCGGCCGTCCCGGTGTACGACGTGTGGACGGCCACCCCGGCCGTCGCGGCGCCCAGCGGGCTCACGGCCGCCTCGGGCGTCGCGAACAGGTTGCTCGTGTCGCACACGACGTCGTACGCGTCGCACACCGACGTCGTGATCGGCTGCAGGTCGCGCAGCGGCAGCGACGACAGGTCACCGGCCCAGCCGGTCAGGCCCGTCCCGGGAGCAGCCGTCCCCAGCGCGGCGACACCGGCCTCGGTGTTCCGCGCAGGGTCGGCGACCAGCACGATGCCGGCGAACTTGTCCGGGTCCGAGGCGTGGACGGCCGCCGACCGGTGCACGACGAGCGCGCCCTGCGAGTAGCCGACCAGCACGATCGACTCGTCCGGGCAGCGGGCCTGCGAGTCGTCGATCACCGTGTTCAGGGCCTCGTAGCCCGACCCGATGCTGTCCAGGTACATGTTGCTCACGTGGGCGGGGCTCACGTCCAGGAAGAGCGCGGCGTGCACGGGCAGCGACTGGTAGTCGACCTGCACCTGCCGGACGCTGCGCCGGTCCCCGACGGCCTCCTGCAGGCGGTCGCGGACGTGGGCGACCTCCGCCCCGAACCCACCGCTGTCCTCGCTCGTCTGGCCCGACCCCCGGACGCCCACGACGAGCACGTCCGCACAGCCCTGGAGCGAGGTGACGCCGTGGTGCACCGGTGCGGGCCAGCTCGCCGCGGCGGCGGCGGGTGAGACCGCCCCGGGCACGGCCAGGAGGGCGGCGACGAGGCTCACGACGAGCACGGACGTCAGACGTCCGACGAGGCGGGACGGAACGGGCATGCCGGTCTCCGTGGACGACGGGGGGCGGTCCGGGACGAACCGTCGTTCGGTCATCGGCGGGTCGGGGGCGGTGCTTGAGCCCACGCGGCACACGCGGGCGTCAGCGGGTCAGCGCGTCAGGGGGCACGCGACGCACGCCGGCGGCCGGGAGCCACGCGGCGGGCACGTGCCGCACCCGCTGCGACCGAGGGCCGCGGACGAGGTCTGCACCAGGCCGACGCGCGCGGCGTGGTCGAGCACGGTGAGGACCAGCCCCTCGTCGACGCCCAGCTCGCGCGCGACCGACGCCGGCCCCCGGCCGCGCCCCGACGCCGCGACGACGTCCGCGAGCAGGCTCACAGCAGCACCCCCACCCGGAACACCGCGACCGCCAGCAGCCACGCGACCGCGAGCTGCGCGCCCACGCACCCGAGCGTCCAGCGGGCACCGAACAGCCGCCACTGCTCGGCGACCGTCGCCAGGCAGGGCGTGTACGCGAGCACGAACACCATGAACGCGGCCGCCGCCGCACCGGGGTGCCCGCCCGAGGACTCCTCGAAGGTCGCACGGATCCGCTCCCCCAGGTCACCCGACGCCGCCGGGTCGTCGGGCTCGTCGACCGCGTACACCTGCGCGAGCGCCCCGACGACGACCTCCTTGGCGACGAACCCCGTCACGAGCGCCGCCGCCGCGTGCCAGTCGCCGAAGCCCGCGGGCGCCAGCACGGGTGCGACACCCTGGGCGGCGCGCCCGTACAGCGAGTCCTCCACGGGCACGTCGCCCACCGCGTGCCCGCCCGCGACCGGCACGGCGAGCGCGAGCCACACGACCGTCAGCGTGACGACGATCACCTGCCCGGCCTTGGTGAGGAAGGAGCGCACCCGCGCCCACGTCGAGGCGGCCAGCGCGCGCAGCCGCGGCCGCTGGTAGGCGGGCAGCGCGAGCACGAGGGGCTCGCGCACCAGGTCCCGGAACAGGGTCGCCCGCAGCACGAGGCCGCCCAGCACGACGAGCGCGATGCTCGCCACGTACATGAGGAAGATCGCGGTGCCCGCGTGCGCGGGGAAGAACACGGACGCGAGCAGCACGTAGACCGTGAGGCGGGCCGGGCACGTGGTCCAGGGCACGAGCAGCCCGACCAGGAGCCGCTGGCGGGCGTGCGGGAGCGTGCGCGTGGCCGCCAGCGCGGGCAGGTTGCACCCGAAGCCGACGACGAACGGCAGCATCGCGCGGCCGTCGAGCCCGATGGCCCGCATCGCGCGGTCGGCGACGAACGCGGCGCGCGCGAGGTACCCGCAGTCCTCGAGCACGGCCACGGCCACGAACATCAGGGCCATGAGCGGCACGAACGCCGCCACGGTCCCCACGCCGGCGAGCACGCCGTCGACCAGCAGGCCGTGGAGCCACGCGGGCGCGCGCACCGCCTCGAGCCCTGCGGTGACGGCACCCGTGAGCGGACCGTCGACGAGCCCGGCGACCGCGTCCATGAGCGGTGCCGCGGCAGCGGTCGCGAGCTGGAACAGCGACCACGTCACGGCCAGCAGCACGGGCACGCCGAGCACGGGGTGCAGCAGCACCCGGTCGACCCGGTCCGACCAGGTCCGCACCCCGGTGGGTGCGACACCCCCGACGGCCCGCACGACGTCGTCGACCCACGCGAACAGCGCCTCGACGTCGTCGGGTGCCGCACCGGTGGGACCGGGCGGCGGCGTCGCGCTCCCCGACCCGGCGGCGGCGAGCGTGGCCACCACGGCCCGCTCGAGCGCGTCCGTGCCGCGCCCGCTGCGCGGGTGCACGGGGACGACGGGCACGCCGAGCCGGGCGGCGAGGGCCGCGGCGTCGACGTCGACGCCGCGGTCGCGGGCGACGTCGCACATCGTCAGGGCGACGACGACGCGCCGGACCTGCCGGGCGGCCTGCGCCAGCAGGTACAGGGACCGCGACAGGGCCCCGGCCTCGACGAGGACGACCGCGAGGTCGGGCCGGCCCAGGGCGCCCGCCCCACCGACGGCGTCGGCCGTGACCTGCTCGTCGGGGGTGCGGGCGAGCAGGCTGTAGGCGCCGGGCAGGTCGACCAGGCGCAGGGTCGGCGCGTCGGGCGCGGACGTCCGCCAGGCGCCCGTCTGCAGCTCGACGGTCGTGCCGGGTGCGTTGACGACGCGCTGGCGCCCGCCCGTCAGGGCGTTGAACAGCGTCGACTTGCCGACGTTCGGGTTGCCGACGAGGACGACGAGCGGGGTGTCGAGGGTGGGCGCCGGCGCGGCGGGCGTGGCCTCGTGACAGCTCACGGCGCCACGTCCGTCGCTCCCCGCGCGCCGGCGACCGGCGCGACCCGGATGCACGCCGCGGTACGGGCGTCGACCGCGAACCGGTCGGCGCCGACCGCCACGACGAGCCCGCCGAACGCGCCCCGGAGGGTGACCCGCAGCTCACCCCCGGGGCGCAGGCCCAGCTCCTGCAGGCGGACCCGCGGGCCGTCCTCGAGGTCGAGGCCGGCCACGCGGGCGGTCCCGCCGGTGGGCACACCGCTCAGATCCACGGCGCCCAACCTAGAGGTGAGGCAAGCCTCACCTCATGGGACCGAGGTCCCCGGGGTCAGGACTCCAGCGTCGCGTCGAGCGTGATCTCCGTGCCCGTCAGCGCCTTGCTCACCGGGCACCCGGCCTTGGCCGCCTCGGCCGCCTGGCGGAACCCGGCGTCGTCCAGGCCCTCGACCTCGCCGCGCACCGTCAGCGCGATCCCGGTGATGCGGAAGCCGCCGGCCGGGTCCGGGCCCAGGCTGACGTCGGCCGTGACGTCGAGCGCGATCGGCGTGCCGCCCGCCTGGGCGATGTCGGCCGAGAGCTGCATGGCGTAGCAGGACGAGTGCGCGGCGGCGATGAGCTCCTCGGGGCTCGTCGTGCCGCCCGCGTCGTCGGCCGCCCGCTTCGGGAACGAGACGTCGTACGTGCCGACCTTCGAGCTGGTGAGCTCGACCTGGCCGCCGCCGTCCTGCAGCGTGCCGTTCCAGGCGGTCCGTGCGGTGCGCGTGGGCATGTCCACTCCTCGTGCGTCGGGTGAAGGGGCGCGACCCGCGCCCACGGTCGACCCTAGGCGGGTGCCGGACTCAGCGCGCGCGCTCCAGGTGGGCGGCGACCACGTGCGCCGGCGCGCCGGCCGCGCGCAGGGCCCACGCGGCCCGGGCGTGCAGCGCCCGCCGCTGCCCCGCCTCGAGCCCCGCGTACAGCGACGTCCGCACGAGGTCGTGACGGAACACGAGGCGGTCGCCGCGCGCGTGCACGACGCCCGCCGCCAGGCCGTGACGCAGCGTGCGCCAGCACTCGGTGACGGGCTCGCCCGCCAGCGCGGCCAGGTCACCCACGACGAACGACGCCCCGAGCACCGACGCCTGCCCGAGCAGGGCCAGGACCTGCGGTCCGAGGTGCTGGACGTGCGCGCGCCCGACCTCGTCGAGCTCCTCGAGCCACCCCGTGCCGACCGCCTCGACGACGCCGCCGCTGCGCTCGAGCACGCCGCACGCCTCGGCGGTGCGCAGCACGTCGACGACGAGCCGGGGGTTGCCGCCCGCGGTCGCCAGCACGCCGCGCAGCGCCGGGCCGACGCCCGCGTTGAGCAGGCACTGCGCGAGCTCGAGCGTGGCCGCCGGCCCCAGCGGGCGCAGCTCGAGGTAGCGCGCCCCGGCACGCGTCCAGCCGGCGACCACCACGTCGAGCTCGTCCCGGTGCGGCACCCCCCGCATCGTCATGACGGTCAGGGCCCGCGGTCGCGCTCCCTCGCCGGCCAGGTCCGCGAGCAGGTGCAGCGTGCACGGGTCCGCGAGGTGCACGTCCTCCAGCACCAGGACCCACGGGCCGCGCTCGCCGCGCCGGCGCACGAGGGCCGCGAACAGCTCGTCGGCGCGCGCGAACCGCGCGGGGGCGTCGGCACGCTCCGGCGGGAGCACGTCGAGCAGGGCCGCGAGCTCGGCGACGACGGGGCCCCGGTCGTCGCGGCCACGGGACGGGCCGAGCAGGGCGTCGCTGAGCAGCGCGTAGGGGGCCGCGCCCGGTCCCACCGCGCGGCCGAGGCACACCTCGACACCGAGCAGCTCCGCGGCGCCCTGCAGCGCCTCGACGAGCCGGGTGCGTCCCACCCCGGCCTCGCCCTCGAGGAGCACCGTGGCGCCGCCGCCCGTCGCCACGGACGAGAGCAGCTCGTCGATGTCGTCGAGCTCCGCCCCGCGTCCGACCAGGGGGCGCGTCGGGGACGTCGGCTCGGTCATGCAGCCGATCGTATGACTCAGCCGACGTACTCCCAGTGCCACGGCTCCGGCTTGCTGCCACCGGCCCGGGCCCACTCGGGCAGTGTCCACTGGAACGACGGGGCGTTCTCCCGCATCCACTGGTGCTGCGCGGTGCCGAAGGTCTGCACGCTGCCCCCGAGGTCGACCGCGAGGCCCCAGCCGTGGTTCGACGTGCCCGGCGCCGCACAGAGGCTGCCCTTGCTGGCGCGGCACGCGACCTGCCCGGCGTACGAGCGGTACGAGTCGGAGATCGTCAGGTGAGTGCCGAACCGGGCGGCGAAGGCGGCGTCGAGGGCGTCGAGCGCCTCGGCGGCGTCGCAGCGCAGCAGCGCGGAAGAGTCGAACGACACCCCGCAGAGCGCCGAGCTGGGGATCTGGCCGTTGGCGTAGCCCCGCAGGGACGCCTTCCACGCGGCCCGCTGCGCGGCCTGCTCGGTCGCGACGCGCTCGGCCTCGGCCGCGGCGACCTCGGCGGCGACCTGGGCGGCGGCGGCCTCGGCCTTCTTCTGCTCGGTGGTGGACAGGACGACCTGCGCGGCCTGGCGCACGCGGTCGAGCGCGATGCGCAGCGGCGTGGTCGCCGGGTCGGTCGTGTCGGGGAGGGTCGCCTCGGTGAGGGCCTCGGCCGCCGGCGGCTCCGCGGCCTCGGGGGACGCGGTCTCGGCGGGCGGGCCGACGGTGGCGGCCGTGGTCCCGGCCGTGGCCGGCGTGGTCGTGCTGGGCGCCGGGGTCGGCGTGACGTCGGCACCGGCCCGCTCCTCGCTGCGCGAGACGCTGGGGCGGCGCTCGATGACGGGCTGGGCGTCGACCTCGGCGATCGCGTCCTGCAGCGCGGCAGTGGCGGCGTCGAGCTCGGCGAGGACGTCGTCGGGGACGGCGACCTCGGTCGCGTCGGACCGCACGCGCGAGACCTGCTCGACGGCGGCCTGCGCGGCGTCGACGGCCTGCACCCGCAGCTGGGCGGCGTACGCGGTGGCGGCACGCTCGGCGGAGGCGCGCGCGAGCGCGGCGTCGGGGTCGACGACCGACGTCGGGGTCGGCTCGGCGCCGTCGGCGGTCACGACGACGGCACCCATGCTCAGGACGAGCCCGAGGGCGACCCCGCCCTGGGCGAGGCGGGTCGGCACCCGGGAGAGGCGCAGGGCGCGCGGAAGGGCGGCCGGCTCCGGACGCGAGGCGACATGCCTGCCGCCCGACGACCGACGCCGACGGCTCGGCAATCTGTCACTCACGCGAAACACGTTAAGTGTGTCGGACGATCGTCCAGCACACTTGAGGCCTCCGGGCAGGCGAAGATCCTGTGCACATCCTGTTACCGAACCGTCACACGAGCGGCACGGACGGCCGATTACGCTGACGGCCGTGCCCGCAGACGACGACCGACCCGCCCCGGTCGGCACCGTCCCCCCGCCCCCCGCCGGAGACGGCGGCGGCCTCGACGACCTCTACGACATCGCGCGGCTCGCCCGCCGCCTCGACGTCGAGCACGCGACGATCCGCGTGTGGCTGTCGCGCAAGGTGCCGTGGCTCCCGCCGCCCGACGGCCGGCTCAACGGCGGCGCGGTCTGGCGGGCGACGACGCTCGAGGGCATCGAGGACCGGCGGTTCCGCCGCCGCCCCGGGCGCAAGCCGCGGTTCACCGCGGCCCCCGCCGCGGCGGACGTGCCGCGCACCGGGTCGATCCCGATCGTCACCGCGCGCGCCGTGGCGGCGCGCTCCCCGCTCGCCGTGCCGGCTGCCACCACGCCCCCGCACGGGGTGGGCTCCCTCGCACCGCGCTGACCCGACGCGCGTCCGCGGCGACCCGGCGAAGCCGACGAACCCCCGCGGAAGAGAATTTGTGGAGATGGGGTGACGAATCGCCTACTGGTCAGTAGCGTGCACCCCGTGCCCGGGGCGCTGTGACCACAGCCATACCCGGGTGTGACGTCCCGGGGGGGCCACCCGTCGCGACGCCTGTCCCGCTCCTCGTCGTCCGACACCCCCGGGATGAGACCACATGCCACGTCGCCCGCTCGCCGCCCTGACCGCCGCGTCCGTCGTCCTCGCCGGCGCCCTGCTGGGCGCACCGCCCGCCACGGCCGCACCGCCCGACGGCCTGTCCGACCTCCTCGTCGGCAGCACCGTCCCGGTCGACCGCGTCGAGGGCGTCGGTGACGCCCTGGCCGACGCCAGCGGCACCGTCACCGCGTTCGTCGAGCTCACGACGCCGTCGGGCGTCGAGGTCACCGCCGACGGCGGCAGCCCCGCGCAGGTGCGCGCCGCCGCCGCCGCCACCCAGGCCGCCGCCGAGGACGTCGTGCCCGCGGAGGCCTCGCCGGCCACCGCCCGGGCCGCCGCGACGCGGCCGCAGCGCCTGGCCACGGTCACCAACCTCGTGTCCGGAGCGCTCGTCCTCGGCGACGCCGCCCAGCTGCGCGCCCTGGCCGACGACCCCGACGTCCGCTCCGTGCGCCTCGTCACCGAGCGCACCCTCGACAACTCGGCACAGGTCGAGTTCACGCGGACCCTGGCCACCTGGCAGGACACCGGCGTGCTCGGCACCGACGTCACCGTCGGCATCATCGACACCGGCATCGACTACACCCACGCCGCGTTCGGCGGCCCCGGCACCGTCGAGGCCTACGAGGCCGCGTACGGCGCCGACGGCACCGGCCCGGTCCCCGCCGGCGCGTACGACCCCGCCAAGTACCTCGGCGGCTACGACTTCGCCGGCGTGGACTACAACGCCGGCGGCACGGGTGCCCAGCTCGTCCCCGTCCCCGACGAGAACCCCATCGACGTCCACGGCCACGGCACGCACGTCGCGGGCACCGCGGGCGGCTACGGCATCACCCCCGACGGCGAGACCTTCGACGGCGACTACTCCGCGCTGACGTCGGTGCTGGACTGGCCGGTCGGCCCGGGCACCGCCCCGAAGGCCGGGCTGTACGCGCTCAAGGTCTTCGGCGACGTCGCGGGCTCGACCAACCTCACCGCGCTGGCGCTCGACTGGGCCGCCGACCCGAACGGCGACGGCGCGTACGACGACCGCATCGACGTGCTCAACCTGTCCCTCGGCGGCTCCGGCGCCCCCGCGGACGACCCCGAGTCGCTGCAGGTGGCCGAGCTCACCGCGCTGGGCACGACCGTCGTGCTCTCCGCCGGCAACGAGGGCGACGTCGAGGACATCGGCGGCTCCCCCGGCAACGGCTTCGCCGGGCTGACCGTCGCGTGGTCGATCGGCAAGGACCTCGCGTTCGACGCCCTCGAGGTCACCGAGGCGGCCGACCCGGCCCTCGTCGGCCGGCACGCCGGGCAGAACTCGGTGAGCTACTCGGGTGCCGACGTCACGGCCCCGGTCGCGTACGTCGGGGCCACGTTCGACGGCTGCACGGCGTTCACCGCCGAGCAGGCCGCGGCCGTCGCCGGCAAGATCGCCTACCTGTGGTGGGACGACGACGACGCCACCCGTGCCTGCGGCTCGGGCCTGCGCTTCAACAACGCGACCGCCGCGGGTGCGGTGGGCGTGATCCTGCCGACCGAGCTCGACGTGTTCGCCGCCGGCATCGCCGGCAACGCCGCGATCCCCGGCTTCCAGATGACCGCGACCACGACCGAGGCGCTCCTGCCCGAGATCGAGGCCGGCACCCTGGTCGCCACGATCGGCCCGTCGCTCGCGCTGAGCACCCGCCAGGACGTGGGCCGGGACACCCTCAGCTCGTCGTCCTCGCGCGGCGTGCACGGCTCCCTTGGCTGGGGCAAGCCCGACGTGGCCGCCCCCGGTCAGCAGATCGTGTCGGCGAACGTCGGCACCGGCACCGGCGGCACGTCGAGCAACGGCACCTCCATGGCGTCGCCGCACGTCGCGGGCATCGCCGCGCTCGTCCGCGAGGCGCGTCCGGGCTGGTCGGCCGCGCAGGTCAAGGCCGCGATCGTCAACACCGCGACCCACGACCTGGCCACCGAGCCCGGCGGCGACCTGTTCTACGGGCCGGCACGCGTCGGCTCCGGGCGCGTCGACGCGCTCGCCGCGGTCACCAACGACACGCTGGTGTACAACGCGGACCGGCCGCAGCAGACGTCCGTCAGCTTCGGCGTCGTGCCGCTCGCGGACAAGCCCGTGACGATCCGCAAGGCCGTCACCGTGCAGAACCTCGGCTCGACGGCCCGCACGTACAGCACGTCCGTCACGTCGAGCACCACCTCCGGCGGGGCGACGATCACGGCCGCACCGGCGAGCCTGCGGGTCCCCGCGGGTGGCACCGGCATCGTCACGCTGACCTTCACGGCCGACCCCGCGACGGTCGCCCGCGACATCGACCCGACCCAGCAGGCCCAGCAGATCACCGGCCTGCCGCGCGAGTACGTCTCGCAGGTGTCCGGTCGGCTGGTCCTGGCGTCGGGCAGCACCCGGTGGCGCCTGCCGGTGCAGGCCACGCCGCGCCCCACGACGGACCTCACGGCCGCGGACGTCACGTTCGCGGACCCGTCGGGCACGACCGCCGAGCTCGCGTTCAGCGGCCGCGACGTCGAGGCGGACGGCTGGTACGGCCTCGCCACGCCGCTCGTCCACGGCGCCGACTCGCCGCGCCTGGAGGCGCTGCCCGCCGGGGCCGAGACGTCGCGCTCGACGATCGCCGCCGGTGACATCCGGCACGCCGGCTGGGCGTCGACCGCACCCGCGGTGACCGCCGCGGGCGGCGACCCGACCGCCGACGGCTACCTGGGCGTCGGCATCGCGACCGACGGCGACTGGGCGGCCCTCGGCCACTCGCTGCAGCCGTGGGTCCTGCTCGACACCGACGGCGACGGCACGACCGACGTCGTCTCGATCGCCAGCAAGCTCGCCGACACCGACTACTCCGTCGTCGAGACCTACGACTGGGAGACGGGCGACCTGCTCGCCGGCCCGGAGCTGCTCTACCCGTTCGCGGGCAACATCGAGATGGGCGCCTTCGACAACAGCACCGTCGTCGTCCCGGTGCCGCTCGCGGCGCTCGGCGTCGAGCCGGGCACGCAGGTCGGGGTCACCGCGCAGATGCGCAGCCCGTACGCGTTCCCCGCCGACGGCATCGTCGACGAGGTCGCGTTCACGGTCGACCCGTACGCCCCGCCGCTGTGGTTCGCGTCGAACATCGGCTCCGACTTCGTGTCGCAGACGTTCGACGGCGCCACGATCGAGGTCCACGGTGGTCCGGGCGCGGCCGACGCCGACGTCCTGGTGCTGCACCACCTCAACGGCACGGGCGACCGCGCCCAGGTCGTCGGGGTCACCGTCCCCGACGTCATCGCGACGACGACGACCCTCGAGGTCGACTCGGAGCTGACCGCCGGGCGCAGCACCCTGTTCCAGATGACGGTCACGCCGCGGGAGGCCACCGGCACGTTCACCCTGTTCGACGGCGACACCGAGCTCGGCACCACCGAGGTCGTCGACGGCGCCGGGGTGTGGAGCACCGAGGCGCTCGGCGCCGGCACGCACCTGCTGCGGGCGCAGTACACGCCCGACTCGCCGGCGTTCGCACCGTCGTCGTCGGACGTCGTGGAGATCGAGCTCGCACCGTCGGTCTCGACCACGACGCTGCGGGTCACGCCGGGCGTCGCCCGGTACGGCCAGCCCGTCACGGCCACCGTCACGGTGACCGGGGACAGCTGGGCTCCCGCCGGGGCGGTGACGATCCGGGACCGCGGCGACGTGGTTGCGAGCGCGGACCTCACGGTCGACGGGCTCACCGGCACGGCCACCGTCGAGCTGCCGCGTGACCTGGCCACCGGCACGCACCGCCTGGTCGCCGTGTTCGAGGGCACCGACGACGTCGAGCGGTCCGAGGGCGTGGCGCAGGTGCGCGTGCTCCCGGGGGCCGCGACGGCCACGCTCGAGGCCGAGTCGTGGACCGTGCCGCGCGGCAGCACCCCTGCCGTCACGGTGCGCGTGGGCGGCGGCGACGGCGCACCGGCGGCCACCGGTCGGGTCACCGTGCTGCTGGGCGTGCGCCCGGTCGGCACCGTCAGCCTCGTCGACGGGGCGGCGACCGTGACCCTCCCGGCGGTCCGGACGTCGAGCGTCGTGACCGTGCTCTACACCGGCGGCGGGGGCTACCTGCCGACGGCGACCGCGAGGGTCATCCGGGTCGGCTGACCCTCGTCGCACCGCGTGGAGCGGGTGTCACCCGGGCGTCCGTCCGGGCGACACCCGCTCCTGCACGTCAAGGCGGCGCACGACTCGACCGATGGTCCCGACATGGGACTGGACCGACGGACGCCGCAAGGGAGCGGATCCGTGCTGCCCACACCCCACGGACCGACCGACGCACCGCTGCCCGTGAGCACCGGTGACGCGACCGTGGACACGGGACGCACGCCGGACGAGGTCGCGCTGCTGCGCGTCGTCGAGCACCTCGCGGAGGTTCCGGACGGCGACCCCGAGGACACCGTGGACGACGACGCGGCGCACGCCGGGGACGACGCGACGCCCGACGCCGAGACCGTGGACCCCACGCCGGAGGACGAGGCCGGGGAGCCGGACGACGCGGACGACGAACCTGCCGACCAGGCGGACGACGCGGACGACGCGCCTGCCGACGAGCCTGCCGACCAGGCGGAGGACGAGCCTGCCGACCAGGCGGACGACCAGGCGGACGACGTAGCCGCCGACCAGGCGGCCACGGCCGCGGCCCCACCCGCGCCCGCCGTCGAGGTCGGCCCCGTGGCCGCGGCGCTGTCCGACACGCGCCACCGCATCGACGAGCTCAACGCCGCCGAGCGGCTGTTCCTCGCCCAGCAGCGCGCCCTGGTCGGCGAGCTGTGCCCGGACCCGTCGGACGCCGAGGCCGTCGGGGCGCTCTTCGACCGGGTGCGCGAGGCGTGGGTGCAGTCGCCCGACCGGCCGGACCTGCAGCCGCTGGCCGACGCGTTCGGGGTGGCCCTCGGCGACCTCGTGTGCGCGCAGGCGCCGGACCTGGGGTGGGCCACGTGCAGCGACCGCTTCGGCACCGAGATCGTGCTGGCGCGCGAGGACCCGGAGGTGCTCGTGTACCCGATCGCCGCCGTCGCGCAGCACTGGCTCGACGCCTCCCCGGGGTGGCTCGTCCGGCACCTGGCCACGGTCGTGCACGGCGTCTCGCCGGAGCCCGCGGCGTCGGACGCCTGACCCGCGCCGGGGGGTGCGCCCCGCCCGGATGACCCCGGCGCGCGCCCGGACCCGGGCTGCGGACACCCCCCGGAGGGACGACGAGCCGCGCGTCGGCTCACGCACAGCCCCCGACGCGTCGATACTGGGGGGGTGACGACGTTCGACGACACCGGCATCTTCCAGCTGGTCGACGAGACCGGTGGCGACCACGAGCCCGCACGGCGGACCCGGGTGGTGGTCGTGCTCGTGGTCGCGGCCGCGCTCGTCGTGGCGGGAGTCACCTGGCTCGTGCTGGCCCGCGCCGCCGACCGGGCCTCCGCGCAGCAGATGACGGTCACGCTCCTGGACCGGGCCGCACAGCCGACCGACGAGCTCGGGGCCGCCGTCGTCGACGAGACCGGCATCGACCCCGCAACCTCGCGGTTCGCGGTCCGCACCACGGCCGGCCAGCACTACGCGGCGCTGCGGTGGGCGGGCGACCTGTGCCTGGTCGTCGTCCCCGACGGCGACGCGGCCCGCGTGGTCTGCGTGGCACCGTCCACGCGGGCGACCGTCACGCTGTCCGGTGCGGACGGGTCCCGCGTGCGTCTCGGCACGGACGACGCCCCGGCGCCCGGCACCGACGAGGGGTGGCGCGCGGCGGGCTCGAACGTCTGGGTGCTGGACGCCCCACCGGCCGAGTGACCCGCCCCGGGCTCAGCGCCCCGCGTCGGCGGCGTCGGTGAGCACGTCGACCACCCGCCGCACGCTGGAGGTCAGTCCCCAGCGCTCGGCGAGCGCCACGAGCGCGTCGGGGTCCGCCGGGACCGCCGGGAGGTGGTCGTCGACGTCCGCGACGGGCGCGTCGGGGGCGACCGTGACCACGCGGGGCGCGACGGCGAGGTAGTCGGCGGCGGCGGTGAGCCGAGTGCGCTGCGTGGCCGTCAGGCCCGCGTCGCCCGCGTCGCGCGCCGCCAGGACGCCCGCGAGGGAGCCGTAGCGTCGCAGCAGCGTCGCCGCGGTCTTCTCCCCGATCCCCGGCACGCCGGGCAGGCCGTCGCTCGGGTCGCCGCGCAGCACCGCCATGTCGGCGTACGCCCGTCCCGTCGGCACCCCGTACCGCTCCGCGAGGACGCCCTGGTCGACGGCCAGCATCTCCTTGACGCCCTTGACGGGGTACAGCACCCGCACCGGCACGTCGTCGTCGACGAGCTGGAAGAGGTCGCGGTCGCCGGTCACCACGTCGACCGCGGCGCGCTGCCCGGCCGGCCGTGCCGCCTCGCGCGCGACGAGGGTGCCGATGACGTCGTCCGCCTCGTACCCGGGTGCGCCCAGGCGCGGGATCCCGAGCGCCGCCAGGACCTCGACGATGACCGGGACCTGGGCGCTCAGCGCGTCCGGCACCTCCTCCTCGCCCGTGGTGCCGGGCACCTCGCGCGCGACGCGGTGCGCCTTGTACGACGGCACGGCCTCGACGCGGAACGCCGGGCGCCACTCGTCGTCCCAGCACGCCACGAGGCGCGTGGGGTGCCGGTCGGCGACGAGCCGGGCGATCATCTCGAGCAGGCCGCGGACCGCGTTGACGGGCGTGCCGTCGGGCGCCCGCACGGAGTCGGGCACACCGAAGAACGCGCGGAAGTACAGCGACGCGGAGTCCAGCAGGAGCAGACGCCCGGCGGGGCCGTCGATGGCGGTCATGGGGGCACGCTACCCACCAGGGCCGACACCGGCCGCACGACGGCAGGGCCGGGCGGTGCCCCTCCGGCACCTCCCGGCCCTGCCGGTGGCGAGCCCCTCCGGCTCGCCGCCCCGCGGCGCGCGCCCGTCAGGCCGCGCTCAGGTCGAGCTGGTCCTCCACCACCGCGACGACGCTCCACGTGCCGCCGTCCGCGTCGCTCAGCTCCCACGCGGGCACCAGCAGGGTGGCGCCCGTCGGCGTCGTCAGCAGCGTGACGCCCAGGCGCGCCCCGGTGATCGTGACGTGCTGCACCGGCCAGGCGACGGGGTCGCCGGCGGACGGCACGGGCGGCACCGTCGGCTCGGCGGCGGGCTCGGCCGGCAGGGTCACGACGTCGTCGGCGACGGCACCCTCGGCGCGCGCCGCGAGCGGCACCATGCCGCCGTAGGACGCCCCGAAGCGCGGGTCGTTGAGCCGCTCGACGGCCTCGTCGGCGCTGACGTGGTCGTACGTGCCGAGCTCGACGAGCGTCGCCAGCGGCCCGGACACGGACTGCACCCCGGTACCGGCCAGCTGCACCGACCAGCCCAGGCCCGTCTGCGTGCCGTCGACGACCTGCGCACCGGTGACGCTGACGAGACCGGGGACGCCCGTGTCCTCGAACACCGTGAACTCGTACCCCGCGGTGTCGACCCCGAGGCGGCCCATGAGGTCGCGTGCCGCCGCGGTCGCGGCGTCGCCCGTGGGCGTGGCGGCGGGGTCGCACACGCTCGGGTCGGCCGGTGCGGGGTCCTGCGGCAGTCCGGGTGCGGGCAGCGGCTCGACGGCGACGTCCGGCTCGGGCACACCCTGCTCGGCTGCCCCCGCGGACCCGGCGGACCCGGCCCCGTCGAGCGTCTCCGGGACACCGCTCGTGCACACCGACGGGTCCCAGGCCCGGTCGTAGAACCACATGCTCGCCTGCCCGTCGACCCCCACCTGGACCGTCGCCGACGTGCCGTCGTTCGTGCCGACGACCCACTGGCCCCACTCCTGACGCGGCTCACCCGTGACGCCCAGCACCTCGGCGACGCGCGCCGCGGTCGCGGACGTCGCCGCCGCCGTCGCGTCGAACGCCCACGCCCGGCCCGAGCCGGCGGCGCCGGCGAGCCCGCTGCCGCTGAACACGGTCCGCCCCCCGAACCAGCCCGGCGCCATCATCGAGCGGGCGTCGGCCCCGGCCATGTCGGCGGTCGCGAGCTCGGGAGCGCCCGCCGCACCCCCGGCGCCCTGCAGCGCGATCGGGGGCGCCGACGGCTCACCGGCACCCGCGGCCCCCACCGCGTACCCGCCGCCACCGACCAGCGCGACACCGGCGGCCACGGCGGCGACCTGCAGCCAGCGCGCCGGGCCGGCACGCCGGGCGCGGGCCGCGGCGAGCTCGTCGGTCGCCGGGGCCGCGGCCGCCAGCGGCACGCCCGTGGCGTCGGTGAGGCGCGCGTGCAGCCGGGCCGTGTCGGGCACGGCGTCGGACGCCGGGTCCGCCGCCCGCACCCGGGCGACGGCGGCGTCCGTCGGTGCGTCGGTCGCCGGCGCCGCGGCGTCCGGTGCGCCGGACGGGGTGACCCGGGGGTCACGAGGGTCGCGGGCGTCGTCCATGGGGTGCCTCCTGGTGCGTGCGGAACGCGTGCTGTCTCCACCCCGTCTGTGTGGCGGGCGCTCCGTGTCTTGCACCGCCGTGTCTTGCACCGCCGCGGTGCGTCAGCGGCGGGCGCGGACCGGCGTCAGGGCGCCACGCCGGCGTCGTCGAACGCCGCGCGCAGCCGGGCGCGGGCACGGGACAGCGCGGCGTCCGCGCCGCCCCGGCCGATCCCCAGAGCCGCCGCGAGCCCCTCGCCCGCCAGGCCCTCCCACGCGTGCAGGAGCAGGACCTCGCGGTCGCGGGCCGACAGGCCGGCCAGCACCGTGCGCACCGTCTCGTCGCGCACCGCCCGCAGCGCCGGGTCGTCGGCGTCGGTCTCCTCCGGCACGTCGGCCACCGGCACGGGCCGGCTCTTGCGGCGGTGGTTCGCGACCACGTAGCCCGCCGTGCGGTACAGCCACGGCAGCTCGGCGCCCGCGGGCACGTCGTCGCGGCGCCGCCACGCGACGGTCAGGACGTCGGCGGTGAGGTCCTCGGCGTCGTCGCGCGCGACGCGCCGCACGACGTAGCGGTGCACGGCCGTCGCGTGCTCGCGGACCAGGTGCTCGAACCAGGCGGCGCCGCGCGCCGCACCGGCCTCCCCGCGCGGCGCGTCGCGGGCGTCGTCGTCGGTGGGGCCACCGACGACGCGCAGGTCGGGGTCGACGGGCGTGTCGTGCTCAGGGTGCGCGGGCACTGCGGCTCCCGGGTCGGGCGTGCGGGCGGACGGACGTGCGGGCGGGGCGGTACGAGCACCGCCCTCACCCTCCCGGTGTCGCGTGCCGCCCGGATCTTGCACGTCGCGTCACACCCGTCCCCGCCGCCCCCGGACGTCACCCCGGCGGGCGCGCCGGTGTCAGAGCCCGTCGGCGACGACCGCCGTCGCCCGCAGCCACGCGTCGCGCGTCGCCGGGCGCAGCGCGGCGTGGTCGATGGGGCCACCCGTGACCAGCGCCTTGTCGTGCGGGACCTCGATCACGGCGCGCGTCAGCGCACCGAAGTGCGAGCGCAGCCGCTGCCGCAGGTCCTTGTCGACCTTGGGCTCCGGGAACGACAGGATCGTCACCGCCTGGCGCACCAGCTCGTCCTGCCCCGTCGCGCGCAGCGCGTCCAGCGCCCACGCGGCGGACTGCGCGGTGTCCTCGCGCAGCGTCGAGACGACGACGAGCTGGTCGGCGGACTCCACCGCGGCCTGCCAGTTCGAGGCGCGCATGTTGTTGCCCGTGTCCACGACGAGCACGCGGTAGAACTGCGACAGCACGTCGTGCAGCGACCGGTACGAGGCCGCGTCGACGCTCTCGATCGACGCCGCGTTCTCGTCCGACGCGAGCACGTCGAACTGCTCGTCCTGCTGCGTGCGGACGAACGCGTCGAGGTCACCGATGCGCAGCGTGCCCCGCTGCGTCAGGTCCGGCAGCGCGTGCAGCAGGTCGACGGCGGTCCGGGTGTGGTCCCCGTGCGACGAGCGCCAGCCCAGCGTGCCGCGCGTCTCGTTGTTGTCCCACGCGAGGGTGTAGCCACCGCGGGCCAGGCCGAACGTCGAGGCCAGCAGCATGGTCGCGGTCGTCTTGTGCGCCCCGCCCTTGGGGTTGACGACGACCACGGTGCGCGGGCCGTCGAACGTGCGGCGGATCGCGTCGACCTGCGAGCGACGCGCGCGCTCGGCCGCGCCGGGGCGCGGCTTGACGGCGCCGAGGGTCAGGCGACGGACCGTGCGCTGCCAGCCCTGCTCCGCAGGCCCCTCGTGGGCCGGGTGCCGGGCGGCCAGCAGGTCGTCGAGCGTCGGCAGCGACGCGGTGTCCGACGCGCGACGCTCCGCACGCGTCTCACCCCGGGCCTCGCCGCGCGACTGCGCCGTGGGCGCCTCGGCCACGGGTGCCGCGGCGGCCGGCTCCGCGGCGGGCGCGGCTGTCGCCACCGGCACCTCGCCCGACGGCACCGGCGTCCCGGCACCCGCGGCCGGGGGCACGGCCGGGGTCGCGCCCGACGGCACGACCGGCGTCGGGGTGGAGAGCGCGTCGTCCGGCGACCACGCGGCCTCCACGGCCGGCACGGGCGCGCTCGGCGGCGCGAGGTCCGTCTCCTCGGCCTCGTCGACGCGGCCGTCGGGGTGGATCAGCAGGGCCCACAGCCCGTCGGGGTCGCGCACCTCGACGGGCAGCGCGCGTCCCGCGTCCGACGCGAGCGCGGCGATGCGCGCGGTGATCGCGGCCCCCGCCTGGGCGAGGTCGGCCATCGCGATGGTCTCGCGCACGCCGTCGACCGTGATCTCACCCGTGCCGTCCTCGCGGACCTCCGCGGTGATCTGCGGCAGGTGCGCCGCCGGTGCGTCGGGGCCCGCCGCGACCTGCGCGACCGCCCCCGTCGTCGCCGCGACCGCACCCGTCGTGGTGCTCGGCTCCGTGGCCACGTTGCCGCCCTTGCGCGTCATCTCTGCTCCCTACGTCCTGCCCGGCACGCGACCACCGTCACCGGCACCCCGCAGGCGCGAGCACGCCACATCCTGGACGAACGTATCGCCAGACCTGCAAGTGCGCACAACGGACGCGGCGAGCGGTGCGCCATTCCTCGCCCGCCGCACCCCTTCCCCCCGGGGTGGCGGGGGGTGTGGAATGTGGGTGTCTGTCCCTCTCCACATCCCGCCGGTGGGGCACCGGCTGCGCGGGAGGCACGGACCAGGGGGACGTCGATGTCCATCGGTCGCCGTGGTGACGGGTCCGTCGCCGCACGTGGTCCGGGCGCACGGCTGCGTGGAGCCGTGCGCCGGCTCCGGCGCGGCCCGGCGGCCCGGTGGACGGGTGTCGCGACGGCGTCGGCGGTCGCCGTGCCGCTCGTCCTCGTGGCCCTGCTGGCCGAGGGGCACGCCGTGCGCGAGCTGGCGCAGTCCGGCGCCGGTGCGTGGGTCGCGTCGCCCCGGCAGGGGCTCGTGTCGCTGGTGGACGGCCCGTCCGAGGTGGTCGCGGCCGCCCTGCGCGTCCCGGCGGCGCCGACGCTCGACGTGGAGCAGGCCGGGTCGTCGGCGTACGTCGTCGACGACGCGGCCGGGACGGTGGCCCGCATCGACGGTGCGACGTACGAGGTCACGGCACCCATCGCGTTCGGGACACCCGGGGGGTCGCTGTCGGTGCTGCCGGGCACCGACGACGTGTACGTGCTCGACGCCACGCGCCGCATCGCCACGGTCGTGGACCCCCGGACGCTCGGCACGACGACGGAGGTGTCGCTCGGGGCGCAGCCCGGGCCGGGCCAGGCGGTCGTCGACGACGACGGGCGGCTGTGGGTCGTCGACGCCGGCGGGGGCGGGCTGACGTGGTTCGACGGCACGCACCACGTCGACCGCGAGGCGGCCGACGCCGACGACCGCCTCCTGCTGGTCCGTGGCCGGCCCGTGCTCGTGGACCCGACCGCGGGGACGGTCGCACCGCTGCGCGACTCCGGCGCGGTCGGGCGGCGCTCCTGCCTCGAGGTGCGCGCCGGGGACGCGGCGCAGCTGCTGGGCTCGGGCGACCGCGACGAGGTGTACGCCGCCATCGCCGGGACGGGCACGCTCGTCGTCGCCGCCGTCGGCCGGGACGACTGCGGGCGGGTGGTCCCCGTCGAGGACCCCGGGACGCCCGTGGACTTCGGCCCGCTCGCCCAGAGCGGCCGCTACGTCTTCGTCCCCAACCAGCTCACCGGGCAGGTCGTCGTCGTCGACGTCCGCGACGACGAGGTCGTGGGGCGTCTCGACCTCACCCCCGCGGGCAACCGGCTGCAGCTGCTCGCCAAGGACGGCGTGGTCTTCTACAACGACCTCGACGGGCACGACGTCGGCGTCCTGCGGTTCGACGGCAGGGCGTGGGTCGCGGGCGACGCGCTGAGCAAGTACGACCCCGGCGACGGGGCACCGGTCGCCGAGGTGGTCCCCGACCCGCCGGACGCGCCCGCCACGGTCCCGGACGTCACGGCCGAGGCCCCGCCGGCGGACCCACCGGCGGACCCCGGGGCGCCTCCGGCGGGACCGGCGGCACCGCCCACCGCACCACCGCGCGCACCGCCCGCAGCGCCACCGGCCGCGCCGCCCGCGGCACCACCGGGATCGGGCACCGGCGCACCCCCCACCGCCCCCGGGCCCGGGACGCCCGGCGCCACCCCGTCCGGGCCGGTGACCGTCACCGCCGACGTCGTCGGTGCCGGACGCGTCACGAGCGCGCCGCCCGGGATCGACTGCCCGGGGACCTGCGCGGCCACCTTCGCCCCCGGCACGTCGGTCACGCTCACCGCCGCACCCGCCGGGCCCGAGCCGCAGCTCTCCTGGTCCGGGGCGTGCGCGGCCACGCCCGTCGGTGCACCGTGCGCCCTGACCGTCACCGGCCCCACGACCGCGGGCGCCGCCTTCGGCTCGCCGCACGACCGCGTGCCCGTCGTCGTCACGGTCGTCGGGGGCGGGCGCGTCGAGAGCGACCCGCCCGGCCTGGCGTGCGACGCCGCGTCCAGCCCGTGCAGCGGCAGCTTCGACCTCGGCGCGACCGTGCTGCTGCGCGGCCTGGCCGACGCGGGGTCCGACGCGGTGGCGTGGTCGGGCGACTGCACCGGCCGCGGGGACTGCACGCTCGAGGTGGGTGCGGGCCGCTCGGCGACCGCGCGGTTCGTGCCGCTGCGGCTCGTCACGGTCGAGACGCCGGCGGGCGGACGGGTCACCGGCTCCGGCATCGACTGCCCCGGCGACTGCACCGAGACCCTGCCCGAGGGCACGGTCCTGACGCTCACCGCGCGGGCGCGCGAGGACCACCGCTTCACCGCGTGGGCCCGGGACTGCTCGGGCGCCGCGGCGACCTGCACGCTGACCGTCGGCGCCGACCGGACCGTGGGGACGACGTTCACGCCCTACCCCATCGGCATGTTCACCGGCACGTGGCAGGACGTGCGCGGCACCACCATGCGGATGGTGGCCGTCGCGGCGGACGCCTCGTCCGGCACCTTCGAGTACTGGGGCGACTGCGTGCCGACGGGCTGCTACTGGGGTGCCTCGCCCGGCACCGTCGTCGCGGGGCAGGTCTTCGCCGAGTGGAACCACCCCGACGTCGCGCGGCGCTACGTGACGTTCAGCCGCGACGGGGACCAGCTGCGGGCGCAGGTCCTGTCCGACTACCACGACGACCGGCCGACGCGCGTCGACACCTACGTCTTCACGCGCGTGCCGTGAGCCGCGGGGCCGGCCACGGGTGCGGCCGTCGCGCTCAGACGTCCGTGTCGACCTCGAACCAGACGGTCGTCCCGCCGTCGGGCAGGCGCGCGGACCCCCACGACGTCGACAGCGCGTCGACGAGGGCCATGCCGCGCCCGCTCGCCGCGGTGGGCTCGAGGCTGCGCACCTGCGGCTGACCGCCCCCGCGGTCCGTCACGGCGACCCGCACCACGTACCCGTCGACACGGACGGCCACCCGCACCGGCTCGCCCGCCGGGCCGTGCACGACCGCGTTGGAGACGAGCTCGCCCGCCAGCAGCTCGATGACCTGGTTGGACGCACCGCCGACGCCGGCCGCGGCGACCGCCCGCATCACCCAGTGCCGGGCCTGGCGCGGTGCGCTGCGCTCGGCGGTCAGGACGACCTCCTCGTCCAGCAGGGGCGGAGGTGCCCCACGTCGGCTGCGAAGGTCCCTGACGTCTCCCACGGTCACCAGGGTGCACGACGTGGGCCCGTCCTGCCGCTCGGACCACGACCCGGACGCCCGACCGGGTCGCCCGGCCGGGTCGCCCGGTGCGGCCCTCAGGGGGCCCGCGGCGGGGCGATCCACCCCTGCGGCGGCATGCAGAACCACAGCACCGCGTAGATGAGCAGCGAGCTGCCGCCCATCACCAGCAGCAGCACCAGCAGGAGCCGGACGATCCACGCGTCGATCCCCAGCCGCGCCGCCACGCCCGCGCACACACCGGCCAGCCAGCGTCCCGTCTGCGGCCGTGACAGCCCTGCTCGTGCGAACGTCTCGCGTACCTGGTCCATGCGTCCTCCGTGCTCGTCGGTGCGTCCAGTCTGGGCGTCCGCGACGGCCGGCGCCTCCGGGTCGGTCCCCCATCCGACCCTGATCCGTACCCCGGGACCGGACCGCCTGAGGTGCCTCAGACCCGGGGTGCACCGCACGTCGGGGCGGTCGACCGATGTGGCGGGCCCCGCCTCAGCAGCACCGTGGAGGACGTGCCGGGGACAGGTCCGCGTCGGCACGACGTCCGCACCGGACCGCAGGAGGAGGACGACATGGGACTGGAGCTGTGGGGACCGGCGCTCGACGCCGAGCTCGCGTACCGCCGCGAGTCCGTGGCCGACGAGGTGCGCCGGGGCCGGGTGCCGGCGATCCGGCGTGCCCGACGTCGGTGGTGGCTGCTTGGATCGGGGATGTGGCACACGGCCCGATGAGCACACCGTTCGTCGCACGCGCGGAGCAGGTCGCCCGGTTGCGGCAGGCGCTGGACGGCGCGCGCGCCGGCGCGCCCTCGCTCGTCCTGCTGGGCGCGGACGCGGGCGTCGGCAAGACGCGCCTGCTGCGGCACGTCGGCCAGACGGTCGCCGCCGAGGGCGCGCGCGTCGTCACCGGGCACTGCGTCGACCTGGGCGAGATCGGGCTGCCGTACCTGCCGTTCTCCGAGGTGCTGGGCGCGCTGCGGGCGCTCGACCCCGACGCCGTGGCGGGCGTCGTCGCGGCGCGTCCCGCGCTGGGCCGGCTGCTCGGTGCCGGCGCGTCCGGTGCGGAGATCGCGCCGCCGGTGTCCGACGCGGACGAGCGGCGCGAGCTGTTCGAGGGCGTCGTCGAGGTGCTCACGGCCTGCGCGTCGGCCGACCGTCCGCTGCTCCTGGTCCTGGAGGACCTGCACTGGGCCGACGCGTCCAGCCGGGACCTGCTGCGGTTCGTCGTGTCGCGGCTCGCGGCGCAGCCGCTGGTCGTCGTCGCGACGTACCGCACGGACGACCTGCACCGCCGGCACCCCTGGCGGCCCGTGGCCGCCGAGCTCGCGCGGCACCCGCGCAGCACGCACCTGCCGCTCGCGCCGTTCCGGGGGGACGAGCTGCGGGAGTTCGCCACCGCCGTCGCGGGACGCCCGCTGCCCGAGGCGCTGCTGCACCGCGTGCGGGAGCGCGCGGAGGGCAACGCCTACTTCACCGAGGAGCTCATCGAGGCCGGCGCGGGCACCGACGCGCTGCCCTGGTCCCTCGCCGACGTGCTGCGCACGCGCGTCGAGCGCCTCGACGCCGCGACGGTGCGGCTCGTGCAGCTCGCGTCCGTGGCGGGCCGCCGGGTGGCCGAGCCGCTGCTGCGGGCCGCGGCGCAGGCGGACCCCGCGACCGGGCCGGCGCCCGTCGACGCGGCCCTGCGCGAGGCGGTGACCCAGCACGTGCTCGTCGTCGAGGACGACCACATCGCGTTCCGCCACGCGCTGCTCGCCGAGGCCGTGTACGCCGACCTGCTGCCCGGCGAGGCCGCCGCGGCCCACCGCGCGTTCCTCGTCGCGCTGGGCACCGCGACGGGACCGGGGGTCGCCGCGCAGCGCGCCACGCACGCGCTGCGCGTCCCCGACCTGCCGGTGGCCCTGACCGCATCGTGGGAGGCCGCCCGGCAGGCCCACCAGGTGCTGGCGCCCGCGGAGGAGCTGCGGCACCTCGAGGTGGTCCTGCGCCTGTGGGACGCCGTCCCGGACGTCGCGGCGACCCTGCCCGACCCGCACGCCGCCGTGCTGCGGCTCGCCGCCGGTGCCGCGAGCCGCGCCGGGGAGTCGGAGCGGGCCGTGCAGCTCGCGCGGGCGTCGCTCGCGGCCGCGGGCGACGACCCGGTCGCGCGCGCCGGCGCCCGCGTCGTCGTCGCGCGGCACCTGCTGTCCGTCGAGGACTGCGACGGCGCGCTCACCGAGGCGGCGACGGCGCTGGACGCGCTGCCCGAGGGCCCGTCCCCGGAGCGGGCGTGGGCGCTGGCGACGTACGCGCGCGCAGCGCTCAACCTGGGTCGCGAGGACGAGGCCGAGGAGGTGGCGACGCGCGCCGCGCAGGTCGCGCGCGAGGTCGGCGCCTCGGCGGCGGAGTCCGACGCCCTCACGACGACGGCGGTCGCGGAGCGCCGCGACCACGAGCGCTCGACCCGGCTGCTCACCGAGGCCCTGGCGCGCGCCACCCCGACCGACGACCACGCGATCGAGCTGCGGATCCGCTTCAACCTCACGACCACCGCCTACTACGCGGGCGACCTGGCCCGGGCGGCGGCCGAGGCGGCGGCGGGCAGCCGGCGCGCGCAGGAGCTCGGCATGATGTGGGCGTCGCACGGCGTCGACCTGCGCATGCTCGACGCGCTGGTCCGGTTCGTGCGCGGCGACCTGTCCGCGACCCCGGCCCCGGACGCCGAGGACGCCCCCGGCTACGCGCGGGCGCTCGTCGCGGCGGCCGACCTGTACGCGGCCACCGCCCGCGGGGACACCGACGTGGTCGAGCGCGCCGCCGCGCTCGAGGCGTGGTGGTCGCGCGACGCGCTGGTCGCACTCGCCGCCGGCGGCAACGCGGTCGACGCGCTGACCTGGCAGGGCCGGGCGACCGCCGCCCGCGCGCAGGCGGACCGCGTCGACGCGCACCTGCGCACGCTGTGGTCGCCGGAGTACCTCGGCGGGATCTGGCTGACCGCGCTCGCGCTGGCCGCCCTCGCCGACGAGGCCGCGGCGCGCAGGTCCGCCGGCGACGACGTCACGGACCTGCTCGACCAGGCCGACGCCCGGCTCGCGCGCGTCGAGCACACCGCGGAGCACGGCCGGCCGCGCGGCGGGCGCCTGGGGCCCGAGGGGCGCGCGTGGCTCGCGCGCGCCCGCGCCGAGCACGCCCGCGCGCACGGCTCCGCCGCACCGGACCTCTGGCGGGCCGCCGTGGCGGAGCTCGCGTACGGGCACCGGTACGAGACGGCGCGCACCCGGTGGCGGCTCGCGGAGGCGCTGCTGGCCGCGGGTGACCGTGCGGGGGCGGGCGACGAGGCGCGGGCCGCGCTCGGCGAGGCGCGCGCGATGGGCGCCACGCCGTTGGTGGACGCCGTCGAGGACCTGCTGCGGCGGGCCCGGCTGGGAGCCGGCCCCGCGTCCGGGGCGCCGGGCGCCACGGTGCTCACGGCCCGCGAGGCCGAGGTGCTCGCCCTCGTCGCGCAGGGGCTGTCCAACCGGCAGGTCGGCGAGCGGCTGTTCATCTCGGGCAAGACCGTGTCCGTGCACGTCTCGAACCTGCTGGCCAAGCTGGGGGCGTCGGGGCGGACCGAGGCCGTGACGATCGCGCACGAGCGCGGGCTGCTGGGCCGCGGCCCCCTGGGCGAGGAGCGCGTGTCGGCCCCCGGCCCTACCGTGTGAGCCATGGCACAGACCTCGGCGGTGGAGCTGGACGTGGCCGGCCGCACCGTGCGCGTGAGCAGCCCCGACCGCGTCGTGTTCCCCGAGCGCGGGCTGACCAAGCTCGACGTCGTCGAGTACTTCGTCGCCGTGGGCGACGGGATCCTGGGGGCGCTGCTGCACCGGCCCACCACGCTCGAGCGCTGGCCCAAGGGCGTGTTCGACGGCGCCCGGATGTCGACGCGCCAGGACTCCTCGGGCGATGCGTTCTACCAGAAGCGCGTGCCGCAGGGCGCGCCGGGGTACGTCGAGACGGCGCGCATCGCGTTCCCGTCGGGCCGTACGGCCGACGAGGTCGCGCCGACCGAGCTCGCCGTCGTCGCGTGGGCCGCCAACCTCGGCACGCTGACGTTCCACCCCTGGCCCGTCGTCCGCGACGACGTCGAGCGGCCCGACCAGGTGCGCATCGACCTCGACCCGCAGCCGGGCACCGACTTCGCCGACGCCGCGCGGGTCGCGCCGCGGGTGCGTGAGCTGCTCGCCGAGCACGGGCTCGAGGGCTACCCCAAGACGTCGGGCGGGCGAGGGCTGCACGTCTTCGTGCCCATCGAGCCGCAGTGGTCGTTCACCGACGCCCGCCGGGCCACGATCGCGTTCGGTCGCGAGCTCGAGCGACGGATGCCGGACGAGGTCACCATGAAGTGGTGGAAGGAGGAGCGCGGCGCCAAGATCTTCGTCGACTACAACCAGATGGCGCGTGACCGCACGATCGCCTCGGCCTACTCGATCCGGTCCAACCCGCGCGCCACGGTCTCCGCGCCCCTGACGTGGGACGAGGTGCCCGACGTCCACCCCGACGACTTCGACGTCCTGACGGTGCCCGCGCGGGTCGCCGCCGTCGGCGACCTGCACGCCCCGCTCGTCGCGCACGCCGCGCCCCGCTACCGCCTGGACTCGCTGCTGGAGCTGGCCGACCGGCAGGAGCGCGACGAGGGCCACGGGGACCTGCCCTACCCGCCCGAGTACCCGAAGATGCCGGGCGAGCCCAAGCGGGTGCAGCCGAGCAAGGACCGCGACCGACCCCGATGACGCGGCGCGCGACCTGCGTCCCGGGGCGCCGGCAGTGACCGGGACCGTCGGCTACCGCTCCGCCGCCGGCCGGTGGGTGCTGCTCGCGACGGTGCTCGGGTCGGCGCTCGCGTTCATCGACGCGACGGTCGTCACGATCGCGCTGCCGCGCATCGCCGAGGACCTGGGTGCCACGACCGCCGACCTGCAGTGGACCGTCAACGGCTACGCGTTGACGCTCGCGGCCTTCCTGCTGCTCGGCGGCGCGCTCGGCGACCGGTTCGGGCGGCGGCGCGTGTTCCTCGTCGGCGTCGTGTGGTTCGCGCTCGCCTCGGTGGGCTGCGCGCTGGCGCCGGACGTCGGCACGCTCGTGGCCGCCCGGGTGCTGCAGGGCGTCGGCGGGGCGCTGCTGACCCCCGGGTCGCTGGCGATCCTGCAGTCGACGTTCGTCGGTGAGGACCGCGGCCGGGCCATCGGCGCGTGGTCGGGGCTGGGCGGCATCGCGGGCGCCGCGGCACCGTTCCTCGGGGGCTGGATCGTGCAGGTGGCCGACTGGCGGTGGGTGTTCGGCATCAACGTGCCCCTCGCCGCGCTCGTCGTCGCGGTCGCGCTGCGGCACGTGCCGGAGTCCGCCGACCCGGGGGCGCAGACCCGGGTCGACGTCGCCGGGACCGTGCTCGGGGCGCTCGGCCTGGCCGGGCTGACGTACGGGTTCACGGTCTGGACGGCGCCCGGGGCCGCGCGGTCGGTCGTCGGGGGCGCGCTGCTCGCCGGGGTCGTCGCGCTGGTGGCGTTCGTCCGCGTCGAGGCCCGCGCCCGCGCGCCGCTCGTCCCGCCGCACCTGTTCCGGTGGCGGCCGTTCGCCGGCGTCAACCTCGCCACGTTCCTCGTGTACGCCGCGCTGTCCGGGGTGGGGTTCTTCCTCGTCGTGACCCTGCAGGTGGTGTCCGGGTACTCGCCCCTGGCCGCCGGCCTCGCGCCCCTGCCCACGACGCTGCTGCTGCTGGCCCTGTCGCCCCGCGCCGGCGCGCTCGGCGTGCGCATCGGCCCCCGCGTGCCCATGACGGTGGGGCCGCTGGTGGTCGCGGTCGGCACCGCGCTGCTCGCCGGCGTCGGACCGGACGCCCCGTACGTCACGCACGTGCTGCCGGGCGTGACGCTGCAGGGGCTCGGTCTGGTCCTGACGGTCGCGCCGCTGACCACGACCGCGCTCGCGGCGGCGCCCGACCGGCTCGCGGGCGTGGCCAGCGGGGTCAACAACGCCGTCGCGCGCATCGGCAGCCTGCTGGCGGTCGCCGTCCTGCCGCTCGTCGCGGGCGTCGGGGCCTCGCTGACGGACCCCGCCCGGCTGGCCCCCGCCCACCGCACGGCCATGCTCGTGTGCGCGGGCCTGCTCACCGCCGGTGCCGCGGTCGCGTGGGCCACCGTGCCCACCGGCGCCGCCGCGGTGCGCCCGCCGGACCGTCCCACGCCCCGCGGCAGCGCCGGCTGACGTCAGCCCCGGTACTCGTAGTGCCAGTACTCCGGGTTCGAGCCGTTCTGCCGCGCCCACGTGGGCGACACCCACCCGTACGCCGGGCCGTGCGCCACGAGCCAGGCCCGCGCCGCGGAGTCCCAGCCGTACGCGCACGGCAGCTCCGGGGTGTCCAGCGCCAGGCCCGTCCCGTGCGACGACGTGCCGGGCACCGCCGCCACCGAGCCCAGCGCCGCGCGCATCGCCACCTGCGTGTCGAGGTCGCGGTAGGTCAGGTCCAGCGCGAGGTCGTGCCCGAGGGCCGCGCGGAACGCCACGTTCAGCCGCTCGAGCGCCGCCGCCGCGTCCGCGCGCAGGTAGAACGGCGTGCCGCGGGAGTCCCGGGTCCACGAGACCGCGGTCAGCGCCGACGCCGGCAGCCGCCCGTTCGAGCCGTCGCCGCCCTCGGTCGGCGCGGACGTGTAGAACGCCGGCCCGCTGTACGTGGTGGCGCAACGGTCCGGCGTCGCCGCCGGGGCGGACGCCCGCGGGCGCGGCGCGGACGCGGCCCGCTGCGCGGCCTGCGCGGCCTGCGCGGCCTGCGCCGCGGCGGCCACGCGGGACTGCTCGGCGGACACGGCGGCGTGGACCGCCTGCTCCGCCGCCGACACCGCCGCCGCCAGCTGCCGCGCCAGCGCCGGCGACGCCGTCGGCGCCGAGACGTGCGCCGACTCCAGCTGCTCCGCGAGCGCGGCGCGCGGGCCGTCGTCCGCGCCCACCTGACCGTCGGACGCGGTCAGCGTCTCCCGGCCCTGCGCGACCGCCGCCTCGAGCGCGGCGCGTGCGTCGGTGAGCAGACCCGCCGCACCCGCGGTGCCGGACGCCGCCACGGCGGCGGCCCGCACTGCGGAGTCGTCGTGCACGACCGCGAGCGCGCCGTCGACCCGCGACCGGGCCGCCTCGCGCGCGTCCTGCGCCGCGCGGCGCTCGCCGGCGGTCCACGTCTGGACCCCGATCCCGACGCCGAGGGCGAGCGAGACCGCGGTGACGCTCGCGACGGCGACACGACGCACGACGACCTCCCCCGGGGACGGACGACCACGCTAACCCGGGGGCGCGCGCGGACGTCACACGTCCGGGGGCTCAAGGCGTGCACCGTCGACGCCGATGACCCGGGCATGGACAGCCTCTCGCCCGCACTCGCGGCGAGGTCCGCCGTTCCCGCCGCCGCTCCGGTGCTCGCGCGCCCGCTCTCGCCCGGCGAGTCCGCGCACCTCGACCGCCTGCGCGACTGGCTGCGGGGCGACGGCACCGACGGGAGTGACACCGCGGCGCTCGACGCCCGCTGGGACCGCCTGCTCGCGACGCACCCGCCGCACGTCCCGGCGCCCGCGGGTGTCGCCGCGGCCATCGGCATCGCGGTCGGCGACCTGCTCGTCGCGTCGGTGACCGACGCCGTGTGGATGATGTGCCCCGGCCCCGAGGGCGCGACCCCCGGCGTGCTGGTGCTCGACCGTCCGCACATGCCCGTGCTGCCCGTGCTCGACGCGCACGCCCGCTGGCGGGTGCGGTCGGCCGGGTGGACGGTCGACTACGTGGCGCGCGCCGCCGCGCACCTGCAGCAGGGCCACCAGCCGCGGGTCCCGACCCCGCACCCTTCCCCCGACGCCGGCCCGTCCCGGGTCGCGGTCGAGGACGTCGCGGTCCACGAGATCGCGGTCCCGGAGGCCCCGGTCGACGAGGTCGCGGTCGCGGAGGTCCCGGTCGACGAGGCCGCGGTCGCGGAGGTCGACGTCCCGGCGCCCGACGACGCCCCCGCGCCGAGCGCCGCGTGGGTGCCGACCCTGGTCGCGGACGCCGGCAAGGACCCCGAGCCCGCCGCCTGGACCCCGACCTTCGTCGAGGACACCGCCGACGCCGGGCCCGAGCAGCAGGACGTCGGTGCCACGGACCCCGAGCCGGCCGCCTGGACCCCGACCCTCGTCGAGGACGTGCCCGAGCCCGCGGCCTGGGCCCCCACGTTCGTCGAGGACACCGCCGGACCCGACCACGGGCACCAGGAGCCCGAGGCCGTCGCACCCGTCGAGGCCGCCTGGACCCCGACCTTCGTCGAGGACACCGCCGAGCCGCAGCCCGAGCCGGCGGCGTGGACCCCGACGTTCGTGGTGGACGCCCCCGAGCACGTCGCCGAGGACGCCCCCGAGCCCGTCGCCGACCAGGCGGAGCCCGCCGCCTGGGGCCCGACGCCGGCCGACACCTTCCCCACGCCCGGGCGTGGCATGCCGGTGACGCCCGAGCAGCCGCTCACGCCGGAGGACCTGCCGCACCGGCCGTCGGAGCGGGTCCAGGACCTCGCCCTGCGCGCGCTCGAGCTCGCCCTGGACCGGGCCGTGGCCGACGTCGCGGGCTGCGCACCGTTCGTGCTGGTCCGCGAGGAGTACGACGTCGAGGTGCTCGACTTCCCGTTCTCCGACGCGGGCGTCGCCCAGGCGCGCGAGGCCGCACGGTCCGGCGGGTACGCCGCGGCCGCCGTCGCCTGGACGAGCCCGGCCGACGCCTCGCGCCCGTACCCGCGGGTCGTGGTGGACGCGTCCGCACCCGGCCGCCCCGGCATCCGAGTCGCGCACTCCTTCGCGCACGACGAGCACGGCAGCCGCGAGATCGGCGGGCCGCAGGTCGTCGGGCAGTCCGCACCGGTCCTCTAGGAGCCCTGACGCGCGCGACCGCGCCGGTCGGGCGGACCGGCGTCAGACGACCGGCGCGTCCTCGATCACGGGGCCGGGCTTGACCTTGCCGTGGCGTACCTCCGCGCCGGCCATGATGGTGACGATCCGCACGTCGAGCACCGGGCCACCGCCCACGGGCGGCTCGGTCCTGTCCTCCCAGCCGCCGAGCAGGGGCAGGCCGGACGTGCGGACCTCCCACGTGCGGGGGACCTTGATCTCGACACCGCCCCAGAACGTGAAGACGTCGATGCGGGCGGACCCCTCGATGTCGGCGTCGCGCAGGTCCAGCTCGACGCCGCCCATGATCGCCGTGAGGCTCGCGGACCGGAACTGCCGCGTCCGCGTGCGGCGCTCGGTGCCCCACCAGAACGCGATCGCCGTGAGGCGGTCCTGCTCCTCGCTGCGCGACGACGCCCCGAACGTGATGCCCAGGCCGATGAGGATCACGGCGACGGGCCACAGGTAGTCCCCGACGCTGACGTCCAGCACGTCGAGCCGGTCGAGCAGCAGCACGAGCCCGGCCGCCGTGATCACCACGGGGCCGAACCACGCGCGCGGCACCAGCAGCAACGAGGTCAGGCCCACGAGGACGACCAGCAGCGGCCACAGCGTGCCGACCAGCGTCCCGAGGTCCACGTCGACGACGCCGGTGCGCTCGAGCAGCAGCACCACCCCGGCGAGCACCACGAGCACCCCGACGAGCACCTGACCGAGCGAGCGACGCGCCTCCATGGGGTCAACCTAGCGGCAGCCCGGTCCGGGGTCCCGGACCGGGCCGCGCGTCAGGAGACGGAGGCCGTCGCCGGGTGGTCGGGGCACGCCGCCGTCGTCCGGACGCACTGCGGGCACGGCTCGCAGTCCGCGCTGCCCTCGACCTTGTCGAACCACGGGAGGTTCCGGCCCGCCGGGCAGTCGTCGTCCTCGTGGTAGACGTGCGCCGCGGTGCTGCGGGCGGAGTGGTACGGACGGACTCGCATGTCGGCCTCCTTGCCGAGACGCCATGCCCCGAGCACGGGGCCGTGAACGCAGGCTAGGAGGGTCGCGGCCGCAGAACCAGGGACCTCGGTCCGTGGACCGGCGCCCGTGGGGAGGGCATGCTGCCGCGCCGCGGATCCCGCGTCGCCCTCTCAGGCGGGCACGTCGACCTCCACGCGGACGACGTCACCCGTCCGCCGGAAGATCCGCCGGCTCACGTCGGCGTCCAGCGCCCCCGCGACGCCGCGGACGTGCGTGCCGTCGGCGAGGTGCGCGACGACCGTCGGCGTGGCGCCGGACCCGGCGACGCGCCGGTACACGACCGGCACCTGGCAGAAGGTGAACGCGAGCGCGCCGGCGGGCAGGTCGACGCCTCGCTCGCGGCCCGCGAGGTCCCGGTACGTGAACGTCGTCGGGGTCGTCGTCCACTCCTCGGCGCGCAGCAGGACGGGCCGCACGACGACGCGTCCGTCCTCGACCCGCAGCCCCAGCTCGCCGAGCCGGGCGAGGACCTCCTCCTTGACCTGGCCGGTCATGCCGGGCTGGCGCGCGCCCTTGCCGGCCGGGGTGTGCGAGTACGGGTCGACGGGGAAGGCGCCGTACACCTCGGGGGTCTTGCAGTAGCCGAGGCCGCGCCGGACGTCCTCGTAGGCGTCGGCGAGGCCCGCCACGACCTCCGCGTCGGCACCCTCGACGACGGCGCGCTCGTGGTTCTCCTGCACGGCGAGCAGCAGCTTGGACACCATGTGCCAGTAGATGCTGCCGAGCCCCTCGTACGCGAAGAACGACCCCGACCGGCCGGTGAACTCGGCGTGCCGGAACACCTGCTCGAAGACGTCGAGGACGGCGTCGCGGCCGTCGGCGACCTGCTGCGCGGTGACCCCGGGCACGCGCCCGGGCAGGGCGTCGAGCGCGGCGGCGAGGTCGCGCGCGTTGTGCAGACCGGGCGCGAACCGGTGGTCGCCGCGCACGTCGCGCAGCACGACCGAGGTGTCACCGGCCGTGACGAGCGCGGCCAGCAGCGGCGCGGCCGCGACCTGGTCGGCGGTGACGAGGTTGCGCTCGAGGAACGTCGGCAGGTCGCGGTCGGGGTAGAGCTGGTAGGAGTGCTGGTCGGGCCGGTACAGCGCGCTGCGCCGCAGCGCACGGACGAGCTCGAGCGCCTCCCCCGGGGTCAGCAGGCCGGACGACAGGACGGCGACCTGGCCCTCGAGCATCTCCTGCAACCGCCCGACGGTCGCACCGGCGCGCAGGTCCAGCAGGTTGTAGGCGTGGAACAGCCCGTCGGGCCGGCGGTTGGCGCGCAGCGCCGCGTCGACGTACGTCCGGGCGTCGGCGAGGAACGCCTGCACCGTGGCCGACGGCACGCCCGTGCGCTCACCGCTGAAGCCGGCGTACACCCGTGCGCGGTAGGCGGTGCCCGCCGCCCCGAGGGCGTCCATGACCGCCCGGCGCCCCGCGCTGTCGAACCCGGTGGCGGCCTGCTCCACGTGCGCGGCCAGGGCCGCGTGCACGTCCGTCAGCAGCCCGGCGAGCTCGCGGGTCACCGTCAGGTCGTCGGCCAGCAGGTCGCGCGCCAGGCTCAGGGCACGGCGCAGGTGGGCGAGCGTGACGACCGACAGGCCCTTGCCGACCAGCGCGTTGTTGGCGTCGTTCCACTCGGGGCGCTGGGTGTTCATCCAGATGCCGCCGTCGGGGACGAGGTTGACGACCTTCGCCAGGATGAGGAGCAGCAGCTTCTCGCCCAGCGAGACCCGCACCAGGTCCCCGTCCGGCCCGTGCACCAGGCGGCCGTCGGCGCCGTGCGTCGCGACGCGTGCCGTGACGCGCTCCTCCGTCGCGGTGTCGAACGTGATGGTCGCGACGGGGTCGGCCAGGGTCTGCTCGTAGGTCGCGATGCGGTACGGCACGTCGGCGTGCGTGAAGACGGCGCGGTCCACGAGCGCCTCCAGCCGGCCGGGGTGGAAGCGCCGTGACGCCTCGAGGAGCTTGAGCAGGTAGATGACCTGGTGGTCGCTCCAGTAGCCGATGTTCGCCCACGGGTTCGACGGCTCGGGGACCTCCCAGTCGATGCCGGAGCGCGAGATCCGGTAGGGGTTGTACCCGTCGGCGGTCGTCGCGTCGAGGAACACCGCGACCATCGACTCGACGTACTCGGGGAACGACCAGGCCAGCGCCTCCCAGTTCTGGAAGATGTCGCGCCAGTTGCCCTGGAAGTCCACGCGCGTCTGCCCGCGGGCGTCCGTCAGGGCGATCGAGAACTTGTTCCACGGGCGGCTCGGGTCGCCGTGCCGGCGGCTGAACGTCAGCGGCAGGTACTCCCGCACGAGCCGCAGCAGGTCGGGGTCGCCGGACGCGTCGGCCCGCTCCACGAGGTCGTCGACCTGCTCGGTCGCGGCGAGCGCGTCGAACCACGCGCCGCTGCGCCCGGCGGTGCGCGGGCTGCGCTGGGCGACGAACGCGCGCAGGTCGGACGTGCGGACCGTGTACCCGTCGGCGGGCACCCCGCCGCGCATGACGTTGAAGAGCACGTTGGCGCGGTGGTGGGCGGACGCCAGCTCGTCGCCGGTGACCTGCGCGGCGTCGGCGGTGCCGACGAGGTGGTCGAGGTGCGCGCGGGTGCCCTCGACGTCCGCCGCGAGCGCCGCGGCGGCCGCGGCGGGGTCCGCGAGCTCGGTCTGCAGGCGCACGACGTCGGCGGCACTCTGGTCGACGTCGGCGACGACGCTCCAGCGCCGCCGCTCCCCCGGTGCGAGCGTGAGGCGCGCGCGGACCAGGTACGCGCCCTTCTCGCCCCGGACCTCGCGCTCGGCGGCGACGGGTGCGCCGGTCGCGAAGGCCCCGACCTGGCGCGTGGACAGCAGGTGGTCGACGTCGGCGAGGCCGACCTGCCAGGCGACGGTCGTCGCGAGCGACTCGCTCGGGTCGGCCTTGTCGGTGAGCGTCGAGTTCAGGTAGACGAGCCCGAGCCCGGTCGCCGCGTCGACCTCGGCGCGCTTGTACGCGTCGAGCAGGCTGCTGAGCTCGCCCTGGGTCTGCACGGTGACGCCCGCGGGCAGCAGGTCGACGAACCCGTCCAGCACCTCGGTGCGGACCGTCGCGTCGCTCGTGGAGGTGAGCTCGACCTCGCGCACGACGCCGTAGCGGGCGGCGGTGCCCCACGTGACGCGCACGCGCAGGCCCAGGTCGGGGCGGGTCTCCTCGAAGACGAGGGTGGTGCCGAGCGGGTCCTTGAGCAGGTGGCGCACGGCGTCCGGGTCCCCGGGCCGGCGCGGGGCGAACGGCTGCCAGACGACCGTGCCGGTGGCCGTGCCGACCCGCAGGAGCGTGAGCCCGCCGGTGCGTCCCGCGCCGGCGGTGACCTTGTCCTCGGTGGCGTAGGGGAACAGTGCGCGGTCGGCCTGCTCGCGGCCGGCGGTGACGCCGCCGGTGCTGGAGATGAAGACCCACAGGTCGCTCGCGCCGACGAGCGTCATGAAGAACGGCGGCAGGTCGTCGAAGGACGTGATGCGGTAGAAGCGCCGCCCGTCGAGGTCGACGAGCCCGGACGCGGGAGCGTCGACCTCTGCCCCCTCGTCCGTCGGTGTGAGCGTGGAGGTCTGCGACGCCATGGCCGATGTCCTTCGTCCCTGCGCGCCGGGACCCGTCCCCGGGACCGCGTCGGTGCGGTCGTGGGCGCGCCTCCGTACAGTGACACGTGTCACCGCGCGAGTGCAAGCACCCCCACCGCACCGCCGTCCCGGGACGACGAAGGCCCCGCCCCAGCGAAATCGCTGGTCACGGGGCCTTGGTCACCGAGCCGCCTTGGGGAATCGAACCCCAGACCTTCTCATTACGAGTGAGACGCTCTGCCGACTGAGCTAAGGCGGCATCGCCGTCCGGGCGCGGAGAACCGCAGTCGATCGGCGAGCGCGCCCACTGTACCCGGCCTGCGCCCCCAGTCCAAAGTCAGCAGGTCGTCCCGTCGGCGGGCGCCTCACCGGTCAGGAGGTACGCGTCCACCGCGTCCTTCACGCACTGGTTCGACCGCCCGTACGCGGTGTGCCCCTCGCCCTCGAACGTGAGCAGCACGGCCGACGACAGCAGGTCCGCCAGCGACTGCGCCCAGGCGTACGGCGTCGCCGGGTCGTTGGTCGTGCCGATGACGAGGATCGGCGCCGCACCCGGCGCCTCGTACGACGCCAGCGACCCGACCTGGGGCACCGGCCACTGCGCGCACGACGCGCCGCCGTACGCGAAGAACTGGCCGACCGTCGGTGCGACCGCCACGATCTCCGCGGCGTCGGCGCGCATCTGCGCCGGGTCCGCCGACGGGCGGTCGTCCAGGCACAGGACCGCCGAGAACGCCTCGTTCTGGTTCGACGCGTACGTGCCGTCCGGCGAGCGGCCGTAGTAGCTGTCGGCCAGCTGCAGCAGGACCGAGCCGTCCGCCGCGTCGATGGCCTTGCTCAGCGCCTGCGTGAGCAGCGGCCAGCTCGACTGCGCGTACAGGGCCGCCGCGACGCCGCTGAAGGCGAGGGACGACGTGAGCTCGCGCTCCGTGCCCGTCGGCAGCGGGTTGGCGCGCACCCGCTCGAACATCCGCGCGATCTGGGTGAGCCCCGCGTCCGCGCTCCCGGTGAGCGGGCACGCCGGCCCGGCCTGGCAGTCCGTCACGTACGCCCGCAGCGCGCTCTCGAAGCCCGCCGCCTGCCCGGCCGCCACCTGCCCGGAGTCGAGCGTCGGGTCGAGGGCCCCGTCGAGGACCAGCCGCCCGACGCGCTCGGGGAACAGCGCCGCGTACGTCGCGCCGAGCTCCGTGCCGTACGAGAAGCCGAGGTACGTCAGCGCCTCGTCACCGAGCACCGCGCGCAGCACGTCCATGTCCCGGGCGACGCTCGCGGTGTCGACGTGCCCGAGCAGCGGGCCGGTGCGCTCCAGGCAGGCCCGGCCGAACTCCCCGTTGCGCGCGGCCGCCGCGGCGATGCCCTCGTCGGTCGACCAGTCGGGGACCCACGCGGCGAGCTCGTCGAGCTCCGGCGGGTCCACGCACGTCACGGGCGACGAGTGCTGCACGCCTCGCGGGTCGAAGGCGACGAGGTCGTACGACGCCAGCACCTCGCGCGAGACGATCTGCCGGAAGTAGTTGAGGGAGTCGATCGCGGACCGGCCCGGTCCCCCGGGGTTGACGAGCAGCGACCCCACCGGCGCCCCGCCGGACGCGGGGACGCGCCGCAGGGCGACCGTGATCGACTCCCCCTCGGGGTCGTCCCAGTCGAGCGGGACCGTCGCGTCGGCGCACTGCTCGCTGGCGCACGTCGTCCACTCGAGGACCTGGTCGTAGAACGGGGCGAGCACGGGGTCGGCCGTCCCGGACGTCGCCGCGTCCGAGGTCGGCGACGAGGCCTGGTGCTTCGGGGCGACGCACCCGGCCAGCCCGAGCACGACGAGGACGACGAGCGCGCACCGGCGCAGGGCGGGACGCGTCGGCATGCGTCTACGGTAGTCGCCCGCACCGGCTGGTCCGGGCACGGCCGCGCCGCGCGGCACGGCCTGCACGCGTCAGCCCTGCGGCCGCAGCGCGATCGCCATCGCCTCGACCGCCAGCAGCGGCGCGACGTTGCCCGCGAGCCGCGTGCGCGCCTGCCCGACCGCGTCCATGCGCCGCAGCGTCTGCTCCGGGGTGCTGCCCGCGGCGAGCTCCCGCACGGCGTCCTCCTGCTCGACGTTGACCAGGTCGACGCCCGCACCGAGCTGCACGACGAGCACGTCGCGGTACAGCGACAGCAGGTCCACCATCGCGCGGTCGAGCACGTCGCGCTGGGCCCGCGTGGCCCGGCGCTTCTGCTCCTCCTCGAGCTGGCGCACCTGGGCGCGCAGCGACGGCGGCAGCGTGTGCGCGCCGTCGGCGCCCATGCCGCGCAGCAGCTCGTTGCGCTCGGCCGCGTCCCGCTCCTCCGTGGCCGCCTTCGCGTCCGCCTGGGCGGTCTCGACGAGCTCGCCGGCCGCGAGGACCGCGTCCCCCACACCCCGCACCCGCGACGCGATCGACAGCACCGCCGCGCGCCGCTCGCGCGCCTGCGGGTCCCGCGCCAGCCGCCGGGCGATGCCGATGTGGCTCTGTGCGGCGCGTGCCGCGACGTACGCCGTGCGCGGGTCCGCGCCGTCGCGACGCACCAGCAGGTCGACGACCGCGTCGACGGGCGGCACACGCAGGCCGACCGACCGGCTGCGGGACCGGATGGTGACGAGCACGTCCTCCGGGCTCGGCGCGCACAGCAGCCACACCGTGCGCGGCGGCGGTTCCTCGACGGCCTTGAGCAGCACGTTCGCGCTCTGGTCGTTGAACCGGTCCGCGTCCTCGACGACGATGACCCGCCAGCGACCCTGCGAGGGCGAGCGCTGCGCGAGCTCGACCAGCGGGCGCGTCGTGTCCACGCGGATGAAGACGCCCTCGGTCGCGACCGACGTGACGTCCGGGTGCGCGCCGGACAGCACGGTCGTGCACGCGTGGCACGTCCCGCACCCGCCGGCCTCGCACTGCAGCGCCGCGGCGAACGCGCGCGCGGCGTTGGACCGGCCCGACCCCGGGGGGCCGGTGAGCAGCCACGCGTGCGTCATCGCCGACGGGTCCTCGACCGCGCGGCGCAGCACCGCGACGGCCGGCTCCTGCCCGACGAGGTCGTCCCAGACGCTCACGCCGCGCCGCCGACCGACGCAGCCGCACCGGCCGCCACGAGCAGCGGCGCGAGCCGCGCCCGGACCTGCGCCGCGACGTCCTCGGCGGGCTGCGAGGCGTCGAGCACGAGCCAGCGGCCGGGGTCGGCGGCCGCCCGCGCGAGGAATGCCTGCCGGGTGCGCCGGTGGAAGTCGTCGCCCGCGGACTCCAGCCGGTCGGGGTCGCCCGTCAGGCGCCCCAGGCCCACCGCCGGGTCCAGGTCCAGCAGGACCGTCACGTGCGGCAGCAGCCCCTGCACGGCCCACAGCGACAGGCGCTCGACCTCGTCGGCCCCCAGCCCCCGCCCCGTGCCCTGGTAGGCCACGGACGAGTCGAGGTAGCGGTCCGTCAGCACGACCGCGCCGCGTGCCAGCGCCGGACGCACGAGCGACGCGACGTGGTGCGCCCGGTCCGCGGCGTACAGCAGCGCCTCGGTCCGGGGGTCGAGGTCCTCGCCGTGCAGGATCGCGCGGCGCAGCTCCAGCCCCAGCGGCGTCCCGCCCGGCTCGCGCGTCACGACGACCTCGCGGCCCAGGGACGCCAGGTGGTGCCCCAGCAGCGCGACCTGCGTCGACTTGCCGACGCCGTCCCCGCCCTCGAACGACACGAACACCCCGGCCGGCGCCGGACCGGCGGGGACCCCGTCGACCTGCACGTCGGTGATGGCGGCGGGGTCGGTGCTCACGGCGTCAGGCTAGCCGCCACCGCCCACACGCCGGCACGCGGCGTCAGGCAGGCTGCTCGCCCGGGTACACCACGCCGACCTGCCGGCGGACCTCGTCCAGGGTCGCCATGACGTCGAGCGTGCCCTGCCACGTCATCAGCGGGCTCTCGGTCTGGCCCTCGGCGACGCGGCGCGCGACCTCCGCCGCCTCGTACTGCAGGCCGCGGGCCGCGGGCAGCTCGAACGTCCACTGCCGGCCGTCGCGCCGGGCGAGGCGGAACGCCGTGGGTGCGTAGAACGGCCCGGCGACGCGGATGTAGCCCTCGGTGCCGGAGATCGACGACGTCGTGGGCGTCTTGGACCACAGCGTGGTGTTCAGCGTGGCCTGCGTCCCGTTGCCGTAGTCGAGGATCATCGAGACCTGGCCGTCGACGCCCGTCTCGGTGAGCTGCCCGAAGGCGTGGACGCCCTGCGGCACACCGAGGAAGTCGTGCGCCCAGGACACCGGGTAGACGCCCAGGTCCAGCAACGCGCCGCCCGCGAGCGCCGGGTCGTACAGCCGGCTCGCCGGGTCGAACGTGAAGTGCTGGCCGTGGTCGGCCCGGATGTTGACGATCTCCCCGATCTCGCCGGAGTCGATCACCTGGTGCAGCGCGGCGACGTGCGGCAGGAACCGCGTCCACATCGCCTCCATGACGAAGACGCCGGCGGCGCGGGCGGCGTCGAACACCTCGCGCGCCTCGGCGGTGTTGCGCGTGAACGCCTTCTCGACGAGGACGTGCTTGCCGGCCTTGATCGCCAGCAGCGCGTGCTCGCGGTGCTCCGAGTGCGGGGTCGCGACGTAGACGGCGTCGACCTGCGGGTCCTCGACCAGGTCGCGGTAGCCGACGTGCGTCGTCGGGATGCCGTGCGCGGTGGCGAACCGCTCCGCGCGGTCGCGGTGGCGCGAGCCGACGGCCACCAGCTGCGCGCGCGTGAACTCCCGCACGGAGTTCGCGAACTGGCTGGCGATGCCGCCGGCGCCGATGATGCCCCAGCGGATCGGCGGGGCGGTACGGGGGTCCTCGGTGCGAGCCATGGCGCCAACCTAGCGTCCGGCGGCGGCACCCGGCAGCCCGGGTCAGCCCGTCGGCTGCTCCAGCGCGTCCACGAACGCCCGCAGCGTCGTCTCGGCGCTGCCCGCCGCCGCACCCGGCTCGTCACCTGCGACCTGCACGCGGACCACCAGGGGCCCCCGGACCGCCCACAGGTACCCGTAGGACACGGGCGCCGAGGACGCAGAACCGTCCCGCGCGAAGCCGGCCTCGTCCCGGCTGAGCACGGTGGCGGCCCAGTCCGGCACGTCGAGGCCGGACACGGCCGCGCCGCTGACCACGCGCCGCGGCTGGTAGTAGCCGCCCTCGAGCTCGGCGGCGGGGATCTCCTGGTCGGTGGCCCACTCCTCCGGGTCGGCGACGTGCCGCGCGTAGGTCGCCGCCGCGGCCTCGGCGTCCGCCAGCTCGTACACCTCGACCACGCGCGCCGCACCGCCGGGCGTGGGGAGCACCACGTCGGCCCCCGGACCGTGGGCGAACCCCGTGAGGCTGGCCGCGCGCAGCGCCTCCACGCCCTCGATCCCGCACGACGGCGGCGTCGGGCTCGGGGCGGCGGCCGCCTCCTCGTCGGTCGCGGCGCCGCGCTCGGCGGCGAGCTCGGCGGCGAGCCGCTCGAGGTGCTCCTGCTCCTGCGGCGAGCCCGGCTCGTACTCCTCGCAGGGGCGCACCTCGGCGGTCGGCACGAGCGCGTCGGTGAGCGCGGCGACGGCCTGCTCGAAGGTCGGGTCGGCCGGCGCGGACGGCGCCGGCGCCCCGGTGGCGGAGGGCTCGACGGGGGCGGGGTCGGGGCCGGACGTGCACCCCGTCGTCAGCAGCACCCCCACCGCCACCGCCAGCAGGCAGCCCGCTCGCCCGTACCGTGTCTCCGCTCGTCGCACCGGCCCATCGTGCCGGACGCACGCCGCACCCGGCGCCACCGCCGCACCTGGCCCGTCCTCCGTCCGGGTCGCGACGGCCGCCCGTCAGCCCTTGGCGGGGGACTTCTTGCGGGCCGCCGGCTTGCGGGTCGTCGTGCGCTTCTTCGCCGGACCGGCCGCGCGCTTCTCCGCCAGCAGCTCGACGGCCTGCTCGGGGGTGATCGACTCGGGCGTCACGTCCCGCGGCAGGGTCCGGTTGGTCTCGCCGTCGGTGACGTACGCACCGAAGCGGCCGTCCTTGACGACGATCGGCTTGCCGCTCGTCGGGTCGTCCCCGAGCTCGCGCAGCGGCGGCGTCGCGGTCTGCCCGCGGCCCCGCTTGGGCTGCGCGTAGATCGCCAGCGCCTCCTCGAGGGTGATCTCGAGCAGCTGCTCCTCCGACGCGATGGTCCGCGAGTCGGTGCCCTTCTTCAGGTACGGCCCGTAGCGGCCGTTCTGCGCGGTGATCTCGGCACCCGACTCCGGGTCGACGCCCACCACGCGCGGCAGCGACAGCAGCCGCAGCGCGTCGTCAAGGGTCACCGTGGCCAGCGACATCGACTTGAAGAGCGACCCCGTGCGGGGCTTCGGTGCCGCGGCCAGCGCCTTCTTGCGCGCGGCGGCGGACAGGCCCGGGTCGAGCTCCGGCTCCGGCAGCACCTCGGTGACGTACGGACCGTAGCGGCCGTTGCGCGCGACGATCTGCGTACCCGTGGCCGGGTCGGTGCCGAGCACCTTGTCCCCGTCGGGCATGGTCTCGAGGAGCTCGCGGGCCTTCTCGACCGTCAGCTCGTCCGGCGCCATGTCCTCGGGGACGGACGACCGGCGCGGGTCGTCGTCCGGGCCCTCGCCGGGCGCCTCGAGGTACGGCCCGTACCGGCCGACGCGCAGCGTGATGCCGTCACCGATGTCGATGGAGTTGACCTCGCGCGCGTCGATCTCGCCGAGGTTGTCCACGAGCCCGCGCAGCCCGCCGGTCTCCACCGAGTCCGAGCGGTCGCCGAAGTAGAACTCCGTCAGCCAGTCGACACGACCCCGCTGACCTGCGGCGATGGCGTCGAGCCCCTCCTCCATACCGGCCGTGAACCCGTAGTCCACGAGCCGGTCGAAGTTCTCCTCCAGCAGCCGGGTGACCGCGAACGCGAGCCACGTCGGCACCAGCGCCTGCCCGCGGTTGGTGACGTACCCGCGGTCCTGGATGACGCCGATCGTCGCGGCGTACGTCGAGGGGCGGCCGATGCCGCGCTCCTCGAGCGCCTTGACCAGCGACGCCTCGGTGAACCGCGGCGGCGGGGACGTGCGGTGCCCGTCGGCAGTCAGGTCGGACCCCGTGACCGGGTCGCCCTGCGCCATCTGCGGCAGCCGGGCGTCGTCGGAGGAGGCCGACGCGGCACCGGACCCGCCCTCGGCGTCGTCGTACCGCCCGCGGTCGCGGCCCTCCTCGTACGCCGCGAGGAACCCGCGGAACGTGATGACCGTGCCGGACGCGGAGAACACGGTCTCGACCGGGCCGTCCGTGGTCGTCGACGTCGCGGCCAGCTTCACCGACGCGGTCTGGCCACGCGCGTCGGCCATCTGCGAGGCGACGGTGCGCTTCCAGATCAGCTCGTACAGCTTGAACTGGTCGCCGGACAGCTCCCGCGCGACCTGCGCCGGGGTGCGGAAGTGGTCGCCGGCCGGGCGGATGGCCTCGTGGGCCTCCTGCGCGCCCTTCGCCTTCGACGTGTAGACGCGCGCCTTGTCCGGCACGTACTCGGAGCCGTACAGCTCGGCGACCTGGCGGCGCGCGGCGTCGATCGCCTGCGTCGACAGCGCGGGCGAGTCGGTCCGCATGTAGGTGATGTAGCCGTTCTCGTACAGCGACTGCGCCGTGCGCATGGCCTGCCGGGAGCTCATGCGCAGCTTGCGCGACGCCTCCTGCTGCAGCGTCGACGTCGTGAACGGCGCGGCGGGCCGGCGGGTGTAGGGCTTGGTCTCCAGCGACTGCACGGTGAACGCGGCGCCGTCGAGGCCGGTGACCAGGGCGTTCGCGCGCGCCTCGTCGAGGGTCACGGCGTCGCGCGTCTTGACCTGGCCGCGGTCGTCGAAGTCCCGGCCCGTGGCGACGCGCGCGCCCCCGACGCCCGTCAGCCGCGCGGTGAACGTCGGCTCGGCGTCGTCGGCCACCGCGAAGGTGCCCGTGACGTCCCAGTAGTCGGCCGCGACGAACGCCATGCGCTCGCGCTCGCGCTCGACGACCAGGCGCGTCGCCACGGACTGCACGCGACCGGCGGACAGGCCCTGACGGACCTTGCGCCACAGCACCGGGCTGACCTCGTACCCGTACAGCCGGTCGAGGATGCGCCGGGTCTCCTGCGCGTCCACGAGGCGCTCGTCGAGCTCGCGCGTGTTCTCCAGGGCCCGCGCGATCGCCTCGCGCGTGATCTCGTGGAACACCATGCGCTTGACGGGGATCTTCGGCTTCAGCTCGGCCAGCAGGTGCCACGCGATGGCCTCGCCCTCGCGGTCCTCGTCGGTGGCGAGGTAGAGCTCGTCGGACTCCTTGAGGAGCTTCTTGAGCTCGGCGACCTTCTTCTTCTTGTCCGCGTCCACGACGTAGTACGGGACGAACCCGTTCTCGACGTCGACCGCGAACTTGCCGTACGGGCCCTTCTTCATGTCCGCGGGCAGCTCGGAGGGCTGGGGCAGGTCGCGGATGTGCCCGACGGACGCCTCCACGTCGTAGCCCTCGCCGAGGTACCCGGCGATGGTGCGCGCCTTCGCGGGGGACTCCACGATGACGAGCTTGCGACCTGCGGACATCTGACCGGCCTTCCCTGCCGTGGGCGGTGACGACGGAGCTCGTGACGAGCACGGGTGCGCACGACGCGTGGCCCCCACTTGCGAGGGGACTCTACGTGCTGGCGTCAAGCCGACGGTGACGGCGACCCGTCCCGCGACCCCGCCGCGTGCCGCAGCAGGAGCATCACCGCGAAGGTCACGCTGCACGCGGCGACGACACCGGCGACACCCCCACCGTAGGCCAGGAACTCGCCGCCGCGGCCCGCGGCGCCCGCCCGGCCCGCCCAGGTGCGCGCCAGCAGCATCCCCGCCGCGGCCCCCGCGACGCTCCCGAGCAGCAGCAGCCCGAGCGCCGTGCGACGCGTGCGCGCCCACCAGGGGTCCTCGCGGTCGACCTGCCGCAGCATCGCGGTCGCCGTGCCCGCCCGACCCGGCCGCGCCGCCATCGCCCCGCACACCAGCGCCGTCCAGCACAGGACGACCAGCGCCCCGGCGACCACGTCGGACGGGCGGTGCCACTGCCCGACGAGCGTCGAGATGCCCGTCAGCGCGGTGTACGCGGCGCCGATCACCGCCACCGCCGGCCGTGCCCGGGGCGGCACGACCAGCACCAGCGCGGCCGCCACCGACCCCGCCGCCGTCGTGTGGCCGCTGGGCAGGGTGTTGCCGTAGTCGGCGCCGACGCCCAGGACGGGCCGGTCGAGGACCAGCTCCTTGACGACGCGGGTGGTGAGGTTGGCGCCGCCGACGAGCACGGCGACCTGCACCGCGAGCGACAGCCGCCGCCGCGCCAGGGCGACGGCCGCCGTGAACAGCAGACCGCCGGCCAGGAACCCCACGGACACGACGTCGAGCAGCGGCTCCGCCACGCGCCACAGCTGTCCCTGACCGATCGCGGCCCCGTCGAGCGCCGCGTCCTCGACGCGCTGCCCGGCCCACGTGTCGACGAACACCCGCCACAGCAGCCACACCCCCAGGGCGCAGGCGACGACGACGACGATGCTCGCGAGCACGACCCCGCCACGCGCCCGCGTCGGACGCTGCGCGGACGGCTCCCGGTCGACCGGGACGGACAGGCCCTCGTGCACGGGTGACACGGTAGGGCACCACGGGCGTGGTGCGGTGCGCCCGCGGGCGTCCGTACCCACGTCAGGACGGCGCGGCGACCGTGGACCGACCGGCGGCGCGGGCCCCCGCGGCCTACAGTTCGGGCCATGGACGATCCGGCGACCCCACCGGCGCGGGTGCCGCGGCCGCGCGCGGGCACGCAGGCGCGTCGCGAGGAGATCGTGCGTGCCGCGGCCCGGACGTTCGCGGCCAAGGGCTACCGGACCGGGTCCCTCGCGGACGTCGCCGAGCAGGTCGGCATCACGCACGCCGGGGTGCTGCACCACTTCGGCTCCAAGGAGCAGCTGCTCGTCGCGGTGCTGCAGCAGCGCGACGACGACGGCGTGCGCGACCTCGAGGGGCAGCACATCCCCGGGGGGCTGGAGCTCTTCCGCCACCTGGTGCGCACCGTGCGCGCCAACGCGCAGCGCCCGGGGATCGTCCAGGGCTACACGGTGCTCGTGGGCGAGTCCGTCACGCAGGGCCACCCGGCACGAGAGTGGGTGACCCGGCGCTTCGAGGTGCTGCGCGGCGAGGTCGCCGACGCGGTGCAGGAGATGGGGCCGCACGTGCCGCGCGACGCCGCGCTGCGGGCGGCGCAGGCCGTCATCGGCGTCATGGACGGGCTGCAGGTGCAGTGGCTGCTGGAGCCCGACGCGGTCGACCTGCCGGACGCCACGGCGTTCGCGATCGAGGCGGTCCTCGCGGCGACGCTCGCCGGCCCGCAGGCGCCGCGCCCCGTCGGTGACGTCGACGCCTGAGCCTCCCCGCTCAGACAACTCACAGGAACGCTCCAGCCGCACCACAGCACCGGTCGGCAGCCTGGTCGCATGACGACGACCGCACCCGCCCGCCCCACGTCGCGCCGCCCCGACGCCCTCACCCGCGCCGACGGCAGCCCCGTCCGCGCCCTCGTCGTCGACGACGAGGCGAACCTCGGCGAGCTGCTGTGCACCGCGCTGCGCTACGAGGGGTGGCAGGTCCAGCACGCGCTGACCGGCCAGGCCGCGATCGCGCACGCCCGGACCCTCGACCCGGACGTCATCCTGCTCGACGTCATGCTGCCGGACCTGTCCGGGTTGGAGGTGCTGCGGCGCATCCGGCAGACCCACCCGCAGGTGCCCGTCCTGTTCCTCACGGCCCGTGACGCGGTCGAGGACCGCGTCGCCGGCCTGACCGCCGGTGGCGACGACTACGTCACCAAGCCCTTCAGCCTCGAGGAGGTCGTCGCGCGGCTGCGCGGCCTGCTGCGCCGCGCGGGCGCGGTGGGGCACCGCGACGACTCGGTGCTCGTCGTGGGCGACCTGCGGATGGACGAGGACAGCCACGAGGTGTGGCGCGGCGAGGACGCGATCCGGCTGACGGCCACCGAGTTCGAGCTGCTGCGCTACTTCATGCGCAACCCGCGCCGCGTCCTGAGCAAGGCGCAGATCCTCGACCGCGTGTGGCAGTACGACTTCGGGGGTCAGGCCAACATCGTCGAGCTGTACGTGTCCTACCTGCGCCGCAAGATCGACAAGGGCCGCGACCCGATGCTGCACACGCTGCGCGGCGTGGGGTACGTGCTGCGCCCGGCCGCCTGACGGTGGCGGCGGCACCCGTCGGCGCGGCGCCCGGCGCCCGGCGCGCCCGGTGGTCGTTGCGCCGCCGCCTGGTGGCCGTGGTGCTGGGGCTGGTCCTGCTCGTCGGCCTGGCCATGGGCACGGTCTCGACGCTCGCGCTGCGGGACTCGCTGGTCGCGCAGGTCGACGCGCGCGCGGTCGCGGCCGCCGAGCGCGCCGTCCGGGCGACGCAGGGCGCGCGGTCGGGCGGCGACGACACGGCGCCCGCGGGCCGGCCGGACCTCGCGCCGCGCGGCGACCGGCCGCCGCCGCTCGGCGTGCCGGGGCAGGACGTCGGCACCGTGAGCCTCGTGCGCACCGACGGCGCGACCCGCGCGCAGTACATCGACGCCGACGCGTCGTTCGTCGACCTGTCCGCCGCGCAGGTCGCCGCCCTGCAGGACGTCCCGGCGGACGGCGCCGTGCACTCCGTCGACCTCGACGGGCTCGGCACCTACCGCGCCGTGGCGCTCGTCACCGAGGGCGACGACCTCGTCGTCAACGCCCTGCCCACGGCAGCGGTCGACGCGACCGTCGAGCAGTACGTCGTCATCGAGGTCCTCGCGGCGGTCGGCGCCCTGCTCGTCGCGGCCGTCGGCGGCTCGCTGCTGGTACGCCACGAGCTGCGGCCCCTCACCCGGGTGGCCGCGACGGCGGCACGCGTCGCGGAGCAGCCCCTGGGCCACGGCGAGGTCGCGATCACGGCCCGCGTGGACGAGCGCGACACCGACCCGGGCACCGAGGTCGGGCAGGTGGGCGCGGCGCTCAACCGGATGCTGGGGCACGTCGAACAGGCCCTCGCGCAGCGGCACGAGTCGGAGTCCCAGGTGCGCAGGTTCGTCGCCGACGCGAGCCACGAGCTGCGCACCCCGCTCGCGTCGATCCGCGGCTACACCGAGCTGGTGCGCCGCTCCCCCGACGAGCTGCCCCCCGACGCGCTGGCCGCCCTGGCGCGCGTCGAGGCCGAGTCGGTGCGGATGACCGCGCTCGTCGACGACCTGCTGCTGCTCGCCCGGCTGGACGCGGGCCGCCCGCTCGACCGTGAGCCGGTGGACGTGGCCGCGCTCGCCGTGGACGCCGTCGCCGACGCGCACGCCGCGGGGCCGGACCACGACTGGCGCCTGGACCTGCCGGGCGACGGCGCGGACGGCGGGGAGCCGGACGACGACCTGACGGTCCTGGGCGACGACCACCGGCTGCGCCAGGTGCTCGCCAACCTCACGTCGAACGCGCGGCGGCACACCCCGCCGGGCACGCGCGTGACGGTCGGGGTCCGCCGTGACGGTCCCGACGTCGTCCTCACCGTGGCCGACGACGGGCCGGGCGTGCCGCCGGAGCTGCGGGACCGCCTCTTCCAGCGCTTCACGCGCGGCGACGCGTCCCGCAACCGGGCCGCCGGGTCGACGGGGCTCGGCCTCGCGATCGCGCACGCCGTCGTGACGGCGCACGGCGGCACGCTCACGTGCACGAGCGCGCCGGGCCGCACGCAGTTCGTCGCGCGGGTCCCGGCGGCGCCGCCCTGACGGGCTAGAGACCGTACGCGGCGTAGGCGTCGACCACGTCGTCCAGCGGGGCGGTCAGCTGGAAGACCGCCGTGCCGTTCTGCCACACCGCGATGCCCGTGCCGTCGCCGGCGTCGACCACCGTGAACGTGCCGACCGCCGCACCGGCGACCATGACGTCTCCCGTGCTCGGCAGCTGGTCGGCCGCGTCGTCCTCGGCGGACGCCGTCGAGGTGGGGGCGCCGGTGTCGGGGGCCGTCGGGGGCAGCGCCGCCGTGAGCCGCTCGAGCAGGGCCGTCGCCTCCTGCGCCGTCTCGAGCTGCGCGGCGCGCACGGTGAGGGTGCCACCGTCGCCGTCGGTGAACGTCTCGGTGTACGCCTCGAGCGCGCCGGCGGCGACCCACTCGGCGTCGTCCTGGGACGACTCCAGGGCGTACTGCAGCACGGTGGTCGGCAGCACCGACGCGAACGCGCTGGTGGCGGTGCGGGTCGCCGGCTCGACGCCGGGCGTGGGCGGCGGCACCAGGACGGTCGAGGCCGCCGGCGCGGGCGCGTCCCCGTCGCTGCCGCCGCGGGTGGCCAGCACGCCGACGACGACACCGACGACCACGAGCACGCCGACGCCGATCGCCACGGGCAGCAGCCACGCCGGCCGGCCCTCGCGCGCGGTGCCGTCGGGGCCGTCACCACCGGGGCCGTCACCACCGGGGCCGCGGGGCCCGTCGGGACCGCCCGCAGCGGGGTCCGGTGCCGCACCGGCGCCGGCGGGGTCGGTCGTGCCCCAGCCCGACCACCCGCTCGCGGCGGGCGCGGGCGCCCCCTGCGGCGTCGCGGCGGGTCGGTGCGCCGGGCCCGTGGCACCGGGCCGCGGCTCGGGCTCGCCAGGTCGTCCCGTGTGGCTCATGGCGGGCATCCCCCTCGTGTCGCTGGGCCGGCGGCTGCCGGGCCACCGCGCAGCCTACCGAGCGCCGGGCCCGCGCAGGTCACGGCGCGTCCCGGGTGGCGCGGACGGGTTGTCGGTGGCGCCCCGTACCGTGCCGGACGTGAGCCAGACGACGACACGCCGCGCCCGCGCCGGGGGCGACCGCGCCACCGAGCGCCCCGGGTTCCGCTGCACCGCGTGCGGGTGGACCGCGACCAAGTGGGTCGGCCGGTGCGGCGAGTGCCAGGAGTGGGGGTCGGTCGTCGAGGACGCCGGCCCCGGCTCCGGCGGGCCACGGACCGTCGCGGTCGCGCCCACCCGCAACCCCGCCCGGCCCATCGAGGAGATCGACGTCGAGGCCGCCGCGGCCCGGCCGACGGGCGTCGAGGAGCTCGACCGCGTGCTGGGCGGCGGCCTGGTCCCCGGTGCCGTCGTGCTGCTCGCGGGCGAGCCGGGCGTGGGCAAGTCGACCCTGCTGCTCGACGTGGCGGCGCGCGCCGCCCGCACCGGTCGGCGCGTCCTGTACGTCACCGGCGAGGAGTCGGCCGCCCAGGTCCGGCTGCGCGCCGGACGCATCCACGCGCTCGCGCCGTCGCTGCTGCTCGCCGCCGAGACGGACCTGGGCACCGTGCTCGGGCACGTCGAGAGCGTGGACCCCGACCTGCTGGTGCTCGACTCGGTGCAGACGTTCACGTCCGCCCAGGTGGAGGGCACCCCGGGCGGCGTCTCCCAGGTGCGCGAGGTCACGGCGGCCCTGATCGCCGCGGCGAAGTCCCGGGCGCTGCCCGTCGTGCTGGTGGGCCACGTCACCAAGGACGGGTCGGTCGCCGGACCGCGCACGCTCGAGCACCTGGTGGACGTCGTGTGCCAGTTCGAGGGCGAGCGGCACTCCCGCCTGCGGATGCTGCGAGCCACCAAGAACCGGTACGGCCCGACGGACGAGGTCGGGTGCTTCGACCTGTCCGAGCACGGGATCGTCGGGCTGGCCGACCCCTCGGGACTGTTCACGTCGCGCCTCGTCACGGACGTCCCCGGCACGTGCCTGACGGTCACCCTCGAGGGCCGCCGGCCGCTCGCCGCCGAGGTCCAGGCGCTGGTCGCGCCGAGCGTGGTGCCCAACCCGCGGCGCACGACCAGCGGCGTCGACGGGAGCCGGCTGGCGATGGTCCTCGCCGTGCTGCAGCGCCGGCTCGGAGCCCGCCTCGCCGACCAGGACGTCTACGTCTCGACGGTGGGCGGTGCCCGGGTCGTCGAGCCCGCGGCCGACCTGGCGCTCGCGCTGGCCGCGGTCAGCGGCCGGGAGAACGTCGCCGTTCACGCCGGCCTGGTGGCGGTCGGCGAGGTCGGGCTGGCCGGGGAGATCCGCACCGTCCCCGGCGTCGGCCGCCGGCTCGCCGAGGCCGCGCGCCTGGGCTGCACCCGCGCGGTCGTCCCGTCGGGCACCCTCGCCGAGGTGACCGTGCCGGACGGGCTGCGCGTGGTCGAGGCACCCGATCTCGCGGCCGCTGTCCTGGCCGGGCTCGCCCCGTCCGGACCCGGGTGAGTCGCACCCCGGACAACTCGTCACGCCACCGATACGATTCGTCCGTGCCGCATCCGCACCACCATGACGACCTGCTGAGGTCGACGCTCGCCGCCGTCGCGCCCGGATCCGAGCTGCGCGACGGTCTCGAGCGCATCCTGCGCGGCCGCACCGGGGCACTGATCGTGCTCGGGATGGACGCGACGGTCGAGTCGCTGTGCTCCGGAGGGTTCGTCCTCGACGTCGAGTTCTCGGCGACCCGATTGCGCGAGCTGGCGAAGATGGACGGTGCCGTGGTCATCGACCCCGTCCGTGACCGCATCGTCCGGGCGGCGGTGCAGCTGCTGCCCGACTCCTCGATCCCGACGAGCGAGTCCGGGACCCGGCACCGCACCGCCGAGCGCGTGGCCCGGCAGACCGGCCTGCCGGTGATCTCGGTGTCCGCGTCCATGCGGATCGTCGCCCTGTACGTCGGGGCGCAGCGGTACGTGCTCGAGGACTCCACGACCATCCTGTCCCGCGCCAACCAGGCGCTCGCGACGCTCGAGCGCTACAAGGCGCGCCTCGACGAGGTCAGCGGCACGCTGTCGGCCCTCGAGATCGAGGACCTGGTGACGGTCCGCGACGTGTCCGCCGTCGTGCAGCGCCTGGAGATGGTGCGCCGCATCTCCGACGAGATCGCGGGCTACGTCGTCGAGCTCGGCACCGACGGGCGGCTGCTGACGCTGCAGCTCGACGAGCTCGTCGGCGGCGTGGGCACCGAGCGGGAGCTCGTGATCCGGGACTACGTGGACACGTCGCGCCGGACGGCCGAGGCCGTCCCGGACGCGCTGGGCGAGCTGGACTCCACGGAGCTGCTCGACATCGCCCACATCGCCCGGGTGCTCGGGCTGCCCGGCTGCGGGGAGGCGCTCGACGCCGCGGTCGGGCCGCGCGGGTACCGCCTGCTGTCGAAGGTGCCGCGGCTGCCCGGTCCGGTGGTGGACCGCCTCGTCGAGCACTTCGGTGGTCTGCAGAAGCTGCTGGCCGCGACGATCGACGACCTCATGACGGTCGACGGGGTCGGCGAGCAGCGCGCCCGCTCGGTGCGCGAGGGCCTGTCGCGCCTCGCCGAGTCGAGCATCCTCGAGCGGTACGTCTGACGGTGCCGCCCACCGGCTGAGCCGCTCGCTCAGCCCAGGCCGAACACCGCCGGGGACGAGGTCGCCCCGGCGACCGCCACGGTCACCGAGTACGTCCCGTCCCCGGGCTCGGGCAGGCCCCCGCCGCAGCCCGGTGCCGACCGCAGCCGCGCCCACCCGAGCTGCGTGGCGTCGGACTGCCCGCCCACCAGCAGCAGCGTGCGCGCCGGGGCGTCCGCGGGGGCGCAGTCCAGGCTCGACCAGACGCGGTCGTCGCCGGAGGTGATGACGACCTCCCGGTGTGCGTCGCCCACGTCGACCAGGCACGGCTCGGTCCCCGAGTTCGTCACCGTCACCTCGAACGTGGGGTCGACGCCGGCGGGGAAGGCCTCGGCTCCCGGCGCGACGGCCAGCGCGATCGCCTCGGGAGCGCAGTCGGCGACGCCGGGCTCGGCGCCCGACGTCGGTGACGGGTCGGGGGCGGGCTCCGTGGTCGTGACGTCCGGGCCTGCCTCGGCGTCGCCCCCGCTGCCGGCCCACCAGACCGCGAGCGCCACGACCAGCAGCAGCGGCAGGCCGAGGACGACGAGCCGGCGGATCCAGAACACGCGCGCCGGCGGACGTGGCGCCGGGGCCGGGCGGGCCGGCCGGGGTCCACGGCCCGGCGAGGGCGTCCGGTCGTTCATGCGGGGCCTCCGGCGGGCGTGGTCGGGTGTGCGGCGCCGCCCACGGTACGAGGCCGACGGCGGGTGGGCCGCCCACGACGCGCCACGCCGCCCGAACGTGCGTACCGGACCGGCGTGGACGACGAGTTGGCGCACGCGCGGGCCGACGGCACGATGAGGCGTGCCCGCCCCGCCCTCCGCCGACGCCGTGCCCGCACCGCCCGTCGCCCCGGACCCGGCCGGCGTGCGCGCGGCGGTCGTCGCGTGGTTCGACCAGCACGCCCGGGACCTGCCGTGGCGGGCACCCGACCGCACGCCGTGGGGTGTCCTGGTCAGCGAGGTGATGCTGCAGCAGACGCCCGTCGTCCGCGTGGAGCCGGCGTGGCGCGCGTGGCAGCAGCGCTGGCCGACCGCCGCGGACCTGGCCGCCGCACCGACCGGTGACGTGCTGCGCGCCTGGGACCGGCTCGGGTACCCGCGGCGCGCGCTGCGCCTGCAGGAGTGCGCGCGCACCGTCGTCGAGCGGCACGGCGGCGAGCTGCCCGACGACGAGGCCGCGCTGCTGGCGCTGCCCGGCGTCGGTCCCTACACCGCGGCGGCGGTGCGGGCGTTCGCGTTCGGGCGGCGCTCGGTGGTGCTCGACACCAACGTGCGCCGCGTGCTGGCCCGGGTCGCGGCCGGCGAGGCGCTGCCGGCACCGGCGCAGACGGCCGCCGAGACCCGGCTCGCGTCGTCGTGGGTGCCGGACGACGACGCGGCGGCGGCCCGCTGGTCGGCGGCCTCGATGGAGCTGGGAGCGCTGGTGTGCACGGCACGCGCGCCGCGGTGCGAGGCGTGCCCGGTGGCGCACGCCTGCCGGTGGCTGGCGGCGGGCCGGCCCGCGGATGTGCACGCCCACCGGCGGCGCACGCAGGCCTGGGCGGGCACGGACCGTCAGGCGCGCGGGCGGGTGATGGCCCTGCTGCGCGAGTCGCTCGGGCCGGTCCCGCAGGACGCGGTCGGCGCGCTGTGGCCCGACGCCGCGCAGCTGGCCCGGTGCGTGGACGCGCTGGTCGCCGACGGCCTGGTGGTGCGCCGGGTGCCGGCGGGCGACGACCCGGACCCGTCGGCGGTGACGTACCACCTGCCGCACTGAGCCGGCGGGCCCGCGTCAGAGGTCGAGGAGCATGCGGGTGTTGCCCAGGGTGTTGGGCTTGACGCGGGCGAGGTCGAGGAACTCGGCAACGCCGTCGTCGTGCGACCTCAGCAGCTCGGCGTAGACGTCCGTCGACACCGGCGTCCCGTCGATCTCCCGGAAGCCGTGCCGGGCGAAGAACTCGACCTCGAACGTCAGGCAGAAGACGCGGCGCAGCCCGAGGCGGCGCGCCCGGTCGATCAGGGCGTCGACGAGGAGGTGCCCGACGGCCCGGCCGCGGTACTCCGGGGCGACGGCGAGCGTGCGGATCTCGGCCAGGTCCTCCCACATGACGTGCAGCGCCCCGCACCCGACCGCGTCCCCGCCGCCGACGGGCCGGGCGACGAGGAACTCCTGCACGGCCTCGTAGTACCCGACCCACTCCTTGGCGAGCAGGATCCGCTCGTGCGCGTACGGCTCGACGAGCCGGTGGATCGCGCGGACGTCGGCGGGCAGGGCGGGCGCGACCTCGACCTCGGCGGGGGAACTCACGGGCCCAACCTACGCAGGGCGGCGGGGGCGGGTCGGCCGGACCGAGGGCTGGATCGCACTCTCACGGCAGGGGGGGTGGGCTGGATCGCACTCTCACGGGGATGGGGGGTGGGGGTGGGGTCAGCGGGGGCGGGGGGTGGTGCGCGGGCTCGGGCGGTCGGTCGCGGCGTCGAGGAGCGCGGTGGCGGTGATCTCGTCGACGACGAGGTCGGTGACGACGCCGGCGTGCAGGGCCGCCAGCAGCGGCGCCACCTTGTTGTCGCCGGACACCACGCACACGCGCCGGACGACGCGCTGCAGCTCGTCCGGGGTGGGGCCCGTGGCGCGGCTGTTCAGCGAGACGTCGGCCCAGGTCCCGTCGGGCCGCAGGAACACCGTGCACACGTCGCCGACGACGCCCTCGTCGTGCAGGCGGCGCACGTCGGCCTCGTCGAGGTAGCCCGCGGAGTAGACGTGCGACGGCACGGCCCCGGCGACCGCGCCCGCGGAGAACACGGCCACGTCGGCGCGACGCTGCATGTCCAGCACGCGCCGCACGGAGCGCTCGCGCCACATGGCGTCCTTGGTGTCGGGGTAGTCGAAGAAGGCGGGGACCGGGAAGTGGTGCACGGCCGCGTCGAACGCCGCCCCGAACGAGGAGATGAGGTCCGACGCGTACTCGACGCCCGACGTGCGCATGTTCGCGGCCCCGTTGAGCTGGACCACCGCAGACCCGCGCGTGGGCTTGGGGGCCAGGTACCGCGAGACGGCCGCGATGGTCGTGCCCCAGGCCACGCCCATCACCATGTCGGAGTCGAACCACGACGTGAGCAGACGTGCGGCCGTCATGGCGACCTGGTCGAGCCGCTCGACGGACCCGGCGGAGTCCGGGACGGGCACGACGTAGGTGTCGATGCCGAACGCCGCGGAGATCGACCGCCCCAGGCCGGGGGCGCGCGTGCTGGACGGGCGCAGGGTGATCTCGACGAGCCCGGTCTCGCGGGCCCGCTTGAGCAGTCGCGACACGGTGGACCGGGACGTCCCGAGGTGCCGGGCGATGACCTCCATCTTGAGGTCCTGCAGGTAGTACATGGACGCCGCGCGCAGCACGTCCTGCTCCCGCTCCACGAACACCCTGCACCGTCCCCGTCGATCCCCATGGGACGGTCAACCCGTCCCCGTGCGTGCACGTTTGTGCACCCGAGTTGCGCGTCCGTTCTGGACGTGATGACCATAGCGGCGACGCACCCGACGGGCGAGGTGTTCCCGCCGGGAACCGCGACCGACGGCCACGGCTCCACGGGGAGGGACCACCACATGAGGACCGCACCGCTGACGGCACAGGCCCGGCAGGACGCGCTCACCGCGCTGCGCCGCACCTCCGAGAGCGGACGCGAGCTCGACGTGCTGGTCGTCGGCGGGGGCGTGACCGGGGCGGGCATCGCGCTCGACGCGGTCACCCGCGGGCTGTCGACCGCGATCGTCGAGGGCCAGGACTGGGCGTCCGGGACCTCGAGCCGGTCCAGCAAGCTGGTGCACGGCGGGCTGCGGTACCTCCAGATGCTCGACTTCCACCTGGTCCGCGAGGCCCTCACCGAGCGCGACCTGCTGATCACGCGCCTCGCCCCGCACCTCGTCAAGCCCGTGAGCTTCCTCTACCCGCTCGAGAACCGCGTCTGGGAGCGGGCGTACGTGGGCGCGGGCGTCGCGCTGTACGACACGCTCGCCTCGGTGTCCGGCACCCGGCGCGCCATGCCGATGCACCGCCACCTCACGCGCAAGGGCATGGAGCGGCTCTTCCCCGACCTGCGGCACGACGCCGCGATCGGCGCCGTCCGGTACTGGGACGCGAGCGTCGACGACGCCCGCCTCGTCGAGACCCTGGTGCGCACCGCCGTCAGCTACGGGGCGCACGCGGCGTCGCGGACGCAGGTCGTCGGGCTGCAGACGACGGCGGGCGGCGCCGTCACGGGCGCCGAGGTCGTCGACCTCGAGACCGGCGAGCACCTCGACGTGCGCGCCCGGCACGTCATCAACGCGACGGGCGTGTGGACCGAGCAGACCGAGTCGCTCGCGGGCAGCGACGGCGGGCTGCGGGTCCTGGCGTCCAAGGGCATCCACATCGTGGTGCCGCGGGCCCGGATCGAGGGCAACACCGGGCTGATCCTGCAGACCGAGAAGTCGGTCCTGTTCATCATCCCGTGGTCCCGCTACTGGGTGATCGGCACCACCGACACCCCCTGGGAGCAGGAGCTCACCCACCCCGTCGCGACGAGCGCCGACATCGACTACGTCATCGACCACGCCAACCAGGTGCTCTCCCGCCCCCTGACGCGCGACGACGTCATCGGGACCTGGGCGGGGCTGCGGCCGCTGCTGCAGCCGGGGACGAAGGAGGGGACGTCCTCGGCCAAGGTGTCGCGGGAGCACACCGTGGCCTCGCCCACCCCCGGGCTGACCGTCGTCGCCGGCGGCAAGCTCACGACGTACCGCGTGATGGCCAAGGACGCGGTCGACTTCGCGCTCGGCTCGCGCGCCACGACGCTGCCGTCGATCACGCAGGACGTGCCGCTCGTGGGGGCCGAGGGCCTGCGGGTCGTGCAGCGCCAGGCACGCGCCATCGGCGCGCGCTACGGCTGGGACCGGCCGCGCCTGGACCACCTGCTGCACCGGTACGGCTCGCTGCTGCAGGAGCTCACGGACCTGTGCGACGAGCGGCCCGAGCTGGCCCGCCCGCTGCAGCACGCCCCGGCCTACGTCGGCGCGGAGATCGTCTACGCGGCCAGCCACGAGGGCGCCCTGCACCTCGACGACGTCCTCATGCACCGCACGCGCCTCAACTACGAGCAGGCCGACAAGGGCACCGGCGCGCTCGAGGAGATCGCCGACCTGGTCGCGCCCGTGCTGGGCTGGGACGACGCGACCCGCCGGCGCGAGATCGACGCGTACCGCGCGCGGGCCGAGGCCGAGGACGCGGCGGCCGCGGAGGCGGACGACGCCGCGGCCGAGCGGGTCCGGCTGCAGGCGGCGGACGTCACGCCCCTGCTGCCGCTCGACGACGACGACGTCGACGCCGGCACCAAGCCCGGCTCCCCCGCCGGCCGGGGCTCGTCCGGGCCGGCGGGGACCTGAGCACCTGACGCACTGAAGCACCTGCGACAACGACGTCGACGAGAGGGACAGCAGTGGACTACACGATCGGTGACGCATTCTGGTCGGAGACCATCGGCACGGCGATCCTCCTGCTGCTGGGCGCGGGCGTGGTCGCCAACGCGATCCTGCCGCGGACCAAGGGGTTCGGCGGCGGGTGGCTCCTCATCAACTTCGGGTGGGGCATCGGGGTGTTCGCCGGCGTGTACGCGGCGTACAAGTCCGGCGCCCACATCAACCCCGCCGTGACCATCGGCATCTGGGCGTCCGGGGCCGAGGAGTTCGCCCCCGGCATCCCGGTGACGGCGGGCAACGGCGTGCTCTACGTGACCGCGCAGATCCTCGGCGCGGCCATCGGCGCGTCGTTGGCGTTCGTGGCCTACAAGAAGCACTTCGACGAGGACGCGGACCCCGCCGTGAAGCTCGGCGTGTTCTCGACGGGCCCGGAGCTGCGCTCCTACGGCTGGAACCTCGCCACCGAGGTGATCGCGACGTTCGTCCTCGTGTTCGTCGTCCTCGCCTTCGCCAAGACCCCGGCCGAGCTCGGCCCGCTGGCCGTCGCGATGCTCGTCGTCGGGCTCGGCGCGAGCCTCGGTGGCCCCACCGGGTACGCCATCAACCCCGCCCGGGACCTGGGGCCGCGCATCGCGCACGCCCTGCTGCCGATCCGCGGCAAGGGCACGTCCGACTGGGGCTACGCGTGGGTGCCGATCGTCGGCCCGCTGATCGGCGGCGTGCTCGCCGGGCTCGCCGCCGGCGCGTACATCGCCTGACCACCCGCACCTCCCCGACCCGTCCCGAGAAGAGGCAGACGCAATGACCGACACGTACGTGATGGCCGTCGACCAGGGCACCACCTCCACCCGCGCGATGATCTTCGACCACGGAGGTCAGGTCGTCTCCGTGGGGCAGAAGGAGCACCAGCAGATCTTCCCGAAGGCCGGCTGGGTCGAGCACGACGCCGCCGAGATCTGGGTGAACACCCGCGAGGTCGTCGGCATGGCGCTCGGGCGCGCGAGCCTCACCCACGAGGACATCGCCGCCGTCGGGATCACCAACCAGCGCGAGACCGCCGTGGTGTGGGACCGCGAGACCGGCGAGCCCGTGCACCACGCCATCGTCTGGCAGGACACCCGGACCCAGAAGATCTGCGACGAGCTGGCGGCGCTCGGCGGCGGCGCGGAACGCTACAAGGACCGCGTCGGCCTGCCGCTGGCCACCTACCTCTCGGGCCCGAAGATCCGCTGGATCCTCGACAACGTCGAGGGTGCCCGCGAGAAGGCCGAGGCCGGGCGCCTCGCGTTCGGCACCACCGACTCCTGGCTGCTGTGGAACATGACGGGCGGCGTCAAGGGCGGCATCCACGTCACCGACCCGACCAACGCGTCGCGGACCATGCTGATGAACATCGACTCCCTGACGTGGAACGAGGAGATCGCCGGGGAGATGGGCATCCCGATGTCGATGCTCCCGGAGATCCGCTCGTCGTCCGAGGTGTACGGCTCCGGGCGCAAGGGCGGGCTGCTGCCGGGCGTCCCGATCGCGGGGATCCTGGGCGACCAGCAGGCCGCGACCTTCGGGCAGGCGTGCTTCGAGGTCGGGCAGGCCAAGAACACGTACGGCACCGGCAACTTCATGCTCATCAACACGGGCACCGAGCCGGTCGCGTCCGAGAACGGCCTGCTCACGACCGTCTGCTACAAGATCGGCGACCGCGAGACCGTGTACGCCCTCGAGGGCTCCATCGCCGTCACGGGCTCCCTGGTCCAGTGGCTGCGGGACAACCTGGGCATCATCTCCTCGGCGCCGGAGGTCGAGCGGCTCGCAGCGGCCGTGGACGACAACGGCGGGGTGTACTTCGTCCCCGCGTTCTCGGGCCTGTTCGCGCCCTACTGGCGCTCCGACGCCCGCGGCGCCATCGTCGGGCTGACCCGCTACGTCACCAAGGAGCACATCGCACGCGCGGCGCTCGAGGCCACGGCCTTCCAGACGCGCGAGGTCCTCGACGCCATGAACGCGGACTCGGGCGTCGACCTCACCGAGCTGAAGGTCGACGGCGGGATGGTCGCCAACGACGCGCTCATGCAGTTCCAGGCCGACATCCTCGGCGTGCCCGTGGTGCGGCCCAAGGTCGCCGAGACCACCGCGCTGGGTGCCGCGTACGCCGCCGGCATCGCGGTCGGCTACTGGTCGGGCGAGCAGGACGTCATCGACAACTGGGCCGAGGACAAGCGCTGGGAGCCCGACATGGCGGACGACGAGCGCGACCGGCAGTACCGGCTGTGGAAGAAGGCCGTCACCCGGTCGTTCGACTGGGTCGACGACGACGTGCGCTGACGCGCGTCGTCACGCCGGGGCGGATGACCGCCCCGGCGTGCGACGACGCGGCAGGAACGGCTCGGGCGGCGGCACCGGCCGGCCTGCGACCCGGCCCACGACGCGCGCGGCGACGGCGCTGACCTTCTCGTTGTGGTGCTGGGACGCGGTCCGCAGGGTGTCGAGCGCCTGCGCGGGCGTGCAGCGCCGGCTCGCCATGACGACCCCGATCGCCTGGTCGATGACCGCTCGCGTGCGCATCGCCGCGGTGAGGTCGTCGACGTCCTGGCGCAGGTCGTCCAGCGCGACGCGGTCCGCCACCATCGCGGCGAGGAGGGCTGCGGTCGTCCCGAGCTCGGCGGTGACCTGCGACCAGTCCACGGCCGCGTCCGTACGCGCCGCGACGCTCGTCAGCACGCCCGCACCCTCGTGCCGCACGACGGTCGCCCGCGGCGCGCACGGCCCCCGTCGGGCCACGCGACCTCGGGCGCGACGGCACCGGGCGTCGCGACGACCTGCGGCGGCGGCCGTGGACGTCCGCGACGGCGCGCACGTCGTTGCTGGGCACCGGCAGCCCCTCGAACCCCTCCTCCTGGAGCTCACGGGCCGCGGCGATCCACTGGTTCTGGTGCATGGTGTCGCGCGCCAGCAGGAAGGCGAGCAGGTCGCGGACGCCGTGGTCGTCGGTCATGTGGTCGAGCCGCGCGACCTGCACGCGGCCCTGCATCTCGGCGTTGGCGTTGACGGTGAAGTCCGCCAGCAGGTTGCCGCTCGCCGTGATGTACCCGGCCGTCCAGGGGTTGCCATGCTGTCGACGGGGCGGGCGCCGGCGCCCGCGACGATCGCGTGCTGCAGGTCGGTCCCGCCGATCACGGCGGCGACCGTGGGGTCGCTCTGGACCGCGTCCTCGGTGACGCCCACGGGGGCCTTCTCCAGGAGCTGGGCGATCATCGTGGCCAGCATCTCGACGTGGCCGAACTCCTCGGCACCGATCCCGCCGTACTGACCGCCCAGGACCTCCTGCAGCTTGCGGGCGTCGACCGCGTCGGGCTTGTCGGGTGTGGCCTTGTGCTGAAGCTCTTGCCAGTCGAAGAACGTGCGCAACCTCCAAGCCCTGGCCACCAGGGCGCGGGTGGGTGGTGCGGGGACCACGGCTGCGCGACGGTGCCTGGTCGGGCGCCGCCCGGGCAGGCCGGGTTGGCGTCGACGGGCTTCCTCCGTCGGTGCGGGAGACGGGACCGCGATGCCCCGCCGCCACCGACGCCAAGCCGAGCCCGGCGACCTCGCACGGCGAGCCGCGCGACCGCTCCCGGGATGCGGGCGGGGCGGGGGCGTGCGCACCCTGGAGGTCACCCACGTGGAGGAACCGATGCGAGCGATGGCGTACCGCGGGCCCTACAAGGTCCGCGTCGAGGAGAAGGACGTCCCGGGGATCGAGCACCCCAACGACGCGGTCGTCCGTGTCGTCCGGGCGGCGATCTGCGGCTCCGACCTGCACCTTTACCACGGGATGATGCCCGACACCCGGATCGGCCACACCTTCGGGCACGAGTTCGTGGGCGTCGTGGAGAAGGTCGGGCCCTCGGTGCAGAACCTGCAGGTCGGCGACCGCGTGATGGTCCCGTTCAACATCTACTGCGGCACGTGCTTCTTCTGCGCGCGGGGCCTGTACTCCAACTGCCACAACGTGAACCCCAACGCCACGGCGGTCGGCGGCATCTACGGCTACTCGCACACCACGGGCGGCTACGACGGGGGTCAGGCGGAGTACGTGCGCGTCCCGTTCGCCGACGTCGGCCCGTCCGTCATCCCCGACTGGATGAGCGACGACGACGCCGTGCTCATGACCGACGCGCTGGCGACCGGGTACTTCGGTGCGCAGCTCGCCGACATCGCCGAGGGCGACACCGTCGCCGTCCTGGGAGCCGGGCCCGTCGGGCTGTTCGCCGCCCGGTCCGCGTGGCTCATGGGAGCCGGGCGCGTCATCGTCGTCGACCAGCTCGAGTACCGCCTGGAGAAGGCGCGGGAGTTCGCGTACGCGGAGACCCGCAACTTCGCCGAGTTCGACGACATCGTCGTGGAGCTGAAGAAGGCGACGGACGGGCTCGGCGCCGACCGCGTGATCGAGGCGGTCGGCGCGGAGGCCGACGGCAACCTCGTCCAGCACGTGACGGCCGCGAAGCTCAAGCTGCAGGGCGGCTCCCCGGTCGCGCTGAACTGGGCGATCGACGGCGTCCGCAAGGGCGGCACCGTCTCGGTGATGGGCGCGTACGGACCGATCTTCTCGGCCGTGAAGTTCGGTGACGCGATGAACAAGGGCCTGACGCTGCGCATGAACCAGGCACCCGCCAAGCGGCAGTGGCCGCGCCTCCTCGAGCACATCCAGGCCGGGTACCTGACCCCCAGCGACGTGGTCACGCACCACATCCCGCTCGAGCACATCGCCGAGGGGTACCACCTGATGTCCGCCAAGCTCGACGGCTGCATCAAGCCGCTGATCGTCCCGTCGACGGACTGAGAGGACGCGACCATGCCGTACACCGCCGACAAGCCGCCCCTGCCCGAGAGCCCGGACGAGCTGCGTGCGCGCATCCCCGGCTGGGGTGCCGACCTCGACCCCGCCGACCGGCCGCAGGTGCCGCGCGAGCGGTTCGACCTGCCCACCGGCGCGCACTGGGACCTGCCCGACCCGCAGCCCGAGACCTACCCGCGCGAGCGGTCGATCGAGCACGAGCGGCTGACGCCCGTGTTCGGGACGGCGCAGCCCCCGCGCGGGCTGTCGGGGGTGATCCGCCGCTACTCCTACGAGCGCTTCAGCGAGGCCCGGGCGGCGCACTGGCTCCTGCTCATCGCCGCCGACCGCGTCGACGCCGCCGAGGCGCACCTGCGGTCGATGGCGACCCTGCGCCCCGACAACCCGATCACGCAGACGGGTGTCCTGTCCGAGCCGCGCCGGCACCCCGTCGCCTCGCGCCGGGGCCGCGTGGACGTGCGCCACCAGGTGCTGGACCCGCTGATCGTCGCCGGTCCGTGGGTCGCCGGGGCCCTGGTCGCGGTGGCCGCGGCGCGCGCCGCCCGCCGGCGCTCCTGACGCCGCGGGCGTCCTCCGGCTCGGAGGGCGCCCGCGGGTCCGTCAGCGGGGAGAGGCCGTCAGCCGACCGTCGGCGTGGAGGGTCAGCGGGGCGATCCGCACGTTGCGCAGGTGGTCGCGGCCCGAGACCTGCGCGTCGTGGTAGAGCAGGTACCAGCGCCCGTCGAGCTGCACGATGGAGCCCTGCGTGGTCCAGCCGGCGACGGGCTCCAGCACGGTGCCGCGGAACGTGAAGGGCCCGTAGGGCGAGTCCGACGTGGCGTGCACCAGGGTGTGCGCGGCGCCCGTCGAGTACAGCAGGTGGTAGACGCCGTCGATGCGCGAGACCCAGGGGCCCTCGAAGAACCTGCGCGGGTCGCCGTGCGTGAGCGGAACCCCCGCGGCGTCCGTGACGACGACCTCGCGCGCGGGCTCGGCGAGCGCCAGGAGGTCGTCGGTCAGACGGGCGACGCGCGGTCCGAGCGCCGGCGCGTCCGCAGCGGGGTACGCGTCGACGCCGGTGTAGGTGTCACCGTCCCAGCGCTGCAGCTGACCGCCCATGATCCCGCCGACGTACAGGTAGCCGGTCCCGTCGTCGTCGGTGAACACGGCGGGGTCGATGCTGCCGATCCCCGCGATCGGCTCGCACTCGGCGACGAACGGACCCGTCGGCGAGCCGGACGTCGCGACGCCGATGCGGAAGACGCCCTCCGCGTCCTTCGCGGGGAAGAACAGGTAGAACGTGTCGCCGCGGCGGGCGGCGTCGGGCGCCCACATCTGGCGCGTCGCCCACGGCACGTCGTCCACGTGGAGGACCGCGTCGTGCTCGAGGGCTGGGCCGCCCAGGTCGCGCAGCTCGATCACGCGGTAGTCCCGCATGTCGTAGTGGCCGCCGTCGTCGTCGTGCGGAGCGCCCGTCTCCTCGTCGTGCGACGTGTACACGTACAGCACGCCGTCCCAGACGTGCCCCGAGGGGTCGGCCGTCCACACGCCCTCGACGAGGGGGCCCTCCACGAGCGCCACCTCGGGTGCGGTGCCGTCCTCCTCCACCGTGCGCGTGACGTCCTCGACGCCCGCCCCCGTTCCGTTCACGACGTGCCGCCCATCTGCTGTGCCTCGGCGCGTCCCCGTCGGACGCGACGCGACCGCACCCTACCGGCCGGTGTCCACGGTTTGCGGCGGGTGTGACGAAACTTCCGAACGGGTGCCCCGGTCACCGGAACCATGCACCACCGTTGACGTCGAGCACCACGCCCGTGACGAAGGCCGCACCGTCGGACGCGAGGTGCACCACCGCGGCGGCGACGTCCTCGGGCTCCCCCGCCCGGCCCAGCGGCGTCGCGGCGACCGCCGCCCGCTGCGCGGGCTCCGGCGTGTGCGCGGCGTGGAACGGCGTGCCACCGACGAACCCCGGGGCCACCGCGTTGACGGTGATGCGGCGCGGGCCGAGCTCGCGCGCCAGGCCGCGCGTGAACCCCTCCACCGCGGCCTTCGCCGTCGCGTAGGGCACGCCGCCGGAGCCGCCGCCGGACGCCGCGGCCTGCGAGCTGATCGTGACGATGCGCCCGCCGTCGGGCAGCAGGCCGAGCGCGGCGCGCGTCACGTAGAACACCGACGAGAGGTTGAGGTCCATCACGTGGTGCCAGTGGGCGTCGTCCGTGCGCGCCACGGGCCGCCGGTCGACGAGGCCGCCGACGTTGTTGACCAGGACGTCGAGCCCGCCCAGGGCGTCGGCCGCGGCGGCGACGGCCGCGTCCACGTCCCAGCTGTGGCGCGCGTCGAGCTGGTGGGCGGACGCGCGACGGCCGAGCGCCTCGATCTGCGCGACCACGGGCGCCGGGTCGTGGGAGAGGTACGTGAGGGCGACGTCCGCACCCGCCCGGGCCAGGGCCACGGCGACCGCGCCGCCGATCCCGCCGGCGCCACCGGTGACCAGCGCGCGACGTCCCGCGAGGTCGGCCGTCATCGCTCCTCCGTTGCTCGTGCGCCGCCCCGCGACGCTCGGGCGAACCCGTCCGGTATGCCGGGCTACGGCACGGTAACCGGTCGGGGGTCCGCGCCACCAGCGACCTGCGGCGATGTCACCGGACCGGACGAATCGGACGCGCACCGCGGCACGGGGTGTCGGTGCGCGCCGGTAGCCTTCGGCGCCATGCGCCTCGCGACGTGGAACATCAACTCGATCCGTGCCCGCCTCGACCGTGCCGTCGGCTTCCTCGAGCGCACGGGCGTCGACGTCCTCGCGCTGCAGGAGACCAAGGTCAAGGACGAGGCGTTCCCGCGCGAGCCGTTCGAGGCCCTCGGCTACGAGGTCGCGACGCACGGGTACTCGCAGTGGAACGGGGTCGCGATCGTCTCCCGGGTCGGCCTGCAGGACGTCGAGCGCGGGTTCCCCGGTCAGCCGACCTGGGGCGAGCCCGCGGCCGCCGAGGCACGCGCGCTGGGGGCGACCTGCGGCGGCGTGCGCGTCTGGAGCCTGTACGTGCCCAACGGGCGCGAGATCGAGGACCCGCACTACACGTACAAGCTCGACTGGCTCGCGGCGCTGCGTGACGCCGCGCAGGACTGGCTGACGGCCGACCCCGCGGCGCAGGTCGCGCTCGTCGGGGACTGGAACATCGCCCCGCTGGACACCGACGTCTGGGACGTCGCCCGGTTCGCCGGGCGGACGCACGTGACTCCCGCCGAGCGTGACGCGTTCGAGGCGATCGCCCACGCGGGGTACACCGAGGTCTCCCGCGTGCACGTGCCGGCCGAGCACACCTACACCTACTGGGACTACCAGCAGCTGCGCTTCCCCCGCAACGAGGGCATGCGCATCGACCTGACCTACGCCAGCCCGGCCCTCGCGGCACGCGTCGGCGGGGTCCGCATCGAGCGCGACGAGCGCAAGGGCAAGCAGCCGTCGGACCACGTGCCCGTGGTGCTCGAGATCGCCGAGCCGTGAGCCCGCACGCCGCGGGAGCGGGTGGTATCCGGGCGGGGGACGTCCGCACGCCCCGCGCTCGGCTAGGTTGCCGTCCATGACGTCGACGCCCGACGACCGCGCACCCGAGCCCGCCGAGGGTGCCGGTCCCCCGCCCGTGCCGGAGCCGCCCGCACCGCCGACCCCGCAGGGCGCTCCCGGTGCGCCCGGTGCGCCCTCGAGCGCGCCGGACTCGGCGTCGTGGGGGACGTCGTCCTCGCCGGTGTACTCCGGCCGCCCGGGCGACGCCCCGCCGGCCCCGGCCGCCGGCGACACCCAGCCGATCACGACCGGTGCCGGCGACACCCAGCCGCTCACGTGGAGCGCGCCGACGCCTCCGGCGCTCGTCCCCGGCGCGGCGCCCACCGGGGCCGCGACCCCGCCGCCCGCGGCGGCGCCCGCCGACCCGTGGGCCGTGCGCACCGACAGCGGCGCACCGGCCGCGTCGCCGTACGGCGGCCCACCGCCCCCGCCCGCGCCGCCGTACGGCGCCGGTCCGTACGCCGCGCCCGGCGGGCAGCCGCCGTACGGCACCCCGCCGCCCGCCGGCCCGCAGCCGCCCTACGGGTCGCCGCCCCCGCCCTACGGCGCGCCCTACGGCCGCCCGCCCGGCTACGGCGCTCCGGGACAGCCGTACAACGCCGCGCCCGTCGTCCCCACCGACGGCCTGGCGGTCGCGTCGCTGGCCACGTCGGTCGCCGGGCTCGTGCTGCTCGGCGGTGCGACCGGCCCCATCGGCATCGGGCTCGGCATCGGCGCGCTCGCGCGGGTGCGGCGCACGGGCGCCCGCGGCCGGGGCATGGCCATCGCCGGGATCGCCGTGGGGGTCGTCGGCACCGCGATGCTCGGGATCCTCGTCTGGCTCGTCGTCGCGTTCGCGCAGTGGGGCGCGACCCAGGCCCAGCTGACGAACGACGCCCTGGGCGGCCAGGGCCTGGACCAGCTCCTCGAGGACGGCGGCAGCTCCTCGGGCGACCTCGACGACCTGCTCGGGGACCTCCAGGACGAGCTGGACGGGCTGGGGCAGCAGTCCGCCGACGTGCTGCCGACCTACACGCTCCCGCAGGACGTCGCCGTCGGCACCTGCTGGGCCGTGCTGCCGGAGTACTACGACCTCGCCGACGCGGTCGTCGTGCCGTGCGACCGCGACCACGACGCCGAGGTCGTCGCGCTGCTGACCGCGACCGGGGCACCCGCCACCGACCTGACGGCGGAGGACCCGGTGCTCCAGACGGCGTACGAGCAGTGCGACGCCGCCGTCGCGGCGCTCGACCCCGACCTGCTGGACTGGGGCTACGCCGAGGTGTGGCTGCCCCACCCCGACCAGGTGGCCGCCGGCGAGCTCGTCGGGTACTGCGTCTTCGAGGACTCGCTCGGCACCCCCGGCTCGCTCGTCGCGCCCGCCGGGGTGTCGTCCTGACCTCCGACGGGACGCCGGCACCCCCCGGTCCGCCGGACGTCCCGGAGGACCCGTACCCGCCGGCGCACTACGCGGCCGGGTGGCAGGCCGCGGCCGAGGCGCGGGTGCGCGCGCGGCGGCGCGTGGTCGTCGTCACGGTGGGCCTCGCGGCGCTCGTCCTGGTCGCGCTGGGCGCGGTGCTGGGGACCCGGGCGGTGGCGGACGCACGCAGCCGCCCGCTGCCGCCGGACGTCACGGCGCCGACGCAGGCGTACGCGGTGCAGCTCGTCACCGGGTCGTGCCTCGCCGAGCTGCCCGGGGACGGTGAGGTCGACCGCGTGGACGTCGTGCCGTGCGCCGAGCCGCACGCGGCCCAGGTGGTCGCGCAGTACGCCTTCGACCCGACGGCCGTGTGGCCGGGCCAGGACGGCGCGCACGCGCGGGTCGCCCGGGCGTGCGTGCTGAGCGACGACGAGGTCGCCGCCGGCGTCCGGGTGGTCACGTGGGCGCCGACCGAGCCGGGCTGGGCGGACGGCGACCGGACGGGGCTGTGTCTGGCGGTTCCCCCGGAGCCCGTGACGGGCTCCTTCGTCGACGGCACGGCGACGAGGGCGGGCTGAGGCCCGTCAGACGCCGGGAGCCGGCGGGGGCGCGGCCGCGCGGGCGGCACGGGCGGCACGGCGCCGGGCACCCCGCGGGCCGGTGCGGGCCCACACGAACCGGGCCAGCAGCACGGCGATGACCGCGTACACGGCGGCGTTGAGCCAGTCGCCGTAGCGGCCGACGTCCTGCCACTGCGCGCCCAGCAGGTACCCGGCACCGACCAGGCCACCGTTCCACACGGCGGAGCCGACGAGCGTGAACAGGGTGAACCGGGCCAGCGGCATGCGCTCGACGCCCGCGGGGACCGAGATCAGGCTGCGCACGACCGGCACGCAGCGGCCGGCGAGGACGGCGGCCCCGCCGTGCCGCGCGAACCAGCGCTCGGCCTGGTCGAGGTCGTCGGCCTCCATGAGCGGGATCCGCTCCAGCCAGTGCCGGATGCGGGTGCGGCCGACCGCGGCACCCAGGCCGTACAGGGCCCAGGCGCCGACGACCGCGCCCAGGGTCGCGGCGACGACCGCCCCGGCCACGGACATGCCGCCCTGCGCGGCCACGTACCCGGCGACGGGCAGCACGACCTCGGACGGCAGCGGCGGGAAGAGGTTCTCGAGCGCGACGAGCAGCCCGACCCCGAGGGGTCCGAGGGCGTCGATGACGGACACCACCCACCCGGCCAGGCCGCCGAGCTCGGTCGCGGACGCGGCGGCCAGCGGGGTGCTCGTCAGGGGCATGTTCCGGGATGCTGCCACACCCCTGAACACTTACCAGGTGGTCGGCTTCGGGCTACGGTGGTCCCGACCCCATCCCGCGCGCGGAGGTGCACCGTGGCCCTGTTCGACGTCGAGCACGTCCTGTCCCAGCTCACGCTCGAGGAGAAGGCGTCCCTGACGTCGGGCCTCGACTTCTGGCACACCACGGGCGTCGAGCGCCTCGGCGTGCCCGCCGTCATGGTCACCGACGGGCCGCACGGGCTGCGCAAGCAGGACACGACGGCCGACCGGCCCACGCTCGACTCGTCCGTCCCGGCGACCTGCTTCCCCACCGCCGCGGCGCTCGGGTCGTCCTGGGACCCGGAGCTGCTGCGCCGCGTCGGGCAGGCGCTCGGCGCCGAGACCCGCGCCCACGACGTGGCCGTGCTCCTCGGCCCCGGCGTGAACATGAAGCGCACGCCGCTGTGCGGCCGCAACTTCGAGTACGTCGCGGAGGACCCCCACGTCGCCGGGGTCCTCGCCGCCGCGCTCGTCGAGGGCGTCCAGTCGCAGGGCGTCGGCACGTCGCTCAAGCACTTCGCCGCCAACAACCAGGAGACCGACCGCATGCGCGTGTCCGTCGACGTCGACGAGCGGACGCTGCGCGAGATCTACCTGCCCGCGTTCGAGCACGTCGTCACCCACGCCCGGCCCTGGACCGTCATGAGCGCGTACAACCGGATCAACGGCACCGACGCCTCCGCCGACCCGTGGCTCCTGACCCGCGTGCTGCGCGAGGAGTGGGGCTTCGAGGGACTCGTCATGTCCGACTGGGGCGCCGTGCGCTCCCGCGTCGCGGCGCTCGCGGCCGGGCTCGACCTGCAGATGCCCGGCGCCGGGTCCCGCCCGGACGACGCGGTGGTCGCCGCCGTGCGCGACGGGAGCCTCGACGAGGCCGTCCTCGACCAGGCCGTGCGGCGCGTGCTCCACCTGGTCGCCCGCACGCAGCCCGGGCCGGGCGACCCCGCGGCCCTCGACCTCGACGCGCACCACGCGCTGGCCCGCGAGGCCGCCGCGGCCGGCACGGTGCTGCTGCGCAACGAGCCGGTCGACGGCGCGCCCCTGCTGCCGCTGACCGGCACGGACGGCCTGCTCGTCGTCGGGGAGTTCGCCCGCACCCCGCGCTACCAGGGCGCCGGGTCCTCCCAGGTGACCCCCACGCGGCTCGACACGGCGCTCGACGCCCTGCGGGCCGTGGACCCGGCCGTCGCGTTCGCCCCGGCGTTCACGATCGCCGGCGGCCCGGACGGCGACGACGACGCCCTGCTGGCCGAGGCCGTCGCCGCGGCCCGCTCCGCGTCGACGGTCGTGGCGTTCCTCGGGCTGCCCGCGCCCGACGAGTCCGAGGGCTACGACCGCCCGCGCCTGGGCCTGCCCCCCGCCCAGGTGCGGGCCCTCACCGCGATCGCCGAGGTCAACCCGCGCGTCGTCGTCGTGCTCGCCAACGGGTCCGCGGTGACGGTGTCGCAGTGGCACCACGCCGCCCCCGCCCTGCTCGAGACGTGGCTGGGCGGTCAGGCCGGCGGGTCCGCGGTCGTCGACGTGCTGCTCGGCACCCGCGCACCCGGCGGCCGGCTCACCGAGACCGTCCCGCACTGCCTCGAGGACACCCCCGCGTTCGGCAACTTCCCCGGCGAGGCCGGGCACGTCCGCTACGGCGAGGGCGTGCTCGTCGGGTACCGCTGGTACGACACGCGCGCGACGGACGTCGCCTACCCGTTCGGCCACGGGCTGACGTACACCACGTTCGGGTACGAGGACCTGCGCGTGGGCGTGCACGGCGAGGGCGCCGACGTCCGCGTCGACGTCGCCGTCACCGTGACCAACACCGGGGCGCGCGACGGCCGCGAGGTGGTGCAGGTGTACGTGCGCGACCCGCAGGCCGCGGTCCTGCGGCCCGTGCGCGAGCTGCGGGCGTTCGCCGCCGTGGACCTCGCCGTCGGCGAGTCGCGCGAGGTGACGTTCACGCTAGGGTCGCGCGCGCTCGCCTACTGGCACCCGGGCCTACGTCGCTGGGCGGTCGAGGGCGGGGAGTTCGTCGTCGAGGTCGGCGCGTCGTCGCGCGACGTGCGGGCGTCCGCCACCGTCGACGTCGTCGGGGAGCCGCTGTGGGGCGAGCTGACGGCCGAGTCGACCGTGGCCGAGTGGCGGGAGCACCCGGTGGGGTCGCGGGTGCTGGCCGACGCGACCGCGGGCGCGCAGGTCCCGGAGCTCGACGAGACGATGGCCGCGATGGTCGCGCAGATGCCGCTGCGGGTCGTCGCCGACTTCGGGATCACCGGGCTGTCGCCCGACACCCTCGAGGCGCTGGTCGACGCGACGCGCTGACGCCGGGGTCAGTCGGGCGCGACGAGGGTCGCGAGCAGCGCGCGGAACTCGGCGGGCATGTCGACGGCCCCCGTGGTGGGCCCTGCGAGGAGCCACTGGACCTGCAGCCCGTCCATCGTCGCCAGGACGAGGCGGGCGGCGACGACCGGGTCCACCCCCGGCCGCAGCCGCCCGTCGTCCGCCAGGCGGCGCAGGTCGTCGGCGGTGCGGCGCACGTGCCGCGCGTACCGCTGCGCGAAGAACGCGTGCGCCGGGTGGTCCGGCGCCGTCGCCTCCGCCGAGAGCGTGACGAACAGCTGGACGATCCGCGGCCGCTCGACGTTGCGCTCGACCACGCGCACGAGCGCGGTGAGCACGTCGTCGCCTGCGGCGACGTCGGCGGCCATCGCGGCCTCGTCCAGCTCGTCGCGCCGCTCGAGCACGGCCGCCAGGAGCGCCGCCTTGCTGCCGAAGTGGTGCATGAGCCCCGGGTGGGAGATCCCGGCGCGCGCGGCGACCTCGCGCAGGGACGCCGACCGGTAGCCGACCTCGCCGAACAGGGCCATGGCGGCGTCCAGCACGTGGTGCCGGGTCGCGCGCCCGTTCGCGTACGGTCCGCGCGCCCCGGCCGTGCCGCCGCCCGCGTCGGTCACGACGTGGGCGTGACGGTCAGGCCGCCGTCGGCGAGGTCGACGTGCAGGGTGTCCCCGTCGTGGACCTCACCGGCCAGCAGCGCCCGCGCCAGCCGGTCGCCGATCTCCTTCTGCACCAGGCGGCGCAGGGGCCGGGCCCCGTACGCCGGGTCGTAGCCCTCGAGCGCGAGCCACTCGCGCGCGCCGGCCGACACGTCGAGCGTGAGGCGGCGGTCGGCGAGCCGGCGCGCCAGCGACGCCACCTGCAGGTCCACGATCCGCCCGATCTCCCCGAGCGTGAGCGCGTCGAAGAGCACGATGTCGTCGAGCCGGTTGAGGAACTCCGGCTTGAACGCCGACCGCACGGCCCCCATGACCGCCTCCCGGCGAGCGGCGTCGTCGAGGAGCGGGTCGACGAGGAACTGCGAGCCCAGGTTCGACGTCAGCACGAGGATGACGTTGCGGAAGTCGACCGTGCGGCCCTGGCCGTCGGTCAGCCGCCCGTCGTCGAGCACCTGCAGGAGCACGTCGAACACCTCGGGGTGCGCCTTCTCGACCTCGTCGAGCAGCACCACGGAGTACGGCCGGCGGCGCACCGCCTCCGTCAGCTGGCCGCCCTCCTCGTAGCCGACGTACCCGGGGGGTGCGCCGACGAGCCGCGCGACCGAGTGCTTCTCCGCGTACTCGGACATGTCGATGCGCACCATGGCGCGCTCGTCGTCGAACAGGAAGTCCGCGAGCGCCTTGGCCAGCTCGGTCTTGCCGACGCCCGTGGGGCCGAGGAACAGGAACGAGCCGGTCGGACGGTCGGGGTCGGAGATGCCGGCGCGTGCCCGGCGGACGGCGTCGGAGACGGTCGCGACGGCCGCACGCTGCCCGATGAGGCGCTCCCCCAGGACCTCCTCCATGCGCAGCAGCTTGGCGGTCTCGCCCTCGAGCAGCCGGCCGGCGGGGATCCCGGTCCACGCGGCGACGACCTCGGCGACCTCGTCCGGGCCGACCTTCTCCGCGATCATCGGCTCGAGCGTCGACTCCTCGACGTCCTCGGCCTCGGACGCCTCGGCTGCCGCGATCTCCTTCTCCACGGTCGGGATCTCGCCGTACAGCAGGCGGCCGGCGGTCGCGAGGTCACCCTCGCGCTGGGCGCGCTCGGCGTCGGCGCGCAGGGCGTCGAGGCGCACGCGCAGGTCACCGACGCGGTCGTGGCCGGCCTTCTCCTTCTGCCAGCGGGCGTTGAGCGCGGCGAGCTCCTCGCGACGGTCGGCGAGGTCGGCGCGCAGCCGGGCCAGCCGCTCGGCGGACGCGGGGTCGTCGGCCTCGGAGAGCACGACCTCCTCCATCTCGAGGCGCGTGACGGCGCGCTGCAGCTCGTCGATCTCGACCGGCGAGGAGTCGAGCTCCATGCGCAGGCGCGACGCGGCCTCGTCGACGAGGTCGATGGCCTTGTCGGGCAGCTGGCGGCCGGTGATGTACCGGTCCGACAGGGTGGCCGCGGCGACGAGTGCGGCGTCCGCGATGGTGACCTTGTGGTGCGCCTCGTAGCGCTCCTTGAGGCCGCGCAGGATCGCGACGGTGTCCGTCACGGACGGCTCCCCGACGAACACCTGCTGGAAGCGCCGCTCGAGGGCGGGGTCCTTCTCGATGCGCTCGCGGTACTCGTCGAGCGTGGTCGCCCCGACGAGGCGCAGCTCGCCGCGCGCGAGCATGGGCTTGAGCATGTTGCCGGCGTCCATCGCGCCCTCGCCGCCCGCACCGGCGCCCACCACCGTGTGCAGCTCGTCGATGAACGTGACGACCTGCCCGTCGGACGCCGTGATCTCGGCCAGCACGGCCTTGAGCCGCTCCTCGAACTCGCCGCGGTACTTGGCGCCCGCGACCATCGACGCGAGGTCGAGCGACACCAGCGTCTTGCCGCGCAGCGACTCCGGGACGTCGCCGGCGACGATGCGCTGGGCGAGCCCCTCGACGACGGCGGTCTTGCCGACGCCGGGCTCGCCGATGAGCACGGGGTTGTTCTTGGTCCGGCGCGAGAGCACCTGCACGACGCGGCGGATCTCGGCGTCGCGCCCGATCACCGGGTCCAGCCGGCCCTCGCGGGCCTGCTGGGTGAGGTCGACGCCGTACTGCTCGAGCGCCTTGTACGTGCCCTCGGGGTTGGGGCTGGTGACGCGGGCGCTGCCGCGCACGGTCGGCAGGGCCGCGAGGAGCGCCTCCCGCGACGCCCCGGCGGCGCGCAGCGCGTCGGCGACGCCCGACTGCCCGGCGGCCAGGCCGATGAGCAGGTGCTCGGTGGACACGTAGTCGTCGCCCAGGGCACGCGCCTCGGCGTTGGCGGCCTCGAGGGCGGCGGCGGCCTGCCGCGAGGCGGACGGCTGCGCCACGGACGCGCCGGACGACGACGGCAGGTTGACCAGGACGCCGCGCACGGCGCGACCGAGCGCGGCCCGGTCGGCCCCGACCGCGTCGAGCAGGCCGTTGGCGACCCCGCCGTCCTGCCGGAGCAGGGCGTCCAGGACGTGCGCGGGCTCGAGCTGGGGGTTGCCGGCGGCGCCGGCGGACTGGATGGCGTCGCCCAGCGCCTCCTGCGAGCGGGTGGTGAACTTCGCGTCCAACGCGTCCTCCTGTACGTCTCTCGTCGATGTGCTGCTGTCGTCCTCAACGAGTCCCGAACTTGAGTGTATTCCGCTCAACTTCGTCGCGACACCGCGCAGCGGGCGCCCAACCGTCACGCACGCGTCACACCTGCGTCGTCGGCGCGACACGTGCGGCCCCTAGCGTCGGGCCGACCACCGAGAGAGAGCAGGGCACCGATGACCCTCACCATGACGCTCGTCCGCCACGGCCGCACCCACTTCAACGCCCGCCGCATCCTGCAGGGACGCTGCGACTCGCCGCTCACGCGCGACGGCCGCGCCGGCGTCCGGACCACCGCCCGCCACCTGGCCGGCACGCCGTTCACGGCCGCCTGGTCCTCCCCGTCGGGGCGCGCCGTCGCGACCGCCGTCGAGCTGCTGCGCCACCACCCCGACATCCCGCTGCGCACCGACCGCGACCTCCTGGAGTACGCGTTCGGCATCTACGAGCAGCGCCCGGAGCGCGTCCTCGACGAGGTCGTCCAGTGGAGCGACCTCGTCACCGACGTGCTCGCCGGCACGCACCCCGGGCTGCCCGGCGGCGAGTCCGGCGCCGACTTCATGAGCCGCACGCGCGAGGTCTTCGCGCGGATCGCCGACACGCACCGCGACGGCCACGTGCTGGTCGTCGGCCACGGCCTCGCCCTGGGCGCCTACCTGGCCACCGTCGACGACGTCGGCCTCGTGCCGCTGCCCAACGCGTCCGTCACCACGGTGGAGGTCGAGCCGGACGGCACGTCGCGCATCACGGCCCTCGCGCTCGACGTCGCCGGCCAGGGCCACATCGCCGCGCGGCCGATGCGCACGCCCACCCCGGTGCCGTCCGTCGCCTGACGCCCGCCGCCCCACCTCGGGGCGTCGACGGCGCGGCCTGGCAGGATGGTCGTCTCGTCGACGCCCGGAGGTGGCATGGAGGTCCTCGACCGCGACCCGGGGGGCTGGTCGCTGCTGACCGACGACGGTCGGCTGCTGCTCGACGTGCACGTCGGCCACAGCCCGGTCGGCTCGTCGGTCGTCATCGCCCTCGACGACGCCGAGCGCTCGGCCTACCGCGCCGAGGGGCGCGACTACCTCGTGCGGCTCGCCGCGCAGGTCCAGGACTCCGCCCCGCTCGGCGCCGGCACCGCGTCGCCCTACCGGGCGCGGGACCTCACCGCCGAGGTCGGCGACGAGCTCGCGCGCAAGGTCGCCTCCTGGCGGGCACGCAGCGACGCCCCCTGACCGGTCGCGGCGTCGGCCCGGTCACGCCGGGCAGCTCACGGCGCCGGCCCGGGTGCCGTGCGAGGATCGGCGCGTGGCCGACGACGAGGACGCCCGCACCGCGCGCGACCGGTGGGACGACGAGCAGCCCGACGTGCTCGGGGAGCGCTGGCGGGCCCGCACGCTGCACCTGCGGCCCGACGCGGTCGCGCGGCGCACGCACGTCGACCCCGTCGCCACGCTCGTGCGGCGGCTGCCCGACGCCGCACCCTCGCGGCGCGCCGTGCTCCACCTGCACGGGTTCGTCGACTACTTCTTCCACCCGCACGTCGGCGACGCGCTCGCCGCCGCCGGGTACGACACCTACGCGCTGGAGCTGCGCGACCACGGCCGCTCCATCCGTCCCGGCCGGCCGCCCAACGAGACGACCGACCTGGCGACGTACGTGGAGGAGATCGACGCCGCGGTGCGCCTGCTGCGCGCCGACCACGACGTGCTCGTCCTGCTCGGGCACTCCACCGGGGGGCTGACGGCCGCGCTGTGGGCCGACGCGCGCCGCGGCCTGGGCCTCGTCGACGCGCTCGTGCTCAACTCGCCGTGGCTGGACCTGCGCGGCTCCCGGGTCGAGCAGACCCTGCTGACGCGGGTGATCGACCTCGTCGGACGCCCCGCGCCGCGGCTCCCGCTGCGCAGCCTCGCCCCCCACTACGGGCAGGCGCTGCACCGCGACACCGGCGGCGAGTGGGACTTCGACCTCGCGTGGAAGCCCCACGGCGGGTTCCCCGTGCGGGCCGGCTTCGTCCGGACCGTGCGCCGCGCCCACGCCCGCGTGGCCCGCGGTCTGGCGGTCGACGTGCCCGTGCTCGTCCTCGCGTCCGACGCCGCGGGTCCCGACCGCAGGCACCACGACGCGCTGCTGCGCACCGACTCCGTCCTCGACCCCGCCCAGATCGCGCGCCGCGCGCCGCTGCTGGGAGCCGACGTCACCTTCGTCGAGGTCGCCGGCGGCGCGCACGACCTGGCGCTGTCCGCCGCGCCTGTGCGCGAGCGGTACCTGCGCGAGGTCACGGACTTCCTCACCGCCCTCTTCCCGACCGGTTGACGGGACCGGCGCGCCGGACCCGTGGTGCACGACGCGCGCGGCGGTGGTTGGCTGTGCTCGCCGTGCCGCGGGCGACGTCCGCGACCTCGACCTCCCGGAGGACCCCATGACCGTCAGCCCCGACCCGTGGCCCGCCGGCGTCCCCGCCTGGGCGGACATCACCGTCACGGACCTCGGGCCGACGCAGCGGTTCTACGGCGGCCTGCTCGGCTGGCAGCTGAGCGTCGGCGGGCCGGAGACCGGCGGGTACGTCACGGCCACGGCCGGCGGGCACGTGGTCGCCGGGCTGCGGGTCGCGGACGTCCCGCAGGCCGCGGGGTGGTGCGTGTACCTCGCGACGGACGACGTCGCGGCAGCCGTCGCCCGCGCGGTCGAGGCGGGCGCGACGGTCGTCGCCGGGCCGTCGACGGTGCTGCACCTGTGCCGCACGGCGCTGCTGGCGGACCCCACGGGTGCGCTCGTCGGCCTGTGGGAGTCGGGGACGCACACCGGCTGGGAGCTGACGGACGCCCCCGGTGCGTTCGTCTGGGCCGAGCAGATGTCCCACGACCCGGCCGCCGCGCGCCGGTTCTACACCGCCCTGTTCGGGTACGAGCAGCAGGACATGAGCGCACCGGACTTCACCTACACGTCCCTGGCCGTGGGCGGGACGCCCGCCGTCGGCATCGGGGGGTACGGCCCGGGCGCGGGCGACGTGCCGGCGGCCTGGACCTGGTACGTGGCCGTCGAGGACGCCGACGCGGTCGCGCCGCGCGTCGCCGAGCTGGGCGGCGAGGTCGTCAGCGGGCCGGAGGACACCCCCTACGGGCGGATGCTGCTGGTCCGCGGCCCGGCCGGTGAGGTGCTCGCGCTGCTCCAGACGCCCGACGACGACCTCGTCGCCTGAGCCGCGGTGCGTAGGGTGGGCGACGTGCCGCCCCCGCCCGACGTGTTCACCCACCGCGCGTCGCGCGCCCACGAGCCGCTGCGCACGTTCCACCCGCGCCGCACCGCGCTCGGCACGGACCGCGCCGACGCGCTCGAGCGGCTCTTCCCCCGCTGGGGGTTCTCCGTCGACGACCCCCGCGTCCCGCCGCCGCTGACGCCCGACGGCCTGCTCGACACGGTCGCGCTGTTCGGCCGGGCCGCGCCGCTGGTCGTCGAGATCGGCTCCGGCATGGGCGACGCGACCGCCGCGATGGCCGCCGCCGACCCCGGGCGGGACTGGCTCGCGGTCGAGGCGCACCTGCCCGGTGTCGCGGCGCTGCTGCTGCTCGTCGAGCGGCACGGGCTGACCAACGTGCGCGTCGCGCACGGCGACGCGCTGCGGCTCCTGCGCGCGGCGGTCGCCCCGGGCAGCCTCGACGCCGTGCACGCGTTCTTCCCCGACCCGTGGCCCAAGGCCCGGCACCACAAGCGCCGGCTCGTGCAGCCCGCGCACGTGGGGCTGCTGCGGGACCGGCTGCGCGTCGGCGGCACGCTGCACGTCGCGACCGACTGGGCCGACTACGCCGCCCAGATGCACGACGTGCTGACCACCGACCCGGGGTTCGTCGGCGGCGTCGTGCCGCGGCCCGCGCACCGGCCCGTCACCCGGTTCGAGCAGCGGGGGCTGGACCTGGGGCACGAGGTCACCGACGTCGTCGTGCGGCGGGTCCGGTGAGGCTGCTCCTGGTGCCCGGCACCAGCCCCGACCGCTGGGCGCGGGTCTGGCGCGAGCGCCTGCCCGACGACCCGCTCGAGGTGGTCCACGCGCCGCCCGGCGAGGCCGTCGCGGCGGTCCTCGCCGGCACCGTGCACGCCGCCGTGCTGCGCCTGCCGCCGGTCGGCGTCGACCCGCCCCCCGCGGGCCTGTCCGCCACGACCCCGAGCACGAGCACGGGCTGGGCCGTGGTGCCGCTGTGGACGGAGCAGAGCGTCGTCGTCGTGCGCAAGGACCACGTGCTGACGGTCGTCGACCAGGTCGACGTCGCCGACCTCGCGGGCGAGACGCTGCTCGTCCCGGGCGACGACGTGCTCGGCTGGTCGCCGCCCGGCGTCGAGGAGCTCGAGGTCCCCGACGTGGCCACGGGCGCCGACCTCGCCGCCCAGGGCGCGGGCGTGCTCCTGGTGCCGCACTCGCTGGCCCGGCTGCACGACCGCCGGGGCACCGCCGTGCGCGTCGTGCCCGACGCCCCGGGGTCACCGGTCGTGCTCGTCTGGCGCACGGACGACGAGCACCCGCACGCCCAGGAGCTGGTGGGCATCGTGCGCGGGCGCACCGTCGCCAGCTCCCGCGGCTCCGGTGGGACGGGCGCGCCGGACCCCGCACCCCCGACGCGCCGGACCCCGCCGCCGCGGCGCACTGGCCGGGAGCCGGGCCGTCGCCAGGGCGGCAGCCGGCGCCGCTGACGACCCCGGGGTGACGCAGCCGCGGGGCGCCGGACCGGTGACCGGTCCGGCGCCCCGCGTGCGACCTCAGGTCAGCGGGTGGCCAGTCGACGACGGGCCAGGACGAGCGCCCCGCCTGCCGCGACCAGCACGACGGCGGCGAGGACGCCGGCACGCGGGTCGGCACCCGTCGCGGCCAGCGACTGCCCGGCCGCGAGCACCTCGACGTACTGCCAGCCCACGAGCGTGCCGTCGGCCAGGTAGACCGCCACGCGGTGCGTGCCGGCGGTGGTGGCGGCCGGCACCGTCACCTTGAGCGTCCCGTCGGCGGCCACGGTGGCCGCGCCGAGGTCGGTCGGCACGGAGAACAGGAACGGACGCACCTGGGCACCGGGGGTCAGGCCCGCCAGCGTCAGCGTGCCGCCCTGGTCGACGCGCGCGGCGGTGGTGAAGCCGCCCTGGGTGGCGGCCGTGAGCTGGTCGGCGGAGGGTGCCCACGCGGACGTCGCGGTCGGCGCCGGGGTCGGGGTCGCGACCACGGCCGGGCACGGCCCGGTGAAGGGCTTGATCGTCACGCTGCGGGCGATGAAGTACTCCCGCACCCGCCACTCGCCGAGGTCGCCGAAGTCACCGTCGAGGTTCAGCGCCCACACCTCGTACGAGCCGGGCGCCAGCTCGACGTCGCCCTTCTGCCCGGGGTCGTCAGCCTCGGCGACGAAGTCCTCGTCCACCGTGCCGGCACCCGTCACGACGGCCCACACCACCGACGGCGCGGGCTTGATGACGACCCGACCGTTCGGGACGACGGTCGAGCCGACGCACTTGGGCTGCACCACGTCGAGCACGGGCACCGGCACCGTGACGGGCTCCGGGTCCGTGGTCGGCTCGGGCGTCACGGTGGGCGACGCGGTGGGCGTCGGCG
>NZ_BONP01000015.1 GCF_016862775.1 Cellulomonas phragmiteti | reverse complement strand
CGGCGTCGGTGTCGGGGTGACCGTCGGCGTCGGCGTGGGCGTGGGCGTCGGCGTGGGCGTCACCGTCGGGGTCGGCGTGGGCGTCGGGGTCGGCGTGGTGCCGCCCTCGAAGAGCCGCGCGTAGTCGGACAGCGCGCCGGCGATCGCCGTCTGCGCCCAGAACCGGTGGTAGCGGAACTGCGGGTCGGCCCCGCCGTTGAGCGCCGCCTGGACCTTGGCCCACTGCGGGTCGTCCTTGTAGAACGACCGGATGTCGAGGAACGACACCCCCGGCCGGATGACGTCGCCGTTGGGCATCGTGCCCGTCCAGCCCGGCGGCACGTAGATGCCGTCGCCACCGGCGGTGTAGACGTCGTCGAACCGCTGGTAGTCGCCACGGGTCTCCACCGCGGAGACGCCCAGCGAGGTCTGGTTGTTCTCCCAGATCGCGTCGAGCAGGTCCTTGGCGGTGTCGCGCGCCGCGACGTTGCCCGACCTGGCCGCGTAGAACAGGAGCGCACGGGCGGTGTCGCCGGCGACGCCGACGTCCTGGCCGGAGCTCTTGAGCGTGACGGTCAGGCCGGAGTTGGAGCCCGGGTTGGTCGGGTTCCAGGTGTCGGGCTTGCCGGCCCAGGTGAGCTCGGACGGCACCGACCAGTCGGCACCGTCGGTCTCGATGTGGTCGACGACCCACGGGACCCACTTGTCGAGGACGCGCTTGGCCTGGGCGTTGCCCGTCTCGTAGTAGAGCTCGGCAACGCGCTGCACGCCCCAGGCCTGCATGCCGAACCACTGGTTCGACGGCGGGTCGTGGTAGACGGGCGCCTCGGTGTACGCCATGCCGTAGAACGTCGGCGTGCCGGCCGGGGGCTGCGCGTACGCACCGTCCCAGCTGTTGGTGACGCCACCGGCGATCGGGCCGTTGGACGACTGCAGGAACGTGTACAGCTCGAGCTGGCGCTCGAGCGACTTGGTCCAGTCGGCCTTGGCCGTCGACGACCGCGGCGTCAGCTTCGGGTCGTTGGACAGGGCCCACGCCGCGAACGGGTTCTGGTACCCCATGTGCGCGTGCGACGAGCCGATGCGCCACGCCCAGCCGGAGCTGGTGTCGGTCGCGCCGCCCCAGGCCATGTACCAGGAGAGCAGGTAGTGCGCGCTCTCCTTGCCGGAGCCGGCCGGGCAGCTCGGCGACGTGCAGCCGATGGTCTTGAAGTACTTGTCGAACAGCGTGTACCGCAGGTAGTCGCCGAGCTTGGCGGCCTTGGCCACGGTCGCGGCCACGTCGGCGGCCTTGCCCTGCTCGGTCGCCCACTTGTTGGCCCAGTAGATGGCCTCGACGGCACGCGCGTCGGCGTCGGACGCCGAGGTGAACTTCCACTGCTTGGCGTACGACGCGTCACCGGTGAAGAGGTCGAGGTACCCGTTGCGCCCGCCGTAGGTGAAGTCGTCGCAGGTGGGGTGCGGGATGGTCTCCCACACCGACTCCTGCGGGCCGCGCTGGAAGGTGTTGACGAGCGACATGCCCTGGTGGCTCGGGCCGAGCTGGCAGCCGGGGCCGGGGGCGGCACCGAAGCCGTAGACGTTGTCGACGTCGCCCAGCCAGTGCATCTGGTAGATGTCGTTGTTGCCGTACGTCGACCGCAGCTCGGCGGCGATCGGGTCACGCCCGACGCTGCCGCTGCTGCCGATCTGCGACGGGTACATGCTCGGGTGGTTGTACTCCGAGGCGTAGCTCGCCGGCGCGTCGGCCCGGTAGAAGGAGTTCGTCGGCTGATCCGCCTGCTGGGGGATCATGTACGTCTCCATGTTGACCCAGGCGTCGTTCAGGGGCTTCCAGTTGCCCGTCGCCTGGCCGTACAGCGCCTCGAGCCACAGCCAGTAGCTGTAGGCCTCGGAGGTCGTCATGTGCCCGTAGTCGGGGGCCTCGACCATGAGGGTCTCGACCGCGTGGTACGGGATGCCCTGCGGGCTGAAGTACCCGTTGGCCGGGTCCTTGATCTTGTCGTACTGCTCGAGGAACCGCTCCGCGTACTCGGAGTCGACCGCGACCGCTGCGGGCGCGACCTGCGCCGTGGGCCCGGCGAGGGCGGAGGCCGCCTGCGCGCCGCCCACGGCCACGAGCGACGTGGCCGTCAGGACGGCCCAGGCCGCTCTGACGGCACGCCGTCGGGTGCTTGAGGACATCTTCCGTACCTTTCTTGGCGTCGACCACGTGCGGCCTCGGTGCCGCCGTGGAACCTGCCCACGGCCTCGGTGCCGCCGGCAGTCCTGCACGAAGGAACGGACCGCCGGCCGGGTGCGCAGCATCGCGCCCGCGGCGAGCGGTCTGGACGTCGCTCACTCTCATCACGCGCACAGGCAGCGTCCAGGCGGCGAAACGCTTAGGGACGCGAGGTCGTGGGAGCGCGACCAGGGCAGTACCACGCGCACCCGCCGGTCCGTGGGACCGGCGGGTGCGCGACGTCCTGATCGGGCCCGTCAGGTCCAGCGGAAGACCCGGACCGCGACCGGAACCCCCACGACGGCCCAGGCGGCCATCACGAGCAGCTGGGTGCCGGGGAACGACTGGCCCACCCACGCCGCCGTCATCGCCTGGGACGCCGCCCCCAGCGGCGTGAGCCCCGCGATGGTCTGCACGACGTCCGGCATGAGGGGCAGCGGCAGCCACACCCCGGCGAAGAACAGGGACACGAAGTACAGCGTCATGCCCCAGCCGTTGGCCGCCGCGGCCGTCGGGGCCGTCGCCGCCACGAGGGACCCGAGGGCGAACGCCGACAGCACAGCCAGCAGGAACGCCACCACCACGGTCCCGGGGTCGACCGGCAGCGCGATGTCGAGCAGGAGCACCCCCGCGCCGACGGCGAGCAGCGCCGCCGCCACCAGGGCGACGAGGTTGACGACGACCTGCGCGACCAGCAGGCGCGACGGGCCGACGGGCGTCGTCGACAACCGGCGCAGCACGCCGCGCTGGCGGTACGTGGCAACCACCGCAGGGAACGTCGACAGCGCGACGGTGGCCACCGCCAGGCTCAGGACGATCGGCGTGTACCCGGTGATGGCCGTGACGGCACCCAGCAGCGGGTCGGACTCGTCGTAGGGCTGATCCGCCCAGGGCATGACCAGCCCCAGGACGGTCAGCAGCAGCGCCGGGAACACGAGGGAGAAGAAGAACACCGACGGGTCCCGCAGGAACAGGCGCGCCTCGACGCCGGTCATACGGGCCAGCGCACCGCCGCGCGACGGCCGGCGCGTGCCGGGCGACGCCGGTGCGAGCGCGGCCCGGCGTGCGGTCGTCGCGCCGGTGTCGGTCGTGGGGCTCGGGGTGGTCGTGGGGCTGGGGGTCGTGCTCATCTCACACCTCCGTGGCGGAGCCGGCGGTCTGCAGGGCCGGCGCCGGGTCGTCGGGACCCACGCCGGTGAGGGAGACGAACGCGTCCTCGAGGGACGCGCGCTCCAGACGGACGTCGCTCGTGCGCACGTCGTGCCGCGCGAGCGCCACGAGCACGTCCTGGACGACCGCGCCGCCGCCGTGCACGACGAGCGCGCGGTCCTCGACCCGGGCGTCGCGGACGCCCGGGACACCGGTGAGGGCCGCCAGGAGCACGTCGTCGGCCACGGGCGCCGCGGGACGCACGCGCAGCACCTGCTCACCGTGCGCGAGCGCGACGATCTGCGCGGGGGTGCCGACAGCCGCCACCCGCCCGGACGCGATGAGCGCGATCCGGTCGCACAGCCGCTCGGCCTCCTCCATGAGGTGCGTGACCAGCATGATCGTGACGCCCGCGTCCCGGATCGCCTCGACCACGGCCCACGTCTCGCGGCGCGCGTGCGGGTCGAGACCCGTGGTGAGCTCGTCGAGGATCGCGAGCTCGGGGCGCCCGACGAGCGCGAGCGCGACCGACAGCCGCTGCTTCTGCCCGCCGGACAGGTCCTTGAACGCCGCGTCGCGCTTGGCCGTCAGGCCCAGCAGGTCCAGCAGGTCCGCGGGGTCCGCGGGGTCGGCGTAGAACGACGCGTACAGGTCGAGCGCCTCGCGGACGCGCAGCCGGTCCGGCATGGCGGACTCCTGCAGCTGCAGCCCGACCTTCTGGTGCAGCGCGGCGGCGTGCGTCGTCGGGTCGAGCCCGAGGACGCTCACGGTGCCGCCGTCGGGACGGCGCAGCCCGGCGATCATCTCGACCGTCGTCGTCTTGCCGGCGCCGTTGCGCCCGAGGACGCCGTAGATCTCGCCGCGCTCGACGCTCAGGGACACGTCGGCGACGGCGACCGTGCTCCCGTACGCCTTGCGCAGGTGCTCGGCCCGGACGACCGGGGTGGTGGTCATGGTGGCCTCCTGGTGGGGGGTGGTGGGCGTGCGGTGCCGCGGGGCCGGCCGGGTGGCGGGCTCCGTGGGGACGTCGTGCGGGTCTAGCGGGTGACGGGACGCACCGGGGTGCGGGTGACGACGGCCGCGTAGGCGGCCGCCACGACGGTGACGACGAGCAGCGAGCCGAGCAGCGCCGGGGTCGCCGCCGCCCAGGACAGGCGGCCGGGCGGGCCCCCGTCGCCGACGCCGCCCAGCAGCGTGAGGACCGCGACCACCGGGCCGGCCGTCAGCGGCAGCGCGAGGGTGCCCCACCAGCCGCCGAGCCGCTGGTAGGCGGCACCGACGAGCAGCCCGGAGACGTTGGCGACGACGCAGGTCAGCGCGAGGTCCGCCAGCAGCAGACCTGGCGGGGACACCTCGCTGGCCAGCAGCGCGTCGGTCACCCGCCAGCCCCAGCCGGCCGCGTGGTGCAGCTCGCGCTCGAGCGCCGCCAGCGCGCTGAGCACCGCCGCGTAGGCCAGGCCCGTGCCGACGGCGACCACCAGCGTCGCGCGCGCGAACGTCCGGCGGGTCATGCCCGCGGCGGCGTGCACCGGCAGGTACGTGGCCACCAGGGCGATCGCCTGCGCGAACGGGAACCAGATCGCCCCGTGGCGGGAGTACAGGATCACGGCGGCGTCGACGCTCCCCCCGATCCGCGCGAGCACGAGGGTGACCACGGCGAAGGACGGTGCGACAACGGCCCAGAACCACGCCAGGTAGAGCAGGTTCACCCGACCGATCCGGGCGGCGGTGTGCGCGACCGGACCCCGACGACGGGGCGGGGCGGCGAGCGGGACGGCAGTCATCGGGACTCCTTCCTCGGGCGGTGGCGGGACGTCAGGGCTTCGCGGCGACCGGTGCGCCGCGGGCGAGCAGCGAGAACGCCGACGCGGTCAGGACGGCCAGCACCGCCCCGAGCGCCACGGCCAGCACGAGGACCTGCGCGTCGCTCGCGGTCGTCCACAGCCCCGGCACCTCCATGAGGCGCAGGCCGGGCACGTAGAGCGCCGCGACCACGGGGCCGACGGTCAGCGGCAGGGTGAGCGTGCCCCACCAGGCCCCGCCGCGCTGGTAGACGATCCCCACGAGCAGACCCGACAGGTTCGCCAGGACGAGCGGCACCGCGAGGTCGCCGAGCAGGGCCCACGGGGGCGCGGACGCGTCGGCGAGCTGGACCTCCGTGATGACGGAGTCCCACCCGAGCGCGTCGTGCACCGCGCGCTCGACCAGCACGAGGAGCGTCAGCACGGCGGCGTAGCCCAGCGCGGCCGCCACCTGGACGACGAGCGCCGCGCGCACGAACGTCCGCCGCGTCATGCCGGAGGCGACGTGCACCCGCAGGTAGGCGCTGACGAGCATGATGCCCAGCGAGAACGGGAACCAGGTCGACGCCTGGCGCGCGTACACCGCGATCGACACGTCGGTGCTGCCGCGGGTGGCCCAGCCGACGACGTTGGCCAGCACGATGACGACGACGGCGAGGGCCCAGAACCAGCCGGCGAGGCGCAGGAGCGCCGCGCCCAGCCGGCGGACGGTGTGCGCCGTCGGCGACGGGCGACGCGGCGTGGTCGTCGTCATCGGTCCGCCGCCCTCGACGCGTCCGCCGCCCCGGCGGTGCGCTGCGGGTCCGTGAGGTGCACGAACAGGTCCTGCAGCGGCACGGGCCCGAGCTCCAGGCCGGCGTCCCGTGCGCGGCGCACCTCACCCTCCGTGAGGACGCCGCGCACGGTGGTCTGCACGGTCCCGGCCAGGCGCTGGGAGGCGAGCACGTCGCGCCCGGCGACGAACCGCTCGACGGCGTCCGCGGGCCCGGTGACGGACAGCCCCTCGGCGCGCAGGCCCTCGGCGTCCTGGGCGACGAGCACGCGCCCGCGGTCGAGCACGACGACGTCCTCGAGCAGCCGCTCGATCTCGCCGATGAGGTGGCTCGACAGGACCAGGGTGCGGGGGTGCTCGGCGTAGTCGGCGAGCAGCGCGTCGTAGAACGCGTACCGGCTGGGGGCGTCGAGCCCCAGGTGGACCTCGTCGAGGATCGTCAGGGGCGCGCGGGACGCCAGGCCCAGGACGATGCCGAACGCGGACTTCTTGCCGCGCGAGAGCTTGGACGGCTTGCGCCGCGGCTCCAGCTCGAAGAGGTCCAGGAGCTCGCCGGCGAGCTCGTGGGAGAAGGCCGGGCGCGCGCCGGAGACGTACGCGAGGTTGTCCCGCAGGCTGTAGTCGTCGAGCACGTCGCCGGACTCGCGGACGAAGCACACGCCCGGGACGACCCGCTCGTTCTCCCAGGGGTCCTCCCCGTCGACCAGCACGCGCCCGGCGGTCGGCCGGCGGAACGCGGCGACCAGGGACGCGAGGGTCGACTTGCCGGAGCCGTTGCGGCCCAGCAGCCCGGTGATGGTGCCGGGGCGGACGGTCAGCGTCACGTCGTCGAGCGCCACCACGTCGCCGTACCGCTGCGTGACGCCGTGCAGCTCGACGCCCCAGCCGGTGGTCGTCGCGGTCATCGGGCTTCTCCCTCGGGTGTGGTGGGTGCGGCGGCACGGGCGCGCAGGCGGGCCACGACGTCCTCGACGTCGATGCCGAGGAGGCGGGCCGCGTCGGCGACGGGGTCGACCGCGTCGGCGAAGAAGGACTCCCGGGCGTCGGCGAGCAGGCGCTCGCGGGCTCCGGGGGCGACGAACATGCCGACGCCGCGGCGCTTGTACAGCACGCCCTCGTCGACGAGCTGGGCGAACGCCTTGGCGGCCGTCGCCGGGTTGATGCGGAACGTCGTGGCGTACTGCGTCGTGGACATGACCTGCTCCTCGGCTCCCAGGGCGCCGGAGAGCACGTCCTGGCGGATCTGGTCGGCGATCTGCAGGTACACGGGGTCACGTCCGTCGAACACGGTCACCCCTCCCTGCTGGTTCTGTGGTTCATTACTCGACTAATGAACCACAGAACCTCGCCGCCCACAAGTACCAGCTCGGACATCCGAAGCGTTTCGACGGTGCCGCTGCGGTTCCGCCGGGGGCCATCGCGGCCTACCGTCACGCGGGTACCGGTTGTGATCGTTCACACCACCTCGACGGAGAGGCCCGACGATGAATCCGCAGCCCGAACCACCCGACGCTCCCGAGCCAGGAGCGCCCTCCCCCGGCGCGTCGCTCTCCCGCCGCTTCCTCCTGCAGATGGCGGGCGTCGCCGGCCTCGCCGCCGCTGCGGGCCCCCACCTCGGCCCGCTCCCCCGGGCGCTCGCCGCCGAGCTGCCCCTGGCCCGCGCCGAGATCGGCACGCGCGCCCGCCCCTTCGAGCTCGGCCAGGTGCGCCTGGCCACCAGCCGCTGGACGCAGAACCAGGACCGCACCCTGGCGTACCTGCGCAGCGTCGACGTCAACCGCCTGCTGTACAACTTCCGGGCCAACCACCGGCTGTCGACGCAGGGTGCCCAGGCACTCGGCGGCTGGGAGGCCCCGAACTTCCCGTTCCGCACCCACAGCCAGGGGCACTTCCTCACGGCCTGGGCCCAGGCGTGGGCGGTGCTGGGCGACACGACGTGCCGCGACAAGGCGACGACGATGGTGGCCGAGCTCGCGAAGTGCCAGGCCAACAACGGCGCCGCCGGGTTCTCCGCCGGCTACCTGTCCGGCTTCCCGGAGTCCGACTTCAACGCCGTCGAGACCGGGAGCGGCAACGTCTCGTACTACGCGATCCACAAGACGCTCGCCGGCCTGCTGGACGTCTGGCGGCTGCTGGGCAGCACGCAGGCGCGTGACGTCCTGCTGCGGTTCGCGGCCTGGGTGGACGCCCGCACCGGCCGGCTGTCCCAGGCCCAGATGCAGGTGGCGCTGCGCGTCGAGTTCGGCGGCATGAACGCGGTCTTCGCCGACCTCTACCTCATGACCGACGACCGGCGCTGGCTCACCGTGGCACAGCGCTTCGATCACGCCGCGGTGTTCGACCCCCTCGCCGCGAACCGCGACCAGCTCAACGGGTCGCACGCCAACACGCAGGTGCCCAAGTGGATCGGCGCGGCGCGTGAGTACAAGTCCACCGGCACGACGCGCTACCGGGACATCGCCCGCAACGCCTGGGCGATCACGGTCGGAGCGCACACGTACGCGATCGGCGGCAACAGCGAGGCCGAGCACTTCCGCCCCCCCAACGCCATCTCGACGTACCTCGACCACGACACGGCCGAGCAGTGCAACACCTACAACATGCTCAAGCTCACGCGCGAGCTGTGGACCATGGACCCCGACGACGCCCGCTACTTCGACTTCTACGAGCGGGCACTGCTCAACCACCTGCTCGGCGGGCAGAACCCGTCCGACCCGATGGGCGGCTTCTCGTACTTCACGCCGCTGCGTCCCGGCGGCCGGCGCGGCACGCCCTCCTCGGGCCCCGCATGGGGCGGTGGCACGTTCTCCACGCCCTACACGACGTTCTGGTGCTGCCAGGGCACCGGGATCGAGACCAACACCAAGCTCATGGACTCGATCTACTTCGCCGAGGGCACCACGCTGACGGTCAACCTGTACATGGCGTCCACCCTGACGTGGACCGCCCGCAACGTGACGGTCACGCAGGCCACGACGTACCCCGTCGGGGACACCACGACCCTGACGATCGGCGGGAGCCCGTCGGGGTCCTGGACCGTCCGGGTGCGCATCCCGGCCTGGGCCACGGGCGCCTCGCTGACCCTGAACGGTGCGGCACTGAACGTCGCGGCCGCTCCGGGGTCGTACGCGTCGGTCACGCGCACCTGGGCGGCGGGCGACGCGCTCACGGTCCGGCTGCCGATGACCGTGCGCGTCGAGCCGACCAACGACGACCCGGGCGTGGGCGCGGTCTTCTACGGCCCCACCGTGCTGTCCGGCAACTACGGCGACCGCACGCTGTCCGGGCCCCCGGCCCTCGACGTCGCGTCCGTCACCCGCAGCGGCGCGGGGTCGCTCGCGTTCACGGCGCGGGCCGACGGGCAGGCCGTGAACCTCGGCCCGTTCTACGACGCGCACGGGCACAACTACACCGTCTACTGGCGCACGAACGGGCAGGGCGGCGGCGCACCGGCGGGCGCGTCGGGGCCGTACCGCCTCATCAACGCCGCCAGCGGCCTCGCGCTCGGGATCGCGTCGATGTCGACGGCCGACGGCGGCCTCGCGCTGCAGTGGGCCGACAACGGCACGGCCGACCACGACTGGGTGCTCGTGCCCGACGGCGACTCCCTCAAGCTGCGCAACGTGCACAGCGGCAAGGTGCTGGGCGTCGAGAACATGTCGACCGCCGACGGCGCGCGCGTGCTGCAGTGGGGCGACACGGGCACGGCCGACCACCGCTGGACGCTCGTCGACGCCGGCGACGGCACGCACGGCGTCCGCAACGCGCACACCTCGCGCGTGCTGGGCCTGCAGGGCAACAGCACCGCGCAGGGCGCGCAGGCCGTCATGGCCGGCGACGACGGCACGCCCGACAACCGGTGGCGCGTGGTCCCCACGGGGGCGCGCCGCATCCAGAACCGCCACAGCGGCCTGGTCCTGGGGGTCACCGACATGTCGTCGGCCGACGGCGCGCGCGTCCTGCAGTGGGGCGACACGGGCACGGCCGACCACCTGTGGACCGCGGTGCTCGGCAGCGACGGCCTGCTGCGGCTGCGCAACCAGCACACGGGCAAGGTGCTGGCCGTCGACGGCACGGGCAACGGCGGGCGCGCCGTGTCGACCACGGACACCGGCGCGAGCACCCAGCGGTGGCGGCTGCGGTACGGGTCCGGCGGGTACTTCCGGCTGCAGAACGCCACGGGCCGCGTGCTGGGCGTCGACTCGATGTCGACCACGCAGGGCGCGCAGGTCCTGGTGTGGGACGACAGCGGCACCGCCGACCACCTGTGGCGGTTCGTCTGACGGAGGGCGGACGGGCGGGCCGCGCGCAGGGGTGCGCGCGGCCCGCCTCGTGTTGTGTCGCCCGGACGGGGGACCGCCGCCGGGCGAGCCATCCTTCCGGGCGTGCGCTCCGAACCACACCCGACCACCGCGCCGACGAGCCCCCGCGCTGCCCGGGCGACGAGCGGGGACGACCGACACTGCGAGTCCGCATGCACCCCACCCCAGCGCCCGCCCTGCGGTCCCCCCGCGCCCGGCGCACAGCCGCGTGGGGCACACTGTCGCTCGTGACCACGACGCCCGGCGGACCGCCCGGCCCTGCCGGGGCGACGGGGGTCGACGAGCCCGCAACGCTCGACGCCCTCCTCCTGCGTGTCGGGACCGGCGACGAGACGGCGTTCGCGTCGGTCTACGACGCGCTGTCGGCGAGCGTGTACGGCATCTGCTTCGCCGTCCTGCGCGACCGCGACCACGCCGCCGAGGTGCTGCAGGAGGTCATGGTCGAGGTGTGGCGCACCGCCGCGCGCTTCGAGCCGGACCGCGGCTCCGCACGGACGTGGGCGCTCACGCTCGCGCACCGGCGGGCGGTCGACCGGGTGCGCGCCGTGCAGGCGCAGCGGACGCGTGACCAGCGGGTGCTCGACGAGCAGGTGGAGCGCCCGTTCGACGTCGTCTCCGAGGAGGTCGAGGACAGCATGGAGCGGGCCCGGGTCCGGCGCTGCCTCGACGCGCTGACGCCCACCCAGCACGAGGCGGTCGTCCTCGCCTACTACGGCGGTCGGACCTACCGCGAGGTCGCCGAGCAGCTCGCGGCCCCGCTGCCGACCGTCAAGACCCGGATCCGCGACGGTCTGCTGCGCCTGCGCGACTGCCTGGGGGTGGCCGCATGAGCGCCCACGACGACGCCGGACGCACCGACGTGCGGGACCTGCTCGGGGCGTACGCGCTCGACGCGGTCGACGACGTCGAGCGCCGCGCGGTCGAGCGGCTCGTGGCGAGCGACCCGGACGCGGCGCAGGAGCTCGCCGAGCTGCGGGCGACCGCGGCGCTGCTGGGCTCCGCCGTGCGGACCGCACCGCCCGCCGACGCCCGCGGTGCGGTGCTCGAGGCGATCCGGCGCACCCCGCAGGACCGGACGCCGGACGGCGACGGGCGTGCGGTGCGGGTCGACGACGAGCCGGCCGCCGGTGCGGTGCCCGACACCGCTGTTCGCGACACCGCAGCGCCCGACACCGCTGCACCCGGCACCGCAGGTGACGTCCCCGGAGATCCCCGGGGGGTGACCGACCTGGCCGCGCGGCGCCGTGCACGGCGGCCGAACTGGCTCGCCGTCGCCGCGATCGCCGTCGGCGCCGCCGCCGTGCCGGCCTCCGTCGCCTGGCAGCAGGCGCAGGAGGCGGATCGGGCGCGGGAGCAGGCGCAGGTCCTCGCGGCGCTGCTCGCCGAGCCGGACACCGAGGTGGTGCGCGGCCAGGTCGAGGGCGGCGGCACGGCCGTGGGCGTCCTCGGGACGGACCAGGCGGTCTTCACCGCGACGGGCCTCGAGGACCCCGGCGCCGGCCGGGAGTACCAGCTCTGGGTCATCCGGGACGGCGTCGCGGTGCCCGACGCCGTGATGCCCGACCGGTCGGGCGAGGTCCGTGCCGTGACCGACGCCTTCGCGGCCGGTGACGCGCTCGCGGTCACCGTCGAGCCGCGCGGCGGGTCGCTGGAGCCGACGACCGTCCCGGTGGTCGTGCTCGCCGCCGAGGCCTGACGCCTCTGCGCCACTGGATCACCCTCTCACCGTGACACTGGATCGCCCTCTCACCGTGACACTGGATCACCCTCTCACCGTGAGAGAGCAATCCAGTTCGCGCGACCGGCGCCGACGTCCGGCTGAGGAGCAAAGGCGTCGCCGTGCGCCGTGCCGGCCCGTAGGTTGCCCGCATGGAGAGCGAGCGCGAGAGCATCGAGCCCGCGCGCGACGACGCGGAGGAGCTCCGTCGCCGACGCCGCCGGCTCAAGGACAGGGTCCGGTCGGCGCCCTGGCGCCTGGACCTGCGCGAGGAGCTCGCAGCGGTGTACCGCGCCGAGGGCAACGCCTCCCAGGCCGGCCGCTGGAGCTACCTCGCTGAGCACGTCGACCCGGCCGAGCTCCGGGCGTTCGCGCGGTCCTGCCGGGACGACCCGGTGGAGATGATGTGGGCCCTGCGCTGGACGGGGTCGGAGGAGCGCGCCGAGACCGAGCTGGCGCGGGAGCGGCTGCTCGCCCTGCGCGCCCAGGCGCGCGCTCGGACCGGTCGCTCGATCCCCTGGGAGAAGCCCGACGCCACCGGCATGACGTGGCAGCTGGCGCTCGGGTGCTTCGCGGTCGTGCTCGTGCTGGTGCTCGTCGTCATCGGAGCCGTCACCGCCGTCCGGTGCCTCGCGAGCCAGTGGTGACGCCCACGCGCTCGCACCGCGACGCGGGTCCTGGCGGCGGCTGCCGGGACCGCCGCCGGGCGCACCGACGACGAGGCCCCCGCTCCGTACCCTGAGCGGGGGCCTCGCCGGTCCGGCCGGTGTCAGCTCGTGGGCATGAGCACCGAGTCGATGAGGTACACCGTCGCGTTCGCGGTGGTGACGCCGCCGCAGACGACGTTCGCGCCGTTGACCATGAGCATGTCGCCCTCACCGGTCACCTCGACGGTGCCGCCCTGCACCGTGGTCTGCTCGCCGACGACCATCTCGGGCGAGAGCTGCCCGGGCACGACGTGGTAGGTGAGGATGTTCGTCAGCATCGCCGAGTCCGTCTTGAGGGTCTCGATCGTCGCGGGGTCGATCTGGGCGAACGCCTCGTCGACCGGCGCGAACACCGTGAACTCGTCACCGTTCAGCGTGTCGACGAGGTTCACCTCGGGGTTGAGCTGGCCGGAGACGGCCGCGACGAGGGTCGTGAGCAGCGGGTTGTTCGACGCGGCGACCGCGACGGGGTCCTGCGACATGCCGACGACCGAGCCCGGACCGTCCGGGACGGCGGCGGCGTAGTCGGCACAGCCCGCACCGACGAGGTTCGCGGCGGGGTCCATCATCATCTCGTCCTCGGTCTCCATGGGCGTGGGCGCCATGGTCTCCTCGGACATCGTGGCGTCGGCGGTCGGCTCGGCGGCCGGCTCCGAGCTGCACGCCGCGAGGCCGAGCGTCGTGACGGCGAGGAAGCCGAGGGTGGCGAACCGGGTGCGCTTCATGGTGTTCATCGATGTGTCTCCCTCGTGTGTCCGGTGCGACGAGCTGTGCACCGGTGCTGGTGAGCCCGCTCCAGCGGGGCCTTCGAGGGTGGGTTCGGAGCGCCCCGGGGCGTGGATGGCTCGGATCGGAGAAGTTTTTTTCGCGGCACCTCACCCGGGTGCCTCGGCGCCGCGCCACCCATCCGCGGCGGCCGGGGCGCCGAACGCAGGGCATGGACCTCTTCACGCTCGCGCTCATCGGACTCGTCGGCGGTGTCATCACCGGGATCTCGCCGTGCATCCTGCCGGTGCTGCCCGTCATCTTCTTCTCGGGCGGCGTGCAGAGCGCCCGCACCCCGACCGTCCGCACGGGGCGCGCGTCGGCGCCGGCACTGACGCCGCTGGGCGTCGCGGGCCTCGCGCAGCCGTCGTTCAGCACCGCTGCGGCGGGGCGACCCGCCGGTGGCGGCGGTGGTGCCGTCGCCGTCGACGACCGCCCGGAGCCGGGCGCCGGGCCCCGCGCACGGCGGTGGCGCGTGAGCGAGACGTGGCGGCCGTACCTCGTGATCGGCGGCCTCGTCACGAGCTTCACGCTGTTCACGCTCCTCGGGTCCTTTGTGCTCACGCTGCTCAACCTGCCGCAGGACCTGCTGCGCTGGTCCGGCATCGTCGTGCTCGCGCTGCTCGGCGTCGGCCTGCTGGTCCCGAGGTTCGAGGCGGTGCTGGAGCGGCCGTTCGCGCGGCTCGCGCCGCGCGGCAACAAGAACGCCAACCGCAGCGGCTTCCTGCTCGGCCTGGGTCTCGGTGCCGTCTACGTGCCGTGCGCGGGTCCGGTGCTCGCTGCCATCACGGTCGCCGGGGCGACGGGCCAGATCGGTGTGGGGACGGTCGCGCTGACGATGTCGTTCGCGCTCGGCGCGGCCCTGCCGCTGCTGGTGTTCGCGCTCGCCGGCCGTCGGGTCGCCGAGCGGGTCCGCGCCTTCCGTACCCACGAGCGCGCCATCCGGGCCACCGGCGGCGTCCTCATGGTCGCCCTCGCCCTCGCCCTGGCGTTCAACCTCACCGACGCGATCCAGCGCGCCCTGCCCGGGTACACCGAGGCGCTCCAGGACCGCGTCGCGGCCAACGAGACCGTGCGCCGCGAGCTCGACCTCGGCGGCCTCGTCACGGACGAGAACGCGCAGCTGTCGCAGTGCAGCGACGGTGCGGCCGAGCTCGAGGACTGCGGCCCCGCGCCCGAGCTGCGCGGCATCGATACGTGGCTCAACACCGACGGCGGTGCCCCGGTGACCCTCGCGGACCTGCGCGGGCAGGTCGTGCTGGTCGACTTCTGGGCGTACTCCTGCATCAACTGCCAGCGCTCCGTCCCGCACGTCACCGCGTGGGACGAGGCGTACCGCGACGCGGGCCTCACGGTGATCGGCGTGCACACCCCCGAGTACGCGTTCGAGCGCGAGACGCGCAACGTCGTCGAGGGCGCGCGCCGGCTCGGCATCGAGTACCCGGTCGCGCAGGACAACGCGTACGCGACGTGGACCGCCTACCGCAACCGGTACTGGCCGGCGCACTACCTGATCGACGCCGACGGCGTCGTCCGGCACGTCGCGCAGGGCGAGGGCGGCTACGAGACGACCGAGAAGCTGATCCGCGAGCTGCTGCGCGACGCCGACCCGGACGTGCGGCTGCCCGAGCCGACCGACACGGTCGACACGACCCCCCGCGACGCGGGGATCACTCCCGAGACGTTCCTGTCCGTCGGCAAGCGGTTCAACTTCGGCGGGGACGCCTACCGCGAGGGCGACGCGACGTACACGCTGCCCGCCGACCAGGCCCCCGACACGTTCGCGTTCGGCGGCGGGTGGACCACGGACTACCAGGCCGCCACGGCCGGCGACGACGCGCGACTGCGCCTGACGTTCACCGCACGCGACGTGTACGTCGTCCTGGGCGGGGAGGGCACGGTCACCGCGACGGTCCGCGACGAGGACGGACGGGTCGTCGAGCGGTCCACCGTCGACGTCTCCGGGGCCCCGACGCTCTACCCCCTGCTGGACGGCGACGACGTGGTGACCGGCACCGTCGACGTCGAGGTGGGCCGGGGGCTCGCGGCCTACTCGTTCACCTTCGGGTGAGCCCGGCGGGCCACGTCTGAAGCTCCCCGGCGTCGGGTGGATCCCCCCACCCGGCGCCGGGGTCACCCGCGCCGGTGCGTCAACGCCGGACCGGACGGGGGCCGAGCGACGCCAGCAGGCGCAGCTTGTCGTCGTCCGGGGTCCCCGGGGTCGCCGTGAAGACGAGGAGCACCTGGGCCTGCTCGACGTCGACGAGGCGCTGGCACTGCAGCGCCATCTCGCCGAGCTCCGGGTGCACGAGCCGCTTGTGCAGCTCGTGCCGCAGCCCGACCTCGTGCTCGGCCCACAGCCGCTCGAACTCCTCGCTGCGGGCGAGCAGGGACTCGACGACCTGGGCCGCCCGCGACCCCGCACCCTGGCGCGCGAGCGCAGCGCGCAGGTCGGAGACGAAGACGCGCCCGCGGGTGTCGTGGTCCTCCGGCGGGTACACGTCCCGCGACGTCGGGTGCGCGAACCACCGGTGGACGACCGCGCGGTCCAGGCCGGTCAGCACGGAGTCGTCACCGAGCAGGGCGGCCGCCGCGGCGTTCTGGGCGAGCGTCTCCCCCAGGTCCGTCATCACCTGGGCGGGCGTGTCGTGCAGGCGGTCGAGGACGCGCATCAGTCCCGGGGCGACGTGGTCCGACTGTCCGGTCCGCTCGGGCGCCGGGCGGCCGACCAGCCGGAACAGGTGGTCCCGCTCGGCGAGGGACAGGCGCAGGCCGCGGGCCATCGCGGTGAGCACCTGGTCCGACGGCTGCGGCCCACGCGCCTGCTCGAGGCGCGACCAGTAGTCGCTGGAGATGTCGCACAGCAGCGCGACCTCCTCACGGCGCAGACCGGGTGCCCGGCGCCGCGTCCCGCGCGGCAGTCCCACGTCCTCGGGCTGGAGGGCCTCTCGGCGGGTCCGCAGGAAGTCGGCGAGCTGGGCGCGGTCCACCCCGGCAGTCTTCGCCCGGGGCGCCGCCGGAGCAAGACGCGGCACCGCGCCGGACCCGCTCACAGCGCGATGCCGCCCGACGCCTCGATCCGCTGGCCCGTGACCCAGCCCATCGCGGGCGAGACGACGGCAGCGACGAGCGCGCCGATGTCCGACGCCTGCCCGACACGGCCGAGCGCGGTCTGCGACGCGAGCACCGCCTGCAGGCCGGCGGTGTCCCGCACGGCGCCGCCACCGAAGTCCGTGGCGACCGGCCCCGGCGCGACGACGTTGACGGTGATGCCGCGCCCGCCCAGCTCGACCGCCCAGTACCGGGTCAGCGCCTCCACGGCCGCCTTCATCGCGCCGTACGTGGAGTGACCGCCGGCCCGGACGAACCGCGCGAGCCCGCTGGACACGTTGACGACGCGGCCGCCGTCGACGAGCAGCGGGACGAGCGACTGCGTCAGCAGGAAGACCCCGCGCACGTGCACGTCGAACAGGGACTGCAGGTCGGCCGCGGTGGTGCTGCCCAGCGGGGTGGGCAGGGCGTGGCCGGCGTTGTTGACCAGCACGTCGAGCGTGCTGCGGCCCCACGTGGTGTCGAGCGCCGCGGTCAGGCGGGCGGCGAACCCCTCGACGTCGGCCACGTCGCCCGTGTCGAGGCGCAGCGCGACCGCGCGGCGGCCCGCGGCCTCGACCTCCGCGACGACAGTCCGCGCCTCGTCCTCGTGACTGCGGTAGGTGAGGACGACGTCGGTGCCGTCGGCGGCGAGCGCGAGGGCCGTCGCACGGCCCAGACCGCGGTTGCCGCCGGTGACGAGGGCGACGCGCGTGCGGGTGGTGGTCGACGTGGTGGTGCTGCTGTCCGTCATGGGGTCCTCCGAGGGTGCGGCCGCCGGCTGCGGCCTGGTGCTCCTCAGCCTCGTGCGCCCGCGGTCGGGCCAGAAGGCCGCGTGGATCCTGGGACCGCCGGTCCCTGGATGCCGTGCGGGCGCCCCGACCGCGTGTCAGTCCGCGGTTCCCCCGTCCACCAGCGCGCACCGGTCCTCGCCCGGGGCGGGCGTGCCGGTCGCGCGGGTCAGCAGCGCGCGCAGGGCGGTGCGCTCGTCGGGGGTCAGTCCGTGCAGGACCGCGTCCTCGGCGGCGGCGGCGCGCTGCTCGACGTCGGCCAGGGTCGTGCGGCCGGCGGCGGTCGCGGCGATGCGGCGCACGCGCCGGTCGGCGGGGTCGGCGCAGCGCTCGACCAGGCCGGCCGCGCACAGGTCGTCGAGCAGGTAGGTCATGACCGTGCGGTCGATGCCGAGGTGGGCCGCGAGCGCGGCCTGCGTCGGTGCGGTCGCCGCGGCCGTGACGACGCGCAGCAGCTGGTAGCCGCGCGCACCGGCGGGGATGCCGTCGAGCACGGCGCCGACGCCCGTGCGCCAGCGCGCCAGCAGGGTGCCGAGCTGCCAGCCGAGGTCGTCGGAGGTCGGCGGTGCGGCCCCGGTGCCCGCGTCGTCCGCGGTGCCGGCCGCTGCGTCGGTCGCTGTGCCGGTCGCTGCGTCGGTCGTCGTGCTCGTCACGCCGTCAGCATACGCGCTGGACGGCAGATCGTCTGCTGTGCATATGATCTGTGCAGCACACGATCTGAGGAGACCGCATGACCGACTACGGGCACGAGCTGACGTTCGGCACGTTCCTCACCCCGCAGAACGCCGACCCGACGGCCCCCGTCGACCTCGCGGTGCTCACCGAGGACGTCGGCCTCGACCTCGTGACGTTCCAGGACCACCCGTACCAGCCGGCGTTCCTCGACACCTGGACCCTGCTGTCCTGGGTGGCCGCGCGCACCGAGCGCGTGCACCTGGCCGGCAACGTGCTCAACGTGCCCCTGCGGCCGCCGGCCGTCCTCGCGCGCGCCGCCGCGAGCCTCGACCTGCTGTCCGGCGGGCGCGTCGAGCTGGGCCTGGGCGCCGGGGGCTTCTGGGACGCGATCGAGGGCATGGGCGTCCCGCGGCTGACGCTCGGGCAGGCCGTCGACGCGCTCGACGAGGCCATCACCGTCATCCGCGCGCTGTGGGACACCGACGCCCGCGGGCCGCTGCGCGTCGGCGGCGAGCACCACCACCTCGCGGGCGCGAAGCGCGGCCCCGCGCCCGCGCACGACATCGGCATCTGGGTGGGCGCCTACAAGCCGCGCATGCTGCGGCTGGTCGGGCGCTCGGCCGACGGCTGGCTGCCCTCGCTGCCCTACCTGCAGCCCGGCGACCTCGCGCGCGGCAACGCCGCGATCGACGCGGCCGCCACCGACGCGGGGCGCGACCCGCGGGAGATCCGGCGCCTGCTCAACATCACCGGCACGTTCCGCCCCGCCCCCGGCGACGGCCTCGACGGGCCACCAGAGCAGTGGGTCGACGAGCTGGTCCGCTACGCCCTGGAGGACGGGACGGGCACGTTCGTGCTGGGCACCGACGACCCCGCGACGATCCGCACGTTCGCCGAGCAGGTCGCCCCGGCGGTGCGGGACCAGGTCGCGGCGGCCCGTGCGTCGTCCGAGACCGTCACCGGCGCCGTCCGCAGCGCCGTCGCGCTGGCGAAGCGGGTCGAGGGCATCGCGTACGACACCGCCCCCGCGGAGGTCACTGCCGTCGAGCCCGGTGACCGCGCCTACGCCGCCCTGCGCTCGACCTACATGCGGCGCGGCGCACCGGGCGTCGTCCTGCTCCCCCGCACGACGACCCAGGTGGTCGACGCGCTGGGGTGGGCGCGCGAGCAGCGCGGGCCGCTGGCCGTGCGCTCGGGCGGGCACGGCATCTCGGGCCGCTCGACGAACGACGGCGGCGTGCTCCTCGACGTCGGCGCGCTGGACCAGGTGACGGTCGTCGACGAGGCCACGCGGCGCGTCCGGCTGGGTGCGGGCGCCACGTGGGGCAAGGTCGCCACGACGTTGGCGCCGCACGGGTGGGCGATCTCGTCCGGCGACTACGGCGGCGTCGGCGTCGGCGGCCTGGCGACGACCGGCGGCATCGGCCTGCTCGGCCGGTCGTACGGGCTGACCATCGACCACGCCGTCGCGTACGAGGTCGTGACGGCCGACGGCACCGTGCACGTCGTCGACGCGCAGCGCGAGCCCGAGCTGTTCTGGGGCCTGCGCGGTGCCGGCGGCAACCTGGGGATCGTCACGTGGGTGGAGATCGAGGCCGCCGAGGTCCCCGACGTGGTGTTCGCGACCATGACGTTCGACGCGTCGGACGCCGTGCGGCTCGTGGAGCGCTGGGCGCGGACCGTGCGGGAGGCACCGCGGCAGCTCACGAGCTTCCTGCACCTGCAGGCCGGCGGGGGTGGGCGCCAGCCGCTCGCGCAGGCGATGACCGTGTGGGCCGACGACGACACGACCGCGGCCGTGACCGTCCTCGAGGAGCTGCTGGGCGCCGGGCCGGTGCTCGACCAGCGCGCCACGCTCACGCCGTACTCCGGCGTCGTGGGACCCGTCGCCAAGCACCACGACGGGGGCGCGCCGCCGGTCACCCGGTCAGGGCTGCTGCCCACCATGACGCCGGACGTGGCCGCGGACGTCGGGGCGCTGCTCGGGTCCGGCCAGGCGATGCTCGTGCAGCTGCGTGCGACCGGCGGAGCCGGCAACGACCTCGCCCCCGACGCGACCGCGTACGCGCACCGCCACCAGGAGCTGGTGCTCAGCGCGTTCTCCGGACGCGGGTCCCGCGCGGGCCTCGACGACGTGTGGGACCGCCTCGCGTCCCCGCACACCGACGGGCTGTACCTGTCGTTCGAGACCGACCCTCGCCCCGAGCGGCTGCTCGACGCGTTCCCGCAGCCGACCCTCGACCGCCTGCGGGCGCTCAAGCGCACCTACGACCCGGACCACGTGTTCGACCAGAACTTCCCCATCGCCCCGCACTCCACACATCACCCGTGAGCGGCGTCTACAGAGGGCAAGCAGACGCCACGAGCCACGGAGGCCCTGATGGACCTCGACCACGACCCGCCTCCGCCGGCGCGCGACCGCGCGGCTGATGATGCTCGACGGGCAGACTCTCCCTGTCGCGCCCAGCGGCACCCCCGCGTCCTGACCGCCCGGCAGACCGACGAGACGAGGGCTGTGTGACCGAGCTGAGGCTGCGGACCGGGTTCGAGATCGAGCTGCTCGCGCCGGCCGGCTCCGACCGGCGGGAGCTGGCCGACGTCCTGGCGGCCCGCCGCGGCGGCGCGGTGCGGCGCGTGTTCCACACGGACAGCGAGCCGTCGACGGTGCCGGGCATCGGGGTGTTCCGGCACCTGTCCCCGGGGTTCGACGTGGTCGACGCGGCCGGTGCGCCCGTCGCGCGGCTCGTCGACGACATCACGATCGTCGCCGACCTGGCACCGGCGCCCGGGGCGGCCCGCCGGCCCGGTCACCGCGGCTGGTACCGGGTGCTGTCCGACGACGCGCGGCTGCTGCGGCTCGTCGAGCGGCACGCCGACCCCGACGCGCCGATGGCGCAGGTGCTCGACCCGGTCGCCGAGGTGTTCGGCGTCCGGGCGGAGGTCCTGCCGCAGGCCACGCGCGTCAACGACCCGACGGGTGCGACGGTCGCGATCGCGATGCCCCTGCCGGCCGGCCGCGAGCGACCGTGCGAGATCGTCACGCCGCCGCTGACCACCGGCCACGCCCGCACGCTGGAGCACCTGCTGGCCCCCGCCCGCGACCTGGGCTTCACGGTGCCGCGCGAGGCCGCCGTGCACGTGCACGTCGACGGCGCGCCGTTCCGCTCCCCGTCGGCGTTCGCGAACCTCGTGCGGCTCTTCGCGCACTGGCGGGAGCCGCTGTGGGAGGCCCTGGGGACCAACCCGGCGTGCCGGCGGCTCGCCCCCCTGCCGGACGCCGTCGTGGCGCTCGTCGAGCAGCCGTGGCAGGACGCCGACGGGGGCCCGGGCTGGGGGCGGCTGCAGCACGCCGCACGCACGGTCGGCCTGACCAAGTACGCGGACGTCAACCTCACCCAGCTCGTCACGCCCCGGCCGGTGCGCGACACCGTCGAGGTCCGCAGCCTGCCGGGCGAGGTGGACGGCCCGTCGATCGTCCGCCGTGCCGCGCTCGTCGAGCGGCTCCTGCTGCGGTGCCTCGACCCGGCACCCCTCCCCCCGCCCGGCGCGACGGCTGCGCGCGACCCCCGCGGCGCGCTCGACGCCCTCACCGCGGTGGGAGCCCGATGAGCACACGGACCCGCCCCGCCGGCCCCGACAGCGACGCCGTGACGGTTGCCGCCCGCGCGCTCGACGACGTGGTGCGCGACCACCTGCCGGGTCTGCTGCGGTACGCCACGGTCCTGGTCGGCGACGGGCACACCGCCGCCGACCTGGTCCAGGAGGTCCTGCTGCGCGCGCACGTGCGGTGGACGCGGATCTCGCTCATGGACCGCCCCGACCTCTACCTGCGGCGCATGGTGACCAACGAGCACCTGTCCTGGCGGCGGCGCTGGCACGTGCGGACCATCCAGCCGGCCGACGACGCCGTCCTGGCCTCCCACGCGCGCCCCCAGGGCGACCACGCCGAGCACGTCGTGCGGGACGACGCCCTGTGGCGCCACCTCACGGCCCTGCCCCCACGACAACGGGCCGTCCTGGTGCTGCGCTACTACGAGGGCCTCGCGGACGCCGAGATCGCGACGGTCCTCGGCACGTCGGGCGCGACGGTGCGCTCGCACGCCTCCCGCGCCCTCGCGGCGCTGCGCCTCACCGACCTCACCACCCCTCCGGAGGACCGATGACCCCGCACCGCCGGGTCGTGGACGACGACTTCGCCGACCGCCTCACCCGGGTCATGCAGGACCGCGCCGCCACGGCGCCCGACGTCGACACCGTCGCTGCGGCACTGCGTGCCCGCGCGCGGGAGCAGGACGCGCGGCCCGCCTCGGTGGTCGCGCTGCACCGCGGCGGCCGCGTCGTCGCAGCAGGGCTGGTGACCGGCTCGCTCGCGGTCGCCGGTGCGGGTGCGGCGGCCGCCGCGAACCCGTACTCGGAGGTCGCGCGCGCCGTGGAGACCGCCGTGCAGGCCGTCGGCATCGACTGGTCGCCCATGCCCGCGGGCTACACGCGGGACCAGCACGACGCGTTCTGGGACGCCGGGTACGTCGGCCCGGAGGTCGACCAGCTGATGCAGCTGTGGGACGTCGACGCGCTCGAGGCCAAGGCCCGGGCCGGCCAGATGATCCTCGACGGCCAGGAGCCGCCGGTCGCCCCGGGCCCGCTCACGACCGTCCAGGGCGCGGCCGGCTCGACCGTCGAGTACACGCTCGAGCAGTACGACGCGTTGTGGGGCTCGGGGTACCTGTACGAGGACGTCGAGGCGCTCGTCGCCCTGTGGGGGGTCGAGGAGACCGAGGCCAAGGCGCGCGCCGGGCAGATGATCCTCGACGGCGTCACCCCGCCGGTCGCTCCCTCCGGCACGCCCGAGGGCTACCACCGGGGCGGGTGAGCACGGACCTGCGGAGGACGCCACGCCCGCCGGTCCTCCCCCACAGGTCGCAACCCGGGTTCCCCGCTGCGCCCGAAGACCCGACCCCCCTGCGTTGACCAGCATGGACGCAGGTCGTGAGGAGGAGGTGCGGAGCAGGTCCGCAGCGCTCGCGGCGCAGGAGGTCACCATGGGCACACACCGCCAACCCCGCCGCCGGGCGGCGTCAGCGCTCGCGGGCGTCGCACTCGTCGCGGTGCTCACCGCGTGCTCGGGTACAGCCGCAGCCGCACCCGAGCCGCGCGTCCCCGCGCCCCCGTCGACCGAGGGCCTCACCACCGCCGCCGTCGACGCGTGGCTCGACGAGACGCTGCCCGCCGCCCTCGAGGAGGGTCGCATCGCGGGGGCGACGGTCGCGGTCGTGGACGACGGCGAGGTCGTCACGGCACGGGGCTTCGGCCTCGCGGACGTCGCCGCCGGGACACCGGTCGACCCCGACGCCACGCTGTTCCGCGTGGGGTCGGTCTCCAAGGTGGTCACCGCGACGGCCGTCATGCAGCTCGTCGAGGACGGCCGCGTCGACCTCGACACGGACGTGGAGCAGTACACCGGGCTCGGACTCGACCTCGACCACCCGGTGACGCTGCGCCACCTGCTCACGCACACCCCCGGGTTCGAGGAGCGGCTCGCCGGGCTGATCGGCGCACCGGGCAGCACGGCGGACCTGCGGGCGAGTCTCGTCACCGACCCGCCCGCGCAGCCGTTCGCGCCCGGCACCGTCCCCGGGTACTCGAACTACGGCAACGCGCTGGCGGGGTACGTCGTCGAGGCGGTGAGCGGGCAGCCGTTCGAGGAGTACGTCGACGAGCGCGTCCTCGCCCCGCTGGGCATGACGTCGTCGTCGTTCGCCCAGCCCCTGCCGGACCACCTGGCCGCGCGGGTCGCCCAGGGCTACCCGACGTCCGACGACGCCCCGATCCCGTTCGAGGTCGTCGGTCAGCCGCCGGCCGGGGCGCTGAGCGCCACCGCCACCGACATGGCGCGCTTCATGCTCGCCCACCTGGGCGAGCCGACCGGCGCCCCCGTCCTCGGGGACGCGACGCGCACGCTCATGCAGGAGCCCGCCCTGGACGCGGACACGCTCGGAGCGCTCGCCGCGGGGCAGCGCATGGGGCTCGGCTGGTTCGACGAGTCCCGCCACGGGCACCGGGTCGTCGGGCACGGCGGCGACACGACGGCCTTCCACTCCCACCTGCAGCTGTGGCCCGACGAGGGCGCGGGGATCTACCTGTCCCTCAGCAGCGACGGCGCGCAGCAGATCGCCTACCAGGTGCGTGAGGACCTGCTCAACGGCTTCGCGGACCGGTGGTTCCCCGCCGACGGGGCGCCGACGGCCGGCACGGTCGACGACGCCACCCGCGCGGCGCACGCGCAGGCGGTGGCCGGGTCGTACGAGTCCACCCGCGGGTTCCACTCGACGTTCCTCACGGCGCTCGGGCCCCTGCAGCCGGTGACCGCACGCGTCGTCGAGGGCGACCGGGTGCTGTTCTCCGCCGGGCTCGGCGGGCCGAACCCCACGGTCTACGAGGAGGTCGAGCCGTGGCTCTACCGGGAGGTCGGCGGCGACCGGCTCCTCGCGGTGCAGGCGGACGACGCGGGTCGCGTCGAGCGGATCGGTCACGATGCCGCGTTCACCCTGGTCCCCGTGACCACGTCGCGTGCCGCGGCTCTGCCCGTGCTCGCCGGGGGCGCTGCGGTGCTCCTGCTCGGCCTGCTCGCGTGGCCGGTCGGAACGGCCGTCCGTGCCGTCCGTGCGCGGCGGGCACGGTCCACGCGGTCGGCGGTGCTCGCCGACGGGGCGTCCTCGACGGGCGCGGGCACCGGCTCCCCGGGCACCGACCGCGACCGGACCGCGCCGTCGGGTCTGCGCCTGTCGCGCACGCTGACCCGGGTGGCTGCCGCCTCGGCCGTCCTCGCGCTCGCCGGCTGGGCGTACGTGGTCCTCACGCTGTCGCAGCTCGGTGACGTGCCGGACGTGGTGATCCGGCTCGTGCAGGTGCTCACCGTGCTGGGGGTGCTGGGGCTGGTCGCCGCCGTGTGGCGGCTCGTGGGCGAGGCCCGCACCCGGACCGGCCGGCTCGCCGTGACGGCCGCGAGCCTGACGGTCGTCGCGTTCGCGGCCGTGTCGTGGGCGGCGAACACGTTACTGCTCACGTCGCCGGACATCACGTACTGAGCCGCGGGCACGGGAGGATGTCGGGCATGGAGACGTCCCGCGCCTCCGCCCCCGGGGCGTGGTGGGCCCAGCGCCTGTCACGCCTCGGGGTGCGGGGGCCCGTCGCGCAGGACCTGCTGCTGGCGGCGGCCGTGACCGTCGTGATGCTGCTGTTCGCGGTCGTCACGGTGCTGAGTGCCCCGCGGGACGTCGCGCCGCACGCCGCGGCGGTGCCGGCGCTGCTGGTCACGGTCGTCGTCCAGGCGCTCGCGATCGCGATCCGCCGCGTGCACCTGCCGACGGCGGTCGGGGTCACCGTCGGGGCGCAGGTCGCGCTCGTCGCGCTCGCGCCCGAGCTGTCCGTCCGGTCGCTCGCCGCGTTCGTCGTCGGGGCGACGCTCGGCACGACCCTGCCGGCCGGCCGGGCGCTGCGCTGGGCCGTGGCCACCGCAGCGGTCGAGGCCACCGCCTCCGCCGTGGTCGTCGTCGCGCACGGCGGCGGGACGGAGACGCTCCTGCAGCACACCGTGTCGTCGCCGATCGTGTGGGTCCCCGCCGCGCTGGTCGGCTCGTACCTGGCGACGCGCCGCGACCACCTGCGGATGGTGCAGGAACGAGCGGCGCAGCTCGAGCGCGAGCGTGACGCGCGCATCCGCTCCGCCGTCGCCGACGAGCGCGCGCGGCTGGCGCGCGAGCTGCACGACGTGGCCGCGCACCACCTGTCCGGCATGGTCGTGCAGGCCGCGGCCGTCGAGCGGCTGGTCGGGCGGGACCCCGCCGCCGCCCGTGCCGGCGCCGTGTGGCTGCGGGACCAGGGCCGCGAGACGCTCGACAACCTGCGCCAGGTCGTCGGGCTGCTGCGGGGGGACGACGTCACGGACGGGCGCGCGCCCGTCCCCGGCCTCGCGGCGCTGCCCGACCTGGTCCGCGGCGCGCGGGAGCTGGGCGACACCGTCGAGCTCGCGCAGGTCGGCGCCCCCGACGACGGCGACCACCTCACGCTGCCACCGCTCGCGGACGTGTCGGTCTACCGCGTCGCGCAGCAGGCCCTGACCAACGCGCGGCAGCACGCGCCGGGTGCACCGGTGCAGGTGCGGGTCGAGCGGGCGCCCGGCGTCGTCGTGCTCGACGTGGTCAACGGGGCCCCGGCGCGGGCGGTGCGCGCGGCCCGGGGCGAGCGCGGCGGTGCGGGGCTCGCCGTCATGCGGGAGCGCGCCGCGCTGGTCGGCGGCACGCTCGCCGCCGGGCCGACCTCCGACGGCGGGTGGCAGGTGCGGCTGCGGGTGCCGGTGGACGACGGCCCGGCGGGTGCGCCGGGAAGCGACGACGGGACGGTGGGTGCGTGATCCGGGTGGTGCTGGTCGACGACCAGGCGGTGGTGCGGGCGGGGTTCCGCGTGCTGCTGGAGGAGTACGACGACCTGGAGGTCGTCGGCGAGGCGTCCAGCGGTCCCGAGGCCGTCGCGGTGGCGCGGCGGACCCGGCCGGACGTCGTCTGCATGGACGTGCGGATGCCCGGCGGCGACGGGCTGACCGCGACGCGGCAGATCGTGGCCGAGCGTGACGGGGACCGTCCCGCGGTGCTCGTCGTGACGACCTTCGACCTCGACGAGTACGTCTTCGGTGCGCTCGAGGCCGGCGCCGAGGGCTTCGTCCTCAAGGACGCCGACCCGGCGGACCTCGCCGACGCCGTGCGCCGCCTGGCCCGCGGCGACGGGATGCTCGACCAGGCGGTCACGCGCCGCGTCATCGCCGAGTTCGCCCGCCGCCGACCCGCGCCCGCGCCCGGCGCCGAGGCCGACCTGCTCACCCCGCGCGAGACCGACATCGTCCGCCTGCTCGCGCAGGGCCTGTCCAACGCGGAGATCGCGCAGGCGCTGGTCGTCGAGCCGTCGACCGTCAAGTCCCACCTGGGCCGGGCCATGACGAAGCTCGGCACGCGGGACCGGCTGCAGACGGTCGTGTGGGCCTACCGGACCGGGCTGGCGACCCCCCGCTGACGAAGCTGCGGCCGGACTCCACATCCCGGGCGGTGAGACGCGTTGTGAGGGGGCACCATCCCACCCACCCAGGAGGACGCATGAACCCCAGCACCAGCCGCCGCAAGCGACTCGTCGCCGCAGGTGTCGTCGCCACGGCCCTGTCGGTCGCCGGCACCGGCGCCGCGATGGCCGCCAACAGCGCGCGGCCCGCGGCCGACGAGCCGGGCGCACCCGCCGCCGCCGCGCCGGACGCGGCCACCCCGGGGACGCCCGTCGACGAGGAGGCGCTCGCCCGCGAGGCCGCCGCGCTCGAGAGCTACACGCAGGCGCAGTACGACGCCTTCTGGGCGTCGGGCTACACGACCGCCGACCTCGACGCGCTCGCGGCGCTGTGGGGCACGGAGTACACGGAGACCAAGTCCCGCGTCGGGCAGATGCTGCTCGACGGCGCCGACCTGCCGTTCCCCCCGGGCTCCACCCCGTCGAACGACCCGGCCGGGGACGCGGCGGTCGCCTTCTGGGACGCCGGGTACACGTACGAGGACGCCGAGGCGCTCGCCGCGCTGTGGGGCACGGACGTGTGGGAGACCAAGGTCCGCGCCGGTCAGGCGCTCCTGGACGGCGAGGCGCTGCCGGTCGCCCCGGGGTCGTCCGTCACCCCCTGACGAGCGCCCCGCTGCCCTGACCGCCCGAGACGACGAGGACCCCCGTGGACGAGCTCACGCTGCGCACCGGATTCGAGATCGAGCTGCTGGCCCCGCCGGGCTCCGACCGGCAGGCGCTGGCGGACGTCGTCGCTGCCCGTGCCGGGGGCCACGTCCGACGGGAGTTCCACGCCGACAGCCAGCCCTCCCCGGTGCCGGGCGTCAGCGTGTTCCGCCACCTCTCGCCGGCGTTCGCGGTCACCGGCCCCGCGGGGGAGCCGGTCGCCCGGTTCGTCGACGACATCACCATCGAGGCGGACCTCGCCCCGGTGCCCGGGTCGCAGCCGCGGCGCGGGCACCGGGGGTGGTACCGGCTGCTGTCCGACGAGGGCCGGCTGCTGCGGCTCGTCGAGCGGCACGTCGACCCCCACGCACCGATGGCAACCGTGCTCGAGCCCGTCGCCGCGCTCTTCGGGGTCGGCGTCGACGCGTTCCAGGCCGCGGCGCGCGTCAACGACCCGACGGGCGCGTCGATCGCCGTCGCCCTGCCCCTGCCGCCCGGGCGGGAACGTCCCTGCGAGATCGTCACGCCGCCGCTCGAGCGCGACCACGCCCGGGCCCTCGAGCGCCTGCTCGGCCCCGCGCGCGAGCTCGGCTTCACCGTCCCGCAGGAGGCGGCCGTCCACCTGCACGTCGACGCGGGCCCGTTCCGCCGGTCGTCCGCCCTGGCCAACCTCGTGCGGCTCTTCGCCCACTGGCGGGCACCGCTGTGGGCCGCCCTCGGGACGAACCCACGGTGCCGCCGGCTCGCGCCGCTGCCGGACGCGCTGGTCCGGCTCGTCGAGCACGGCTGGCAGGACACCGACGACGGCTGGGCCGGGCTGCAGGACGCCGCCCGTGCCGTCGGGCTGACGAAGTACGCCGACGTCAACCTCGTCCAGCTGGTCGCCGCGCGGCCGCTGCGCGACACCGTCGAGGTGCGCATCCTGCCGGGCGACGTCGACGCCCGGTCGATCGTCGAGCGTGCGGCACTCGTCGAGCGGCTCCTGCTGCGGTGCCTCGACCCCGCACCGCTGCCGCCCCCGGGCCCCGACGCGGCGGACGACCCCCGCGGCGCGCTCGACGCGCTCGCGGCCGTGGCGGTCCGGTGACGTCGCTGGGGGCCGTGAGCCCCGAGAGCGCCGAGATCCCGGTCGTCCTGCTGGACCGCCGGCGCAGCGCCCGCCGGCGCTCGGCGGAGCCGGCGGCCCAGGTGCTCGACGACGTCGTCCGCACCCACCTGCCGGGCCTGGTGCGGTACGCGACCGTGCTGGTCGGCGACGGGCACACGGCCGCCGACCTCGTGCAGGAGGTGCTGCTGCGCGCGCACGTGCGCTGGCAGCGCATCGCCCTCATGGAACGGCCCGACCTGTACCTGCGCCGCATGGTGACCAACGAGCACCTGTCGTGGCGGCGGCGCTGGCACGTCCGCACGATCCACCCCGCGTCGGACGACGTGCTCGCGGCGCACGCACCACCGCAGGGCGACCACGCCGAGGCCGCGGCCCGCGACGACGTCATGTGGCAGCACCTCGCGTCGCTGCCCCCGCGGCAGCGCACCGTCCTCGTGCTGCGGTACTACGAGAACCTGACCGACCCCGAGATCGCGCAGGTGCTCGGCACGTCGAGCGCGACGGTGCGCTCGCACGCCGCCCGCGCCCTGGCCACCCTCCGCCACACCGACCTCACCACCCCACCGGAGACACGATGAGCCCGCACCGCCGACCTTCCGGCACCCCCGCCGGCGCGGCCCCGTCGGACGACGAGCTGGCCGCACGGATCGCCGACGCCCTGCAGCGGCGTGCCACGGTCGCACCGGACCCGGCGACGGTGGGCGCGGACCTGGCCTCCGCGGTCGCGCGCCGCACGTCGCCCCGCGCCGTGGCGGTGCGCCGCAGCGGCCGGATCCTCACCGTGGGCGTCGTCACGGGGACGATCGCCGTCGGCGCCGCCGGGGCCGCGGCCGCCGCGAACCCGTTCTCCGGCGTCGCGGTCGCGGTCGAGGACGCCGCCCGGACCGTCGGTCTCGACGTCTCCTTCCTGCCCAAGGGTCACAGCCGTGAGCAGTACGACGCGTTCTGGGCGGCGGGTTACGACGTCGGGGAGGTCGACGCGCTCAGCAAGCTGTGGGGCACCGACCTCGTCGAGACCAAGTCGCGCGCGGGGCAGATGCTGCTCGACGGCGTCGAGCTGCCGGTCGCCCCCGGCTCCGTCGCGTACGTCCCCTTCGTCGAGGGCGAGGACGAGGTCAACGCGTTCTTCGCGAGCGGCTACACGTACGAGGACGCCGAGGCGCTCGGCGCCCTGTGGGGCATCGAGGCGTTCGAGGCCAAGGCGCGCGCCGGGCAGGCCGTCCTCGACGGTGAGGAGCTGCCGATCGCCCCGGGGTCCTCACCGACGCCGGCGGAGTACGGCTCGCGGGACGACCGCCCGCGGGACGACGGCCCGCGGGAGGGGGGCCCGCCGGCGGCCCCGGCCCCCGCCTCCCCCACCGACACCCCCCGCAGCAGGTGACCACCCCCACCCCCCTTGACCCCCCGGGCGTGAGAGAGCGATCCAGCACCCCACCGGCACCTCCGGCGCCGGGCCGAGCCGGGCTGGATCGCACTCTCGCCGCGACAGTGCAATCCAGCCCGACAGCGCAATCCAGCCCGACAGCGCGATCAAGCGCGACAGTGCGATCCAGCCCGACAGCGCGCGATCACGCACGACAGTGCGATCCAGCTCCCTGCCCGCTGCCGGCGGCCGGGCTGGATTGCACTCTCGCCACCTCCCTGGGGGCATGACCTCGTCCCGTGACCGGGGCGGGTGCGCGCGTGACCCGTCACCCGTCCGGGCGTTACCGATTTGTTACTCTTCCGCACGCCGTGGGAATCGGACATTCTGGGCGCGCCGGTGCCGTCCCACCGGTCGGCGGGGTCGCCGTGCGACCCCGCCGTCGCCCCCGTCAGCGAGGTCCCCCTCCATGCCGTTCCCCCGTGCACGTCGATCCGTGGCCCTCACCGTGGCCGCGCTCGCCGCCCTCACCACCCTCACCACCGCGAGCGGGGCCGCCGCCGCGACCGCGTGCCCCGACGTCGAGCTGGTGTTCGCCCGCGGCACCGGCGAGACCCCCGGTCTCGGCATCGTCGGGCGCCCGCTCGAGCGCGCCCTGGCCGCCGAGCTGCCCGGCCGCCGCGTCGTGGCCACCGCCGTCGACTACGCCGCGAGCTCCTCCCAGGCCAGCGCCGGCCCCGGGTCGGGCGACATGGTCGCCAAGGTCCGCGCCCGGGCGGCGGCCTGCCCCGGGACGCAGTTCGTCCTCGGCGGGTACTCCCAGGGTGCGACGGTCACCGACCTCGCCCTCGGCATCCGGACCGGCGTCACCTCGGGGACGGCGCTGCCGGCCGACCTCGCCGCGCGCGTCGCGGCGGTCGTCGTCTACGGCAACCCGCTGGGGCTCACCCGCCGCACCATCGCCCAGGCCGCGCCCGACTTCGCCACCCGGGCCGTCGAGTTCTGCAACGCGGGGGACCCGGTCTGCGAGCCGAGCGGCGGACGCTTCTCGGCGCACCTGACCTACGCGACCAACGGCACGGTCACCGAGGGTGCGCGGTTCGCCGCGTCGCTCGTCGGCGCACCGGCGCCGGCACCGGGCCCGGCCCCGACCGATCCCGCCGCACCGGCACCCGGCCCGACGACACCCGCGCCCGCCCCGGTCGGCGAGTGCGTCTCGGCGAGCACGCTGCAGCACGTCCGCGACGGCCGCGCCGTCCCGGTCTGGCTGCGGACCTACGCCCAAGGCTCGCGCGACGCGCTCGGGTCGCTGAGCAGCCGCAACGTCGTCGCCCTGCAGCTGACCGACACCGACACCTGGACCCTGGTCCCCTCCTGCTGACCCCCGCACGCGAGAGGACGATCCAGCCCACCCCCTCCGGGGCTGGATCGTCCTCTCGTCACCAGGTCGTGGACCCCCCTGGAGCGCGAGAGGTCGATCCGGCCGCAGGGCTGCGGCTGGATCGACCTCTCGCGTACGGGGTGGGGTGGGGTGGCGTGGGGTGGGTGGTCAGGCGGGGGTGATGGCGAACCGGCGGGTCGCCAGGACCTCGGCGATCTGGACCGCGTTGAGCGCGGCGCCCTTGCGCAGGTTGTCGTTGCTGATGAACAGCGCGAGCCCGCGGCCGTCGGGGGCACCCTCGTCCTGGCGCAGCCGTCCGACGAACGACGGGTCCTGCCCGGCGGCGACCAGCGGCGTCGGGACGTCGGCGAGCTGCACGCCCGGCGCCGTCGACAGCAGCTCGGTCGCGCGCTCCACGGAGATCGACCGCTCGAACTCGGCGTTGACGCTCAGCGAGTGCCCCGTGAAGACCGGCACGCGCACGCACGTGCCGGAGACCAGCAGGTCCGGGACGTCGAGGATCTTGCGCGACTCGTGCCGCAGCTTCTGCTCCTCGTCGGTCTCGTGCAGGCCGTCCTCGACGATCGACCCCGCGAGGGGGATCACGTCGAACGCGATCGGCGCGACGTACTTCTCCGGCGACGGGAAGGCGACCGCGCCGCCGTCGTGGACCAGCGCGAGCGTGTCCTGCTCGACCGCCGCGCGGATCTGCCCGTCGAGCTCGCGCGCACCGGCGAGCCCCGAGCCGGACACCGCCTGGTACGTCGAGACGACGAGGCGCCGCAGCCCGGCCTCCTCGTGCAGCACCTTGAGCACGGGCATCGCGGCCATCGTCGTGCAGTTGGGGTTCGCGACGATGCCGATCTCGATCTCGTCGAGTGCCTGCGGGTTCACCTCGGACACCACGAGCGGCACCCGCGGGTCCCGGCGCCACGCCGAGGAGTTGTCCACGACGATCGCGCCCGCCTCCGCGAACCGCGGCGCGTGCTCCTTGGACGTCGAGCCGCCCGCGGAGAACAGCGCGATGTCGATGCCGGCCAGGTCGGCCGTCGCGACGTCCTCGACGACGACGTCGGTGCCCCGCCACGGCAGCGTCGTGCCCGCGGAGCGCGCGGAGGCGAAGTACCGGATCGACGCGACCGGGAAGTCCCGCTCGTCCAGCAGCCGGCGCATCACGGCGCCGACCTGACCGGTCGCCCCGACGACCGCGACCCTCAGACCCTCAGCCACGTCAGCGCCCCGTCCCGCCGTACACGACGGCCTCGGTCTCGGTGGCGTCCAGCTCGAACGCCGTGTGCACGGCCCGCACGGCCTCGTCGAGCGAGTCCGCGCGGGTGACGACGGAGATGCGGATCTCCGACGTCGAGATCATCTCGATGTTGACGCCGGCCTCGGACAGCGCGGCGAACAGCCGGGCCGACACGCCCGGGTGCGACTTCATGCCCGCGCCGACGAGCGAGAGCTTGCCGATCGTGTCGTCGTACTGCAGCGACTGGAACCCGATCGTCGGCTGGTCGGTCGTCAGCGCGGACGTCGCGCGCGCACCGTCGGTGGCCGGCAGCGTGAAGGAGATGTCCGTCAGCCCTGTCGCGGCCGCGGACACGTTCTGCACGATCATGTCGATGTTGACGCCGGCGCCGGCGACGATCTCGAAGATCCGTGCGGCCTTGCCCGGGACGTCGGGCACGCCGACGACCGTGATCTTGGCCTCGCTGCGGTCGTGCGCGACGCCCGCGATGATCGGCTGCTCCATGGTGGGGTCCTCCTGGTTGGTCACGAGCGTGCCGGTGTGCGTCGAGAACGACGAGCGCACGTGCACGGGCACGTCGTACCGGCGGGCGTACTCGACGCAGCGGGGCATGAGCACCTTCGCCCCGCTCGCCGCCATCTCGAGCATCTCGTCGTAGCCGACGCGGTCCAGCTTGCGGGCGGTCGGCACGATGCGGGGGTCGGCGGTGAACACCCCGTCGACGTCGGTGTAGATCTCGCACACGTCGGCCTTGAGGGCCGCGGCCAGCGCGACGGCCGTGGTGTCCGAGCCGCCGCGGCCGAGCGTCGTCACGTCGTTGGTCGAGGGGTTGACGCCCTGGAACCCGGCGACGATCGCGACCTCGCCGCGCGCGATGGTGTCCTTGATGCGGCTGGGCGTGACGTCGATGATCCGCGCCTTGCCGTACACCTCGTCGGTGATGACGCCGGCCTGCTGGCCCGTGAACGACTTGGCCTCGACGCCCAGGTTGTTGATGGCCATCGCGAGCAGCGACATCGAGATGCGCTCGCCCGCGGTCAGCAGGATGTCCATCTCGCGCACCGGCGGCAGCGGCGTCACCTGCTGGGCGAGGTCGATGAGCTCGTCGGTGGTGTCCCCCATGGCCGAGACCACGACGACCACGTCGTGCCCGGCCTTGCGCGTCTCGACCACCCGCTTGGCGACGCGCTTGATGCTGGCGGCGTCGGCGACGGACGAGCCACCGAACTTCTGGACGATGAGGGCCACGGGTCAGGACGCTTCCGGTGGGTGGTCGGGGACCCGGCGAGTGTAGGCCGGGCCCAGGATGCGGACGGGCGCCATTTCGCATGACGGGACGGCCGTCCCACGGGGCTGAAGCGTTTGGGTACTGGCCGCGGTCGTCCTCGATCGAGCACCGTGGGCTCGGGCGCACCCGCGAGGGCGCCGCACGGCGCCGACGCGCCCGACCGGGGGGAACCACCGATGACCACACGCCCGACCGCGCGGGTGCGCGGCCTCGTCGCCGGCGCCGCCGCCGCGGCCCTGACCGTCACGGGCCTGGCGGCCGCGCTGACGACGCCCGCCACGGCGCTGTCCCCCATCCGGCACTGCTCGGTGCAGGAGACCACCCACACCTGGCCCGGCGGGTTCGTCACCGAGCTGACCGTCACGATGCTCGTCCCCGTCTCCGGGTGGACGCTGGAGTGGACCAACACGCCCGGCCAGCGGGTCCTGCACACCTGGAACGCGCGGTCGTCGGGCTCCGACGGCGTCTACCGCTTCCAGGACGCCGGCTGGAACGGCGACGTCCCGGTGGACGGCACCTTCCGGTTCGGCTTCCAGGGCACGTCCGACGGCGCGTGGACCAGGCCGTCGAACATCACCGTCAACGGCGTCTACTGCCTGCAGTACATGCCCCCGTGGGTGACGCCGACGCCCACCGTGGCACCGGTCCCCACGCTCGCGCCGCCGGCGAGCCCCACCGCCGACCCGGGGGCGACGCCCGCCGACGGCCAGGGCTGAGAGCGCGACGCCCCCACCGTCCTGCGACCCGGGGGCGACGCCCGCCCGCGCACCGTCCACCCGGGGTCGGACGCGCGCGGACCGCACGGCTCCTAGCGTGGCGTCATGCCACCCGACGCACCGCACGGGCTGCCCGGCGGCCCCGAGCCCGCCGCCCTCGCCCTGGCCCCCCACCCGCACGGCATCGAGGTCAGCGGGCTGCGGCGCGCGTTCGGCACGGTCAAGGCCCTGGACGGCGCCGACCTGGTCGCCCGCTCCGGCGCCGTGACCGCGCTCGTCGGGCCCAACGGCTCCGGCAAGACGACGCTGCTGCTGATCCTCGCGGGCCTGCTCGTGCCGGACACCGGCCAGGTGCGCGTCGCGGGCCACGACCCCGTGACCGACAGCGCCGGTGCCCGTGCCCGCACCGGCTGGATGCCCGACGCGTTCGGCACCTGGGACTCCCTGACGGCCCGCGAGGTCCTCGCGACGTTCGCGGACGCGTACCGGGTCGACCGGGCCACGGCGTCCGCACGCATCGACGAGCTGCTCGCGACCGTGCACCTCACGGAGTACGCCGACCAGCCCGCGGCGGTCCTGTCCCGCGGGCAGAAGCAGCGTCTGGGCCTGGCGCGTGCGCTGGTCCACGACCCGCAGGTGCTGCTGCTCGACGAGCCGGCGAGCGGGCTCGACCCGCGGTCCCGCGTCGACCTGCGGATCCTGCTGCGCCGCCTCGCCGACGAGGGACGCACCGTCCTGGTCTCCTCGCACGTCCTGTCGGAGCTCGACGAGATGGCCGACGACGCCGTCTTCCTCTCGCGCGGCCGCACGGTCGCCGGGATGTCCGACGCGGACGTCGCCAGCGGCCGGCGGACGTGGCACGTGCGCACCCTGTCGCTGCCCGCGCTGACGGGGTGGCTGGACACCGCCGGCGTCACGTACCGGCTCGACGGCGCGGTCCGCCCCACCGACGTGGCACCCGACGGCACCGCGCCTCCCGGCGGCGTCCTCGTCGACGTCGACGGCGAGCTCGGTGCGGCCGCGCTGCTGCGCGACCTCGTCACCGCCGGAGTCCCCGTCGTGTCGTCGGCACCCGCCGCCGGCGCACTCGAGCAGGCGTACCTCGCCCTGGAGGAGGAGCGGCGATGACCGCGACGACCACCCCCCCGACCCCGGCACCCGCGTCGCCCGCGTCTCCCGCGCCGGCCACGCCCGCCGTCGGCACCTGGACCCTGACGTGGCACGGTGTGCGCACGGTGACCGCCCTCGAGCTGCGCCAGCGCGTGCGCTCCTCGCGGTGGAAGGCCGCGCTCGTCGTGTGGTTCGTCATCGTCGGGGCCATCACGCTCCTCGCCGGTGGCGCCCTGACCGTGTTCGACGAGTCCGCGGCGCGGACCGACGAGGCCGGGCCCGTCCTGTTCGTCGTCGTCACGGCCCTCGTCCTGGGGCTCGGGCTGCTCGTCACGCCCACGCTCGCGTCGACGTCCGTCAACGGGGACCGGTCCGCCGGCACCCTCGCGACGCTGCAGGTCACGCTCCTGTCCCCGGCCGAGATCGCCGCCGGCAAGCTGCTGGCCGCGTGGCTCAGCGCCTGCGCGTTCCTCGCCGTCAGCCTGCCGTTCTTCGCGATCGCCCTGGCCATGGGCGGCGTGCCGGCCGCGACGCTGCCCCGGGTCGTCGTGCTGACCGCGCTGCTGCTGGCCGCCGTGTGCGGCATGGGCCTGGGCTGGTCGACGCTGGCCGCGCGGCCCGCCGGCTCCACGGTCCTCACGTTCGTCACGGTCGCGGCGCTCACCGTGTTCACGCCGATCTTCTTCGGCCTGACCTACCCGTTCCTCAGCACCACGCAGGACGTGCAGGTCTACTCCGTCCCGGACTCCTACTGGGAGCAGATGGACGACGAGGGCATGCCCACCGGCCAGCCGGTCTGCGAGCTGGACGTGCAGGAGCGCGCCGTCGCCCGCACCGAGTGGACGTGGTGGCTGCTGGCCGTCAACCCGTTCGCCGTGGTCGCCGACGGCGCCGTGCCCGACGTCCCGCAGGAGCCGTACACGGCCGCCGCCTACGCCAACCAGACCACCCAGGCCCTGCGGGACCTGCGCCTGGGCGCTCCCGAGATCCTCGACGAGTGCTGGGCGCAGGAGGACACCTCGGACGTGATCCCCGCCCGGGACGGCGCCGGGCCGGTGTGGCCCTACGGTCTGGCGGTCAACCTGCTGCTCGGCGCCGCCGGGTTCGTCGTCGCCGTCCGGCGCTTGCGCATCCCGCAGCGCACCCTGGCGCGCGGGACCCGCGTGGCCTGACCCCCCCGACGCCGCCCGCCGGTCGTCCGCCCCCGCCCCCCGGTCCACTCCCCTCCGGTCGGCGGTCACCGGCGGCGACCGGCGGGCGGACCAGCGTCAGGGCTGCAGGGCGTCGTACTCCGCCTCGGCGGCGACGTCGTCGTCCACGTCGAGACGCACGTGCGCGAGGATCGTCTGGATGGCGCGCAGCGTGCTGGCGGCGCGCTCGCCCCAGTCGGACAGGTAGCTGAACTGCCACCACCACAGGGCCTCGAGCACGTGACCGCGCGCGTGGTGCGCCAGGCCCTGGGACAGGGCTCCCGCGATCGCGACGAGGTCCCCGGAGATCGTCGCCTCCTCGACCTCCGGGCCCAGCAGCGGGTCCACGACCTCGACGTACTCGTCGATGCCGTCGAAGAGGTTGGCGAGGTTGGCGCGCAGCGGCTCCAGGTCGGCGTCGGGGCCGACGTCGGGCTCGAAGCGCGACGGCGGCACGACGTCCGTCGTCGCGCCCAGCCGCGCGCCGGCGGCGAGCAGGTCGGACAGCGCGAGCAGCAGCAGCGGCAGGGACGCGTCGGGCGCGGAGCCCGCCGCCACCTCGGTGACCGTCGTGAGGAACCCGCGGGACTCCGACGCGACCGCGTCGGCGATGTCCCGCAGGTCGGCGTCCGCCGTCGGACGCTCGTCGTCGGTGCTCATGGGTTCCCCCTCGTGGTGGTGGTCGTCACGCGCTGAGGCGACGTCGACCCTCGAACGCCCGGCCGAGCGTGACCTCGTCGGCGTACTCCAGGTCGCCACCCACCGGCAGCCCGGACGCGAGCCGGCTCACCGTCAGCCCCATCGGCACGAGCAGCCGCGCCAGGTAGGTGGCCGTGGCCTCGCCCTCGACGTTCGGGTCGGTGGCGAGGATGACCTCGGTGACCGTGGCGTCGGCGAGCCGCGTCATGAGCTGGGCGATGCGCAGGTCGTCCGGGCCGACGCCCCCGATCGGGTTGATGGCCCCGCCGAGCACGTGGTACCGACCGCGGAACTCCCGCGTGCGCTCGATCGCCACGACGTCCTTGGCCTCCTCGACCACGCAGATGGTCGTCAGCAGGCGGCGCGGGTCACGGCAGATGCGGCACTGCGTCTCCTGGGCGACGTTGCCGCAGATCTCGCAGAACTGCACGCGCAGCTTGACCTCGGTCAGCGCGTCGGCGAGCCGGCGCACGTCCGCCGGGTCGGCGGCGAGCACGTGGAACGCGATGCGCTGGGCGCTCTTGGGGCCGACCCCGGGCAACCGCCCGAGCTCGTCGACCAGGTCCTGGATCGCGCCTTCGTACACCCCGTCAGCGTAGCCGTGCACGGCCCCGCGGCCCGCCGCCGCGGCGCCGGGTCGGCGGCCGGGTCCGCCGCGCGCCTACCGCGCGGCGCCGGCCGGCAGGAGGAGGCGGACGACCGTGCCGTGGCCGACGCGCGACCGCAGGGTCGCGCGGCCCCCGTGCCGCTCGGCGACCACCCGCACCAGCGCGAGCCCCAGACCCGAGCCGGGCGTCCCCCGGGCGTCCCGGCCGCGCGCCAGCTCGTCGAACACGACGCCGACCTCGTCGTCGGGGATGCCGGGTCCGCTGTCCGCGACCTCGACGACGACCGCACCGTCCTCGTCCGAGCCGCGCACCTCGACGGGCGTGCCGGGAGGTGAGAACTTCACCGCGTTGCCGACGAGGTTGACGACCGCCAGGTACAGCAGGTCGACGTCGCCGCGGACGTGGGGCAGCGGCCACGGCACGGTCGGCAGCGTGATCCTCACCGCCGGGGCAGGGCGTCCGCCGGCCGCGGCCTGCGCGCACACGTCGTCGACGGCGTCGCGCACCACCTGCGCGACGTCGACGTCCTCCTGCTCGATCGGCTGCGTCTCGAGCTCCGCCAGCTTGCGCAGGTCGGCGACCAGGTGCGCCAGACGCCCGGCCTGCGCGTCGAGGGTCGCGTGCGCCCGCACGGCCGCCGGGTCGTCGCCCGGCGGCAGCCCGGCCGCCGCCGCGCGGATCGCCGTCACCGGGTTCTTCAGCTCGTGGTCGAGGCGCGCGAGGAACCGACGGTGCCGCGCGCGCTCGTCGGCCCGCCCGGCGTCCTCGGCACCCGCCAGGGCGACCGCGAGCGCCGCCGCGCGACGCGCCCGCAGGGCACCGACCCCGAGCACCGCGGCGCCCAGGGCGAGCCCGCCGACCGCGAGCGCCACCGGCAGCCGCGTCGTGGTGACGACCAGCAGCGCGCGCCCCGACAGGGCCACCCCTGCCCCGGCGACGAGGCCGACGAGCGTGACCGCGAGCGCGGCGGCCCACCACCGGCGCGTCGGCGCGGGACTCACGTGCGCGGCCCGCTCGTCGGCACCCCGCGCGTCACCGGACCGCAGAAGCGGTAGCCCGCGTGCGGGACCGTCTCGACGAACCGCGGCGCGGCGGGGTCGTCCCCCAGCGCCCGGCGGATCTCGGCGATCCGGTGGTCGACCGCACGGGTGGTCACCATGGACTCGAAGCCCCACAGCGCCGACAGCAGCCGCTCGCGCGTCAGCAGCTCCCCCGGGTGGGTCATGAGGTAGTCCAGCAGCAACGACGCGCGCGGCGTGAGGGCGACGGGCACCCCCGCGAGCAGCACCCGCCGGGCGGCGCGGTCGACCTGCAGGTCGCCGCTGACGAGCGTGGAGGCGGCCGCCAGCGAGGGCTGCCCCGGCACGGCCCGGCGCAGCACGGCACGCACGCGCGCGAGCAGCTCCTGCGGGTCGAAGGGCTTGTTGAGGTAGTCGTCGGCGCCCTCCTCGAGAGCGGCGGACCGCTCGTAGGACTCGCCGACCTGCGTGAGCAGGACCACGGGCGTCCAGTCGCCGTCCGCCCGCAGCCGCCGCACCAGGCTGCGCCCGTCGAGCCGGGGCATGAGGACGTCGCACACGAGGATGTCGGCGGGCTGCGCGGCGTGGGCGGTGAGCGCCTGCGCACCGTCGCCCGCGGTGCTGACCCGCAGCCCGGACCGTTCCAGGAACGGAGCGAGGCCGTCGAGGATCGCCTGCTCGTCGTCGACGAGCAGCACGTGCGCGGGGTCTCTCACGCGTGCGCACCCCAGAACGCCAGCACGCCGAGCAGCAGCAGGGCGTACAGCAGGCAGGTGCCGTACCCGAGCACGAGCCCGACCACGGCCATCCAGCCACCGCTGTCCCCCGACCGGCGGATCTGCCGCAGCGCGACGTGCCCGAGCACCACGGGGACGACCGCGAAGCCCAGCAGGCCGCTGACGAACGCCGCGACCGCCATCGCGTTGGTGCGGCGGGGCGCGAGGGGCGGGCCGTAGCCGGGCGGCGGGCCGTAGGCGGGGGCGGTGCCGTACCCGTACCCGGGGGCGGTGCCGTAGGCGGGGCCGGGTGGCGGGGTAGTCATGGTCGCTCCTCTCGGGGATGCGGTCGGGGGCGGGGGCGGCGGGGCGGCAGGTCAGGGCGGGGGCGGCAGGTCAGTCGACGTCGAGGCGGACGACGCCCACGGGGCCGTAGCCGACGTCGGCGCCCGTGGCCTCGACGCGGGGCGTGCCGTCCTCCCAGGCCACGCGCGCGCCCGCCCCCAGGAGGGTGACGGTGCCGACGTGGGCGACGACGGCCTGCACGCCGGAGGCGTCGACGACGAGGTGCTCGACCCGGCCCGCGAGGACGCGCGTGCCGGCGCTGCGGACGGTCAGCGTGGCGCAGTCGTCCGTGACCTCGACCGTCTCCCCCACGTCCAGGACGGTCAGGTCACCGCCCGCGCACGTCGCGGTGCGGGTGACCGACTCGGTCAGACCGGCACGCTCGAGCACCGGGGGCAGGCCCGAGCCGCGCGGCCCGGCGTCCGACGCCGACGGACCCGGCGTCCCGGTCCCGGGCGCGCGGGGCGCCCGGGTGGCGGGCGTCGGCTCGGCGGACGCCCGCCGCGCGTCGAGCTGCGCGACGAGCGTCAGCTCGTCCGTAGGCGTCGCGTCGGCGTCGACGACCGCCACCGAGCAGCCGCCCAGCAGCACGGCCACCACCGCACACCCCGCGAGCGCCCGTCGGGGACGTGACGCGCTCACGACGGGACGACGATCTCGACGCGCCGGTTCAGCTGCCGCCCGGCGGGGTCGTCGGCGCCGTCACGCGTGTTGGGTGCCACAGGACGCGTCTCGCCGAACCCGACCGGCTCCAGGGCGCCCCGCATGCCGCGCTGCGTCAGCGCCGCCGCGACGGCCGCCGCCCGGCGCTCGGACAGGTCCTGGTTGTACGCGTCGGAGGCGATCGCGTCGGTGTGGCCCTCGACGCGCGCGGTGGGGACGTCTGCGAGCACCTGGGCCACGGCGTCGAGCGTCGCGGCCGCGTCGGGCCGCACCTGCGCGCTGTCGAAGTCGAAGAGCACGGCGGCGTCGAGGACGAGGCGCGTGCCGCACGAGGGTGCCGGCCCGATGACGCCCATCGACGGGAACACGCCCAGCGGCGGCACGGGCGCCAGCGGCTCCACCCGGACGGGCACCGTGCCGACCAGCCCGGTGCCGTCGCCGTGGTTCTCCACGGTCAGGTCGGGCGAGTCGTACAGGCCCGAGCCGTCGCCGTAGTGGGTGATGGTCACGTCCCCGGCCGTGTAGGTCCCGGACCCGTCGCCGTAGTTGGTGATGGTGCGGTCGCCGCGCGACCAGGTGCCCGAGCCGTCGCCGTACAGCGTCACCGACGTCGTGCCGTCGTCGTACGTGCCGGAGCCGTCGCCGTAGCTGGTGACCGAGGTCGTGCCGTCGTCGTACGTGCCGGACCCGTCGCCGTACACGGTGACGGAGGTGCCGTTGAGGGTGTACGTCCCCGAGCCGTCGCCGTACGTGGTGACCGCCCCGTCCGGGCCGGTGAACGTGCCGGACCCGTCGCCGTAGGCCCACAGCTCGCCGCCCTGCGCGTCGCAGCGCTGCGGCTGCACGCGGACGCCCGGCAGGTCGCCCACGGCCGCGTCGACCTCGATCGCGAAGCCCGCGAGCGAGGCGTCGAGCATGCTGAGGTCGGGCAGCAGGATCATGGGGACGGGCGGGACCTCGCCCGGGCCGTAGCCCGGGACCGTGGGGACCGCGGGACCCGTCGGGGTGGCGGTGGCACGGGCGGTGGCGCGGTCACGCGTGGGCTCCGCGCTGGGTGCGGCGGTGTCCACGGCGCCGCTGCAGGCGGTGAGCAGCGTGGTCAGGAGCACCGCGACGACGGCGGACGGTCGGCGGGTGACCGGTGCGAGGGCGTCGGACATGACGGACAACCTAGGGCGGATCGTCGGGGTCACGGTCCCGAGGATGTCGCGGACGTGTCGCAGTCCTGCGACAGGTCGGCACGTTTCACCCGCGGCGTCACCCGCGCGGGCGACCGGACCGACGAGCCGTCGTCTCAGAGGTCGATCTGCTCGTCGATGACGCGCCCACCGAGCACCTGCGCGACGAGCGGCGCCCCCACGAGCCCGGACTGGCCGATCGTCGGGTCGTCGGGTGACGGCTCGTCGGGCTCGGTGGGCCGGCGGCGGGAGGCGGCCGCGCGCGCGGCGGCGACGCCGCGCTCGCGGGCCGTCCCGCCCGCAGGCGCGGAGGTCGGGGCGCCCGCGGAGGCCGGGCCTCCGGCCGTGGGTGGGGCGCGGTCCGGGACGGGCGGGGCAGCGGCGGCCGGGCGTGGTGCGACCGGGCCGCTGCGCCAGGGGTCGTCCGGCTCGTCGCCGGGCGGGATGTCGTCGTCCGTCGGGTGGGCGACGGTCGGGCCGCTCCCGTCCGCTGCCGAGCCCCGGGCTCCGGGGCCGGGCGCCTCGCGGGGGGCCGACGCGCCGTCGCCCGGTGCGTTGTCACCGGGGCCGGACTCCCACGGCGGGACGGGCCGTCCGGGTCCACCGGCGCCCGCTGCCCGGTCGGCTCCGGCACCCGGCCCGTCCGGCCGGCGCGCCTGCGGGCCCGACGGGTCCGCGCCGGGGCCGCCGGTGCTCGAGGTGCGCTCGCGCGACGTCCCGCCGGGGCGATCCGGGGTGGGCTGAGCCGGAGCGGGGTGACCCGGGGTGGGGTGGCCCGGGGTCGCGGCGTGGCCAGGGGGCGCCGCGTGGCCCGCGGCGCCGGTGGGCTGCTCACCCTCGGGGCGCGCGGCCTGCCGCGGCGACGCGACCGGGTCGTCCCAGGACGCCGCCGCCCGCTCCCGCGACATCGCGGTCGGGCCCTGCGGGACGCCGGGGGTCGACGTCGCGGCCGGCCGCGGGCTCGCGGCGGCGGGCTCGTCGAGCACGGCCTCGACCCGTGCGGTGACGCCGAGGGTCTCGGAGAGCGCGCGCGCGACCACGTCGCCGTGGTTGCTGTTGCGGAAGGTGGTGACGAGCCCGGGCTGCGCGAAGCCGAGGCGCAGCGTCGTCGCGTCGAGCTCGAGGACCTGCGCGTGCTGGTTGACGAGCGCCCACGAGGGCAGCCGCAGACGCCGCAGCGTGGTCAGCACGTCGGGCCACCGACGTCGCAGCATCTCGGTGTCGGCCGCGGCCGCGGCGGCACCCGGTACCGGCGCCGCCGGGGCGGAGGCTGCCGACGCGGAAGCTGCCGGCGCGGGAACCGCCGGAGAGGGAGCCGCAGGCGCGGGAGCCGCAGGCGTAGGAGCCGCAGGCGCGGGCGCCGCGGACGGGTCGACGCGCCCGGCTGCGTCCTCCCGCGGGGCCTCGTCGGCGTCGAGGTCCGTGTCGGTGTCGGTGTCCGCGTCGGTGTCGGTCTCGGTCTCGGTGTCCGTGTCCGCGACGCGCGACGCGGTGGGACCGGAGGGCTCCTCCGGCGCGGGGGCGGGCGCCGCCTCGGGCTCGTGCACCTCGTCCGGGACGACCGCCACCGGTCGGGCGGCGGGCGCGGGCGGCGGCGGGGGCGCCACGGGCGGGGCGACGGCAGGCGGCGCGGCCACCTCGTGGAGCACGGCGGGTGCGGCGCCGACGGCGGGCAGCCCGCGCTCGAGCCGGTCGATCCGAGCGCCGAGCCCTGTGCGCGTGTCGTCGGCGCCCGGCAGCAGCAGCCGTGCCATCAGCAGCTCGAGGTGCAGCCGGGGCGACGTCGCCCCGACCATCTCGGTGAGGGCGGCGTTGGCCAGGTCGGCCGAGCGTGACAGCTCGGACGGTCCCAGGTGGGTGGCCTGCCGGCGCATGCGGTCGAGCTGGTCCGTCGGGACGTCGCGCAGCACCGCACCGGCCGCCTCGCCGGAGGCCGAGATGACGATGAGGTCGCGCAGGCGCTCCAGGAGGTCCTCGACGAACCGTCGCGGCTCGTGGCCCGTCGCGACGACGCGCTCGACCACCCGGAACGCCGATGCGCCGTCGCGCGCGGCGATCGCGTCGACGAGGTCGTCGAGCAGCGACGTGTGCGTGTAGCCCAGCAGCGCGACCGCACCCTCGTAGTCGAGGCCTGCCGACCCGGACCCGGCGATGAGCTGGTCGAGCACGGACAGGGTGTCGCGGACCGACCCGCCGCCGGAGCGGACGACCAGCGGCAGCACGCCGGAGCCGACGGGCACGCCCTCGGTCGTGCACAGCTGCTCGAGGTACGGGACGAGCACGTCCGGCGGCACGAGCCGGAACGGGTAGTGGTGCGTGCGGGAGCGGATGGTCCCGATGACCTTGTCCGGCTCCGTGGTGGCGAAGATGAACTTCACGTGCGGCGGCGGCTCCTCGACGATCTTCAGCAGGGCGTTGAAGCCCTGCGGGGAGACCATGTGCGCCTCGTCGAGGATGAAGACCTTGTACCGGTCGCGCGCGGGCGCGAACGTCGCCCGCTCCCGCAGCTCACGGGCGTCGTCGACACCGCCGTGGCTGGCGGCGTCGATCTCGACCACGTCGAGCGACCCGGAGCCGCCGCGGGCCAGCTCGACGCACGACGGGCACACGCCGCACGGGGTGTCCGTGGGGCCCTCCGCGCAGTTGAGGCAGCGGGCGAGGATGCGTGCGCTCGTCGTCTTGCCGCACCCGCGCGGACCGGAGAACAGGTACGCGTGGTTGGCCTGGCCCGAGCGCAGCGCCTGCCGCAGCGGCGCGGTCACGTGGTCCTGCCCGATCACCTCGGCGAAGGACTCGGGCCGGTAGCGGCGGTACAGCGCTGTCGTCACGCCCCGAGCCTAAGCGCCACCACCCACCGGCCGGCACCGCCGTCCCCACCTGCCGGGGCCGGTCGCGGCCGGGCGGCGGGCGGGTCAGTCGGCACGCACCACCGTGTCCGCCAGCACGCGGTGCAGCAGGGGGCGGGTGACCTCGGTGGCCGCCACGACCAGCGCGACCCCGACGGTCAGGCTGCCCACGAGCAGCAGCAGCCCCTGCGGAGCCGTGACGGCGGCCATCCCGAACAGCGGGAAGAACATCACGAGCGCGGCGAGCGCCGAGCCCACCGACACGACCAGCAGCGGGACCAGCACCTCGCGGCGCCGCGCCTCGTCGAACAGCTCGGCGGGCACGCCCGCCAGCCGCGCGAGCGACAGCTCCCGGCGACGGTCCAGGACGGACGCCGCCTGGGCGATGCCGGCGGACACGGCCGCGAGCAGGAACGTGATCGTCAGGGTCAGCAGGGCGCCGGTGAGGATGTCGGCCGTCAGCAGCGCGTCCTGGTCGCCGCCGCCGCCCGTGCTCGCCATGGTCGGCACCACCGCCAGGCACCCGGCGACGAACGACGCGAGGCCGAGCCCGCCGACGACGCGCCAGGTCGCCCGCGGGTCGTCGAGCAGCCGACGCGCCGCCAGCAGCTGCGCGGGCGTGCGGGCCGTCCGCAGCCGCAGGCGGCCGAGCAGCCCCAGCACCCACGGCCCCACCGCGTTCATCGTGAGGAACGCCAGCGCCAGACCGCCGAGCAGGAAGGCGACGAACGCCGCCAGCGGCATCCCGCCGATCCCCGACACGATCATGAAGAACCCCATCGCGACGACGACGACCACGGCCCGCACCGCCCGCAGCCGCGGCCGGGCCGCGCGCTGCGCGACGCCCAGCGGCGAGACCACGACCCGGCGCAGCGACACCGCACCGCTGACGGCCGCGAGCAGCGGGACGACCAGCCACGCCAGGAGCACCACGGGCACGCCGACCCACAGCTCGCCGGCGGTGAACGGCCGTCCCTGGAACGGCACCTGCGTCCACACCGGCAGCAGCGCGCCGTACAGGACGGTCCCGACGACCGCACCGGCGAGCCCCTGCAGCGCGGTCTCGACGAGCGTCAGCCCGACGACCTCGCGCGGCGTCGCACCGAGCAGCCGCAGCGCCGCGAGCCGGGCGTCGCGCCGCGCGACCCCGAGCCGTGCGGCCGCTCCCCCGAGGGTGAGCAGCGGCACGACCAGCAGGATCGTCGCGGTCACGGCGAGGATCACGTAGAAGCCGCCGACCTCGCGCTCGAGCGCCGTGGTGGGCCGGTCCGCCCGTGCCACGAACCCGAGGAGCGCGGCGACGACCGACAGCGTCAGCGCGGTGGACACCGCGAACGCGGTCACCGCGAGCAGGGTCGTCGTGCGGCTGTCGCGCCCGCCGGCGCGCTGCAGCCGCGGCGCCAGCGCCAGGACCGGGTTGACGCTCACCGGGCACCACCGGCACCGAAGACGTCCGCGACCCGCGCGGCACCGAGGTGCGCCGGCAGGACGCCCGCGTCGCGCTCACCGGGTCGCGGGCCGGCACCGCCGCCGGTCGTCGACCCCGGTGCGACGACCCGGCCGTCGCGCACGTCGATCCGCCGGTCGCACCAGGCGGCGACGTCCGCGTCGTGCGTGACGACGACCAGCGACGCCCCCACCGCGCGCGTCGCGTCGCGGAGCACCTGCATGACGTCGTGGCCCGTGGCCTGGTCGAGGGAGCCCGTCGGCTCGTCGGCGAACACGACCTCGGGGCGCGTGATCAGCGCCCGGGCGACCGCCACGCGCTGCGCCTGCCCGCCCGACAGCTCACCGGGCCGGCGCCCCTCGGCCCCCGCGAGCCCCAGCGCCGCGAGCCACTGCCCCGCGGACGCCTGCGCGTCGGCGCGCGAGGCCCCGGTGAGCATGGCGGGCAGGGCGACGTTCTCCAGCGCCGACAGCTCCGACAGCAGCTGGCCGAGCTGGAAGACGAACCCGTACCGGCGCCGGCGCAGCAGCGAGCGCTCCTTCTCGGACAGCGCCTGCACCTCCAGCCCGCGCAGCGCGACCGTGCCCGACGTGGGCACGAGGATCCCGGCGAGGACGTGCAGGAGCGTGGACTTGCCGGACCCCGACGGGCCCATGACGGCCAGCGACTCGCCGTCGGCGAGGTCGACGTCGACGCCGGCCAGGGCGGACGTGTCACCGAACCGGTGGACGAGCCCGCGGGCCGCGAGACGGGGGACGGCGCCGGCCCAGGCCGACGTGACGGGGGTGGTGTCGCTCATGCGTCGATCGTCCGGCCGGGTGCGTGCCGCGCGCGTCCCGCGTGGGGCCCGTCGCCGCCCGCACCGCCTGCGACCCGGGGCGGACGCCGCACGCCGGCGGACCCGCCCCCGGTCGCACTCCGCGTCGTCCGCGGGCATGCAAGGACCCCCCGCACACCCGCCAGAGCTCGCCTGCCCTTGCTGCCTTCCGGCCCTGGGGGAGTTCAGCGAGATGACGCCGTACGAGGGGTCTGCGCACCACCTTAACGCAGGTGGCGGGGCGGTCGTGCAGCGCGTCGGCTCAGTAGGCCACGGGCGGGATGCGCTGCGTCGGCGGGCCGTCGTCGCCGTCCTGCCGGGCGATGCGCTCGGTGGCCGGGCCGGCCGGCGCGGTGCGCCGCGGGCGGGCGGGGCTGCTGGACGTGACGCTGCGCCGCGCCGGGCTCGGTGCCGACGAGCGTGCCGTGCGGGGCGCCGCGGTCGGCGGCTCCACGACGTCCGCGTCGACGACGTCCTCGACGTCGTGACGCACCGGGGCCGCCTCCAGCGGGGCGGGGCCGGGGCGGGACAGGTCGCCGCCGCGCGCAGGCTCGCTGCCGGGCGCGGGGTCGCTGCCGGGCGCGGCGTCGCCGCCCCACTCGGGCCAGTCGGCCAGGGCGTCGTCGTCGGAGGCCGCCGCGGGCGTCGTGGCCTCGCCGACCGTGGGCGACGCGCCCGTGCGCGGCGACGGGTCCGCGGCGCCGTCGCTCCCGCCGTGCGCGTCGGCACCGGCGGGCGCCGCCATGAGCCGCGAGGCACCCCACAGCCCCAGGCCGACGACCACGGTGTACGTGCCGCCGAGGACCAGCAGGACCGCGACCCCGACGCGCTCGTCGGCGTCGAGCGACAGCGCGACCACCACGCCCGCGACCGTCACGACGACCCCCCACACCACGGCCAGGACGGCCAGCCGGTGCACGACCCCGCGGTGACCGCGGCGCAGACCGACGACCGCGCCGAGCACCCCGAGGGCCGTGGTGACGAGGGCCGCCAGCGTGACGAGCAGCCAGGTCGCCGTGCCCTGCACGGCCAGCACCAGCAGGCCGACGAGCGCCATCGCCACGGCGGGGAGCGTCAGGACACCGACCGCGACACCCGCGAGCGGGCTGCGCCACGTCTCGACGTCCCAGTCGTCCAGCAGGCGCCGGGACGTCGCGTCGGGCGCGGGTCGGGCGCCGTGCGGCGGGCGGTCCTCGGAGGTCTGCGACGGGTCCTGGGTCATGGGACCACGCTAGCCATGGCGGGACGATCCGGACATCCGTCCGGCTGCCGCGGGACGGACCTGCACGCTCCCCTCACACGTGCCCGCCGGCAGCAGGGTGCACGCACGTCGCGACGCGCGGCGCGGACCGCGGGCGCTCCCCGGCCGGTGCGCGCCATGATGGCGCCATGCCCGACCCGAGCCGCCCCGACCCGTCCAGCCCGATCCGCACCGCTCGCGGGTCCGTCGCGATCGTCGGCGGCCACGTCGTCCCCGTCGCCTCACCCCCGGTCGACGGCGCGACCGTGCTCGTCGAGGACGGTGTGGTCACCGCCGTCGGCACGGACGTCGTCGTGCCCGACGGGGTCCGGGTCGTCGACGCGACGGGCCGCTGGGTGCTGCCGGGGTTCGTCGAGGCGCACGCCCACATGGGTGTGATGGAGGAGGCCGAGGGCTGGGCCGGCGACGACACCAACGAGCGGACGGCGCCGAACGGCGCGGCGCTGCGGGCGATCGACGGCATCAACGTCGAGGACGAGGGGTTCCGCGACGCGCTCGTCGGCGGGGTGACCTCCGCAGTCGTCAAGCCGGGGTCGGCCAACCCGATCGGCGGGCGGACGGTGGCGATCAAGACGTGGGGCGGTCGGACGGTCGACGAGCAGGTGATCCGGCACGACGTGTCCGTGAAGTCGGCGCTGGGCGAGAACCCCAAGCGCGTGTACGGGGAGCAGAAGAAGCTGCCGTCGACGCGCCTGGGCGTCGCGGCGGTGATCCGCGGGGCGTTCGTCGACGCGCAGGGGTACGCGGCACGTCGTGACGCGGCGGCCGCCACGGGTGAGCCCTTCGACCGGGACCTCGCCCGGGAGACGCTCGCGGCCGTGCTGGCCGGCGAGCTCGCGTGGGACCAGCACACCCACCGCGCCGACGACATCGCCACGGCGCTGCGCCTGGCCGACGAGTTCGGGTACCGGCTCGTGATCAACCACGGCACCGACGCCGCGGCCGTGGCCGACGTGCTCGCGGAGCGCGACGTGCCGGTCATCTTCGGCCCCATGTTCACGTCCCGCTCGAAGGTCGAGCTGCGCAACCGCTCGATCGCGCACCTCGGTGTGCTGGCGCGCGCGGGGGTGCGGGTCGCGATCACCACGGACCACCCGGTGGTACCCATCAACTTCCTGGTCCACCAGGCGTCGCTGGCCGTCAAGGAGGGGCTGGACCGGGACACGGCGCTGCGCGCGCTGACGGTGAACCCGGCGCAGTTCATGGGCCTGGACGACCGGGTGGGGTCGCTGACCCCCGGGCTCGACGGGGACGTCGTGATCTGGTCCGGCGACCCGCTGGACGTGACCGCCCGCGCCGAGCACGTGTTCGTCACCGGCACCGAGGTCTACACGTGGGACCCGGACGCCCGCGGGGGCCTGGGCGAGGGCCGCGTCCGCGAGCGCGCCACCCGCTTCACCTCCTGACCCCCTGACCCCGTCTCCCCGGCCGGACGAGGGCGCCGCGTCAGTCCGCCAGGACGTGGCGCAGGTATCGGTGGGGGTCGTCGAGGAACGCCCGCCACGACCTGACGAGGTCGAGGTCCTCCCAGGCGCACTCGCGCAGCCCCCACTCCCCCACCTCGTAGACCGTCGCGCCCGGCAGGGACGCCAGCAGCGGCGAGTGCGTCGAGAGGATCACCTGCGAGTCGTGCTGCACCAGGTCGTGCAGGTGCTTGAGCAGCGCGAGGCTGCCGGTGAACGACAGCGCGGACTCCGGCTCGTCGAGCACGTAGAGGCCGGGGTACATCATCCGCGAGCCGATGAGCTCGAGGAACGACTCCCCGTGCGACATCTCGTGGAACACCGGGTCGAACCCGGGGTGCTCGTCGAGGTACGTGTAGAAGCCGTGCATCGTCTCGGCCCGCAGGAAGAACCCGCGCCGCGGCGCGCCGGCACCGCGGACCAGCTGGATGTCGTGCGCGAACCCCGACTCGGTGGGCCGGGTGCGGTGCATCGAGCCCGTCGAGCCGCCCTCGGCCGCCATGCCGAAGGTGGTGGCGATGCCCTCGACGAGCGTCGACTTGCCCGCGCCGTTGTCGCCGACCAGCACGGTGGCCGGGCCCAGGTCCCAGCCCTGCTCGAGGACGTGCCGGACGGCGGGGATCCTCAGGTGCCAGTCCCCGCCCCGCTCACCGTCGAGCTTGGGGTCACCGGCCTGGACGCGTCGCACGGGCAGCGTGCTCCACGGACCCGTGCGCGCGACCATGGGACCACCCCACCACGGACCACCGACGTCGTCGACGCCCGGCGCCCGCCGCATGCCGCGCGGCCCCGTGGACGACGAAGGGCCCGCCACCCACATCGCTGCAGGTCACGGGCCCTTCGAACGGCGGAGGATGGGGGATTCGAACCCCCGAGGGCTTGCACCCAACACGCTTTCCAAGCGTGCGCCATAGGCCACTAGGCGAATCCTCCTGGTGCTGCACGCCGGCGTGAGCGGGCGTACTGCGGGTAGGAGTCTAGCGGAGAACTCGCGCCCGTCGGACGCGGGGCCGCGGGGCGGCGGGCGGCGCCCCGTCGTTGCGCGCGCATACCCCGGGGGGTATCGTCTCGCGCATGCCCTTCCCGAGCCTCCGCGCCGCTCTGTCCCGCCTCCTCGGTCGCTCCGACGACGGCGGCCTGCCCTCGACCGTCGACGGACCCACCGCGGTGCAGCTCGTCCGCGACGGCGCGGGCCTCCTCGACGTCCGCGAGCGCTCCGAGTGGAGCACCGGCCACGCCCCCCAGGCCGTGCACGTGCCGCTGGGCTCCGTCGCCGACGCGCCCCGCCGCCTACGGGCCGACGCCCCGGTCGTCGTCATGTGCGCGTCCGGCATGCGGTCGCGCACCGCCGCCCGGCAGCTGCGCTCGCTCGGCCTGCAGGCCACGAGCCTGTCCGGCGGCATCGGCGCCTGGCAGGCTGCGGGTGGCGCCGTCCGCCGCTGACCCGCCGGCAGGCCGGTCCGTCGCGCGACGACCCGGTGACTCCGCGGCCCCGCGGTGGTCCACCCCGTACCGCCCCCGACCGAAGGAGCCCTCATGTCGTTCCAGGCCTACCTCGACGCCGTCGAGGAGAAGACCGGCCTCACGCCCCGCCGGCTGCTCGACCTCGCGCACGAGCGGGGGTTCGACGCGTCGACGAAGGCGGCCCCGATCCTCGCGTGGCTCGCCGAGGACTACGGCCTGGGTCGCGGGCACGGCATGGCGATGGTGCACGTCATCACCAAGGGTCCGCAGATCGCGAGCACGCACGTCGGCACCTCCGGGACGCACCGCGACGCGTCGGACACGCTGTGGCTGGACGGCAGGGCCACGCGGCCCTGGTGACGGCCCGCGTGCAGCGTCAGGGCAGCGCCCCGCCCATCACCGCGAGCGTGGAGGCCACCGTCCACGTGACCCAGCGCTCGCGGCTCCAGCCGCGCTCCTCGACGAACCGCCGCCAGGCCTCGTGGGAGTACAGCAGCTCGGTGACGTCCAGCACGTGCTCGAGGTCGAACGGCCGGGGCACCCCGCGTGCGGTGAGCTGGGCGAGCAGCCCGCGCATCGCGGCGCGGCGCCTCTCGGTCATCGCGACGTACTCGTCGCGCACCTCGGGGTCGGTGCCCGCGGCAACGACGAACGCCTCCCACAGCCGCACGGTGCGGGCGTAGGCGTCGGCGATGAACCCGGTCGTGCGACCCAGCAGGGCCTCCGGGTCGTCGGGCAGGTCCGGGGACTTCGTGGCGCCCTGCTCGTCGGGGCCGACGAACACCAGCTCGAAGGCGCGCACGAGCAGCTCCCGCTTGGGGCCCTGCGCCTTGACCGTCGCGACCGAGACCCCGGCGCGACGCGCGATGCGCCCCAGGGTGGCGGCCTCGTACCCCACCGACGCGACCTCGTCGGCGACGGCCTGCAGGACGCGGCGACGCGTGACCGCGGCCTGCTCGGCACGCTTCGGGGACCGGTAGGGACGTGCGGTCTCAGGGGCCACCGTTGCCCTCCCTGTCGGCGTGGTGAAAGGCTCCGCCAGTTGCCGACAGCCTAGGCCGTGCCGACGCCGAGGGCGGCCCGAGCCAGCGGAGGACGCATGCGCCCCACGACCGTCGTCGCCGCGTGCCCCGTGCACGCCCACGTCACCCCGCTGCTGGCCGTCGCCCGCGCCCTGGTCGACGCCGGCCACCGCGTGCGGTTCCTCACCGGCGCGCGCTTCCGCGCCGAGGTGGAGTCGACCGGCGCCGAGCTGGTGCCCCTGCCGCCGGACGCGGGGTTCGACGAGCGGACCCTCGAGGCGGACCACCCCGAGCGGGCCGGACGCACCGGGATCGGGCTGCTGCGGTGGGACCTGGAGCACCTGTTCGTCGGACGGATCGGGGCGCAGGTCGCGGCGCTCGACGCGGTCCTGGACCCCACGGTGGGCACGCTGGTGTTCGAGCCCCTGCTCCTGGGCGCGTACGCCGTGACGTCACGGCCCCGCGCGCACCGGCCCCGGACGGTCGCGGTGTCGATCTTCCCGTCCGCGGCGCGGCACCCGGGCGTCCCGCCGTTCGGCCCCGGCCTGACGCCGCTGCCGGGCGTCCGAGGGCGGGTGCGCGACGCGCTCGTGCGGGTCGCCGTCGAGCAGGTGGCGCTGCGGCCGGCGCAGGTCGCCGCCCGCCGGGCGGTGCGGGACGCGGGCGGGCGTCCGCCGAGCGGCTTCCTGTTCGGGTGGACGCACAGCGCCGACGTGACGGTCCAGCTGACGGTCCCCGGGTTCGAGTACCCGCGCCCCGGGCTGGGTGACGCCTTCCGGCTCGTCGGGCCGGCGGGCGTGCCGCGGCCGGGCAGCGTCGACGTGGATCCCGGGACGCTGCCGCCGTGGTGGGGCGACCTCGACGGGCGCACCGTCGTGCACGTCACGCAGGGCACGGTCGCCAATGACGACGTGGGTCAGCTGCTGCGGCCGACGGTCGACGCCCTCGCCGAGGAGGACGTGCTGGTCGTCGCCGCGACCGGCGGCACCCCGGTCGAGCGGCTCGGCCCCCTGCCCGCCAACGTCCGCGCCGCGCGCATGGTCCCGTACGCGGCGCTGCTGCCGCGGACCGACGTCATGGTCACCAACGGCGGCTACGGGGGCGTGCACTGGGCGCTCGCCCACGGGGTGCCGCTGGTCGTCGCGGGCGCCACCGAGGACAAGGCGGAGGTGGGGGCGCGCGTCGCGTGGAGCGGCGTGGGCGTGCGGCTGCGCGGCAACCGGCCGACGCCGGACCAGGTGCGCGACGCCGTCCGGGAGGTCCGTACGGACCCGTCGTACCGCGCCGCGGCCCAGCGCCTGGCGGAGCAGGTGGCGGCGGCGCCCGGGCTGCCGGGCGTCGTCGAGGCCGTCGAGGGCACCACGCGCACCGGGGCCGGCGACCCACCACGACCCGCTGTCGGGGGTGGGCGGTAGCGTCGCGCCGTGGCGGAGTTCGAGGCCGACGTGCACCTGTGGCAGGTGGAGAACGGCTCGTGGGTGTTCGTGTCGCTGCCGTTCGACGTCGCGGACGAGGTCGACGACCTCACGCGCGGGCGTCAGGGCGGGTTCGGCTCCGTGCGCGTCGAGGTGAGCCTGGGGGCGACGACGTGGCGCACGTCGCTGTTCCCGGACAAGCGGCGCGAGACCTACGTGCTGCCGGTGAAGAAGGCGGTGCGCACAGCGGCGGGGGTCGCCGTGGGCGACGTCGTGCACGTGCGGCTGCGCCTCGTCGACGTGTGACCGCCGGCAGGGCGGGCCCGTGCGCCGTCAGGAGCTGACGCGGCCCTTCGCGAAGTACGCCAACGGCCCCGCCCAGTTGACGAGCAGCGCCAGCCCCCACGCGAGCTTGGGCCCGTTCACCTGGTCCGACGGGCGCTTCACCAGGTCGCGGTAGGCGGCCGCCGTCAGTGCGACCTGCGCCGCCCCCAGGGTGGCGGCGACGGCCCGCTGGGCCGGTCGCATCTCTCGCCAGTTGCTCAGCTGCAGGTGCACGGTGGACCTCCGGGACGGGCGCGCGGTGGCGCGGGGACGGTGCACCCATCGTGCCCCCGCAGGGCGTGGGCCGCAGGGTCGGACGTCCTGCACCCCGCGCACGGGCGCACGGTGCCGCTGCGCCCGCTGCGTCTGCTGCGCCGGCGGTGCCCGCGGTGCGTAGCCTGGCGTCATGGAGCTCACCCTGGGTCTCGACGAGGCCCTGACCCTGGCCCGTGCGGCCGACGCGATCCCGTCCGCCGTGACCGACGTCCGCGGCGAGGACCGCCGGGTGCTGGCCCAGGTGAAGGTGCACGAGCTGCCGGGCGTCCCCGGCGCGGTGCGCATGGCGACCAAGCTCGCCGGACCGGTCGACGTGCGCGTCGAGGACCGGGGCATCACGGGCCGCACCTGGGGGCTGGCGGTCGTCGCGTCGCACCCGGTGATGCGCATGGACCTCAGCGGCTTCGTCACCGACGCCCTGCGCAAGCAGCTCGCGCAGCTGCCGCCGGGCGTCGCGAGCGTCCACACCCGGGAGGGGGCGACGCTCGTGGAGGTCGACCTGGACCGTCTGGGCCCGCTGGTCGGCGAGATGCTGCCCGCCGCGCAGGGCCTGCGCCTGCGGGTCGACGACGTGAGCCTGGGCGACCGGCTGCGTCTCTCGGCCACGATCGGCTGATCCGCGCCGGCAGGCCCGGGATCGTGCAGGTCCGTGCGGCTGAACCCCTCGCGCTGGCGCGATCCCTGCCGCTACGCTGTACCACGTAGTCGCAGTGCTTTGTTTGTCCCGTTCTCCGGAGCGGACGACGACCACCGTGATTCACCGGTCCCGGTCGTCGGGTCCGTAGTAACCGCATGAGGAGAATGACGTGCCCACTGGCATCGTGAAGTGGTTCAACGCTGAGAAGGGCTTCGGCTTCATCGCCCCCGAGGACGGCGGCCCGGACGTCTTCGTCCACTACTCGGCCATCCAGACGCAGGGCTACCGCTCGCTCGAGGAGAACCAGCGCGTGCAGTTCGACGTGCAGGCCGGCCCCAAGGGCCCGCAGGCCTCGAACGTCGCACCTGCCTGAGCGACGAGCTCACCGAGCCCCACGGGCTCACCGAAGGGCGCCCCGACCACTGGTCGGGGCGCCCTTCGCCTGTCTCCCGAGCATGTCCCGCGGCGTCCCCCGCGGGTGGGTTGCGTGCCTATCTAGTCAGCCGTACTGTCTAGCCATGCCCGCCACGACCCCCGCCACCGACGCGTCGGTCGTGGTGCCCGCCGCCGACTGGCCCGGCGAGTGGCTGCGCGGCGTCCTGTCGCTGTGCGCGCTGCGCGTGCTGGCCGACGGCCCGACGTACGGCTACGACATCTCCCAGCGGCTCGCGGCCGCCGGCCTCGGCGAGATCAAGGGCGGCACCCTCTACCCGCTGCTCGGCCGGCTGCACGCCGCCGGGCTGCTCACCGAGGAGTGGCGGCCCGGCGCGGGCGGCCCCGGTCGCAAGTACTACGCCCTGACCGACGCCGGCCGCACCCACCTGCACGACGAGGCGGCGCGCTGGGCGCGCTTCGCCGACCTGACCCAGACGTTCGTCACGACCCCGGGGAGCACGTCATGAGCACCGAACCGACCGACATCGCCCCCCACGTCGACGCCGCGTGGGTCGACGACTTCGTGGTCGAGCTGCGGCTGCGCGACGTCCCGGGCGACGTGATCGGCGACGCGCTCACCGAGGTCGAGTCGCACGTCGTCGACGCGGGCACCACCGCCGAGGAGGCGTTCGGCGACCCCGCCCGGTACGCCGCGACGCTCGCCCAGACGGCGGCCCGCCCGACGCCGGACGACCCGCGGGACATGCTGCCGATCGCGGTGGGGGGTCCCGTGCTCATCGCCGGGGTCGACGGCCTGGTGTCCTGGCTGAGCGACGGCACGGTCACCGTCACCGGCGGCCTGCTCGCGCTGGCGGCGTCCGCCGTCGTCCTGCCGTTCGTCGTGCAGCGCCACGGCACGGCCGTGCTGCGCTACCTCATCGCCAGCCCGTTCTGGCGGATCTGGCTCGTGTGCCTGGCGGTGACGGGCGCGCAGATCGGCCTCGTGTGGCTGGGACGCGGGTGGCACGTCGCGACGTGGCCCGCGGCGCCCGTCACCGTCGTCGCCGGCCTCGTCCTCGCCGCGACGGCCGTCACGTGGGCGCGGCGCCCCGTGCCGACGGACCCGGTGCTGGCGCCGGGCGCGGACCGCGAGGCCGTCACCGTCGCGGCCCGGCGCGACGCGCGCCGGCTCGCCCTGCGGACCACCGCTCTGCATGTCGCGGGCCTCGCGGCGGTCGTCACCGTCGCCGTCCTCGTCGTGCGCCAGGGCGGCTGACCGCCGCGGCGGGACCGACGCGGCGCGCGGTCAGCGGCTCCAGCGCCGCACGACGGCGGCCAGGCCCACCGCGAAGGTCACGCCCGCGCCCACCAGGTACGGCCCGTAGAACCGGCGCAGCACCGGGGCGGTGGCACCGGCCGCCACCCCGACCGCCGCACCGACCGCCAGCGAGCGCGCACCCCGCGCGCCGAGCGCGTGCACGGCCAGCGGGGCCGCGGGCACGCCCGCCGCACCTGCCGCCGCCGCGTACACCTTGACCGGCACGCCGTTGAGGGCCTGCCGCCAGATGCCGCGGGCGCCGTCGACCGCGAGGTCGAGCGCCGCGCGCTCGCGCATCGCCCGGGTCGTCAGCGGCGCGGGCGGCTGCTGCCCGCGGGCCGTGAGCGCGCGCGTGACCAGCACCCCCGCGACGGACCCGACGGCGAGGCACCCGGCCGCGGGCAGGACGCGGCGCGGGTGCGACGCGGCGACGAGCACGAGGTACATCTCCGAGGTGACCGGCAGGCTGACGGCCTCGGCGAACCCCCACGCGACCGCACCGACCATCCCGGCGGGCCCGGACATGACGTTGCGCAGCACGCGCCAGGTCCGCGAGCGCGAGGGCACCGCGGGGCCGGCTGCGAGCATCCCCTCGATCTGCGCGACGAGCGGGGCCATGTCGGTGAGCTCGTGCGGGTCCACCGGGTGCCCGACGCGCACCTCCACGGGCCCAGGCGTCAGACGCCCCTTCTTCGCCAGCAGGTCACCCGTGCCGACGACCGCCACCGGCAGGATCGGCACGTCGAACTCCTGCGCGATGCGCAGCGCCCCGCTGCGGAACCGGCCCAGCCGGCCGTCGGTCGAGCGCGTGCCCTCGGGGAACACCAGCAGGCTCGACCCGCTGCCGAGCACCTGCGTGGCGCCCTCGATGAGCGAGTCGTACCCGCCGCCGCCGTGCCGGCGCACCGGCACGGCGCCGATCGCGAGCTTCAGCGCCCGCGCCTTCCACGGCGTGTCGAACCAGTAGTCGCCCGCCGCCACCACGACCGGCTTGTAAGGGGCGGGGAACGCGGCGATGAGCGCCGGGGTGTCCGCGTGGGACGAGTGGTTGGCGACGACGACCATCGCCTCGTAGGGCGCCGACCCCACGACGCGGAAGCCCCCCACGAGGTGGAACGCCGTGCGCCACGCCACGTGCCGCACGGCCCCGGCCAGGTTGAAGCCCGGCGGCAGCCCGACGCGGCGGCGGAGCCGCTGGAACGTCTCCGCCGGTGCGTGCCCGTGGGCCTGCCCGGCCTCCTCCGCGGGGGCGTCCGCGCTCACGCGAGCACCCAGGCCAGCGGCAGGACGAGCAGCAGCGAGTCGACCCGGTCGAGCAGCCCGCCGAACCCGGGCAGCCACGTGCCCGCGTCCTTGACGCCCGCGCGTCGCTTCACCATCGACTCCACCAGGTCACCTCCCACGCCGCCGAGGACCACCGCCACCACCAGACCGGCCGAGAACGCACCGAGGACGAGCAGGACGATCGTGCCACCGACGGCCGCACCCACCAGACCACCGACCGTCTTGTTCGGGCTCAGCGGCGACAGGGGCCGGCGCGCCCACGCGAACCGCCGGAGGCCCTGCCCGCCGCACCACGCCGCCACGTCGGTCGCCGCGGCCGCGAAGCAGAGCAGGAACGCGTCGGACCCGACCAGCACGAGGTGCGCGAGCGACCAGCACAGCCAGATCGACCCGAACGCCGCGCCCGTGGCCCGCTCGACGCCGCGGTCGGCGTCGCCCGCGAGCACCGCGGGCACCGCGCACAGCAGCGCGACCAGCGGCACGAGCGCGAGCAGGCCGGGGTCGAGCCACGCCGCGAGCGGGTACGCCACCGCGAGCACCAGCAGGATCGCCGTCTCCGGCCGCGGCAGGCGGGTCATGGTCGCGAACTCCCGCACGGCCTGCAGCGCCAGCAGCGCCGCGAGCAGGGCCGTCGGGCCCGGTCCGAGCCACATCGGGATGCCGATGACCGGCAGGATCAGCGCCCACGTCGTCCAGCGCCGCCGCAGCTCGGGCCGGCGCGAGAGGAGGACGGGGACGGCCGCAACCGTGAGGATCGCGGCGGTGAGCGCGAGGAGGAACACGGCGCGGCCGTCGAGGTCGAGGTGCCACCCGCCGAGCCGGACGTCGAGCGCGTACGCGGTCCGGTCCAGCCCGGTCCACGCCGCCAGCGGGTCGAGGACCCCGGGGCGCTGCGTCGGGTCGGGTGTCACGCGCCGGACCCGACGGGCCGCGCACCCGCCAGCAGGCGGTGGACGCGCCGCGCCCGCACGGCCGCGGTGAGCACCGACCCGACGACCAGCACGAGGGCCACGCCCGGCAGCAGACCGGGCACGGCGGCCGCGAGCACCGCGAACGCGCACCGCTCGGTCTTGCCGACCGGTCCGCCGTTGAGCCGCGGCGCGCCGGCACCGGCCCCCGCCAAGGACACGAACGTCGGCAGGGTCGCCGCGGCGGCGGCCACGAGCACCCACGCCAGCGGCGTGAGGCCGGCGACGGCGTCCCCGCCGGTCCGCACGGCCAGGACCGCCAGCCCCGCCCACATCAGCAGGTCCGACGCGCGGTCCCCCAGCTCGTTGAGCACGAACCCCCAGGGCCGGGTGACGCCCCGGGCGCGGGCGACGGCGCCGTCGAGGTTCGCGCCCGCGAGCCGCACCGCCAGCATCACGAGGGCCACCGGCCACCAGCCGAGCGCGATCGCGGCCCCGGCGAGCGCCGCGCCGGCGACACCGACCGCCGTGAAGACGTCGGGCGACGTGCCACGGGCCACGGCGCCGTGGACGAACCGGTGCAGCCGCCGGGTGTACCAGGGCTTGAGCGCGTACAGCGACGGCATGCGGGCGACTGTACCCACAGCCCTGCCGGTCGCCCCGGCGCCGCCCGACCGTTCACCCGGGCGGCCCGACCGGGGTGCGCGGGCGGGTGGACTCGGGGGGTGTGGCGCGGACGGTCCGGGGTTGCGGGCGGGGCACCCTCTACACTCGGCCCGTGATCTTCAAGGCGGTGGGCGAGGGGCGCCCGTACCCGGACCACGGGCTGACGACCCCCGCGCAGTGGTCGGACGTGCCACCGCGTCAGGTGCGGCTCGACGAGCTCGTGACGACCAAGCGCACCCTGGACCTCGAGGCCCTGCTGGCCGAGGACTCGACGTTCTACGGCGACCTGTTCGCCCACGTCGTCGAGCACAAGGGGATCATGTACCTGGAGGACGGGCTGCACCGTGCCGTGCGTGCGGCCCTGCACCAGCGGGCGCTGCTGCACGCGCGGGTGCTGGTGCTGACGTGAGCGCGGCGGGCCGCACGACGGTGAAGGGCTGGACCTGGTGAGCGACCACGACCGGGCGCGCGCGCTGCGGCGTCGGCACATGCACGAGCGGCAGGCCGTCGTGTTCGGCGTGCTGCTCGCCGTGCTCGCGGTGGCCGGCCTCGGGGCCGCCGCCCTGTACACCGACAGCCTGTCGCTGCCGTTCCTCGAGCGGGAGTTCTCGGCGAAGCCGACGGTCGACGTCGCCGCCGTCCGCACGTACTGCCCGCCCGAGGGCGCGCTGCCGCTGGCGACGTCGCAGATCACCGTCGACGTCTACAACGGCGCGGGCATCGCGGGCCTGGCCGGCACGACCGCGACGCAGCTGGCCGAGCGCGGCTTCGTCATCGGCGTCACCGAGAACGCGCCGTCGCCGGTCACCGGTGCCGGGCGCATCATCTACGGCGCCGCGGGCAGCGCCGCCGCGTACACGCTGCACGCGTACGTGCCCGACGCGGTCCTGCAGAACGACGCGCGCGAGACCGGGCTGGTCGACTTCATCGTGGGCGGCGACTACGCCGGGCTGGTCCCCCAGGACCAGGTCGCGCTGGACCCGGCGGCACCGCTGGTCGGCCCGGAGGGGTGCATCCCGTTCGCGGAGATGACCGCCCCCGTCGCGGCTCCCGAGGAGCCCGCCGCCGAGCAGCCCGCCGAGGAGCAGCCCGCCGAGGAGCAGCCGGCCGAGGAGCAGCCCGCCGAGGGCTGACGGCCCCGCCTCAGCGCTCCAGCTCGTCGCCCCCGGGCACCGACGCGGGCGTCGCCGGCTCGTCGTGCGTGCCGCGCCACAGCGCGATGCCCCGCATGAGGTGGTAGAGCCCGATCGCCACCGCCGTGCCGATCGCGATGCCCTCGAACCGCAGGTCACCGGCGTCCCACGTGAAGTTGGCGATGCCGACGATGAGCGCGACCGCCGCCGGCATGAGGTTGACGGGTGCGGAGAAGTCGACCCGGTTCTGCACCCAGATCCGCGCGCCGAGCAGCCCGATCATCCCGTACAGCACGGCCGCCGCGCCGCCGAGCACCCCCGCGGGGATCGTCGCGACCACGGCACCGAACTTCGGGGACAGCGCCAGCACGAGCGCGGTCGCGGCCGCGACCCAGTACGCCGCCGTCGAGTACACGCGGGAGGCGGCCATGACGCCGATGTTCTCCGCGTACGTCGTCGTGCCGGACCCGCCGCCGGTGCCGGCGAGCGTCGTCGCCAGGCCGTCGGCCATGAGCGCGCGGCCCACGTACGGGTCGAGGTCCTTGCCCGTCATCGCCGCCACGGACTTCACGTGCCCCACGTTCTCCGCGACGAGGACCAGGACGACGGGCAGGAAGAGCCCGAGGACGCCCACGTCGAACGTCGGCGCGACGAACGGCGGCAGCCCCACCCACGCGGCCTCGCGCACGGCGTCGAGCTGCACCTCGCCGCGCAGCAGCGCGACGCCGTACCCGACGAGCACGCCGACCAGGATCGACAGCCGCCCCAGGATGCCGCGGAACAGCACCGTGACCAGGACGATCGCGAGCAGCGTGACGGTCGCGGTGACGGGCGCGGCGCGGAACCCCGAGCACGTGCCGTCATCGCCGCACGAGCCCCACGCGGCGGGCGCGAGGTTGAAGCCGATGAGCGCGACGATCGTGCCGGTCACCACCGGCGGCATCAGCACGTCGATCCACCGCGTGCCGGCCACGTGCGCGACGACGCCCACGACGAACAGCGCGACGCCGGTGACGAGGATGCCCCCCACGGCGACCGACTCGCCGCCGCTGGCCGTGGCCGCCATCACCGGGGCGATGAACGCGAAGCTGGAGCCGAGGTAGCTGGGCAGCCGGTTGCGCGTCACCACGAGGAACAGCGCGGTGCCCAGCGCGGAGAAGAACAGCGTCGTCTGCGGGGAGAACCCGGTGATGAGCGGCACGAGGAACGTCGCACCGAACATCGCGACGACGTGCTGCATGCCGATGCCGACGGTGCGCCCCCACGCGAGCCGCTCCTCGGGCGCCACCACCTCACCGGGCGGCACCGTCCGTCCGTCACCGTGCACGGTCCAGCCCCAGCCGCTCATGTCTGCTCCTCGTCGCGTGTGGTCGCCGACGCGAGGGTAGCGACCCCGGGGGTCGCGCGGGAGGGACCGACGTCCGCGGCACGACGGCGACGAGCGGGACGCCGCCGGACGTGCGACCGTTGACCCTCTGGACCCGAGGCGAAGGAGCACGTGATGACCGAGCCGACGACCCCCGACGTCCCGCCGACCGACGACGCGCCCGACCCTGTCGCGGCCACCGCGCCGATCGCGCCGGAGTCCGACCCGGCCGAGGTCGACCAGATCCTCGACGCGCCCGAGGCGGCACCGGGCTTCCCGCCCGCGCTCGGCGGCGTGCCGGGCGTCGGCCAGCCGGCGGTCCGCCCGATCTGAGCGGTGCCCCGGTCCGGGCGGCCGGGTGTCGGACGTGCGACGTCGTCCCCTAGTCTGGCGCCGTCCCGCCCGCCGCCGACCGCCCGGAGGCCGCCCTGCCCGGAGCCCCGGACCCCGCCACGACCGGCGGCGGGACCGCCCTGCGCACGACCGCCGCGCGCCTGCTCGCGAGCCGCGGCGGCCGGACCACGCTGGTCTGGCTGCTGTTCGCCGCGGTGCACGGCTGGCTGGCCCACCTCGGCACCGGCCCCATGGCCGGCTCGTTCGCCGACGTCGACCTGTACCGCCGGTGGGTCGAGGCAGGGCTGACGGAGGGCACGTGGCCCGTGCTCGACGGGCCGTGGGTCTACCCCGCCGGCGCGCTCCTGCCGATCCTGGCGCCCGCGGTCGTGGGCGTCACGGACGCGGCGCCGTACGCCGAGGCGTGGTGCGTCCTCGTCACCCTGCTCGGCGCCGCGGCCGTCGCGCTGCTGCTGCGGGCACCCCGCGGGCACCTGGCCGCGACGTGGTGGCTCGCGTTCACGGCGCTGCTCGGCCCGGTCGCGATGGGCCGGCTCGAGGGCGTGGCGGCTCCGCTGAGCATCGTGGCCCTGCTGCTCGCCCTGCGGCACCCGCGGGCGGCGACGGCGCTGGTCACCGTGGCCGCGTGGATCAAGGTCGCCCCGGGCGCCGCGGCCCTGCCGCTGCTCGTCGCGGCGCGCCGGCCGTGGCGGGACGTCGTGGTCCCGGGCCTGGTCGTGTGCGCGGTCGTCGTCGGCACCGTCGTCGCCCTCGGCGGGGGCGCGGAGGTCGCCTCGTTCGTGCGCCAGCAGGAGACCCGCGGCCTGCAGGTCGAGGCCGTGGCGGCGACGCCCTGGCTGGTCGCCGGGCTGTGGACCCCGACGATCCGACGCGACTTCGACCTCGTGCTCATCACCTACGAGATCCACGGGCCGGGCACGCAGGCCACCGCCGACGCCCTCGGGGCGCTGCTGCCGCTGGCCGTGCTCGCCGTCACCGGGCTGCTGTGGTGGCGCCGGCGGCAGCACGGGCCGCGGTTCTGGACCGAGGAGCTGCCGCGCCTCGAGGTCGTGCTGCGCGGCACGTTCGTGCTGACCCTCGTGCTGGTCGTCGTCAACAAGGTGGGCAGCCCGCAGTACATGGCGTGGCTGGCGCCCCCGGTCGCGGTGGCGCTGGCGCTGGGGGCGCCGCGGTGGGGCCGCTCCGCCCTCGGGCTGCTGGGTGCCGCCGCCGCGACGCAGTGGGTCTACCCCTGGTGGTACAGCGAGGTGATCGCCGGCCTGCCGTGGACGACGTCGGTGCTCGCGGCCCGCAACGTCGCCCTCGTCGTGCTGCTCGTCGTCGCGGTGCGGCACCTGGTGCGGCCGTGGGACGCCGGCCCGCAGGACGCCACGTCGGCGGCCGGTGGGTCACCGGCCGCCGACGCGTCAGGCGCCGTGCGCGGCCAACCAGGCCAGGAGGTAGGCCTGGGAGCTGCCGTCGTCGATCGAGGTGTCGGGTAGCCCGACCGCGTCGTCCCAGGCGGCGGCCGCCTCGTCCGGGCCCGCGAGCGCCCGGTACATCAGCAGGTAGTCGCCGAACATCACGTCCGGCCCGTCGGGGCTCGCCTCGTCGACGGCCGCGAGGATGTCCGCCGGGTCCACGTCCACCGCGAGGTAGTCCGACACCGGCCCCATGGGGATGAGCAGGATGCCGAGCATCGCGCTGGGCTCGGGGCTGAACCACGTGGCCCAGTCGCGCTTGCCGCCCCAGTTGAGGGCGACGACCCGGTGCTCGAACCCGTCCATGACGGGGTCGTCAAGGTCGGGGTCGGTCCAGTAGTCGCGCGCGGACGCGGCCTCGGTCGACGCCAGCCACGTGGCCTGCGTGAGCAGGTCGTCCTGGCCGGACGCCTGCGCCCACAGCCCGATGCCGTTCCAGGCGTTGACGGCCTCGGAGGCCGACTCCTGGTTGTTGCCGTCGGCGAACACCGACGGCCCGGACGCCCACGCGTGGCCCGCGTACGGGTCGAACGTCCGCAGCTGCGGCAGCGCGTCGGACGGCTGCGCAGCCGCGATGTCGGCGGCGAGCGCGTCCATCACGGTGCGCAGGTCCTCGACGAGGTCCGGGTCGTCCGCGGCGAGCAGGCCCGCGGCACTCAGCAGGTACCCGTAGTGGAAGTGGTGGTCGTTGAGCTCCTCGGAGCCGAACGCCGGGGTCCGCCCGACGACGGACCGGGCGTCCGCGTCGTACACGAAGCAGCGGGCGTCGCGCGCGTCGCACCCCGTCGGCTCGGCCCACTCGCGCAGCGCGTCGGCGACGCGGGCACGCAGGTCCGCGACCACGTCGTCGGCCCCGAGCTCCTCGCCCAGGGTGACGAGCGTCGCGGCCCGGTACAGGTGCTTGGACCCGAAGTACGAGTCGGACGCGAACGCCCCGGTGGCGGCGACGTCCTGCGCGAGCTGCGCGAGGACTGCGTCCCGGCGGGCGTCGTCGACGTCCGCGAGGTCGAGCCGCCCGGTCGGGTGCAGGGTCGGCGCGTACGACGTGAGCGTCGACCCGGCGCACAGCTCGAGCGTGCCGTACACGCTGCGGTAGGTGCCCAGGCCGCAGCCGTCGCGCTCCGGCTGGCTGCCGGTGGTGTGGTGCCGCATGAGGACGTACGCGCTGGGCGTGGCGCCCGCGGTGCGGTACGTCAGGGTCGTGCGCGCCACGTCGTCGCCGACGCCGTAGGTCACGTCGACACCCACGACGGGGTCGACGGCAGCGGCGGCGAGCACCGCGGCGGCGTCGTCGGACGGGTCGTCGGGCAGCGCGTACCAGGCGGCGGTCGCCCCGGCGGGCAGGGTGAGCGTGCCCCCGGCAAGCGTGCCGGCGGAGGCCGCCAGGGCCCACGTGGTCCCGGCGACCTGCGCGGTCGCGACACCGTCGGTGAGCTCACCGAAGTCCGCACCGGCCGCGACCTCGACGTCCGACGCCGCCGTGAACGACGCGAACGGCGAGCCTGCGGCGACCGTGACGTCACCCAGCGGCGCACCGCCGGTGTCGAGCAGGCGCGTGGTCACGGCCACGGGGTCCGCGGCGACGACCACGGCGGACGCCGCGCCGACGTCGACGGTCACGGCCGGGACGTGGGGTCCCATGACGACGGCCGCGCTCGTGACGGGGTCCGGCAGGCCGACCGTGAACCCGCTCTCCGTCAGGGCGAACGACAGCGGCAGCGGGAAGACCGGCAGCAGCTCCTCGCCGAAGACGAGGCCCGAGTACCAGCGGTTGGACGGCGGCGCGAGGCCGTCGGCCAGGCGCACCGGCGTGATCGTCGCGTCCGGCGCCTGGGTGAGCGCGCCGGTCAGCGCGTCGGCGTCCACGTCGGGCGGTGTCGCGTCCGGGGGGCCGACGACGGGGGCCGCGGGCGCACCTTCCCCGCTGCCCGCGGCGGGCGCGATGGTGCCGCCCGCCCAGGGCCGGGCGACGAGCAGCGCGGTCGCCGCGAGCGCGGCGACCAGCCCGAGGGCGACCAGCCAGCGCACCCGGGACGTGCCGGGCAGGACCGTGCGGTCCGCGGTCACCCGAGCACCCCGTCGACGTACGACTCGACGTAGGTGCGGACCTTGCCGGCGACGGTGGTCACCACGCCGTCGTTCGTCAGCGCGATCTGCGCGACGACGGGCGTGCCGGCCGTGACGAGGCCGTTGTCCGCACCGTCGACCAGCTCGTCGCTCGTGATGCGGACCACGGCCTGCGCCTGGCCGTCGACCGTGGTGACGTCGACCCGCTGGACCCGCCCGGCGAGGGTCGACTCGTTGGGCAGGGTGATGGTCACGTCGGCGCCGTCGGGCAGGCGTGCGTACTCCTTGGCCGTCAGGGTGTACTCCCCCTGGACGTACAGCGTGTCCTCGCGCTGCACGGTCGCGAGCGTCGAGGCCGTCGGCACGAAGGTCCCGCGCGTCGCGGTGAGCTGCGTGACGCGGCCGTCACCGGTCGCCAGGACGACGAGCCGGCCCTGGTCGTCGAGGGACGTGAACTCGGGCGGGTCGGTGACCAGCCCGTGCGCGAGGTCGTAGGTCAGGCCCGCGGAGTCGATGACGAACAGCGGGTCGCCCTCCTCGACCTCGTCGCCGACGTCGACGAGGTGGTCGGCGACGAGGCCCGCGTACGGGCTGCCGACGGCGTAGGTCTGGGCGAGGATCTGCGCCGAGCTGCTGGTGGCGCGACCTCGGGTCTCGTTGAGGTGGTAGGTCGCCAGGGCGGCGACGACGAGCACGAGGAACGTGCCCGCGAGCAGGCGGATGCGGCTGGCCCAGGTCATGGGATCACCTCTCGGTCAGCGGGGTGGGTCAGGGGTGTCAGGGGGTGCGGCAGCCTCAGCGGGGTGCCGCGGTGTCGGTCGCTCGCTCGAGCTCGAGGAGGGCGGCGTCGTCGGCCAGGTCGGCCGCGGCGCGCTCCCGGCTGGCCAGGGCCTGCTGGCGCGACCGCGCCTCGGCCCGGCCACGGCGGCCCTCGCGCCACGCGGTGACGATGAAGCCGCCGAGGATCAGCGTGTTGGTGGCGTTCCACGCCAGCGCGAGGGTGACGACGCCCGAGGTGTGGGTCTTCCAGGCCGCCACGACGGTCGTGATGAGCAGGAACTGGAACACCAGCACCTGCGGCTGCATGAACGCGAACGGCGAGCGGTAGGCGCCCTTGCGCCCGGTCACGTGCCAGGCCTGCTCGCGGCGCAGCACCGCGTTGACCAGCGCACGGACGTAGATCGGGAACGACACCGAGGCGAGCAGCAGCACCTCCCACCGGAACGACCCGAGCGTGTAGAACGCCAGCAGGATCTGCAGGACGTAGAAGCCGGCGTAGTACAGGGCCCACGTGAGCGGGGTGATCGTCAGGTCCATGGGCGACAGGTCGAAGTAGACCTCCAGCGGCGGGACCATCAGCAGGAGCAGCGGCGCGATGCCCGTGAGGTAGTGCGTCGCCGTCACGAGGTACTGGATGCGCTGGTCCATGGTGAGGTTGCGCTTCCGGGACAGCGGGTTGTGGGTGAGCATGATCTCGAACCCGCCGGTCGCCCAGCGCAGCTGCTGCTTGGTGTACGCCTCGACGGTCTCCGGGGTGTCGCCGACGGCGAGCGTCGTCGGGATGTAGACCGTGCGCCACCCGCGCTCGTGGAGCATGAGCGACGTCCACACGTCCTCGGACTTGGAGTCGGTGTAGATCCCGCCGATGGCGTCGACGGCCGCGCGCCGGTAGATGACGTTGGTGCCGACGCAGAACGCCGCGTTGAACCGGTTACGGCCCGGCTGGACGTACCGGTAGAAGACGGCCTGCATGTAGCCGGCGCCGCGGCTGATGACCGTGTCGTAGTTGCCGTACGTCTGGGGCGTCTGGACGAACGCGACGTCGGGCCCGGCGAAGAAGGGCAGCGTCTCGTGCAGGAACGCGGGCTTGGGCACGAAGTCCGCGTCGAAGACCGCGAAGTACTCGCCGCGGGCGAGCGACATGGCGTGGTTGATGTTGCCCGCCTTCGCGCCGCCGCTGGACAGGCGGCGGACGTACCGGGCGCCGAGCTCGGCCGCCAGGTCGCGGACGTCGTCGGAGCGGCCGTCGTCGAGCACCCAGGTCTCGTGACGGCCCTGGATGCGCAGGGCCGCGCTGACCGTGCGGCGGATCGTCTCGAGGTCCTCGCCGTAGGTCGTGATGAACACGTCGGGCGTCACGGCGCGGTCCTCGAGGTACATCTGCCAGCGCCAGGGCTCGTCCTCGGCGCCGTCGCGGATGATCTCGGCGAGGTCGTACAGGCGCTCCTGGGCGTGGTGGAAGGTGAAGCCGCGGGGGTTCCACCCGGCGGACAGCACGGTCCACATGGCCAGCAGCGCGTGCGCGACGAGCACCGTCTCGGCGAGGATGACCAGCGCGTACGGCAGCCAGTCGCCGCGGTTGGCGGGGTTCAGCAGGAACGCCGCGTAGACGATGATGCCCGCGGCGGCGAGCAGGACGAGCAGCACGAGCGACGGGCTCTGCGACGCCTCGTTCTCGGGCGACCGCGTGCTCTGCGGGCGCCGGCGGGAGTCGTCGGTGCGTCGTGGGTCGAGGATGAGTCGGTCAAAGGTGGTGGCCACGTTCGCCCCCCAGGGTGCGTCGGCGTCGGCTCGACGGCGGTCCCGGGGTCGGGGCCGACGTCGCGTTCACGACGGCCTCGTTGGCGCCTGGTGCACGAGGGGCCGGTGGCCGGAACGTCCGGACCGGGTGGTGCTGTGGTCCCTCGTGGATGTGCTCGACCGTACGAGCGCCCGGCGCGGGATGTCACCCGAGAGGTGCCGGGCACACCCCCGTTCCGGGCCCTGCCGGGCTCCCGGAGCGGGCGTGGAACCGGTCCCACCTGGGCGGACGTCCGTTGATGACGAGCATGTGAACATTTCGGACCTACGCCACACGTCCCACCATTCGGACATTACGGGCCCCGGCCGGCGCGGCCGGGGCCCCGCCGTCAGACCTCGACCAGGTGCGGCGCGACGCGCTCGGCGACCAGCTGCAGGTGCTCGAGGTCCGCCAGGTCCAGGACCTGCAGGTACACCCGCTGCACGCCCTGCGCGGCGAGCCACGTCAGGCGCTCGACGGCCTCGTCCGGGGTCCCCGCGACGCCGTGCGCCCGCAGCTCGGGCACCTCCCGGCCGATCGCCGCGGCCCGGCGTGCCAGCTCCGCCTCGTCACGGCCGACGCACAGCACCAGCGCGACCGACTGCACCAGCGTGTCCGGGTCGCGACCCTCCGCGACGCACGCGGCGCGGACGTGCGCGATGCGGCCTGGCACGTCGGCCACCTCGGGGAACGCCTGGTTGTACTCGGCCGCGAACCGGGCGGCCAGCTGCGGCGTGCGGGTCGGGCCACCGCCGCCCACGATCACCGGGACGCCCGCGCGCGACGGGTCCAGCGGCGAGCGCTGCACCGGCGAGGGCAGCGCCGGGGAGTCGGTCAGGGTGTAGTGCTCCCCCGCGTGCTCGAACCGCCCGCCCGGCGGCGTGCCCCACAGCCCGGTGACGATCTCGAGCTGCTCGGTGAGGATGCCGAAGCGCTTGGCGGGGAACGGGATGCCGTAGGCCGCGTGCTCGGCCGCGTACCAGCCGGCTCCCAGGCCCAGCTCGACGCGACCGCCGGACATCTGGTCGACCTGGGCGACCTGGATCGCCAGCACCCCGGGGTAGCGGAACGTCGCCGAGGACACCAGCGTCCCCAGCCGGATGCGGCTCGTCTCGCGCGCGAGCCCGGCGAGCGTCGTCCACGCGTCCGTCGGGCCGGGCAGGCCGTCCCCGCCCATCGCGAGGTAGTGGTCGGAGCGGAAGAAGGCGTCGAAGCCGAGGTCCTCGGTCGCGCGGGCGACCGCCAGGAGGTCGTCGTACGTGGCGCCCTGCTGGGGCTCGGTGAAGATGCGCAGATCCATGCCGACCAGCCTCGCACGCGTCGACCGGGGCGGCCGGGACCGGGGCGCGGACCGCACCCCGGGCCCGGTACGGTCGTGCGGTGCCCTGGTGGAAGCCCGGCCGCGGCCCGCGCGCCGTCCGGTGGTCGTCGCTGCTGCTGGTCGCGGCGTGCGGCCTGCTCGTCGTCGTGTGCCTCGTCGCCGCGCTGCGCGGCCGGCCGCTCGCGCTCGCGCCGGCCGCCGTCGCCGCCGCGCTCGCGCTGCGCGAGGTGCGTCGCCTGCAGCGCGCCCGGCGCCCCGGCTGACACCCGTTCGTGCGCTCGAGGTGCGCGAGCGGCCCGCTCTTGGGACGGTTACCAGATGCATGCCGCCACCCCGCTCGCCGCAGCCCTGGAGGTCGCGGACTGGCGACGTCGCACCGCCGCGACGTACGCGCTGGTGCGCTCGCTGGCCGTCGACGACCCGCCGGCCGCGCACGCGGTGTGGGTCCAGCAGCGCGACGAGCTGTTCGCGACCCACCCCGCGTCGCCGCTGACGGCCGACGCCCGCGCCGAGTTCGCCGGCCTCGACGTCGCGGCGTACGACCCCGCGTACCGGTTCGAGGTGGAGGTCGAGCCGGCGGGCCAGCAGCGCCTCGACCTGGCGACGGACTCCGACGGCGTCGTCGGGTTCGACCGCGTGGGCACCGTCGACCTGGGCGACCTGGGGAGGCTGACCCTGTGGTCGCTGCGCGGCTACGGCGGCGGGCTGTTCCTGCCCGTGCGCGACGCGCTCGCCGGGCGCAGCACCTTCGGGGGCGGGCGCTACCTGCTGGACACCGTCAAGGGCGCCGACCTGGGGTGCGACCACGTCGGCCGGCTCGTCGTCGACCTGAACTTCGCCTACAACCCGTCGTGCGCGTACGACCCGACGTGGTCGTGCCCCCTGGCCACGCGCGCCAACACCCTCGCCGCCGAGGTGCCGGTGGGCGAGCTGGCGCCCCCGCTGCCCTGACCCCGCGCGCTGCTCAGACCTGGCAGACGGGGCACCGGTACAGCTTGCGGGTCGCCATCTCCTCGACGACGACGGGGGTGCCGCACACCCGGCAGGGCAGGCCGCCGCGGCCGTAGACCCAGTGCCGCAGCGTCGGGTCCGCGCGGGCCTGCTCCCGGCCGGCCGCGTCGAGGTCCTCGCGCGTGAGGATGAGGCCGTCGCGGATGCCGTCGGCGAGCAGCGCCGACCAGTCCCGCCACAGGGCGCGCACCACGTCGGCCGGGACCCGGCGCCCGGGCGTCCACGGGTCCAGGCGCGCGCGGAACAGCAGCTCGGCACGGTAGATGTTGCCGATCCCGGCGACCACGGACTGGTCCATGAGCAGCTGGCCGACCGCGACCGCCCGGCGGGTCACGCGGTCCACGACGACCTCGCCCGCCGCGGTCGGGTCGTCGACGACCTGCGGGTCGGGGCCGAGCCGCTCGCGCGCCAGCGCCGCCTCGTCCGCCGTCAGCACCTCGCACGCGGTGGGCCCGCGCAGGTCCGCGACGACCGACCCGGAGTCGAGCCGGACGCGCACCTGCCCCACGGGCGGCGGCGGCCACGTCGGTGCGTCGGCGACGACGTGCTGCGTCTCACCCTCGCCCATGCGCAACCGCCGCGAGGACGGCGCGGGACCCGTGCCGGAGCCCGGGCGGACGCGGGGGGCGCCCAGGCTCCCCCGCACGTCCTGGCCCGTGCCGAGCGGGCTGACGTCGCCGTAGAGGTCCCACGCGCCGTACAGGCCCAGGTGCACGCGCAGGACGTCCCCGGTGTCGAAGCCGCAAAAGAGCTGCTTGCCGACGGCGGTCGCGCTGGTCATCGTCCGCCCGTCGAGGCGGGCGGCGCCGGCCGCGAACCGGCCCTGCGGGGACGACACGTCCAGCGGCGGGCCGACGAGGTCGAGCGTCATCTGCCGCGCGATGCGGTGAACGGTATGACCCTCCGGCACCGCGCCACCCTACGACGCGCTCCCACCCGCGCGCCCGGCGAGGCCGCACCCGCCCCCGGCGGCGGGCCGTGTGCGAGGGTCGGGGGGTGGACGACGACGTGACGCTGCCCCCGCACCCGCCCACGGCAGCCACCGGACACCCCGCGCCCGCCGGGCACGACCCGCACGTCGTCGCGTCCGACGCGCTGGCGAACCTGCGGGACATCGGTGGGCGGCCCACCGCCGACGGGCGCACCGTGCGGCGCGGGCTCGCCTACCGCTCCGCCGAGCTGCGGGCCCCGGCGATCGCGCACGACCCCGTCGTCACCGCGCTGGGGGTGCGCACCGTCGTCGACCTGCGCACGGGTGCCGAGCGCGCGGTGCTGCCCGACGTGCTGCCCGCCGGCGCACGCGGCCGGCACGCCGACGTCCTCGCCCTGCACCCGCAGGCGCCCGCCGCCGACCTCGGCGAGATCCTGCAGCGCCCGCAGGAGGCCGAGGCCGTGCTCACCGCCCTCGACCCCGCCGCGCAGATGGTCCGTACGTACGTCGACCTGGTCGTCGGCGACGCGGGGCGCGCCGGCTACGCGGCCCTGCTGCGGCACCTGCTCGACCCGACCGGCTCCCCCGTGCTGTACCACTGCACGGCCGGCAAGGACCGCACCGGGTGGGCGACGACCGTGCTGCTGCTCACGGCGGGCGTGGACGAGGCCGGGGCGCGCGCCGAGTACCTCGCGGTGAACCCGGCCGTGCGCGCCATGTACGCGCCGCTGCTGCAGCAGTTCGCGGCCGTGGGTGGTGACCCGGCGCTGCTGGTGCCGCTGCTGGAGGTCCGCGAGGAGTACCTCGACGCGGCGCTGGACGCGGTGGACGCGCACTTCGGCTCGTTCGACGGCTACCTGCGGCAGGGCCTCGGGCTGAGTGACGCCGAGGTCGAGGCGCTGCGCGCGACGCTCACGGCCTGACGCGCGGGGCCAGCCACCACCACGCCGCCAGGCCGGCGGCCAGGCCCCAGAAGGCGGAGCCGACGCCCGCGATCGTCACGGAGCTGGCCGCCAGCAGGAAAGTCACCAGGGCGGGGACGCGGCGGTCGGCAGCCGCGACGGCCACCGTGAGGGCGGCCCCCAGCGCGGGCAGCAGCGCGAGGCCCGCCACGGCCTCGACGAGCCCGGCCGGAGCCGCGTCGACCAGCGCGGTGAGCGTCGGTGCGAGCGCCGCCAGGACGAGGTAGCAGACGCCGGCGGTGCGCGACGCGAGCCAGCGCCGGTCCGGGTCCGGGTGCGCGTCGGACGACGCGGGCAGCGCGGCGGTGATCGCCGCGAGGTTGACGGCGTGCCCGCCCGCGGGCGCGCCGGCCATCGTCCCGACCCCCGTCAGGAGCAGCGCCTCGCGCCACGGCACCGTGTACCCGGCGGACGCCACGACCGCCGCGCCCGGCACGTTCTGCGAGGCCATCGTCACGAGGTACAGCGGCACGGCGACGCCGACGAGCGCGGCCGGGGTGAGCACGGGCACCGTCAGCTCGACGAGCGGGGCGACCAGCGCGGGCGGCCGCCCGTCGGCCGTCGCGACGACGACTGCGACGACGAGCGCCAGCGCGAACGCCGCGGGCGCCGCCCAGCGCGGCGCGACCCGCAGCAGCACGAGCCACAGCAGCACGACGGGTGCGACGAGCAGGGGCGTGGCGACGAGGGCCCGCACGGGCGCGAGGCACAGCGTCAGCAGGACGCCGGCCAGCATGGCCTGGGCCAGCGGGGCGGGGATCGCGGCGACGAGCCGCCCGAGCGGCCGCCACAGCGCGGTGAGGACGAGCAGCGCGCCGCAGACGAGGAACGCGCCGACGGCCGCCGGCCAGCCCCCGGCGACCGCGCCGGTCGCGACGAGCAGCGCCGCACCGGGCGTCGACCAGGCCGACGTCAGCGGCACCCGGTGCCGCTGGCTGAGCACGATGGTGACCAGGCCCTGCACCGCGCACAGGACGACGAGGCCCGACGTCGCCGCGCGGGCGTCGGCGCCGACCGCCCGCAGCCCGGCGAGCACGACCGCGAACGAGCTCGTGAACCCGACGAGCGCGGTGACCAGGCCGACGAGGTGCGGCTGCATCCGTTCCACGCGTCAGCCGGTGAGGGTCGCCAGGAACGCGGTGACCGCGGTCAGGTACGCCGCCCGGGGCGCGTCGAGCGACAGGGCCAGGTCGTGGACGCCACCCTCGACGACGACCTGCCGCACGTCCGCCCCCAGCCGCGGTGCGAGGGCGGCGATCGTCGCGACGTCCAGGACCGTGTCCGCGCCGTCGAGGTCCGGGCCGTCCGGCACGTCGGCGCCCGAGCGCGCCGCGCGCGCCACCAGCACCGGCACCCCGATCTGCAGCCCCCGCGCGACCCGCACCTGCCCCGCCCGCACGGCCGCCAGCCACCCCGCCCGCACGGGCACGCCCTCGGGCCGCTTGAGCGACGCGTCGAAGTCCCAGCGCGCCGCCAGCCGCTCCGCGTACCGCGACGGTGCGGACGCGACCACCCGCAGCGGGGCACGCCGGGCCAGCGGGCGCAGCACGCCGTCCTGCAGGGGCCGCACCCAGGACCGCTCGAACGAGAGGAACGGGCTGTCGAGCACCACCGCGTCCGGGCCGCCGCGGGCGCGGTGCGCGTGCGCCCACAGCGCCGTGACCAGCCCACCGGTCGAGTGCCCGTGCACGACCACCGGCCGACCGGGCCACGTGCGCCGCGCCACCGCGACGGCCTGCGTCAGGTCGGACGCCTGCTCGCGCAGGTCGCCCTGGTAGTGCGGCACGTCACCGGGTCGCAGGGAGCGCCCGGCCCGGCGGGCGTCGAGCGCGAGGAACGCCCAGCCCGCCGCCGCGAACGCGTCGGCGAGGTGCGTGGCGAAGTAGTAGTCGTTGTAGCCGTGCAGGTGCACCACGACGCCGCGCGGGTCGGGCGGGGCGTCGCGCGGCCGGACGAGCGTGAGGACGGGAGCCGCGCCGCCCGCGGCGACCGCGCGGGCCGTCGGCCCGACCGGCGTGGGCCGGCGGCCCGGCAGCGTCCGGGCCAGGTGACCGGGCAGCAGCCGGTCGGGCACCCAGGCGTCGTGGTCCGCGGACGACGTCACGCGTCGACCGTCGCGACGTCCCGCCGCCCCTCGACGCCCAGACCGCGGGGGAACCGGACGGGGGCGAACAGCGCCAGCCCGACGGCGAGGACCGCGACGATCCCGAGCACGCCCCAGTACTGCGCGCCGCCGAGGCCGATCGCGATCGAGAACGCCGCCGGCGCGAGGAACGTCGCCGCCCGGCCGGTCGTCGCGTACAGGCCGAACAGCTCGGTCTCGCGGCCCGGCTCCGCGAGGCGCGCCAGCAGGCCGCGCGACGCCGACTGCGCCGGTCCCACGCACGCCGACAGCACCAGGCCGCCCACCCAGAACGCGGACGTCCCCGCGTCGTGCAGCAGGAAGACGGCCGACCCGGCGACGACCAGCAACGCCAGCGACCACGTGACGAGGCGGCGGGGGCCGTACCGGTCGTCGAGCCAGCCGGCACCGATGGTCGAGGCCCCGGCGACGACGTTGGCGGCGATCGCGAAGACGATGACGTCGCCCGGCGAGAACCCGAACGTCCCGGCCGCGAGCACGCCGCCGAACGTGAACACGCCCGTCAGGCCGTCCCGGAACACCGCGGACGCGACGAGGAACCGCAGGGTCGAGCGCTGCTCGCGCCACAGCTGCGCGATGTGCCGGCCGACGGCCGCGTAGGCACCGACGACGCCGATCCGGGCGGGTGGCGCACCCGGGCGGCGGCGGTCGGGCACCATGACCAGCACGGGGACCGCGAAGGCGAGGAACCAGGCGCCGGCGATCAGCATCGAGACGCGGACGTCGAGACCACCCTCGGAGGTGACCCCGAACCACCCGACCTCCGGCTCGATGAACCCCACGTAGAGGATCACGAGCAGCACGATCCCGCCGACGTACCCGGCGCCCCACCCGATGCCGCTGATGCGCCCGATGGTCCGCGGCCCGCTGATCTGCAGCAGCAGCGCGTTGTACGCCACCGACCCGATCTCGAACGCGATGGTGCCGATCGCCAGCAGCGTCACCCCGAGCCGGACCGCGTCGGCCATGCCCCCCTCGGACGGCTGCACGAACCACAGCGCGAGCACGCACACCCCGACCACCGCGGACGCGACCGCGAGCAGCGGACGCCGCCGCCCGCCCGCGTCCGCGAGCGTGCCCAGCGCCGGTGCGGTCAGCGCGACCAGGAGCCCCGCCGCGGCCAGGCCCCAGCCGAGCCACTGGCTGTGCAGCGCCGTGACGGCCTCGACGTCCGCCCCGGGTTCCGCGAACGAGGCGCCGGTGAGCCAGACCGTGAACACGAACGTCGTGACGACCGCGTTGAACGCGGCCGACCCCCAGTCCCACGCCGCCCAGGCGACGACCTGACGGGCGGCGGGTGCGGGGGCGACGACGTCGCCCGCGGGAGCCTCGGCAGCGGGGTGACCCATGCGCGCAGCGTACGGCCCGGTGGTGGCGCCCAGGTGGACCCCGGACGGGTGAGACGTGGACGGCAGGTCGAGCGCTCGCTACGGTCGCGCGCATGCCCGACCTGCTCCCCTCCTCCGGTGACCTGCTGCTGACGCGCGCGCGGACGTGGGCCTCGCCCGACGCGCCCCTCGCGAACCCGGGCGTCGTGCTGGTGCGCGACGGCGTCGTCCGGCAGGTCGGCGGCGACGTCCCCGCGGACGTCGACCTGCCGCGGGTCGACGTGGGCGGCCGCGTCGTGACGGCCGGGTTCACCAACTGCCACGTCCACCTCACCGAGGGCGTGTGGGCGGGCGCCCGCACGGCACCGGCCGCGCAGCTGCAGGAGGCGCTGGACGACATGCTGCTGCGGCGGGGCTTCACCACGGCGCTCGACCTGGGCTCCGACCCCCGGCACACGTCGGCGGTCGTGCAGCGCATCGCCTCGGGCGACCTGCGCGGGCCGGAGATCCTCACCGCGGGCCCGCCGAACCTGCCGACGCGCGGCGTCCCGTTCTACCTGCGCGACTCCCTGCCCTGGTACGCGCGGCTCGCGCTGCCGTCGCCCGCGAGCGCCGCCGCGGTCCGGCGTGCCGTCGCGCTGCGGCACCGGCGCGGTGCCGCCCTGACCAAGCTGTTCACGGGCTCACCCGTCGAGCGCGACCGGGTCCGCACGATGGACCCGGACGTCGCGCGCGCGGCCGTCGAGGAGTCGCACCGCCTGGGCATGCTCGTGCTCGCGCACCCCACCGACCGGGGCGGCACCCAGGTGGCGGTCCGGGCCGGCGTCGACGCGCTCGCCCACGTCCCGTCCGCTCCCGACGGGACCGGTGACCTGCTGCGCGAGGCCGCGGAGCGCGGCATCCGGCTCGTCCCGACCCTGCACATGTTCGCCGCGACCGTCACGCCGGCCGACAGCTTCATGGGCCCGATCCGCGACGCGCTGCGCACGTTCCTCGCCGCCGGGGGCCGCGTCCTGTTCGGCACGGACGTCGGGTACCTCACCGACCGCGACATCCGCCCCGAGCTCGAGGCGATGGCGGCCTGCGGCATGACGACCCGCGACGTGCTGCGCGCCCTGACCACCGAGCCCGCCGCGTTCCTGCGCCGGGACGACGCAGGCGAGGTGCGTCCCGGGGCGCGCGGCGACCTCACCGTGCTGTCGCACACCCACGGGGACCTGGACCCGGGCGACCTCGCGGACGTCGACCTCGTCGTGCGGGCGGGACGGGTCGTGCACGGCTCCGTCCCCGTGGTCTGAGCGGGCGGTCGCGTCAGGGGCCGAGGTCCGCGGACCGCAACGGCGCCGAGGGCAGCCGGGTGCGGCCGTCGTCGAGGACGACCCACGACCCGTCCCGCACGGCACCGAGCAGGATCACCGACGCCGCGGCGGGCTGCTGCCCCGCGAACGTCCACCACCGGCCGTCGGCCTGCAGGAGCGTCGTGGCACCGTGCACCGCCTCCACCTGCGCAGGCGTCGCCGTCCGCGCCCCGAGCGCCGCCCGCACCGCCGCGGGGCGCGGCAGCCGCAGCCACGCCGCCGGCACCAGGACGAGCGCGAAGAGCAGCCACAGCAGCCCGACCTGCCACCACGCCCGCCCCCAGGTGGCCAGGCCGGCCGTCGCCAGGACCCGCCCCGGGTCCTGCGGGTCGACGACGACGTCGAGGGGGTCACCGGCCCGCAGCTCGTCGTCGCCGGGGAACCGGGCGTCGACGCGCACGTCGCGCCCGTCGACCGTGACCACGAGACGCACGAGGCTCCCGTCGAGCGGGTGGCGCACCACGTCGGCCACCACGGCCGGCCGCACGGGCGCCGTCCGCAGCACCTGGGTGTCGCGCGCCGCGTCCCGCTGCTCGGCGAGCGCCCCGACGACCAGCAGCGGCAGCACCGCGACCGCGGCCACCTGCCGGACCGCTCCCCACCGGCCACGGCGGCGCGCGCGCCGCACCGCCTCGTCCGGCCGCCCGGCCAGCGGCGCCGCGACGACGGGACGCGACGGGTCCGGCAGTGCCGGCTCCGCGTCGACCCGGCGCGTCCGCAGCCAGAGGTACCACGTGCCGGCGACCCAGCCGGGGCCGATCGCCGACGCCAGCTCGCCCGCGTGGTCCGCGAACCACTCGACGCCCCAGACCCGGGGCACCTGCGTGAGGACGGCGAGCAGACCGAGGAACGTCAGCAGGCTCCCGGCCCACCAGCGCAGCGCGGCGCCCCGCCGTGCCCGGGCCGCGGGACGCGTCCCGGACGTCCCGGGCTCGGCAGGGTGCATCCGCGCATTGTGCCGCAGCCCACGGCGGCTCGTGCCGGCGGAGGGCAAGGGATTCGAACCCTTGAGCACGGGGTCACCGCACCAACGGTTTTCAAGACCGCGACTATGCTCCGCGTCCGTGCAGGTCACAGCGCTGACAGTCGCCTGCTGTTCCGCTCCGGTAGCCACTGTTAGCCACACGGCCTGGCTAGCACGGGGACCGCTGGGGTCGCAAGTGTCCCCGCGATCCTCGGCCGTCAGGCCAGGTATGCGTCGAGCGCGCGCATGGCCTGACCCTGTTCTGTGTCGGTCGTCGTGACGTACAACTGGGTGATCGCGATGGTCGAGTGGCCCATGATCTCCTTCACGACCGAGAGCGGGACGCCGGCGCGAACGAGGTTCGACGCGGCGGTGTGGCGAGCGGCGTGAACGTTGCGACCCACCCTGCTGATGCCCGCGCCACGGAGCGCGTCGTGCCACCGGCTGTTGTCGAGCCCTTCGCTGATGTGCCCTCCACCGGTTGACCGGAAGACGAGATCAGCGTCCGCGACTGTCAACGACAGGGGAATCCGGAGCGGACGGTCGTTCGGGGTGACACCCTTCCGCCGACACCACAGCCTGGCCAGCGCTACGAGGTCGCTGATCGGACGAACAACCGTGCGGGTCGCGGGAAGTAGCGGGTAGGCGGTGGGGTGCACGCCCTTCGCGCGCACCCCACCATCCCCGCTCGTTCGCGAACGCCTACTTCTTCGAGTCGCTACCAGTCTGTGCTGACGGCACTGAGCCCGGGGCTGGACCGGTGGGAACGACGGGCAGTTGGCCTGCGGGCGTGCTCGGGGTGATGTATCCGCCCTTTTCCTGGATCGACGGATCGGGGTGCGGGCGCGCCGGCTCGCTACGGGGTCGCTTCTCAGTCATTCCTTCATCTCCAAGAACTCGATGAACTCGATTTGGTCCCAGCGAAGCAGCAGACCAGTCGGGCCAGCGGACAGCGGGCGACCGGCCGAATCGGTCTTCCATTCCCCGGTAAGCGGGTCGACCTGCAGCTGCTGCGCAAGGTAGAGATCCTGCTCCTCCGGGTACCCAGCAGCGTACGACCGGGTTCCGTCATCGAGGGTGCCGTACATCCCGCCAAGCCACGCCCCGGACACGGTCTTCGCTCGGACGAGGCCCTGCCGCCCGTGGCGCCACAGGTAGTCCCACGCACGGGGCTCCGGAGCTTCGCCGACGACGGCGGACGCCCATCGCCATCCGCAGCGGCGACCCCAGCCGACGAGCGCTCCGGCTCCAGCTGGGATCAAGACGTACGCCAGCGCGATGCCCTCAAGCAGGAGCGGATGGACGTCGCCAGTCGCCAGTCGCTGCGTCAGGACCAGCTCCTGGTAGAGGATGTACGCCGGTCCGGAGAAGACTGCGACGAAGACGGCGGAGGCCGCGGTGAACCTGACGAGACGGTCGGACAGGCTGACCCCGAACGCCCCCGTCCACCGCTCGACGGCGAACGTGTAGACGGCGCCGGGGAGCACCGCGACAAGGGTTACGGCGAGAGCCTCGACCGTGTCCATCAGGAAGCGGCGTCAGGGTGGTCGCTTGCCGCCCGACGGATCGCCTCCGCGAAGGGCACATCCTGGGCACGCGCGCTCTCACTCAGCGCAGCGAACGGGACCATGGCGTCGTGATCCTCGCCTCGGGCTCGCATCCATGCGACCCACGCGTCGTGTACGTCCTCGTCGGTAACGGTCCGGCCCTTAGCGCGAACCAGGACCGCGTAGAGCAGGAACAGGTGCTCGCTGTCAGGGGGAACGTCCACGTCGCTCGGGATGTGGGTTCGGACAGCAGCAGCGACATCGTCGAGGTACATCATCCCCACCCTATGTAGTAGCCGAGAGCGACGTTGAGCCCCGCGAAGGCGAGCGGCACCACTCGCTCGACGGTGCCAAGCTCGGCGTAGCGCGGACGCCACCACTTCACCGGGTCACGCTTGAGCGAGATCCACTCGTCGCTGAAGACTTGGTGCGGCAACTGGGCCTCGATGCGGCAGATCACCTCGTACTTCGCGCGGTTCAGGTCTCGGTAGCTGCGGAGCAGCAAGTACCACGTGGTCGCGGTCACGAGTCCCGCGGAGCACACCGCCACCAGAACCCATCGGTCCGGAGCCGAGGCGCCGGCGGTGAGGAATCCCAAGACGGCCACGAGTGCGCTCTGCAGGGAGACGAAGTAGGTGTTCGCGTTGCCGCGTCGCGCCGACACCCGGTCGGCCATCTCAGCGGCAAGCTTGTACTGGTCAAGGGTCGCGGGATCGCGGCCCTCTGTCGGGTGACTCACCGACTTCCACCGACCAGCGACTTCAGGTCGTCCCACGTCCACCTGTAGAGCTTGTCGGACGAGCGGGCGGAGGTCGGCTTCGTACACGTGCCCTGCGTCCGTCCCCACAGCAGGAAGTACGGCTTGCCCTCCTCCTGGGCGATGCTCACCTCCGCGGCGACACCGGTGGCGGTGTGGGTCCGCAGGCCGCAGATCACGGCAACCACGTCGCTCGCGCGGATGCGGCGCCGCGCCTCGTCCCGCCACGTCGGAGAGGCGATCTTGATCGACCAGTCGGCGATGTCAAATGGTGCGTTCGGGTTGGCTGCCTGCCCAACGAGCAGAGTCTTCAAGTCGGAGTCGTTGTCGTAGTCGAAACTGATGAAGACCCTCGTCTTCGCCATGTCCAGCACCCTCCTGCTCGCCGCGTCACCGTGCCCCGACGATCTCACGACAGTGGAGCGTCACGGGGGCGAACTACCGTGCGCCGCCCAGCGCGAACGGCGCATGATCACCGCGCACGCCGCACGGCCAGGTGCGCTGACAGCCAGCGTGGGCCGCTGCGAGGATTCGACCCATGACGCACGAGCTGCAGGTGACCACGAGCCCTCGGTCCACATGGCTATGGGCGGCTAGCGACGCTGACGCAGCCGAAGTCCGCGCGCTGCTCGACGCCGGCGCGCACTTCTGGGTGCCCGCGTACCGGTACGGGAATGAAGTCGCCCGCGTCACCGACGTCGAGATCGGCGCGACCGCGCTCGACGCATGCGAGACGTTGACTGCGTCGGGTTGGGTGCTGCGGTGGCACCCCGACCAGCACCCGCTCAACCGTCGCAACACCTTGCTCGGTCTACCGATCGCCCAACCGGAGTGAGCGGGGCTTCTCGCCGACGAGGTGTCGTCCGGCGCTAGCTCGGCCGGCGCTCGACCCGTTCCTCGCGCTGGGCTCTGAGGCGATCCGCTCGAGGACCGACAGAGCTGTGACGGCGTCACGAGAAATCGTCTCGGTCCACCCCCCAGTCCCTGGTGTGTCCAGGGCGCTCAGGTACGGCGGGATGCCGAGCTCGGCCCTCCACCAGTTCTTGATGGCGCGTTCGACGTCGGCCGCGTCTTGGCCCCGTTCGAACCGGCTGAGCGCGAGTACTGCCCACCCGGCGGCCTGAAACGCCGCCAGGCGGGTAGTCCCGACGTTCGTGATGCCGATCTTGTAGGCGTTCAGCGCCGCGTGCTCAAGGAAGTACAGGTAGCCGGGACGCGCCGGGTTGAAGCCGTGCTCAGCGCACCCGGGGCAGCCCTGCCCGTGGCTGCGGTTGGGTCTGCTGCACGAGTAGGTGACAGTCGGTCTCAGGCGGCGAGTGCGACCTGAGGGGTGTTGATCGTCTCGTACTCAATGGGCGTCAGTCGACCGAGACGGTGCTGTCGGCGGCGGCGGTGGTAGGTCCTTTCGATCCAGGTGACGATGGCGATCCGCAGGTCCTGCCGAGTGGCCCAGCGGCGCCGGTTGAGCACGTTCTTCTGCAGCAGGGAGAAGAAGCTCTCCATGGCGGCGTTGTCGCCCGCCGAGGCGACCTGGCCCATCGACCCGACCAGGTCGTGGCGGTCCAGGACGCGGGCCACTTTCCGGCTGCGGAACTGGCTGCCGCGGTCGCTGTGAACCACGCACCCGGCCACGTCGCGGCGTCGCCGCACCGCGCTGAGCAGCGCGTCTACCGCGATCTGGGACGTCATCCGGTAGTTGATCGAGTATCCGACGATCCGGTTGGAGTACACGTCCTTGATCGCGCAGAGGTAGACCTTGCCCTCGTTCGTGGGGTGCTCGGTGATGTCCCAGAGCCACAACCGGTTCGGCGCGTCGGCCCTGAACTGGCGCAGCACGAGGTCGTCGTGGGCCGGCGGGCCGGCCTTCTTGCCACCGCGGCTGCGCTTCTTGCCGAACGCCGACCACCAGCCGTTGTCCGAGCAGATCCTCCAGACGGTTCGGTCGCAGGCGACCAGCCCAGCGCGGGCGGCCTCGTCAGCCAGGAGCCGGTGACCGAACTCCGGGTCATCGCGGTGGGCGTCGAACAGCGCGTTCGCGAGATATGCCTGCTCGACCTCACGGGTCGTCACGGGCTCGGCGAGCCAGCGGTAGTAGGGCTGTCTGGCGAGCTTGAGGACCCGGCACGTCACCGCGACGGGGACCCCGTCGGCAGCGAGCTCGCTCACGAGCGGGTAGAGCCTTTTCCCGGCAGGTGCGCCTGGGACAAGTACGCCGCTGCGCGGCGCAGGACCTCGTTCTCCTGCTCCAGGAGTCGGATCCGCCGGTTCGCCTCTCGCAGCTCGACCGACTCCGAGCGGGTCACCCCGGGCCGGTTGCCGTCCTCGACGTCCGCGGCGCGCATCCAGTTGCGCAGGCATGAGTCGGAGATCCCGAAGTCCTTCGCGATCTGCGACAGCGGAGCCTCTCCGCGGCGGGCCACGGCCACGACGTCGTCGCGGAACTCCTTCGGATGGGGTCTGGGCACGGTGCACATCCTTCCAGCGGGGACCCTCGTCCCCACAGGTCAGGTGTCACCTACTCGTGCAGCAGACCCAAGACCTCCCGGCGTGGAGTGGAGCTGCTGAGGTTCCGCTCGACGACCAGGAGGTCTTCGTGTCCCACGCTAACGCTGCTCTGACCCCGGTGATGCGCCTGCGCATCGCTCGTCTGATCGTCGATGAGGGTTGGCCGGTCGCTCGGGCGGCCGAGTGGTTCCACGTGTCGTGGCCGACCGCAAAGCGGTGGGCCGACCGCTACGCCGCGATGGGCGCCGAAGCGATGGGTGATCGTTCGAGTCGCCCGCACCGGGTCGCCAACAAGACCCCGCAGCACCAGGTGCGCCGGGTAGTGCACCTGCGCTGGAAGATGCGGCTGTCCCCGATCGAGATCGGCGCCCGCCTGGGCATGCCGGCCTCGACCGTGCACGCCGTGCTGACCCGCTGCCGGCTCAACCGGCTCTCCCATGTCGACATCCGCACCGGTGAACCGATCCGTCGCTACGAGCACCCGTACGCCGGGGCGATGATCCACGTCGACGTCAAGAAGCTCGGCAACATCCCCGACGGTGGCGGCTGGCGGTTCGTCGGACGCCGACAAGGCAACCGGCACCGCGCCGCGACCCCGGGCGCCAACCGGAACGTCTACGGGCAGCCGAAGCTCGGCACCGCGTTCGTTCACACCGTCATCGACGACCACTCCCGGGTCGCCTACGCCGAGATCCACGACGACGAGACCGCGACCACCGCCGTCGGGGTGCTGCGTCGGGCGGTGTCCTGGTTCGCTGCCCGCGGGGTGAGCGTCGAACGCGTCCTGTCGGACAACGGGTCGGCCTACAGGTCTCACGCCTGGCGCGACGCCTGCGCCGAGCTGGGCATCAGCGTCAAGAAGACCCGCCCCTACCGCCCGCAGACCAACGGGAAGATCGAGCGGTTCCACCGCACCATGGCCGCGGGGTGGGCGTTCGCCCAGCACTACAAGTCCGAGACCGCTCGCCGCAAAGCCCTGCCAGGATGGCTTCACCAGTACAACCACCACCGGCCCCACTCAGCCATCGGCAAGGTCCCGCCCAACACGCGGTTGACCAACCTGCCTGGGCAGTACAGCTAGTCGAGATGTCCCGGTTCCGGACTACCGACCACTCCGGCAGCCATGTCGGTAGCCGCAGTGCGAGCCGTTTCGTTAGCCAAAGGTTAGCCACACGAGTCTGGTGGCGTCCGTCACCGTATAGACCTCAAGGCAGCGCCTCGACCTCTCCATATACGCACCTGACCTGCACGTTCACACCACTCGCGGAGGGCAAGGGATTCGAACCCTTGAGTGCGGGGTCACCGCACCAACGGTTTTCAAGACCGTCGCTTTCGGCCGCTCAGCCAGCCCTCCCGTGCCGCCGGACGAGCCGACGGCGGCGTCGAGTCTCCCACACCGAGGTCGCCCGCCGTCCACCGCGCAGCGGGGCCACCCGGCCACGGGCAGGCCGAGCACCCACACCTCCAGACCGCCGCGGGAGCGGACGCGCCACCGGTGCGCGCCGCGGCGGTAGACGCGCATCGTCGTGCTGCGCCCGTCCGCCTCGAAGGCCTCGAGGACCGACCCGTCCACGAGCACGTCGCACCCCGCGGCGGCGGCCCACACCACGACCTCCCCGTCGTCGTCGACGAGCGCGACCTCGATCCCGTCGGCGGACCGCGCCCACCACGCCACCTCGTCGGTGACCAGCCGCGCACCCGCGTCGTCGCGGGCGACGGCCAGCGGACGGGCGCGCAGCGCGTCGAGCTCGGCCGCGGGACGCACGCCGACGCTGCCGTCGGGTCCGGGCACCAGCTCGCGCGGGAACGTCAGCAGGCCCGCCCAGCCCGCCGCCTCGACCTCGTCGGCCGGCCGGCCCAGCGGACCGTCGCCGCGGCCCTCCCACGACCAGCCCCACACCAGCACCCGCCCGTCGGGGGCGACGCACGCCTGCGGCGCGTAGACGTCCGGGCCGCGGTCGAACGGCGCGGACGACGCCACGACGAACCGCGGCACGTCCCCCGCGAGGTCCAGGTCGCCGGTGAACGTCGTGACCCCCAGCCGCTCGGGACCGGCACCGCGCTCGAACCACGACACGAGCAGCACCCACACCCCGCCGACCTGCACGAGCTGCGGGCACTCCCACACCTGCCCCGGCGCGTCCAGGCCGTCCGGCACGTCCCCCGCGGCGACCAGCGTGCCCAGCAGCCGCCAGTCGTCGAGGTCGGCGACGTCGTACACCAGCACGGCGCCACCGCCCGGGGTCCCCGCGCCCTGGATCCCGAGGCGCCGGCCGTCCACGGTCAGCAGGAACGGGTCGCGCACCTCGACCACCCCCGGCAGCGCGGGGTGCGGCGCCGCGAGCCGGTCGGGCTGCACCCAGCGGCCGTCCGGCCCGCGCCTGGCGACGGCGACGCCCGCGCTCGCCGCGGTGTCGCGCACCGCGCTGTACACCAGGGCGACGTCACCGGCGTCGGCGACCGCGACCCCGCTCCACGCCCCGCCCGCGTCGAGCATGCCCGGGCGCGGTGCCAGCGCGGTCGGCTCGTGGTCCCAGCGCAGCAGGTCCGGCGAGCTGGCGTGCCCCCAGTGGATGTCCCCCCACACGGACGCGCGCGGGTTCCACTGGTACATCACGTGCCAGCGCCCGTCCCACCAGCCGATGCCGTTGGGGTCGTTGATCCAGCCGCGCGGCGCACGGACGTGCCACCGCGGGTCGTGCGGGTCGGGGGTGGGAGACGTCATGACCCCAGTCTCGGTGACCCGGGCCGCGCGGACCTGCCGGGTGCGCACCCCGCGCCGCGTCAGCCCCACCAGCCGGCGGGGCGCCCCGGGCTGAGCACGACGAGCCCGGCGGCGCCCGCGGCGCGCGCCGTCGCGGGGTCGTACGTCGCGATCGCCCGGACCCCGACGTGCGCCAGCGCGGCACCCACGTGCAGCGCCGCGAACGGCCCGAGCCCCGGCGGCAGCAGCACGGCGCGGCGCAGGGCCTGGTCGGACAGGCGCATGGTCGGCAGCCGCGTCAGCGCGTCGAGCACCGCGAGCGTCGCGTCGACGCCCAGCATGCCCGCCGTGACCCGTGCCTCCAGCACCGAGACACCGGACACCACGGCGGCCGGCTCGTGCTCCGCCGCCCAGCCCGCCCACGCACGCGCCTCGGGGGCCACCGGCAGGTAGCGGCTCAGCGCCGAGCCGTCGACGTAGACGCTCGCCACCGGGTCGCGCGCCAGCAGGACCTCCGCGTCGAGGGCCGTCCGTGGAGCGGGCACGACACCATCCTGACCCCGCGGGCGCCCGGCCACCCGGTCGGGGACGCGCGAACGGCCGGCCCCCGTGGGGGTCCGGCCGTTCGCGTGCGCTGCGGTGCTCACCGCTGGCGCAGGCGCTCCATGGCGAGCTGCACGAGTGCGATGAGAGCCTGCTTGGTCGCCGCCCGCGACCGCGCGTCGGTGTAGAGCACCGGCACGTGGGCGGGGATGGCGAGGGCCTCACGGACGTCGTCCAGCTGGTGCTTGGCGATCCCGTCGAAGCAGTTGACGCCGACGACGAACGGGATGCCCCGCGACTCGAAGTAGTCGACGGCCGGGAAGCACTGGTCCAGGCGGTCGGTGTCCACGAGCACGACGGCGCCGATCGCGCCGCGCACCAGGTCGTCCCACATGAAGAGGAAGCGGTCCTGGCCCGGGGTCCCGAACAGGTACAGCCACAGCGAGCCCGGCAGCGCGATGCGACCGAAGTCCATCGCGACCGTCGTGGTCGTCTTGCGGTCCGACACACCGCCGGCGTCGTCGACGCCCACGGAGTGCTCGGTCATGGCTGCTTCGGTGTTGAGCGGCTCGATGTCGGAGATCGAGCCGATGAAGGTCGTCTTGCCGACGGCGAAGCCGCCTGCGACGACGATCTTGACGACAGTGGGTGCGACTGCGCCCGCGGTCCCCGCCGGAGCGGCGACGGCGGCGTCAGAGGGCGGAAATGCCATTGAGAACACTCTCCAGCACGCTCAGGGACAGGGCGGGGCTTTCACCGGTGTTGACCTCGACCGGCTGTGAGGTGTGCACACGCACAGAGTTCGCGTCGGTGAGGTCGGACACGAGGATCCGAACCACACCCAGCGGCAGATGGAGGAGCGCCGACAGCTCGGCGACCGAGATGTACCCGGCCGACGCGTGCTGGATGATCGCGCGCTTCTCGGGCGTCAGCCCCGTGCTGGCCACGGCACCCGGCATCACCTCGACCAGTGCCTCGAGAGGCAGGTCGGAGCGGGCCGAGCGCACGCGGCCGCCGGTCACGGCATACGGCCGGACCGTTCGGGCCTCGTACTCGACGTGTTCGCTCATCGCAGCCGGCCTCAGGCGACGGGCGCCCGGGTCGCACCGTCGATGGGCAGCTGGCCGCGCATCTCGGAGATGAGCTGCGGGGTCAGCGTGGCCTCGGTGCGCGAGACGAGCATCGCCATCTCGTAGCCGATGAGGCCCACGTCGCACGTCGCCTCGGCCACCACGGCGAGGACGGAGCCGTTGGAGACGCTCATCAGGAACAGGAACAGGTTGTCCATCTCGATGATCGCCTGGCGCACCTCCCCCGCACGGAGCTGGCGCGCTGCGCCACGGGTGAGGCTCGACATGCCCGAGACGATCGCCGCGAGCTGGTCGCCGCTGGTGCGGTCGAGCTGCTCCGACATCGCCATGAGCAGACCGTCGGCCGACACCACGAGCGTGTGGCGAGTGCCGGGCACGGTCCGGACGAAGTTGTCCAGGAGCCAGCCGAAATTGGCTGCCTCGGTGCTGAGCGCGGTCACACTTCCTCCTTCATGGTGCAGTCTGAGCCGACTGCGGGCGGGGTGTCCACGGTGACACACGGGCCACCGAGGTTTCGGGTTCGTCGGATCACGAGTGGTCACCGTCCTGGGGGCCGTGAGCCGCGCGACGTCCACGCGACGTACCGGTCTGGAAGCTGGACAAGCGAGAACGCAGCTGATCGGCGTCACGCTGGACGGGGCGCTCCTCGACGGGTGCCGGTGCGGCGGGAACCGCGCTCGGCACTCGCTTGGCGAGTCGCTCCGAACCGCCCGCTCCCACGGCACTGGGCCGGTACGCGGACAGCTGGCTGAGCTCGGAGAGAGCCTGCTCCTGGATGTCCGAGCGGAGGGCGAGCATCGCTGCCACCTCGTCGTCGAGCGTCCCCACGCGAGGCGCGGCCGACGGCGGGACGGACGGGTGCGGAACCGTCGAGGCGGGTGCGGGCTGACGCCCGGCCCACTCCGGCGGCGACCAGGAGGGCGCGGGACGCGCTTCCTGGACGACGGGGGTCGCGGCCGACTGCGGCGACGGGGGCGCCGACCACGCGGGCGCCTCCCAACCGTTGGCGGCCGGTGCCTGGGCGGCGGGTGCGGCGGAGGCCCCGTCGGGGCCCCACGCCGACGTGCGGACGGGGGTGCGGGACGCGGCAGCTGCCGGCGCCTCGTCGACCACGTCGCCGTCGTCCTTCTTGCGGCTGAAGAAGGCGCCCCACCGACGCTTCGGCTTGTCGTCCGACGGTGCGACCAGGTCGCTGAACGCCGGTGCTGCGGCCGCGGCCGGTGCGGGTGCCGAGGTCGGCTGCCACGCGGGTGCCACCGGAGCGGCGGGTGCCTGCGCGACCGGAGCCGGGGCGACGGGCGCCGGGGCGACGGGCGCCTGCGCGACCGGGGCGACCGGGGCCGAGTCGACCGGCGCGAACATCTGCGTCGGCTGGTCGGGTGCGGCGGACCGGGTCCACGCGGGCGTGGACGGACGCCACTGCTCGGTGGTCGGCTCCGCGGCCGGGGCGGCCTGCGCCACCGGGGCCACGGGCGCCTGCTGGTCCTGCCAGGTCGGCGCCTGCCACGTGCTCTGCTCGGGCTCGCGGGCCGGCGCAGGGGCCGTCTCGAACGCCGGCGGCGTCACGGCGGCGACCGGCGCCCAGGGCGCGGCCACCTCCTCCTCAGCCTCCGGCTCGGCCTCGACCTCGACCTCGTGCTGCTCGAAGGTCGAGCTGTCAGCGGCGGGTGCCGACCAGGCCGGCTCCGCATGGCGGGTCGGCTCCGGGACCACCGGGAGCGCCCCGGTGTGCCAGGCCCGTGCCTCGTCGAGCGAGCGCTCGAAGGGCACGTACGGGGCCGTGTACTGCAGCGCCGGACGGTCGCTGCTGCCGGCCCAGCCGGAGTAGCCGCTGTAGGACGTGAACGAGGGCTCCGGCTCAGGCTGCGGCTCGGGCTGCGCGGGGGTGCTCTCCCAGGCGGCCGGCTCGTCCTGGGTCCAGGTCGACGTCTCGTCGCCGGCGGCGGGCAGCTCGGACTCGGCTGCGGGCTGCGCCCACGGCGCCGGCTGGTCCCACGCGGCGGCGGGAGCCTGCTGCTCGTCCCACGACGCGGCGGGAGCCTGCTGCTCGTCCCACGACGCGGCGGGAGCCTGGGGCTCCTCCCACGACGCGGCTGGAGCCTGGGGCTCCTCCCACGACGGGGTCGGGGCCTGGGGCTCGTCCCACGCGGCGGCAGGTGCCTGCTGCGGCGCCTCCCACGACGCGGCGGGAGCCTGCGGCTCCTCCCACGCGGCGGGCGTCGCCGGCCCGGTGTCCTCGGCGTGCGTGGCGTCCTGCGCCCACGGCGCCGGCTCCGCCGGGCTCGCCTGCCACGGCTCCTCGGCCAGGGTCGGTGCCCAGGTCTGCTCGTCGCTCTGGGGCGCGGTCCAGGAGTCGGTGTCAGGCGCGCTCCACTGCTCGACCGGGGCCTCGTCGGACCCGGCGGCGGGCGCCTGCGGCGACGCGCCACGGCTCGGCAGTCCGCTGCTGAGGTCGCGCCACGACGGCACGGGCCAGCCGGAGTCGCCGGCGGGGGCCGCCGACGTGGCGGACTCCTCCGACTCCTCGGGCTCGAGGGACGGCACGACGAACCCGTTCGGGCTCTGCGCGGGCGGCGCCTCGGGCACGTCACGGCCGCTGCGGAATCCGGAGAACAGCCCGGCACGGGCGGCCGGGTCGGCCGGCGCCGAGGAGGCGGGACGCGCGTCGTCCTGCTGCGGCTCGCTGGCCCACGCCGACGTCGCGGCGCGGGAGCGGGTCGGCAGACCGGCCCGCAGCGGGGTGGCGGCGACCGCGGGGGCCCACTCGCCGGTGTCGACCGAGAGCTCGGGCGACAGCCGCGTGTCCGGGGCGACGGGCAGGACGATGTTGTCCTCGTCGAAGGTCTTGCGGGACCGCGAGGGCAGCCCACCGGGAGACGCACCGTTGATCACCGGGACCGGGATCGGGTCGTCGTCGCTGCTCGCTGCCGGGGCGGCGGGCTGCGTGACGGGCGCGGCACCGGTGTCGTCACCGCGACGGCGTCGCGGCAGACCCAGCGACGTCTCGCCGTCGGTCAGCTCGGCCAGGTCGACCGCACGGACCTCGGGGATCTCGATCTCGGGCAGGCCGGACGACTGGACGGGCGCCGCGCTGGGCGGGAGCGCTCCGTACGCGTTGACCTCGTTGGCCGAGAACAGCGTGCTCGGGAACTGCACGAAGGCCTCGGTCCCGGTCCCGCCGACGCGCTTGCGCAGCGTCACCTCGGCGCCGAGGCGCTGGGCGAGGCGGCCGACGACGAACAGGCCCAGGCGCTGGGCACCCAGCGCGTCACCGGCGGACACCGAGATGATCTTGCGGTTGGCCGCCTCGATCTCGGCCTCGGTCATCCCCAGGCCCTGGTCGGTGATGCGCACGACCACCGAGGCACCGGACACGCCCGTGCTCACGACGACCGGCGTCTCCGGCTCGGAGAAGACCGTGGCGTTCTCGAGGATCTCGGCGATGAGGTGGGCGGCCGACAGGGCGTTGAAGCCCAGCATGTGCGGGTCGACCTGCAGGTCCAGCTGGACCCGGTCGTACTGCTCGATCTCGGACGAGGCCGTGCGGATGACGTCCGACAGCGGCATCGCGTCCCGCAGGCGCCGACCGGAGTCGATGCCGGCGAGCACGAGGAGGGACTCCGCGTTGCGGCGCATCCGGGTGGCGAGGTGGTCGAGGCGGAACAGGTTGGCCAGCGTCCCGGGGTCCTCCTCCGCCCGCTCGAGCGAGTCGATGAAGGACAGCTGCCGGTTGAGCAGGACCTGGTCACGGCGGGCGACGTTGACGAACATCTCCGCGATGGAGCCACGCAGGGCCGCCTGCTCCTGGGCGACCTGCACGGTCGTCGCGTTCACCGCGTTGAACGCCTGCGCCAGGCGGCCGACCTCGTCGCTCGAGCGGACGGGGATCGGTGCGAGCGTGATCTCCGGGCCCTCGCCGGGGGTCGCCACCTGCTCGACCAGGCGGGGCAGCTGCTCGCGGACGTCGGCGGCGGCGCTGGTGAGGCGACGCAGCGGGATGACGATCGAGCGGGAGACCGTGACGGCGAAGAGGAAGGACACGACGAGCGCGAGGAGCGCGAGGGCGACGGTGATGAGGGCCCTGTCACGGGCCTCGCCCACACCGGCGTCGGCGACCACGTCGGCGCCGGCGAGCACGCCGGTGTTGACCTCGCTGAGCATGGTCATCTGGTTCGTGGTCTGCGTCGTCCACGAGACCGTGTCGATGGTCGCGACGGCGCCCACCGAACCCTGCGTGAACAGGGCGCGCATGGAGAGCAGGGTCGCGGTCGGGTCACCGGAGCTGACGGCGAGCCCGTCGATGCCGAGGCCGGCGACCGCGAGACGGGCGCGCTCACGCGCCAGCTCGGTGGCGGTGGTCTCGGACTGGAACCGCCGCGCGAGGGCGGGGCTGTCGACGACCGCGCTCTTGAGCTCGATACCGGTGACGTACTCGTTGACGAGCGCGTCGCTGAGCAGGGCCAGCTCGCGGTTCGCGGTGATGTACTCCGCCAGGTCGCGGTCGCGCAGGGAGTTCGCCACACCCTCCATGACGCGCATCTGCCCGTCGAGGATGTCCTGGAACCCGTTCTTGATGATGACCCGCTGCGCGTTGTCGTCGATGCGCTGACGCAGCTGGGGCAGGGCGGTCCGATAGGACTCCTGCTGGTCGCGGAACTCCTTGACCACCGCGTCGGGGAACTCGCTGAGGTCGAGGTCGGCCGTGACCTCACGCGTGTCCGCGAGCGCGCTGTCCGTCACCTGACGCGCGCCGGCCACCTGTTCCGGTGTCGCACCCGTCAGGGACAGGATCCGCTCCTGCTGGAACGCCGCCGTCAGCGGGCTCAGCGCATCGAGCGTGCGCACCACGGTCTGGGTCGCTCTCGCGTACCGAAGGTCCTGGATCGCGCCGTACGAGATGTACGTACCGGCCACGAGCAGGACGATCATGGGCACGGCGAGGACCGCCAGGACCTTGGCACGGATGCCGAGCCGTCGCAGCATGTCGATCCTTTCCCTTCGCCCGACGTCGGACGCTGGCTGTACCGCTCGCGTCCGTCATGCAACCACCGCCGGTGACTGCCGTCTGCGCTTCATCGGTACCTGGACACCGGACCATTAGCCCGCGCGCCGAGTTTGCCACGGACCTCACCCCTCCCGATACGCCATGTACGACGCAAAACGGTCGTGCGTGCACGGACTGCCCCGGCGCGCCTGCGTGCCTTCACCCGGTCCCCCGCCCTACGGTGCGTGCCGTGCGTGCCGTCGTCGTGTCCTCACCGGGCGGACCGGACGTGCTGCGCGTCGAGCAGGTCCCCGACCCGGTTCCCGGGCCCGGCGAGGTCCTGGTGGAGGTCGAGGCTGCGGGCGTCAACCGCGCTGACCTGCTGCAACGTGCGGGTCACTACCCGCCGCCCCCTGGCGCACCCGCCTGGCCGGGTCTCGAGGTGGCGGGCATGGTGCTGGCGGTGGGGCCGCCGGACGTCCGGGCCGACACCCCGGGGGCGGCCGCGTCGGGCGGGGTCGTGCCCCGTGTCGGCGATCGCGTCGCCGCCCTCCTGGGGGGCGGAGGTTACGCCGAACGAGTGACGGCGAACGTTTCCCAGACGCTCCGCGTCCCCTCCGGGAGCGGGATCGAGGACCCGGCGGCCCTGCCCGAGGCCCTCGCGACCGTCTGGTCGAACCTGCGCGCCGCGGCGCTCGCACCGGGGCAGACGCTGCTCGTGCACGGCGGGTCGGGCGGTGTCGGGTCGGTGGCGGTCCAGCTCGCGCACGTGCTGGGGCACCGGGTGCTCGCCACGGCCGGCGGCGCGGAGCGCTGCGCGCGCGTGCGCGGGCTCGGGGCCGACGTCGTCGTCGACCACCGGACGCAGGACGTCGCGCAGGCCGTGGCGGACGCGACCGACGGGCGCGGCGTCGACGTCGTCCTCGACGTGCTGGGCGGCCGGGCCCTGCGGTCGAACGTGGAGCTGCTGGCCGAGGGCGGGCGGCTCGTCGTGATCGGCCTGCAGCAGGGGCGCCGCGGCGAGCTCGACCTGCCGGCGCTCATGGCGCGGCGCGGGTCCGTGATCGCGACGACGCTGCGGGACCGGCCGGCGGCGCAGAAGGCGGCGATCATGGCGGACGTGCGCGAGCACGTGTGGCCCCTGGTCCTGGACGGTCGCGTCCAGCCCGTCGTGCACGCCCGGGTCCCGCTGGCCGACGCGGCGCGCGCGCACACGATGCTCGAGTCCGGCGAGGTCTTCGGCAAGCTCCTGCTGGTCCCCTGAGTCGAGGGGCTCAGCCGAGCAGCCCCGCGGCGAGCGCCGGTGCGAGGGCGGGCGTCAGCGGCAGCCGCGGGATCAGCGTGGCCTGCACCGCGTGGTAGAGGTCGGCCTTGCCGGCCCACACCGTGCGCGAGACCCGGTTGTCCGGCCCGAGCTCGTGCCACCAGGACCCGCCGTCGCGGTCCAGGACGTGCTCGCCGACGTAGTCCCACCACTGCGTGTAGAGGTCGTCGTAGCGGGCGTCGCCGGTGGCGGCGTGCAGCGCGGCGGCGGCCGCGATCGCCTCGGCCGCCACCCAGTGCATGCGCTCGCGCACGACCGGCCGCCCCTGCCAGTCGACGGTGTAGACGAAGCCCGGGGCACCGTCGACGTCCCAGCCCTCGCGCGCCGCCGCGTCGGCCAGTGCCACCGCGTCGTCGAGCAGCCACGCCGGCACGTCGTCCCCGCGGGCCTGCAGCGCGGCGCGCGCGTGCAGGGTGAGGCGCGCCCACTCGAACCCGTGCCCCACGGTCGCGCCGTAGGGGCGGAACGGGTGCGCCGGGGTGTCGGCGTTGTACTCGAGGTCGGCGGTCCACGTGGCGTCGAAGTGCTCGGGGATGCGCCAGGCGTTGCCGCGGGCGAAGCCGTGGACGACCCGCTCGACGACCCGCACGGCGCGGTCGAGCCAGCGCCGGTCCCCCGTGACGTCGGCGGCGGCGAGGTACGCCTCGACGGTGTGCATGGCGGCGTTCACACCGCGGTACGGGTCGAGGTCCGTGAACGTGCGGTCCCACTCCTCGACGACCATGCCCGCGTGCTCGTCCCAGAACCAGCTGTCCTGCGCGGCCAGCGCCTCGTCGAGCAGCGCCCGCGCGCCGGGGCGCCCGGCGGCGGTCGCGCTGGACGCCGCGAGCACCACGAACGCGTGCGGGTACGCCGCCTTGGTCGTGTCGCGCGGTGTCCCGTCGACGTCGACCTCGGCGAACCAGCCGCCGTGCTCGTCGTCGTGGAACAGGCCCGCCAGGGCGGCCAGGCCGTGGTCGACGAGCGCCGCGGCGCCCGGCCGGCTGGCGAGGTGCGCGAGCGCGTACACGTGCGTCATGCGGCACGTGATCCACAGCTCCACCGGCCCGGGCAGCGGCCGCCCGACGTCGTCGAGACGGGCGAAGCCCCCGGACGCGCGGCGCGACGCCCGGCCGAACTCCCACAGCCGGTCCGTCTCCGCCTCGAGCCAGCGACCGTGCGCCGGTGTGCTCAGCCACGCCATGCGTCCACCCTAGCCAGCGGCCGCCCGGCGAGGGCTGCGGCCCGCGGCCGTCTCGACGATGATGTGCGGGTGGACCACGGCGAGCACCGCGACGAGCAGACCACCGACCCGGCCGCAGGGGGCGACGCCCGCGGCGACGGCACCGCGGCACCGGCCCCGCGGGTCGTCGTCGTGCCGCCGCAGGATGCCGCCGACGGGTCGGCGCCGGGTCGTGACGAGGACCTGGCGGGCATGGTCGGGCAGCCCGCCAAGGTCATGCGGATCGGCACGATGATCAAGCAGCTGCTCGACGAGGTGCGCTCGGCGCCGCTCGACGACGCGGCGCGCGCCCGGCTGGCCGAGATCCACGAGCGGTCGCTGCACGAGCTCGAGGAGGGCCTGTCCCCCGAGCTCCTCGCCGAGCTGCACCGCATCACGCTGCCCTTCACGGAGGACACCGCGCCGTCCGACGCCGAGCTGCGGATCGCCCAGGCGCAGCTGGTGGGGTGGCTCGAGGGCCTGTTCCACGGCATCCAGACCGCGCTCGTCGCGCAGCAGATGGCCGCGCAGGCGCAGCTGACGCAGATGCGCCGCGCGCTGCCGCCCGGTCACGCCCCCGGGCCGGGCGGGTTCCCGGTGCCCGCGGCGGGCCCCGACGCCCCGGACGACCTGCGGCCGTCGACCGGCCAGTACCTGTAGGGCGTCCGTCAGGCGCTGTCCGCGCGGGCCGTCAGCGCGATCGCGCCGGACACCAGGACCAGGCCGACCAGCTCGAGACCGTGCGGCCACTGCCGCAGCATGACGGCCCCGACGACGGTCGCGGTGGCCGGCAGCAGCGCGAGCAGGATCGCGAAGGTGGCCGAGCTGACGCGGCGCAGCACGACCTGCTCCAGCGCGTACGGCACGACGGACGAGCACACCGCGATCGCGACGACGATCCCCGCGAGCCGGGCGTCGACGAGCACGGGGCCGGAGCCGGCGACGAAGAACGGGGACAGGACCAGCGCCCCGGCGGTCATCGCGACCGCGAGCCCGCTGGCCCCCGGTGCCCCGGCGCGCGCGACCCGACGGCCCAGCACGATGTACGCGGCCCAGCACGCGGCTGCGACGCCGATCGCCACGAGGCCCGTCGTCGCGCCGGGCCCGGCGTCGAGGCTCACACCCGCCAGCAGCACGACGCCGACGGCCGCGATCGCGATCGCCGCGCGCTCCCGCACGCCGGACCCCGTCACCGCGGCCACGGCCACCGGGCCGATGAACTCCAGGGCGACCGCGGTCCCGAGCGGCAGGTGCTCGATCGCGATGTAGAAGGTCACGTTCATCGTGGCCAGGACGACCCCGAACAGCGCGGTGACCGCCAGGCGCCGCGGTTCCCAGAGCTCGCGCACGCGCCACGGCCGGCGCCAGGCCAGCAGCAGGACCGCCGAGACGGCGACCCGCAGCCACGCGACGTTGCCCGCGGGCAGCACCGCGAACAGCCCCACCGCGAGCGCGGCCCCGGCGTACTGCGTCAGCCCCGAGACGACGAACAGCGCGGGTGCGGGCACCCGGCCAGGCTACGACGCCCCCACCCCCCCACCCCCACCCCCACCCCCCCTCCGCCCCGTGAAAGAGCAATCCAGCCCACCCCA